>NZ_FOLV01000027.1 GCF_900112415.1 Bacillus sp. 491mf
ACGTTTCACGTTGTTTGTTTCGTTCAGTTTTCAAAGAACTCGTCTGCCGCTCAAAGCGACTTTAACAATATAACATTTCGTTATTTCTCTGTCAACAACTTTTTTCATTTCCAAGTTGTTAACTTCGCTGCCGTTCGTGACAACGAATATAAATATACCAGTTCATAAATTAAAATGCAATAGTTTTTTTATATTTTTTTCACCTTATAAAACAATATAAAAAAAAGCTTTGGAGAAAACTCCAAAGCTTAGTTTTGTTTATGTCTCATTGCAGGGAATAGTAATACGTCACGAATAGACGGTGCATTTGTTAATAACATAACTAGACGGTCAATACCGATTCCTAATCCACCTGTAGGGGGCATACCATACTCAAGTGCTTCAATATAATCATCATCCATCATGTGCGCTTCATCATTACCTTGTTCACGCTCTTTTAACTGCGCTTCGAAACGTTCTTTTTGATCAATTGGGTCATTTAATTCTGTAAATGCATTCGCATGTTCACGAGCGACAATAAATAACTCAAAACGATCTGTAAAGCGTGGATCTTCTTCATTCTTTTTCGCAAGAGGAGAAATTTCCACTGGGTGACCATAAATGAATGTAGGTTGAATTAAATGTTCTTCTACTTTTTGCTCGAAGAACTCATTAATAATATGACCAACTTCCATTGTATCCTTAATTTCTACGCTGTGCTCTTTCGCTAATGCACGAGCTTCTTCTACACTCATTGGGCTCCAGAAGTCTGCTCCAGAATATTGTTTGATTGCATCTACCATGTGCAGTCTTGTCCACTCTGGCTCTAAATTAATTTCATATTCACCATATGGAATCGTCGTTGTGCCTAAAACTTCTTTTGCGATATGAGCAACCATGTTTTCTGTTAGTTTCATAATATCTTTATAGTCTGCATACGCTTCATATAATTCAATCATCGTAAATTCAGGATTATGACGAGTTGATACACCTTCATTACGGAATACACGACCAATTTCGTATACTTTCTCTAATCCACCCACAATTAGGCGTTTTAAATGTAGTTCAATCGCAATACGCATATAGAATTCCATATCTAACGCATTATGATGCGTAATAAACGGACGTGCAGATGCCCCGCCCGCAATTGCATGCAACATCGGTGTTTCTACTTCTAAATAGCCATTATTATCTAAGTATCTTCTCATCTCACGAATGATTTTACTACGAGTTACAAACGTTTCACGACTTTCCATGCTCGTAATTAAATCTAGGTAACGTTGACGGTAACGTTGTTCAACGTCTTTTAATCCATGATATTTATCAGGAAGTGGGCGAAGAGACTTTGTTAGTAAAGTAAAACCAGTTGCTTTAACCGAAAGTTCTCCAACTTTTGTTTTAAATACTTTCCCTTCTATTCCTACTAAGTCACCTAAATCAGCTGTATTAAATAGTTCATACTGCTCATCACCAACTGTATCTTTACGAACATAAATTTGAACTTGTCCATGTAGATCTTGAATATGCGCAAAGCCCGCTTTCCCTTTACCGCGTTTTGTCATAATACGACCAGCGATTGAAACAGAGATTTCTTTCTCTTCTAACTCTTCTTTAGAAAGCTCTCCATACACGCTTAGCAATTCTTTCGTTGAATGTGTACGTTCAAAACGTTTACCAAATGGATCGATTCCTTGTTCACGTAAGTTATGTAGCTTCTCGCGACGAACGAGCAATTGGTCATTTAATTCTTCGTGGTTCATGTTATCCATGGTATTGATATCACTCCAGCTCTATTAAAATTTACAATATATATAGTATATCATTTTCTATCCAACTAGAAAAACTGCCAGCAACACGCTGGCAGTTCTTATTTCTTAGACGTAATTATAGGTAGTAAAAACCGGAATGTCAAACGCCCATTTTATCACTTACCATTATCCAACTTGAATAGATTCTTGTTTCGCTTCTACTTCTTCTACAAATACCGTCAATAAAGATGCAAGATCGGCGCGTGTATTACAACTATTAATTTCATTACGCACTCTAGCGTTACCACGAACACTTTTTAAGTACCACGCTGCATGTTTGCGCATTTCTCGAACTGCGATGTCTTCATTTTTCAAATCAATGAGACGATCTAGATGCAACATACATACGTCAATTTTTTCGCGCACAGATGGCTCCGGCATTAATTCGCCAGTCTCTAAATACTTCACTGTACGGTAAATCATCCACGGATTACCAAGTGCTGCACGCCCAATCATTACACCATCCACGCCAATTTCATCAAGCATACGTTTAGCATCTTGCGGCGTTTCTACATCACCATTTCCGATAACAGGAATATTAACAGCTTGTTTTACTTGCTTAATAATATTCCAATCTGCTTTTCCTTCATACATTTGAACACGAGTACGACCGTGAACAGCAACTGCTTGACCGCCCGCACGTTCAACTGCTTGAGCATTTTCAATCGCAAAAATGTGATCTTCATCCCAACCGATACGCATCTTTACCGTAACTGGCTTCTCAACCGCATCTACAACTGCAGCTACCATTTCGTACACTTTATTCGGGTCAAGCAACCATTTTGCACCCGCATCACATTTTGTGATTTTTGGCACCGGACATCCCATATTAATATCGATAATATCCGCTGTTGTATTTTTATCTACATATTTTGCTGCTTCTACAAGCGTTTCTTTTTCCCCACCGAAAATTTGTAGACTTAATGGTTTTTCTCTTTCATCAATATATAGCATATCTAACGTTTTTTGATTGTTAAATAAAATTGCTTTATCACTTACCATTTCCGCACATACTAATCCTGCACCAAATTCTTTTACCGTTAAACGGAATGCGGAGTTACACACTCCTGCCATCGGCGCTAGTACAACCGGATTTTTCATTTCAATGTTTGCAATCTTTAACACCCGATTGCCTCCCTTCATTATGCCTACTTCGGCATTAACTCCTCTATTGAAACTTTTAACGTTTTTGCAACCTCTACAACAAAATCTTGAGACGGAACTCGATTCCCTCTCTCAACTTCACCTAAAACCGATACAGATACCCCTAATTCTTTCGCAAATCCTTCTTGTGTATAGCCTTTTAATTTACGAAAAGCGCGAATGCGCCTTCCCCATTTCTCTGCTTCCATACCGTTACTCCCTCTCGCCTTTTCATTTCTTCTACTTGTGAACGTGAAATGTCTTGGTTAATTTCTTGATTAATCTCCATCAACGGAACGATAACAAAAGCTCTTTCAAACATCCTTGGATGCGGAACAACAAGATTCTCTGCTTCAATATTTTCGTGATTATAGAGCAAAATGTCAAGGTCAATGGTACGCGGCCCCCACTTGAATTTCCTTTTTCTTCCTAGCTCATCTTCCACTTTTTGCGTCACTATCAATAACTCTTGAGGTAATAAATTGGTAGAAATTTTTATAACTAAGTTTAAAAACTGTTCTTGTTCTGTATATCCAACTGGATCTGTTTCATAAACAGACGATACATCCTCAACCTCAATAGCCGGATGCGCCTGCAACAACTCTATCGCTTGTGATAAATACGTATAGCGATCACCCATATTCGAACCTAAAGCAATATAAACTACACTATTCATGAACGCCCTCTCTCAATCTCCACTGCCACCGCACGGTAATGTCCTGGAATTGGTGGATCGGGTTTAATAACTTTTACAATACAATTCATAATACAATCGTAACGTTCTAATATGTCCGCCGCAATATTTTCCGCAATACTTTCCACAAGTTTATACGTTTTCTCCTCTACCACACATCTACACAACTCGTATAACTCTCCATAATTTACGGAATGCTCTAAGTTATCACTCATTCCAGCTCGCTTTAAATCTAACTCTACAGTTAAATCTACTTTAAAACGTTGCCCTAATTTATTTTCTTCAGGAAACACACCATGGTAACCATAAAACTCCATATCATGAACAAAAATTTTATCCAAACCTTTTACCCCCTTAACATAGCGTCCATCATCTTCGCCATGCGGGACATCTCTTTCACATCATGAACGCGTACAATTTCACAGCCCTTTTGAATACCAAGACAAACAGTTGCACCAGTTCCTTCTAAACGCTCTTCTACAGGTAAATCTAACGCATGACCAATAAATGATTTTCGAGAAGTTCCAAGAAGAAGCGGATACCCTAGCACTTTCAATTGTTCTAGATTTCGCATTACTTCTAAATTTTGCTCAAATGTTTTTGCAAATCCTATACCTGGATCTAAAATAATATTCTCATCACGTACACCTGCACGTTTTGCAATTGTAATACTCTCATACAAATCAGCAATCAGATCCGCCATCAAATTTCGGTAATTTGTATTCTCGCGGTTATGCATAAGAATAATCGGTACATTGTAATCCGCCGCTACTTTTGCAATTTCTGGCTCTGCTTTTGCTCCCCAAACATCGTTAATAATATGGGCACCAGCTTCAATAGCTTGTTTAGCAACCTCCGCTTTGTACGTATCAATCGATATAGGAACATTCACTGCTTGCGATACAGCTTGAATAATTGGTACAACACGTTGCAACTCTTCTTCCTCTGAGACTTTAGCAAAACCAGGGCGAGTAGACTCTCCGCCAATATCAATAATATGAGCACCGTTCATTACCATCTCTTTCGCATGACGAACCGCTGCTTCCACCTCATTATAATTGCCACCATCGGAGAAAGAATCCGGTGTAGCATTCAAAATCCCCATAATGAATGTCTTTTCATTTAAGTTCAATGTATATTCACCGCACTGCATATTAGACATCTCCTTTTAACAATTCATTTCTGCTCCAAAGCTTTTCACGATACGTTTCATATACACATAAAAGCTTATTCGTGACCAATCCTTCCTTACCTGGAAAATGCACTTCTCCAATGCACCAAATCGGAACAATTTCCTGAATGGAATTCGTAACAAATACTTCATCAGCTGCAAGTAACTCTTCTTGTAAAAATAATCCTTCTCTTACCTTGAGCCCTAATAGTTCAGCAGCTGCTAATATAAAAGCACGCGTAATCCCATTTAAAATTCCAGTCTGTAGTGACGGTGTATACAATATGTCATTTTTCACAAAAAAGAGGTTCGAAACAATCCCTTCCGCAACATACCCTTCTTTTGTAAGAAAAATCCCTTCTTTCGAAGTTGTATTCCCAATCTCACGTTTCCCCAATATATTATTTAAATAATGATGTGACTTTAAACGAAACTCTCCTTCTGGCGTATTGCGCGTTTGTCTTAAAACGACTCCTTCTTTTTCTACTACATCACTAGGAGCCGATAAAGGTTTTACAAAAAC
This sequence comes from Bacillus sp. 491mf, assembly GCF_900112415.1. Lineage (GTDB taxonomy): Bacteria > Bacillota > Bacilli > Bacillales > Bacillaceae_G > Bacillus_A. The sequence continues at coordinate 5,319 of NZ_FOLV01000027.1, forward strand.
AATAACAGAAGGCTCTTCATACATATCTGTTTGCAAACCAATCTCCCCGCTACCTGCAGACACGTTAAAGCGAACATACGCATTTTGCAAATGATTTCTTACCATCAACTCTTTTAAAATGCTCTTTACATCTTCTTTTGTCATTTCCCATGCAATATGTAATGACGAAAGAGCAGTCATAAGCCGCTCATAATGATCATCTAGCAAGAAAGGGTGCCCATTATAAATACGGAACGTTTCAAATACACCAAGACCATATAAATATCCATGGTCATAAGGGGAAATTTTCGCTTTACTCGCCTCTACAAATGAACCGTTCACATAAATTAACATACAGAAGTACTCCGGCTGTAATGACGGATGAAGTTTTGCAGTAATTCCTTACCATGAGAAGTCATAATAGATTCTGGATGGAATTGCACACCTTCAATTGGTAATGTTTTATGACGAATCGCCATAATTTCCCCTTCCTCTGTCCAAGATGTTACTTCTAAACACTCTGGTAATGTTTCTTTTTTTACAATTAAGGAATGGTAACGCGTTGCTGTAAATGGATTTGGAATATCAGCAAAGATTGTTTTCTCATCATGATGCATGAAAGATGTTTTCCCATGCATTAAACGCTCCGCACGAACAACATCCCCTCCAAATACTTGAGCGATTGATTGTTGCCCTAAACAAACGCCAAAAATCGGAATTTCCCCTGCAAAATGGCGAATCGCATCCATACTAATCCCCGCTTCATTCGGACTACACGGCCCAGGAGAAATCATTAAGAAATCAGGCTGCATTTGTTCAATATCTTCAATTGTAATTTCATCGTTACGTTTGACGATAAGTTCTTGTCCTAGCTCTCCGAGAAACTGCACTAAATTAAACGTAAAGGAATCATAATTATCAATCATTAATATCATTTCTCTCACCTAACCGTTTCTTCGCTACTTTCTTTCGCACGCCATAATGCTATTGCTTTCTTTAACGACTCTTTATACTCATTTTTCGGATTAGAATCAATAACAATTCCCGCTCCTGCCTGTACATATGCTTGTCCATCTTTCGCAAGTAACGTACGAATGACAATATTTAATTCCATATCCCCTGAATAGCTAATCCAACCGATTGAACCTGTATAAATACCACGACGAACCGGTTCTAGCTCTTCAATAATTTCCATCGTCCGAATTTTCGGCGCCCCGGTAATCGTCCCACCAGGAAATACAGCCTCCACACCATCAAAGGCATCTTTCCCTTGCTGTAATTCCCCACGTACATTTGAAACAATGTGCATAACGTGGGAATATTTTTCAATTACCATAAATTCATCCACTTCTACTGTTCCATACTCACAAACACGCCCTAAATCATTTCTCTCTAAATCAACAAGCATAACGTGTTCTGCACGCTCTTTCTCATTTTCGATTAACTCTTTTGCAAGCATTTGATCTTCTTGTTCATCTTTTCCGCGAGAACGCGTACCTGCAATCGGACGTGTGCTTACTTCACTACCTTGCTTTTTAATTAATAACTCTGGTGAAGCACTTACAATTTGAAAATCTCCAAGTTCTAAATAACCCATGTACGGGGAAGGATTAATTTCACGAAGCTTCGTATAAATTTCTAGCGGATGCGTTTGCAATGTTTTTTCTTGTCTTGTAGACAAGTTCACTTGAAATACATCTCCGGCTCTAATATAATCCTGAATCCGCCGAGCCGCTTCAACAAACCCTGTTTCTGTAAAAGAAACTGCTTCTTTATTTGTTTCAGGTCGAATAAACTTCATTGTCACTTCTGGCACATCTTGTAACCAAAGATCTTTTAATTCATTTAAGCGCTTATTCGCTTGCTTCTCATCATTTGTATAATGCGTAATAATCCATAACATTTGTTCTTTTTGATCATAAACAAATACATCATCAAACAATAAGAAAAATATATCTGGTACATTTACATCATCTTCTGCAAGAGAAGGCATTTTCTCAATATAGCGGATACAGTCATAACTGAAATAACCAATTGCGCCACCTTGAAACGGCGGATACGCATCATTATGTTCTGTTTTCCATTGCTCCATATACTGCTGCATTAGGTGCAATGGATTCCCCTTTTCTATTGTCCCCTCTCCATTTTCCCATATATGTAGTGTTTCATTTTTCCCACGAACAATCGCTACAGGATCAAGTCCAACAATACTATAACGCCCCCCGCGACCACTTTCTAAAATGATATGATGAGGTTTGTTTTGCGAAAGGAACTTATATTGTTTAAAAAAGTCTAACTGATACGGAACTGAAATAGCTAAAGATTTTCTTCGCTGCATATAAACACCTCGTCTTATTTTATCCTGTTCTAATAATCGGTTAAAAATATTGAACCGTCCGCAAAAAACCAATTTAGTTCAACTAATACTTATTTTACATGAAGTTTTCTAGTCGTTCACTCTTTTCCTATTCTCAAACGAAAAAAGAAAAAGCATCCCTTTTTTGAGGAATGCTTTCCATATATGAACCTTATGATTCAAATTGATATAGTGGTGTACTTAAATAGCGCTCTCCATTACTTGGAATGATGACAAGTACTTTCTTACCTTTTCCAAGTTTTTTTGCAACTTCTATTGCTGCATAAATAGCTGCTCCAGATGATATACCAACTAAAATACCTTCTTCGCGTGCTACTCTTCTTGCATATTCAAATGCTTGCTCTGCTTTTACCTGAATAATCTCATCATATACATCTGTGTCTAACGTTCCAGGAACAAATCCAGCACCGATACCTTGAATTTTATGAGGACCCGGTTTTCCGCCTGATAATACCGGAGAATCAGAAGGCTCTACAGCATATATTTTGATATCCTTATACTTCTCTTTTAATACTTCACCAGCACCCGTAATTGTTCCGCCTGTACCAACACCTGAAATGAATGCATCTAATTGATCACCCATCTGCTCAACAATTTCCGGACCCGTAGTTAAACGATGAATTTCTGGATTTGCTTCATTTTGGAACTGCTGAGGCATAAAGTATCCATGTTCTTTCGATAACTCTGTTGCCTTACGAATTGCTCCGCCCATCCCTTCTGATCCTGGCGTTAACACTAATTCCGCTCCATAAGCACGCAATAAATTACGACGTTCAATACTCATTGTTTCCGGCATAACCAAAATCGCTTTATACCCTTTTGCCGCCGCAACCATCGCTAAACCAATTCCTGTGTTTCCACTTGTCGGCTCAATAATCGTATCGCCTTCTTTTAATAATCCTTGTTTCTCAGCAACTTCAATCATCGCTAAACCAATACGATCTTTCACACTGCTCCCAGGGTTCATAAACTCTAATTTCAAATAAATATCTGCACTATCCTCTTCTGCAATGCGGTTTAATTTAACAACTGGCGTTTTTCCGATTAATTCTGAAATTGATTGTGCCACTCGCATCTCCGTCACTCCTAACACCGAGTATTTTCATTGGATTTATATACATTCTGTCAAAAAGAAGGTTATTTGTCAATCTATTTAAATGATTCCAAATAGACAAATAACCTTTTTCTTGCTTACAAGCTGTTTATTAATTTTGTTATATCTTCTTTAGAAAATTTATATCGTTCATTACAAAAATGACAATGTACTTCAGTCTCTTCTTCTTCATCACGTACTTGCGTTAGTTCGTTTCTCCCTAAGCTTATTAATACGCCTTCAATACGTTCACGAGAACATGTACAATTAAATCGTACATCCATTGTCTCTAAAATTTTTATATTTTCCTTTCCTAACAACTCATGTAGTAGCTCTTCAGGAGTTAGACCTTGTTCAATAAGCTTAGAAACAGGCGGGATTTTTTGCAAACGCTCTTCAAGAATCGAAATTGTTTCTTCTTGCGCATCAGGCATGATTTGTAAAATAAATCCACCCGCTGCTGAAATACTATCATCACCATTAACAAGCACTCCAACACCAACAGAGGAAGGTGTTTGCTCAGAAATAGCAAAATAATACGTGAAATCTTCTCCTAACTCACCTGAAACAAGTGGAACTTGGCCAATAAATGGCTCACGCATACCAATATCTTTAATAATTGTTAAAAATCCTTCCGTCCCTACAGCTTGATATACGCGTAGCTTTCCCTGTTCCGTTGCTTCAAAATCAACATGCGGATTCGTTACATAACCACGTACATCCCCATTCGCATGTGCATCTACTAAAATCGGACCAATAGGGCCATTACCCTCTACCTTAATCGTAAGTTTCTGATCCCCTTTAAGCATTGCCCCCATCATTGTACCCGCCGTTAATGAACGACCTAGCGCCGCCGAAGCAGTCCTCCATGTATCATGACGTCTTTGCGCTTCGCTCACCGTATTTGTTGTACGTACACTATAAGCACGAACTTCTCCGTTAAACGCTAGCGCTTTTATTAAATAATCTTTCATTTTCATTTATTCACCTTTCTCATGTTGTAGATTGGCATTACGTTCATATAACATATATAAACCTTTAAGCGTCAAAAATGGATCGACAATATCGATAACATCCGATTCCTCGGCAATTAATTTCGCTAATCCCCCTGTTGCAATAACAGTTGGCTCTTGTTTAGCTTCTTCTTTCATTCGCTTTACAATACCTTCTACTTGTCCAACATAGCCATATAAAATACCGGCTTGCATTGCACTTACTGTATTCTTTCCAACGATACTACTTGGTCTTGTAATTTCAATACGCGGAAGTTTTGCTGCTCTACTATATAACGCTTCTGCAGAAATCATAATCCCAGGTGTAATTACCCCACCCATATAATGCTTATTCTCGTTAATATAACAATATGTAGTTGCCGTCCCAAAGTCGACAATAATAAGAGGACTTCCGTATAGCTGAATACCAGCTACTGCATTTACAATACGATCAGCTCCCACTTCACGTGGGTTCTCATATTTAATATTTAAACCTGTCTTAATTCCAGGTCCAACTACAAGAGGTTTAATTTTAAAGTACTTCTCACACATACGCTCTAAAGCAAACATAATAGGCGGTACAACTGACGAAATAATAATTCCTTTTATGTCATGAAAAGTAATTCCTTCATGCTCAAGTAATTGCTTTACGAGCATTCCATATTCATCTTCCGTTTTATGACGATCTGTTTCCATACGCCAATGCTGACGAAGTTTCCCATTTTCAAACACACCAAGTACTGCATTTGTATTCCCTACATCCAATACAAAAATCATATTCTCACCACTTATCTTATTTAATGTATATTTGTGCAATATGTACAGAATTTATCCCGCTGCTAGAAGTTTCACTTTATAACCTCATCATATCATATTTATACACATGTTCAGCTTGCCTATCCTCATCATTTTACAAAAATCCATTTCCTTTTTTCAATGTTTAAGCCCAGTTATATCGCAAAGAAAAAAAGGAGCGACAATTGTCACTCCTTTGGCTCTTCTTTATCTTTTGGCGCTTCATCTTCTTTTTTCATTGTGATGTTTACTTTCACATCACCTTCAGAAGATGTTTTACGCTCTGGTAATGTACCATGATCACATAAATGATTGATTTGCTCTGCATCTAACGTTTCCACTTCAAGTAACGTTTTTGCGATAAGATCAAGTTTATCACGGTTTTCAGTAAGAAGTTGTTTTGCACGAGCATAACATTCTTTCATAATGCTTTGCATTTCCATATCAATTTCATGTGCAATTGCATCACTATAGTTTTGCTCAGAATGGAAGTCTCTTCCTAAGAACACTTGACCGCCTTGTGAGCTACCGAATTGCATTGGTCCAAGCTTATCACTCATACCAAACTCAGTTACCATGCGTCTAGCTATTCCAGTCGCACGTTGGAAGTCATTATGAGCTCCTGTACTTACTTCTCCAAATACAATTTCTTCAGCCACTCGTCCACCAAGTAGACCTGTAATTTTATCAAGCAATTCTGGCTTTGTCATGAAGTAACGATCTTCTTTTGGAAGCATTACTGCATATCCACCAGCTTGACCACGCGGTACAATCGTTACTTTATGAACGATATCCGCTTCATCGAGCACTACCCCAATTACAGTATGTCCTGCCTCATGGAATGCAACGATATTACGTTCTTTTTCAGAGATAACACGACTTTTCTTAGCTGGACCTGCAATAACGCGATCCGTTGCTTCATCAATATCACTCATATCGATCTTCTTCTTATCTTGTCTCGCCGCTACAAGAGCTGCTTCATTTAATAAGTTTTCAAGATCAGCACCAGAGAACCCTGGTGTACGCGTTGCAATAGCGCGTAAATTAATATTTTCATCTAATGGTTTATTGCGTGCGTGCACTTTAAGTACTGCCTCACGACCATTTACATCCGGACGATCCACTGTAATTTGACGGTCAAAGCGTCCTGGACGTAATAACGCTGGGTCAAGAATATCAGGGCGGTTTGTTGCAGCAATGATAATAATACCTTCATTTGCTCCGAAACCATCCATTTCTACAAGTAATTGGTTTAATGTTTGCTCACGCTCATCGTGGCCACCACCAAGACCTGCCCCACGCTGACGACCTACCGCATCAATTTCATCGATGAAAATGATACAAGGTGCGTTTTTCTTTGCATTTTCAAATAAGTCACGTACACGAGAAGCACCGACACCGACGAACATCTCTACGAAGTCAGAACCACTAATAGAGAAGAATGGAACGCCAGCTTCACCTGCAACAGCACGTGCAAGTAACGTTTTACCTGTCCCTGGAGGTCCAACTAATAAAACACCCTTCGGAATACGAGCACCAACCTCCGCAAACTTACGAGGGTCTTTTAAGAACTCTACAACCTCAACAAGTTCTTGTTTTTCTTCATCCGCTCCAGCTACATCTCTAAAACGAACCTTTTTCTTATCATCATTGTATAACTTCGCTTTACTTTTACCGAAGTTCATCACACGGCTACCGCCGCCTTGTGCTTGGTTAAGCAAGAAGAAGAATAGAATGAAGATAATTACAAAAGGAATGATGGAAGTGAAGAATGTTACCCAAGCACTCGTTTCTTCTGCTGGTTGATATTTCACTTCTGTGCCTTGTGCCTTGTCATTAATTTTCTTTTGTAATTCTTCAGTGTTAGGCGCATAAGTTACAAACTGTTTTTCCTGACTATCAGTACTTAGTTGTCCTTTTACCTCAAATACACCATTTTTCGGTTGAAGTTGTACATTACGAACCTCACCCTTTTCAAGTTTAGCAATGAATTTATCGTAGCTAATTGGCGTTGTTTTTTGCGTTGAACCATTAAAATAGCTCACAATACCAATTACCACTAAAAATATAAGTAAATAAAAGATGGTATTACGGAAGATCCGATTCATCCCTAACCTCCTCTCACAGCATACAGACTATAATAGTAAATAGTAACATAGAAAAACTTTCCTATCCAATTGTAATGCTTAATATTATTAATTGGAATATACGCTTGGCTTTAGCACACCAACATAAGGAAGATTACGATATTGTTCCTTATAGTCTAATCCATATCCCACAACAAATTCGTGTGGAACAGTAAACCCAACATAATCCGCTTTAAGTTCAACTTTTCGACCAGTTGGCTTATCTAATAACGTTACAATCTTCACAGATTTTGCTTTACGATACTTAAATAAGTCTACTAAGTAGCTTAATGTAAGGCCGCTGTCGATAATATCTTCTACGATTAAAATATCGCGTCCTTCTACAGAAGTATCTAGATCTTTTAAAATTTTCACTTCACCAGTTGAAACAGTAGAATGACCGTAGCTAGATACAGCCATAAAGTCCATTTCAAGATATGCATCTGTGCGCTTTAATAAGTCACCCATAAATGGCATTGCACCTTTTAGTACACCGATCGCAAGAGGTACCGTATTTTTATAATCCTCTGCAAGAATTGCACCTAATTCTCTTACTTTTTCTTGGATTTGCTCTTCAGAAATTAATACTTTTTCAATATCTTGATTCATCATTTCATTATCCTCCTGGAAGACTCCTTGCTTTTGTAATGAATAATAATATATGTATCCTTATCTACTGTTTCTTGCGAAATAGCAAATGCAGATCGTTTCAACAATGGAACCCAAATAATATTTCCACTCGCATCACAAACAATTGGCCAGTCTGCTCTTTTCTCCTTCGGCACTTTTGCCTCAATAAAAATAGACTTTAACTTCTTCGTACCATTCATACCATGAATTGACATTCGATCGCCATCTTCCCGCGGACGAACAATCAGTGGAGATGTTATTTCATTATATTTTGCAACAAACATCATCTCATTCATCATATTAGGTACACAATCGCTAATTTCTACTACAAACTCATCACCATTTACTAATGTTACCTTTCCTGGCACTTGTAAAACATGAGAAGAAAAAATAACTTTTTCTTCCACAAACCGAAAAATACATTCTTCGTATGTACGAACAACTTCTAATCCACCCGGAAAGTGAAGCATACCAGAAGGATGAGTTCGTTTGAAAAACTCAATCACCTTGTCAATATGTACTGAAGAAAGCGAAGATGGAATTTTATATTCATAAAGATAGTTTAATATTAGTTGAATCCCTCTTCTTTGTAAAGGTATAGCCATAGATTCAAATGCAGGAATTGATACGACAACTCCTTTTGTATCCTTTTTCTTAATTACTTTATTCATTTTTTCAAAAGCTAATTCCTGCAAATACGCTTCATCCTCTTGCATAAACTTATTAAAAGCTTGAAAGCGCTCATGAACATTTGGATTCTCCTGTTTTAAATGAGGAAGAACGTATTTCCGTAGTCGATTCCTTGTATACGTTTCTTTTGTATTACTAGGGTCAATACGAGGGACAACATCCTTTCTCTTACAATAACCAAGAATCTCTTCTTTCGTTACTGCCAACAACGGTCGAATCAAAAAACCTTTATCGAAAGCTCGTTTCGCAGAAATTCCAGAATAGCCTTTCGAAGTGCTACCACGCACAAGACGCATTAAAACTGTCTCAATTTGATCATCACCATGATGACCAAGAGCTACATATTGTGCATTATGTTTTCTCATTATTCTTTCCAAAAATGCATATCGACATTCTCTTGCCGCAACTTGCGCACTCATTCGATTTTGTTTTTGATACTGCTTTACATCAATTTGTATCGCTTCACAGATCACATTAAGATTTTCACACAACTGTTTCACAAATCGTAAATCTTCCTGCGATTCCTCACCGCGAAACATATGGTCAACGTGAGCTACTACAATTTGCAAATTCTTCTCTTCACGCTTCTCTAACAAATAGAAGAAAAGCGCTAAAGAATCAGGTCCTCCTGATACACCAACAACAACCGTAGAATGTACCTCTAATAAATTATGCCTTTCTACAAAAGCATCTACCTTTTTAACAAATTCATCTTTCAATGCCGCAATCACCTTTCATTGAGCTAAAACGATAGCATACCTTGATATAATGGTACAACTTTTACAAGCTTTCTGCAAAACAAAGATGTATAAATTTCACAATTTATCTTACATATGCATTTTTATTTGAACACGGAAATAAACAAATTTAAATATTTTATGTATAACAAACAGGCCTCAGGTATATTCCCAGGCCCTGTCATCTACCTCTTTTAACTCAAAAAGCAGTAAGAGATACAGATATTCCCATTTCTCAAAATTACAACAAGCGAAAAGAAAACGAAACCCATAAGAACCTAATCGGTTCAACTAACCACCAGCAGGGGTTCCCACTGGTGGAAGTTTCACTTTATTGCGCTTGTTTACTAACGATAGGAATTGTAGCCCATTTCGGCATATTCTTTTTTACTTTTGCTACCACAATTGTCATGTCATCATTAATATACCCATTATCAGTACGGATAACATCTTCCATAATAATATCAGCAATCTCTTGTGGATCTTCCGTTTCTAATTCTTTAATCTTCCGCTTCATCCACACTTCATGATTCTCTACATGTTTTGCACCTTCAAAAATCCCATCGCTCATCATGACTAAAATATCACCGGATTTTAATTGTTCGCCTACAACGTCGACTTCAAAGTCCTCAATAATTCCCATCGGTAAATTACTCGCTTCTATTTGAAACACTTGATTACCACGTTTCACAAAACTTGGTGTAGAACCAATCTTTAAAAACTTAGCATTTGCATCACGTAAATCAATCATCGCTAAATCTAATGTTGTAAACATTTCTTCGGTTGTTCGTAGCGAGAGAATTGAATTAATCGATTTGATTGCAATCTCCTCATCAATACCTGATTGCAATATTTTTTGCAACAGTTTCACTGTCTCTTTACTTTCCATGTGAGCCCGTCTTCCATTTCCCATCCCATCGCTAATAGCAAGCGCGTATTTCCCCACGCTTAACTCCATCATGGCATAGGAATCACCAGATACAAATCCCCCTCCTTTAGCCGCTGTAGCAAGACCTGTATCAACAGAAAACGTTTTAGCCGAGCCAAAAGATACTGTACTATAACCATTCGGATATGCTGATCGCTCTTCATGTTTCACAACAACCGTCTCGCGTAAAATATCAGACAGCATTGGGGCAACAAGCTTTTCACATTCCCCATGTTTATTACACGAAGCAGGAATCATCATTTCAATATCAATATTCCCCCGATCTAGACAATAAATATCAACATGCTCAACCTCTACACCAAAATCACGAAATGCTTGTAAAATTTGTTCCTCTTGCACCTGATGATTCTCTCTTTCCTTTTGAATCTCTTTCGAGAAATCTGCCATTACTTTCGAAACACCCATAAGTTGCTCAGCAACAATTCTCCGATTATCGCGCATTTGCTTCCTTAGCTTTTGCCCTTCATAAAAATGCTCTAATTCATCATCTATTAAACCCGTTACCTTCGTTCCTCTCACACAATATTTTTCAAAATCACGGAGCAATTTACGATTATTTTGCAATGTACCTTCTTCCGTTTCGTTCATGAGTTGCTTCATATAATCGTACGTTTTATCAAAATTCACAACCCAACACTGATCCTTTTTAAAGCACGTCTGACATGTCTTGGCGGTAATTGTGCTTAAAAATAAATCCGTCTCCGTGTCCTTATCTTCATTTTCTATATACCCATATATAGAAAAACTATTAGATAATGCTTCAAACACATTTGCAAACTGATTAATTTTATTTGCTGTTACATCACGCATTCTTCTTAAATACTGTTGTTGATCATTCGTATGCTCTTGTGTCCCTGGCATATATTTAGAAAGACGTTCTATAATAAACTTAGGTGTTAATAAAAACAATACAATCGCTACACCTGATTCTAACAACGTCACTACTATACTTGTTTGTTTATCTACGTATAACGTAATTAAACTTGTTCCAATTAATAAACCTAAACTTACACCTATTCGCTTCCCCTCTTTCAGCAAGCCACCTAACAATCCAGAGAACGCCAGTAAACTTAATTGATACAGGCTCGCCACATTCGCTAAGCTTAAAATCAAACCTGTCACAACACCTACCGTAGAACCTGTTGCCGCCCCTGCCACAAATGCAAACACCAATACTAAATATCTCGTAAAAATATGCTGAATTGATAAATCATAAACAAACCAATCCGTTGTACCGGTTAATACAGATGCTAACAATATAATTAGGCAAACAATTTCTTCCGTTTCTAAAGATTGTTGTTTTCCTTTTCGTTCTATTAAAAGAGGCACACTTTGCAAGAAAATCATTGTTAACACGAAGCTTAATCCTGCTTCAATTGTACTAATAAGCAAATCATACATACCAATTGTTCCTTGCGCGAAATAAACAACGATAAGATGAGCGGTTAATGCGGAAATAAATACTTGAAATGGTACAAGGCCAATCGTCTTACTTGTAAAACGATTAAAGAAGATATTATAGATGAAGAATGTAAATATAGACGCAAAGGCAAAAAATAGATTTTCTAATGAAACCGAAAATGCACCTGCCATTACAGCGAGAAATGCAAGAGCCATTTTATCGCGTTTCATCACGTATACAGCAGCAAAGAACGGTAAAGTAAATGGTAAAATGTTCGTTAAAATATATGCTCGTCCCAAAAGAAAACCAACCAACATAACCACAAATCCCCAACGAAAGAAAATTTGTTCCAATTTCAGCCTTAATTTGCTTGTCCACTTTTCAGCTGTCATTTGCCCATGGCCTATAGCAAGCGCACTAGAATTTGGATTGACAGTATTCCTTCCTGCTCTTGGCATATTTTGAACACCACCTGCATATTTTATTACTTGTAATTATAAAATGTATGTTGCGGAGTTTTTGTCAAAATAACAGTTTGTATCACAATAATTGTTCGACTTTTTATACAAAATAACACCATATATATACAGAGTTACACGCGAATCCCTTTTTAAATCATTGAATTTTCAGAAAATGATAGTTGTTTTTGTAGAAGAAGCACATAACTTTACAATCTCTTAACATAAAGAAAACGTTTCATTATTTTTTATCACCGATTAGGAAAATACCAACAGCTATCCTCACCTCAAAATTGTGAGGATAGCTGTCCACAATAACGAGACAAAAAAAGATCATGCATAATTCGCATGATCTTTTCATTGATGACCCGTACGGGATTCGAACCCGTGTTACCGCCGTGAAAGGGCGGTGTCTTAACCACTTGACCAACGGGCCGTTAAAATATATAGCGGCGGAGGGGATCGAACCCCCGACCTCACGGGTATGAACCGTACGCTCTAGCCAGCTGAGCTACACCGCCATGTCGTATTTAACGGACAATTAGTATATTATCTTAAACGACATTTAAAGTCAACATGTTTTTAAAAATTTTTGTTATTTTTTCTACACACTGTTTTCATCATAAAAAAAGCACCCTAAGTGAACACTCTGGGTGCTTCTCTTTATTTTAAATAAACAGCAAGTTTTATCCGCGACGAGCGCCACGGCCGCCACGTTTTGACTCCGTATTACGCTTTAAAGAAGTTAAACGATCTTCACTGTCTTTTAAAAAGCGAGCCATCTTTTGCTCAAATGTTTCTTTTGGGTTACGGTTGTCGCCGCCACCGCGATTGTCTCTGTTAAAAGAACGATTACGTTGAGGACGTCCAGCACGTTGATTATCACGTTGTTCGCCTTCTGTTTTTTCACGCTCTTTCGCTTTTTTAATAGATAAACCAATTTTACCGTCTTTCTCAACGTTAATAACTTTTACTTCTACTTGATCGCCTACTTTTAAGTGATCATTAATATCTTTCACATAATTATCAGCTACTTCACTAATATGAACAAGACCAGTTAATCCCTCTGGCAGCTCTACAAAAGCCCCAAAATTCGTAATACCTGTTACTTTACCCTGTAACTTGCTGCCTACCTCAATTGACATAAAAAAAACGCTCCTCCTTAGTGGTTAAAAAGTCAAATTTTACTTCATTATATAAAATCTTAAAATATAGTGTCAATACAACAGCTACTTCTTAGAAATGGGAAAAATTATCTCCCCGGGCTTTGAAAAGTAATAATCTCTTCTAGCAATCTCTAAAACATAGTTCTCATCATGTAATTTTTTAATTTCTTCTTTCAGCTGTTCTTCTTTCGTCATTAACACATTTGTTTCTTTTTCCAATTCTTTTACTTTTGCTTCTTTAGTGTTAATCGCGCTATTTTGTTGATAAAAAATCACGCTAACACTTACAATAGCTACAAAAGCAACAGCCAAAAATAAAGCTAATCGACGATAAACACGCTTTCTACCTTCGTTCGATTGTATTATATGCCTTTTAACAGAATTAGGATTCTGTTCCAATACATATTTTTGCTTTAGTTCCCTCATTTTCGAGGTCCCCCTAACTTCTTTTTTATAAGTTCCCAAATTAGGAATATATGCTTCTTCATTTTCTTGAAATATTTTAAAAGTCCTGCTTGTCTCTTTATGAAAATTTTAACACGATTAGGGAGAAGTTTCCATATAACAAACCAAACAAATCGAACAGGGATGAAAATAATTTTCCACACTAACCGCAATATTGCTATAATAAATTTCCATAACCCAGTTCCAATTCCAACTACAAGACGAAATAAAAATAGCGCAAACGCTATAATTAAATGAATCAAAATCGTAATTGGCTTAACAATAAATAATTGAACAACGCGAACACAAAAATAAAATGTTTGAACAAAAATGTAAATCAAAAAATTTAATACTTTCATGTACAATGACTTTAGCAAACTTTGATATGCGGCAAAGCCACACAGCAATGCTAAAAATACATACATACGTAACTCTGCTTGATTTACAAGCAACAATACATAAAATACAACAAGGGCTTGGACAATCCAAAATAAAATATCATAAATAAATACGAGCCAACGCTTTCGCTCTCCACGTTTCAAAAAACGATGATATGTATCTAAAGCTGCTCCAAGTGAAACGCCCATCCCAATCATTGAAAGCATTGTATATAATTGAACCGTTAAGCTCATTTAAACAACTTGCTAAAGAACCCTTTAGCTTTCTCCCCTTGATGCTCATCAATGTAAGCCATCTCATATATTTTCCCTTTAATGGATACAAGTCCTTTTTCAACATCAAGGTTTTTCATTTGTAAATTTTGACCGCGTATCGTTAAAAAGCCCATGACTGTTTCTAATAGAAATTCTTCACTATCAAAACTCTCTACCTGCTTGACCCCCGTAATATCAAGAACGCGTCTTCCCCTCATTACAATGTCATGCTCTACAGTAACATTTTGTTGATTAGAAGACGACATTGAATATCCTTTGTTCACGTCCATCCCCCCATAACTTTATACTAGTATCAATGTATGAGGGGACAAAATTATTTAGAACAAGCTATCTTCCGCTTTGACTTCAACTCTTTCTTCACGAACAACGGTATATAAGTTTGCAGCATCTTCTTTTTTTGTCGTTTCTTTTAATTCATTAATTTTTACCGTAACAACTTTTTGACCGAAACGAATCGTTAATTCGTCTTCTGCTTTTACAGTTGAGCTCGCTTTCGCGACTTGACCATTAATCATAATTCGTCCTTGATCTGCAACTTCTTTTGCTAATGTTCTTCTTTTGATAAGACGAGACACTTTTAAAAATTTATCTAAACGCATAACGATTCCCCCTTATTCATTCTCTATTCGCTTTGCTTCTTCCCATAATGCATCAAGCTCTTTTAAAGAAAAATCTTTCATTTCCTTTTCCATACTAGCAACCTTTGCTTCCATATATAAAAAACGGCTTATAAATTTTTCATTTGTTTTATGAAGTGCTTCTTCCGGATTGATTTTATAATAGCGAGCAATATTCACAAATGCAAACATTAAATCTCCAAATTCCGATAACATCTTCTTTTCATCCATTACCGTTACTTCATGTTGAAATTCTTCCCATTCCTCATCTACTTTTTCCATCATTGGTTTAATATGATCCCAGTCAAAACCAACCTTTGCTGCTTCTTTTTGAATTTCATAAGCGCGCATTAACTGTGGTAAACTTTTCGGAACACCTGATAGGATAGACTCTTTTACATTTCCTTTTTCTTGTTTCTTAATTTCTTCCCAATTCGTAATAACATCATCAGCGGTCTCTACACTAACATCTCCGAATACATGAGGGTGACGACGGACCATTTTTTCAGACAACGTGCGAATGACATCATCAATCGAGAACCAACCTTCATCTTCACCAATTTGTGCATGAAGCATAACTTGCAATAGAACATCGCCAAGCTCTTCAACAAGATGATCGTCATCTTCCTCATCAATAGCTTCTAACACCTCATATGCTTCTTCAATTAAATATTTCTTTAAAGTTTGATGCGTTTGCTTTTTATCCCATGGGCATCCATTTGGCCCGCGTAGCTCCGCAATAATATCACGTAATACAGCAAATTCTTGATACAATGATTGTCGATTTAACACTGGCGGCACGTACACACTCGTTAAATTATTTAGCTCAGCCTCATGATCTAATAAATAGAGTGGTACTTTCTTCACTTGTTCAAATGAAGTTCCTGCCGCAGTCACAATGTATACTTCATAATCATCCGGAAGCATTTCCATTAATGTTAGTTTGACCTCAGATGCAATAAATGCATCATACACTTGGCAGAAAATTAAGTGCTGACGAAGCTCTAATTGTCCTCTTTCAAATGACGTCGCATCAATTAACTGAAACCCTTCAATTGGATCGATTTTCAAACTTGTAAACATTGGGTCTAAAAAGCTTTGCCCACCCTCGATGCGCACATCAATATTCTCTTTTTCTCCTTTTTGCAGCAAAAGTTGTACAGTACGCTCTGCTACAAGCGGATGACCTGGAACTGCATATAAAATGTCAGCATCCTTAGCTTTTTCAATCAATGTGTTAGAAATTGTTTCATACACTTCTTCAAATGTATCGTACGCTTCATATACAGCATCAAAAGATGTGTATAATACACCTTCTTTCTCGAGCTCCTCTATAACTGGATGTTCTTTTGTTCGAACATACATGTGTGCTGCTGCTTTCACCTTTCGATATACGCCCATTGTAAGCTGGTCTAACTCACCAGCTCCTAATCCTAAAATCGTAATTGTTCTTTTCATATAGCCCACCTCTATCCACTCTTCTTCAAAGAAGTTTGTACTTTTTCTTGTTTCATAACCGTTCCAATTTCCTGCGCTGTAAATACTTGCAGCTTTAAAATTAAAAATACATACAGTAAACCGCCAACACCAACACATAATAACGCTTGAATCGCCGCTAACCCTCTATGCTCCTCGTTAGCTTGTAATCCAAACCACTCAAACATATACATACAGCAAGCAAGCACCAGCACCATACTTAATGCTCCAATTGTCACACCTACAATAGGAGTTTTCTGTATAAGCGGCTCATTAACCTCTCGAATCAGTAATACACTATTCAATATGGCAATACACAACAACGCAATTACAGTTGCAATCGCTGCACCAATCACACCAAAATGCGGCATGAATATATAATTGAGTAATAATTTCACACATGCACCAATCACAACATATACAGCTGGTTTTACTATTTGCCCTAATCCTTGCAAAATAGATGCAGTTGTAATTGCTAATGAACTAAACAAAATAGAAATAGATAAAAGCCCTAACACAACGGAACCATCATCATTTGCAAATAACATAATATTTGCCGGACGAATAATACTCGCGAGTCCTAATGATGCAGCAATCCCAATTACAAATGTAATTTTAATTGCTAGCTGTACTTTTTTGCGAATGAATGCTTGATCTCCTCTCTCTTTTGCAGCCGAAATCATCGGGGTTAAAGAAAGTGAAAACGATGTTGTCACGACCGTTCCAAGCTGCATAAGAGGAATGCTGCGATCATATATCCCCTTTAGAGTTTTTGCTATTTCTACTGGCTCCCCGTTCTGAACAAGTAAGCTATAAAGTGAAATAGAATCTGCCATTTGTATAAAAATTAACACTAAGTTACTAACACAAATTGCAATCCCTTGCCAAAACAACGTACGAATAATGGCCTTTTTATTGAACATCCCTTTAAAACTTTGCAGAAAAATAGAACTAAAGTCTTTTCGCAAATAAAACAGCATTACAATCACACCAATAAAACCACCTGCTATAGAGCCAAACATAGCACCTGCTCCCACCGTATATAAATCAAATCCTTTTTTTATGAGGAATAATGATAAAAACACGATAATGGATACGCGAATCGTTTGTTCTATTACCTGTGATATAGCCGTTGGCATCATATTTCCAACCCCTTGGAAATAACCTCTTGCTACCGCGAGAAATGGCATTAATAAAAAAGAAAATGCAATAACGCAAATTAACTTTTCTAAATTCGCATCTCCCATTAAAGATGCAATTGTATGTGCGCCGAAGAATAATGCACTACACCCTATGATCCCAATAGCTAATAAAAACCAAAAAGAAATACATATAATAGATTCTGCTTCTTTCCGTTCTCCTCGCTCTAAACGTTCTGCAATCATTTTTGAAATAATGATTGGAAAACCATATGTCGTTAAAATTAAACAAAACCCGTAAAACGGGTAAATTTGCTGATAAATATAAAAACCAATATCACCAGCTATATTTTGATATGGAATACGGTAAAAGGCGCTCAATACTTTTGTAACAAAGCTCGCAATTGTTAATATAATCGCTCCGCGCCAAAAAGCGTGGTACTTCTTCGTCTCCATAACCATACAATCTCCCTTTTTCTATACTCATCCTACGTATTATATCATAAAGAAAAAAACAGCTTTTCACTTTCAATGTGATCATATAAAAAAAGGTAGCAAAACGCTACCTTTACATAAATATATAATTCCACAGTACATTACGGTGTATCACAAAACTGTACCACCCATAGGATTAGCTTAGCTCTAACAGGCAGTTTATTCGAGTACATCATGAAGATTAACTGCCTGTTAGAGCCCGATTGGTGAGAGCTTTATTGTTCCATTTGTTTTGCTAGGAAGCTTGCCGCTGTATCCACAGCCTTATGTTCTACATCACTAATGATTGCTTCTTTTGAAAAAATAATAACAGCTCCAATTGGATCACCATTTGCGATAATCGGACCGATTGTATAAGATTGTACCTTTTCGGCCACTCCATCAGTAATCGAAATTTCACTTTCGTCTGTCATAACAACCGATTTGCGTTCTTCCATCGCTTTCTCAACTAAATCTCCAACGCTTTTATTTAAGTATTCTTTTTTGGACACGCCAGAAACAGCAATAATTGAATCGCGGTCACAAACAAGTACATTATGCCCTAAACTATCATATAAAGCATCTGCATATTCTTTAGCAAAATCACCTAATTCGCTAATTGGAGAATATTTCTTTAAAATAACTTCTCCATCGCGATCAACAAAAATTTCTAACGGGTCACCTTCCCGAATACGGAGAGTCCTGCGAATTTCTTTCGGAATAACAACCCTTCCTAAATCATCAATTCGACGTACAATTCCAGTTGCTTTCATTCTAATGCTGCCTCACTTTCTACTGATGATAAAAGTGGTGTTTTACCTGTTCATGTAAAAATCACCAACTATTAAACATAGTATTTTACACATTAGTTCTTCTATGCACGTCGAATGTTATTTTTTATTCTCATTTAAGCATTTATCTCTTCTTTTTTCACATCTTTTAAACCTTTTAATAAATTTTCAGCGATTGTAAGCCACTTTGCTACTTCTAGTTCACGCACATTCATCACAATTTTCAGGCGTGAACCCTCCATACCAAGACCAATCATGCGCCCAAAGCTGCTTCCAAGCATAAATAATTTTCCACCATCAATATTTTGACTAGCTTTTTCTGAAAACAACAGTGTCACTTCTTGTTTCGTTTGCTTAATCAATTCGATTCCTTCTTGCGTTGCTAACACTTTAATATTTGCAATTTGGAGTAAATATCCAACTTCTTGAGGATAGTCACCGAAGCGATCAATCATCTCTTCTTGTAATTCTTCAATATCCTCAATAGCAGAAACGCCCCTAAATTGCTTATACATCATGATTTTTTGTTTACTATCGGAAATATACGCATCCGGTAAATATGCATCTACTTCTAGATCAATCTCTACATCAACCGTTTGCTCTTCTGCACCCGTACCTCTTCGCTGTTCAATTGCATCTTTTAACATTTGTGAATACAAGTCAAAACCAACGGAATCAATAAATCCATGTTGCTCTGCACCTAATAAATTACCTGCTCCGCGGATAGATAAATCACGCATAGCAATTTTAAATCCAGATCCTAACTCCGTAAACTCTTTAATAGCTTGCAAACGTTTTTCTGCAACCTCAGATAACACTTTATCACGCTTATATGTGAAATACGCATAGGCAACACGATTAGAACGCCCTACCCGTCCACGCAACTGATACAACTGCGATAATCCCATACGATCTGCATCGAACACAATTAATGTATTTACATTCGGAATATCAACACCTGTTTCAATAATTGTGGTACTCACAAGTACATCGTGCTGACCCTCTAGGAAAGAAAGCATGACAGATTCTAATTCACCTTCATTCATCTTTCCGTGCGCAAAAGTTACACGTGCATCAGGAACAAGCATTGAAATTTCATCTACTTTTCGCTCAATGTCTTCAACGCGATTGTATAAGAAATACACTTGTCCGCCTCGCGCCAGTTCACGTTCAATCGCTTCTCTTATTAACGCTGGATTATATTCCACAACATACGTTTGTACCGGGAAGCGATTTTCTGGCGGTGTTTCAATAACAGATAAATCGCGAACTCCTAACATAGACATATGAAGCGTACGTGGAATTGGCGTTGCCGTTAATGTTAGTACATCGATATTAGCTTTTAATTGCTTAATTTTTTCTTTATGCGTTACACCAAAGCGCTGCTCTTCATCAATAATGAGTAATCCTAAATCTTTATATATGACATCCTTTGATAGAAGACGATGTGTACCGATAACAACGTCAACAGTACCGTCTTTTAATCCTTTAATCGTTTCATTTTGCTGTTTTCTCGTACGGAAGCGACTTAATAACCCGATATTAACCGGATAGTCTTGAAAACGTTCTCGAATTGTTTCGTAATGTTGCTGTGCTAAAATCGTTGTTGGTACTAAAATCGCAACTTGCTTTTCATCCATAATCGCTTTAAAAGCAGCCCGGATCGCAACTTCAGTTTTTCCATATCCAACATCACCGCAAAGCAGACGATCCATCGGACGACCGCGCTCCATATCCTTCTTAATTTCTGTAATTGAGCGTAACTGATCTTCTGTTTCTTGATAAGGAAATGATGATTCAAAATCCTGCTGCTCAGATGTATCTGGAGTAAATGCGTAACCTTTTGCTGCTTCGCGCTCTGCATACAGCTTAATTAAATCATCTGCAATATCTTGAACAGATTTTTCTACCTTTGTCTTAACCTTCTTCCAATCATTTCCGCCCAATTTATAGATTTTGGGGTCTTTCCCTTCAGATCCCACATACTTTTGTACTTGATCAATTTGTTCAATCGGGACGTATAGCTTATCGTTTCCTTGATACTTGATATGCAAATAATCTTTATGAACACCATTAATTTCTAATGTTTCAATTCCTAAAAATTTACCGATACCGTGATTTACGTGAACAACGTAATCACCAACTTTTAATTCAGAGTAACTTTTAATTCTCTCTGCATTCGAAAGTTTTTGCTTACGCTGTGACTTTTTCACCTTCTTATTAAATAATTCCTTTTCGGTAATAATCGCAAGCTTTTGCATCGGCATTTCAAAACCTGCATGTAAGTCACCCACCGCAATTTGAATACGACCTGGGAGCAATACATCTGTTCCTTCAATAATATCTGCTTCAATGTCATAATCGTTTAAGATGTGCTGCAATTTCTTCGTTCGTTCTTCATTTGCACCTAATACAACTGTCGTAAACCGACTTTTCGTCCATCTATCAATTTCTGTTTTTAATAAATTTATTTGACCATGAAAGTCTTGCATCGTTTTACATGTCAAATTCACAATGTTTTGCGGATTTGTATGCGGAATATGACGTAAAAACAAAGTTAAATATAAGAAATTTCGTTTTTTATGGTTCAGAAATTGGGAAAAACTATGAGAAAAAGTTAAATCTTGAACAATTGCTCCTTCTCCAAGAAGCGATATGTACCATTCTGCTTCTTCTGTTTCTAAATGATCTGCTGTTTCTTGAATTCGAGAAACCTCGTCTAGAATAACCACACCATTTTCCGGTAAATATTCTATTAGACTAGCAGGTTCTTTATAAAATAAAGATAAATACTTGAACATCTGCTCAATGGTCTGTCCGTTTTTCAATAATTCTAATTCATATGTAACAGTTTCTAATATTGTTGTTTTTAGCTTCTCATCAGATACCTTTTTTAATGTATTAGCTAAACTTGATTCTAGCTTCTGAATTCCAACTGCTAGTTCTTCTTTAGAAAATACAAATTCAGTAGCTGGGCCAAACGATATACTATCCATCTTCTCTTGCGAGCGTTGTTCATCTACAGTAAAAGAACGGATAGAATCTACTTCGGTATCAAACAGTTCAATACGAACTGGCAATTCTTCTGTTAATGGATAGATATCTAATATCCCACCGCGAACACTAAACTCACCTGGTGCCTCTACCATAGATTTACGTTCATAACCCATAGTCGTTAACATGCGAAGCAGTTCATCAAGCTCAATTTCTTGTCCCATTTTCAATTCAATTTGCTGTGTCTTCCACATCTCTTTTGTCGGTAAAAAACGCCGCAAACCAGCAACAGGGGCTACAATAATTCCACTTTCTCCAGCCGCTAAGCGATTCAACACTTCAATGCGCTGTGACTTCAATTCTGGGCTCGCAACACCGATTTCTGATGCAATAGATTCATTTACAGGATATAACCAAACATTCTTCTCTCCAATTAACGAAACTAAATCCTCATACACCTTTTGCGCCTGATATAAATTATGCGTTATAACAAGCTGCGACTGCTTTGTTTTTTTATATAAACTAGCCATTAATAATGAACGAGAAGAAGTTGCCATACCTGAGATAAGCTGTTCTTTTAAACCTTCCTCT
Organism: Bacillus sp. 491mf; assembly: GCF_900112415.1. GTDB lineage: Bacteria > Bacillota > Bacilli > Bacillales > Bacillaceae_G > Bacillus_A. The sequence continues at coordinate 27,913 of NZ_FOLV01000027.1, forward strand.
AATCCATCTATAATTGATCGTATTTCTTTATTTTCGTAAAATTGCTCTAGTAAACCTATCATTTTTCAAAACTCCTCTCAACATAAAGAGCAAGCTACTATATTTTATGCAAATATTTCGGAAAAAGAAAACAGAAAAATGCTTTGGACAAGCCAAAGCGAAGCAATACATCCTATCCCTTATCGCTGTAATTCTCTCATCTTCATATTTAGAAAAGATAAGGATGGAAGTTCATCCCATTACAAGGAGCAGTGTGTTTAGCTAACTATTGATAAGAAAAACATGATCTAACAGAAGTTTCATTTTCATTGTAAGAACAGTTCATACTCATAATACTCTGGATAGGATGCGAGCGTTTTTTGACACGATTCACAAATTGTTTTTATATATATATTTCCGTTTTCATCAAAATGAATCATTTCTAATCGCTCTTGCTCTGTTAGTTGACCTAGCACAATGCCGTATACTTTTTCCGCTGTAATACTACCTATTCTACATCCACAATGTCTGCAGTAATAATGTCCGTCCATAACTTCCTCCTAGCTGCACAATTATTACTATTATGGATATAAGCATTAAAAAATATTCCATTTTGGAAACGTTAATTATTGAAGGTGTTCATAACTTGTAAAAATGGCGTTTTCAACCATTCTTCACACGCATCTGCACTTTTTTCAATCGCTCGTTTTACTTCAGGCATCTCATCTGCTGTAAAGCGTCCTAATACATAATCAACCACTTTCATGCCATTTTTAGGACGATCAATTCCCATACGAATGCGCTGAAATTCCTGTGTTCCTAAATGGGCAATTGTTGATTTTACACCGTTATGTCCACCCGCACTGCCTTTCATACGAAGACGTAATTTTCCAACTGGCATATCTAAATCATCATACATCACTATAAAATCTTCAATATCAATTTTATAGTAGTCCATAAGTGGGCGAATACTTTCTCCAGATAAATTCATATATGTAAGTGGCTTTAATAAAATAACTTTCTCTCCATTTACAAAACCCGCACCGAATAAACCCTTAAATTTTTGCTCATTTAACGGGATATTCCAGCGTCTAGATAATTCATCTATCGCCATAAACCCAATGTTATGCCTTGTTAATTCATATTCTCTGCCTGGGTTACCAAGTCCTACTATTAATTTCATTGTAACACCACTTTCTTTTTTCGATACGAAAAGACGTAACCAACACTGGTTACGTCTCATTCTATCCAATTAATTAAATAGTACACTTACAGATTCTTCTTCGTAAACACGAATAATTGCTTCGCCAATTAATGGAGCAACAGAAAGTTCTTGTACTTTATCAATTTTCTTTTCTTCTGGTAATACGATAGAGTTCGTTACAACTAACTCTTTAATATTTGAATTTTGAATACGTTCAATTGCTGGACCAGATAAAACTGGGTGTGTACAACAAGCATATACTTCAGAAGCACCGTTCTCTACAAGAGCATTTGCTGCTAATGTAATTGTACCAGCTGTATCAATGATGTCATCAATTAAAATTGCTGTTTTACCTTCGATATTACCTACGATATTCATTACTTCCGCTACATTTGGACGTGGACGGCGTTTATCGATGATAGCGATTGGCGCTTTTAAACGATCTGCCATTTTTCGTGCACGTGTTACACCACCATGGTCAGGAGATACGATTACAATATCTTTAAGACCTTTCTTTTGGAAGTAATCAGAAAGAATAGGTACACCCATTAAATGATCGATTGGAATATCGAAGAATCCTTGAATTTGTGGAGCATGTAAATCTAGAGTAATTACACGAGTAGCACCCGCTGTTTCAAGTAAGTTTGCAAACAGTTTCGCTGTAATCGGCTCACGAGAACGCGCTTTACGATCTTGGCGTGCATAACCATAGTAAGGGATAACAATGTTAACTGTTTTCGCAGATGCACGTTTTAATGCATCGATCATAATAAGCAATTCCATAATATGCTCGTTTACTGGGAAACTTGTAGATTGGATGATAAATACATCGCAACCACGAATACTTTCTTCAATGTTAATTTGAATTTCTCCATCACTAAAACGTGCAACAGAACATTTTCCTAATTCTACTCCAATGTGCTTTGCAATTTGCTCAGCAAGCGCCTTGTTAGAGTTTAAAGAAAATACTTTCAAATTAGAATTTAGATATTGAGTCGACATCTAGATTAACCCTCCACATTATGAATTTTTCTTATTCAGCAATTGATCAACATAATCTTCTTTGTTTGTTTGACGTGCACGTGCAATTGACAATGCTTTTGCTGGCACATCTTCTGTAATAGTAGAACCTGCTGCAACATAAGCACCATCTTCAACTGTTACAGGAGCAACAAGGTTTGAGTTACAACCAATAAACACACCATCGCCAATTACAGTTTTAAATTTATTCTTGCCATCGTAGTTTACCGTAATAGAACCACAACCAAGATTCACATCTTCTCCCACTTCTGCATCACCAATATAGCTTAAGTGAGAAGCTTTACTTCTATTTCCGAAAACAGTCTTTTTAATTTCAACAAAGTTTCCAACACGAACTTCATTACCAATAACAGATTGCGGACGGATATGAGCGAACGGTCCAATAGCAACATCAATACCAATCTTACTATCATGAACAGTAGACTGACGAATTGTTGTATTATCTCCCACTTCACTATCACGTATAACTGTATGCGGTCCAACTTCACAATTTGATCCAATAACAGTATAACCTTCAATAATTGTTCCCGGATAAATAACCGTATCATTACCAATTTTTGCATCGACGGAAATATACGTGTTATTCGGATCAATAATCGTAACACCATTTACCATATGTTGATGGTTAATACGTTTTTTCATAATGTCTTCCGCTTGCGATAGAGCGACCCTGTCATTAACTCCTAACGTTTCATCAAAATGCTCTGTTTGATAGGCAGATACAATATGACCTTCATTTTTCAAAATCTCAATCACATCTGGAAGGTAATATTCCCCTTGCACATTTTCATTAGAAACTTTGGAAAGGGAAGCAAATAGCGCTTTATTATCAAAACAATACGTACCTGTATTAATTTCTTTAATAGCTCGCTCTACTTCATTTGCATCTTTATGTTCAACAATTTTTTCAACGTGACCGTTTTCATTGCGAACAATTCGTCCATAACCAGTAGGCTCTTCTATGTAGGCCGTTAATACCGTTGCCATTGCCCCTGATTCTTCATGCTGCTTTAATAATGCTTCCATTGTTTCTGCTGTAATAAGAGGTGTATCACCACAAATTACTAATGTTGTTCCATTCTCGTTCCCCAGTGCGTCAGTTGCTTGCATAACAGCATGTGCTGTTCCTAACTGCTCCGTTTGCAATGCAAATTCACTCGCACTTCCTAATTGATCTTGTACCTTTTCAGCGCCGTGTCCAACAACCGTAACAAGTTTCTGCACTTCTAGCTGAGAGACTTGATCAACTACATGCTGTACCATCGGTTTCCCGCATACAGAATGCAACACTTTGTATAAACTTGACTTCATACGTGTGCCTTTTCCTGCTGCAAGAATCACTGCATATCTTTTCGACATATAGACCCTCCATCGCAACCTATTTATCCATTAAAAATATTATCCTAAATAACCATACATTTCAAGAAACACCTTATAACTATTAAATTTTACCATAACTTTTATGTAATGTTTTAGTATTTCATATCTTTTTATGAAATACGTTATACTATTCCTTTTTCATAAAAAATAGAGGTAGCTATTATAGGTATAAATTTTGAAAATGATGTAAAAATCCTCTTTCTTTTTAGACGGGCGAGAGCATCTGGCTATGCATAGCCGCTGCTTGTATGTTGAACAATCAAAATTGATGTATAAAATATATGAAAACAACAACAAACTCCTGTAAATATTTACAGGAGTTTGCCAAAATTATAGAGCTCTTCTTTTAGAGCTCTTCTTATTCGAATTTTACGAAGCTCCAGCTTCTTCAAACTCAACTTCTTCTAACTCGCCTAAACGGTGATACTCAGTTAAAACCGCATCTTGAATTTTAGAACGAGTATTAGAATTAATTGGATGAGCAATGTCACGGAACTCTCCATCCGGAGTACGTTTACTTGGCATTGCTACAAATAATCCATTATTGCCATCAATTACACGAATATCATGAACAACAAATTCGTGGTCTAGTGTAATAGAGGCAATCGCTCTCATGCGGCCTTCTGTGTTTACACGGCGTAATCTTACGTCAGTCACTTCCATCTTGTGTTCACCACCCTTTTTCTAAATAAGCGATATGTTTCTATAAATTCCACAAATGTTCTATTTTTCCTTCAATTTTTCAAAAATTTTTAAGATAAAAATTTTTATATCAATGAAATATATAAATAAATACACGTTAACGCTTACAATTTCTTATTTTACAAGGGCAATAACTTCAATTTCAACGGATACATCTTTTGGTAATCTCACTACTTGTACACAAGAGCGTGCCGGTTTATTCGTAGAAAAATATGTACTATATACTTCATTTACCGCATTAAAATCATTCATATCTTTTAGAAATACAGTTGTTTTTACCACCGTCTCAAACGATGCTCCTGCTTCTGTTAATACCGCCTTTAAATTTTGAAACACTTGCTCTGTTTGGTCCTTTATATCTCCAGCCACAACTTCACCATTTACTGTTAAAGGAATTTGTCCAGAACTGTAAAACATATTATTTACAATCATACCTTGTGAATATGGACCAATTGCCTGCGGCACCCCATTTGCTTGAACTACCTTCATCGTTCCCCACCCTTTTATATTTTTTATCCTACTTTCACAAATTGGCTCTAACAAGGAGCCTATTGTTTTAGCAGAAGGTAAGCCTCCAAATTTGGGAGCTTACCTCCTGCTAAAACTTACTGCTCGTAAATAATGTGACAAAGTAGTCAATTCGTAAAATCTTGTTATCCATTAGTATAAAAAAAGATAAAGCAGCCGCTTTATCTTTTCCTCACTCTGACGAACAAGATCTTCTTGAAAACAACCTATATAAGAAGATTGTTTATCTTATTCAACTTCTACAATCATATCAGTAAATGGACTTAAAGAATAATTTCCTTTTTCCACTTGAATCGTCTTTTCTCTCACATCTACTTCAGACAAGCGAATTAACGAAACAAAGTTATCTACAAGTCTTTCCTCAATATCACTTGATTCCACTAAAACGCCAATGCCAACAACATTTGCATTAAATTCCTCAAGCATACTCATCATGCCTTGCACTGTTCCGCCGGCCTTCATAAAATCATCAATGATTAATACGTTCGCACCTTCAGGAAGACTACGCTTTGCTAATGTCATCGTTTGAATACGCTTAGAAGAGCCTGATACATAATTAATACTTACTGTTGGGCCTTCTGTTACTTTATTATCTTTTCTAGCAATTACGACTGGAACATCTAAATAATTTGCTACTGCATATGCCAAAGGAATCCCTTTTGTTGCAACTGTCATAACAGCGTCAATTGACTGCCTTGCAAATACAGAAGCAAAAAGTCGCCCTGCACCATTAATATAGCGCGGATTACTTAAAAGATCCGTCATATATAAATAACCACCCGGAAGAATACGATCAGGATTCTCAAATAAATTACAAAGCTCATCAATAATTTGCTTTGCTTCCTCCTGACTTATATATGGGATATATTTCACTCCTCCTGCTGCACCTGGTACCGTTTGTAATGTGCCGACCCCTTGTTGTTCAAACGTTTGTTTAATAATGACTAAATCTTCACTAATAGAAGATTTAGCAGAATGATACCGTTCAGCAAAAAAAGTGAGAGAAACTAACTGACGAGGGTTTTGAAGCAAATAATAAGTCATATCGACTAACCTTGTACTTCGTCTAATCTTCATGCTCTCACCTCAAATTACGAATATTTTAAACAAATCATAACTTATTATACGCCTTTATTCAAGACCTTCTCGCTCTCCTAATAAACGAACTGCGTATACTTGGTCACAAAATCCTTTTAACCCGTTATAAATACGGTGCATGCGTGAATCATGACGAACTAAACCAAAAACAGTTGGGCCGCTACCGCTCATTAAAACCGCATCTGCACCGAAACGTTTCATCTGAGCTTTAATATGTGCCACTTCAGGATGCATTGAAAATGTTACATCTTCTAACACATTGCCAACAGCATGACAAATTCCCTCATAATCACCATTTTGAATTACTTCAACCATACGATTTACATCTGGATGTGTTACACGATTTAATTGTAAATTCCCATATACATCAGCTGTAGAAACACCAATATGTGGTTTGGCCAAAATGACCCAGCAAGAAGGAGGTGTCTTTATATGTTCGATTTTCTCACCTCGACCCGTTGCAATGGCAGTTCCGCCGTATACACAAAACGATACATCCGATCCAATCTCGGCACCTAGTTTCGCAAGTTCATCAATTGTAAGTCCGAGATTCCATAATTGATTCAGACCTCTTAATGCTGCAGCTGCATCGCTGCTTCCACCTGCTAAGCCCGCTGCAACCGGAATCGTTTTTTCAATTGCAATAGACACTCCCTTTTTTACTTGAAAACGTTTCTTTAACAATCTTGCCGCCTGATAAGCTAAATTTCTTTGGTCGTCTGGGACATAACGGTTATGAGATACAATTTCAATCCGGTCTTCAGATAACTCTGTTAGTTCTAACCGATCTGCTAAATCAATTGTTGTCATAATCATTTTAACTTCATGATAGCCGTCCGGTCTTTTCCCTAGTACATCTAACGACAAATTAATTTTCGCTGGTGCTTTAACTAGTAGCTTCAATCTATTCACCTACTCTATGTACTCAATCTTTTATCGTTTATTTTACCATAAATTTATAGTAGAACGATGACACTTTCCTAATTATAACGAAAAGCATCAAGAATGAAACTACTTATATAATACGAATACAACTTTTTCGCGTGCAAAAAGCCGAGGAATATCCCCTCGGCTACCGTAGCATAGAAGTATCTCACTGTTACTGATTTTGTTTCATCAATTGCTGCTCTGCAATCTCAATTGCCCGTTTAACCATGTTACCAGCATCTTTCGCACGAATTCCGCCCCATCCTTCTTTTTGCACGACATCGTAAAATCCAAGCTCTTTTGCAAGCTCTTCTTTAAATTTATTTGACATGACTCCTCTTCGTCTACTCAATGCAAGTCCCCCTTTATCGCTACGGTACATTTAGTATGTGACACTACGAATTTCTTCAAATCCGGAAAATATATGTAATTAAACAAGCCCCATCCTTAAACAGATTGTTCACCTAACATGATTTCATTATCTTGTGCATCATAAAACGTAAGCTCAACAGTTTCTGTTAATACGTCTGCATAACTATAGGAAACACGCTGAAATGTATCCTCTTGTTGATCAAGTTGAACGACAAAAACCGAACGGTATGTTTCTGCCAACACACCAGATCTTTCTATCGTTTTTCTTCTTCCACTATTCGCTTTTAGCATAAGCCTCTGACCAAGATGATGGTCCAGTGCACTTTTAATTTCGTCTAAACGTTTTGACATATCGTGCTACACCTCGCTGTAATTGGGATGGAAAGTATAGAAATACAAGTTATACACATATAGTCTGTACGTTCTTATACTTTTTTATCCAAATCTCAAAAAGCGCGTACATAAAAAGCAAGGTAAATGCTTACCTTGCTCACTCTTCATAATATTGAAAGGGCAATCCTGTTCGTAAAATCCCCTTTGTTTCAATTCCGCCAAGTCCCTTCTCACCAGTTATTGTATTGCGCACCACATCCCAAACATTAACTCGTTCCATAAAAGATGTAAAACTCACTTTTGCTACAACATACACTGGATCTAACGCATGAATATTAATGCGTGACGGAGAACTTGCAAAATTTGCTCCGGCTCGAATAAGAGCCTCAAAATGCGATTGACACGCCCCAGCAAAAATAACTGGGTGATCTAATGAAGGATACTTTTTCCGTACTGTACGTACAGCCTGTACAAAATGCTTAGAATGACGATAAGCTGCTAAATTTCCCATTTCTCCCTTTGATTTTGTATAAGCATCATGCCCAGTAATTACTAAAATGTCAGGACGAGCATGCTCAATTAAATCTAAAACCTTCTCTTGCATCTCCGTTTCTTTACAATGAATTCCCTGTACAGGCACACCTATTTTCGTATATAAATCTAAGCACTTCCTTAAATATAAAGGATCTCCATCAAGATGAAGCACTTTACCTGGCATTTGAAAATAATTTACTTCACTTGCATAGCCGCCTGTTGACTGATATTCTTGCCGCTCTCTCATTAATACATAATCTTGTTGAAATAAGCGATATGTCTTTTCCATTGTTTCTCGTTCCTGTTTCACTCTTTTCGTATAATCCCGTTGATCGACAAGAACTAAATCTTCTATCGGTGCATCTGCTACGAGCCGAAATTCTTCCCCAAACAAAATTGCTATCGTGTCTTTTATTTCTGTTACTCGAAAAAGAAGGTCACGCTTATAAGACTTTCTCTCCACTAAATCTCCAACGTGTACAGCCATCCTTTTACCTCCAAACTCGTAGGGACATATAACTCACTACGTTCTGTTTTAGCCTATGAACTTATAGGAAAAAGGTGACAAAAAAGGCAGCTCGAAACGAGCTACCTTTTACATTTTATGCAAAAATAAAGCGTTGCTTAACTTTGCAAACTCTTCGATAGATAAAGTTTCGCCTCTTCGCTTCGGATCAATTTCAACCTCCGCTAGTATACGTTCAAGTAATACTTTATCCTTTGGAAAACCATTTAAATTATTAGATAGGTTATTCATTAATGTTTTACGTCGCTGCGCAAAGCTAGCACGCACTACTTCAAAGAAGAACGCTTCATCTTTTACTTCCACAAGCGGTTTTGGACGTCTTAGTAAACGAATAACCGCTGAATCAACATTTGGCTGTGGTACAAATACTGTACGCGGAACCGTCATCACCGTTTCTGGTTCTGTATAATATTGAATGGCAATTGACAACGAACCATAATCTTTTGTTCCTGGACGAGCCGCTAAGCGATCTGCTACTTCTTTTTGCATCATCACAACAAAGCCACGCACTGGTAATTGTTCTTCCAATAGCTTAAATAAAATTGGTGTTGTCACATAGTATGGTAAGTTTGCTACCACCATTACGTCTTGGCCTTCTTCAAACTGCTCCTGAAATACTGTATTTACATCAGCTTTTAAAATATCCTTATTAATTACCGTTACATTATCATAAGGCGCTAATGTCTCCTCTAAAATCGGTAAAAGACGTTGATCAATTTCAAACGCCACTACCTTCTTAGCACGTTTTGCCAGTTGTTCTGTTAATGCTCCAATACCAGGCCCAATCTCAATTGCCCCGCTCTCAGATCCAATCTCCGCGTGATCTACAATCCGATTTAATACATTTGTATCAATTAAAAAGTTTTGCCCTAAACTCTTTTTAAATGAAAATCCATACTTTTCAACAATATCTTTCGTACGATTTGGCGTTGCGATATCTTTCATTTCTTTTCCTCCTGTAATACTTGCTTATACGCTTTTGCAAAATCCTGCTTTGAAATTTGAAACATTTGCAAACGTTTATGTAACTGTTTTGCATTTGTATAACCGATTTTTAATAGCTTACCCATTCGTTCTCTGCGGCTCTTTGCTTTTTCTCCACCAACAAGCCCCGCTTCTACTAAGTCAATCCAATGAATTTCGCTCGTGTACTCTTCCATCTCCCCATGTAAACTTTCCAAAGCGCGTCTAATCGATTCGTTAGACGCATGCTCAATGCCAACGCCCTTCTTTCGCTTCGCTAATGCTTCTTCTTTCGGTAAAAAGGCATGTTTACATCCTGGCACTTTCTCAGAAATAATTTTACGAATGCGTTCCCCGGGGTAATCAGGATCTGTAAAAATAATAACACCTCGTGTTTGTTGCGCCAATTTCACCTGTTCAATTACATGATCTCCAATTGCCGAACCGTTCGTTTCAATTGTATCTGCATCTACTGCACGCTTAATGGCAACCGTGTCATCCTTACCTTCTACAACAATTATTTCTTTAATCTTCATAACTTCCTCCACACTCATTTCACATCTCTAATTAGTAAAACAAAAAAACGCCTACTTTTCCATTATTATTTTCCTAGTTCATACAATTTAAAAAGCAGAGGAGAAAAAATCCCTCTGCTTACCCTATTATTGTAACACTTTAATCTTCACTCGTTTTCTTCCCCAAACTTCAGCCTGTGATTCTGTTGGCATAAGAACATCAATACGATTCCCTTTAATCGCTCCGCCCGTATCACCAGCAACTGCATGTCCGTATCCCTCTACCCATACCTTTGTTCCAAGAGGAATAATCCGCGGATCTACTGCAATTAATTTCATATTTGGATTTTCCCTATAATTATAGCCCCCTGCACTTACACCTTGGCATCCCCCGCAGTACGGTGAGTAAGCTGTTGCTTCCACATAAAATTCGTTGGCAACTGCGCCCCCTACATCACCTAAAATAGACTCTTCTTCTTTTGTACCAACAGCTACAATGCGATTTTTTTCTTCTTGTACGATTTCTTCTTTCTGTAAGTTTCTTAAAACTTCATTCCCGTCCTCTTTTATGACTGCAAATACTTTCTTCTTTTTTCCTTCTATTCCTTCTTGAATTACTTTTTCTGTCCCCTTACGGAGTGAAGAATCTTCTTGTCTCAATTCAGTAAAGGGAATTGGTTCTTCCACTGCATCGCTTACTTTTTCTACTCGAACCACTTTGACCTTCATATTTTGCTGCATCACTTCCTGTAAGGCTGGTTCTACTCTATCCATTTCACTTAGTGACACTTGTCGTTCTTTCAAAAAGTTAGCGACAGTAGTCGAAGTTGACCACACTTGCTGTTCTTGACCGCCAACGTGTAATGTAACCGGGAATGCTTTTTGAATCATAATTTTTTGCGTACCTTCTAACGATGTATGCAAACTAGGATATACTTTATCATGTTCACTAACTTCAATATGTTCTTCTACTAACAAGTCTTTTACTGTTTTTGTTGTTGATTGTACTTGTTTCTCTTTCCCATCCACTATAACCATAAATGGCTTCGCTTTTTCTACAACTACTTTCATTTCATCCTTAATTTTTGTAGAAAGTGCTGGATATATGTGATCTTTTTCTGACACTTGAATTTTTTCTTCCTGCAAGAGCTCGCTTATAGTATTCGCATGTGTATAAATTTCTTGTTTCTGTCCATCTACTTCAATCGTTATTTTATCTGTTGTTCCCGCATACGCTACTGTCCCAACAGATCCTGAAATAATTAATGCACTCGTAAATCTTACTACTAATTTTTTGCTCACTTCTAACCTGGATAATAAACTTTTAGCATTTACAATCACAATAAAATACCCTCCCTGTCTAGATCAGAATTATTAATTCTCATTCTCCTACTATTTCTAGTAGTGTTACTCATCTGAAGATAAACATAGGTGAAGGGAGAAAAAGAGGAGGAATCCCCCCCCTCTACTTCTCATTATTGAATGCCGAATAGTTTTTTTGCATTTTCTGTTGTTTTGATCGCTACTTCTTCATAGAATAGTCCTTTTAATTTTGCAATTTCCTCTGCAACGAGCTTTACATAGCTCGGTTCATTTCGTTTTCCACGAAACGGATGAGGAGTTAAATACGGACAATCTGTTTCGATTAAAAGTTGTTCCATTGGAATTTCCATCGCAACTTCTTTTGGCTTCTTCGCATTTTTAAAGGTTACTGGACCGCCTAATGAAATAAGAAAATTCATCTCCACACACTGTTTTGCAACTTCAACACCGCCGCTATAACAGTGCATGATTCCGCCTACCTCGGATGCATTTTCTTCTTTTAAAATATCTACGATGTCTTGCGTTGCTTCTCGATTATGTATAATGATTGGTAAATTTACCTTTCTTGCTAGCCTAATTTGCTTACGAAATACCTCTTTTTGCACTTCTTTCGGAGATTTGTCCCAATGATAATCTAAGCCCATTTCACCAAGTGCAACAACTTTTGGATGAGCCGCTAACTCTTCCAACCATTTTAGATGTTCTTCTGTCATATCAATTGCATCAACAGGATGCCAACCAACAGCTGCATAAATAAAATCATATGTCTCTGCCAATTCTATTGCCTTTTTGATAGTCACCTCATCAAAACCAACTACAACTGTATAAGAAACACCTACTTCTTTCATTCTTGCAATTACTTCCTGTAAATCCTCTTTAAATTGCTCTGCATTTAAATGTGAATGCGTATCGAATAACATAATAAGAACTCCTTTTATTTGAAATAAATTCTATCATAGGAAAAAATTACTTTCCTAACACCGCAATAACAACTACATTACAATTTTGATACAAAAAAAGAAATTTTAGAAAGATTTTCGACAAGAAAAAAGATGCTTCACGAATGTTACACGTGAAACATCTCTCGTTTTGTCGTTATTACTTAATTTTTGTACCATTTGGTAAGTTTTGGTCGACCGTCGCTAACGACAATTTTCCATTTTCTTCACCCGCTAAAATCATACCTTGTGATAACTCACCACGTAGTTTTACTGGTTTTAAATTTGTAACACAAATGACTTTTTTCCCTTTTAACTCTTCTGGGGAGTAAAATTTAGCGATTCCAGAGACAACTTGTCGTTTTTCTGTTCCTAAATCAAGTTGGATCTTTAACAGTTTGTCTGCTTTTTTCACAGGCTCTGCATCCAATACTTCTGCTACGCGCAAGTCTACTTTAAAGAAATCATCTATTGTAATTTCTTCTACCTCTGGCGCTGCTTCTTTCTTTTCTTCTACTTTTGGAGCAGATCCTTTCATTTGTTCTTTAATATATTCTACTTCTACTTCTACTTCTAAACGTGGGAATACAGGCTGGCCTTTTACAACTTTTGTACCAGCTGGAATGCAGCCAATTGTAGAAAGGCTACTCCATGTTTTATATTCTTCATCTGTAATTCCAATTTGTTCAAAGATCTTCCCTGGTGTTTCTGTTAAGAATGGCATTAACATAATTGCTGTTTGACGAAGCATTTCTGCAAGATGCGCCATAGCAGAAGCCAGTTTCTCGCGATTGTTTTCATCTTTTGCTAATACCCATGGCTGTGTTTCGTCAATATATTTATTTGTACGGCTAACAAGCTGCCAAATTGTGCTTAGCGCTACTGAAAACTCCATGTTTTCCATAGCATCTTCCACTTTTTGCAGTGTATCTTTTGCAAATGTTACTAAAGCCTCATCAAAATCCGTTACATTTGCTTTGTATGCTGGGATTTCTCCGTCAAAATATTTATCAATCATTGCTACTGTACGATTTAATAGATTTCCTAAATCATTCGCAAGATCAAAATTAATACGCTCAACAAATCCTTCTGGTGTAAATACGCCATCTGATCCAAACGGCACTTCACGAAGAAGATAATAACGAAGTGCATCTAGACCATAACGATCAATTAACGTCACTGGATCTACTACATTCCCTTTTGATTTACTCATTTTTCCGTCTTTCATTAAAATCCAACCATGCGCAAATACTTTTTTCGGAAGTGGTAAATCAAGAGCCATTAAAATAATTGGCCAATAAATTGTATGGAAACGAACAATTTCTTTTCCTACTAAATGAACATCTGCTGGCCAATATTTTTTATACTTTTCTTCATTCGCCGTTCCATAACCTAATGCTGTAATATAGTTAGATAATGCATCTACCCATACGTAAATAACATGCTTCGGATTACCGGGTACACGAACACCCCAATCAAAAGAAGTACGGGAAACAGCTAAATCTTCTAACCCTGGTTTAATGAAATTATTAATCATTTCATTTTTACGTGATTCTGGTTGAATGAAGCTTGGATTATCTTCATAAAACTTTAATAGTCGATCTACATATTTCCCCATTCTAAAGAAGTAGGATTCTTCACGAACAAGTTCTACTTGATGGCCACTATCCGGGCTCTTCCCACCAACTATTTTTCCATTCTCCATCACTGGATCAACAAGTTGATGCTCTGTATAAAACGTTTCATCTTGTACAGAATACCAACCTTCATATTCATCAAGATAAATATCACCTTGATCAACAAGTTGTTTAAAGATTTTTTCTACAACTTCTTTATGACGGTCCTCGGTTGTACGAATAAAATCGTCATAAGAAATATCCATTTTACCCCACAGTTCTTTAATTCCCGCTACGATGTTATCAACGTATGCTTGTGGTGTAACATTTAATTCTTCTGCTTTTTTTTGAATCTTTTGCCCGTGTTCATCAGTGCCTGTTAAGTAGTACACATCGTATCCTTGCATACGTTTATAGCGTGCTATTGCATCTCCCGCTACTGTCGTATAAGCATGTCCGATGTGAAGCTTTCCACTTGGATAATAAATCGGAGTTGTAATGTAAAAGGTCTTATTTTCCTCTGTCATTGTTTTAAACCTCCCAAATGACCTCATATGTATTTATAAACAGTATATCAAAAACTTACGTATAAAGACGAGTGTATGTACGATATCTTTATCATCTATTACTCATATTAATAAAAAATATACATTTCTAGATTTCGACACTATCATTAAAATTTTAAGAATAAAATAAATCTTTCTATACATCTATTATTTTTTAGTATATATAATAAATATATACACTTTTTCGACATATAAGTCGCTACGGTGCAAAATAAAAAATGACCTGAGCGCGCTTCTAAGCACGACCAGTTGCTCTCGTCTCCCCTAAAATAAAGGGGTCGTTATATCATTTTTAAAATTTATAAATAGATGCGAAAATCTACAAAACTTTTATAAATTTTATAATTAAAGAATTGACGGAAATGTAAATGATTGGTATCATATGTTCATAGGGTATTTTGTCGAAAAATGGCGAATTAAAATAGACTTGCAGAATATGAGGAGGAAAACAAATTATGAAATCTACTGGTATTGTTCGTAAAGTTGATGAATTAGGCCGCGTTGTAATTCCAATTGAATTACGTCGCACACTAGGTATTGCAGAAAAGGATGCTCTTGAAATCTACGTTGATGATGAAAAAATCATCTTAAAAAAATATAAACCAAACATGACTTGCCAAGTAACTGGTGAAGTTTCTGATAGCAACCTTTCATTAGCTGAAGGTAAAATCATTTTAAGCCCAGAAGGCGCAGAGCAAATCTTAACTGAATTGCAACAATTTATCGCAGCAGCAAAATAAAGCTTCTCTTTTAGAGAAGCTTTATTTTTTTTCAACATGATATGCTTGATATACGTCTCTTTTCGACATATTCCGATCTTTTGTAACAACTTTAATTGCTTCTTTAGAAGAAAGGCCTTTCTCCTCTATGTAGTATTCGACATGTTCCTCAACCGTTAATGATTCCCACCATGCCGCTTCGCTAACTGCTTCTTCTGTAGAACCCTCTACTAAAACACAAAATTCGCCACGCACTTCATTTTCCTTTGCCCAATGAATAACTTCTTCTAAAGAACCGCGAATAAATTCTTCAAATTTTTTCGTAAGCTCACGACATAATGCAACGTTTCTATTCCCTAATACCTCTTTCATAGATACTAAAGTTTCGCCTAGTCGATGCGGTGCCTCATAAAACATCATTGTATCTGGAATATAACGTAGTTTCTCTAATTCTGCCTTACGTTCTTTTTTATGACGCTGTAAAAAACCATAGAAATAAAAGTGTTTTGTTTCTAACCCTGATGCAATTAATGCTGTAAGTGCAGCATTTGGTCCAGGAAGAGGGACAACTGTGTACTGCTCTGCCACTGCTTGAACAACAATGTCATAGCCAGGATCTGATATACACGGCATACCCGCATCACTGACAAGCGCTACTGTTTTCCCTTGTTCTAACATATCTAAAATTTTCCGCCCGCTCACTTCTTTATTATGCTCATGATAACTCATTACTGGCGTTTCAATTTCAAAGTAATTACATAGCTTTTTCGTTTGCCTTGTATCTTCTGCTGCAATAAAGTCTGCTTCTTTTAACATACGAATTGCACGAAATGTCATATCTTCCAAATTACCAATTGGAGTAGGAACTAAGTATAATGTTCCTCTCTCATTCATCTGAAAACTTTTTTGCTGCCACATAATAATCTCCTTTTTGTATATACTCATCTTTTTGCTTCCGTTTTAGCTGCTTGAACCGATATTCTGCCTGCATCGCAGTTCTTTTTTCTTCGTAAGTTTCAAAGTATTTTAATATAACAGGACGTCTTGCTCTTGTATAACGTGCTCCTTTTCCACTATTATGAGCCTTGATTCGCTTATCTAAATGGTTTGTATATCCCGCATAGTAGCTTCCATCAGCGCATTCCACAACATAAAAATAATGTTTATTCTGCTCCATATAAAATTGCATTCATTTCCTTCGTATATTTATTATTCTCTTCATATACAAAAAGGGGTGACAAAATTTTTAAGTCTGCATTCCCGTCTTTAATACCCTCGATTAATAATGTATTAGCCTCTTTACCTGCTTTTGGATATACAAATTGAAGGCGCTTTGGCTCAATCTTATATTTTCTCATAAGCATTACAATATCAAGCAAACGACCAGGTCGATGTACAAAAGCAACTTTTCCTCCTTGCTTAACAAGTTGGCTGCTAACACGTACAACATCTTCTAGTGTGCACATAATTTCATGACGAGCGATTGCTAAATGTTCATTTAAATTTTGCTCAGATGGTTTTGGCGTTTGAAAGTATGGCGGATTGCATGTAACAACATCAAACTGATGTCGTCCCAATTGCTCTGGCATATGTTTTAAATCTCCATGAATAAGCTGGATTCTCTCTTCTAAATCATTATATTGAACACTTCTAACACCCATATTGTAAATACGCTCTTGTATTTCAACTCCCGTAATCTTTCCTTTCGTACGAGAACTTAATAAAAGAGGAATCACTGCATTGCCCGTACACAAATCTAATACATTTCCTTTCTGAATGGGCATCCATGCAAAGTTCGCCAATAATACTGCATCTAATGAGAAGTTAAATACTGATGGGCTTTGAATAATTTTCATATCTTTTGATAGTAAATAATCTAAACGTTCATCTCCATACAATTGCATATCGTTCTTTCCTTCCTTATCATTCAAACTTTATTTTAGCAAACGTTAAGACAATTTACCTATGTTTATAACAGTCTAACGTCCATTACTTCTATTTTGGTTATATGTACAAAAAATTACCTTTCCAATTTATTGGAAAGGTAATTTTATTTTTTATTTAAAAATGATAAACAGAATAAGCAATCCCCTTCTTTACGTACACTTCCATAATGCAAATTGCAAATATGAAAACCTTCCTGGTACAGGCGTGCTAAATTATCATATCCTTCACCGATATCTATTTTAGGCTTTATTTCTTTTTGCTTATTCGATTTCTGTTTCTGCTTATTCTGAACTTCTTCAAAACGATTCCGCAAATTTTCATTTTCCAATTTAATATGTTGGTTTTCTTCCAGTAGCTCTGCGAGATGCTGCTTTAACTCTCCCAACTGTTTATAGAGATGTCCAATTTGCTCTTCCATACTGGAAACTGCTGCAAAAATATCTTTTTTCTCCACAAGCATCCACCTCATTAATCTGTGGTTTGACTCGAAACGACCCCTTTATTCATTAATTCATCTAACGTATACTCTACTATCCGTTCCTTGTCTACCAATTCCACTTGAATTAATCTTTCTAAAATATTTAATCCGATTACACGACCAAGACCATGCGGTGTTTGGATCTTCTCATCTAAATCTGGAAGCTGCTCTTTCGCTGCCTCATATTCATCATTTTCATACTTTAAACAACACATCAATCGGCCACATAACCCTGAGATTTTTGCAGGATTTAACGATAAATTTTGATCTTTTGCCATTTTTATGGATACAGGTTCAAAATCCCCTAAAAAAGTAGAACAGCAAAGCATTCGGCCACATGGACCAATACCACCTAGCATTTTTGCTTCATCACGAACACCAATCTGTCTTAATTCGATTCTTGTCCGAAAAATAGCTGCCAAATCTTTTACAAGCTCGCGAAAATCAATACGACCGTCTGCTGTAAAATAAAAAATAACCTTATTACGATCAAATGTATATTCCACATCAACAAGTTTCATATCAAGCTCATGTTCGATTACTTTCTCCTGACAAACTTGATATGCTTCTTTTGCTGCGCGTCTATTTTCTTCAACAATTGTACGGTCATTTTCATTTGCAATCCGAATCACTTTCTTAAGTGGCAAGACAACATCATTTTCATCAACTTGTTTCTTCGTGATGACAACTTTTCCATATTCGATGCCTCGTACTGTTTCCACGATTGCAAACTCATTTTCTGAGATATCAAATTGATTCGGATCAAAGTAATACACTTTTCCGGCCTTCTTAAATCGAACACCTACTACATCATACAAACGGTCATCCCTCCTGCAACCGCAACACTAACTGCTCGAACACAAGCTGCGCATTTACATTAGCGTTGATTCTATTTTTTGCTTCTAATATATTGAAAAGAGCCGATACAATGCGCTTTTGAGAATAGGAAAAAGATTGGAATAATCCCTTTTGGTCTTGAAAAACGAGCCGCTCTTCTTCTTCCAATTGAACATATAATAAATCCTTATAAATAAGGAGCAACATATCTAATCCTAGCTGTAGTTGTTCTTTCTCTCCAAAATGCTTTATCCACTTCTCCTGAACAAAAAAAAGAGACGTGGTATCTTTCTCTAGGGCTTCACATAATTTTATCACTAAAGTTCGTGCTTGTGCAAACCATTCATCATTACAAAATGATAGAGCCTCATCAAAACTGTTTGTAAGTTCCGCTGCAAGATTTCCTAAAGAAAGACTTATTTTTTCATTTTCTAAACGGTTAACCAAAGCATTTTTCGGAAGCGGCCTGAATGTAACAATTTGACAGCGGGATAAAATAGTACTTAAAATTTGGTGGCTTTGCTCAGTTAACAAAATTGCCGCTGTGTCACTACTTGGTTCTTCTAAAAATTTAAGTAATGTATTTGCAGCATTTGTTGTCATCTTATCGGCATGCTCAATAATATATATTTTTTTCGTTGCTTCTAGACCCGTTTTCGAAAACTCTTCTTGTAATTCATGAATTTGCTGTTTCTTAATGGATAGGCCATCCGGTGCAACAATATATACGTTTGGATGATTGCCCGAATCAATGCGTCGACAATTCGTACATGTATGGCAAGGTTCTACTCCATTTCGTTGTAAACAAAGAAAGCTTTTCGTCATTTGCATAGCGGTTTCTAGTTTACCTGTTCCTTTTGGCCCTTCTAACAAATAAGCGTGGGATATACGCTCTTTTGCAATACTATTCATTAACATTTTTACAACAATGGGTTGTAGAAGAGACAGTTGTTCCCACGTCTTCGTCATATTCCATACCTCACTTTTTATACTTTCTTCTATTATACCAATTTTTGTTCAATAAGCTGAATAACTTCTTCTACAACAGCTTCCATTGGTTGATCTGCATTTACAACAACGATACGATCTGCAAATCGATCTACTAATTGTAAATACCCTTCGCGAACACGTTTATGAAATTCCATGCTTTCTAAATCTAAACGATTCACCTCTCTATTATCATCTTTTCTAATACGTGCTAAGCCAACCTCTGGTTCAATATCTAAATAGATTGTAATATCCGGCATACAATCTTCTGTCGCAAAACGATTAATTTCAAATACCTTATCAACGCCAAGTCCCCGTGCATATCCTTGATAAGCAAGAGAGCTATCTATAAAACGATCACATATGACAATATAATCATCTTCTAAAGCCGGCATAACCTTCTCTACTAAATGTTGTCTGCGTGCTGCAGCATATAATAATGCTTCTGTACGTGCTTCCATCATTGTATGCTCTTTTTTATGTAAAATGGTCCGAATTTCTTCTGAAATCGCAATTCCACCTGGTTCACGCGTCGCCACTACTTTTTGCTTCTTCTTCTCAAAGTACGGCAATAATTTTGTAATTAATGTAGATTTCCCTGACCCTTCTGGCCCTTCAATTGTTACAAACAATCCCTTCATCCATAAAACCTTCTTTCTCTATATATCGTATACAGTAATATTTTTTATATCTCCTTGAAAACGGGCGCCAGTCTCTTCTAAATCAGAAATTTGCTTTATATGCTCTAATGTAATTTCTTCTCCATACATGACCAGCGGAATCCCTGGTGGATACGGTATAATCATTTCAGCCGCAATCATGCCTAACGCTTCTCTTAGCGGCACAACTTTTTTCTTATATTTCTCCAATTGTTTATACGTAAATGACAAAGAAGATAAATGATTCTTATAAGGATAATTTATACGCGGTTTATTATCTTCTACATCGTATGAACATAGTGCCTCTTGCACTTTATCAATTACTTTTATATATGCTTCATTTACTTGGAGCGGTAAAATAAGTAAAACATTATATGGATCTGCCATTTCAACATACATACCTATCTCTTCAAATAGACGTTGTAATTCATATCCAGAGAGCTTACAGCGCGTCTGCACTGTTACTTTTAATGCATCTTGGATTGGATAGTCTAAAACAGCAAGTTGTGGAATGCGATTTAATGCTCTGCGAAATTGCTCAGTAAATGCCGTAATTTCCTTACCCCCTTCTTCTTTTATCTTCGCTAATACAAAACGAGCTATATCTAAAGAAGCCATGATGGGGTAAGATGGACTACTAGATTGCAACATACTTAAGTAAGAAGAAACTTTTTCTTCATCAACGAGCGAGCTATTTACATGTAAGTATGAACCCATTGTCATTGCTGGTAATGTTTTATGAGCCGAATGCACAACAATATCAGCCCCATACGCAAGCGCTGATGTTGGAAACGGTTCTCCGACACAAAAATGTGCTCCATGTGCCTCATCTACTAAAACAGGAATACCATTTTTATGCGCTAATGCAATACTCTTTTCTAAATCAGTGCCCATACCATAATAGTTTGGATACGTTAAAATAAGAGCTTTCGCTTGTGGATATTGCAAGATTGCTTCTTCAATCGTTTCATACGGTACGCCAACTGGCACACCATATTTCTCATCAATCAATGGCTCTAGAAAGACAGGACGCACTCCCGTTAATTTAAGACCATTCATAATTGATTTATGAGCGTTTCTTTGTACAAGAACTATATCATGTTCATTACAACACGCAAACAACATAGCTAAATTCCCAACCGTTGAACCATTAATTAAAAAATAACTTTTTTGTACTTCATATAGCTCTGCTAATAAGCGCTGTGCTTCTTCTATACATTCAAATGGACTATGCAGATCATCAAGTCCAGTAAGTTCTGTTACATCAATAGAAAGTATATCATGAAAATATTTTTGCGCTTCATGAGGAAAGTTTGTTCCATTTTTATGCCCCGGAACATGGAAGGATACAGGTTTCTTGCTCGCAAACGTCTTTAGTGCTTCATATAAGGGCATTTTTCTTTGATCCATATTCACTCTTCCTTACTATTCGTTCTCTCTATATTATACAGAGATTTTCACAAAAAAAAATAATAGGCAATATGCCTATTTTTCTATATAAATCCATTTTAATTCTTCAACATACAAGTTGCTACCATGCAGAAAAAAATGACTGCTACTTGCTTTCTCCCTTTGTTTTAATCCTTGTATATGGCCCATAAAAAAAGAAAAAGGGTTTTATCTCGTTTTTTCAATTTGTATTTTTCTAAGGTGATACTTGTATCTTTCGTAGTTGTTGTAAATAAAACATATACTTTGGATCATTCGTATTTGTTTCTATCATTTCTCGTTCACATGATTCACATATGAAACTCGTAAACAAATGAATTCCACTTTCCTTTTTATGCTCACACACAATACAAACTTCTTCTTTTGTTGTGTCATACCCCATATTATTCGCCTATTTATCGTATTCTATCTAACCATTACTATATAAAATTAGATCAACGATAAATAAACTGTTCCTCCCCTCTATATGAAATGACAACATACATCTATAAGCGTTAACATTTTTTCGAAATATATACATTCTTTATACTCTTAGTGTATGAATCATTTCTAGGCGAAGTGTCTGTCTAATACTTAATTGAGCTTGCTATCCCAAAATAGCGCACTTACTGACGTGAAACACGGGATAAAAATAAAAAGACGAGTCCGCTGACTCGTCTTTCATTTGCCTGGCAACGTCCTACTCTCACAGGGACAAAGTCCCAACTACCATCGGCGCTAGAGAGCTTAACTTCCGTGTTCGGTATGGGAACGGGT
>NZ_FOLV01000078.1 GCF_900112415.1 Bacillus sp. 491mf
ATAAGGATACCATTTTATCGTGCGGATGACCTCTATAGATGGGCAGCCGCTGAGGAGGAATTACGTTGTGAGCGAGACAAGATCAGAGCCGAAACAAATTAAATTTCGGGTGAGCGAGGACGAGTTCGAACGCTTGACGCTTATGGCGGATAGCGTTGGAATGAGTGTGCCGGCTTTCGTGAAAGCCAAGGCACAAGGAGTGAGAGTAAGACAACCTAAGATTGATAGACGAGGAGCAATTGAAATTGCGAGGGAATTGAGAGCAGTTGGTACCAATTTGAACCAAGTGGCAAAGTGGTGCAACTCTCGAGAACAAGTAAGTGAACAAGAATTGGAACGATTAAATTACAACATAGAACAAATCAAAAAAGGATTGGAAAAAGCATGGCAACAATTAAGCTAGGTAGTACAAAAAATACGAATGCATTATTGAAATACGCTGAGAAGCGCTCAGAGGTCTCCTGTGGTGTGAATTGTGATGTAGAGTATGTTAGGAGTCAGATGGCAGCTACAAGGGAAATATGGGGCAAAAACGGCGGTGTACAAGCCCATCATGTTGTACAGTCTTTTAAACCAGGAGAAGTGACTCCAGAATTAGCAAATCAAATTGGGCAAGAGTTAGCTAAAGAAATTGCAAAAAATCATGAGGTAGCGATTTATACGCATACGGATAAAGACCATATACATAATCACATTGTCATCAATTCCGTAAATCTTGAGACAGGGAAAAAATACGTAGATAATGCGAAAAACCTTTATTTCATACGTGAGCAATCAGATAAATTATGTGAGCAGCATGATTTATCTGTTGTAAAAGAGCCATCAGCAAAGCAACGTTATCATCAAGCTGAATATGGTCTTGCCAAACGCGGTGAAGTAATTTGGAAAGATGAATTACGTCAAACGATTGACTATGTAAAAGAGAGAACAACAAATCTAGAAGATTTTAAGAAACTATTGCAACAAAAATTTGGTGTTGAAGTGAAAGAACGTGGTCAACATTTTAGTTTTAAACATCCTAATGTAGGGCGGTTTGTAAGAGGGAAGACACTCGGTTTAGACTACGAAAGGGGTACGATAGCAAATGAGTTTAGTAGACAAATTGAATCAAGTGAAGAGCGAGGAGTCAACGAAACTTATACAAGAGTTGCAAAAGAACCTGGAGGAAAATCAGAAGTTAATGGATCTACTGAAAGGATACATCAGCGTACAGATGGACAGGGACACCAATATGAAAATGGCAACGAACAAAGAATTGATGGCGATGCAGAAAACAAGCGAGAAAATACAGAAGGAGATGCTTTTGATTTTAGAAAAGCAAAGTCAGCTCTTGAACGCGAACAAAGAAGTTCTACTGAAGACTTTGGAAAGTGGAAAGAGCCAGATGGAAACAAGCAATCAACAAACAGTGTATTATCTCCAAAACATTCAAAACAACCTAAAAGGACAAATGGAAGAAATCAAGAAAGACATGGGACGCGAGATTCACAACATGAGCATAAAAGCACAAAAAAGATTACAAAAAGTCGAGGAACAGAGCAATCAATTAATATCGAACGTTAAAAAAGATACGTTAATGTATTTTTGGATAGATGCTTTCAAATATGGATTAGCTACAAGTGTAGTTCTAATCCCCTTGTATTTCCTTGTACGCTCTTTTTTTTCATCGATAGGGATGGAACTACCTTAAGTGATTAAAAACATTTTAGAAGAGTTTAAGAGTGGTTTTATTTAACAATAGATTTCATGTTATGATAGAAACAGAAAAACCGCCCAATGTCTTGGCGGACAGGCGGTTTTTTATACTCAGGTTGGAATCAACCTAATATATTATTCTATACACATTGTAGCATAGATTAGTTGATTCCTTCCACTAAGGGAGAGAATTATTTTATGACAAAAGTTGTAGATTTTGGACAAGCTGAAAGAAATGCTAGAAAAAGAGATCTAGAAATTGAAAGTGAAAAAGTTCGAGAGTTATATAATAATGTTTCAGAAGTTGAATTAGAAAAAGCTATGGAAACTATGGCTAAAGCTACTGGCAAAGAGCTTTACATAGGTACTAAAAAAAGTCCCCAGTCGAAAGTGAGGTTTGCTCAAATTTTGCAAAGTAATTATGAATTTTTAAGGGAAAGGGAATACTTTACGGCTAAAGAAAAAGCATTTTTAATTGATATTGTTTCTTCGATTGCTTTTAATTCTAACTGTATTGTTGATGATGTGAAATCAAAAAATCCAGTTCCATTGAATATTTCAGGACTTGCAAAAAAAATTGGATTAACACGAGCAAATACAAGTCTTTCAGTAAATTCTTTGGTTAAAAAAGGGATATTAGCAAAAGCTGAAAGTGGCATTGAAGGAAATAATGCAAAAGCTTATTCATTATTTGTAAATCCTCACATTATTTATGCAGGAGATAAGGATAATGTAAATGAAGCACTTAAAGCAATCTTTTATAAAGCTATGAAAATGAAAATATTGAAAGAGTTACCAGATAAATTATTTTAAGATTGACAATCAGTCAATCTTATTTTTTTACTCATTTTCGTGTGTATTGTTTTCGATACGAATGTGTATTGTTTTCGATACACACGAAAAACGCTATAAACCTAGTTATATCAACCCTTTATACCACTTTTAAAACTCTCTCTCTTCTCACTCTATATATAAAGGCTAAAAGTTCCGCAAGGAACAGGTCGTATTTTTGAGAAACCCACTCAAAAATCTCCACCCTCAACATCAAAAAGTCGGTTCGTTAATCCTCACCTAAAGGCTATTGCCTTTTCTTTTTAATGTTGTCCTTGCAAAACTTTTTTCGGCTCGTGTGTTTTTCTCGCCAAGCCGAAGGACAAAAAGCAATGCAATGGTTCTCGGCTTGGACTAGCAAGTATACGAGCCGAACCGCTAGATTATTCGTCCTAGACTTGCTCTTATTCGTTATAACGCTACGTTTTAAACCGTGGGGTCTCGCCCCCACACGACGAGCCAGCACTCCAAACAAAAAGCAATGGAAGACCAAAGGACAAGATCAAAACGAAAAAAAATGATTTGAATTCTCATAAATAATTGTAAAATAATTGAATTTTCTTTTTGGTAATATCAAGTAAATTTACTAAAATATTGTAGTAATATATAACTTGAGGGAGGTGGAAATACTTTGAGAGAGAAGCTTTTGGTGCTATTTTCTATGATTATTACATTTTTTACTTTTCTTGTTTCAAATGTGTATGCAAGTTCGCCATTAGTTATAGACAAAGAAAAAGCTGGTGGTTATCAATACACTATGATAGAGGAACAAACCAATTTCACTTGGAAAATTGGTTATCGAGACAACTTAGTTACGCTCCAAGAAAATAAGGATAATACCGAGAATTTGGCACATTTCAGAACTGCTGTTAGGGATATTAGAAGGAACATATTTGAAATGATATTATACGTATCCTACTTTTTGATTATTGTTTTAATAGCACTAATTTTCTACAAGAAGAACAAGCAAACATTTAAAAGAGGCCGTGCAATTTTTGTTATATTTGCAGGTATAGCATTATATGCTACGTTTACAGCTTCTATCGAATTGAACACTGCATTAAAAGATGCAAAATTTTATTATTCGGTGCTAACTAAGTAAATTTATTAAACTAATGAAGCTCTTCTACAAGAATGGGAGAAATCCATAAAGAATTAGGTTTCCCTTAATTTTATCGTATTCTCAACATTAAAGTTTAAAATGAGGTAACGCTAGCATTTTGGAAAAATACCACGCTAAACAAAAAAATAAAATCAGCTGTCTATATGGACAGCTGATTTACATAATTATCGTTATCAGAAGTAAATGGAATCTATTTTACAAATTTAACCACCTTTTTGTTATCATCGTAATAAAAGGGGGAAAAGGGAATGAATAACTTTTCATCTTTAATTTCAATAATAGGAGTATTGTTATTAGTTATCGCAATATTTTTTAATAAACCACGTAAATAATCTTTTTATATGCTGCCGTTATTTCAAGATTACACTTGTTTTGATTAATGAATATCCTATACATACGAGGTTAACATAACGCATCATTATCGAAAGTCAATTCATTAATATTACTTTTTAAATGCTTTTGGATTTTCAACTTTAAAAAATTGAACTACCCCACAGTCTAAACAAAAGGTAGTTAATAATTTAGAACGAGATCCGCCATTAAAAATAGTAGAAGGTGTATCTTCACAAACATAAGCATGAGCTGCATAACCAACTTTTCCTTCTTTAAGATTAGTTGAACCACAATCAGTACAGCTTGTTTTTTGTTTCATAATACAATTTCCTACTTTCCTTTTTGTTCCATTTTATCATATTCTCTTAGAGGAAATTAAAATGTATATCTCATACATGTGAGGTTAACATAACGTAACATTATCGGTAGCAAGAAAAAACGGAAAAACCTAATGACATCAAAGGTTTGTCCGTTTTTTCTTTTTAGCATTCTATGCAAGATTTTATACAATACTGATTTAATGCGGTTTATTGTGTTTGATTTTAACTGTTTTGGTACAGAAATTTGTATAAAATCTTGTATAAAAAAGGAGTCAGATTACTGTATTTTACTCTGGATAATTTTAAAAAATGATTGAAAAACTTCTCTTTAAATTTAAAAAAGAAGGTGTTACCTTTTTAAAGAAGGAAAACACTATATAGCAACTGAAGAACAGCTTAGAACAGAGGGAGGACAAAACATGGCTCAAACTTATTGGGGATCCGAGGTAGCGAAGAACTTAGGGATTGGCTCAAGTACTTTACGTAAATATTGCCTTGCCCTGGAGGAAGCCGGGTATCCTTTCGAGCGCGGCAACAATAATTCTAGAATCTTTTATCATAAAGACGTAGCAACTATAGAGCGACTAGTAACAGCTATGAATAAGAAGAACGTAACACTAGAACAGGCTATAAATCTAGCAATGACAAGTGTTGGAGAAAATGAGATAGCAACTGTTGCTACAGATAGCGTATCAGATACAGAACACATACAAGCATTAATAGAACGTATAGAACGATTAGAACAACTTAATTTAGAGTTAATTCAAAGATTGGATCAACAAAGTAAATTTTTACAGGAAACTGATGCTCAAAGGATAATAAGAGAAGAACAAAGAGATGTTCAATTAATGCAAGTACTAAGAGAAATACAAGATAGTAAGCGTTTAATAGCAGCTTCAGAACAGAAGAAATCACTTTGGAGTCGTCTATTTGGTAAATAAATTAGAATTTAATAATGGAAAAAAGGCTTACTCTTTATCTAAAAATAGATAAAGAGTAAGCCTTTTTTGGCTATGAATAATGGGATGTTATATTGATTTTATATATATGTTTTAGATTATAGTTAATCATTTAAATCTTCATACAAATAAATTTTATTTTCTCCTTGAATTAAGATAACGGTTCTTTTGTTTTTTTTATATTTAATCATAGATCCTTTTTCTCCTTCTTTTTCTTCTATCCAACCAGCTAATCTAATATGCAAGCTATATCCTAAAGATAAACCGTTAGAAAAACATGTTCCATTATATTGATAATCTTTATTTTCTAAATTAGAAATATATTTTGCTTGAACTGGTACAGGGAAATCAGGAATTTTAGATTCAGTTGTACGATTTAAAAATATTATTAATCCACTTATAAAACAAAGCATTAAAATAAAAACAATTTTTCCCTTTTTTTTCATTTTTTATAATACTCCTCTCAATATTAATATATATAGTGTTTTAGTATGTTTTTTTAATATAGAAAACGAGAATATTAGGAATTAATTACAAAAATTATCATTAAACCCTTTACTTACAAGTTGTTTTTATTATATCATATTTTTGTATTATAAAAATAATTTAGGAAAGAGGAGTGTTAATGAAATTTAGTAAAGTTTTTTTTAGTTTCGCCTTAGTATTTGTATTTTTATTTATTCAGATATACCCATCCCATGCAGAAGAGAAGAGAGTAGATGATTATACTTTTGGGGAAATTGAATCTATGTTATTTAATTACTTTAAAGAGAATAATTTATCGTATAAAATGGGTAGTGAGGAATTGGATTCTTATTTATTTAATCAATTGATGCACCATAAAGATAAAAATTTAGAAAAACATCCTAAATATGACCTTATTTTAGCTTATGCGGCTGAATATTTACATGAGAAATCTTTATATACGGTTGAAAGCGCTTCAACTAACAAAAAATCATTTGCAACAATTAAAAATGAAAATCCAAAATTTAATATGAATAATGTATCAACTAAAACTATTGGTAATATAAAAGAAACAGTAGAAAATGAAGATGCTCAAGCTAAAGTAAATCAAATGAAACGGGCCCCTAAAATGGCAGCGCTTGGATCTGGTGGATATAATGCTAGTCAAGCAGCTAGTTATGCGGTTAAATGGGCAACAGGAAGAAATCCTTCATATGAGGATTATAGCGGTTCACCAATTCCAGGACTTGGAGGAGGAGGAGATTGCACAAACTTTGTTTCACAAGCTGTACTTGCAGGTGGTAAATGGATGAATAAACCTGATGGAATAAATAATTCAACTCCAACAATATTAGATGGAAATACTTATTGGTATTGTGTTGGTATTCCTAATGGTAATGGTAATAGAATGAATTTTAAAGCAACACAATCATGGACTGTTGTAGAAGGTTTTTATACATATTGGACTTCTAGAGGTGTTTCATCTTATGAAACATATAGTCCAAAAGCATTAGAGGGAGTTGCTAATGTTGGTGACGTTATTCAATATAAAAATGATACAACAGGACGAAAATGGCATAGTTTAATGGTTACTAACAAGT
Source organism: Bacillus sp. 491mf (assembly GCF_900112415.1). Lineage (GTDB taxonomy): Bacteria > Bacillota > Bacilli > Bacillales > Bacillaceae_G > Bacillus_A. The sequence goes on from NZ_FOLV01000078.1 coordinate 6,827, forward strand.
CACCTGGTAGTTTTCAAATTAGTCAACATAGTAAAGACAGAAAAAACGCTGAGATTGGATATATATTAAGTAATGACGAAGATGTAAGAAATTCTAAACTTATAATTTTACAATTTACTCGTTCTTAATAGTTTGTTTATCTTTCTAATTTTAAGGGTTTGCTGAAGGTATAAATTTACGCTTTCCTTTATTTTTTTAGAATCTTGCTCATGCAAGGTTCTTTTTTTTGTTTATTTAAATTTTAATTTTACTTTATCAAATACCAAAAACTATAAAACTGAGATTATAAAGTATATTTTTCTTGAATAGCTCCAAAAGTAAAGTGTGGTTGTCATACTTTATTTAGAAATAAAGAAATAGATAAGAGGTAGCTGCATGACGTGTGTCAACGGTACCGGACCGAGCCCGAAAGGGTACGGGAGGATAAGGAGTTGACACACTCACTATGCGACCCTCTTGGATTGTCAAAAGGTACCCTTTTGACCCTGCCAACCGGCGAGGGAGCCCCCTCAATATTGAGGGGGTTGGGGGTGTTTTATAAAGGGGTCAAGGGGGAAAGTTCCCCTTGTAGGTTTGGACAAGGTCCAAGGTATTAACTCCCCCTTTTAAGGGGGCTGGGGGGTGTCATGCTTAGCATGACCAAGCGTGTATTTGGGTACCAAATACGGAGCTTGCCTAATTACGACGATTACGATAAAATGGAAATATAAGGATACCATTTTATCGTGCGGATGACCTCTATAGATGGGCAGCCGCTGAGGAGGAATTACGTTGTGAGCGAGACAAGATCAGAGCCGAAAC
>NZ_FOLV01000070.1 GCF_900112415.1 Bacillus sp. 491mf
CGCTCGACTTGCATGTATTAGGCACGCCGCCAGCGTTCATCCTGAGCCAGGATCAAACTCTCCAATAAAGTGTTTGTCTAGCATCATAAATAAAAATTGACGTTTCACGTTGTTTGTTTCGTTCAGTTTTCAAAGAACTCATCCGCCGCTCAATTGCGACTTCCTTATCTTAACATCTCAGTCATTCAATGTCAACTAAGTTTTTTATTTCATTTTCGCTTTCTGCTCTTTCGCATCAGCGACCTTTACTATATTACACACTTATTCTCACAAAATCAACATGTTTTTTATTTTTTCTTCATACATGTTTTCACTTCATTGTTAACCTAAAATCTTTTCCAAACTAATCTACCAAATAGCAACAACCGATTCTATCGCCTATATAGTTTCATGAAGCTATCCTCTCTAGTTATAAAAACTAAGGGAACAGAATACTTTCTCCTGCTCCCTTAGTTTTTTATGCTGTTTCTTTTTTCACCTTCGAAGCTTTGTTTTTCATTGTAAAATTCCATTTCAACCTACTCATCACATAATATGCAGTCGGGACTATGACTAATGTTAAAAGCGTAGATGTTAGTAAGCCAGAAATAACAACGATAGCAAGAGCACGAGAAATAAGTCCTCCCTCGGTTGACAATGCTAGCGGTGTAAGTGCACCTATTGTAGCAAGAGCTGTCATTAAAATCGGACGAAGCCTTGTTACTCCCGCTTCTAATAAAGCTTCTTTTATAGCCATTCCTTGTTTTTCATTTTGCATAACACGATCCATCAACACAATAGCATTCGTCACAACAATTCCAATTAACATAAGAAATCCAACCAATGTCGGCATACCTAAAGGTTCTTTCGTAAGGTATAAGCCAAGCAAACCACCTGTAAAAAGAAATGGTAAAGAAAATAGAATTGCAAACGGAGCCATTGCATTTCCAAATGTCACTAGCATTACAACAAAGACAAGTACAACAGCAATCCCCATAGCAATAATCATATTTTGGAACCCTTCACTCATAGCTTGTGACTGTCCTGCTGAGCGATACTTAATACCTTTTGGCAAATCTAGCTCTTTTAAACGTTTATCTACCTCAGCTTGCACACCAGATACATTATCCGTTGTAAATCTTGCACTTACTTGTACATATTCTTGCTGATTTAAGCGATACAAAGCTGTAGGACCCGGTGCTTCAGAGAGAGTGGCTACATCCGACAATTTTACCTGTTGCCCAGTAGGACTCATAATCATTTGATTCGTAATGCTTTCAACAGATGTAAAATTATCATTCTTCAATCCTAGATTCACTGAAGTCGTTTTTCCGTCTAATTGGACTGTCGTAACACTTTCACCAGCAATATTCCCTCTTACAAAAGCAGCAATCATCATCGGATTCAAACCTTTTTCCGCTGCTTTTTCTTCATCAATTGACAAATTAAGTTGCGGTTTTACAGCAGATAAATTTGTTTTCACATTCGATAAGCCCTTTATATCCTTTACCTTCTCTACAATCTTATTCCCGGCAGTCTCCAAATCCTTAGCGTTTCCACCTTCCACAATAAGAACAAATTTTCCTCCTCCTGTTATACCAATCGGTGTCAAAGCTGTTTCGATACCCGTTCCTAGATTTTTCATCTTTTCTTTTACATCTTTTTCAAAAGTCGTTATTCTTTCTTTCGTCATATCATCCTTCAAATCAATAGACAAACGAATTTTCTCTCCCGAAACAATCGTTTGATAGCTTTTCACACTCACTTGTTTACTAAGAATACTTTCCATATCTTTAGCTACACCATTCGCTTTATCAAGCGATGTTCCAACAGGTAGATCTGCTGTCAGATTATATGAAGCCGCCTTTTCTTCTGGTAAAAAATTTTTCGGGATCAGTGGCACAAGTCCTAAAGATGAAACAAACACGACAAGAGCGAGAAAAAGTGTAATCATCTTTTTCTGAATCGTCCAGCTCAGCACACGCCGATATGTTCTCTGCAATATTGTTTCTTTCGGCTCCTTATGTTTCAAACGCAGCAAGAAAAATTTAGCAAGCAACGGAACAACCGTTAACGAAACAAGCAAAGAAAAAGCAAGTGCAACAATAACTGTAATTCCGAACGGAGCAAAGTACTTGCCAACAATTCCCGGAACAAATGAAAGTGGACCAAATACAGCCATAGTCGTAATTGTTGAAGATGTAACCGCACCGCCAACTTCTTTAGCAGCTGCTAACACCATGTTCGCATCACGCTTTGCGCTATTTAACGTTCTGCGGTAGATGTTTTCAATGACTACGATAGAATCATCAATTACCCGGCCAACAGCTACTGCAATACCAGCTAGCGTCATCATATTCAAACTAAAGTGTAAATACTTCATCGTAATCATCGCCGCTAAAACAGACAGCGGAATTGATAGCACAGCTACAATTGTAGCTCTTATATTACGTAAAAATACAAATGTCACAATGACAGCAAACAATGTACCTAGCAATACTTCTCTAAGCATGCTATTAACTGATTTTTCTACCTGCTTTGAGCTGTCATACAACTTTGTCAGTTTATAACCCTCTGGTAATTGTAGATCAGATAGTTTTTCGTTCATTTGTTTGACCACTTCCACCGCATTAGCTCCTGGCTGCGCTTTAACAGATACAAGAACTGCAGGCGTGTCCTTTAATCTCGTATATACAGTTTCTGTTTTACTTCCATACTCTACAGTTGCTACATCTGACAATTTAACAATTTGTACTCCCCCAGCACCTGGCACTGCTATTTTCACATCGTTGACGTCAGTAAGCGATTTAAGTTTGTAATCAGCTTGAACATTTAATGTTTTTTCATTCATACTCACCTGGCCCGCTGGAAAAGAAAAATTGTGTGCTAAAAGCGCTTGCTTCACTATGTCATACGTAATCTTTTTTTCGTTCATTTTTTCAACATCAAGCTTAATAGATAATTGCTTTTCGGTTTCACCTGACACATCCACCTTGCCGATATTTTCAACAGTAGACAAAGTTGGTTTAATTCGCTCGTTCACGTATTGTGAAATATCCGCTTGCTTAGCATTGTCTGAAGAAAGCGCGAAAGTAAATATCGGCATCTGCGAAGGGCCATCCTTCATAACGACAGGTTTCCCTGCATCCTCTGGTAATTTTAGAGATGCCACAGTACTCGTCACATCTTTTTCAGCTTCATCCATCTTCCTGGCCATATCAAATTCTAAAATAGCGACTACCATGTTGCTATGAGCCTCAATATATAAATTATCAAGCTTTTGAATACTAGAAAATGCAGTTTCTAGCGGCTTTCCTATATCATTTAACCCTTGCTCTGGCGTGGCACCCATATAAGGGACTTGCACAACCATATACGGAATATCAACGTTTGGCATTTCTTCCATCTCTATTGTTTTAATAGAATACATTCCCCCAACAACAATAAAAATCATCGCAAGAAAGACAACACCTACATTTTTTAAAGAAAAGCGAATCCACGACCCCACCGTCATTCCTCCCATCCCTTTGTAATAAGAAAAAAGTCTTACTTACATAATTTCTATAAATCGCAATTCTCCCTTCCTTATATTCCCTTCACTCTTTTGTAATTGTAAATTTTATCCTTCCAATCCACATCAACCGCATGACGGATTCTAAACTCAGCCCAAAGACCTATGTCGAATCACACAGCACTAAGTATAAAGAAATTTTTTTCTGTACAGCAGTGTAAAAAGTCATATTCTAAACACGACAAAAAGGATTGGGAAAAGCTATCTGTTTTCAATAGAAGCAACCTATGATAAGCTTATTTTGTCAGAATTTACTAAAAATATAAATATTTATTATTTCCTTAAAGAACAGAATGGATGAATATGAATATCGAAGAGTTGCAGGGGGAGAAATACATTGGAACAAATTGAGCTAGTAGAGATCAACAAGGAGAATATAAATAACGGAGGTTGTTATTGTCTTCGCAGCAAGCCAACATCAACAGGTTACATGAATAAAAACAAATGGCTTATGAAGAGTTTTAATGAAGGGCTAAAGTATATAAAAATAATGGAGAATAACAAGCCAGCCGGGTTTATTGAGTATACACCTATTGAATATTCTTCGAGAGTTGTATATGGTGAAAATTATTTCGTGATCCATTGCTTATGGGTAAATGTTACTGGAAAAGGGTATGCCTCAAAATTGATTCATAAAAGCATTCAAGATGCTAAGGCGCAAAATAAAGATGGCGTTATTGTAATTACAAACCCAAACACTTCTTGGACTCCAGGTAAAGACGTTTTTATAAAGAATAATTTTATAGAAATAGATCATGCCCCTTATGGATTTGAGTTACTTGTTTACAAATTCGGACATTCACCTGACCCCTATTTTCCGAAAAATTGGGATGAGCGCCTTAAGCTTTTTAAAGACTTAACAATTATCCGTACCCAGCAGTGTCCATTTGTAGATGTATCGACCAATAATGTTGTTAAGGCAGCAAGCCAATTAGGTATTGATGCAAAAATCATTGACATAAAAAACAGAGAAGAATTGTTGAGACTTTCACCTACTCCTTACGGTATCTACGGAGTCATCTATAAGAATAAATTAGTTTCATTTCATAGGCTTACTGTCCACTCTGCAACGAAACGATTACATGAGTTAAGCTAATTCAACTACAGTGGATAAGAGAATCCAATACCGTTGTTTTATAACTCAAATTAACAATATTATTTTCCATAGTTGTCTACAAAAATTCAGTTCATTTTTTGGAACAAGGAATTCCTTAAGTTGATGGCATATATGGTGACCCTAGCTACGACTAATCTTGAAAGGGGTCGTAATCCCTCATATATAAGTCCGACTTAGGTAACAAAAAGTAAAAAAAGAAGCCACGTAATGTGACTTACCAACGAATCTGCGGAGTAATGCCTCTAGATAATGCTAAGTTCTATAAATCTCAAATGTATATGATATACAAAAAGAATTTAAAGTATTTACTTGTACTTGTGCGAGCCGTCACAGTAGGGCAGTTTTTGAGATAATCCACAAGTACAATCATTTAGTCCTTTTCCATTAAGAATTTGTTGCATACATTTTTCAATCCTTGACTCTCGAGTTTTGGATTTTTTGGCTTTAGAAAAATAAAAAATGTATTCTCTTTGTCGTCCCGGCGTCAATGCTTCAAAAGCAGTTTTCAAGGCAGGGATTTCAGCGAATTTATTTTGAAGTTCTTCGGGCATTGTGAATTCTGTATTCTTTTTAAAATTCACTTCCAAACCGGCTTTCTCAACTTCAATAGCTTCATAAATATAGGCTTTCAAGATCGTTTCCATTTCAACTATTTCTTGAATATTGGTAAACCTAATCTGACGCGCCGCCTGTACGTTCTCCGTTTGTTGGACTAGAATCCCCTGGGCATCCTGTAACAAGGCGCCTTTATGAAATAGAAGCGCACAATATTCTTTAAATCCATGTATTAAAACTATGTTTTTTTCTCAAACGTGTAACAAGGATGCATCCACTTAAATTCTTCGGTCAGCTCACAGTCAAGAACGATATTTCTCAACTTCTCATATTCTTCCTTCCACTTTATAGCCTTACTTAAAAATTCATCAACCTTAGGATTCATTCTACTATTTGTCATCAACGAACACCCCTCTTCAATTTTCCGATTAGTTAACCGTCAAGAATCATTATTCTCAATTTCTCCAATTCTTGCCGTCACTTTTTAGCTTTATTTGAACATCCATCAACCTTGAATCATTTTCCATACCTAGCTTGATCTTCAGGCTAGAAAGCATCTAAACAGATAATATAATTGAACTAACATAAATATACAATAAAAGAATCATCTTACCTCTAAGAAACAGTTGAGAAGAGATGATTTTAATCGGACGTTATAATAAAAGATTTATTTTTAGTAAAGAAAAATTAAGCTTGAAATAAAGATTGGTATAACAAAATAGCATGGACATTGCCAACCGTTTTTCTTTTAAGGAATTTAAAAAACTTTTCAATGGAGTACGTCGTCTAATAAGTTGGAAGGGGGAACTGATGTGGATGAATTAACAGCAGAGGTTTTTGAAATAGAAGATAAAGAGGCCCTTATAGATGAGGTAATGAACAAGTATGGACAGGAAATCTTACAACTTGTTTATTCATATGTAAATAATAAAGAGGTCGCTGAGGATTTAACCCAAGATATATTTGTTAAATGTTACAAATCTCTTCATACATACAAGGGAAAATCAAAGTTAAAAACATGGTTGTGGAGAATTGCTATTAATCATTGTAAGGACTATATAAAAAGTTGGTATAACAAAAAGGTAATCGTTACAGAAAATGAATTTACTTATACTGGGGTTCAAAAAGAAAGTGTTGAACAGACTGTTATTCAAAATGATGAGGATCGTAGGCTGGCTTCGGCAGTAATGAACTTACCAATAAAATATCGAGAAGTGATTTATCTCTTTTATTTTGAAGAATTGCCAATCAAAGATATTGCTATGGTAATAGAAGTGAAGGAAAACACTATTAAAACAAGACTTAAAAAAGCCAAGGAACTCTTGAAGAAAGGATTGGAGGAATAATCAAATGGAAGATCGATTAAAAGGGCTACGAAAATCAATGGAGAAAACAACCTTTACACATTTGAATTTTTCTGATCAGCATCGTAAGCAGGTTTACGAAAAAATCAATAAACCATCTGAAAATGAAGAAGATATCTTGTTAGCCGTTTTACAACTTCTCATTTCTGAAAAAACAGGATACGAATTGGCACAGCTATTACGGGGAAGAGGGATTCAAAAATTCGAAGGAAATGAAGGTTTTTTATACACCTTATTACACCGTCTAGAACAGAATCATTTTATCCAATCAAGTTGGGATCATTCAGGAGCTAAATATTATCAATTAAATAATAAGGGAAGAAAGATATTACGAAAAGCAGAAAAAACTTCTACAAAGAAACGATTTATATTACAAGGATTGATACAGGAGTGAGACAAAATTGAATAAAAGAGGGGATTACTTTTTAAAAGAAGTCGCCAATCATATTAAATCAAAGGAAGCAAAGAATCTTGTGGCAACTGAACTGGATTTTCACTTGAAACAGGCGAAGAATATGTGGATAGAGAAAGGGTTAAGTGAGGAAGTTGCTGAAGACAAGGCTGTTGAACAAATGGGAAGTCCAATCAAACTTGGTCAGGAACTTAACAAACTTCATAAGCCAAAGGTTGATTGGTTGATTATTATTTTATTAGTGACTGCTATGGGGCTAGGTTTCTTGCCAGTTGTAGCTTTTGGACATACGAATGATTTATTAATGAATAAGGTGATGTGTGTTATTCTTGGTATTGTGACGGCTCTTGGGATGATGATGATTGATTATCGGAAACTAGAGAGACTGGGATGGCTGTTTTACACAATCGGAGTACTCATCCTATTAATGCTAGACAATTTTTCAAATGCCTCAATGTATGGAGAATCGTTAATAAAAATTGGTCCCATTACAATTGGATGTTTAATGGCTGTACCATTCTTTTTTCTAGCTTGGGCTTCTTTTTTCAATAACAGTAGGTTAAAGGTGTGGCATCTTGGGATTTTGTACTTGTTTTCTTTGCGTCTATTCTTAACTATGCCAAGTCTTTCAACAACCTTTATCTATATCACGATGGTATTCGTTATGCTTTGGTGGAGTAAGTTAGGAAAGAAAAAGGTACTGATCATTACAGTTGTACCAATTTGTTTATCTATCATCGGTGAATTATTTTTCCATCCCCCAGTAAAGGGAGTCCTTTTGGCTAGAATTTTAGGGTACATAAATCCAGAGCAAAATGCAGATGGCGCAGGGTTTATGTATATACGTTTAAAAGAGGTAATGTCGTCAGCAGGGTGGTTTGGAGCATCTGGAAATATGAAGTTCATTCATGCTGCACGTACTGATTTTGTGTTTGCAAGTTTGACTTACTATTATGGGTATTTTTTTGCGCTAATCCTTGTTTTGATTCTTTCTCTTTTTGTCGCAAGGATAATGGTCATATCTTATAAAATAAATGATCGGTATGGTAAATTGCTTCTTGTTGGTGGAATGACTCTTTTTGTAGTCCAGTTCATTTATAACGTTGGAATGATCCTAGGCTTATTACCGATTGCTTCTATATCTTTGCCTTTTATTAGCTATGGATGGATGCCAACTCTGTTTAATGCGTTTTTAATGGGTATCGTGTTAAGTGTGTATCGACGTAAAAATTTGATATCAAGTAGTTTCTATTTGCCTCTGTTATCAAGGTTTATTAAATCAAACTTTATTTTAAGGCTACATCTAGACAATGCTTTCGCTGAATTTTGAGGCGTGGGTATTACCGCCCACAAATAGCGAGATAAAAAGCAAAGAATCTCTCGCTACTAAGAGCGAAAGATTTTTTGCTTAAATTTACGGAGATGAAGGAATATACTTCTCAACAAATCCCCATACAGTATGCCAATATTTCTCCGAGTCTATTTGTTCTGCTTCACCATGCCCCGCACTTGGTACAATTAACTTCTCTTTTTCTACCTTTGCAGCATTGTACACTTCATCTAGCATTTCATACGGAACAAATTTATCCGCATCACCATGAATAAACAACATTGGCGTTTTACTCTTCGCAACTTGCTTAACAGCTGACGCCTCATTCAGATCATATCCAGCTCGTAATTTAATTACTGTATTAGCAGCGTTCATTACAGGGAATTTTGGTAAATGAAATAGATCTTTTAACTGATACGTAAATTCCCCCATAACAGATGAATAACCACAATCCTCTATAATGACTTTCACATTGGCCGGCAACTTTTCTCCTGAGGTCATCATGACAGTTGCGCCCCCCATGGAAATACCAAACAAAGCAATTTCTGCTTGTGGATCTTTCTTTAGAATCTCCTGAATCCATACCAGAATATCTTTACGATCATGCCAGCCCATACCAATATAATCACCTTCACTACTTCCATGACCACGAAGATCAGGTGCTACTACACTATAACCTTTTTCATGAAAGTGACGAATATATTTTGTCATCAGTGAGGCTCTGCCATTATATCCATGAACTACAATTGCCCATTTATGATTGGATTCCTGATTACGATATTCATAACCAGCTAATTTCAGATTATCAAAAGAACGTATCGATATTGTATTAGGCTGATGCAGTGATGTGAATTCAGCATTTTTCACTTCATTCGCAGCTAATACTTCCCCTGATACATTTACGCTTCTCTTCAAATGAGGGTTTCCCTTTAAAAAATCTTTTCCTTGCTTTGCATTTAATGCGTAGTTATAAAAATAATTTCCTACTAGCCCATAAATAATAACTAGAAGAAGTAAAACAACTGCAGTAATAATAATCATTTTCTTCATTCTTTACTACCTTTCTATAAAATACATATTCCTTAATGTCCACACCTCAGTATAGCAGACCAAAAAAGTAACTACTCTGCCATACATTTCATTTAGAAGTTTGGTAAGGGGTATGATGTAAGTAGAAATACGCCCATTATTATTACCTATAATTGCTGCCAGGAAGATAAAAACGGCCATGCATATCGCTACTTTTCTTTGTTTTAAAACGTTGCGCGTGGCAGAAAAAAGGCACTGACCGCTACTACGCATGGCCAGTCCCTCTTGACCATTTAAAACCATGCTTTTCTGTCCTTTTTTAGTTATACACAAAAAACCTAAGTCAAATTGACTTAGGTTTTTTTGCCTGGCAACGTCCTACTCTCACAGGGACAAAGTCCCAACTACCATCGGCGCTAGAGAGCTTAACTTCCGTGTTCGGTATGGGAACGGGTGTGACCTCTCTGCCATCATTACCAGACTTATGAAGGTATATTCCTTCAAAACTAGATAACATTTGCTTCATATTATTTGATTAAGTCCTCGATCTATTAGTATTCGTCAGCTCCACGTGTCACCACGCTTCCACCTCGAACCTATCAACCTGATCATCTTTCAGGGATCTTACTAGCTTAACGCTATGGGAAATCTCATCTTGAGGGGGGCTTCATGCTTAGATGCTTTCAGCACTTATCCCTTCC
>NZ_FOLV01000060.1 GCF_900112415.1 Bacillus sp. 491mf
GTTTGTCTAGCATCATAAATAAAAATTGACGTTTCACGTTGTTTGTTTCGTTTAGTTTTCAAAGTTCAATATCGCGTTTCAGCGACTTCTATAAGATATCACATTTAACTATCACCGTCAACTTGTTTTTTCTTTCGTTGTTGACGACGCTTATTAATTTACCACATTAACAGTTTGAACGTCAACACATTTTCAAAAAAAATTACCAAGCTCGAAAACAAAAATTTTTCTAGCTTGGTAAAATGTATAATTTAATAACTATAAGCGCACCGATACCCGGCAAACCTAAAAAACCCGAAACAAATGTAGTGCCAGCATTAATAGGAAGATGAAAATTAAATTGTGTCCCTACTATATTTACAGCAAACAATAACAAAGCTCCTACTACAATTTTGACAACTAATCTTCCTACAAAACGAAACGGCTTTGTAGGAGCACCGACAATTAACAAAAGAAATATTAACGTTAATATACCACCAATAATCAAATTACGTTCCATGCGGTCCTCTCCCTTACAACTTGTACACTATATTTGTATGGGGAAAAGAAAAAAAAAAGACCGTTAAAATTCTCCTTAAAAATAAAAAGTCGAACTGAAAAACTATTTCCCGTTCGACTTTCCTTTTATTTCGTATTAACTGACAGTAAGACACCCACCGATGAAAGTTTCCCTTTATAATTGCTCCATTTTCACAGGACGTCTTTTCGCTTCCTTCAATAAATAGAAGTACTTTGCTTCCGCCAGTTTCAAATGACACAATACATCTTCTGAAGGTTCAATACTTTGTTCTACAATTCTCTTCTGACGCATCCATTCTATCTTCACTTGCTCTAACAGCGCAATTAACTTTTCATCATATTCCTTGCGCAACTTCCCTTTTTTTTGAAAAAACATCATTATTTCTCCTACTTATAATTCTCTGCGGCCTTCTAACGCCTTCGATAGCGTTACTTCATCCGCATATTCTAAGTCACCACCAACTGGCAGCCCGTGTGCAATACGAGTCACTTTAATTCCCGTTGGCTTTAACAGACGAGAAATATACATTGCTGTTGCTTCCCCTTCAATGTTGGGGTTTGTTGCCAAAATAACTTCTTGTACCGTTTCATCGTGTAGTCGTTTTAACAGCTGAGGAATATTAATATCTTCTGGACCCACTCCCTCCATCGGAGAAATGGCACCATTCAATACATGATATACTCCCTGATATTCTTTCATCTTCTCCATTGCAATCACATCTTTTGGCTCTTGCACAACACAAACAACCGATTGATCACGATGAGAATCATCACAAATATAACAAGGATCTCGATCTGTTATATGACCACAAACTGAACAATATGTTAAGTTTCGCTTTGCATTTACAAGTGACTTCGCAAAATCTAATACGTCATCTTCTTTCATATCCAATACGAAAAAAGCTAAACGAGCCGCTGTTTTCGGCCCAATACCTGGCAATTTCATAAAACTATCAATTAACTTCGAGATTGGTTCTGGATAGTGCATCTATGACCAACCTCCTAGAACATACCGCCTGGTAAATTCATTCCTTTTGTAAATTGTCCCATTGTAGCATTCGATAGTTCTTCCGCTTTCTTTAATGCATCATTTGTCGCAGCTAATACAAGATCTTGTAACATTTCAATATCTTCTGGATCTACAACTTCTTCTTTAATTTTCACTTCTAGAACTTGTTTATGGCCGTTTGCAATAACTGTTACCATACCACCGCCAGCTGTTCCTTCAACTGTTTTTTCACCAAGTTCCTCTTGTGCTTTCGCCATTTGTTTTTGCATTTTTTGCATTTGTTTCATCATGTTATTCATATTTCCCATTCCACGCATCATAATAGCTCCTCCTAGTTTTCACTTAATGGATGTTTACATTTTAGAAAGAAAACTCCATTTAAGGCATACTTTATTCTTTTATTTCAATTAATTGCTCTCCAACTATTTTTACGGCCTCTTCTACAAGGGGGTCTTTCGGTTTTTCTGCTTCTTCTGAAGAACCACCTTCATTTTGCAAGAACCCCTCCCGAATTTTTCCCCATTCACTTTTAGGAATTGCAATCATTTGCAAATTCTTCCCAAACAGTTCAAAGAGAATTTGCTCTACCGTATCTGTTGCTTCTCGATTTTCACTCGCCATTTTACAATGAATTTCATACTTAAAAGCAAGAACATATGAAGTAGTAGATGCCGCTACTGGCTCACTGTTTTCTAACAAAACAGCATAAGCAACCTTATTATAATTTTTCAATCGCTCTAACAGTTCACCCCATGCGCTTTTCAACTGCTCTAAATCTTTACGAGTTGCTTGCTTTAACACTTCATGAACACGACCAACTGGTATTTTCATACTACCAGAACGGCTTGGCTTCGGTGTAGCCTTTGTTTCCCTTACCTCTTGTTGCATTGAAACTGGTACACCATGCTGTTTCATCTTCTCTAATTCTTGTTCTAACTGCTGCATTCTTTGTAAAACAACTTGCAAGCGATCCGCCCCGTTTACTTTCATCGCAAACTGCTGACACAATTGCACCATAACCACTTCTAGAAAAATACGAGGATGATTTGTCCATTTCATTTCTTGTTGACTTTTACTGAGCGTATGAATAATTTCATAAATCATTTCAGGCTGCATATCCTGACTTAACTTCTGAAACGAATCATCAACAATCACTCTTTCCAACATATCCTCTAGCTGCGGTGAGGTTTGATACAAAAGCATATCTCGGTAATAGTAAATGAAGTCTTCCATGAATCGAAGCGGGTCTTTCCCTTGATTCATAATATCATCAACAATACGTAACGCTTTTGATACATCATTTTCATATATACTCTCTACAAGGTTCGATAAATAGCGCTGTGAAACGGAACCTGTGACCGCTAATACATCCTCTACCGTTACCACTTCATCACTATAAGAAATCGCTTGATCAATTAAACTTAATGCATCACGCATACCGCCTTCTGCGGCGCGTGCTACAATTTGAAGCGCTTCCTCATCCACCTTTGTTCCTTCGTTGTTCACGACAGTTGTTAATCGTTCTACAATATCTTGTACTGATATTTTTCGGAACTCAAAACGCTGACAACGCGAAAGAATTGTCGGTGGAATTTTATGCGGTTCTGTCGTTGCCAAAATGAAGATAACATGTTGCGGAGGTTCTTCTAATGTTTTTAATAGCGCATTAAACGCACCCATCGAAAGCATGTGAACTTCATCAATAATATATACTTTATAGCGAACTTCGCTTGGAGCATATTTTACTTTATCTCTTATATCTCGAATTTCATCTACACCGTTATTCGAAGCCGCGTCAATTTCTAATACATCTGAAATAGCACCTTGTGTAATTCCTAAGCAAGCAGGACATTGATTACAAGGTTCAGCTGTAGGAGCTTGCTCACAGTTGATTGCTTTTGCAAATACTTTCGCAATTGTTGTTTTCCCTGTTCCTCTTGGGCCAGAGAATACATAAGCATGTGACGCTTTCTCTTGAAGAAGGGCATTTTGCAACGTTTTCGTTACGTGCTTTTGACCAACCACATCTCCAAATTTCTGCGGTCTCCATGTTCGGTATAACGCCTGGTATGACACGAAAATACGGCCTCCCCTAAAGGTTATTCTCTTGTTTATCCTGCTATTCGTAAACAGCAATCTCACCAACTCAAACAAAAAGTTGGGTGGGATATACTGCCCGTAAAAGCCTGATTTGTCCAAGCAATAATCAATGGGGGATAAAAATCCCCCATTGATTATTGTTTCACTTCATTATAACCTATTCTGATTCTAGATTCCAAAAGTTATTTTCCATACAAAAAACTCATCCTATTCATATAGGATGAGTTTATATGCATATATAACTGCCGTGCACCTTCTGTCGATTACGTACCATAAGCGTTACTTAAGCAGTTAGCTCGGTTCAGGCACTCCTGCGGCACACGAGAAGACCCGCTTATTGCTGCTTCCTTCCGGACCTGACAAGGTTCACGGGGTCCCGTTGCGCAGGACCCAAACGTCAACACCACTTACTTAAGGCAGACCCTACAGTAACATAACCTCGAGAAGGGATTCGGCCTCGCTAGAGCGGATTGCGAGTACAGGGCACCGCTACCTCCCCGCTTAGCACGGCAAAGTTAAAACCATATTTAGTTGCCTTATTTAAAGGCAATCTCAGTATAACTTGTTTCAAAAAAAATTGCAACGTGTCAGCAAAGAGTATTTTTATCCAACTCTTCCTTCTCTTTCTTCCTCTTTTTACGTAGTTCTCGAAAAAAATTTGTTAATAAACTTCCGCACTCTTCTTCTAATACACCGGCCACAACTTCAGATTGATGATTAAACCGTTCCTCTGTCAATAAATTCATTAATGTACCAGCACATCCACCTTTTGGGTCTACCGCACCATATACAACACGTTTTACACGTGATAATACAATGGCACCAGCACACATTGGGCACGGCTCTAATGTGACATATAACGTTGCATTTTCTAAACGCCAAGTCCCTAATTTTTTGCAAGCATCATCAATTGCTAATAATTCAGCATGAGCGACTGATCGTTGTTCTGTTTCACGTAAGTTATGCGCACGACTTATTACTTCACCATCCACAACAACAACCGCACCAATTGGTACTTCTTGTATTTCTTCAGCCTTTTTTGCCTCTTCTATCGCAAGTTTCATAAAATAAATATCTTGTTCCATAACAAAATCCTTTCATCGCAAATAACTTTTCTATATTCAATCCATTCTAAAGAGAAAGGAAGGGAGATTACATATGAAAAATACCGCACTTCTTATTATCGACATGATTAATGACTTCCACTTTTCACACGGACCTATCTTAGCACGAAAATGCAAAAAGATTACAGAATCGATTTTACAACTTAAACAAAAAATGAAAAATTCCGGCTGTCCCATTATTTACGTAAATGATCATTACCATTTATGGAGAGCTGATATTACTGAACTCATCACCCATTGCACAAATGAATACAGTCAAGACATTATAAAAAAGATTGCACCTGCAAATGATGATTATATTTTTATTAAACCACATTATTCCGCTTTTTATGAAACACCCCTAAATTCATTATTAGGTCATTTAAAAATAGAAAATCTTATCCTAACAGGAGTGGCTGGAAATATATGCATCCTTTTCACCGCAAATGATGCTCATATGAGAAATTATCAATTATATGTACCTGAAGATTGTATTGCCTCCAATTGCGATCAAGATAACAAACATGCCTTGCGTATTATGCAAACCACTTTAAAGGCAAACACTTCTTCATCATTTCATTTACAACTGTAATAACGTAAAGCCTCTCTCAACCTTGAGATGAGGGCGCATTGCGAGCTCATCTCAATTTTTAACTTTTTATGACAAACTAACCCTTTCTCACTCCTCTTATGCTACAATAGTTCTGTTTTGTGCTTTTTATTCGTTTCAAATTATACTTTGAGAGGAGGCAACAGCGTGACTGGAGTACCATTTATTACAGTTGAAGGACCCATTGGCGTCGGAAAAACTTCACTCGCGAAAGCGATATCGGCTCACATGCAACTCCATTTATTAAAAGAAATCGTTGATGAAAATCCTTTTTTAGGAAAATTTTATGAGGATATCGAAGAATGGGCTTTTCAATTAGAAATGTTTTTCTTATGCAACCGATATAAGCAATTAGAAGACATTGATACAAAATATTTAAAAGAGCATCTACCTGTTGTAGCAGATTACCATATATTCAAAAACTTAATTTTTGCATCTCAAACATTACATGGTGCCCAATATGAGAAATACATGCAAATTTATCGTATCTTAACACAAGATATGCCAGTTCCCAATGTCATCGTGTATATAACAGCAAGTTTAGAAACACTGCAAAAACGAATCGCACTGCGTGGACGTGAATTCGAAAAAAATATAGATCCTAATTATTTATTGCAACTCATTAAAGATTACGAATTAGCAATGGAAACGTTCAAAAAAGATCATCCAGACATCCCTGTATTAAAATTTAATGGAGATAACATGGATTTTGTAAAAAATGAATCGGACTTAAATGTAATCTTATCAGCATTACAAAATACACTGACAAAGGAGATTAACCAGTAATGAATTTGAGACAAAAATATGATATTCCAAATGATGCTGTTATTACAATTGCCGGAACAGTCGGTGTTGGAAAATCTACAATGACAAATGCCCTAGCAAATGCACTTGGTTACCGTACATCATTTGAAAAAGTAGACTCTAATCCATATTTAGATAAATTTTACGGAGACTTCACACGTTGGAGCTTCCACTTACAGGTTTACTTCTTAGCAGAACGCTTTAAGGAACAAAAAAAGATTTTCGAATATGGCGGAGGATTTATTCAAGACCGTTCTATTTATGAAGACACGGGAATTTTCGCCAAGATGCATTATGAAAAAGGAACAATGACCGCTACAGATTACGAAACATATAAAAGCTTATTTGATGCAATGGTTATGACACCCTACTTCCCACATCCTAATTTACTGATTTACTTAGAAGGATCATTTGAAGATATCATTGATCGTATCAAAGAACGCGGAAGACCAATGGAACAACAAACACCAATTGAATATTGGAAAGAAATGCATGAACGCTACGAAAATTGGGTTAATAACTTTAACGCTTGTCCTGTATTGCGTCTTAATATTAATGAATATGATATTTTACAAAACGAAAACTCAATTGAACCTATCATTAAGAAAATTGGTCATTTCTTACAACAAACGCGTAAACTTGTAAAATAAAAAACCCGTGCAATCGCACGGGTTTTTCCTATGAACTTAGTTTTTCTTTTTTGTTGGAGCAATAATTTCGCTCTCTGGTTTTCCTGCATTAATACGCTGACGTACAGTGCTCACACTAATACTATATGTTTCAGCAATTTCTTTTACCGTCATTTCTTTCCCGTTAATAACGGCTGTAATTACTTTACGTTTTGAATCTGCTTTTTTCTCAACTTGTTTTGGCGTTTCTACTTTCTTCACTTCTTCTTTCACATCACAGATGCAACCACAAAGTTTACGAAAAGTTTCATCACTTACAATACGAGATACGTTTGCAGCACTGTTTAAAATTTTATTTTTCTTGCAAACGGGGCATTGTACATAATATAGTGTTTTTCCGTCAAGCGGAAACGTTTGTATAATAATATCCATGGCCATGGTAGCTCCTTTCATATCTATGAAGATAATCCTCGGAATATGAGTGTTCCTATAAGAGATTCATTCTCCTATACGCTACTTCCTGATTGGTTAAAATAAAAACTCGTTACGTGTTGGTAACGAGTTCTCCAATCTCCACTTATATGCGCTGTTGTCAATTATATATGGCGGAGGAAGAGGGATTCGAACCCCCGCGCGGCTTACACCGCCTGTCGGTTTTCAAGACCGATCCCTTCAGCCGGACTTGGGTATTCCTCCGTGTTGATTATGACATGGAATATAATATCAAAAGAAAAACAGTTCGTCAACCCTACTATAATAGATAATATAAAAAGGAAAGAGATTTTGTCTCTTTCCTTTTTCATAAAACATATTCTACTCTACTAAATAGTTAAAGATATTGTTATCCTAAAATAACACTAGGTGTATATTTATAAAAATGAATTTATTTAATTACTGTTTTTCCTCCCATATAAGGACGAAGAACCTCTGGAATAATAATAGAACCATCTTCTTGTTGGTAATTCTCTAAAAGAGCAGCTACCGTACGGCCAATTGCAAGCCCAGATCCGTTTAATGTATGAACAGGCTCTGGCTTCGCTTTTGTGTCACGACGGAAACGGATATTTGCACGGCGTGCTTGGAATGCTTCAAAGTTACTGCAAGAAGAAATTTCACGATATGTGCCGTAGCTAGGAATCCATACTTCAATATCATATTTCTTCGCTGCTGTAAATCCTAAATCCCCTGTACACATGCTCATCACACGGTATGGAAGACCTAATAACTGTAATACGCGCTCTGCGTCATTTGTTAATTTTTCTAATTCCTCATAAGAATCTTCAGGTTTTACAAATTTCACAAGCTCTACTTTATTAAATTGATGCTGACGAATTAAACCACGTGTATCACGACCAGCAGATCCTGCTTCAGAACGGAAACATGCACTAAACGCTGCATAACGAATTGGCAATTGCTCACCATTTAAAATTTCATCACGATGCAAGTTTGTTACAGGTACTTCAGCTGTAGGAATTAAGAAATAATCTTCACTCTCAATACGAAACGCATCTTCTTCAAACTTTGGAAGTTGCCCTGTTCCAATCATACTTGTACGATTTACGATATACGGAGGTAAAATTTCTTCATAGCCATGTTCCTCTGTATGAAGATCAAGCATGAAGTTAAATAAAGCACGTTCTAACTTTGCACCTGCTCCTTTATAGAATACAAAGCGGCTACCTGTTACTTTCCCAGCACGTTCAAAGTCGAGCATTCCTAAATCTGTTGCAAGATCCCAATGCGGCTTTGGTTCGAACGTAAATTCTGGAACATCTCCCCACGCACGAACTTGCACATTATCATCTTCCGTTTCGCCAATTGGTGTAGATTCATGTGGAATATTTGGAATAGATAACATTAATTTCTCAAGATCTTCTTCAACTGTACGAAGCTCATTATCAAGGTCTTTAACTTTATCGCTTACTTCACGCATTTCTAAGATAAGCGCCTCTGCATCTTTCTTTTCGCGTTTTAATACAGAAATTTGTTGAGATACTTCATTACGTTTGCTTTTTAGCTCTTCCGTTTGTACAAGTAACTCTCTTCTTTTTATATCTAATTCTTCGAAACGCCCAAAGTCTGTTAAGTCTTCGCCCCTATGTTGTAGTTTCGCTTTTACTTCTTCAAAGTTTGTACGCAAAATTTTAATATCAAGCATGCTATTTCCTCCTTTATTTTTACAAAAATAAAAAACTCCCGTCCCTATAACAAAGGGACGGGAGTTAACCCGCGTTGCCACCCTAATTGAAAGCATAATTGCTTTCCTCTCAAGTAGAGATAACGGCTCTTTACCGGAAATGCTTACTAGTCAACAGACTGTTCCACACTTCACTCCAGGATGGATTCACAAGTCGCTTCTATCGGTTTTCACCAACCACCGACTCTCTATAAGAAACGTCTCTTGCTACTACTTCCTATCAACACATTTATCATATAAAATAGTTACCATCAATTTACTATAATCTTACACAAGTTTCAAGTCAATTATACAGCTTTTTTCATTTTCGCTTCCTTTACCATCTCTACAAAGTAAGCTGTGACACGATGATCATCTGTTAATTCTGGATGGAAAGACGCTGCTAATAAGTGATTTTGACGAACCGCGACCATACGATCTTCATATGTGCATAATACTTCGATATGATCTTCTACATCCACAACATAAGGCGCACGAATAAATACGCCAACAAAGTCTTCGCCTACTCCTTCCATCGAAAGAGCAGCCTCAAAGCTATCTTTTTGGCGGCCAAACGCATTACGTTCAACTGTAATATCCATTACACCAATATGTGGTTCCTCATATCCAACAAGGTTCTTTGCAAGTAAGATCATACCTGCACATGTACCAAACATCGGTTTTCCTGCTTTAGCAAATTCACGAAGAGGTTCCATGAAACTATATTTATCAATAAGACGGCGCATTGTTGTACTTTCACCGCCCGGTAAAATAAGGCCATCTACTTCCTCTAATTGCTCTGTACGCTTCACAATCACTGCTTGTGCACCAGTTGCTTCTATTGCACGTACATGTTCACGAACCGCTCCTTGAAGTCCTAATACACCGATTGTAACCATTTCAAAAACTCCTTTAATTACCAACCGCGCTCTTGCATGCGTTGTTCTGGTAATAATGTTGAAATTTCAACACCTTTCATTGCATTACCTAGTCCTTTAGAAAGGCGAGCAATTAATTCATAATCTTCATAATGCGTTGTTGCTTCAACAATCGCACGTGCAAATTTCTCTGGGTTTTCTGATTTGAAAATACCAGAACCTACGAATACGCCATCTGCACCTAGTTGCATCATTAATGCAGCATCTGCTGGTGTTGCAACACCGCCTGCTGCAAAGTTTACAACTGGTAAACGACCAAGGCGCTTAATTTCAAGTAATACTTCATAAGGAGCACCAGTATTCTTTGCATATGTCATTAATTCATCTTCACGTAGATTCGCAACTTGACGAATTTCTGCGTTTACTTGACGCATATGGCGTACAGCCTCTACGATATTCCCTGTTCCAGGTTCACCTTTCGTACGAAGCATTGATGCACCTTCAGCAATACGACGTGCTGCTTCACCAATATCACGGCATCCACATACAAATGGGACAGTGTAATCACGTTTATTTAAATGGTATACTTCATCAGCTGGAGTTAATACTTCACTCTCGTCGATATAGTCTACCCCTAACGATTCAAGTACACGCGCTTCCACAAGATGACCAATACGGCATTTTGCCATAACTGGAATTGATACAGCACCCATTACTTCTTCTACAATTGTTGGATCTGCCATACGCGAAACGCCGCCTGCTGCACGAATATCAGCTGGAACACGTTCTAATGCCATAACAGCAACTGCACCTGCTGCTTCTGCAATTTTTGCTTGCTCAGCGTTGACTACGTCCATAATGACGCCGCCTTTTTGCATTTCTGCCATTCCACGTTTTACGCGCTCTGTTCCTGTTACATTTAACATGTACAAAAAACCCCCCTAGGTGAATTGCTTTTTCCTCGCTCAAGGCGAAAATTAAGAATACTCTTACATTCTACCATTATCTATTGGAGATTTGTCTACTATTTTTTTCAATAAAGTGAAACTTCCATCGGTAAGGATTTCCCCCTCCCAAATGACGGAAAGCCCGCTTAACCTAGCGCATACCAGCAATTACTCTCCACCGATCTTTTGGGCTTCTCTCTAAATCTTGAGTGGGAACAACCGTCCGCGAATGCCTAGGATTAAGTCGGTGCGAAAAATAGAAAAAAACCCCCTTATCGGGAGCTTTTAGAACCAACCTTTTATAGTATCAACTGTACCATTCCATATACCGCTAAAAAAAGAACCAATGCTTCGCATAGAAAGAACAAACCAATTCGCCTTTTCTACTTCTTGTTTTGTTACAAGATCTACTTGCATGGATTTACCAGTTAAAAATCCTACATCATTAGCATCTTTTGCTGATACATTCATATAACCAAGTGTTGTACCTTTTTTAATTGGTGCTTCTTTTTCTTTACTTACTGCTTTAAAATCTGCTTTATAAATAGTCTGACTACCCTTTGGCATTGGAAGTACAATTTCTTCCTTCGTCTGCACTGATACCTCTGTATCTTTTGCTTTATTTACATGAACCGTTTCATGACCTTTTACTTGAGAACCTTTTGGATATATTGTTTTCATTTGGAAATTTGTAAAACCATAATCAAATAGTTTCTTCGTTTCATCAAAACGTGCTGTCTCAGAACTTGTTTTAATAACAACAGAAATTAAACGCATACCATTACGCTCTGCTGTACCTGTAAAGCAATAACCAGCTTCATCCGTATGACCTGTCTTTAAGCCATCTACGCCTTCATAGCCCTTAACTAACCCTTTTAACATCCAATTCCAGTTCGCCATATCAATTGGATATTTTCCACCTTTTTGGAATGTCTTTTTTGGGATTTTTGCTGTATCAAGAACCTTCGGATAATCTTGAAGTAAATGTTGTGCTAATAAAGCACAGTCTTTAGCAGACATTTTATTTTCTTCATCTGGACCTGTACCTTCAGGTTGTTTTCCTTTTAAGTCCTTATTAATTAATCCTGTAGAATTCACAAATTTATAATTTTGTAATCCTAGTTCCTTTGCCTTATCATTCATCATTTTAGCAAAATTGCCTTCTGAGCCACCGATTAATTCAGCCAAAGCAATTGTTGCACCATTAGCAGAATAAATTGCCATTGCCTCATATAATTCTTTTACGGTATATGTACCACCGTTTTCTAAAGGAACATTTGATAAAGAACGATCTTGTGAAATTATATGAGCATACTCAGAAATCTTAACTTTTTGATCCCACTTAACTTTACCTTTTGCTACCGCTTCATGAACTAAGTATTCACTCATCATTTTTGTCATACTAGCAATTGCTAGTTGTTCATCTGGATTTTTTTGATATAAAATCTTTCCAGAGTTCGCTTCCACTAAAATTGCCGCACCTGCTTCAACATTCAACGCAGAATTTGTTTCTGCAAACGCGCTGCTGTACGTAAAAAACATACTGCAGAATAGTGTAAGTGCCGTTACAATCACAATCATTTGCTTACGGAACATACCTGTCACTGTTGTTACCCCCAATATATTTGTACTCACATAAACGTTATTCTAACACAATCAAAAAAAAATAGACAGAGATACTAAATCTCTGCCTATTTTTATATGAGACATTATAATGAATAGTTTGGCGCTTCTTTTGTAATTTGGATATCATGCGGATGGCTTTCACGTAATCCAGCACCCGACATGCGAATAAACTGTGCATTTTCACGCAAGAATGTTAAATCAGCTGCACCGCAATATCCCATACCTGCACGTAATCCACCAACTAATTGGTGTACTGTATCTGCTAAAGGACCTTTATATGGAACACGGCCTTCAATTCCTTCTGGAACAAGTTTTTTGTTTCCTTCTTGGAAGTAACGATCTTTACTTCCTTTTTCCATTGCTCCAACAGAACCCATGCCGCGGTACACTTTAAATTGACGTCCTTGATAAATTTCTGTTTCCCCTGGACTTTCTGCTACACCAGCAAAAATGCTACCAAGCATAACAACGTGTGCACCAGCTGCTAATGCTTTTACAATATCACCAGAATATTTAATGCCTCCATCAGCAATGACTGGAATACCGTGTTTACGAGCTTCCGTTGCACAATCATACACTGCTGTTAATTGAGGGACACCAACACCAGCTACAACGCGTGTTGTACAAATAGAACCCGGTCCAATACCTACTTTAACAATATTTGCACCTGCTTCAATTAATTCGCGAGTTGCTTCCGCTGTCGCAACGTTACCAGCAATAATATTTAGGTTTGGATACTTTTCACGAACTTCTCTTACTTTGTCTAATACACCTTTTGAATGTCCATGTGCAGTATCTAGAACAATTACATCTACGTTTGCTTTTACTAACGCATCGATACGCTGCATTGCATCAGCTGTTACGCCAACAGCTGCACCAACTAATAAACGACCTTGTTTATCTTTTGCAGAGTTTGGAAACTCGATTACTTTTTCAATGTCTTTAATTGTAATAAGACCTTGTAATACACCGTTGTCATCAACAAGAGGGAGTTTTTCAATTTTATGTTGTTGTAGAATTTTTTCAGCATCTTCTAATGTTGTACCAACTGGAGCTGTAATTAATTGTTCTTTCGTCATTACATCAGAAATCAGAATAGAATAATCTTGGATAAAACGCATATCACGATTTGTAATAATACCGACAAGCTTTTGCTCTTCAGTATTATTTACAATTGGAACACCTGAAATACGGTATTTCCCCATTAAATGTTCTGCATCATACACTTGATGTTCCGGAGTTAAAAAGAAAGGATCTGTAATAACGCCGCTTTCAGAACGTTTTACTTTGTCTACTTGTTCAGCTTGTTGTTCAATAGACATATTTTTATGGACAATACCAAGTCCACCTTGACGAGCCATTGCGATTGCCATATCAGCTTCTGTTACCGTATCCATACCCGCACTAATTAAAGGGATATTTAATTGTAATGTTTCAGATAAAACCGTTTTTACACTTACTTCTCGTGGTAATACTTCTGACTTAGCTGGCACAAGTAATACATCATCAAACGTTAAACCTTCTTTAACAAATTTAGATTCCCACATAAATGATTCCCCCCATGATACCTGAAATTATTATTAGTAGCTTAACAATTGGTTAAAATACTGTCAAGAAAGACTTTATATGTTAGAATTTTCTAAAAAATTAAAGGAGAGTATATATGCAGCATTCCACAATCATTTGGCAGAAATTAAGCTTCTTTCTTTCGTCTACTCACACGCAACATTATCTTACCCATTGCTACAAAAAATTAGGTAATACAAATACTGAGAAAAAAAGCTTTGAAAATTGTTATTCCTTTATTTATCACTTAGAACACGGGAAAAACTATTACCAATTATGTAATACAGCTCCAATTTCTATTAAGCCGGTATTACTGTTTTATGGAATGAGTCAACTTCTAAAAGCTTGTTTGCTTACAGTGGATCCCAATTATCCAGAATCCACTTCTGTATTAGCACATGGGGTTACAACAAGGAAGAGAAAAAAACAGAGTTATCAATTTCTAGATGACGAAGTGAAAATTCAAAAACACGGACTATTCACTCACGTTGCGGAACAAATGTTTCACATGAAACATTTAGAAGGAGAAAAATATACAATGGAAGGGTTGATGCAGCGGATCGCTGAATTAGCGGATTTATTCCGACAGAGCAAAAGAAAGAATAACCTATTTCAGTTAAAAGAAGTGACGGAAAATATCGTTACTTTTCCAACTCATATTTTAGATACTTTTCATATGACAGAAGAACGGTTTATACGATATATGGAAGGAATCGGGAAGCACCTTAACGTTCAATATACAAACTTTAAAGAAAGTGATTCACATTTGTATTTCTCAGCTTCTATAAAAGAATGGAACCCATTATACAGCTCTCCCCTTACATATAATCACTATACAAATACTTATTATTTACCTGCTAATAGTGAAACGGTTCCTGCTCTCCCTGAATTACTTATACACTATCTTTTGCTATATAACCTAAGTATGATTTCCCGCTATGAAACGGACTGGTGGTACGATTTACTTGGGAGTTATGCTTCTGAAGATTATCCGTTTATCTTTCAATTTCTAGCTATTACAGCCGAAAAAGTGCCGTACTATATTTATTTATATCTAATGAGTTAACATCCTGTGATTTCTTAGGAAATAAAAAAAGACGAGTCCACTGACTCGTCTTTCGTTTGCCTGGCAACGTCCTACTCTCACAGGGACAAAGTCCCAACTACCATCGGCGCTAGAGAGCTTAACTTCCGTGTTCGGT
>NZ_FOLV01000028.1 GCF_900112415.1 Bacillus sp. 491mf
CTTGCAGACGAATATGGTTGGAGCAAAATTAGCTATAACGGCCGCACTGGCTATATAGGAACTCGTTACTTATCTAAAACACCTGTAAGTGGTGGGCAAGGTAATACTTCAACTCAAAAACCAGCTGAAAACAACAACAATAATAGCAACACTTCAAATCAAGGAAGTGGAGACTATTACGTGAATGCAAGCGCACTAAATGTACGTAGTGGTGCTGGAACAAACTACGGTGTAATCGGTGCACTGCCACAAGGACAAAAAGTACAAGTACTTGCAGACGAATACGGCTGGAGCAAAATTAACTACAACGGCCGCACTGGCTATGTAGGAACTCGCTTCTTATCTAAAACACCTGTAAGTGGTGGACAAAACAATAAGCCAGCTGAAAACAATAACAACAATAATAACAATAACTCTCATGATACTTCATCACTACTTTCATACGCACAATCAATGGAAGGTGTTCCATATGTATGGGGTGGCACTTCTGCAAACGGCGTTGACTGCAGTGGTTACATTTATCATGTATATAAAAAGTTTGGTTATTCAATCAGCCGTCAAAGCGTAGCTGGATATTGGAGCAGCTTCCAACATACATCTAACCCGCAACCAGGCGACTTGATTTTCTTCAAAGACACATATAAATCTGGTCCATCCCATATGGGTATTTACCTTGGTGGCGGCAGATTTATTCAAGCTGGGGACAATGGAGTTAAAGTAGCATCATTAAGTAACTCTTATTGGAGCAGCCATTTCTTAGGATATTCTAAGCCTTATTAATTAATAGTTTAAGAGCCTTCTAGATTACTAGAAGGCTTTTTTGTATAAAAGATTTTAATAGACCTTTTCTTTTAGGGGAAGGCGAGAGCGGCTTAGATATTGAAAGATCTACATACTCCCCTTTTTTAGATGGATGAGAGCATCTGGCCATGCATAGTAGCTTAGATTTTATTCCTTCCACATACATTTTGTTCCGCATGGCTGCACTTATAAAACTGCTTTATATAATATGTTTACTCCAGTATTGTTTTCCTATTCTGACTTATTCGTAGACGTTTGACCTCTGATGTCTGGTGTGATAAGTTACATAAGATAATATTTTCAAGGAAACGGAGCAGTTCTGCTATTTGTAATGTTCCGACAATTCAGAGAGGAGATTTACAAGCATGAATGTTTTATGGGGAATTGGCGGCGTGCTTGGAGTTTTGGTAATCGCAATTTTACTTTCTTCCAATCGCAAAGCTATTAATTGGCGCACAATTTCAATTGCGCTTGCACTTCAAATTACTTTCTCCTTCATCGTTTTAAGATGGGGCGCAGGAAAAGCGGCTTTAAAGCATGCTGCTGACGGCGTACAAACTCTTATTAATTTCTCGTATGAAGGAATTCAATTCGTTGTTGGTGGTTTAGCTAACGCAAAAGGGCCTTGGGGCTTCGTCTTTGTTATTCAAGCATTACTTCCAATTGTATTTATTAGTGCACTCGTAGCCGTATTATATTATTTTGGTATTATGCAATGGTTTATTACGATTATTGGCGGCGGGTTAAGCAAACTTCTTGGAACTTCAAAGACAGAAAGCTTAAATGCTGTTACAACTGTTTTCCTAGGACAATCGGAAGCACCAATTTTAATTAAACCTTACTTAGATCGCGTAACAAATAGTGAATTCTTCACTATTATGGTTAGCGGTATGACATCTGTTGCCGGATCTGTTCTTGTTGGTTATGCGGCAATGGGAATTCCGCTAGAGCATTTACTTGCAGCTGCTATTATGGCTGCACCTTCAAGCTTATTAATTGCAAAACTAATGATGCCTGAAACAGAAGAAGTAAATAATGATGTACAACTTTCTACAGAGCGTACAGATGCAAACGTTATTGACGCAGCAGCGCGCGGTGCATCTGAAGGGATGCAACTTGTTATTAACGTTGCAGCAATGCTTATGGCATTTATCGCGTTAATCGCTGTATTAAACGGTCTACTAGGATGGATCGGTTCTTGGTTTGATATTAAACTAAGCCTTGATCTAATTTTCGGTTACATCCTTTCTCCATTTGCTATACTAATCGGGGTTCCGCCTCATGAAGCGATTCAAGCTGCTGGTTACATCGGACAAAAACTTGCAGTAAATGAATTCGTTGCATACGGAAACTTAGCTAAGCATATGGCAGAGCTTTCTGATAAAACAAACATTATTTTAGCGTTTGCAATTTGCGGATTCGCAAACTTCTCATCTATTGCTATTCAATTAGGTGTGACAGGTACACTTGCACCTTCACGCCGTCAACAAATTGCACAGCTAGGAATTAAAGCGGTAATCGCAGGTACACTTGCAAACTTCTTAAACGCTGCTGTAGCAGGCATGATGTTTTAACTAATAAACAAAATCCATCTTAAGTTGCATTTTTCACTTAAGATGGATTTTTTATTTTCACTTCTTTCTTATATATATCCATTTCATTTTTTCAACATCTAAATCGCTGCTATGCACGGCCAGATGCTCTCGTCCCCTTAAAAAGAAAAGGGTTTTATATTATTACTCAATAAGAAAAAAAATAAGCGCAGAGCTGCCGTATGCCCTGCGCTTATTTTAGCCGTAAAACTTATATATCGAACTAATACCCCTTAGTTGAAAGTTACTTCACGCCCATCCCCCAATGAACGTAATACTTTCTTATCATACTTACGAAAAAAGTGGATACTACTTTTGTGAGACAAGTTGCTTTTCTTGTCCTTCTATAGCTTTCTCCATTTTCTGCTCTGCGTTTTCATGTACCGCTCGATGTGTAGTACGCTTTAAACAAATATGTTTCCACTTTCGTTCGTAACGTTTCATTATTCTTGATGTCCTCCCCTTGATTGCCATGAAACCTAAATTGGAATCGCTTACACGAAATAATATAGCACATTTAAAAAGAAGTAACAACACATTTTCGACAATTTTTTGTCAATATCATGCAAAATTAAATATCCCATGGCTAATGATGCCTCTAACTCGTTCAATCTGCCTTCTCAATTGCAATCATAAAAGACAGTTATTATTTCATTTTGTAACATCGATGCTATGCACAACCCAATACTCTCGTCCTCCTCCAAAAAGAAAGAGGTTTTTAAATCGTTTTTTTAACTTATATATAGAAATATTATTAATTCCCCCCCCTCTCACATACTATTACAGGATTGAAACAAGCCCAATTTGTTCTATGACAGCCTCCTTTTTTGTAACAATTAAATGATGATTTTTCTTAAAATCGGGCTATAAATTGTGAAAAACAACACAAATACGTTATATTTTCATAACTATATTACTTATAAATTAATAAAATCCTTTATTTATGCAACACTCCCATAATAACTTTGTAATATGAGCGAAACACGATTAACCGCTTTGCAATATCTTATTTCTCTTTTCTAATCCGTAAAGATGTAATAGAATCCCTTAAAACATAGGAAAAGAGCGTTTTCTTTATACTTCTTTTCATATTACAAATTATTAATGAACTGTTACGAATGGTTTGTAATTGTGTGATTTCCCATTTTCTCAAAAAATCTGTTGCTATAATGAGGACACGAAAACAAAAGCATTGGAGGCTATTCATGAAAAAGTTACTTGGTATAGCAACAGCAGCAGTTTTTGGTCTTGGGATTTTCACTTCTTCTGCACAGGCAGAAACAGTTGTTACAACAGACGTACTAAACGTACGAGAAAACCCAACTATTGAATCAAAAGTTGTAGGAAAAGTACTAAATGGTAATAAATTAGATGTTAAAAATACAGAAAACGGTTGGCTAAAAGTGAACCTAAATGGTAAAGAAGGATTCGTAAGCGCAGAATTTACGAAAAACATCTATTATGTAACAGCAAACGTATTAAACGTACGTGCTGATGCAAACACAAACTCAGAAATTTTGGGTACATTAAAGAAAGATGATGTGATCGAAACAACACATCAAGTTCAAAACGAATGGTTACAATTTGAATATAACGGAAAAACAGCTTATGTAAATGTTCCTTACTTAACAGGTAAT
Organism: Bacillus sp. 491mf; assembly: GCF_900112415.1. Classification (GTDB taxonomy): domain Bacteria; phylum Bacillota; class Bacilli; order Bacillales; family Bacillaceae_G; genus Bacillus_A. Next base: position 4,031 of record NZ_FOLV01000028.1, read on the forward strand.
GCACCTGTCGTAACAGCACAAGAACAAGCACCTGCTCCAGCAAAAGCCGGGTCGGCTCAACCAGCTCAAGCCCAAAAAACGCAGGCTGCTACAGAAACAAAAGCTGCTCCAGCTAATGGCCGTGAATTAACAGTTGTTGCAACTGCTTACACAGCTAACCCAAGCGAAAATGGCGGCACACATGGCGGTCGTGTATTAACTGCAATGGGTCATGACCTAACAGCAAATCCAAATATGAAAATGGTTGCTGTTGATCCGAAAGTAATTCCACTTGGATCAAAAATTTGGGTAGAAGGATACGGCGAAGCAGTTGCTGGTGATACTGGCGGTGCAATTAAAGGAAATCGTATCGACGTCCTAGTAGGCTCTGACAGCGCTGCAAACAAATGGGGACGTAAAACTGTAAAAGTGAAAATTTTAAACTAATTACTATTGTTGCTAAAAAGGCGAGCCAGCTCTCATCAGTTGAGAGCTGGCTCTTATTTTATTTATAATAGAAAAAAGGAGGAATTCATATGAATATAAACGCAAACGTTGACTGGATTGGTACACCAACTCCATATATATATAAAGATGCCGTTACATACGATGCAACTGCCATTGATTTTTCATTAGAACATGATGATAACCGCTATAGACTCATCATTTTACAGCGCGGCGAAGACGTAGAATACAAAATCATACAATATGGCGTCAAGCCTGGTAACCAAAAGCCATTTCCAATCGATACTGGCTACCACTTCAAAAATAAAACGATTCCTTTAATCGAAATGATTTTACAAGATCCTTATGTACAAAGCATATTGCAACAAAAGACTACCTCTTCTTAAAAGAGATAGTCTTTTTCGTTGAATGAAAGAGAAAAAATTAGGAGATAACTGCCCATAAGAGCCTAGTTCATTTAACTACTCCCCACCGTGGGAAATGAACAAAACACCCACTGAGGGAAGTTTCACCTTATAATAGAAAAGAAGGAAATCTTTTGCGCGGAGGAACATTATGCTGCAACATTCAATTACGAAAGATGAAATTATGGAAATTGCCAATGAGTTTTTGAAAGGACTCGACCCACAGCAAGCGGCTGACAAAGAACAAGTATCAAATGCACTTCAGCTCTATCGTAGTGGCCTCGTGTATAACGTTGATTTCGATGGATATACATTATCAGGAACAGTCGAACATGACGGGGATATTTATAGTGTAAATATTCCGATTCGAAATGTGTCCGAAAGTTATTGTGATTGTTTTTCACCAACGCAATGTGAGCATATGTTCGCCGTATTACTATATGCAGCTTCAAGCTTTGGGCAAGTGGGAGACATTCTAACTTTATTTAAGAAAAAAACGAGGCCGGTGCTCCCGCCTATTCGCACAGCGCGGCAAATGCTGCAAATGAACGATTTTACGGATACAAATTATGAAAGCTGGCTTCCGTACTTTGAATCTGAGTACGATACATTTGTTAAAGAACACGCACGTCTTTCATACAAACAAATGTATTTTCTGATGAACATTTTCACGGAGTTCTATATGAAACTGGAACGAAAAGCACCGCGGATTGTTGCAGTTCACGAATTATTTAAACTGAGTGCAGCACTCTTTACTTTTCAGAAGCTACTGAAAGAGATTGAAACATTTGAAGCAGATAAAATCTATTCTTATCATCAACAAATCAATATTGTACAACTCTTTGTGAATAAAATAGAGAGTATTGTACAAGATTTGAAAGCTGAACCATTTCAAGATGCACTCCAGCCATTTCTGCACCACATCGCTGAAATGCTGCATACAATATTCTTCTCTGCCCCTTCTTATACACAGGAGCGATTTTTTATTTATCGCCACCTATGGGGAGAGCTGTTCGTAGAACCGGATTGGATACTGGAAGAACAAAAACGGATTGAAACAAAAATACATCCATTATCAAAAGCACTTGCATCCGCTCATCTTCTCTTTCTACAGCGAAAAGATAAAGAGGCAATGGATGTACTAAGAGCACAGCCACCACAAGTTGTTGGCCTTTACTTTGATTGGCTTGAAGATTTATTAAGTTCCATGCAGTGGGAGCGGGCAAAAGGATGGCTGTCCTTCACTTACAAGCGAGTGAAAGAAACGATAACGACCGAGCACGATCCTTACTTTGTGAAAGATGTTGTCCGTTTATTTATGATGATGTATGAAACATATGCAACGCATACGAATGAACAAGCTGGCTATGAGATGATTCTTCAAGAATTATTACCATATAGCTTCACCAGCTATGAGCAATATGTACTCGCTAAAAGACAATATCACACATGGACAGAACTCCATTTACTATATGGATTTGAATCCATTGAATTGTTAAAAGAAGTATTAAAAGAAGTTGAAAAAGAAGCGCCGGAAGCTGCTCTTCCGCTCTATCATTATGCTGCAATGCAAGCGATTGAAGAAAAGAATCGCAAATCGTACCGCAGAGCTGTTCGCTACTTAAAAAAACTAAGAACACTATATAAAAAGCTCAAACGGGTAGATGAATGGGAGTCTTTCATTATGATTATTGCTTCCTCTCACTCACGACTGCGAGCTTTACAAGAAGAACTGCGGAAAGGGAAGTTGATCCATGACAACATTAATTGACATTATCATTCGGCTCGAACGAATGAACCAAAACTGGTTTCTTTGGGCAGAGGATGAAACAGGGAACAGTTTGCCTGTAAGCAGTTGGAAACAACATGCGTTCACATGGCACTCCTCTTCTTTCTATGGAACACTTTTGCAAGAAGGAACATATGAACAGCGGAGCGGTATCATTTTAAACGCTACTCAAGCATTTGAATATATCGCGAAAAAACCGGTAAATTCATTTACGAACTTACAAACAAGTGCAGCCATTAGCGAACTCGCGCCAATGGCCGAAAAAATGTGGGAGGCTTACAGGGTAGGAGACTTCATTCCAGATATAAAGCAATGGCATCAATATCCTTCCTGGAAAACCGCTCATGAAGAAATAGTAGATGAAACGGTGCAAGCCCTGTTTTCAGATGCAATTAATGAAACGCTTCGCCATCAGACTCGTTCTGGCACAGCATGGGAAGATGCACAGCGCTTATATGAGCATTATGACTTTACGATAAGACAGCTTGAAACAGCCATTCATGAAGACGATTGGCTACGTAAAATTGGCTATATCGAAGACGATCTACCATTTACAGTTGGACTTCGTCTTCAAGAACCGGAGAATGATTTTGAAACGTGGCAGCTTGAAACCATATTAACACCAAAGCGCGGCACTCAACGAATATACGTATATACCGATTCTGAATCATTGCCGAAACGATGGTTGAAATATGAAGAACGTATTACGGAAACGCAAGATGGTTTCGGCAAACTCGTACCTTGGTTAATGGAAGACGATCTATTTCGAAGTGAATTACACGAAACGGAAGCATGGCGCTTTTTAACAGAAGCCAGCAATGAATTGCTAGCAGCTGGTATTGATATTTTACTACCATCATGGTGGCAAAATTTAAAAGCCAATAAACCAAAGCTGCGCATCCAAGTGAAACATAATGCAAAGGCAGGGCAAGCATTCTTTGGCATGAATACGCTCGTAGATTTTAACTGGCGTATTTCTACAAACGGCATCAATTTATCAGAGGCCGAATTTCTCGCGCTCATCGAACAAAACAGACGTCTCATTCATATAAACGGACAATGGATGAGGCTTGACCCTGCCTTTATCGAAGAAGTGAAGAAACTGATGAAGAAAGCAGACAAATACGGCCTTGAAATGAAAGACGTTGTGCAGCAGCGATTACTTCGCGGAGCAGAAACAGAAGTAGTTGAAGAAGAAAGTCCATTTGCAGATATGGAAATCGAACTCGATGATTATTATGATAAGTTATTCGACAGATTGCTGCACATTGGAGAGATTCCATCTATACAAATACCAGCTTCCTTGCAAGCAACATTAAGACCATACCAACAGCAAGGAGTTGAGTGGCTCCTCTATTTACGAGAGCTTGGATTTGGTGCGTTATTAGCCGATGATATGGGACTTGGAAAAAGCATCCAGACAATTACTTACTTACTCTATATAAAAGAACACAACCTAAAAACAGGACCCGCACTTATTGTGGCGCCTACATCTGTTCTCGGTAACTGGCAAAAAGAGTTCGAGCGCTTTGCACCGAGCTTACAAGTGAAACTCCATTACGGCGGCAACCGGGCCAAGGGAGAAGATTTGTCCACTTTTATGCAAGATGCCGATGTAATTTTGACATCCTATGCACTCACACAGCTTGATGAAGAAGAGCTCGGCTCACAGCGCTGGGATGCAATTATTCTCGACGAGGCGCAAAATATAAAGAATCCGCATACGAAACAATCGCGTGCTGTTCGAAAGTTGCAAGCAAATCATAAAATCGCTTTAACAGGAACACCGATGGAAAACCGTTTATCAGAATTATGGTCGATCTTTGACTTTCTGAACCATGGCTATCTTGGTAGTTTACCGCAGTTTCAGCGCCGTTTCGTAACGCCGATTGAAAAGGACCGCGATGAAACAAAGATTCAGCAAGTGCAGCGCTTAATCGCACCGTTCTTACTGCGCCGCACGAAACAAGATAAATCAGTTGCCTTGAACTTACCAGATAAACAAGAGCAAAAAGCATATTGTCCGTTAACGGCGGAACAAGCATCGCTTTATGAACAACTCGTTCAAGATACGTTAAAGAATGTGGAAGGATTAACAGGCATTGAGCGCCGCGGTTTTATTTTGCTCATGTTAAATAAACTAAAACAAATTTGTAACCATCCTGCTCTCTATTTAAAAGAAGATGCGCCAACAAACTTAGCCAATCGTTCTATGAAAATAGAAACATTATTAGAACTCGTTGAAAACATACGGGATCAGCATGAAAGCTGCCTCATTTTCACGCAGTATATTCGAATGGGAAATATGCTGAAAACATTGCTTGAAGAACATTTTGGAGAGCGCGTCATCTTCTTGAACGGAAGTGTACCGAAGAAAGAGCGCGATAAAATGATCGAACAGTTCCAAAGCGGACAACATGGCATCTTCCTGCTCTCTTTAAAAGCGGGCGGAACAGGACTAAACTTAACCGCAGCCAACCATGTGATTCATTACGATCGCTGGTGGAACCCTGCCGTTGAAAACCAAGCGACAGACCGCGCTTATCGCATCGGTCAAAAACGATTTGTCCATGTGCATAAACTCATTACAACAGGAACACTTGAAGAAAAAATTGATGAAATGCTCGAGCGAAAACAATCGCTCAATAATGCGATTATCACTAGTGAAAACTGGATTACAGAACTATCCACAAACGAACTGAAAGAACTATTAGGAGTATAGACAATCGTGTCGCACGGTGTCCAAGCACCGTTATATCCAAAAAACGCCACCATATAAAAAGGAGCTGAAATATTAATATTTCAGCTCCTTTTTCTTCTCCAAATAAAACAGCTTATTAGAATACCCGTGAAACCACCACATGTATCTAATACGGAATCTTGCCACATTGGTGTACGGTCACCTGTGAAGGATTGATGAATCTCATCCATGCCCGCATACACAGCAACAAGAAACACGGCCAGCCAAAAAACTTGTTTTCGCTTCAAGCCACACTTCAATAATGCGAAATATGACAATGCCCCCAGAATACCGAACACAATAAAATGAGCTCCTTTACGAATAAAAAATTCGAGAAAACCATCGACCCCTTTGTTCACAATGCTAACAGGAGTACCCCCTCCATAATCAATGGATACCCATGAAAAATGCTCTTTCACAAATTCCACATTCACATATTTTGTGATATCTGGACGTATATCTTGATCCTGATATGGCTGAGAAGATGAATAAAAAATGATCCCCATCCATGCTAAAACGGGAATCCAAAATAACCACTTATGCTTCATGTTTGAAACTCCTTACTTTATTTCTCTTAAGCGTAACAAAAAAAAGGAAAAAATTCACGCCAAAAATGTAACGTTACCACCTATATATATGACGAAAGGGAGGTGAAAGGCATGGCGATTCAAACGATTGTATCTGATATGAGCTTACGTCTTGTCCTAAATGGTGGTACAGACAAAAATGGTAAAGCGATTATGAAAAACAAACAATTTAAAAACGTCAAACCTGATGCAGACTTAAACAAAGTACACGAAGTTGCATCTGCAATTGCTTCACTGCAACAGCAAAAACTTGATTCTGTTCAGCTTGTTAGCACAACTGACGTATCTAACCAATAATAAAAGGAGGGAATAACAAATGGAAGTACTAGAACTTGTTTTCTTAAAAGAAGACGGTAAAACAACTACTTTTTCAATCGAAAATCCTGTTACACCAGTAAACGAACAAACCGTAAATAGCGTCATGGATACCATTCTATCCGCTGGCATTTTCCTAACGCTTGGGCAGCATGCTCGCAAAAAAGGCGCACGTATTGTCGAAAAGAGTATTTCTGAAGTAAAAATTAACATATAAACAAAAAAGAAAGAGGAGTACCAATGCGGTTACTTCTCTTTCTTTTTTGGCATTTCAACTGGTATAAAGATATTTGAAATACCGACTGAAACATATTTATAATTTTCTTTCCCTAGCTGAAACTCCGTTGTATATGTCGAGAAAAAAATATAGTCATTCCGCTTTGTATAATGATCGATTAATAAACCAACTTGCGGCTCTACATAACTCTTCGCTAATTTCTTTCCAATGGTAGCTAATTCACCAAGAAGCCCTTCTTTATCTTCTTGCTCAACTTCCGTCAATTTCTTATGAATATCATTCCTTTTCATAAACTGCTTTGCTGCCCAGTCTGTATATTCCCCTTTACTCGGGTTGCTATTTGCTAAATATACGAAGAGTACTAGAACCAAAGCGAGAAACACATATTTCTTTTTCATATTTCCTCACCGCCTATCCTTTCTATTTTCATATATATGGAATCCTATTGCAAATTAGACAACCTAAATAGCTACAAATTTCTAACAAGGAATCCCTTCCGCATATATCGAGAAAAAACAGTAAATAAATACATTTTTTAACATTAATTTACAAATTCTTTAAATTGTTTTTATATTTTATTCTTATAATAGGAAGTGTAATTCATTACAATATGAGGAGGCTTTTCCATTGACTGACTTAGTTGATTGGTATGAAATTTCCGCGCAAACGATGGCACTTGAGGCGTACGCTCATCCTGTTTATCAAACAAAAATTTGGGAAACGCAAAGAATCATCTTTTCAGTGAAAACACCGCTGCAACTCATTCGTGAAAGTTGCATTATGCGAAACTACTCGACTTATGAAGGAAAACGATTAGCCATTCAAGAATGTTGCCACTTTAAACAAAACGTCCCAATCCCTATTGATCATCAACACTTCATGTGCGCCATTCCTACAAAATCACCTTCATCTTGGCCATGCTCCTGGATATTTTATGCTTACATCGAAAGACTGGAACGTCACGATTCTCGCCACACAAACATCTATTTTCGTAATGGTAAAAATCAAATCTTCCCTATTAGTCCCAATCAAATGGAGAATCAATGGATAAAAGCTGGTCACATTTTAGCTAAACTCAATCTTCTAGATAAAATGAAACTACCAGTAGATCATTCTTTTCCTCCTCTTTGAGTGAACTCTGCATACATATAGAAAAGGGAGGCTATCTGCTCCCTTTTTCTATTCTTTTCCCACTGCATGCAGCCGCATTTTCTTCAGCGCTTGTCTATATATCCAGCGCGTTTGATGATACGTCATCCCGAGCTCAGTTGCAATCTCATGTATTTTCTTCCCACCGTAGAAATGCTCAAATAAGACAAAGCTTTCCTTCTCTTCTAGCATACTCATATACTCAAATGCCTCTTCTTGCTTCTCCTCACCGCCGATATTTTCTAACATATGCCACTCCGTACAAACCTCCTGGTCTTGAACACGACACTCCTTCTTTAACTGCTCTAGCAAATACCCCCGCACCGTCACAAGCGCATATGCCGGAAAACTTCCCTTCTCCTCATCATATTTCTCATACGCTCGCCAAAGTGCAATGAGCCCGCATTGATAATACTCTTCATAATCACGGTAAATACAAAGCTTCTTCATTTGATTTTTAATCATCTTCTCATACAGCGCTACTGTTTCCGTAAAGGTAACTGGCTTCACATTTGACCCATTTCTAAAAGGTATACCTCTTTGTTATTCCGCGGTACCTTTACCTTATAAAAAAACAGCAGCCCCTTCACCGCACTGCATTTCATGATAGACTAGCAAAATTTCAAATTTACCTATGCAACATTTGAAGTTCTGCTAGTCTTATGTGAGATTCCATAGCAATTTTATCGAAACGTTATGCAACATAAAAAAAGGTTGTCGGGAAATTCCCGACAACCTTCTCATCATTTTACTTAAGCACCAAAACCTCTGAAAGCACTAAAAGCAAGAGAAATAAGAAAGAAAATCACAACAAGAATCGTTGCTTGTTTCTTGCTTAAGCCAGCTGTAATGTGCAGTCCTAACCATGTTACAAATAAACCCCAAATTGCAAAGATTTCAATTGAGTTTCCAATCCCAAATGCAGTTGTCCCTTTTTCAAATAAAGGTCCTAAGCTTGTATAGCGTACAGTTCCATCGGTGCCTAGTACAATTGCTAATACAGCATTCACTAATAAACCGATGCAGCTAATGATACCTGAATATACTGTAATAGATAATAATTTCTTATAAGATGTATCATTTCCCATAAACATCATAATAACTTTATACAATGCAGCTCCAATAAAAAACATAATTGCCGTCATAAATAGACCAGTAACAAATGCCCCACCCATTATAAAGTACTTAGCAGTTCCAGTAGGATCCTCTTTAAGCGCTTCTACCATTATAGGGTTGTTTAACGATGCATAGCCAATCGCCATGAATCCAAGTCCACCTAAAAGAACTAATAAGAAAAACGCGCCCCACACCGGTGCATTAGTTCTCATTCTCTCAAACTGCAAACTAGGAGAAGTAATCATTCCAAATAATGATGGCTTCTCTCCACTTACCTTCTGCGTGTTTACGTTCACTTCCATATGTAAAGCCCCCCTTTATTTTATACCCGTTCTAACGGGTGGTGAATCCCCACTTTTTCAAACAGGGATTCACCACCCACAAGAACTGGGTGTGATATATAAATACAAATTGAAAATCAACATAAAATGGCCATGCTTGAAGTGGTCAAGGCCCATTGCTGCCACAGGCAATGTTAAGCGAGCCGTATCACTTTTGTTTTACATAACAACAACTTGGATGTTGAAGAATCAAAATAGATCTATATATTATTCATAACGCAGCGCTTCGATTGGATCTAATTTCGCTGCTTTGTTTGCTGGAATTAATCCGAAAATAATGCCGAGCGTCATCGAGAATAAGACGCCGCCAACGACAACTTCCCATGAAACAAGCGGTGGCCATTTCGCAAAGGTAGAAACGATATAAGCGCCTCCGTATCCAAGGCCAATTCCAATTAAACCGCCAAGAAGTGTTAACATCACAGCTTCGATTAAGAATTGCAGCAAGATTTTCCCGCGCGTTGCACCGAGCGCTTTCCGAACACCAATTTCGCGCGTACGTTCTGTAACAGATACGAGCATAATATTCATAACGCCGATACCTCCAACGACAAGGGAAATACCCGCAATACCGCCGATAATCATCGTCATAATACTCGTTACTTTTGAAATACTTTCTTTCATCTTCTCAATATCGAGAACTTCATATTTCCCTGGAATATCATTTGGTTTGCGGTCGTTTAAAACGCCAACAGCCTTTTTCCCAGCGGATTCCATTTGATCAACATTTTTTACTTGCACTGAAATACTTTGAATTTCATCTTTTCCATATAGTGTTGCCCAAAGCGAAATCGGAATTAATATTTCCGACGGTCCCATGCCCATAAAGCTATTATCTGATTTATACACTCCGATAATTTGCAATGGCTGACCTTTTATCTCGATAATTTTCCCAACAGGATTTTCTTTCGGATAAAACGTCTCCTTCGCTTTCGTACTAATCATTACAACGTTATTGCCCTGCTCAACATCTGATTCATGTAAAGAACGGCCTTCAGTCAATTTTATTTTATTTACCGCAAAATATTCGCTATCAAGTCCAATAATATTAATCATGCTTTTTTTATCATTAATATCGATTGGTTCCATACCCGAATTCGTCGTAACAACATGGCTAATCTCTGGCAATTGTTTCAACGCGAGAATATCTTCTTCTTTTAATTCAGGACGTTCTCCCATTCCCGCTGCATACGGATCATCGATATCCGTTTGAAACTGAAGTGGAATTACATTATTACCGATACCGGCAAATTGAGACTTCAGCATCGCTTCCCCGCCTTGTCCAATTGCAACGACAGTAATAATGGAACCAACACCGATAATAATCCCAAGCATTGTCAGTACGGAGCGCAGCTTATGAGCTAGAATAGAAGAAAGAGCAATTTTAATACTATCTAGTAAACTCATACAGCACACCTTCTATCTTCTGTAATTTTCCCATCTCTGAGCACAATGCGGCGAGATGAATACGCTGCTACTTCCTCTTCATGCGTAACCATTACAATCGTTGTACCTTCTTTGTTTAGCTGGGTGAAAATATTCATAACTTGTTCACCCGATTTTGTATCAAGCGCACCGGTTGGTTCATCGGCCATAATGAATGTTGGATCATTCGCAATCGCACGTGCAATTGCCACACGCTGCTTTTGTCCACCTGATAATTCATTTGGCAAGTGATGGACGCGATCTGCCAATCCAACCTTCCCTAATGCCTCTAATGCCCGCTCGCGGCGCTCCGCTTTCTTTATACCACCGTAAATAAGCGGGAGCTCTACATTCTCCACCGCCGAAAGACGGGGCAGCAAGTTAAAGTGCTGGAACACAAAACCGATATATTCATTTCGAATAAGCGCCAATTTTGACTCATCTGCTGTTAAAACATTCACATCATTCAGCGTATATTCGCCTTCTGTTGGACGATCGAGACAACCGATAATATTCATAAGCGTTGATTTCCCCGATCCAGATGGTCCCATAATCGAAACAAATTCACCGCTATCAATTCTTAAACTAATACCATGTAAAATTGGTACAGCTAAACTTCCTTGATAATATGTTTTATGAATATTGTTTAAGGTAATCATTTTTTCTTCACTTCCATTCCGTTAAACACTTTATCGGAAGGATTTTCAACCACCTTTTGTCCTACTGTTACGCCTTCAACTACTTCAGCCCAATCTCCATCACTTGAACCTTTTTTCACAATTTGTTTGCGAAGCTTTCCTTTATCCTCTACATACACAAATGATTCTTCTTTTTCTGTTACAATACTTTTACTAGGAACAGCAACCATTTTCTTATTTTCTAAGTTTACTTGAATAGACACATGATAACCTGGTGATAATCCATCTTGGGAATCTAATGATGCTTTATATGTATAATAAGACATATTTTGGTTTGCTTCTCCGCCTGCTGAAGCTTGTGTAGTTACTTCTGCACTTGTCGGATATTCGCTTACCTCAGTAATTTTTCCAGTCCACTTCTTCTTTGGCGCTGCCTTTGCCGTCACTGTAATTGTTTGATCTTTTTGGATTTGTGATTTTTGTAGTTCAGTTAATGTACCTTGAATTTGGAATGCATCCTTAGAAGCGATTTGCAAAAATGATTTCCCTTGTCCACCCAATGCTGACGTAGAACCTTGCGAAGCATCTTTATCAAGCTTTTGTACAACACCGGCAAAATTACTATAAACCGTAAGTTCACCTTGTTTTTTCTTTAATTCTTCTATATGAAGATTCACTTTTTCTTTTTCAAGATCAGATGTTTTTTGTTGCAATTCTAATTCATTTAATTGCGATTCTAACGGCTCGATTGCCTCTTTCGTCGCCCCGCTATCCTTCGCTTTCTTAATATCTTGTTTCAATGAATCTATTTTTTTCTTTCCTTGATCAAAGCGCATAGAAGCCACTTTTTGTTCTATTTCTGCTTGCTTCACTTGCAAATTAGTTTCTTCATTATCATAAGAGAACAGCTTGTCCCCTTTCTTCACTTCTTGCCCTTCTTTTACAGCAATATCTTTTACTTTTCCTTTAGTTGCATCCGTATAGAAACTCTCAATATTCCCTGGTTTTACTTGGCCAGAAATGAGTTTTGTATTATTAAGCTGACGCTCTGTTACTTCTGTAAACTTTACATCTGCTGTAGTCCCTTTTTTCTTACCCTGCATAATAAAAATATTAACAGCAGCAACGATAATAATAAGTGCAATAACTCCAATGATGATCCACTTTTTCTTTTTATTCGGAGTACGAACCGTATTTGGTAACATTTTCTCTCTCCTTTTATTTAAATTGTTAATATAATTAAATTATACAAACTTTTCCAAAATATCTCAACAAACATTCGACATTTATTACATTTATATTACATAGTCTGTATATTACAAATTGTATCAAACAATGGCATGTTTTAAAATTCAATATTTTCTAATATGCAAATATGCATATTTTCCTTAAACAAACGTTTGATTAACAGCTCAAAATAACCGTTAATTGTTGACTGTATTGAGTTTAAAATCTCTCAGGCGCCACTTTTAAAAATCCTCTTATAAATCTACATCTGTGGAATTATTTGAAGTAGGTAAATCTTTCGGTACCCCCAGTCTAATTTCATATATATTCTCACCTGTTACAACAATTGCCGTACAACGATAAGTTCTTTCCACTTCAGTCGTAAACATTTGCATATCAACATCTCAACCTTTAAACAAACGTTTGATTAAAAAAAGAGAATCTATCAATTGATAGATTCTCCTCTTCAAAATGATTAAGCAGTTTGCTTCTTAGACGCTTTTCTCTCATGACCAAATTGAACGATGAATAAGAATACAGTAGATAAAATACCACCTGCTATTAATAGAATGAAACAACCATCCCAACCAGAGCGATCAACGATAACACCAATCGCTGCGTTGGCAACTAGGCTTCCGCCTAAATAACCGAACAAGCCGCACATACCTACTGTTGTACCAATTGCGAATTTTGGTACTAATTCCATTGCACTTAAACCAATTAAAAATTGTGGTACGTAGATTAAGCAACCAATAATCGAAACTGCCGCACTTACAACAAGTATGTTAGATGCTTGCCAGTATACGAACGTTCCAATAACAACACCAACCATACTAAACACACATAGTGACATACGTTTCCCTTTGAATAACTTATCACTTAACAAACCAACGATTAATGAACTTGGAATTGCCATAACTTCAAAGATTGAGAACGCTGCATGTGCTTCTGCTTTTGTAAATCCTTTAACTGTTGTTAAATAAATTGGTACCCAGTTAATTACACCGAAACGAATTAAATATACAAATGCGTTCGCAATACATAAATACCAAACAAATTTATTTTTCACTACATATTTCATTAAAATTTCTCTTGGTGACATTTTGCCCGCATTGTCTGCCTTCTCAAGATCTTCATAGTCATTACGATATTCATCAATTGGTGGAAGACCGACAGATTCTGGTGTATCCTTCGCATTGATCCACATAAGAATTGAAATGACCATTGCAATAATCGCCGGGAAGATGAACACGCCAGCTTGCCAATGACTTTCACCGAAAATACCAACACCAATTCCAACAACCGGTGGTACAAGCATCGCGCCGATATTATGTGAAATATTCCAAAGTCCTGTTTTCGTACCGCGTTCTTTCTTCGAGAACCACTTTGCCATTACAGTACTACAAGGCGGAGCCCCCATACCTTGGAAAACATTATTTAATACTAATAATGTTAAAATCATGCCAAATGAAGATGCAAAACCAAAACAAATATTTATAATTGCAGATAAAAATAACCCAACCGCTATAAAGCGCTGAGCATACGCTTTATCTGATAAATTCCCCATAAAGAACTTACTTAGTCCATATACAATCGCCACAACGGAACCTAGTAAACCAATATCCGTTGTAGTAAAACCATATTCTTTCATTAAGTACGTACTAGATAACGTAAAGTTACTACGAACTAAATAATACGCTGCATACCCGACCGAGATTCCAAGTAATACACGAAGACGTAGTAGTTTGTATAATTTGTCGATCATATTCGCTGGCAAACGCTCGATTGCTGGTGCAGGTTTAAGCCAATTAAACATATTATCTCTTCTCCTTTTTTCACTTTTGAGAGAGACGTTGTCTATTCCATAACTCGATGATTCCACTATCTGATACTGATTGATTCGTTCTTCCAACTGGCTGACCTTGCACTTCTTGCTGACGCTTTGCAAGCATCGTTGGTACGCCAAACGAAACTTTTTCTAAAATATGCCCCGCTTCTTCTGATAAACAATAATCAATAAATAAATCCGCTATAATACCACTCGGTGCATGTTGTATTTTAGAAATCGCATTAACAGATAAACCTGTTTGCTTCGGTACCTTACTTACAATTGGAAAGCCTTGCTTTTGCAGCATACGCTGGTCTCCGATGAAATTAATGCCGATAATCGATTCGCCACTCGCAACATATTCCGCAGGCATATAACCATTAACCGTTACCTTTGCAACTTGTTTGGCAAGCCCCACCGCAAATTTGTTTGCTTCTTCTTCTCCAAACGTATCTATTAATGATTGAAACAACGTATACGCTGTTCCTGATACATTCGGATCAGGTATGACAATCTTTCCAGCATAAGCAGGATGTAATAAATCTTTCCATTCCGTGGGATACGAAAGTCCAAGCGGTTCTATTTCCTGTTTCCATCGCTCCTTATTAATAGCAATCGCCAGCTGCTCTACTTCATAACCATACCAATAGCCATCTTTATCTTTTACGGCTTTTGAAATGTTATTAGCATGCTGACTTGTTACAGGAATCGAAATGTCCTTTCGCTTCATCATCTGATGAGCATCTAATGTGCCCCCAATAATAACATCTGCTTTTGGGTTATCAGCTTCCGCTTCTACTCTTCTTAACATTTCCTCTGTAGAAAGACGAATAAATTCATACGTACATCCGCGCGCCCTGCAAAAAGACGATAACAATGCCTCGCCTACCTCTTCACGCGCTGCAACATAAGCAACGAGATGACGATCTTTTAAAATCGGAAGACCGCCTTCATCATATTTAATAGTGGTTGTATCTCGAGAGCAACTAGACATCGCTCCTCCTATTACTAGCAAAAAGAAGAAAAAGGCTATCTTTTTCATGAATGATTCTCCTTTACAAATAACGACGCTAGGGAGCCTTTCATATACATAACATTTCCATTATTATCGCCGAGATATTGAACAACAAAGTAATTTCCATATACAGAAATCGTAAGAATATCCTCGCGCCTATTCTTTACCTGTTTTCCATTTTGATAAGCGGTTATATAAGCGATTGGATCTTTCTGCGCATACAGCAAATTTTGAATTTCGGCATAATCCGTAATTTGTTTCGCTTGCCGGATTCGCGCCAGTATTAGGTCCAAATCAGCAGCACGCACATCATCACCTTGCCGCACAACCACTTCCTTTGCACTCGCAAAGAAATCACTAATTCTCTCAGGCGTATAATATAAACTTAACAAATACGTTTGAAACGCAGAAATCATAGGATCTGTACCATTCTTTCCGTACACATCTGCCTCATACTGAAACAAATCACCTACTGCAAACGTACGCTTATGTCCGTTCAAGTACGTTATTTCTCCAGTAAAAACTTTCTCTAAAATATCTGCATGATTCTTTTCGGTTCGAATCCGATCAAAAAATGAGATAATCGCATGCAGACGAACCTCGTCTGTGACAACTACTTCTCCCCACTTCTCGTGCTTTACTCTTACTTCAATAGGAACAGATTCATTTGCTCCTTTTAAAACAGCTTGCTTGTCATTTACAATAGTAACGCGGTTGTACAACTGCTCTTCAATAAAATAAAACAAAAAAATAAAACAAATCATACAACAGACAAACAAGAGAACTTGAAATGATAGCCTTTTCATTTCTGCCTACCTCCAAGATAAAAAAACGTTGTTTCGAAAATACCGCATAAATGTTTCATAAATGTATCATTTAATCGCTTTCAAATTTTTTATATCTTCCATATACCTTGGCAACAGAAATGTCATGTATATCATCGTTCCCATATCATTACTTTCAATTCGCATGCTTCCACCTTGCTTATTCATAATCTCCTTACAGATCAACAAACCGAAGCCATTCCCATAACTAGAAGATAGCACCTTCTCCTTAGTAGAACGATTCCATTCTGCAAGTACCTCATCATCCATTCCAATTCCATCATCATAAATCAATATTTTTACTTCATGTCCATTTACAACCGCACTTAACCTCATCTGAGAAGCATCACTATATTTAATCGTATTATCAAATATATTTAAGAAAATCTGCTTCGTCTTATCAAAATCAGCAATGACGTACGTAGCATATAATTCATTGCTAACATCTACCTCATATTGCTGCAGGCGCGGCTTTACAATCGAAATGGCTTCATCCGCAATTTGCTTTATATCCACAATCGTCGGTGAAACTTCAAACGTACTCGTTCCATACTTCGAAGATTGCAATAACTCCTCCACTAACGATAATAAACGCTGACTCTCTATCGAAATATAATGAAGACTGTCCTTCACATCGCGCTCATTCTGCAGTTTTGGAATCAAGTCAACATAACCAATAATGGCAGTAAGCGGTGTTTTCAACTCATGCGTAATTCGGTCCAAGAAATCCTTCTGCTTCTCTTTCTCTTCTCGTAATTGCGTCATGTGTAACTCAATTGCATCGGCCATTGCATTAAAAGAAGCCGACAACTGGGCAATTTCCACATACTCTGTTAACTCAATTTTGCTTTTATAATCACCATTAGCAAGGCGCTTTGCCATTTGCCTTAATTGATCAATTGGTTTATGAAGCGAATTTGCCAAACGAATCGCAAAGAAAATGCCGCCTGCCACTAAACAAATCGATGTCACGACAAATGTCCAGCTCACATTCAACAATACTTCCTTTTCATCACGCAGCTCATCTACAAAGCGGATTGCTCCAATCACTTCATTCCCATAATAAACCGGACTCGAAAACAGTAGTAACGGCGCTGGATCACCATCTTCAACAACATAAGCCTTCTTCCCTTGCAGCGAATGCCTAATATCGACATTCCGATAAAGAAGCGCCCCTTTTTGCGTATCCGCCACAACTTCTCCGTTTTTCCCGATCATCTGAACACGGATATCCATCCGCTTTGCTAAATAAGAAGCAATCAATAACGAATTAGGCCCAAGCGTCTCCACTTCCGCCTCCTTCTCCAAATAATTCATCGTATATATTTGGGCTTCCACACTTAACTTCTCGAGCGAACTTGCCGCATTCCGATACATATTCTTTTCAAGTGAAATGTAAATCACCATATAAAGAAGAAACAAAATGGGAATCAATAATCCTACTATACCAAGCACCATATTTCGTTTTAATGACATCCAATCACCTTTAACAATCTAACTTATAGCCAACGCCATAAATCGTTTTAATACTCTCTCCGCTGCTCCCAAGCTTCTTTCGCAGACGCTGCACCATAATATCAACCGCTCTCGTATTGCCGATATATTCAAAACCCCATACTTTCTCTAACAACTCATCTCTCATAAACACGCGCTGAGGATTCATCACAAACAACTGACACAAATTAAACTCACGATACGTCAAATGAATTTCTTGTCCACTCACATGTAGCTTTCGTTCCTTTGGGCAAATCACAAACTCGCTGGCTTGAATCACATCATGATGATAAATTGTTTCCTTCTTCTGCACACGCCGTGCCATATTTTTCACACGTAGAATCAACTCCGCATAATGAAAAGGCTTCGTCACATAATCATCAGCACCGAGCTGCAAACCAAGCAACTTATCATTCATCTGACTCTTCGCCGTTAACATTAACACCGGAATATCATGGTCCTTCTCCCGGAACAACCGAAGAAGTTCATAACCATCTATATCAGGAAGCATCACATCTAAAATCAATACATCGGGCTTCTCTTCCCATCTTTGCAGCGCTTCATTGCCATTCGCAGCTGTCAGTACTTCATATCCTTCCATCTCTAACTGCATCCGAATTAAATTACAAATGCTCGATTCATCATCGACTACGAGTATTTTCATGGAGTTCCCCCTTCCGAAGCTATATAAAAAACGACATAAAAACCTCCTTTTCTTTTTAAGGAGGGCGAGAGCATCCATTCTTGCATAGCATCCCACATGCCAAATTGAAAACAAAGCGAGCATCATTTTGTATTATAGTAACAACTTATTTGTGATTTATATAGTATAACAAACATCAGAAATAGTATAACAAAGATCAAAAATGAAAATAGAGGGAATTATCGACTATATATTGACGACAATTCCCTCTATTACATTCACTAATCATTCTGCTAAGCTATTATTATTTTGTAACAAAATAATTCGTCACATATTGCGCCCAAAGACCATGGGCTATCTCCTTTAGTAGGAATAACCTTTCTGTTTACCTTTTTCAGGCATAGTCTTTTTCATTGCATATGAATTCTAATTTAAATAGATAAAACTTGATCCATTAGGCTTTATTTTAACATATCCAAAATTGCTATTTGGTTAATTACGGAACCGTCAGAAGAAAATTTAAAATCATATTTGTTTGATCGATACACTAACATTAAATTGTCTGTGCTTTTTAATTGCGCTTCGCCTAATTGTTCTATTAATGCCGATTGTAATATATTTGTATTCTTAATATTCACTTGTTTAACAATTAGTTGATCCGTACATATAATATCGACATTTTTATAATGAGTCATTATTCCTTCTGGCAATTTCTCTTCACTTTGAGAAGCCCCTATTATACTAGTTACATCCTCTTTACTTTTACCTAACAAAGCAAGATATTGCTCTAAATTTTGAGAAGTTCCATCTAATTTTTTGAGTTTGTTAACAACACCTTCATACGGTAAAGCATTGCTAAAGGGAATTGCACTCACTACCGCTTCGCTAATCCAACCTTCTTGTCCATTACCATATCGTATCTTTAACCAATTTACTCCAGATTGGTCGTCTTTTTTCTGATCCTTCACTATAAACGATGTCCCAAATGTCATAGTGGTAGCTACTTCACCCTCTAATATTGGCGTACTTCTTACACGAGCTTTTGTAGTATTCACATATCGAACATCTAGATCAGCTAATGGATTTTTTGGCTTTGGAACACCTTTTTTTTCAATAGGTTTTTCTTCATGTTTCTCTTTCGCCTGTAAAGAATGAAATACGTTATTTTTTTTCCAATATACAGTTCCGCCAATAGCTATACATAGCGCTAAACTAATAAAACCAGCGACATATTTAGATATTTTCTTCTTTTTCTTCTTTCTTCTATTTGCTATGGATAAAGAATTAAAAGGAATAGAAGCTTCTTTAGTTTGTACGAAATCTTTTCCCGCCTGTTTCTCTGTTGCTTCCTTTTTAAACTTTTGCTGTTCTTCCTTACTCATTGCCTTATATTCTTTTAAAAAGCTTTCATACTTTGGCATCACTTCTTGAATAGGACCATAATCTTTAACTTCACCATATTCAAGCCACAAAGCCTTTGTGCAAAATGATTTGACTTGTCCTAAAGAATGGCTAACAAAAAATATCGTTTTACCTTGTTCTTTAAATTCATTCATACGTTTTAAACATTTATCAGCAAATGTTTGATCCCCAACTGATAAAGCTTCATCAATTACGAGCACATCCGGATTAATACTCACCGAAATGGCAAATCCTAACCTTGACTTCATCCCGCTAGAATATTTCTTTACTGGCATATCAATAAACTTGCCAATATCCGCAAAATCGATAATTTCAGGTTTCAATTTTTCAATTTTTGCTTTACTTAGCCCCATCATTAAACATTTAAGCTCAATATTTTCTCTACCTGATAATTGATTGTTAAGACCCGCCGCAATAGCAATGAGTGCTACTTTTCCTTTTATATCAACACTTCCAGCTGTTGGTGGAGTAATTCCGGCGATTAGGTTAGACATCGTTGATTTACCCGATCCATTTACTCCAATAATTCCAATCACATCACCTTTATGAGCCTCAAATTCTAAGTTTCTTAATGCATAAAAATCCTCACCGAACCCTCCAGGATATAAAATATCCTTCAACTTATCAGAGTTTTTACTATGCATCTTATACTTTTTTGTTACGTTACGAAACTTCACTGAACAATTCATTTTTACAACCCTCATCATAGATAATCTGCAAAGTGTTTTCTAAACTTTACATGTAATGTCGTACCAATTAGCAACATCAAGAAAACAAGTCCCCAAAAGTACATTCCATACTTTATATCCTCAAAAAACCAACCCGTACCTAAAAAGGCCTTTCTATAACCTTCTACAATATAACACAATGGATTTAATTGCATAATTTTTTGAAGACCAGCTGGTAATCTTTCAGGAGTCCACAAAATAGGTGTTAAATATAACAACATTCGCATAACAGATTGCACAATCATTTGTACATCTCTTACAATGGTAGCTAACGTTGATGTAATTAAGGACAGCGAAAATATAAATAAAATTGTCGCAAACATATAATAAATGAGTTGAATATAATGAATGGAAATTCCTTGACCAGTTACGATAAATAGAATGGTCACAATACCAACGAGTATTACATGTTGATAAAAATTAGACATAATAACATAGCTCGGAATCACACTCATTGGAAAATTCATCTTTGAAATCATATTCAATCTTGTATAAATAGATTTAGAGGCTTGTAGTATTGTTGGGTTTATAAAAAACCATACAACAAGCCCTGCAGATAGCCAATAAATAAACGGGACCCCATCTACCCCATGTCCGCCTCGAATTCCAAGCCCAAATACGAACCAATAAATACTCATTTGAATTAAAGGATTTAACACTTCCCAAACAATTCCTAAATAATTGTTATTGTTCGCACTTTTCACTTCATAAACAGATAACCGCTGAATTAAATACAAGCTATTAATCTGTTCTTTTAAAACCATAATCATTGATTTCATCTTATTGTGCCTCTCCGAAGAATATTTTCTCTACTACTCGCTTAGAAGCAAAACCATCTTCTAAATAACAATAATTATTATAGAAGGTATTATATTTGTCTGCAAACTCACCTAAACCGTTCAATTCGAATTTTAATATTTCTGCTAGTACTCCTTCTGTATTTACAACAACGGGGCCAGGGACTTCTGTCTCTAAATCAAAATAGAGCCCCCTTAGTTTTTCACGATACGAATCAATATCATATGTATAAAAAATAATTGGCCGCTTCAAATTTGCATAGTCAAAAAAGACAGACGAATAATCTGTAATTAACAAATCAGATAATAAGTACAGTTCATTAATGTCTCGGTAATGAGAAAAGTCATATACAAACCCACTATACTGTTCTAAATCAAATTGTTCCGCCACTAAATAATGCATTCTCAACAAAATAATATAATCTGAGCCTAACGTTTCCTGTAAAAGACCTAAATCTAATTGTAAATCTAGCTTATAACGCCCTTTACTATAGAACTGATCATCTCGCCAAGTTGGTGCATATAAAATAATCTTTTTATCTACAGGTAATCCATTTTTTTTCTTTAATGCATGAATGGCCTTAGAGTTATTATTTACATATAAGAAATCGTTTCGAGGATATCCTGCCTCAACAACATCTTTTTGAAATTGGAAAGCCCTCTTAAATATCTTTGTAGAATAAGCATTAGGAGAAAGTAAGTAATCCCAGTTTTGTGCCTCGCGGTAAAAATTATGCTTATACTTTTCTGTTGTTGTACCTGGCATGTGAACCTCTTTCATATCACCGGCCAGCTTCTTAAGAGGTGTACCGTGCCATGTTTGCACATAAGTAGTGTGCTTTGGTTTTGGCAACCAAGTCGGCATCCTACTATTTGTTACCCAATACCGGGCGCGTGCTAGCAATATAAACCAACGAATTGAAAACCTTTTTACATATGGAATATTTGCTTCCTCAAACACCGCTATGCAGTCCTTTTTTACACTCCATACCATTTGAAAATCCATATTATTTTGCAGCATATATTCATACATGGCTCGTGGATTACAACTATATTGCTTTCCGGAAAAACTTTCGAATAGGATTAGATTTTTTTTCGGCGGTAAACAACTAAAGAACAGAAATATTGCCTTACATAAAATTTTTACGATACGATAATTTTTTATTTTTTTAATAAAGCTCATGTCGTTAATACACCTTCTAACTTAATCGCTTTTCTTCGCTTTACACTTCAATTTGATACATTAACGTGACACTTCACCTTTTCCTGTTCGCCCCATTAACGCATCTACTTGTTCTTTTGCATTTTTTCCATTAAATAAAACATTGTATATGGCACCCACAATTGGCATTTCAATATTCATCTTCTCAGCTAAATAGTACGCTGCCTCGGCTGTACGAACACCTTCTACTACCATTCCCATATTCTCTAATACCTCTTCTAAATCATGACCCTTTCCAAGTAAGTTTCCAGCGCGCCAATTTCGGCTATGAACACTAGTACAGGTCACAATTAAATCTCCAACACCTGTTAAGCCGGCAAAAGTAAGTGGATTTGCTCCCATCGCACACCCTAAACGTGTAATCTCAGTTAATCCCCGTGAAATTAATGCCGCTTTTGCATTATCCCCATAGCCAAGTCCATCTGAAATACCTGCTCCGAGGGCAATAATATTCTTTAATGCACCGCCTAATTCAACACCGATTACATCTCGATTTGTATATACACGAAAATTTGTATTCATGAATAAATTTTGTGTTTTCTCAGCAGCCTGTAGATGATATGACGCAGCAGTTACTGTAGTAGGATGACGAAGACCCACCTCTTCTGCATGACTTGGCCCCGAAAGAACAACAACACTTTCTAGCAATTCTTTCGGCATCTCTTCTTCAATCATTTCTGAAATACGTTTAAATGAGCCAGGTTCAATCCCTTTACTAGCGTGAATAATTGTAATTGGCTGTTTTACTATATCTTTTAATTGTTGCATTACACTACGAATTGCTTTCGTAGGAACAACTAATAGTACTGTATTTATTCCTTCCATTGCTTCACTCAGAGATTCATATCCTTTTATTATTTCAGGAAGCTGAATGCCAGGTAAATACGCTTCGTTCGTATGCCTTTCATTAATTTCTCGGATTTGTTCTGATTTATTCCCGAAAATTCTTACTTCATGCCCGTTATCTGCTAGAACCATAGATAATGCTGTTCCCCAACTTCCTGCACCGATGACTGTAATCTGGTTCAAAATAATCCCCCTTTTACCACCTTAACAACATTAAAAAGTTTATCATTTATACAAGAAGCTAAGTGATATAAATACAATTCACTTAGCTTCATTACATACTATTCTTGATTTTCGATTACGCACACTTCATTGTAAAACATTTCAAGCGCATGCTCATTATACTCCTTAAAATCAAACTCTTTAAAATGGAGCTTATTTAAGATGAAAAACTGCATTCCTATAACTAAGCCAACTACATTATTTTCGACTAATTCACCATAACCCTCTTCTAGGATACTTCTTGATCCTGCAATGTCAGTGGCAATAATAGGTTTATTCAATATTAATGCTTCTAATAACACCATTGGTTGTCCTTCGTGATTAGATGAAAGAATAAAGCAATCACATTGATTAATAAGCAAGAACGGATTCTTCATTTGACCAGTAAAGAAGACTTTGTCCTCTAATTTCTTTGCTCTTACTAAACTCGCTAGCTCATCTTTTAAAACTCCATCTCCAATAATATAAAGCCTCACGTTGTCATAGAGCTCAGCAACCTTTGAAAAGGCTTCTATAAGCTTCTTTTGGTCCTTTTCAGGGGATAATCTACCCATATTCACAAAGTTAATGTTCTCTTTCTTTGGCATCTCAATTCCTTGAATATCAAGTCTACCATTTACAGAAATGTTTTCTTTCAATAAATAATCTTGACCTTCATAATTATATATGTCGCCTTCTTCAATCTGTTTAAGCACCTTATTATAATCTATAGAATTATGAACATAAACACCTTGCTTTGGTGTGATATATTCTTTTAAATTCTTTCTATTTAAATTCCTTGTATGCTCTGCTACAGCTACTATTTTGTCAAATTCTTTATACAGTGGGAAAATAATATTCAAATTAGCTTTATGCTTAAATTTACCTTTAATTTTCTTAGAATATTCTGCCCACATATCATTATGTTGATAAATACTCTTCTTTTTAAAATCTCCGAATGCAAACAATAGTGCCCAAAATGGAACATATCCACTAAAATCAATTGCTATATCAAATTTTGCATTACCAAATAGTCTTGCAACTTCACGTTTATATAACTGTTTTGGTAAAACCTTCTGAGCTCGTTCATTCTTTAATCCCATCTTCATGAGATAATTATGTTGATAAGATTCTTTTAAAGTTGTATTCAAGCTACCTACTCGATAAAACTTTTTAACGTTTGAGTTAATTTGACTGAAATTATACCCTGAAACTTCATCATATTTTCCCTTATCAATGACTACTACATTATATTTTGAGTAATCTATATTGTTTAAAAGGTTAATAACCGATGTAGTAATTCCATTATTTAAGAATCCACCGCAGTACATCAAAATATTTTGCTTATTTTCAGTTGTCACTTTATATACATAATTTGTATGCTTTTCTTTAAAAATAATATCAATGGCTCTCGTTGTGGCATTTCCATCATCATGATAACAATATTCTTTTAACATTTCTTTGTATTTAAAATCATAATCATTTCTTACAGTGTCAATATTTACAATACTATCAATAACATCATCTACTGTATAACATAACGGACCTGGCATATCCTCAAGGTTAACGTATAATCCTCGCTCCTCTTCATACGCTTCTTTATCATACGTTAAAAAGATAATTGGTTTTCCAGTTACCATATAATCAAAGAAAATACTAGAGTAATCTGTCACCAAAATATCTACTATTGACATTAATTCATTAGAATCTACCCAATCAGGTATACAAATCTCTCGTAAACTTTCATCATCTTTAATAAACTTGTATGTCAATGTATGAACCTTTAATAGTAATTGATAATCATCAGGCATTTTAGAATGCAGTTTTTTTACAATATTATCAATTTCATCCTTAATATTGTTTACCTGATTTACTCCGCCTCTCCAAGTTGGGGCATATAAAACAATTTTTTTCTTATCATCAATTTCTACAAATTGCTTTAAATACTCCCGTACTTCTTCTGGATTTGTTTGTAGGGTAAGATCAATTCGAGGGTATCCTTCGTCAACAATGTAACCATTATATATCCCTTCTAAATCATGGGAATCTACAATCGTATCGGCAGTAAACTTATTAGGATTTAATATATAGTCACAGTGCATAAAGTTTCTTTGAATATTCTTATGTTGGCCCAGTTCACCTTTCATATCTTTTCCTAATGTCTTAATAGGTGTTCCATGCCACGTATTCACATAAATTTGTCCTTCTTTTTTTTGAAAATAAGGTGGGAACGTAGTGTTATTAATTAAATATTTTGCCTTTGTTAAATACTCCAAGTATTCCTCACTATGAACTTTAACAAATTTAACATTTTTTCTATTTTCATAACGTTTTGCATAAAAGTTATTCGTATCATTTAAAGCCCAAACATGTTTATAATCTTTATACTCCGCATCATCAATAAGTTTCTTGAAAATCGCATACGGACTATCCGTCATACCTTTTCCATGGAAAGATTCATAGATGATAACTTTATCATCTATCACTGATTTTGTATAAAATTCAGTATATTTAAGAACTCGATTAAATCCTGGATCATTTAATTTCTTTTTAATCGGACCCATTAAAAAGTTCATACGGTTTTTCATTCTGTTCATTTGTTTCCTAATTTGCAATCCTAAAACTCCTCTTCAACATATTCATAAAGTATATTTGGAATGACTAACAACATCTTTTTTTTCTTTCGCATATATTGTAGTTCGTCACTAAAAACAATGCATGCATATTAAAATTTACATGATTCAAAATACCAAGGTAATAGGGATTCACTCCTCCCCTTTAAATACCATATTTACAAATCTCTCACTCGCATCGCCTTCCGAATACTGATTCCACTTCAAAGAAAACTTCGTTACGTCCTCTATGTTGAACCGTGCCTGTTTTAATACTTGAATTAAATCGTTCATATTATATACAATTGGTCCTGGAACACTAGATGCATAGTTACCAATGATTCCTCTTTTCTTTGCATATTTTTTTAAATCATATGCAAAAAAGATCATTGGTTTATTCAACAAACAAAACTCAAATGGGATGGAAGAATAATCTGTTATTAATACATCCGTTACTAAAAATAGATCATTAATATTAGAATAAGAAGAATAATCATATAGAAAACCTTCATACTTACCTTCATAATCACATTTATTTCTTATAGCTGGGTGCAGTTTTATTATGAGGACATATTCATGCCCAAATTCTCGATACATTGCATCAATATCTAGATGCAAACCGAAATCTTCCAACTCTTTATCTCTAAAAGTTGGGGCATACAAAATAACCTTCTTACCCTTTAAAGAAGGATTTATTGATAAAATATTGTTTTTAATCTCCCTCTTGCACTGTTCATAAAAAAACAGGTCCGTTCTCGGAATCCCTGTTTTTAATATCCTATCATCCGACAACCCGAAAGCTCCCTTATAGATATTAGCCAATGCATCAGAACCTACAACAATTTTGTGAAAATGATCGTAAACATCGAGAAATCGCTTTTGAGCTCTTGGGCTTCTTTTATAAAAGGCAGATGCTAACATGCCAAACTTTTTAATAGCACCTGCTGCATGCCAAAGTTGAATACATTGTACGCCTTTTTTAAACTTGATTCCTGCAAGAGACCCAAAATAGTTATCAACAATAACATACTGGGAAGTAGACAAGTGATAGGCTGATTGAATCATATGAAAGATATTCTTCGATTCAAATGTATAAGATTTCACATTTGAATAGCTATCCACTTTATATTTACATGTAGGTTTATATAAGAAAATGACTTCATAATCAATTTTTTGGCGTTTCATTTCATCATAAATAAAGATGTGGTTTTCACCATAAGACATAATAAAAGTAACTTTTCTTTGCATAGGAAATAGATTCATCAAGCTATGCAAAAATTTAAATATAATAAGGTATATATCTACTACTAATTCTCTAATCATCTATGTTTATCTAGCAACAAGCACTAGTTCCTTTTTTATTTTTGTAGTAGAAATCCCCGCTGTACGTGGTAAATATACAACTTCACAATAATCACTCAGAAAGTCAAATTCCCCTTCCCAATCATCGCCCATAACAAATACATCTACATCATGCTTCTTGACATCTTTTACCTTTTGTTCCCAATCCTGTTCTGGAATTACTTGATCCACATAACGAATTGCTTCTAAAATCATTTTACGATTTTCATAACTATGGTAAGATTTTTTATTTTTTAATTTATTAAACTCATCTGAAGATACCGCCACAATTAAGTAATCACCTAGGCTTTTTGCTCTTTTCAATAAGTTAATATGGCCCCAATGCAACAAATCAAACGTCCCGTATGTAATTACCTTCCTCAAAATTACGTCTCTCCCTTTCCTCTGAACATTTTTCCACAAATATTTATATAAAAATGCCTTTCTTGCCCCTGTAAATAATTGATTAACACAATTCAATTCTATTTATGTAACCAAAAATAATTTTACATAAACTTCATATAAAATCCATCTAAAATTAACAAAAATATTATATCATACTTTTTACTAAATAAAGTAAAATGCCGTCGTTTTTTGTCATATTTAAACTAAAGAAAATGTTTATATCTTTGATATACCAACAGTTTATTCCCTTTTTCAAACCCCAAAAATATAAAAAACGACATTTCCTTTACATTTTTTTACCGGCTTTGCATATAATAATTATCGCAATAAACCAAATAGTCATTTTTTTATCGTTAAGATATAACCTATCATTAATTATGCCCTAAAAAAATAGATAATACCTTTCTAACCATTATTTTACTAAGTTAATTAAATATCAGAATTAACCAGAAGATGTATTGCATGTATCACCTTCTTCGCAACTTTCTTATTTATGCGTTTTATCCCATTACTAACCTTGCATTACATAATATCAATATAAAACAATAAAAAAATAAATCCAACCATCGTAAGAGTAGTTGGGTTTGAAAGGTTATTTCTTCGGTAACTCAAGGTTTTCCCTTAGCTTATTAGAGATATCTTTGTGTGTTTGATCTGTTACAAAATAGTACCAAATACCATCTTCAGCCTTATGACCATCACCTGGAATTTGGATTTCTTCACTGTTTTTCATACAATCTTTATAATTCTTTTGAATATCAAACATTTGGTCTTGCGTTAAGCTTGTCTTTACATTCTTTTGAATCGCTTGTAATACATCACCGTAGTTCGCAAGTGAAGAAACATTTGCTCCTTTTTTAATTACCGCTTGAATCACTTGACGTTGACGCATTTGACGTCCAAAATCGCCGCGAGGATCTTCGTAGCGCATGCGAGCATATAAAAGAGCCTTATCACCATTTAAATGTAAATCTCCCTTTACAAAATGAACCCCTTCAATTGTAAAGTCCAAATCATTATAAACATCTACACCGCCAACCGCATCTACAATATCTTTAAAACCAACCATGTTTACTTCAATATAGTGATCAACAGGAATATCAAGGAAATTTTCAACTGTTTTCACAGTCATGTCAATTCCGCCAAATGCATAAGCATGATTAATTTTGTCCTTCTTACCTTTACCGATAATTTCTGTGTATGAATCACGTGGAATACTCGTAATTTTCATCGACTTTGTCTTTGGGTTTAACGTAAATAAAATTAAAGAATCCGAACGACTAGCCTCATCTTTTCGTTGGTCACTACCCATTAATAAAATCGAAATCGGCTTTTGATCTGCGACATCTATTTTTCGCTCTCGCTTTTCTGACTTCTCACGTTCTAATGGTTTATGAACTACTTCTAACGTATTTGATACATTAGAATAAATATGATACGCATAAGCCCCTCCAGCAACTAAGAGAAGACCTATAAGGCCCAGAATCCAAAATAAAATTTTCTTTTTCATCTTTTATGCCTTCTTCCCTTCCAATCAACAGAATGTTAACAATATTTATCATAACATGAAAAAATTACATTTTTAAAATTATACGTAATAGAATCTCCCAGTAGTATTCCTTATTGTACACCTAACGGATTTTATTATTCCAAAAGAGTTTCTTCCCTTGCTGAATCCTTAATGTTTATATTTATTACATACAAAGAATCCCATTCTTCTCCACGTATATTACAAATTCAAAATACAAGAAAATGAAGTAGAAAAAAACTTATATTATATAGTAAAATTATTTAGCATGTATTCAACTAATTTATTTATAAATAAATAGAACACAGTGGAGGCTCCTATGAAAAAAAGAAAGAAAATATGGAAGATTATAGGGATCAGTTTTCTAGTAATAATTATCCTTGCTGTAGGCGGAGGCGTGTATGCCTACAAGCAACTGCAGCCTGAAAATCATTTCAAAAATGTTCCTGTAGTCAATGCCAATCCTAATTCTAATAAAAAGGCAGATCCAAGTCAGGACACAAAAATACAAAACGGTGTCTTTAACATTTTATTAATCGGTTCAGATGAGCGAAAAGGCCAAAAAATCGGTCACTCTGATTCTATGATGATTGTCCATATGGATCTAAATAAAAAAGAATATCACGCGATGAGTATTCCTCGTGATACACGCGTACACCTTGATGGCTACGGCTACACAAAATTGACGAGCGTACAATATATTAAGCAAGCAACAGAAGGTCAACAAAAGGGTGTAGAAGCCGCAATACAAGCCATTACCGAACTAACGGGGGTAAATATTAACTACTATGTAGAAACAAACTACCAAGGCTTACAAGGAATGGTCGATGCAATTGGTGGTATTGAAATGAATGTACCGTTTGATGTGAAACTTACACATCCTTGGTACCCAGAAAATAAAAATAAAGTAATAAACGCCGGCACACATTCAGTAGATGGCAAAATGGTAACAGAACTTGTACATGAACGCTACTCTCTTAAAAAAGGTGAATATGACCGCCAAAGGTTACAAGAGGAAGCATTAGTAGGGATTGCAAAGAAAACACTGCAACCTTCAAACATAACGAAACTACCAGATTTTGTTAAACAAATTCCAAACTTCTTAATCTCATCCAATATGACGACAACAGATATGCTAAGCTTGGGAATGGCTGTAAAAGACTTTAATCCTGCAAAACAATTGCAATATCATCAAATTAGCGGCGAATTTAAGTCCATGTATGATGATATTTTAAAGAATAATAACGATCAATTAATAATGGACAAGGAACAAATAAAGCAAGTTGTTTCACAGTACTTTACGAAGTAAATAGTAGAAAATATAAAGGACCACGATTTTGTATATCGTGGTCCTTTATATTTTTCTCTCTACTTGTTTGGTAACCCTTCTTATGTAAGGGATTTTAATTGCATAAGAATCTATTTGTTTCTTATCATATCTAATGTAGCCTTGTGTATCTTCCACTTTATATGTTTACTTATTAAATCTATATTCCCACATTCACTTAGGTTCTTGAGCAAACCTATAAAACCATTCTAATCCTAACTTTTGCATCCAAATCGATGCCCTTTTTGTCACACCGACCACTACATCAAAACTTCTACCTTACTTTTTATACATAAATATTTTCTTTCTGCACCAATTCATTTATATATTTCATCAACTCTTCTTTTAGCTCATCATGCTGAAGTGCCATTTCAATTGTCGTTTTAATAAAGCCAAATTTCTCTCCAACATCATAGCGTGTTCCTTCAAAGTCGTAAGCAAATACTCTTTGAATTTCATTTAAGCGTTGAATTGCATCCGTTAATTGAATTTCTCCGCCTGCACCTGTTTGCTGGTCTTCTAGGAACATGAAGATTTCTGGTGTTAATACGTAACGGCCCATAATTGCTAAGTTTGATGGCGCTGTTCCTTGTGCTGGTTTTTCTACAAATTTACGCACTTGGTAGCGGCGGCCATTTTGCGTAGTTGGGTCGATAATGCCGTAGCGATGTGTTTCGTTGTCTGGTACTGTTTGGACACCGATGACAGAAGCGCTTGTTGCTTCGCACTCATTGATTAGCTGACGTAAGCATGGTGTTTCTGCTTGTACAATGTCATCACCAAGTAATACCGCAAATGGTTCGTTGCCGATAAATTTACGAGCACACCATACTGCGTGTCCTAACCCCTTTGGTTCTTTTTGACGTATGTAATGTATGTTAATCTTTGAAGATTCTTGTACTTTTTCTAAAATTTCATATTTACCTTTTGATAGTAAATTTTCTTCTAGTTCAAAGGAATGATCGAAATGATCTTCAATTGCACGTTTTCCTTTTCCTGTTACGATAATGATGTCTTCAATGCCAGATTCAATTGCTTCTTCTACGATGTATTGAATTGTTGGTTTGTCGACAATTGGTAGCATTTCCTTTGGCATTGCTTTCGTTGCTGGTAAGAATCTTGTTCCCAGTCCAGCTGCTGGAATAATTGCTTTTTTTACTTGTTTCAACATAAATCCCCCTAACTTAACCATTCTCTATTTTATTTATCTATAATAATATTCAAATCATAAGACCCCTAAGCACAAAAAAACATAAGATTTTTATAAAAACCTTTATGCTATTGTCTCTCGTTGTACTTATTATTTTGCAACTAAAAAAAACCCTAACTTAATATTACAAAATCCTATTAAATCTGACAATGTAATTCCATAAATTTTCCACAAAACACCGAGTAATGTTGTAATACATTTTTTTCTTTAGCGCTTGCTCTTTTTCCGTTTTTCCACTGTATCGTACCTTAGCATTGAATTGCAACAACTAAAAAAACCGTCATCATCATGACGGTTTTACTCTTTCTTATCTCCAAGCGCAAATGTAATTTCTGCTTCACATGCGACTTCACCATTTACAGTTGCAACTGCTTTTCCTTTGCCAATCGGGCCGCGTACACGTGTCATTTCTACTTCTAAACGAAGTTGATCACCTGGGCGTACTTGTCTTTTGAAACGGCAGTTGTCAATGCCCGCAAAGAAAGCAAGACGTCCGCGGTTTTCTTCTTTCTTTAAAACAGCAATTGCCCCAACTTGTGCTAATGCTTCTACAATAAGTACACCAGGCATTACTGCGTAATCAGGGAAGTGACCGTTAAAGTATTCTTCATTTGCAGAAACGTTTTTAATACCGACCGCACGTTTTCCTTCTTCTACTTCAAGAACTTGATCAACAAGTAGAAATGGATAGCGATGCGGAATAATTTCTTTAATTTGCTCTATATTTAACATCCTATCTCGCTCCTTTTTTAGATATTAGTCTTAGTACTAGGTTATATATATTATCCCACTTTGTTTATTATTTGTCATTACAAAAAAACGAAGCAGACTTTTCTGCTTCGTGTTATTTCAAAAAAATGCACACACTCTTTCTTCTCTACAAGTTTTGGTATAACAAACATAAGTACAATTTACATGGAGGTAGAAAAAGCGTATGCCCAGTTTAGGGGAAGTCAATATACCAAAGGGCATATTCACCCCATTTGTCGTATTCGAGTTCATTATAATACAATTATTTCTAATATAAAAACGACAAATTTCTACATTTTTTTCGATTTAAACCGAATTTTCTCTCTTTTTCTTTATTTATCTCTACTTTTTGTAGAATCGTTATATTTTTAAAGATAGATAGTCAAATATATAAATTAAAAAAGCGTTAGAATGTTTACCTAACGCCTTTTGTAGCTTGTACAATAACAATACCTCTGTAATTGTGCGAGGCAAATCTAAAAGAAATTCATTTGTTAAAATATAACATTTTTATGATATATAGGAAATACTTTTTTATCTTTCCGCCTTTTCCGCTTCCAGCAATC
Source organism: Bacillus sp. 491mf (assembly GCF_900112415.1). Classification (GTDB taxonomy): domain Bacteria; phylum Bacillota; class Bacilli; order Bacillales; family Bacillaceae_G; genus Bacillus_A. The sequence continues at coordinate 37,203 of NZ_FOLV01000028.1, forward strand.
TCAATTTTTCGTTTCGCAGCTTCTAATTCTCTTCTTGTGTCAGCTAACACAATATTTAAGAATTTACGTGAAAAATCTTGATAGAAAGGCATTTCATAGTGAACATAAAACAGCAGCATTTCCATTCCTTTATCTAAAATTTGATATTGAGATGTCTTTTGAAATAACCATTTCTTATTGGTTATATAACTTTCCACTATTTGCTGTACACCGTAATGCAAATCACCATAAAAATCTATGATTAAGTAGTCTGGTTGGTGTTTTATCATTTCACTAAAGAAACTTTTATTTCATTCCGTAGTGAAATGGTTTGTCTCAAAAGGGGGTAAATTATCTATTAATTTCTCGTCATAAGGAATGGGCTTTGAATTAAGTGAAATCATTGATATTTGATTTTGATGAACAACGCAAGTGGCATAATCATCATAATCAAGGACAAATGCGGAATTAAAATTATCTCTTGAAACACAACTCCCTAATACAGCAACCTTAATCATTCCCCCCCATCAGCCCATTATTACAAACATATCCACATCATGATGTTATGATTATATATAAATTCCTATTCATTATTCTATGTACAAATAGGGTTGTTCTCGCTTATCTATACAGCGGAATTTTTCTTATCATATTTTCACTACACAAAAAGCCGAAAGAAAATTGCTTTCTTTCGGCTTTTTACATTTTATACTTATTCTCTTATCGCAAAGCGCGGCGTGGTAATTTATCAATATTCTCTAACATAACTCCTGTTCCAACCGCTACGCAGTGCATTGGATTTTCCGCAATTAATACAGGTACTTTTAACTCTTCTGCAAGAAGCATGTCAATACCGTGTAATAATGCACCGCCGCCTGTTAAAATAACGCCGCGGTCAATAATATCAGCAGATAATTCTGGTGGTGTACGTTCTAATACACCTTTTGCAGCTTGTACAATGACAGCTGCGTTTTCTTTTAATGCCTCTGTAATTTCTTCAGAGCCTACTGTAATTGTGCGAGGTAAACCAGTTACCATGTCACGACCGCGAATTTCAAGTTCTTCACTACGTGCACCTGGGAACACTGTACCCACTTTAATTTTAATATCTTCTGCTGTACGTTCCCCAATTAATAGCTTATACTTACGTTTAATATAGCTTAAGATCTCCATATCAAACTTATCGCCCGCCATTTTAATGGAAGAGGAGGTAACGATATCGCCCATAGAAAGTACCGCAATATCCGTTGTACCTCCGCCAATATCAACAACCATATTTCCGCTTGGTTGGAAGATTTCCATTCCAGCACCAACAGCAGCTACTTTTGGTTCTTCTTCTAAGTATACTTTCTTACCGCCAGATCTTTCAGCGGCTTCACGAATTGCTTTTTGTTCTACAGACGTGATGTTTGTTGGACAGCAAATTAAAATGCGAGGTTTTGATAAAAAGCCTTTTACGTCAAGTTTGTTGATAAAATGTTTTAACATCGCTTCTGTAATTTCGAAGTCAGCAATTACACCATCTTTAAGCGGACGAATCGCTACAATGTTTCCAGGTGTACGCCCTACCATACGTCTTGCTTCTTCTCCTACCGCTAATACTTTTCCTGTATTGCGGTCAATTGCCACAACAGACGGTTCATTTAATACAATCCCTTTACCTTTTACATGAATTAATACGTTGGCCGTGCCAAGGTCAATTCCAATATCTCTCGCAAACATTCCTGTGTCTTCCTCCTCAATATCCAAATCAGGCTAAACCCGAATTCTTTTGCACCTAATTCCTAATTTTATCATAATCTTTTCTGAAACGTAATATTGAAGAAATGAATTATGCTGAAAAAAAAGTTACTTTTCTTTGGAATGTTTGCTTAATAGCCGATTATTGACGCACGATTTTTTCTGTATCCTCTTTTTGATACTTTTGTTTCGTCGCTTCGCCGCCCCGGAGATGACGGATTGACTTATGATAATCAAGAATTTCTTTCACTTCATTTGCGAGCTCTGGATTAATTTCTGGTAAACGTTCTGTTAAATCTTTATGCACAGTACTTTTTGACACCCCAAATTCCTTCGCAATAACACGAACTGTTTTTCTTGTCTCCACGATATACTTACCAATCTTGATTGTTCTCTCTTTGATGTAATCGTGCACACCACTCGCCTCCCTAAATTGGATGTGAGAAGGGTGAAATGAGACTCGCTGCATGTGACTAAGCTGTAAGTTCGAGTGCTGTTTGTAAGCGCTACACTTTCTAGGATTTATAATGAAATGATCCACGATTTCTCACCTCAAACACTCTCTTTGCTTTGGTTTATAACCATTGTATTGCTCGCATTGTATTTATATGCTACAAGTTCTCTATTTTTGCGGACTATGGTGACAAAAATTACATTTTTTTTTGAGAAATCGGTGAAAAATGAAAGTTTTCCGTTTAAGACAAAACCGAAACAAAAAAAATGACGCCTTCTAAAAGGCGTCATTCTTCTCGATCAAATTCTTCTTCCAAAAGGCTTTGATGGGGGACTTCTTTCTTACTGGTAATCAAATAATATAAGGAAAATAAAACAAATAATAAAATAATTGCAATTGACACAACAAATAATAACGACAAACCAATCCCCTCCTTCTTAGTAATATATATTCGAGAATTCTGTCCAATTTCCTTGCCGTTACAATGTTTTTAAAAACGTTTTATTTTTATATAGGAATAAAACCATCAATCCTCGTATAGAGAGTTGATGGTTTTGTACATTACTCAGCTTGTTCAGGAGATGTTGTTTCGTTCTCTGTTGAACCATTTGTTGATTTTTCTTCTTTTTTCTTGTCATCAGCTGAGCTGTTTGTTGATTTCTCTTCTTTTTGCTTATCGTCAGCTGAGCCGTTTGTTGATTTCTCTTCTTTTTGCTTATCGTCAGCTGGGCTGTTTGTTGATTTTTCTTCTTTTTGCTTATCATCAGCCTGACCGCTTGTTGATTTCTCTTCTTTTTTCTTTTCTTGCTTTTCAACTTTAATATCCGCAATCGATTTGTCAAAGTAACTTTCTGGATTTACAGCAACATTATCTTTACGAACTTCGAAATGAACATGATATCCTGCATCTTTATTCACTTCGCTTAATCCTGCTTTCCCTAACACTTCACCTTGATTAATTTTCGCGCCTTTTTCCACTTTTGCATTTCCTAAGCTTTGGTAAAACGTTTTAATACCATTGCCGCTGTCAACCGTTACAACATAGCCAAGAAGTGGATCTTTTTCCGCTTTTGTAACTGTTCCGCTTATTGCCGCTGTTACATCAAACTCTTTTCCATTTTTCGCTGCGATATCGATTCCTGTATTCGCAGAGTATGTGTTGTTATAAAAAACAAGTGCTTGTTCTTGCTCTTCAGCTGCTGCCTTATCTTCGTAAAACTTCTTCTTTACAACAACTTCTGCACCATTTGCAGTTGGCATCTTCACAACTTCTGAAGATTTGATTACTGGCACTGTTGGATTTTCACTTTGACTTTGCTGCTTCGCTTCATTCTTCTCAGGCATCTTTTTCGTATTCGTTGCCTGATACCATAATGCAACCGTTAAAATGACTGCTGCACACACAATGTATAGTGTCGGGAATACCCAACGCTTTTGAAACAAATGAACTACTTTTCGAGAAGACTTCTTGTTTTCCCTCTCTCTCATTCTATCATCACCTCAGCAATCATTTTGAACAAGATTCATCCATCCTATACAATCTATAACTAATTACTTTTCGACAAAATTTGTAAAAATATGCATCAGAATTACAAAATTTCCGAGGAAATGATAAAAAAAGAAAAAACTGAGCCAAAATGCTCAGTTTTTAGTCTAGTTGTTTCTTTTTGTAGACGAAGAGAAACAGAATAAATGTAATGAAAACCCATATAGAAATATTCATTAGATTTCCACTTAATGAAGAGAAACCTTTTCCTTCTAATGCATCTGTAATTGCATTAAAAATATGATTTGTCGGTACATAATAAAGGATTTTTTTTGCGATTTCATTCTTTACAAAGAGGTGTAGTAAAGGCCCTGCAAAAAAGATCATCATAATCGGTGTGCCAAGTATAGAAACTTGCACTAGGTTTTTAGCTAAAAGACCAATCATTGTCCCTATGATAATAAATAGCAGTACTCCCAATAAGATAATGATCATTAATAAAAAGATATTTCCCTTTAACGTATCTAACACAAATAAGCTTATTATACTTAAAAGAATCGATAAGACCATAATTGGTAAAGACTTTCCTAAAATAACTTCTATAGGAGAAGCTGGTGATAGCATCATAACGCGAAGAGTATGTTTTTCTTTTTCTTCTGCAATCAGGGTCGCTTGTGTAATTGTTGTCACCATACTCAATACCATAACAATTACAATTCCCGCTAAAAACTCTTTTCCGCCCCCCATTTGTTTGTAAAAAAGCGCTAGACCAAGCGGTAAAATCGCCATTAATAATACTTGTGCATTCGTTTTTAAATCTTGCATCTCTTTCCGTAAAATCGCCGAAAACCTCTTCATAGAAAATGTCATCATAATCCCCTCCCAGTTACTTCAATGAAAATATCCCCGAGCGTCGGCTCATAAGAATGAATCGATAGTAACTCCCCTTTTTTCATCCATTCTGAAATACGTTTTGCTCCTAATTCATCTTTTTGCACTGTTTCTTTTTTCTTATCTTTTAACACAACTTCAATTTTGTCTTTTGCGTATTGTAAACGGAGATTTTCTGGCGTATCAAGTGCAACAATTTCTCCCCCGCATAAGAACGCAATGCGGTTGCAAAGTGTTTCTGCCTCATCCATATTGTGCGTTGTTAAGAAAATTGTTGTTCCTTCTTTATTTAAATCCCTTAAGATGTTATGAATGTTTTGAACATTTACCGGATCAAGCGCTGATGTTGGTTCATCTAAGAAGAGAATATCTGGCTTGTGAAGAATCGCCCTCGCTAGCACTACCCGTTGTTTCATTCCTTTTGACAGCTTTTTTACTTGTGTCTTTTTATCATCTAATAAGTTCACTTCTGCTAACACTTCATCAATTCGCTCTTTTTTACAGTCGTATAAGTCACAAAATAATAGTAAGTTATCATAAATGCTAAGTCTTTCATATAGACCGCTATTATCTGTTAAAATACCAACTCGTTTATAATCAATGCTTCCTGATCCTGTAATATCTTGGCCTAACACTTTCACCGTTCCTACACTATGAAGCAACTGCGCAGTTAAAATTTTTACAGTTGTTGTTTTTCCAGATCCACTTGGACCAAGAAACCCGAAGATTTCTCCTTGCTTCACTTCAATATTTACATTACGAAGCGCTGTTTTGCTGTCGAATGTTTTCATTACATCTTTCATTTCAATTGCTAATGTCATTTCGTCATCCCCTTTGCTTTTCGTTTGTTCGTTTCACTTTTCTTGAGTCAATCATATGAAAAACAAAGAGGCTATGCAGTAAAATACCGGTAAAAGGAGTATTTTTACCGGTGAATGGAGCATAGTTTTAACTCATTGAAACACGATAAGAGGCGAATGAAGTAATACTAGGGTTAACGCAACATACATTTACAGTCCGATTACACCTTTTAATTCATCCATCCTTCCCTTTGAAAGTGGAATCGATGTTTTGCGTTCATCATCGAGGATTAAACTATAACTATTTCGCGTCCATGTAATCACTTCTCTTACACGCTGTAAATTCACGAGATAAGAGCGGTGACACCTGAAAAATCCGAACCCTTTTAGTCGTTCCTCTAATTGACTTAATGTAAGCGCACAAATGAAATCACCATCACGCACATGAATATGTGTCGTCCCATTTTGCGTTTCAATAAATTGAATTTCCATTGGATCTATTAAAATGATTTTATCGTTTACTTTTGCCGGGATTCGTTCTAATTTCATTTGCGGAATCATTTCGATTACCTTTTCATCTTCCGCTTCTACCTGTTCTTCTTGTTCAATTTCCACTTTTTTTACGCCATCTTGATGCAATACATACACGTCCTCCGTTAACGATAAAGCATCCGAAAGAAAGGCAGACGTGATAAAGATCGCTTTTCCTTGTTCTTTTAATTTCATAATTGCCTTTCGAATAATGATCGTACTCTCCATATCTACGTTTTGTTCCGGTTCTTCAAATATAATGAGATCTGGGTTATGAATCATGACTCGTCCAATATGAAGACGACGTTTCTCTGAAAATGACAAATTCCTTATTTGGACATTTTTCTTATCAAGTAAACCAACATGCTGAAAGACTTCTTCTATATTCATACTAGATTCATACAATCCAGATAAAAATGCGAAATATTCCTTCACTTCCAAGCGATCATATGCCTCATCTTTTAAAAAACAAAAACCAATACGTGCATACACTTGTTTTTGAATAGGCTTCCCCGCAAATAACACACTTCCTGTCGATGCCTCTTCCTCTCCAATGATAATGCGGTGCAAAACTTTAGCAGTATGGTTATTACATTGCAGCACAACGCATTGACCTTTTTCGAGTTTGAGCTGAATCGTTGGTAATTGATTTGTCTTCCCCAATTGTTTTAGCTCAAGTAGCGCCATATTTTTTCCCCCATGCTATTTTTTTCTATTTATTATAACAAACAAATGCTGGAAAATTATGATACTTATTCAAAAAACAAGCCAACAACCTGATGATAACAGGACGTTGGCTTGTTCATACAATCTTTATTCTGCTTTATAAGCTACTTTCACTTTTGTGCTTTCTTTCATTCCTGCACGCGTTACAGAAACATAAACATAACCTGCTTTTGTTCCTAATTGTTTCACATCTGCTGTAACAGTAGTCCCTGTTGCCTGCGGAGAAGTGACCAAAAGCTTACTGTTTGCATCATACACACGCACTATATCACCTTTAACAATCCCGCTTACTGCTACGCGATCTGCTTTTCCTTTATTATTTGTAATTTTCACTTGGCTTACTTGCAATGAGTTCGATATTTCTCCCGCAAACTTATACGCCGTTCGAGTACTTTCACTCATACCAGGCTTTGTAACAGTCACATATGTCGCTCCTGCCTTCTCACCTAACTGCTGTACACTCACTACCGCTTGTGTGCCTTTTGTAACTTTTACTGTTCCTAATAATTTTCCGCCTGTTGCTTTGTTATATACTTTTACAACGTCGTTTACTTGTAAACCACTTACCGTGATAACATCGGCTTTCCCTTTGTTGTTAGCAACTTTCACCTGACTTGCTTGTAGTGCATTTGTTGGTTCGCCTGCGAATTTATATGATGCTCGTGCACTTTCTAATAAACCAGGTTCTGTTAATGTTACATACACACTACTTGCTTTTTCTCCAATTTGATTCATATTTATAACAGCTTGTGTTCCACTTTTTACTGCCATTGTCCCTAATACTTTTCCGCCTGTTGCTTGATCATATACTTTTACAACACTGCCTTGTTTCACATTACTTACTGTAATAACATCAGCTTTCCCTTTATTATTTACAACTTTCACTTGGCTCGCCTGTAATGCATTTGTTGGTTCACCAGCAAAACTACCAGCTGTACGCACACCTTCTCCCATTCCTGGTTGTGTTAAAGAAACATACACTTTACCAGCTTTCGGTCCAAGTTGCTTTATATTCATACTCACCTGTGTTCCTTTTGTTACTTTAGCCGTTCCTAACAATTTACCACCCGTTGCTTGATCGTACACCTTTATAACATCGTTTACTTTCACACCACTTACTGTAACAACATCGTCTTTCCCTTTATAGTTATTCACTTGTATTTGTTTTTCTGTTAATTGCGGGGAACGATCTAAAACGCTAAATTGATACGGCTTCTCCACCGCACCCTTCCCATTAAATACTGTAATGTAATATTTCCCTTTTGTTAACGTATATGTACGTTCTTCACTTCCAACTCCTTTTGTTCCATATTCAGTTGAGAAGCTACTCATATACTTTTGTTTGGCATCATAAAGCGTTACATCCCAAGAACTTTCTTTAGATCTTTCCATTTTTATATGGATTACTTTTGTTGCATCAATTGAAAATGAATAATAATCACTATCGAGACCATTTCTCGACGATCCTCTATAATTTTTATTTAATTCAATAGAATTAGCTTGCGCAAAGCTGTCATTGAATTCTTTTTCAAAATAGTTACTCGCTTGAAATTTCATTTGAAGTTCATACGGAATATCCATCGCTTTTTGATTATCTTGTATCTCTACATAATATGTTCCTTTTGGCAAACCAATTTGTCTTTCTTCATTGCCATTAGCATTTGCACCATTTCCTGTTGTGAAATATTTGTAAGAGTTCCCCTTGCTATCTGTAATATAGACATACCAACTCGCTGTTTTGCTCTTTTTCATTGAAAATGTTACATTTCCATCAGATGGAAGCGTAAACGTATAATAATCATGATCCCAAGATTCTTGTAATGCCCCTTTATATACTGTATTTAATTGAATTTTATTTGCCGTTTGCTGTGTATTATTGAATTCTTTTTCATACACATCACTCGCTGTAAAGTTCACCCTAAATTTATAATTGTTAGCATAACCATTTTGACCACTCTTTATTTTTATATAATACGTTCCTGCTGGCAGGCCAATCTCTCTTTCTTCATTACCACTTACATTCGCTCCATACTCCGTTTTAAAGCTTTTCAAACTATTCCCTTTCGCATTCATGACATCCACATACCAACTACTCGTTTTATGCTTATTCATCGAAACTTTCACTTTTCCATCTTTCGATAATTTAAACGTATAATGCTGCGCTCCATTCTTTACACTACCTGTATAGTCCTGATTCAGAGCAATAGATGTTGCATTTTGCATGTCTGCAAAAACAGGTGCTTCCATAAATAAGTTCATAAAAATAAAAATAAATGCTGTTAAAAAAGCTATTTTATTACGCCACTTTACCATTTTCTTACTTTCTCCCCTTTTTTTATATATCATTACAATTTCAGAATATTACAATTTAACACTTTTTTCAATTACTATATTTTATAATATATACATATCACTTATTTGCACATAAAAAAGCATAGCACCACCGCGCTATGCTCTCACTCGTTCATTTTGTCTTCCTACTTCACCATATAACTCTTCAACTGATCGCGAAGCGCTCGTTTCAAAAACTTCCCGACAGATGTTTTCGGAATTTCCTCGACAAATAAAATATCGTCGGGCATCCACCATTTTGGAAATTGGCTTTCTAATAGATCATATAGCTCTTCTTGACTGGCCATTTCTCCTTCTTTTAAAACGACACATGCGACAGGACGCTCTTGCCATTTTTCGTGCGGAACAGCAACGACAGATGCCTCTAATACTTTTTCGTGTGTCATTAATGCATTTTCTAAATCAACGGAGGAAATCCATTCGCCGCCGCTTTTAATCAAATCTTTCGTGCGATCAGCAATTTTAATAAAACCTTCCGGGTCCACTGTTACGATATCGCCAGTGTGCAGCCAGCCATCTTTCATCGACTCTTCAGTACGTTCATCATGATAATAACTGCCGGCAATCCATGGCCCGCGGAGGCAAAGCTCTCCCATTTCTTCACCGTCCCATTTTATTTCACCCTCTTGACCAATTACCTTCATTTCAAGGCCTGGGAGTAAATAGCCTTGGCGGGAGCGTAGCTCATAGTACTCTTCTTTCGGTAAATCACGTTGATACGACTTCGGACAATTAATGACAACGGCCGGACTTGTTTCCGTCATGCCGTAGATTTGTCTGAACGCAATTTCATATTTTTCTTCATAAGTACGAACCATACCTTTTGGTGCTGCTGATCCACCTGACCATATCGTCCGAACACTGCTAATATCATACGGGTACTTTTCAAGCTCTTGCAGTAAGCCAATCCAAATTGTTGGAACACCGGCACTAATCGTTACTTTCTCACGTTCAATTAGCTCTGCTAAAATTTTCGGAGTAAAGTGTGGTCCTGGTAAGACGAGCTTTGTACCAAACCACGTACTTGCGAATGGGAGTCCCCATGCATTGACATGGAACATCGGAACAACAGGCATACAAGTGTCTGCTTCTGATATGCCCCCTCCGTCGACAAGCCCAAGCGTATAGCTGTGGAGTGCAATGCTACGGTGCGTGTACACAACGCCTTTCGGTTTCCCTGTCGTTGCGGAAGTATAGCACATACCGGCAGGTGCTTTCTCATCTAAATCTGTTATAAATTGAAATGTTTCATCGCCTTCTTCAAGGAGTTGTTCATAGTGATATGCTGGTGATAGTGTTGTATGAGGTAGTGCATCGTCATCTGTCATAATGATAAATGCTTTCACATGAGGAATTTCGTGTTGAATACTTTCTAATACAGGAACCATATCTTCATCCACCAAAATAATTTTATCTTCGGCGTGGTTAATAATGTAGGAAATGTGGTCTGCCGAAAGGCGTAAATTAATTGTATGTAATACCGCTCCGATTCCGGGAATTGCAAAATATGCTTCTAAATGGCGGTGATGATTCCAGGCGATTGTTCCTACTTTATCTCCTGCCTCAATCCCCATTTTCTTTAATACACTTGCAAGTTTTCTTGTCCTCCTTGCAATTTCTCCGTATGTTAACGTTTGAATACGTGATGCCGTACGCGAGACAACTTCCTTTTTTGAAAAATACTTCTCCGCTCGTTCCATCATTGCCGGAATGAGAAGTGGTACATCCATCATCATCTTTCGTTCCCCCTATCAACATTGTATATCTAAAGATATAACTGTATTATAACACGACAAACCTAGGCAAAAACTAACAACCTTTCTTTCCTTTTCTACAAAGTCTGACAAGGAGTTACATCATACAAGACGATGTTTCGTACCTGTGCTACCGTTTATCCCGCATTAACGGGCAGTAAGACCCCCACCTCAAGATTCAGAGAGAAGCAAAGAAGATAGGTGGGGGATAACTGCCCGTAAAAGCCCGATTGGTTCAACTAACCGT
>NZ_FOLV01000030.1 GCF_900112415.1 Bacillus sp. 491mf
ACCGAACACGGAAGTTAAGCTCTCTAGCGCCGATGGTAGTTGGGACTTTGTCCCTGTGAGAGTAGGACGTTGCCAGGCAAACGAAAGACGAGTCAATGGACTCGTCTTTTTTGTGTTTTTATCCTATAAAAGCTGAATTGAAAATCCTCATTGTTGGAAGTTTCGTTTTATAATTAGGAAACTTTATATTCCTCATTCATAAAATAAAGAACGGTTGATTAAACGTGAGAAGATATGGATAGGATAGAGAAGGAAGCAAAAGAGTTGCAAAATTTTTTAATACGTATATAATTAAAGTCAAAGATAGTCAAAGTCAATAAAGGTGGAGGATAAATGAGAAATATATCTGATATTATTGAACAATATCTAAAGCAAGTTATTGACTTAAGTAATAATAATGCAATTGAAATTAAAAGAAGCGAAATTGCTGATAAGTTTGATTGCGTGCCATCTCAAATTAACTACGTTATTAATACTCGTTTTACGCTAGAAAGAGGATTTGTAGTGGAAAGTAAACGAGGTGGCGGAGGTTACATTCGCATTATAAAAGTCAAATTGCATGATGATATAGACATTATTGATCAAATGCTACAAATGATTCAGTATAGTATTGCTCAGTCAAGCGCCGAGAATATAATAAGGCGTTTAGCTGAAGAAGATATTGTTACAAGCAGGGAGACGAAGCTCATGTTTAGTGTGTTAGATCGATCTGTACTACTAACAGACTTACCACTTCGAGATGAACTGCGAGCACGTATACTTCGAGCGATGCTTAGAACACTGAAATATAAGTAAAACTTCTTTTAGGAATAATCAATCTCCTAAAGGCTAGTTGAACGAATAAGGTTATAAATTCATAATTCGTTCCTATTGTAAAGGTGGGGAAATACGTTGATTTGTCAAAACTGTAATTCACGATCAGCAACGCTACATTTTACAAAAGTAATGAATGGAGAAAAGACGGAGATTCATCTTTGCGAGCAGTGTGCACAAGAAAATGGATATACGTCTTTCTTTCAATCAAACAAATCTAGTTTTTCATTTCATAATTTATTAGCAGGTTTACTACATGGTGAACAACCTACAATTGAGAAAAAAGACAATGGCTCTGCGAATATGGATCCGTTGCAATGTTCGAAATGTAATATGACGTATTCTCAATTTGCAAAGATCGGTAGATTTGGTTGCTCTTCTTGTTATGAAACATTTAAAGAACAATTACAACCGATGCTAAAGCGGCTTCATGGCGGGCATACAAGTCATAATGGGAAAATTCCTAACCGTATAGGAGGAAATGTTCATCTAAAAAAAGAATTAGATGAGTTAAAACTAAAATTGCAGGAATGCATACAACAAGAAGAGTTTGAACAGGCTGCAGAATTACGTGATAAAATTCGCAGTTTAGAAAATGAGCTTCGTGAGCATAGAGAGGGGGAATAGTTCTATGTCACTCGATCGTATTATGAACGAAGCGATTAGCCCGTGGATGAGGGAAGATGGTCCTGATTCCGATATTGTTTTAAGTAGTCGTGTTCGGTTGGCTCGGAATTTACGAGATTACCAATTTCCGACGATGTTAACAAATGAAGAAGCGGAGCAAATGATTAAAGTATTTCAAGAAAGGTTTGCTAATCGAACGCTGGAACCTTTTGGGATATTTGAACTTTTACAAATGAATAGCATTCAGCCGTTGCAGCGCAGAGTATTAGTAGAAAAGCACCTTGTAAGTCCAGATTTAGTGGGAACAGAATATGGTGCTTGTTTATTATCTGAGAATGAACAAGTAAGCATTATGCTTAATGAAGAAGATCATATTCGAATTCAATGTTTATTTCCCGGACTACAGTTATCTGAAGCGCTGCATAGTGCAAATCGGATTGATGATTGGATAGAAAGTCAGGTTGAATACGCATTCGATGAACAAGTTGGTTATTTAACGAGTTGTCCTACAAATATAGGAACGGGTTTACGAGCTTCAGTGATGATGCATTTGCCTGCTCTTGTGTTAACAGGACAAATGAATCGTATCGTTCAAGCAATTAATCAACTTGGTTTAGTGGTAAGAGGAATATATGGTGAAGGTAGTGAAGCACAAGGAAATATATTTCAACTTTCGAATCAAATGACATTAGGAAAACCTGAGGAAGATATTGTAGAAGATTTAAAGAGTGTTGTTCAGCAACTTATTCACCAAGAGCGAACGGCGAGGGAATCTATCATGAAAAATTCAAGCGTAGAGCTCGAGGATAAGGTATATCGTTCTTATGGTGTATTGGCAAATAGCCGTTTAATTGAATCTGCTGAGGCTGCAACATGTTTATCGGATGTGCGACTTGGCATTGATCTTGGATATATCGAAAACATATCCAGAAATATTTTAACAGAGTTAATGGTACTTACTCAACCGGGAATTTTGCAGCAATATGCTGGTGGTCCACTGCAACCTGATGAAAGGGATTACCGCAGAGCAGCACTTATTCGTGAAAGATTACAAATTGAACAAAATCGAGCGAAGTAGGAGTGTGATTTATATGATGTTTGGAAGATTTACAGAGCGAGCACAAAAAGTATTAGCGTTATCTCAAGAAGAAGCAATTCGCATTGGTCATAATAATATTGGAACAGAGCATATTTTACTCGGTCTTGTACGAGAAGGAGAAGGAATTGCTGCGAAAGCATTGGTCGCACTTGGATTAAGCCCGGAGAAAGTTCAAAAGGAAGTAGAAGCGCTAATTGGACGTGGTACGGAGGTATCTCAAACAGTTCACTATACGCCACGTGCAAAAAAAGTAATAGAGTTGTCCATGGATGAAGCGCGTAAACTAGGCCATTCTTACGTGGGAACGGAGCATATTTTACTTGGTCTTATTCGTGAAGGAGAAGGGGTCGCAGCCCGTGTTTTAAACAATTTAGGTGTAAGTTTAAATAAAGCACGTCAACAAGTACTGCAGCTTCTTGGTAGTAATGAGACAGCATCTGGCCATCAAGGTGGTGGTTCTGCTAATGCAAGTACACCGACACTTGATAGTTTAGCTCGCGATTTAACAGTTGTAGCTCGTGAAGGGCGTTTAGATCCAGTGATTGGCCGCAGCAAAGAGATTCAACGTGTGATCGAAGTATTAAGTAGAAGAACAAAAAATAATCCTGTACTAATCGGAGAGCCTGGTGTTGGTAAAACTGCGATTGCTGAAGGATTAGCACAACAAATTGTAAATAATGAAGTTCCAGAAACTTTACGTGATAAGCGTGTTATGACACTGGATATGGGTACTGTAGTTGCTGGTACGAAATATCGCGGTGAGTTTGAAGACCGCTTAAAGAAGGTCATGGATGAAATTCGTCAAGCAGGTAATATTATTTTATTCATTGATGAGCTTCATACATTAATAGGTGCGGGTGGTGCAGAAGGAGCAATTGATGCATCCAATATTTTAAAACCATCATTAGCACGCGGAGAATTGCAATGTATTGGAGCAACAACGCTAGATGAGTATCGTAAATATATTGAAAAAGATGCGGCATTAGAGCGACGTTTTCAACCAATTCAAGTGGATGAACCAAGTCTAGAAGAATCAATCCAAATTTTAAAAGGATTACGTGACCGTTATGAAGCGCATCATCGCGTTTCTATCTCAGATGATGCGATCGATGCCGCTGTAAAATTATCTGATCGTTACATTACAGATCGCTTCCTACCTGATAAAGCAATTGATCTAATTGATGAAGCGGCTTCAAAGGTTCGTTTACGCTCTTATACAACACCACCAAATTTAAAAGAGCTTGAATTGAAACTAGAAGAAGTAAGAAAAGAAAAAGACGCAGCAGTGCAAAGTCAGGAATTTGAGAAAGCAGCCTCTTTACGTGATATGGAACAACGTCTACGTGAGAAATTAGAGGATACGAAGCGTCAATGGAAAGAGCAGCAAGGTAAAGAGAACTCAGAAGTAACAGTAGAAGATATTGCAAATGTTGTTTCAACATGGACACGAATTCCAGTCTCTAAGCTAGCTCAAACAGAAACAGACAAACTATTGAACTTAGAAAAAATTTTACATGATCGTTTAATCGGACAGGATGAAGCTGTAGTTGCAGTTGCAAAAGCGGTTCGCCGTGCAAGAGCAGGTTTAAAAGATCCAAAACGTCCAATCGGTTCTTTTATTTTCTTAGGACCAACTGGTGTTGGTAAAACAGAACTTGCACGTGCATTAGCGGAATCTATGTTTGGTGATGAGGATGCGATGATTCGTATTGACATGTCGGAGTACATGGAGAAACACTCTACTTCTCGTTTAGTTGGATCGCCTCCAGGATATGTTGGATATGAAGAAGGTGGCCAATTAACAGAAAAGGTTCGTAGAAAACCATACTCTGTTGTCTTACTTGATGAGGTAGAAAAAGCGCATCCAGATGTATTCAATATTTTACTGCAGGTACTAGAAGATGGTCGTTTAACTGATTCAAAAGGCCGTACAGTCGATTTCCGTAATACAATTGTGATTATGACTTCTAACGTCGGTGCAGATGCATTAAAACGAAATAAACATCTTGGATTTAATGTACAAGATGAAGGTCGTGATTATGCAGATATGAAGAGTAAAGTAATGGATGAGTTGAAAAAGGCATTCCGTCCTGAGTTCTTAAACCGCATTGATGAAATTATTGTGTTCCATACATTAGAGAAGAAACATATTAAAGAAATTGTTATTCTTATGGTAGAACAGTTAGTTAAACGTTTAAAAGAACAAGATATTGATTTAGAACTAACAGATGTGGCAATTGAAGCGATTGCTGATAAAGGATTTGATCCAGAGTATGGTGCACGTCCACTACGCCGTGCCATTCAAAAACATGTTGAAGATCGATTATCGGAAGAGCTCCTTAAAGGTGTTGTTGAGAAAGGTCAAAAAGTTGTTTTTGATACAGAAGGGGAAACATTTGTCATTCGTAGTGCAGAAAAGGTAAAATAAGTATAGACAAACAAAAAGGGGGCTAAAGGATAGCCCTCTTTCTTGTACGAGAAGGAAATATTTTGGTTACACATGAAAGTGAAGTGTAAAAACGATGGCTAAAAAGAAAACAAAATTTATATGTCAAGAATGTGGTTATCAGTCACCGAAGTACATGGGAAAGTGTCCAGGATGTGGACAGTGGAATACCCTAGTTGAGGAGATGGAGCCAGTTGTATCATCACGTCGACTTAATTATGCAAATGCAATTCAAACTGAAGTAACGAAGCCTCGTCGTTTGAAAGAAGTGGAAACGAAAACAGAAGCGCGTATTGAAACGAATTTTCAAGAATTTAATCGGGTTCTTGGAGGAGGAATTGTAGATGGTTCTCTCGTACTTATAGGGGGGGATCCTGGTATCGGGAAATCTACATTGCTGTTGCAAATATCATCACAACTAGCAGACCTTTCCTATGATGTCTTATATATATCGGGGGAAGAATCTGCAAAACAAATTAAACTTCGGGCAGATCGTCTTCATGTAAAGGGAGATAATTTATTTGTTGTATCAGAAACAGATTTACAACGAATTGCACTATATATAGATGAAATGAATCCGTCATTTGTTGTAATTGATTCTATTCAAACGATTCATTTACCAGAAGTAACTTCAGCACCGGGAAGTGTCGCACAAGTACGTGAATGCACAGCAGAGTTAATGAAGCTTGCGAAAACAAAAGGAATACCTATTTTTATTGTAGGACATGTAACGAAAGAGGGAGCTATTGCCGGTCCTCGTATGTTAGAGCATATGGTGGATGCTGTTCTTTATTTTGAAGGAGATCGTCATCATACATATCGAATTTTACGAGCAGTAAAAAATCGTTTCGGTTCAACCAATGAGATGGGGATTTTTGAAATGAAGGAACTTGGCCTTTCAGAAGTATTAAATCCTTCTGAAATCTTTCTAGAAGAAAGGCCTGTGGGTGTTGCGGGTTCAACGGTTGTTGCCTCTATGGAAGGGACAAGACCTGTTTTAGTAGAAATACAAGCATTGATTTCTCCTACAAGTTTCGGAAATCCAAGAAGAATGGCAACGGGGGTTGATCATAATCGTGTCTCTCTCATTATGGCAGTGCTTGAAAAAAGGGCAGGACTATTGCTCCAAAACCAAGATGCATATTTAAAAGTTGCTGGAGGAATCAAGTTAGATGAACCGGCAGTAGACTTGGCAGTTGCAATAAGTATCGCATCAAGTTTTCGTGATAAAACGACTTCCCCAGGCGATGCTGCTATTGGTGAAGTTGGCTTAACTGGAGAAGTTCGTCGTGTCTCTCGTATTGAACAACGTGTACAAGAAGCGGCAAAACTAGGATTTCAACGTGTAATTATCCCGAGGAAAAATTTAGGTGGATGGACGATTCCAGAAGGGATTGAAGTAGTTGGCGTATCAAATATAGGAGAGGCTCTTCGAGTTGCACTAGGAGGATAAGATATGGAAGAAAACAAGCAACGTTCTAAAAGTATTATTAATATTTTGCAGCTTGTTGCACCGGGGACACCGCTAAGGGAAGGAATTGATAATGTGCTTCGTGCACAAACGGGTGGGCTTATTGTACTTGGATACAATGAGCAAATTAAAGGTATTGTTGATGGAGGATTTCATATTAATTGTGCCTTTTCTCCTGCTAGTCTATACGAACTAGCAAAAATGGATGGAGCTCTGATCTTAAATGAAACGGGGAGTAAAATTTTAATTGCGAATGGGCAGTTAGTTCCAGATGCAACTATTGACTCCATTGAAACAGGGATGCGCCACCGAACGGCAGAGCGAGTAGCGAAGCAAACAAATAGTCTTGTTGTTGCTATTTCACAAAGACGAAACGTAATTACTTTATACCAAGGGAATTTACGTTATACATTGAAAGATATTGGGGTTATTTTAACAAAAGCAAACCAAGCAATTCAAACATTAGAAAAGTATAAGGCTGTATGGAATGAAGGAATAACGAACCTTGGTATTTTGGAATTTGAAGAAGTCGTTACGATGTCTGAAGTTGTACATGTATTGCATAGCGTTGAGATGATGCTGCGTATTAAAAATGAAATCTTTAGTTACATTCATGAGTTAGGAACAGAAGGAAGACTTATTCGTTTACAATTAACAGAATTGCTTGCTGATGTAGAGGCAGAAGCCGCGCTATTAATTAAAGATTATTATCATGAAAAAACACAGGATCACTATCAAATTTTGAAAAAATTACAAGAGCTTGCGAATGCTCAACTTCTAGAAGATAGCGATTTAGTAAAACTACTTGGATATTCTGGACAAATGAAACTAGAAGAAAGCATTACACCGCGAGGGTATCGAATTGCAAGTAAAATTTCTAGAGTTCCACCTCTTATTATCGAAAACTTAATTAATCGTTTTAAGAATTTACAAGGAATTTGCCGTGCAACAATTGCAGATTTGGATGATGTGGAAGGAATTGGAGAAGTGCGGGCGAAAAAGATACGAGAGGGTTTAAAACGAATTCAAGAACACTTGTATATGAGTAGACACAATTAAGAATATTACATTGATTTCATAATATAACAACACTCAAAGATTTTTTATATATGATATGATATATTGGTAAATAAAACAAATCATAAAAAAACACGTCCACTTTTGCACTCGACGTTTTGAGTGGCGAAGTAATGGTTAATAATGAGTAGGAGGTGGTTGAATGTTAAAACGAATCGTACAGCTTTTCTTTTTAGTTATCGGAGGAGCGTTAGGGATTTTTCTTATTCCAAAAGTGATTGATATGTTAGGTGTAGGTGCAGTACCTTGGCTTGAAGGCTCTTATATTCGTGCAATTATTGGCGCAATCATTTTATTTTTAACAACATTTTGGCTTGTAGATTATATTGTTCAGCTTATTAAACATATTGAGGAATCGCTTGTAAAAGCACCCGTTACAGATGTTTTATTTGGAACATTAGGGTTAATTTCAGGACTAATTGTTGCGTATTTGATCTTGATTCCGATTCGCGAAATTACCATTCAAGTCATTAGTACAGTATTGCAAATCTTCTTTACACTATTACTTGGTTATTTAGGATTCCAAGTAGGGTTTAAAAAGAGAAATGAATTGTTAGGATTGTTTACATTACCGCAACGCGGAGGAAAGAAAAAAAATGCGAGCAATGAAAATGAGGAAGTAGAAACGTCAACTTCCGATTGGAAAATACTAGATACAAGTGTTATTATTGATGGTCGTATTGCGGACATTTGCCAAACGAAATTTCTGGAAGGAACAATTGTCATTCCGCAATTTGTATTAGAAGAATTACAACATATTGCTGATTCTTCGGATGCGTTAAAGCGTAATCGCGGACGAAGAGGTTTGGATATTTTAAATCGTATTCAAAAAGAGTTACCTATCCCAGTAGAAATTTATGAAGGTGATTTCGAAGACATTCAAGAAGTCGATAGTAAGCTTGTAAAACTAGCAAAATTAACTGGTGGAACTGTTGTTACGAATGACTTTAATTTAAATAAAGTTTCTGAATTGCAAGGTGTGACGGTTTTAAACATTAATGATTTAGCAAATGCCATTAAGCCAGTTGTACTTCCAGGTGAAGAGTTAAGAGTATATGTCGTGAAAGATGGGAAAGAGCAAAATCAAGGTGTTGCATATTTAGATGATGGTACAATGATCGTTGTCGAAGACGGTAGAGAGTATGTCGGTTCTCAAATTGATGTACTTGTTACAAGTGTATTGCAAACATCTGCAGGCCGTATGATCTTTGCCAAGCGTAAATTGTTAGAGAAAGCATTATAAGTAGAGGGCTGACGATGTATACATTAATTATTCCAGCAGCAGGACAAGGTAAGCGTATGGGCGCGGGGAAAAATAAGTTGTTTTTGCAACTTGATGATGCCCCTATTATCGTTCATACATTACGGGCTTTTGAAAAAGATGAACAATGTGGACAAATTATTTTAGCAATTAATGAGAGAGAACGTTCTTATTTTGAAGAACTTCTTCAAACTTATCATATCCAAAAAGATATCCTATTTGTTCAAGGCGGAAATGAGCGTCAGGATAGTGTATATAATGCTCTTATGCATGTAAGAGAGGTAGAGTATGTACTTGTCCACGACGGTGCACGCCCGTTTGTGACGAAGAAGATGATTGAAGATGTATTGCAAATGGCGAAAGAAAAAGGTGCCTCTATTTGTGCAGTGCCTGTGAAAGATACAATTAAAAAAGTAATGCATGATGCTGTTGTTGAAACAGTAGAACGTTCCCAGTTGCGAGCGGTTCAAACACCACAAGGGTTTCATGTTCCCATTTTGTTAGAGGCGCATGAAAGTGCAAAACAAGCGGATTTTCTTGGGACTGACGATGCCAGTTTGGTAGAACGTCTTTCTAAAGAGGTAGGAGTTGTAGAAGGAAGCTATTACAATATTAAGGTGACAACACCTGAAGATTTGGTGATTGCTGAAAGCTTCTTGCGCGTTTTGCAAATACAGTAGCGATGTTATAATAGAAAAGCTCGGTAGCTACCGAGCTTTTCTATGTATAGAGTGGAACTTTCGGCGTGCGGACATATAAAGGTCCACGCGAGTAATAGAATATGAAGCTGCTCATAAGTAGCGGGATAAAATTTATGAGCGTAGTTTGAGGAGGAATTGGAAATGTTTCGAATTGGACAAGGTTTTGATGTGCATGCATTTGCAGAGGGAAGACCATTAATTATTGGTGGGATTACAATTCCATATGAGAAAGGTTTACTTGGACACTCTGATGCTGATGTCCTTTTACATACAATTGCAGATGCTTGTTTAGGAGCAATCGCCGCGGGAGATATCGGTAAGCACTTTCCAGATACAGATCCTGCATTTAAAGATGCGGATTCAGCTGTACTTTTGCAAAAAGTATGGGAGTTTGTTACAGAGCAGGGATATGTACTTGGAAACCTAGATTGCACAATTATTGCTCAAAAGCCAAAAATGGCACCACATATTGAAAGTATGCGTGCAAGAATTAGTGAGCTGCTGCAAACAGAAGTCGAGAATGTGAATGTAAAAGCGACGACAACAGAAAAATTAGGTTTTACAGGACGAGAAGAAGGAATTGCTTCACAGGCTATTATATTATTACAGAAAAAATAGTTGTTTTTAATTCGCAAGATGGATAATCATAATTTTTTGGTGTACAATTAAGGAATCTGTTGACATTAAGAATGGAAGGTGTACCAATTATGGAAAAGCAAGTGAGAGTGCGCTATGCGCCAAGTCCAACAGGACACTTACATATCGGAAATGCACGTACGGCATTATTTAACTATTTATTCGCTCGTAGTCAAAATGGAAAATTTATTATCCGTATTGAAGATACAGACGTAAAGCGTAATATTGCTGGCGGCGAAGAAAGCCAATTAACATACTTAAAATGGCTTGGCATGGACTGGGATGAAAGTGTTGATGTTGGTGGTGAATACGGTCCGTACCGTCAAATGGAGCGTTTAGATATTTATAAAAAGTTATATGAAGATTTACTTGAGCGTGGTTTAGCATATAAATGCTATATGACAGAAGAAGAATTAGAAGCAGAACGTGAGGGGCAAATCGCTCGTGGTGAAACACCTCGCTATGCAGGTAATCACCGTGAACTAACAGAAGAACAAGTTAAACAATTCGAGGAAGAAGGACGTATTCCGAGCATTCGTTTCCGCGTACCTGAAAACCGTGAATATGTTTTTAATGATATCGTAAAAGGTGAAGTATCCTTTAACTCAAATGATTTCGGTGATTTTGTTATCGTGAAGAAAGATGGTATTCCAACTTATAACTTTGCTGTAGCAGCAGACGATCATTTTATGGAAATCTCACATGTTCTTCGCGGCGATGATCACATTTCGAATACACCAAAACAAATGATGATTTATGAAGCATTTGGTTGGGATGTACCGCAATTTGGTCATATGACTTTAATCGTGAATGAAAGCCGTAAAAAATTAAGTAAACGCGACGAATCAATTATTCAATTTATTGAACAATATGAAGCGTTAGGATATCTTCCAGAAGCAATTTTTAACTTTATCGCATTATTAGGTTGGTCACCAGTAGGGGAAGAGGAAATCTTCTCTAAGGACGAGTTTATTGAAATGTTCGATGCAGCTCGTTTATCGAAATCACCAGCGTTATTCGATTCTCAAAAATTAAAATGGATGAATAACCAATATATGAAAAAGCAGGACTTAGATCGCGTTGTTGAATTAAGCTTACCGCATTTAGTGAAAGCTGGCCGTGTAAGTGAACATTCAAGTGAACAAGAATTAGCTTGGATTCGCGATGTGATTGCTCTATATCATGATCAAATGAGCTTCGGTGCTGAAATTGTTGAGTTATCTGATATGTTCTTTAAAGACCATGTAGATTATGAAGAAGAAGGACAAGAGGTACTGAAAGGCGAACAAGTACCAGAAGTTCTTCGCGTGTTTGCGGCAGAATTAGAAGCATTAGAAGAAGTAGAACCTGGAGCGGTTAAAGCAGCGATTAAAGCTGTTCAAAAACAAACTGGTCAAAAAGGAAAAGGATTGTTCATGCCAATTCGTGTTGCGACAACTGGTCAAACACACGGTCCAGAACTTCCAAATGCAATTGCGCTTCTTGGAAAAGAAAAAGTTTTAAATCGTGTTCGTAAAGTAATTGGTTAACATTTTACGGATTTAGAAATATAATAAAAATACTCCAAAACGAAATAAACAAAAGCGACGAGAAGGAGAAGTAGAAAATCATGCTTTTCACAGAGAAAACCACCATTTGGCTGGAAGTGGTTTAAAAGCGGATTTTTGAAGTGCCCCTTTGAGTCTTCTGCTGAACAACGAATGTATGTCGAGAAACGTCATGATGATGTAAAGTAAGCAGAAGCGGTATAAACCGTTATCATGTTTGAGTTTGAGGTCTTTTTAGGCCTAAACAGAGTGGAACCGCGCTTGTAAGGCGTCTCTGTCTATATAGACAGAGACGCCTTTTTCTATATAAACTCAAATTGAAAAAGCGACATAAAACCATTCTTTTTAGCTGGTCGGGAGCACTGGTCATGCGTAGCAGCACTCTATATGTCGAGAATTTAAAGTGGGTTCATATATACCTTACAGGTGTGGATAGAGTTTGTATGTATCGATAGCCGGAAAAACTAGATTGGTGGAAAAGAAATCCACTGAGGGGAGTTTCACTTTAAATAAAAAGGGGGAACACAGATGTTTAAGAGGCTTCGGGAGGATATTGAAGTCGTCTTTGAACAGGATCCAGCGGCGAGAAGTTATATCGAAGTAATTTTAACTTACTCTGGATTGCACGCAATTTGGGCACATCGTATTGCGCACGCCTTTTATAAACGGAAGTTTTTCTTTTTTGCACGTGCTATCTCGCAAATGAGTCGTTTTTTTACAGGTATTGAAATTCACCCAGGAGCAACGGTCGGTCGCAAGTTTTTTATCGATCATGGTATGGGCGTTGTAATTGGAGAAACGTGTGAAATTGGAGATAACGTGACAATTTATCAAGGTGTTACATTAGGTGGAACAGGAAAAGAAAAAGGAAAACGTCATCCAACGATTAAAGATAATGTGTTAATTGCAACAGGTGCGAAAGTACTTGGATCGATTACGGTTGGAGAAAATTCCAAAATTGGTGCTGGTTCAGTTGTACTGAAAGAAGTGCCTGCGCATTCTACAGTTGTAGGCATTCCTGGTCGTGTCGTGATTCAAAATGGCGTAAAAGTAGGGCAAGAATTAAATCATTGTGATCTTCCGGATCCAATTTTTGATAAGTTGAAAGCGATGGAAGAAGAGCTTGAACAATTGAAAAAACAATTAGTATTGAAAACAGAAAGGATGGATAAAAATGACTATTCACATTTATAATACGTTAACGCGTCAGAAAGAAGCGTTTATTCCTTTAGAAGAAAATAAAGTGAAAATGTATGTATGCGGACCAACTGTATACAATTACATTCATATTGGGAATGCAAGACCACCTATGGTATTCGACACAGTACGTCGTTATTTAGAACATAAAGGGTATGATGTACAATATGTTTCTAATTTTACTGATGTAGATGATAAATTAATTAAAGTGGCGAATGAGCTAGGAGAAGATGTTCCGACAATTGCAGACCGCTTTATTAAAGCATACTTTGAAGATGTAACTGCATTAGGTTGCAAACATGCAACGGCTCACCCTCGTGTAATGGAAAATATGGATATTATTATTGAGTTTATTCAAGAACTTGTAACTAAGGGATATGCATATGAATCTGAAGGTGATGTGTATTACAAAACGAAAGAATTTGAAGGATACGGTAAATTATCACATCAACCAATTGCAGACCTTCGTCATGGTGCGCGCATTGAAGTTGGAGAAAAGAAACATGATCCACTTGACTTTGCGTTATGGAAAGCAGCAAAAGAAGGAGAAATCTTCTGGGATAGCCCTTGGGGGAAAGGTCGCCCAGGTTGGCATATTGAATGCTCGGCAATGGCACGTAAGTATTTAGGTGATACAATCGATATTCATGCTGGTGGGCAAGATTTAACATTCCCGCATCATGAAAATGAAATTGCGCAATCAGAAGCGTTGACTGGAAAAACATTTGCACGTTACTGGATGCACAATGGATATATTAATATTAATAATGAAAAAATGTCTAAATCGTTAGGTAACTTTGTTCTTGTTCACGATATTATTAAGCAGTACGATCCACAATTAATTCGTTTCTTTATGTTATCTGTGCATTATCGTCACCCGATTAATTTTAGTGAGGAATTATTGCAACATACAAGTAACGGATTAGATCGTATTAAAACGGCTTATGTTAACTTAAAGCATCGTATGGAAAGTAGCACAGATTTAACGGATCATAATGAGAAGTGGTTAGCTGAGCTGGAGAAGTTCCAGGTTGCATTTGAAGAGGCAATGGATGATGACTTTAATACAGCAAACGCTGTAACAGAGCTATACAACTTAGCAAATCATGCAAATCAATATTTATTAGAAGAGCATACATCAAAATTGGTAATTGAATCGTACATGAAGCAATTTGAAGCGTTATTTGGAATTTTAGGATTAGAATTAACGAAAGAAGAATTGCTTGATGAGGAAATTGAAGCATTAATCCAAAAACGTATTGAGGCTCGTAAAAATCGTGATTTTGCATTATCTGATCAAATTCGCGATGAGTTAAAAGAGCGTAACATTATTTTGGAAGATACACCACAAGGTACGAGATGGAAAAGAGGTTAAACATGATTGATGCAAAGCAATTGAATAGCTTAGCGTTAGCGTATATGGGTGATGCGGTATATGAACAATATATCCGCTATCACCTGCTTCAAAAAGGAACAGTTCGTCCGAACCAACTACATCGTTTGAGTACAAACTTTGTTTCTGCAAAAGCGCAAGCAAAAGTTGTTTATCATTTACTAGAGACATCATTTCTTACTGAGGAAGAAGAAGCTGTATTAAGAAGAGGGCGTAATGCAAAATCAGGTTCTGTTCCGAAGAATACGGATGTACAAACGTATCGGCATAGTACTGCTTTTGAAGCGGTGATTGGATATCATTATTTATTAAATCATCAAACGCGAATAGAAGAGATTGTATTTGAAGCGATTCGTGTATTAGAGAATCAGGAGGGAGGCGCGTAAGCGTGAATAGTGAATATATTATTGGTCGTAACCCTGTAATTGAAGCGTTGAGATCAGGGCGCGATATTAATAAGATTTGGGTTGCAGAAGGTGCTGCAAAAGGACAAGTGCAAATTGTACTTGCATTAGCGAAGGAAAACAAAATTTTAGTACAGAATTCACCAAAGAAAAAATTAGATCAACTTGTAGAAGGGAATCATCAAGGTGTAGTTGCGCAAGTGGCGGCATATGAATATGCGGACTTAGAGGACTTATTTGCAGTGGCTGCTAAGCGGAATGAAGATCCTTTCTTTTTAATTCTTGATGAGATTGAAGATCCGCACAACTTAGGTTCTATTATGCGTACTGCAGATGCGGTAGGAGCTCACGGTATTATTATTCCAAAACGCAGAGCGGTTGGTTTAACAGCGGCAGTTGCGAAGGCTTCGACGGGAGCGATTGAGTATGTTCCGGTAGCTCGTGTGACAAATTTATCGAGAACGATTGATGAGTTGAAAGAGCGTGGGCTTTGGATTGCAGGTACAGATGCAAAAGGAAAAGATGACTATCGTAATTTAGATGGAAAGATGCCAATTGGCTTAGTTATTGGTAGTGAGGGGAAAGGTATGAGTCGCTTAATTGGCGAGAAATGTGACTTCCTCATCCATTTGCCGATGGCAGGTAAAGTTACATCCTTAAATGCTTCAGTTGCTGCTAGTTTATTAATGTATGAAGTGTATCGGAAACGTTATCCAATCGGTAAGTAAGAATGAATGATATTTTAATCGTTGATGGCTACAACATTATTGGGGCTTGGGCAGATTTAAGAAAGCTAAGGGATGTAGATTTGCAGGCTTCACGCGACTTACTTATTGATAAAATGGCAGATTATCAAGGGTATACAGGCACGAAAGTTATGATTGTGTTTGATGCATATTCTGTTTATGGAATTGAAAAGAAGATGAAACAGGCGCGTGTTGACGTAATTTTTACAAGAAAGAACCAAACAGCTGATGAGAAAATCGAGCAACTCGCGATTGAACTACGTAATATTAATACGCGTATTTATGTTGCGACGTCTGATTACACAGAGCAGTGGGCTATTTTTGGACAAGGTGCCCTGCGTAAATCAGCGCGGGAGTTAGAGATAGAAGTTCAGGCGATGGAACGTACCGTACGTGATGAAACGAAGAAAACAAAAGAAACACAACCGGCTATGCGAACGATATTTAGTGATGAAGTTACAGAAAAATTAGAAAAGTTAAGACGAGGAGGGCGTTGAAACATTGACGCTCTCCTTGTGCTTACTGTATAATATTGTTAAATAACTAGCGGTCGGAGGGATCAGATTGGAAGTAGACTTCGTAAGCGACAACAATGTTATATTTAATGGTTTAGAGGATGAAGAGATAGTTGAATTAGTAAGGAAAGGTAATGTAGATGCGCTGGAGTATTTGATTCATAAGTACAAAAATTTTGTACGTGCCAAATCAAGATCTTATTTTTTAGTTGGCGCTGATCGTGAAGATATTATTCAAGAAGGTATGATTGGATTATTTAAGGCGATTCGTGATTATAAAGAGGACAAGCTATCTTCCTTTAAAGCCTTTGCGGAATTATGTATTACACGCCAAATTATTACCGCTATTAAAACTGCGACAAGACAGAAACATATTCCTTTAAATTCGTACGTATCTTTAGACAAACCGATTTATGATGAAGAATCTGATCGCACTTTATTAGATGTTATATCTGAAGCGAAGATGACGGATCCTGAAGAGATGATTATTAGCCAAGAAGAGTATGTTGATATAGAATCAAAAATATCTGAATTATTAAGCGATTTAGAAAGAAAAGTACTGTCTTTGTACTTAGATGGAAGGTCGTATCAAGAAATTTCAGAGCAATTGAATCGTCATGTGAAATCCATTGATAACGCTCTGCAACGAGTGAAAAGAAAACTAGAACGTTATATGGAAATGAGAGAAACGGCAACCGTTAATGCACCCTCTATTAAGCGAAATATATAAATGCCATTTAAAAAACCAAATATACATAGCGGCAGCTTATATGTTTGGGAATAAAAAACGGGTTTATATAGATGTTGCTTAAAGGTATATTAAAATAATAGATTAATATAAAAGAGGGGCTTTTCCTCTCCTTTTCTTTTTGGAGTAGGGGGAGTGTCATTGACATTGTATTTTATTGTATGATACATTTTTAAGGAAATAATGTTACGAGGCTGGTGTAACAAGTGAGAAAAAAAGTTGTACTCGCATGTGAAAAGTGCAATAATCGAAACTATTCCACAATGAAAGATACAAGCTCAGTAGAGCGTCTTGAAATAAAGAAATTTTGTAAAACATGCAATGCGCATATGATTCATAAGGAAACAAAATAAACAATCGTAATTATGCACTGGAGGTTCCGGAAATGCGTTTGACGAACTTTTTTGGCGATGTAAGCCGTGAAATGAAAAAAGTAAGTTGGCCGAAAAAAGATGAATTATTCCGTTCGACACTGACTGTAATTGCAACTGTTGTGTTCTGTGCAGTTTTCTTTGCAGTGGTGGATATGGGGATTTCTTCTTTAATTCGTTTAATTCTTGAATAAGAAGCACTTATACATGATATAATGTTAATGTTATTTATACGAACTGTGTAAAAGCCCGGTGAACGGGTTTTTTCATTTGCGCGAAAAAATGTACGTCAGGGAGGGAAGGACGGTCGTCCTAAATCAATGGAAAAACGTTGGTATGTTGTCCATACTTATTCTGGATATGAAAATAAAGTAAAAACGAACCTAGAGAAACGTGTAGAATCGATGGGTATGCAAGATAAGATTTTCCGTGTTATTGTTCCAGAGGAAACAGAAGTAGAGATGAAAAACGGAAAAGAGAAAATAACGAAGAGGAAAGTATTTCCTGGCTACGTATTAGTAGAACTTATCATGACAGATGATTCTTGGTATGTTGTTCGCAATACACCAGGAGTAACAGGGTTTGTTGGTTCTTCTGGATCTGGTTCAAAACCATCTCCGTTATTGGAAGAAGAAGTAGTTGTGATCTTAAAACACATGGGAATGGAAAATGAAGTGGTTGATTTTGACTTTGAACTTCATGAGACTGTACGTGTGAATGAAGGTCCGTTTGCGAACTATACAGGTGCTATTAATGAAATTGACCTAGAAAAACAAAGGGTTACAGTGCTTGTTGATATGTTTGGTCGCGAAACTTCAGTTGAGTTAGACTTCCACCAAATTGAAAAATTATAAAATCGAACTTGAAATGAATTGTAAAAAGTGATAATATCTTTAAAGTCAATACGTCTTCGGAAACGGAGACGTTTTTTGAGAAAATTTTATCGCTAAAGATAAAATATGAAGTGGGAGGGCAAAAAATAATTGCCCATTGACCACATCACGGACTTAAGGAGGTGTGTCTCGTGGCTAAAAAGGTAATTAAAATGGTAAAACTTCAGATTCCTGCAGGTAAAGCTAACCCAGCTCCACCAGTTGGTCCAGCATTAGGACAAGCAGGTGTTAACATCATGGGCTTCTGTAAAGAGTTCAACGCTCGTACAGCAGATCAAGCTGGTCTAATCATTCCTGTTGAAATTACAGTATTTGAAGACCGTTCATTCACTTTCATTACTAAAACTCCTCCTGCTGCTGTTCTTCTTAAGAAAGTAGCTGGTATCGAGTCTGGTTCTGGTGAACCAAATCGTAATAAAGTGGCAACTGTTAAGCGTGATAAAGTTCGCGAAATCGCTGAAACTAAAATGCCTGACCTAAACGCTGCTAGCGTAGAAGCTGCAATGCGTATGGTTGAAGGTACTGCACGCAGTATGGGCATTGTTATCGAAGACTAATTCGATTTGTTTTTTTTGTAAAAGAGGTTGCGGGTCTGGTGTTCCAATTCGCAACCTTTATTATCGTAAATGAATGTCGTTTTTTAAATAAAAGGATGGGCGCGCATCCTCGATCGTATCGGAAAAAATGCGTAAACGTGGGAGGTTATTCCGCTAAAACCACATTGAGGAGGAAATAAAAATGGCTAAAAGAGGTAAAAAGTACGTAGAAGCTGCAAAGCTTGTTGATCGTGCGACTGCTTACTCTGCAACAGAGGCAGTAGAATTAGTAAAGAAAACAAACACAGCTAAATTTGATGCAAGTGTAGAAGCTGCATTCCGTTTAGGTGTTGACCCTAAGAAAGCTGACCAACAAATTCGTGGTGCAGTTGTTCTTCCACATGGTACTGGTAAAGTACAACGTGTATTAGTATTCGCTAAAGGCGAAAAACTAAAAGAAGCTGAAGCTGCTGGAGCTGACTTCGTAGGTGATGCAGACTACATCAACAAAATCCAACAAGGTTGGTTTGACTTTGACGTAGTAGTAGCAACTCCTGACATGATGGGTGAAGTTGGTAAACTTGGTCGTGTATTAGGACCTAAAGGTTTAATGCCAAACCCTAAAACTGGAACAGTTACTTTCGACGTAACAAAAGCAGTTAACGAAATCAAAGCTGGTAAAGTAGAATACCGCGTTGATAAAGCTGGTAACATCCATGTACCAATCGGTAAAGTATCTTTCGAAGATGCAAAATTAGTTGAAAACTTAGAAACAGTTGCTGATGCGCTTCTAAAAGCTAAACCAGCTGCTGCAAAAGGTACTTACATGAAGAACGTAACAGTTGCTTCTACAATGGGACCTGGCGTACGCGTTGACGTTTCAACTATTGCGTAAAAATTGGAAGTTGACTTCATGGTGAAGTTCTAATATAATCATCTATGTTGTGAATTTTAATAGTGTACCGTAGACAGTAGGTGCCATTTTGGCTTAATATCCTACCGAGGTGTAAATATACGGAACGGAATTTTTCTGTGACTATATGCCTCCATGTCTATAACTGGGCACGGAGGCTTTTTAGTGCACTTTCGGTACATCTTCTATATAATCTACAGGAGGTGTAATAACATGACTAAAGCAATCGAAGCAAAACAACATGTTGTAACTGAAATCGCTGGTAAACTTAGCGAAAGTAAATCAACAATCGTTGTTGACTACCGTGGTTTAACAGTTTCTGAAGTAACAGAATTACGTAAAGCATTACGTGAAGCTGGCGTTGAGTTCAAAGTTTACAAAAACTCTTTAACTCGTCGTGCTGCAGAAGTTGCTGAACTAACTGAGTTAAATGAATTCCTAACAGGACCAAACGCTATCGCGTTCAGTAACGAAGATGTAGTTGCTCCTGCGAAGGTATTAAACGACTTTGCAAAAAATCACGAAGCTTTAGAAATTAAAGCTGGTGTAATTGAAGGTAAACTTGTAACTGTTGATGAGGTTAAAGCTATCGCTACTCTTCCATCACGTGAAGGCTTACTTTCTATGCTTCTTAGCGTTCTTCAAGCTCCAATCCGCAACCTTGCACTTGCTGCAAAAGCTGTTGCTGATCAAAAAGAAGAGCAAGGCGCTTAATTTTTTAAAAGATAATTACGTATTATCGATCAAACAATATGAACTTATTTAATAAGGGAGGATATTTACAATGACTAAAGAACAAATCATTGAAGCAGTTAAAAATATGACTGTATTAGAACTTAACGACTTAGTAAAAGCTATCGAGGAAGAATTCGGCGTAACTGCTGCTGCTCCTGTAGCTGTAATGGGTGGCGCTGCTGGTGAAGCTGCTGCTGAGAAAACTGAATTTGATGTAGTACTTGCTGAAGCAGGCGCTCAAAAAATCAAAGTTATCAAAGTTGTTCGTGAAATCACTGGTCTTGGATTAAAAGAAGCTAAAGAAGTAGCTGACAACACTCCAAAAGCAGTTAAAGAAGGCGTTTCTAAAGATGAAGCTGAAGAAATCAAAGCTAAACTTGAAGAAGTTGGCGCTGTAGTAGAAGTTAAGTAATTAACTTTTGAAGCTTTAAGAAAAGCTCGCTCTCATGCGAGCTTTTTTTTTAACTGTAAAGAAAAGAGGTGGCCGTATGGCAGACCATTATTTTTCTAACGATCCTTCTAGTAAAAGTGATCGTAAACGTTGGGAATATACGCTCAGAGGATCGCAATTTGTTTTCTTATCTGACCACGGAGTATTTTCAAAAAGTGAAGTGGACTTTGGTTCGCGTCTTTTAATTGAAGCGTTTCAGATGCCGGATGCTCAAGGTGATGTATTAGATGTCGGGTGTGGATATGGTCCGATAGGTTTATCTTTAGCGAAAGAGTTTCAAGAACGCGTAGTTCATATGGTGGATGTAAATGAAAGGGCGCTTGGGCTTGCGAAAGAAAACGCAGCTAATAACCGAATTGGAAATGTCCGGATTTATGAAAGTAGTGTATATGAAAATGTGAATGGAAAATACGCTGCTATTCTATCTAATCCGCCAATCCGAGCTGGAAAGCACGTGGTGCATGAGATTCTAGAAAAAGCAGTGGATTATCTTGTGCCGGGCGGAGAACTTTGGATTGTAATCCAGAAAAAGCAAGGTGCACCATCCGCGATGAAAAAACTAGAAGAAGTGCTCGATGTTGTGGAAGTCGTAGAAAAGAAAAAAGGCTATTATATCATAAAATCAAAAAAACGTTGACTGTTATTTTTGGTTGTGTTAACATTATAAAATGCCAATATATGATTTTCTGCGTTGAGAACAATGTATATTTTTGCTTGTCTTGGAAAAGATAGTAAAATCAGCAGATGATGAAACAGAATGATGGTTTTCTTATAGAAGCCATTTTTCTTTTTTGAGCAGTTAGAAACACTCAACGTATCTATCTTTTTTGGGAAAAAGGCTACGTAATTTGCGTCAGTCGTATTTAGTTGTGATTTTGCACATTTTTTGTGCATTTTATAATACTCTTGATTTGAGGGGTGAAGCAGTTGACAGGTCAACTAGTTCAATACGGACGACACCGCCAACGAAGAAGTTATGCCCGTATTAGTGAGGTATTAGAATTACCAAATCTTATCGAAATTCAAACCTCTTCTTATCAGTGGTTTCTTGATGAGGGTTTGCGAGAAATGTTCCAAGACATTTCTCCGATTGAAGACTTTACGGGAAATCTATCGCTTGAATTTATCGACTACAGTTTAGGTGAACCAAAATATTCTGTAGAAGAGTGTAAAGAGCGTGATGTGACGTATGCAGCACCACTTCGTGTAAAAGTGCGTCTAATCAATAAAGAAACTGGTGAAGTAAAAGAGCAAGATGTGTTCATGGGGGATTTCCCGCTCATGACAGAGACAGGAACATTTGTAATTAACGGTGCAGAACGCGTTATCGTTTCTCAGTTAGTTCGTTCACCAAGTGTATACTTCAGTGGAAAAGTGGACAAAAATGGAAAACGCGGATTTACTGCTACTGTAATTCCAAACCGCGGAGCTTGGTTGGAGTATGAAACAGATGCTAAGGATGTTGTTTATGTACGTATCGATCGTACGCGCAAACTGCCTGTAACTGTTTTGTTACGCGCATTAGGGTTTGGCTCTGATCAAGAAATCACCGAATTGATTGGTGATAACGAATACTTAAGCAATACGTTAGAAAAAGATAACACGGATAGCACAGAAAAAGCGTTGCTTGAAATTTACGAGCGTCTACGTCCAGGTGAGCCACCGACAGTAGAAAACGCAAAGAGCTTGCTTGTTTCTCGTTTCTTTGATCCGAAACGTTATGATCTAGCAAATGTAGGTCGCTACAAAATTAACAAGAAATTACACATTAAAAACAGATTGTTTAACCAACGTTTAGCTGAAACTTTAGTGGATCCTGAGACAGGTGAAATTTTAGTAGCAGAAGGAACAATCTTAGATCGTCGTACGTTAGATCGTATTTTACCTTACTTAGAAAAGAACATTGGTTTTAAAACAGCGAAACCAATGGGCGGAGTGGTAGACGGCGATGTTGAATTGCAATCTATTAAGATTTATGCTCCAGATGCAGACGGAGAGCGCTCTATCAATATTATTGGTAATGCGAATATCGACCGTGATATAAAACATATTACACCAGGCGATATTATTGCATCTATTAGCTATTTCTTTAATCTTCTATATAAAGTAGGAGACACAGACGATATTGACCATTTAGGAAACCGCCGTCTACGTTCTGTAGGGGAATTGTTACAAAACCAATTCCGTATCGGTCTTTCTCGTATGGAACGAGTTGTTCGTGAGAGAATGTCAATTCAAGATACAAATGCAATTACACCGCAAGCGTTAATTAACATTCGTCCGGTTATTGCATCTATTAAAGAGTTCTTCGGTAGCTCTCAGTTATCTCAGTTTATGGACCAAACAAACCCATTAGCAGAGTTAACACATAAACGAAGACTATCTGCATTAGGACCTGGTGGTTTAACGCGTGAGCGCGCAGGCTTTGAAGTGCGTGACGTTCACTACTCTCACTATGGTCGTATGTGTCCAATTGAAACACCAGAGGGACCAAACATCGGTTTGATCAACTCTCTATCTTCGTTTGCGAAAGTAAATGAATTTGGTTTCATTGAAACACCATATCGCCGTGTTGATCCAGAAACTGGACGCGTAACAACACGTGTAGATTACTTAACAGCTGATGAACAAGATAACTATGTTGTTGCCCAAGCAAACGCACGTTTATCTGAAGATGGAGATTTTCTTGATGAAGACGTTGTAGCACGTTTCCGCGATGAGAACGTTGTAGTAAAACGTGAACGTATCGACTACATGGATATCTCTCCAAAACAGGTCGTGTCTGCTGCGACAGCTTGT
This sequence comes from Bacillus sp. 491mf, assembly GCF_900112415.1. Classification (GTDB taxonomy): domain Bacteria; phylum Bacillota; class Bacilli; order Bacillales; family Bacillaceae_G; genus Bacillus_A. Next base: position 23,380 of record NZ_FOLV01000030.1, read on the forward strand.
ATTCCGTTCTTAGAAAACGATGACTCGAACCGTGCGCTAATGGGTGCGAACATGCAACGTCAAGCAGTTCCACTTATGAACCCAGAATCTCCAATTGTAGGTACTGGTATGGAGTACGTATCGGCGAAAGATTCAGGTGCTGCAGTAATTTGTAAACATCCTGGTATCGTTGAACGTGTAGAAGCTCGCGAAGTTTGGGTACGTCGTTATATCGAAGTAGACGGTCAACAAGTAAAAGGTGACTTGGATCGTTACAAAATGTTGAAATTCATCCGTTCTAACCAAGGAACTTGTTACAACCAACGTCCAATCGTAAGTGTTGGTGATCAAGTTGTAAAAGGTGAGATTCTTGCAGACGGTCCTTCTATGGAAAAAGGTGAACTTGCACTTGGTCGTAACGTGCTTGTTGGCTTTATGACATGGGATGGTTATAACTATGAGGATGCGATCATTATGAGTGAGCGCCTTGTAAAAGATGATGTGTACACTTCTATTCATATTGAAGAATATGAATCTGAAGCTCGTGATACAAAGCTAGGACCAGAAGAAATTACACGAGACATTCCAAACGTAGGGGAAGATGCGCTTCGCAACCTTGATGAGCGTGGTATTATCCGCATTGGTGCAGAAGTAAAAGATGGAGACTTGCTTGTTGGTAAAGTAACGCCAAAAGGTGTAACAGAGTTAACAGCAGAAGAACGTCTATTACATGCAATCTTTGGTGAGAAAGCTCGTGAAGTACGTGATACATCACTACGTGTACCACATGGTGGTGGCGGTATTATCTTAGACGTAAAAGTATTTAACCGTGAAGATGGCGATGAATTACCACCAGGTGTGAATCAACTTGTACGTGCATATATCGTTCAAAAACGTAAAATTTCTGAAGGTGACAAGATGGCCGGTCGTCACGGTAACAAAGGTGTTATCTCCCGTATTTTACCGGAAGAAGATATGCCTTACTTACCAGATGGCACACCAATCGATATCATGTTAAACCCATTAGGGGTACCATCTCGTATGAATATCGGTCAGGTGTTAGAGCTTCATCTTGGTATGGCAGCAAGATATCTTGGCATTCATGTTGCAACGCCAGTATTCGATGGTGCTCGTGAGGAAGATGTATGGGGAACAATCGAAGAAGCTGGTATGGCGCGTGATGCGAAGACGATTCTTTACGATGGACGTACTGGTGAACCGTTCGACAACCGTGTATCTGTTGGTGTCATGTACATGATTAAACTTGCACACATGGTTGACGATAAACTTCATGCTCGTTCTACTGGACCATACTCACTTGTAACGCAGCAACCTCTTGGAGGTAAAGCACAGTTCGGTGGACAGCGTTTTGGTGAGATGGAGGTTTGGGCACTTGAAGCTTACGGTGCTGCTTATACTCTTCAAGAAATCTTAACAGTTAAGTCGGATGATGTTATTGGTCGTGTGAAAACGTACGAATCGATTGTAAAAGGCGAAAACGTTCCAGAACCAGGTGTTCCTGAATCATTCAAAGTATTGATTAAGGAGCTACAAAGCTTGGGTATGGATGTTAAGATGATGTCTAGCGACGATACTGAAATTGAAATGCGTGATACTGATGACGATGATCATCAATCTGCAGAGAAATTGAATGTCGAAGCTGAGATAACGGAATAATTGGGATAACCTGTAGACTAAAAGGGAGGTAGGCCCCTTGATAGATGTAAACAACTTTGAATATATGAAGATTGGACTTGCATCACCAGACAAAATTCGCTCTTGGTCATATGGGGAAGTAAAAAAACCCGAGACGATTAATTATCGTACATTGAAACCAGAGAAAGACGGTTTGTTCTGTGAGCGTATTTTCGGTCCAACAAAAGACTGGGAATGTCATTGTGGTAAATATAAACGTGTCCGTTATAAAGGTGTAGTTTGTGATCGATGCGGCGTTGAAGTAACGCGTGCGAAAGTTCGTCGTGAACGTATGGGTCATATTGAATTAGCTGCTCCTGTATCTCATATTTGGTATTTCAAAGGTATCCCAAGCCGCATGGGACTTGTCTTAGACATGTCCCCTCGCGCGCTTGAAGAAGTAATTTATTTCGCTTCTTATGTAGTAACAGAGAGCGGAGATACACCGCTTGATAAGAAGCAACTTCTTTCGGAGAAGGAATACCGTGCGTATCGCGACAGATACGGAAACTCTTTCCAAGCTTCTATGGGCGCAGAAGCAATTAAGAAGTTATTACAAGATATCGATTTAGATAAAGAAGTAGACTTCTTGAAAGAAGAGTTAAAAACAGCGCAAGGACAACGTCGTACTCGTGCTATTAAACGTCTAGAAGTATTAGAAGCATTCCGTAACTCTGGAAACGAACCATCTTGGATGATTCTAGATGTTCTTCCGGTAATCCCACCAGAACTTCGCCCAATGGTACAGTTAGATGGTGGACGTTTTGCAACTTCTGACTTAAACGACCTATATCGTCGTGTAATTAACCGTAACAATCGTTTAAAACGTTTATTAGACTTAGGTGCACCAAGCATTATCGTCCAAAACGAAAAGCGTATGTTACAAGAAGCAGTAGATGCTTTAATTGATAACGGTCGTCGTGGCCGTCCAGTTACTGGACCGGGTAACCGTCCGTTAAAATCTCTTTCACATATGTTAAAAGGTAAGCAAGGACGTTTCCGTCAAAACTTACTAGGTAAACGTGTTGACTACTCTGGTCGTTCCGTTATCGTTGTAGGACCGAACTTAAAAATGTACCAATGCGGTCTGCCTAAAGAAATGGCGCTGGAACTGTTCAAACCTTTCGTTATGAAAGAGTTAGTAGGAAAAGGCTTAGCGCACAACATTAAGAGTGCGAAGCGCAAAATTGAACGAGTACAACCTGAAGTTTGGGATGTTTTAGAGTCTGTAATTAAAGAACACCCTGTACTTCTAAACCGTGCTCCAACACTTCACCGTCTTGGTATTCAAGCGTTTGAACCTACATTAGTAGAAGGTCGTGCAATTCGTCTTCACCCACTTGTATGTACTGCATACAACGCGGACTTTGACGGTGACCAAATGGCGGTTCACGTTCCGTTATCATCAGAAGCACAAGCAGAAGCTCGTCTTCTTATGTTAGCTGCACAAAACATCTTGAACCCGAAAGACGGAAAACCAGTTGTTACACCATCTCAGGATATGGTATTAGGTAATTACTACTTAACACTTGAACGCGAAGGTGCAATTGGTGAAGGTATGATTTTCAAAGATACGAACGAAGCAATACTTGCATACCAAAACGGATATGTACACTTGCATACTCGTGTTGCTGTTGCAGCGAGCTCTGTGAATAACGAAACGTTTACAGAGGAGCAAAACAGCAAGCTGTTGTTAACGACAGTTGGTAAGTTAATCTTCAACGAGATTTTACCGAAGTCTTTCCCTTACATTAACGAACCAACAAAGACAAACTTGGAGAAGGAAACTCCAGTGGAATACTTTGTTGAAAAAGGTTCTAACGTAAGAGAAATTATTGCTAGTCGCGAAGAAGTGGCGCCATTTAGTAAGAAAATTCTTGGTAATATCATTGCTGAAGTATTTAAACGTTTCAAGATTACAGAAACGTCTCGTATGCTTGATCGTATGAAAAACCTAGGATTTAAATACTCTACAAAAGCTGGTATTACAGTTGGGGTAGCGGATATCCTTGTATTAGGTGAAAAAGAAGAAATCTTGCATGAAGCGCAAGCTAAAGTAGATACAGTAATTAAACAATTCCGTCGCGGTTTAATCACAGAGGAAGAACGTTACGATCGCGTTATCTCTATTTGGAGTAATGCAAAAGACGTTATCCAAGGAAAACTGATGAAAACGCTAGATAAGCGCAACCCAATCTTCATGATGAGTGATTCCGGTGCCCGTGGTAACGCATCGAACTTTACTCAGCTTGCTGGTATGCGTGGTTTGATGGCAAACCCATCTGGTCGTATCATCGAACTTCCAATCAAATCAAGTTTCCGCGAAGGTTTAACGGTACTCGAGTACTTCATCTCTACACACGGTGCGCGTAAAGGTCTTGCCGATACAGCACTTAAGACTGCCGATTCTGGTTACTTAACACGCCGTCTTGTTGACGTTGCACAAGATGTTATCGTTCGTGAAGACGACTGTGGAACAGATCGTGGTCTATTAATTGGCGCAATTAAAGAAGGAAACGAAATTATCGAATCCTTATACGATCGTCTTGTAGGACGTTTCGCAAGAAAAACTTTGAAGCATCCAGAAACAGGCGAAGTATTAGTTCGTGAAAATGAATTAATTACAGAAGATATCGCTTATATCATCGAAAAATCAGGCGTTGAACAACTGTACATCCGTTCTGCATTTACATGTAACACTCGCCACGGCGTATGTAAGAAATGTTACGGTCGTAACTTAGCTACTGGTACAGACGTAGAAGTAGGGGAAGCGGTAGGTATTATCGCAGCTCAATCTATCGGTGAGCCAGGTACACAGTTAACGATGCGTACATTCCATACAGGTGGGGTTGCCGGAGATGATATCACACAAGGTTTACCGCGTATTCAAGAGATCTTCGAAGCGCGTAATCCGAAAGGGCAAGCGGTTATCAGTGAAATCGATGGTGTTGTTGCAGCGATTAACGATGTGAAAGATCGCCAAGAAGTTGTTGTACAAGGTGATGTAGAAGCTCGTACGTATGCAATTCCTTATGGCGCTCGCTTAAAAGTAGCTCCAGGACACCGCATCGAGCATGGTAAAGAACTTACTGAAGGTTCTATCGATCCGAAAGAATTACTGAAAGTAACAGATATTACAGCAGTTCAAGAATACTTGCTTCGTGAAGTTCAAAAAGTATACCGTATGCAAGGGGTAGAAATTGGTGATAAGCACGTTGAAGTAATGGTTCGCCAAATGCTTCGTAAAGTGCGTGTAATCGACGCTGGTGAAACAGATGTATTACCAGGAACATTACTTGATATCCATCAATTTACAGATGCGAATGCGAAAGTGTTGCTTCAGGGCAAACAACCAGCAACAGCACGTCCAATCCTTCTTGGTATTACGAAGGCTTCACTTGAAACAGATTCATTCTTATCTGCAGCATCATTCCAGGAAACAACTCGTGTGTTAACTGATGCAGCAATTAAAGGTAAGCGTGATGAACTTCTTGGTCTGAAAGAAAATGTTATTATCGGTAAGCTTGTTCCAGCTGGTACAGGTATGAATCGTTACCGTAGAGTAGATCTTGTGAAAACAGCACAAGAAGAAACAAATGTAGAAAATGACGAGGTTTACGTAGAAAACTAAAATTTTCCGTCGTAAATTTTGCATAAAAAAAGATAATCTTAGTTGACATGATGCGATGCAAAATGTTAATATAAGCAAGGTTGCTCCTTAATAAATGTTGAAGGCAATTCAACACGGTATAGTTAGAACGTTGTCGTAGCTTTTAGCAACGCAACATAACATACTTTTTCAAAACTGGATCTCAACATGAAAATGAGTGAGATGCAAGTAGGAGCTTCAGTAATAGAAATAACAAGTTAAAACTGTTTTTGTGAGGAGAGAGCATTTGCTCTTCCTTGCAAAAACTTTGTTTTCAACTAATAATGAACCACCTGGATATGTGGTCATACAAACGTGCGAAGGGAGGATAAATTAATGCCTACTATTAACCAATTAGTGAGAAAAGGTCGTACTGATAAAGTATGGAAATCTAAATCACCTGCGTTAAACAAAGGTTTCAACTCTTTAAAGAAAAAAGCAACTGATATCTCTGCACCTCAAAAACGTGGTGTATGTACTCGTGTTGGTACAATGACTCCAAAGAAACCGAACTCAGCGTTACGTAAATACGCTCGTGTACGTTTAACAAATGGTATCGAGGTAACAGCATACATCCCAGGTATCGGTCATAACTTACAAGAGCACAGCGTAGTATTAATTCGCGGTGGTCGTGTAAAAGACTTACCAGGGGTACGTTACCACATCGTTCGTGGTGCGCTTGACACAGCTGGTGTTGACAAACGTATGCAAGGACGTTCTAAATATGGTACTAAGAGACCAAAAGCAGCTAAGAAATAATAAAACTGAACTGAAAGGAGGAACTCAATATGCCTCGTAAAGGACCTGTTGCGAAACGTGACGTGTTACCAGATCCAATGTATAATTCTAAACTTGTAACACGCCTAATCAACAAAATGATGGTTGACGGTAAAAAAGGTAAATCTCAAACAATTCTTTATAATGCGTTCGATATCGTTCGCGAACGTACTGGTAACGAACCAATGGAAGTGTTCGAGCAAGCTCTTAAGAACATTATGCCTGTTCTTGAAGTACGCGCTCGTCGTGTTGGTGGTGCTAACTACCAAGTTCCAGTTGAGGTTCGTCCAGAACGCCGTACAACTTTAGGTCTTCGCTGGTTAGTAAACTACGCTCGTCTTCGTGGTGAAAAAACTATGGAAGAGCGTTTAGCTTACGAAATCTTAGATGCAGCTAACAACTCTGGTGCATCTGTTAAGAAACGTGAAGACACTCATAAAATGGCAGAAGCTAACAAAGCATTTGCTCATTACCGTTGGTAGGATTCAACGCAAAATAATTGTAAGCATAGACCGCTTTATTTGTCGCTTATGGAAGTGTGGAGAGGGAGAATGCCTCTCCCTTTCATTGGGCGCTCGTTTTACATAATGAGGGTACTGGACATACTGACATATGTAACAAAATAAAGTGGCTTTTTTGCTACTTAAAATAAAATAATCCAATCCACATTAGGAAGGAGAAAGACACCAAATGACTAGAGAGTTCTCCTTAGAAAACACTCGTAATATTGGTATCATGGCTCACATCGATGCTGGTAAAACAACAGCAACTGAGCGTATCCTGTACTACACAGGCCGCATTCATAAAATCGGTGAAACTCACGAAGGTGCATCTCAGATGGACTGGATGGAGCAAGAACAAGAGCGTGGTATCACAATTACTTCTGCAGCAACTACAGCTCAATGGAAAGGTCACCGTGTAAACATCATTGACACTCCAGGACACGTAGACTTCACTGTAGAAGTAGAACGTTCTTTACGCGTACTTGATGGTGCAGTAGCAGTACTTGATGCGCAATCTGGTGTAGAACCACAAACAGAAACTGTTTGGCGTCAAGCAACTACTTACGGCGTACCACGTATCGTGTTCGTTAACAAAATGGACAAGATCGGTGCAGACTTCTTATATTCTGTAGGAACAATTCATGACCGTTTACAAGCAAACGCACATCCAATTCAGTTACCAATCGGTGCTGAGGATCAGTTTACAGGAATTATCGATCTTGTTGAAGAGTGTGCATACATGTACACAAACGACTTAGGAACAGATATTCAACGCGTTGACATCCCTGCAGAACATAAAGAATTAGCTGATGAATACCGTGGAAAGCTTATTGAAGCGGTAGCAGAGCTTGATGAAGAAATGATGATGAAGTACCTAGAAGGTGAAGAAATCACTGTAGAAGAGCTTAAAGCAGGTATCCGTAAGGCTACAACTTCTGTAGAATTCTTCCCAGTAATCTGTGGTTCTGCATTCAAAAATAAAGGTGTTCAAATTCTGTTAGATGCAGTTATCGACTACCTACCATCTCCATTAGATGTACCTGCTATTAAAGGTACTCTTCCGGATACAGATGAAGAAGTAGAACGTCATTCTAGCGATGAAGAGCCTTTCGCAGCATTAGCATTCAAAATCATGACTGACCCTTATGTTGGTAAGTTAACATTCTTCCGTGTGTACTCTGGTGTGTTAAACTCTGGATCATACGTGAAAAACTCAACTAAAGGTAAGCGTGAGCGTGTAGGTCGTATCCTACAAATGCACGCAAACAGCCGTGAAGAGATTTCAACAGTTTACGCTGGTGATATCGCTGCTGCTGTAGGTTTGAAAGATACTACAACTGGTGATACTCTTTGTGACGAGAAGAGCCTTGTTATCCTTGAGTCTATGGAATTCCCAGAGCCAGTTATCTCTGTAGCTATCGAACCAAAATCTAAAGCTGACCAAGATAAAATGGGTACAGCATTATCTAAGCTTTCTGAAGAAGATCCAACATTCCGTGCTCACACTGACCAAGAAACTGGCCAAACAATCATCGCTGGTATGGGTGAACTTCACCTTGATATCATCGTTGACCGTATGCGCCGTGAATTCAAAGTGGAAGCAAACGTTGGTGCTCCTCAGGTAGCATACCGTGAGACTTTCCGCGCTTCAGCGAAAGTTGAAGGTAAGTTCGCTCGTCAATCTGGTGGTCGTGGACAATTCGGTCACGTTTGGATTGAGTTCGAACCTAACGAAGAAGGTAAAGGATTCGAATTCCAAAACAAGATCGTCGGTGGTGTAGTTCCACGTGAATACATCCCAGCTGTAGGAGCAGGTCTTGAAGATGCACTTAAAAATGGTGTACTTGCAGGATATCCTCTAGTAGACATTAAAGCTGCATTAGTTGACGGATCTTACCATGATGTTGACTCCTCTGAGATGGCGTTCAAAATCGCTGCATCTATGGCACTTAAAGCTGCGGTTTCTAAATGTAACCCAGTAATTCTTGAGCCAATGATGAAAGTTGAAGTTGTAATTCCTGAAGAGTACATGGGTGACATTATGGGTGACGTAACTTCTCGCCGTGGACGCGTAGAAGGTATGGAAGCTCGTGGTAACGCACAAGTAGTTCGTGCGATGGTTCCACTTTCTGAAATGTTCGGTTATGCAACGGCTCTACGTTCTAACACGCAAGGTCGTGGAACATTCTCAATGACATTTGATCATTATGAAGAAGTACCGAAGTCTATTTCAGAAGAAATTGTTAAAAAAAATAAAGGTGAATAATTGATTTTTATCGATTGTTCAAGTATAACTACTTATGTAAGCTTAGAAAGCGGGGCTTAGGTCCCTTACTTTCTAGTCTAAATATAAAATAATCTATATAACTAAGGAGGAATTTAGAATGGGAAAAGCTAAATTCGAACGTTCTAAACCACATGTTAACATTGGTACAATCGGCCACGTTGACCATGGTAAAACTACATTAACTGCTGCTATCACTACAGTTCTTGCAAAAGCTGGTGGTGCTGAAGCGAAAGGTTACGACCAAATCGATGCTGCTCCAGAAGAAAGAGAGCGCGGTATCACAATCTCAACTGCACACGTTGAGTATGAAACTGAAACTCGTCACTATGCACACGTTGACTGCCCAGGCCATGCTGACTATGTTAAAAACATGATCACTGGTGCTGCTCAAATGGACGGCGGTATCTTAGTAGTATCTGCTGCTGATGGCCCAATGCCTCAAACTCGTGAGCACATCCTTCTTTCTCGTCAAGTAGGTGTTCCTTACATCGTTGTATTCTTAAACAAATGCGACATGGTTGACGACGAAGAGTTATTAGAATTAGTAGAAATGGAAGTTCGCGATCTATTATCTGAATACGACTTCCCAGGCGATGATATCCCTGTAGTTAAAGGTTCTGCTCTTAAAGCTCTTCAAGGAGATGCTGAGTGGGAAGCAAAAATCATCGAATTAATGGCTGAAGTTGATTCTTATATCCCAACTCCAGAACGTGACACTGAAAAAGCATTCTTAATGCCTGTTGAGGACGTGTTCTCTATCACAGGTCGTGGTACAGTTGCTACAGGTCGTGTAGAGCGCGGTGTAGTTAAAGTTGGTGACGTAGTAGAAATCATCGGTTTTGAAGAAGAAAACAAATCTACAACTGTAACTGGTGTAGAAATGTTCCGTAAGCTTCTTGATCAAGCTCAAGCTGGAGACAACATCGGTGCTTTACTTCGTGGGGTTGCTCGTGAAGACATCCAACGTGGACAAGTTCTTGCTAAAACTGGCTCTGTAAAAGCTCACGCTAAATTCAAAGCTGAAGTTTTCGTTTTATCTAAAGAAGAAGGTGGACGTCACACTCCATTCTTCGCTAACTACCGCCCACAATTCTATTTCCGTACAACTGACGTAACTGGTATCATCCAATTACCAGAAGGTACTGAAATGGTAATGCCTGGCGACAACATCGAAATGACTATCGAGCTTATCGCTCCAATCGCGATCGAAGAAGGAACTAAGTTCTCTATTCGTGAAGGTGGACGTACAGTAGGTTACGGCGTAGTTGCAACTATCGTTGAGTAATCTTAGCTGATATATGAAACCCAAGGGATTTTCCCTTGGGTTTTTTATTTATAATAAATAAAACCTATTTTTAAGTTTTGACGAGTTTCTTCTATTAATATATAAAATGCAAAACTCTTCAACCAAAAACTGTAAAAAGAATTACAACAGATGAAAACTTGAAATTCGTTAAAGTACCATGTATAATAGCAAAAGTACAGTAAATGACGATGTGCACAAATAAAGTGTTGCATCTAGGCTAGAAACATTGTATAATAAACAATGTTGGTCTTTGACTGCGATGAAGTGGAAGGTTGCTGACACACCCGGCCGCTTTGCCATGGCGAGTGTGTGGAAATTTCCATGGAGAATGTCTATTTTAAAAATAGGCGAAAGAAGGAGGGAAAATAATGGCAAAAGAAAAAATTCGTATTCGTTTAAAAGCTTACGATCACCGTATTCTTGATCAATCAGCTGAGAAAATTGTAGAAACAGCTAAACGTTCTGGGGCGACAGTTTCTGGTCCAATCCCATTACCAACTGAAAAAACTGTTTACACGATTCTTCGTGCGGTTCATAAATACAAAGATTCTCGTGAGCAATTCGAAATGCGCACGCACAAACGTCTAATCGACATCGTGAGCCCTACTCCACAAACAGTAGACTCTTTAATGCGTTTAGACTTACCATCTGGTGTAGATATCGAAATCAAACTATAATTTATATAAGTTAAAATGTAGGAGGTGTAACTCATGACCAAAGGAATCTTAGGAAAAAAGATCGGTATGACTCAAGTATTTGCTGAAAACGGCGAGCTAATTCCTGTAACTGTTATCGAAGCGACTCCAAACGTTGTCCTTCAAAAGAAAACTGTTGAAACTGATGGCTACAATGCAATTCAGTTAGGTTTTGATGACAAACGCGAAAAATTAGCTAACAAACCTGAACAAGGTCACGTTGCTAAAGCAACTACTGCTCCTAAGCGCTTCATTCGCGAACTTCGCGATGCAGACGTTGAAGGACAAGAAGTTGGTCAAGAGGTAAAAGTAGAAGTTTTCGCTGCAGGTGAAACTGTAGACGTAACAGGTATTTCTAAAGGTAAAGGTTTCCAAGGTGCTATTAAACGCCACGGACAATCTCGCGGACCTATGTCTCATGGTTCTCGTTATCACCGTCGTCCTGGTTCAATGGGCCCTGTTGCTCCGAACCGTGTATTCAAAGGCAAAAAACTTGCTGGACGTATGGGTGGAGACCAAGTTACTATCCAAAACTTAGAAATCGTTCAAGTTGATGTTGAACGTAACATCCTGTTAGTAAAAGGCAACGTTCCTGGCGCTAAGAAATCTCTTGTAGTTGTTCGTAGTGCTGTTAAGGCTAGCAAATAATTCTCTATAAGAAAGGAGGAACCCCAATGCCAAAAGTAAAGTTATTTAACCAAACTGGTTCTGAAGTTGGTGAAATCCAATTAGCTGAAACTATTTTCGGTATCGAACCAAACGAAGCTGTACTTTTTGAAGCAGTAATGATGCAACGTGCATCTTTACGTCAAGGTACACATAAAGTAAAAACTCGCTCTGAAGTGCGCGGTGGAGGTCGCAAACCATGGCGTCAAAAAGGAACTGGACGTGCTCGTCAAGGTTCTATCCGCTCTCCTCAATGGCGCGGTGGTGGTACGGTATTCGGACCTACACCAAGAAGCTATGCATACAAACTACCTAAAAAAGTTCGTCGCTTAGCTATTAAATCTGCATTAGCTACTAAAGTAGTTGAGAACAACATCGTAGTTCTTGAAGACTTAGTGTTAAATGCACCAAAAACAAAAGACATGGTGGCAGTTCTTAAAGGATTAACTGTTGAGAAGAAAGCTCTTATCGTAACTGCTGATGTAAACGAAGCAGTTGAGTTATCTGCTCGCAATATTCCTGGAGTAACAGTAATCACTGCTGATGGCGTAAACGTTTTAGACGTGCTTCATCATGATAAGCTAATCATGACAAAAGCGGCAGTGGAAAAAGTAGAGGAGGTGCTTGCATAATGAAAGATCCTCGTGATATCATTAAGCGCCCAGTTATCACTGAACGTTCTATGGAAATGATGGCTGAAAAAAAATACACGTTCGATGTGGACGTTAAAGCTAATAAAACGGAAGTTAAAGATGCTGTAGAAGCGATCTTTGGTGTTGAAGTTGAGAAAGTAAATATCATGAACTACAAACCAAAAGCAAAACGTGTTGGTCGTCACGCTGGTTTTACTAACCGTCGTCGTAAAGCAATCGTTAAGCTTACTGCTGACAGCAAAGAAATCGAGATCTTCCAAGGAGTTTAATTCTTACTAAAGAAGGAGGGAAAATCAGATGGCAATTAAAAAGTATAATCCAACTACTAACGGTCGTCGTAACATGACTACGAATGATTTCGCTGAAATCACGACTGATAGACCGGAAAAATCATTACTTGCGCCTTTAAGCAAAAAGGCTGGACGTAATAACCAAGGTAAAATTACTGTACGTCACCAAGGTGGCGGACACAAGCGTCAATACCGTATCATCGACTTCAAACGTAACAAAGATGGAATTCCTGGACGCGTTGCTACGATCGAATACGATCCAAACCGCTCTGCGAATATCGCATTAATTAACTACGTTGACGGTGAAAAACGTTACATCCTTGCTCCTAAAAACTTAGAAGTAGGTATGGAAATCATGTCTGGCCCAGAGGCTGACATTAAAATCGGTAACGCATTACCATTAATCAACATTCCAGTAGGTACAGTTGTTCATAACATCGAGCTTAAACCAGGTCGCGGTGGACAATTAGTTCGTTCTGCTGGTACATCTGCTCAAGTACTTGGTAAAGAAGGTAAATACGTACTTGTACGTTTAACTTCTGGTGAAGTACGCTTAGTTCTAGCTACTTGCCGCGCTACAGTAGGTCAAGTAGGTAATGAACACCATGAGCTTATTAAAATTGGTAAAGCGGGTCGTTCTCGCTGGTTAGGCAAGCGCCCAACTGTTCGTGGTTCTGTAATGAACCCATGTGATCACCCACACGGTGGTGGTGAAGGTCGCTCACCAATCGGACGTAAGTCTCCAATGTCTCCATGGGGTAAACCAACTCTTGGATTCAAAACTCGTAAGAAAAATAAAGCGTCTGACAAATTCATCGTTCGTCGTCGTAAAAAATAATGGGGTTGTAGTACGGTTCATTTTTAGAACCGTACGGCAATCACGAAGGGAGGCACCAAAATGGCTCGTAGCTTGAAAAAAGGACCATTTGTCGATGATCATTTAATGAACAAAATTGCAAAGTTAAATGAAACTGAGCAAAAGCAAGTTGTAAAAACTTGGTCTCGTCGTTCAACGATCTTCCCACAGTTTATTGGTCATACAATCGCTGTATATGATGGTCGTAAACACGTTCCTGTATACGTAACTGAAGATATGGTAGGCCACAAGTTAGGTGAGTTCGCACCAACTCGTACGTACAAAGGTCATGATGCTGACGATAAGAAAACTAGAAGATAATGAGAGGAGGCACTTCAATGCAAGCTAAAGCAGTAGCGAGAACAGTTCGTATTGCTCCTCGTAAAGTTCGTTTAGTAGTAGACTTAATCCGAGGTAAGCAAGTGGGTGAAGCGATTGCTATCCTTAACCACACACCAAAAACTGCTTCTCCAGTTGTAGAAAAAGTTTTAAAATCTGCAATCGCAAACGCAGAGCATAACTACGAAATGGATGTAAACAACTTAGTTGTAGAAAAAGTTTTCGTTGACGAAGGTCCAACGTTAAAACGTTTCCGTCCACGTGCAATGGGTCGTGCTAGCCAAATTAACAAGCGCACAAGCCACATTACAGTTGTGGTATCTGAAAAGAAGGAGGGATAATCGATGGGTCAAAAGGTTCATCCAGTTGGTCTTCGCGTCGGTATCATTCGCGATTGGGAATCTCGTTGGTACGCTGAAAAAGACTACGCTACATTCTTACATGAAGACATCAAAATTCGTGAATACATTAACGTTCGCTTAAAAGATTCTGCTGTTTCTAAAGTAGAAATCGAGCGTGCGGCAAATCGTGTAAATGTTACAATTCACACGGCAAAACCTGGTATGGTAATTGGTAAAGGTGGTACAGAAGTTGAAGCACTTCGTAAAGCTCTTAACCAATTAACAGGCAAACGTGTACACATCAACATTTTAGAAGTTAAGAGAGCTGATCTTGACGCTAAATTAGTAGGCGAAAACATTGCTCGTCAATTAGAAAACCGTGTATCTTTCCGTCGTGCACAAAAGCAAGCAATTCAACGTGCTATGCGTGCAGGAGCTAAAGGTATTAAAACACAGGTTTCTGGTCGTCTTGGCGGAGCTGATATCGCTCGTGCAGAATCTTACAGTGAAGGAACTGTTCCACTTCATACACTTCGCGCTGATATTGACTATGCAACAGCTGAAGCTGATACAACGTACGGTAAATTAGGTGTAAAAGTATGGATCTACCGTGGAGAAGTCCTTCCTACAAAAAAGAAAGCTTCTGAGGAAGGAGGAAAATAATATGTTAATGCCTAAACGCGTAAAATATCGTAGAGAGCATCGTGGTAAAATGCGTGGTCGTGCAAAAGGTGGCGCTGAAGTACATTTTGGTGAGTTTGGTTTACAATCTCAAGAAGCATCTTGGATTACAAACCGTCAAATCGAAGCAGCTCGTCGTGCAATGACTCGTTATATGAAACGTGGCGGTAAAGTTTGGATTAAAATTTTCCCTTCTAAACCTTACACTGCTAAGCCTCTAGAAGTACGTATGGGTTCCGGTAAAGGGGCTCCTGAAGGTTGGGTAGCAGTTGTAAAACCTGGAAAGGTTATGTTTGAAATCGCGGGTGTATCTGAAGAAGTAGCACGCGAAGCATTACGTCTTGCAGCTCACAAATTACCAGTGAAATGTAAATTCGTAAAACGTGAAGAAAATGGTGGTGAATCTAATGAAAACTAATGATATTCGTGAGTTAACCACTGCTGAAATCGAAACAAAAGTTAAAGCTTTAAAGGAAGAGTTGTTTAATCTTCGCTTCCAACTTGCTACAGGACAATTAGAGAATCCAACACGCATCCGTGAAGTGCGTAAAGCGATTGCTCGTATGAAAACTGTAGTTCGTGAAAGAGAGATCGGAATTAATCGATAAATTGAGGGGAGGTTTGCAAAGTGAGCGAACGTAACCAACGCAAAGTTTATACTGGTCGTGTTGTTTCTGACAAAATGGACAAAACGATTACAGTTTTAGTTGAAACTTACAAAACTCATTCCTTGTACGGAAAACGCGTTAAGTATTCTAAGAAGTACAAAGCGCATGATGAGCAAAACCAAGCAAAAGTTGGCGATATCGTAAAAATCATGGAAACTCGCCCGCTTTCTGCTACTAAGCGTTTCCGTTTAGTTGAAATCGTTGAAGAAGCGGTTATTATCTAAATAGACGAATCGGAATTTTAAGTCCGAAGGGAGGTTTCATAACATGATCCAACAAGAATCTCGTTTGAAAGTAGCTGACAACTCTGGCGCACGTGAACTTTTAACAATCAAAGTATTAGGCGGCTCTGGTCGCAAATACGCAAACATCGGTGATATTATCGTTGCTACGGTAAAACAAGCAACACCAGGTGGCGTTGTTAAAAAAGGTGACGTTGTTAAAGCAGTAGTAGTACGTACGAAGAGCGGTGCTCGTCGTCCAGACGGTTCTTACATCAAATTTGATGAAAACGCAGCGGTTATCATTAAAGACGATAAGAGCCCACGTGGTACTCGTATCTTCGGACCAGTAGCTCGTGAATTACGTGATAACAACTTCATGAAGATCGTTTCTTTAGCTCCAGAAGTTCTATAATTTAAGGTATTGCCTTGCTAAGGAGGTGCAGAAGTAAGATGCATGTAAAAAAAGGTGATAAAGTACAGGTAATCAGTGGTAAAGACAAAGGGAAACAAGGTGTTATCCTTGCAGCTTTTCCGAAAGAAAGCCGTGTTATCGTTGAGGGTGTTAACATCGTTAAAAAGCACTCTAAGCCATCACAATTAAATCCACAAGGTGGAATTATCACGAAAGAAGCAGCTATCCACGTATCTAATGTTATGCCATTAGATCCTAAAACAGGTGTACCTACTCGTGTAGGTTACAAAGTGGAAGATGGTAAAAAAGTTCGTGTTGCAAAAAAATCTGGTGAATCATTAGATAAATAAGTTCAATATGAAAGGAGGTCCCTTCATTGAATCGCCTTAAAGAGAAATTCCAAAAAGAAATTACTCCTGCTCTTATGAGCAAGTTTAACTATAAATCTGTTATGGAAGTACCGAAAATCGAAAAGATCGTAATCAACACTGGTGTTGGTGACGCGGTATCCAATTCTAAAGCATTAGACAGTGCTGTAGAAGAATTAACTCAAATCGCAGGTCAAAAGCCTGTTGTAACTCGCGCTAAAAAATCTATCGCAGGTTTCCGTCTTCGTGAGGGTATGCCTATCGGTGCAAAGGTTACTTTACGCGGCGAGCAAATGTATGAGTTCTTCGACAAATTAGTATCAGTTTCTTTACCACGTGTACGTGATTTCCGTGGTGTTTCTAAGAAATCTTTCGATGGTCGTGGTAACTACACATTAGGTGTTAAAGAGCAATTAATTTTCCCTGAGATTGATTATGATAAAGTGAGCAAAGTTCGTGGTATGGACATCGTAATCGTTACTACAGCGAAAACTGATGAAGAAGCTCGTGAACTTTTAACACAATTCGGTATGCCATTCCAAAAATAATGGAAGCCAACGCTAAGTAGAGGAGGCGAAAACGTGGCTAAAAAATCTATGATTGCGAAACAAAAGCGTACTCCTAAGTTTAAAGTACAAGACTATACACGTTGCGAGCGCTGCGGTCGTCCGCATTCTGTATACCGCAAATTTAAACTTTGCCGTATTTGTTTCCGTGAACTTGCATATAAAGGTCAAATTCCTGGTGTTAAAAAAGCTAGTTGGTAATCCCCACAAATGGGAAGGAGGTAAAACATATGGTGATGACAGATCCAATTGCAGATATGCTTACTCGCATCCGTAATGCGAACATGGTACGTCATGAGAAATTAGAAGTTCCTGCTTCTAAAATCAAAAAAGAAATCGCTGAAATCTTAAAACGTGAAGGTTTCATTCGTGATGTGGAATACATCGAGGATAACAAACAAGGTATCCTTCGCATTTTCCTAAAATACGGTGTAAACAACGAACGTGTAATCACTGGATTAAAGCGTATTAGTAAGCCTGGCTTACGCGTTTATGCAAAAGCTGACGAAGTACCACGTGTACTTAACGGATTAGGTATTGCACTTGTTTCTACATCTAAGGGCGTAATGACTGACAAAGAAGCTCGTCAATTACAAACTGGTGGAGAAGTAGTAGCATACGTTTGGTAATATATATTTAAAACGAACGGAGGTGTGACCACATGTCTCGTATTGGTAAAAAGATTCTTGAAATCCCTGCAGGTGTTACAGTTACAGTAGCAGAAAATAATACAGTAACTGTAAAAGGCCCTAAAGGTGAATTAACTCGTACTTTCAATGCTGATATGGTTATCAAAATTGAAGAAAATATCTTAACAGTAGAACGTCCTACTGAGCAGAAAGAACACCGTGCATTACACGGAACAACTCGTGCTCTTCTAGGAAACATGGTTGAAGGTGTAACTACAGGTTTCGCTCGCGGACTTGAATTAATCGGTGTTGGTTACCGTGCACAAAAACAAGGTGACAAACTTGTATTAAACGTAGGTTACTCTCACCCAGTTGAGATGACTCCAGAAGCTGGTCTTGAAGTTGAAGTTCCTGCTCCTACAAAGATCGTAATTAAAGGTATCGACAAGCAACGTGTTGGCGAATTCGCTGCTAACATTCGCGCTGTACGTGCTCCAGAGCCATATAAAGGCAAAGGTATTCGTTACGAAGGCGAAGTTGTACGTCGTAAAGAAGGTAAAACTGCTAAGTAAACCCGTTAGGTGAAAGAAAGGAGTGACAAGAATGATCACTAAACCTGATAAAAATGCGGTTCGTAAGAAAAGACATGCACGTGTACGTGCAAAGCTTACTGGTACAGCTGAGCGTCCACGTTTAAACGTGTTCCGTTCTAACCAACACATTTACGCTCAAGTAATTGATGATGTAAACGGTGTAACATTAGTAAGTGCGTCTACTCTTGATAAAGAACTTACTCTTAACGGTACAAGCAACATCGAAGCTGCTACTAAAGTTGGCGAAATCGTTGCTAAACGTGCTGTAGAGAAAGGCGTTAAAGAAGTAGTATTTGATCGCGGCGGTTACTTATACCATGGCCGTGTTAAAGCTTTAGCTGAAGCTGCTCGTGAGGCTGGCTTACAATTTTAATGGTCAAAGGAGGGAAAATAGATGCGTCGCATTGACCCAAGTAAATTTGAACTTGAAGAACGTGTAGTTACGATAAACCGTGTTGCGAAGGTTGTTAAGGGTGGTCGTCGTTTCCGCTTCGCTGCACTGGTTGTAGTTGGTGATAAAAACGGTCATGTTGGATTCGGTACTGGTAAAGCGCAAGAGGTACCAGATGCAATCCGCAAGGCTATCGAAGATGCTAAGAAAAACTTAATCGAAGTACCATTAGTTGGTACAACAATTCCACACTTAATTATCGGTAACTTTGGAGCAGGGGAAGTATTATTAAAACCTGCTGCAGAAGGTACTGGAGTTATCGCTGGTGGTCCAGTTCGTGCGGTTCTTGAATTAGCTGGTGTACAAGATATTCTTTCTAAATCTCTTGGTTCTAACACACCAATTAACATGATCCGTGCTACTATGAACGGATTAAAAGATCTTAAGCGTGCTGAAGATGTAGCAAAATTACGCGGTAAATCTGTAGAAGAGCTACTAGGTTAAGAAGGAGGGAAAACATAATGGCGAAAAAGTTAGAAATTACCCTCACTCGTAGTGTAATTGGTCGTCCGCAAGATCAACGTGCGACTGTAGAAGCTTTAGGTCTTAAAAAGTTGAATTCAACTGTAGTTAAGGAAGAAACTCCTGCTATTCGTGGTATGATCAACAAAGTTTCTCACCTTGTAACTGTAAAAGAAGCTTAATGATAACTTATCAATATAAGGAGGTGCCTGGGAATGAAACTTCATGAATTACAACCTGCAGAAGGTTCTCGTAAAGTTCGTAATCGTGTAGGTCGTGGTATCGGTTCTGGTAACGGTAAAACTGCTGGAAAAGGTCATAAAGGACAAAACGCACGTTCTGGTGGCGGTGTTCGTCTTGGTTTTGAAGGCGGTCAAACTCCATTATTCCGTCGTTTACCAAAACGCGGCTTCACAAACATCAACCGTAAAGAATTCGCTATCGTTAACTTAACAACGTTAAATCGTTTTGAAGACGGTACAGAAGTAACACCTGAATTATTGCTTGAGACTGGCGTTATCAGCAAATTAAACGACGGTGTTAAAATTCTTGCAAACGGCGCTGTAGAGAAAAAGCTTACTGTTAAAGCTCACAAATTCTCTTCAAGTGCAAAAGAAGCTATTGAAGCAGCTGGCGGAACAGTTGAGGTGATCTAATGTTTCGCACAATCTCCAACTTTATGCGCGTTGCTGAGATAAGAAATAAAATATTATTCACTTTAGCGATGTTAATCGTGTTTCGAATTGGCACGTTCATCCCAGTGCCTCATACAAATGCAGATGTACTGAGAGCGCAAGACCAGTTGAATGTATTGGGCATTCTGAATACATTTGGCGGCGGAGCCTTAAAAAACTTTTCCATCTTTGCGATGGGAATCATGCCGTACATTACAGCATCCATCATCGTGCAATTATTGCAGATGGATGTTGTTCCTAAATTTACGGAGTGGTCAAAACAAGGTGAAATGGGTCGTCGTAAACTAGCTCAGTTTACCCGCTACTTTACAATTGTTCTTGCTTTTATTCAAGCAATCGGTATGTCAATCGGTTTTAACGGTATGGCAAGTGGACAATTAATTTTGGATCCTAGTTGGTCAACTTATTTATATATTGCTACGGTACTAACTGCCGGAACTGCATTTTTAATGTGGTTAGGTGAGTTAATTACGGCAAAGGGAGTAGGAAATGGTATTTCTATTATTATCTTTGCAGGTATTACCGCAGCTATCCCAAGTACTATAAATCAAGTGTACGCACAGCAGTTCCAAGATGCCGGAGATCAATTGTTCATTCGTATCGTAAAAGTCGGTTTAATTTTGTTGGCTGTGTTAGCGGTTATTGTTGGTGTTATTTACATTCAACAAGCTGTTAGAAAAATCCCGATTCAATATGCGAAGCGCGTAACTGGAAACGGTGGTTATACTGGAGCACAAAACACTCATTTACCACTTAAGGTAAATAGTGCTGGTGTTATTCCAGTAATTTTTGCTGTTTCATTCTTGATTACGCCTCCGACTATTGCACAGTTTTTCCCGAAACATGAAATATCGAAGTGGATTATTGCTAATTTTAACTATTCTCATCCAGTGGGTATGATCGTATATGTTGCACTAATTATTGCCTTTGCATATTTCTATGCATTTGTTCAAGTAAATCCTGAACAGATGGCTGAGAACTTAAATAAACAAGGTGGATACGTTCCTGGTATTCGTCCGGGTAAGAATACAGAACAGTATCTAACAAAGATTTTGTATCGTTTGACCTTTGTAGGTGCAATTTTCTTAGCAGCGATTGCAATCCTGCCTGTTTTATTTATTAAAATTGCAAACTTGCCACAATCTGCACAGATAGGTGGAACAAGTTTACTAATTGTTGTCGGTGTTGCTTTAGAAACAATGAAGCAGCTCGAAAGTCAATTAGTAAAACGCCATTACAAAGGGTTTATCAAACAGTGAGTAAGCGGGAAGATTCATCTTCCCATATGCTCATTCATGAGGGGGAATACAGATGAACTTAATTTTAATGGGGCTTCCAGGTGCCGGTAAAGGTACACAAGCCGAAAAGATTGTTGCCAAGTATAACATCCCTCACATTTCAACAGGAGACATGTTTCGTGCTGCTATGAAAGATGAAACTGAACTTGGTCTACAAGCTAAGTCCTTTATTGATAAAGGAGCACTTGTACCAGATGAAGTTACAATCGGAATCGTGCGTGAGCGTTTAAGTCAAGAAGACTGTGTAAAAGGCTTCTTATTAGATGGTTTTCCACGAACAGTTGCACAAGCTTCAGCTCTTGAAGAAATCATGAAAGATCTTGGCAAAAAGATCAATTATGTTTTAAACATTAATGTGGATTCAGGATTACTGTTAAAACGTTTAACAGGCCGTCGCATTTGTAAAGAGTGCGGTGCGACTTACCACTTAGAATTCAATCCGCCAGCAAAAGAGGGCGTGTGCGATAAATGTGGTGGCGAGTTATATCAGCGTTCTGATGACAATGAAGAAACTGTAGCAAATCGTTTAGAAGTGAATATTAAGCAAACAAAACCTTTGCTTGATTTCTACGAAGAGCTTGGTTACTTAAAAAGCATTAATGGTGAGCAAGATATCGATAAAGTATTTGCTGATGTCGATCTTCTCATCGGAGGCTTAGCGTAATGATTATTTGCAAAACTCCTCGCGAAATTGAGATTATGCGAGAAGCTGGCAAGATTGTTGCTTTAACTCATCAAGAGTTAAAAAAGCATATTGCCCCAGGAATTACAACGAAAGAGCTCGATCAAATAGCGGAAAAAACGATTCTTAAATATGGTGCTATGCCATCTTTTAAAGGATATAACGGATTTCCAGGAAGCATTTGTGCTTCGGCAAACGAAGAGCTTGTACACGGGATTCCAGGAAAGCGCAAGCTCCAAGAAGGCGATATTATTAGTATCGATATTGGTGCGAAATACAATGGATACCATGGAGATTCTGCATGGACTTATCCAGTAGGAAACATTTCTGAATCTGTTCAAAAGCTACTTGATGTCACAGAAAAATCGTTGTATCTTGGTCTAGAACACGCAAAACCGGGCGAGCGATTATCTAATATTTCACATGCGATTCAAACGTATGTTGAAGATAGTGGATTATCGATCGTTAGGGAGTATGTCGGTCACGGAATCGGGCAAGACTTACATGAAGACCCACAAATCCCGCACTATGGTCCACCAAATCAAGGGCCTAGGTTAAAACCGGGAATGGTCATTTGTGTTGAGCCGATGGTGAACCAAGGAAGACGATATGTAAAAACACTATCTGATGACTGGACAGTGGTAACGGTAGATGGTAAATGGTGTGCACATTTCGAGCACACGATTGCTCTTACAGAAGCAGGATACGAAATCCTTACCACTTTATAGGTAGCTGGCTCTCCGGAATTTCAGAACAGTGTAGAATGTTACTGATTTGAAGAAGGGAGAACATTGAATGGCTAAAGATGATGTAATTGAAGTCGAAGGTACCGTTATTGAAACGTTGCCAAATGCTATGTTCAAAGTAGAATTAGAGAATGGGCATGTTGTATTGGCTCACGTTTCTGGTAAAATTCGTATGAACTTCATTCGTATTTTACCAGGAGATAAAGTTACGGTAGAATTATCTCCGTATGATTTAAATCGTGGTCGTATCACGTACCGCTTTAAATAATATAGCACTCCGTAATCTTTAAGGAGGTTCGAGACATGAAAGTAAGACCGTCAGTTAAGCCGATCTGCGAAAAATGTAAAGTTATTCGTAGACGTGGAAAAGTAATGGTTATTTGTGAAAACCCTAAACATAAACAAAAACAAGGTTAATCAGAAGGAGGTGCATTCGGAATGGCACGTATCGCAGGTGTAGATATTCCTCGTGACAAACGCGTTGTTATTTCTTTAACTTACGTATTCGGCATTGGTCGTACGACTGCTGAAAAAATTCTTGCTGAAGCTGGTGTTTCTGAAGAAACACGAGTTCGCGATTTAACAGAAGACGAATTAGGACGTATCCGTGATATCGTCGATCGTATCAAAGTTGAAGGAGACCTTCGTCGTGAAGTATCCCTTAACATTAAACGTCTAATGGAGATCGGTTCTTACCGTGGTCTTCGTCACCGTCGTGGTTTACCAGTTCGTGGTCAAAACTCTAAAAACAATGCTCGTACACGTAAAGGTCCACGTCGTACAGTAGCAAATAAAAAGAAATAATAAGTAAAGGAGGTTGAACTAACAATGGCACGTAAAACAAACACTCGTAAAAAACGTGTGAAAAAGAATATTGAAGCTGGTGTAGCTCATATTCGTTCTACTTTCAACAACACAATTGTAACTCTTACAGATACTCATGGTAACGCGCTTTCTTGGTCTAGTGCTGGTGCGCTTGGTTTCCGTGGTTCTCGTAAATCTACTCCATTCGCTGCGCAAATGGCTGCTGAAACTGCTGCTAAAGTTGCAATGGAGCATGGTTTAAAAACTTTAGAGGTTACTGTAAAAGGTCCTGGTGCTGGTCGTGAAGCTGCAATTCGTGCTCTTCAAGCTGCAGGTCTAGAAGTAACAGCAATTAGAGATGTTACTCCAGTTCCTCATAATGGATGTCGTCCACCAAAACGTCGTCGTGTTTAATTTTTCTGTATAGAATTTTCCCTTTTGTCTATAATGGATATGATGCATTACCGAGAAATTTCGTACAGAAACATCGCTTGTTGTGCACAATCGGGAACTGCCTAAGGGGGGACTTTCGGTTAGACAGAGGTTTTTTCCTTTGTTTAACCGAGGTTTCGACGTTTTGAAGGAGGG
>NZ_FOLV01000031.1 GCF_900112415.1 Bacillus sp. 491mf
TGGTTTTCTTGCTGTTTATTGTTTTGAGTCTGTTGTTGATTTTCTTGCTGTTTGTTGTTTTGAGCTTGTTGCTGGTTTGTCTGCTGCTTGTTCGTTTGCGCTACTTGATTGACGTTTGTTTGTTCATTTTGCTTCTTCTTCGTATCTGTATTGTTCTTCTCTACTTGCTTATTATCGTTCTTTTTTTTGCGAAACCATTTGAAAAACATATGTATTCCCTCTTTATCCAAATTAGATAACTTTAGTCTGTGGGAATTTTTATATATTATGCATATATTTGTGGGTGGAAAAGTGAAATGTGAATAGTGAGGGAAGCAATTTTGGATACATAGTGATATGAGTTTTAGAGGAAATAATAATTGAACAAATAAAGGAAATGTGTTTTCTCTTTTTGAATAGTCTTCTGTAGCGCACTTCATTTGTTTTATGTAGAAACGAAGTGTGAATTAAGGAGGCGAAAAGATGTTATATGTACAAAAACAAGTATTTCGGCTAAAGAAATATACATTTGAAAACGGTACATCAATTCCAATCCAAATTGGTTATGAAACATACGGTACGTTAAACAGTGAGAAATCAAATGCTATTTTAGTTTGTCATTATTTTAGTGCAACGAGTCATGCGGCAGGAAAGTATACAGAGCACGACCAGGTTCCAGGTTGGTGGGATGAGTTAATTGGACCAGGGAAAGCAATTGATACAAATAAATATTTTGTGATTTGTACAGATAATCTTTGTAATGTACAAGTGAAAAATCCTTATGTTGTGACGACAGGACCAAAAACGATAAATCCGGAAACAGGCGCAGAGTATGGAATGGAATTTCCAGTCTTCACGTTTCTTGATATGGCTCGTATTCAATATGAATTAATAAAGGATATGGGAATTGCTAGACTGCATACAGTCATTGGTCCATCTGCCGGAGGGATGATTGCTCAGCAATGGGCTGTTCATTATCCGCATATGATGGAACGGGTGATTGGGGTAATTACAAGTCCGCAAAATCCAGTTGTAACGTCGATTAATGTTTTACAACATGCAATCGGTGCAATTCAATTAGACACAGCTTGGAAAGAGGGTAATTACGGAGAGGAGCAGCCTGTAAAAGGATTGCACTTAGCGGCGAAAATGATGTTCATAAATGCATATGATGCCCACTATTATGAAACGACATTTCCGCGGGACAGTACAGAATCGGCGCCTTATCAAAATTTCAGTACATTCACTTCATTTGAAGAGACAATTAATGAAGCAACATTACAGAATATCGCCTTTGTTGATGCAAATTCATGGATGTACACCGCAAAAGCAACTTTATTACATGATATTGCTCACGGTTTTCCTTCATTAGAGGAAGCGCTTCGGCAAGTAGAAGCGAGCGTTCTAATGATTCCTTGTAAGCAAGATTTGCTGCAGCCTCCTCGTTATAATTATAAGATGGTTGAATTGCTTAGAAAGAATGGGAAATTTGCAGAAGTATATGAAATTGAAAGTATTTACGGACATATGGCAGGTGTGTTTGAGACGCATTTATTTGCCGGGAAAGTGCATCAATTTCTTAATCAGCAAATTTCAAGAATGATGTAGCTTTTACACATAGCTTGTTTTCTAAGTGGTCCATGCTAAAATTGAGGAGAAAGAAGGAGGAGAGTTTATTTTATGACTGAAGTGAAAACAATTATGCCAGAAGAGGTACAAGAGCGTTTAGAAAAAGGAGAAACGCTATTTTTAGTAGATGTGCGTGAAGATGAAGAAGTAGCATATGGAAAAATTCCAGAAGCAGTTCATATTAAAATGGGTGATATTCCGCATAAATTAGACTTCTTTGATAAAGAAAATGAATATATTTTTATTTGCCGCTCTGGTGTACGCAGCGAAAATGTTTGTCATTATTTAAATGAACAAGGTTATAAGACACTGAACATGGTTGGCGGCATGATGCAGTATGAAGGAGAAGTAAAGTAACTACTATTTGCTAAAACGTAATTATTCTTTTGAAAACTTGAAACGCGTCCGTTTCAAGTTTTTTTCTTTTGCATACAGTGTAGAAAGCAGGAGATAGTGCTAAGGAAGGTGGTTCAAGAGTGAATTCACTTATTCGAAAAATTAAAGTCATAAATAATAGAGGAGCAATTAATATGGGGGATTGTTACGATCTTTCTCCATTTATTGCGAGGAAGGCATTTAGTGGTGCTGGTGGGTCGAGCGTTGCGACATTTTTAAATGGGAAGTTAGCGCCGCCGATAACACCGCAAACTACTGAATTTACTCCGCCTTTACCAGCTGGTTCATTAACAGCAGGAGTATAATAGAAAGGTTGTATAAAAAATGGGGGTTTGTATTAAGGAATTTGTTATTGTCAATAATACTGGGAATATTTTTACAGGGGATAATTTGCGAGATACTTCGTTTGTTGCTTCGAAGACATTTACAGGATCAACAGGACCAACATGTATGGATGTTGTCGTTGTTATCGGGAATACAAATGAAGTTTGTTTACGCCCTGGAGACGTAGTGACAACTACAATTACACGGGGTACTGGACTAACAGGTAGTAGCCCAAGCAGTGGCGGTGGGATGACCGATGCTTTACAGGGAACTCCAAGTAGCAGTGGGATGACCGGTACTTTACAGGGAACTCCGAGTAGCAGTGGGATGACCGATGCTTTACAGGGAACTCCGAGTAGCAGTGGGATGACCGGTGCTTTACAGGGAACTCCGAGTAGTAGTCAAAGCAATGGCCTAAGTAGTAGCCCAAGCAGTAAACCGGGTGGTAACTCAGGTAGTAGCTGCGAGAGCGCTTTATTAGTAGTTAATAAAACAGATCATACAGATTCTGGAGTAGGATTTTCGTAAAAGAATGATTATTTATTTCAATAAAATGCTTTATAAGTAAGCCCTCCGTTTCTTTAGAAGCGGAGGGCTTATTACTGTTTCTAAAAGCTTTCACCAGTGGAGAATGAAAAACTTCCCCATTGATGGAAGCTTTACTTTAATTGATCCATTCAACAACCATATCCATTGTTTGACGGGTTTTTTCATGTTGTGGTTCTTCTAATCGATAGCCGAAAGCCACTAAACAAGAGACACCGAATGTATCTCCAAAAATAATTCCTTCTTCTCGTAAAAGCGATTCTACCTTTTCTTGATGAAAGCCTTCCATTGGACAAGAATCGATACCGATTTGAGCAGCTGCAGTCATCATATTACCTAGAGCAATGTATGTTTGTTTAGAAGCCCAATCAAACATAGCGCGATCACTTTCTAATAAATTGAAATCAGATTCTTGGAACGTTTTATAAAAATCACCTTTCATATTCACTGCTTCTTGTGGAAGTCTTTGGATGTTTGTCATGAAGTTAGAAATATAGGAAGAGTTATACATCATATCTTCTTTTTTTCGAGCTAATATCACAACAAAATGGCTGGCTGTTGGTAATTGTTTTTGTGCTCCCCATGCTATCGGTAGAAGCTTCTTGCGAATATCTTGATTTTGAATTACGACAAATTTCCAAGGCTCAAAGCCAAATGAACTTGGAGAAAGACGGCCTGTTTCGAGAATAAAATGAAAATCTTCATCAGAGATTTTTTTATTTACATCAAATACTTTGCATGCATGTCTAAACTGATAGGCTTTTAAAATTTCTTCTTTTGTATTTTTCATTCCAATTACCACCTTTTAATAATTTACTTTCTATTTGTAAGTTGGTTACAAAATAAATTTTACTATAATATATTTATAAGTGTAAGTACGCACATTTTTGACATATAGTATCAAAATGTATACTAATGAAGAGTGATGAGAAGGAGAATATACGTCGTTGTTCAGTAGAGGTCACATTAGATGTAATCGGCGGGAAATGGAAAGGCGTGATTCTATTTCATTTAATAAATGGAGAAATTCGCCTTAATCAATTTTTACGATTGATGCCTGGTCTCACGCAGCGAATGCTAACGAGACAATTACGAGAGCTCGAAGCTGATGGTGTGATTCATCGTGAAGTATATAAGGAAGTGCCTCCGAAAGTTGAATACTCATTAACCGAATTTGGAAAGTCGTTAGTTCCAATTATCTTAATGATGCGAGATTGGGGAAATCAGTATCGAATACAAATAGAGCAATGAAGAAGTGTGCAACACCTTGATTGCACACTTTTTTATTGCGATTAAAATTTTATCGGTTTTCTTTTTCGGTAAATAACATAACTGCGTCGTAAGTATTTCACTGGTACGCTAAAGACATGAACAAGTCTTGTAAATGGCCATGTTGCAAATAGTCCCATTGCGGCGATGATATGAATTTTGAACCAAATTGGCACCTCTGCCATATATTCCGCTTTAGGTTGGAAAATAAAGAGGCTGCGGAACCATGGGCCAATCGTTGTTCGATAATCAAAACCGTTTGAATCGATATTTAAAAATGTAGAAGAAAGTCCGGCAAGCATTACGATGAGCAACAAGATGAGAGCGATGTAATCCCCAGTTGTACTTGTTGCGATAATTCGTTTTACGGTAAAGCGGCGATACGTTAAAATGAATAATCCGATTACAGAAGCAATACCTGCTGGAAGACCGAAGCTGATTGCCATTATATGATACGTATGTTCAGAAATGCCGAGAGAACTGTAGACGGATTCAGGGATTAAAATTCCCATGACATGACCGCCAATTACGAACATAATACCAAAGTGAAATAGTAAACTTCCGATTCGGAGCATTTTCTTCTCTAATAATTCACTAGATTTTGATGTCCAGCCAAACTGATCGTAGTTGTATCTAAAAATATGTCCACCAATGAAAATGACTAAAATGATATAGGGAAAGAGTACCCATAAAAATTGATCCATCATTCTTGTCCCACTCCTTTCTAGTTTATTTCATACTGCCATGCACGAATAGCAGTAAGGATGCACCTTACAATTGGTTCGTGCATACTGTTTATGCTTGTTAATTGTTCATGCAATGCTTCGATATTGTTTTCATATTTTTTCATAATTGGTTCACTATCTTCTTCATCAGCATTTGCGAGAAATTCTAACATAAGCGGTAAATAATCAGGCAGTTCTTTATCAGTTACAGCGAGACCTGCTTTTTTATAGTGTTGTTTTAGTTCTAGCAGTTCAATCCCTCGTTCTCGTTGTTCACCAGTATTCAAATAAGTGAGATACATATTTGTTTTTTTGCCAAAATCAAATGTATATACAAACGATTGAATTAATTCATCATTTGTTTTTTGCTTTGCTTGTTCGATAAATGTTGTTAGATTAGTACGAATTTCCTCATGTTCGATAGTTTGAACATCATTTTGTAAATGAGTAAGTGCTTCTCTCCATCCTTGTTCAGGATAGGAGAGAAGAAAGGAAGAACAAGAGAAAGCTGTTTGTAAACTTTGATTCATAATTGTTACCTCCTTTATTTTAAGAGATTGTCATGCAAGAGCCAGGACCGCCAGCGAAGGAAAGACCACAGCTTCCTTGCTCGTTATAAAGATCTGCCACTTGCTCACGGTGAGAAGTTGGAATGACGAAACGATCTTTATATTTTGCAATTGCAAGAAGGCGATACATATCTTCAATGTCTTCTTTTGTTAAGTTCAGTTCTTTTAATATAGCTTCATCTGGTTCTTTATTAATTTGCAATGCTCTCATATGAGTACGCATGACAGCCATTTTTTTCAATGTAAGACGAATATGAGATTCATCGCCTGCAGTTAATAGATTTGCTAAATATTGAATTGGAATCCGCATATTATCAATAGCAGGGAAAATGTCTTTTGCTTGCCAGTTGCTTCCTTTTCCTTCGACCATATTCATAATTGGGCTTAATGGTGGGATGTACCAAACCATTGGCAATGTACGATACTCTGGATGAAGAGGAAGAGCAATTTTCCAATCGATAATCATTTTATAAATTGGTGACTGCTGAGCAGCTTTGATCCATTCTTCTGTAATACCCTGTTTCTTTGCTTCAGCAACTATTTCTGGATCATTTGGATCTAGAAATACGTTAAGCTGAGACTCGTATAAGTCTTTTTCATCTTCTACAGATGCTGCTTCTTTTACTTTATCAGCGTCATATAACATAACTCCGATGTAACGAATGCGTCCAACGCATGTTTCCGAACAAATTGTTGGCATACCAGCTTCGATACGCGGGAAACACATTGTACATTTTTCAGCTTTATTCGTTTGCCAGTTGAAATATACTTTTTTATATGGGCAAGAAGATACACAAAATCTCCAAGCACGGCATGCATTTTGATCAACAAGGACAATCCCGTCTTCATCCCGCTTATACATAGAACCAGATGGACAAGAAGATACGCACGACGGATTCATGCAGTGTTCGCAAATACGCGGTAAGTACATCATGAACACATTTTCAAAATCTGTTTTAATTTCATCTTCCATTTTTTTAACGTTCGGATCTTGTAAGCCTGTTATATGTCCGCCTGCTAAATCATCTTCCCAGTTTGGTCCCCATTCAATTTTATCGATAAATTCACCTGTAATAGCTGACTTCGGCCTAGCAACTGGTTGGTGCTTTCGCTGTGGACTGTTTGTTAATGTTTCATAATCGTAGTTCCAAGGCTCAAAGTAATCATCAATTGTTGGTTGATCTGGGTTATGGAAAATGTTCATGAGACGTTTCATTTTTGAACCGGATTTCAACTGAAGGTCTCCGTTTTTCAGCTCCCAGCCACCTTTATATTTTTCTTGATCTTCCCATTGTTTTGGATAGCCAATGCCCGGTTTTGTTTCTACATTGTTAAAGTACATGTATTCAGCACCTGGACGATTCGTCCAGGTGTTTTTGCATGTTACGCTACAAGTGTGACAGCCGATGCATTTATCAAGATTCATTACCATTCCGACTTGTGCTTTAATCTTCAAGCCAATCTACCTCCTTCAGTTTGCGGATGACAACATTTAGGTCGCGTTGGTTTCCAGTTGGGCCATAGTAGTTAAAGCCGTAACTTAATTGACCGTATCCGCCAATCATATGAGTTGGTTTTACGTGAATACGCGTTGGGCTATTATGTGTTCCGCCGCGGTTACTTGTTAAATTCGTACCAGGTACGTTAATATGACGATCTTGTGCATGATGCATAAACGCCATTCCACGCGGCATGCGGTGTGTGACGACAGCGCGGGCAACAACGACGCCGTTTCGGTTGAAGCATTCAATCCAGTCATTATCAGCAACACCAGCATCAGCGGCGTCATCTTTATTCATCCATACTGTCGGCCCGCCGCGGAACAGCGTTAACATTGGCAGTGAGTCAAAGTACATACTATGAATAGACCATTTATTATGCGGTGTTAAATAGTTTAGCGTAATTTCTTTTCCTTCTACTTCAGGGCGAGATTTTCGGAACGGTTTATGCTGCAGTATTGGTTTGAACGTTGCCATTGTTTCACCAAATTCTTTCATCATGTCGTGATCTAAGTAGAAAGATTGACGCCCTGTTATTGTTCGCCAAGGAATGAGACGCTCCACATTTGTTGTAAACGGTGAATAGCGGCGTCCTCCTTTTTCTGAACCAGTAAAAGCAGGTGATGTAATAACTGTTTTTGGCTGCGCTGTAATTTGTTCAAATGTGAAGCACTCTTCTTCACGCTCTTCTGCTAAATCGCGCAGTTGTAAATCTGTTTGTTTTTCAAGTGCCTCCCATGCTTTTACTGCCATATGACCATTTGTTGTTGAAGAAAGAGTTAACACAGCTTCAGCAGCATTGATTGCTTCTGTTATGTTAGGGCACCCTTTTGCGATAGAATCAGTGCGAATAACACCTAATTTACTCTTTAATTGTTCGTATTCTTTTTCCGCAGACCAAGAGATACCTTTCGTGCCAATTGGCTGTTTTCCGACGTTTGGTCCAAGTGCGGTCATTTTGTCATAAATCGTTTTATAATCATGTTCCACAACATGTATTTGCGGCATTGTTTTGCCTGGGATTGGTTCACATTCTCCTTTGCTCCAATCTTTAATTTGTCCAAGCGGCTGTGCTAATTCTTGTGGTGTATCGTGAAGAAGCGGCGTTGCAACAACTTCTTTCATTGGCTCAAGATCTAACTTTTGTGCTAAATCAGCGACTGCTTTTGAAAGGGAGCAGAAAATATCCCAGTCAGAGCGTGCTTCCCACGGTGAACCGATTGCCGGGTTAAATGGATGTACGAACGGATGCATATCTGTACTGCTTAAGTCATGTTTTTCATACCAAGTTGAAGCAGGAAGAACGATGTCAGAGTACAGTGCTGTTCCAGCCATACGGAAATCTAAGTTAATTAGTAGATCGAGTTTTCCTTCAGGTGCTTCTTCCTGCCACTTGATTTCCTCTGGTCGTAGTGAATCACTATCGTCGTTCATTAATCCGTTTGTTGTACCTAATAAATGTTTTAAGAAATACTCGTGTCCTTTACCAGAACTTGAGATTAAATTCGCGCGCCATACGAATAAATTGCGCGGGAAGTTATTTTTGTTATCAGGGTCTTCAATCGCAAATTTGAGTTCTTTGTTTTTTAGCTTCTCTGCAACATATTTCCCGATTTCCTCCTGGGTTGTTGCACCATTAGCGACCGCTTCTTTATATAATTCAATTCCGTTTTTCTCGAATGTTGGATAGGATGGTAACCAGCCAAGGCGAGCTGCCAACACATTGTAATCACCGTGGTGCTGATAGCGTGAGTTGCCGACAACTGGTGATGCTAAATGACCAACTGGTGTATCTTCATAACGCCACTGATCTGTAACGAAATAGAAGAACGACGTCCCGTTTTGCAGTTTTGGCGGACCTTGCCAATCTCTTGCCATCGCAATTGTTTGCCAACCTTCTGCTGGACGTAATTTTTCTTGGCCAACATAATGAGCCCAACCGCCGCCGTTTACCCCTTGTGCTCCAACGAGAAGAACGAGGTTTAACACAGCGCGGTAAATCGTATCAGAGTTAAACCAATGGTTAATACCAGCGCCGACAATAATCATCGAGCGTCCATTTGTATCAACGGCATTTTGCGCAAATTCACGAGCGATTTGAATAATCAGTTCTCGTTTTACACCTGTCATTTTTTCTTGCCATGCTGGCGTAAATGGAACATCTTCATCGAAACTCTTCGGTTCTGGGCCGCCAAGACCGCGGTCTACGCTGTAGTTTGCTAATGTTAAATCGTAGACAGTTGTTACGAAAAGATCTCCGTTTGGCGTTGTAATCTTTTTCACTGGAATCGTACGTTCTAATACTTCATTTCCGTCATCAGAGAAGTACGGAATTTGGACAGTTCCAATTGAATCTTCCATACCAAGTAAAGAAAGACGTGGGTCGATTTTTTCGCCTGTTTGTTCATCTTCTAAACGTAAGTTCCATTTTTTCTCGTTATCCCAGCGTGATCCCATTGTGCCGTGCGGCGTAGCGAAATCATGACTTTTATCGTTCCAAAGAACAGGTTTCCATTCGCCAAGTTTTGTTTCCCGGCCAATATCAGTCGCATTTAAGAAACGATCTGCAACAAATTGACCGTCTTGCTGTTTTAACGTGACAAGGAACGGGAAATCTGTGTATTGCTTTGCATAATTTATGAAGTAGTCTACTTGTTTGTCTACGTAGAATTCTTGTAAAATGACGTGTCCCATTGCCATTGCAAGTGCCCCGTCTGTCCCTTGTTTTACACTGATCCAGTCATCAGCGAATTTTGTTGATTCGGCAAAATCAGGACTAACAGAAACAACTTTCGTCCCTTTATAGCGCACTTCCGCTAAGAAGTGCGCATCTGGTGTCCGCGTTAGCGGTACGTTGGATCCCCATGTCATAATGTAGCCAGCGTTGTACCAATCACTACTTTCTGGCACATCTGTTTGATCACCCCAAATTTGTGGTGAAGCTGGTGGTAAGTCAGCGTACCAATCGTAGAAGCTCAGCATCGGCCCGCCCATCAGCTGCATAAAGCGGCTGCCAGCTGCGTGACTTAGCATAGACATCGCTGGAATTGGTGAGAAACCAACATTTCGATCAGGACCATATTTGATTACTGTATATAGTAAGGAAGCAGCAACGAGCTGTAATACTTCATCCCAACTTGCACGAATGAAGCCGCCTTTTCCGCGAGCACTTTTATATGCGCGTGCTTTTTCTGGATTTTCAACAATGCTTTTCCAAGCATCTAATGGTGATTCATGTTTTTGCAGTTCTTCTTGCCACATATTCCAAAGAACGCCGCGTACATATGGATATTTCACACGAAGCGGACTATAAATGTACCAAGAAAAGCTTGCTCCTCGCGGACATCCGCGTGGTTCAAAATCTGGCATATCAGGACCAGTAGACGGATAATTTAGTTCTTGTCCTTCCCAAGTGACAATTCCATCTTTTACGTAAATGTTCCAGCTGCAAGAACCGGTGCAGTTTACGCCGTGTGTGGAGCGGATAACTTTATCATGTTGCCATCGTTTTCGGTAGGCATTTTCCCATTCTCGGTCTTCATATGTTTCTTGCGTATGATTATCGTTATAACGATCTATTGGAGAAAAATATTTTAAACGTTGCATAAATGGTGATAGTTTCTTCTTCATATCGTTCACTCCTTTATTGCGTCTCTCTTGCTTACTTTCACTATAAGAGGGCACACAAAATAGAGATGTGATATCTATCACAGTTCAACAGATTGTCAAAATTCATAAGAGTGTAAGGAAAAAAATAGAGAAGATGTGATATTTTGCACATCGCAAAATATGTTTTGTATGTAAAGTAGGGGGAGAAAGAAAAAGAGCAGCATCTTCAATAATATATCCATGTTAATTTTCTGGCAGCTGCTGCTATGCAGAATAAAACGCTTGAAACCTTGCATGTGGCAAGAGAAAGTACTGACCGCTTTATGCACGGTCAGAAGCTCTCGTTCCTCACTAAAAGAAAAGGTTTTTTATGTCGTTTTTTTAACTTGTATATATAGGAATGCTACTCAATACTACAAATAGAAGTAGGGCAATCTTCACAAGAGATTGCACATTTTAAAAAATGTAAATTATGAATGGTGATTTTGCCTTTATGAATAGAAATAATATCTTGTTTTTTTAAATCATTTAACATGCGATTGACACTTTCACGGGAGGTCGCACAGAAGTTGGCAAGATCTTGATTTGTTAATGGAAGATCAATCAGAATACCATCTTCTTTTAAAATGCCATAACTATTCGTCATGCGAATGAGAGTGGAGTATAGTGCTCCTTTTTTGCCATGCAATACTAGATCACGGAACTTCGTTTGCATTCTTCGTAAATGTTCACTAACCCACTTCATAAATTCAAAGGCAAGAGCTGGTTTTTCCAGCAATGCTTTTTCTAATGCATCCCGCTTAATGACGCCGATTTCTGCACGTTCCAGTACTTTTGCATTTAATAAATATTTGGCGTTTTCCGTAAATAATGTAAGTTCCCCAATAATATCATTCTCCGAACAAATGCGCAGTGTCAATTCTTGACCATCGGCGCTAATTTTACTAATTTGCACTTTTCCAGAGCGAATAATGTATAGTTCTTTTGCCTCCATACCTTCTTGGAAAATATAATGGGATTTGTTTACTTGCATTTTATATTCAACAGATGCGAGTAATTCATTTAAATCATTTGATAATGCAGTACTGTTTGTCACAGCAGTCACCCCTTTTTTCCGAATAGTCTATCTCTTATTTTGAATATAAATATAGTGAAAATGCAAGAGATTTTTTCCTTTTCCTAATTGTGAACAGTTTTTGACTGGATTTGTGAAGAATTTTTGAATGAGGAAATTGATGTGAGAAATATCACAACATAGATTGTAGTTCTTTTTTATGATGAAGACAAATGAAAGGCATCCAAAAAAAGATAAAGTGCAAGAGCAAAACACCCTAGTTTAAAAATATATTATAATAGAATAAAAGTATATATGCAGCAAGAAGGAGGGGTGACGATGACTGAGAAGATTGTAGATGTATGGCAGCGTCCACTTCAAGATTTACGCATTTCTGTCATTGATCGTTGTAATTTTCGGTGCACGTATTGTATGCCGGCTGAAGTGTTTGGACCAGATTATGCTTTTTTAAAAGAAGAGTTTCTACTTACGTTTGATGAGATTGAACGATTAGCTAAGCTGTTTGTTCGTATGGGAGTTAAGAAAATTCGCTTAACTGGCGGTGAACCGCTACTTCGTAAAGATTTACCACAGCTCATTAAACGTCTTGTGAAAATAGAAGGCTTAACAGATATTGGGCTAACGACGAACGGCATTCATTTAACGAAACAGGCAAAGGCATTAAAAGAAGCTGGTTTAATGCGAGTAAACGTCAGCTTAGATGCGTTAGATGATGATGTATTTCGAAATATTAATGGCCGCAATGTAAGCACAAAACCTATATTACGAGGAATTGAAGAAGCAAAATCTGCTGGGCTCGACGTGAAAGTCAATATGGTCGTGAAAAAAGGAATGAACGATAACCAAATTTTGAAGATGGCCGCTTATTGTAAAGAGCAGTGCATCCCTCTTCGCTTTATCGAATTTATGGATGTTGGAAGTACGAACGGCTGGAACTTTGAACAAGTCATTACGAAGAAAGAGTTAATCGATATGATTGGACGTGTATATCCAATTGAACCGATAGATCCTCACTATTTCGGTGAAGTAGCCAAGCGATATCGATATGTTGGAACTGAGGCTGAAGTTGGTTTTATTACTTCTGTTTCTGAATCATTTTGTTCTTCTTGTACGAGAGCGCGCATTTCAGCAGAAGGACGATTGTATACTTGTTTATTTGCAACGACAGGAACAGATTTACGCACGCTAATCCGGGGTGGAATAGATGATGAGAAATTGTTCCAAATCGTGCAAGATGTATGGAATAAGCGTAATGATCGTTATTCGGATGAACGAACGGAAGAAAGTGCAAATAACCGCCCAAAAATTGAAATGTCATATATTGGCGGATAGAGAGAAGGGGTTAAGATGCAAGAGCGGTATTCACGGCAAATACTGTTTTCTGAGATTGGGGAAGCTGGTCAGCGTAATTTAAGTGAAAAACACGTATTAATCATTGGCGCTGGTGCACTTGGTGCAGCAAATGCTGAGGCGCTCGTTCGAGCAGGCGTCGGCAAGTTGACGATTGCAGATCGTGATTATGTCGAATGGAGCAATTTGCAAAGGCAGCAATTATATACAGAAGAAGATGCGAAGTGCTATGTGCCGAAAGCAGTGGCAGCGGCGCAGCATTTAAGGCAAATTAATTCTGAAGTAGACGTTGAGCCGGTTGTAACGGATGTAACGGTGCAAGAAATCGAGCGGCTTGTGCAAAATGTGGATATCATAATCGATGCGACGGATAATTTCGATACACGTCTTCTTATTAATGATATTTCACAAAAGTATAACGTTCCGTGGATATATGGCGGCTGCGTTGGGAGTTACGGTGTAACGTATACGATTATTCCAGGGAAAACACCATGCTTTCGCTGTTTAATGGAACATCCAACGAGCAGCGCAACGTGTGATACAGCGGGAATTATTCAACCAGCCGTGCAAATGGTCGTTGCTTATCAAGTTGCTGAAGCTTTAAAAATATTAGTTGGAGACTTCGCGGCACTGAGAGAAACGATGGTATCATTCGATCTTTGGAACAATCAATATATGGCATTTAAAGTAAACCGGCAAAAAAAAGAAAACTGTCTATCATGCGGCAAGCTTCGTACATATCCAAGCTTAGCATTTGAAGCGCAAACGAAAACAGAAGCGCTATGCGGCCGCAATACAGTTCAAATTCGTCCAGGCGTAAATCAGCCTCTTAACTTAGAAGAAATAGAAAAGCGCTTACAAAGGAGCGTGCCAGTACAGAGGACGCCGCACCTATTATCATTTCATGCTGATGAATATCGCTTCGTTTTATTTCAAGATGGGCGAGCCTTTGTTCATGGTACAAATGATATACAAGTGGCCAAACGATTATACGCGCGTTACATAGGGTGAATCCAAAGGGGAATCCCCCTTGGATTAAGATTAATTTCTTGAATAATCACCGCTTTTGCCGCCCGTTTTTTCAAACAGGTATGTTTCACCGATAATCATGCCTTTATCGACAGCTTTACACATGTCGTATACGGTAAGAGCGGTAGCGGAAGCGGCAGTTAAGGCTTCCATTTCAACGCCGGTGCTGCCTTCTGTTTTTACTTTTACTTCAATAAGCAAACGATATTGTTCATCTGTAATGTGCCAGTCAAAGGAAATATCGACACCTTTTAGAAGTAGTGGATGACACATCGGAATAATATCCGAAGTACGTTTTGCGGCCATAATACCAGCGATTTGGGCAACGGCTAGGACATCGCCTTTTCCGATTTCATTATGAGTGATTTTCTCGTAAATTTCTTTCGTCAAGGTGATGCTTGAACGAGCAATAGCTGTGCGCACAGTAACTTTTTTATCACTAATATCGACCATTTTAGCACGGCCTTGATCGTTAAAATGAGTAAATGAAGACATGAAATTCCTCCTTGAAGTAATTGCTATTATGATTAGCATTGTACAACAAAAAGTGTAATAAAGATGTGATATTTTGCAAATGCGGGGTGAAAATGATGCTAGAAAAACGAATACCAATTGCTGTTAGCGAGGCAGTAGCACGTGTGATGGAGTATGCAAAACACGGAGAAATTGAGCGAGTACCGCTTACAGAAAGTTATGGACGAATTCTAGGTGAAGATGTAGTTGCCGATCATGACGTGCCTCATTTTGACCGCTCGCCGTACGATGGGTTTGCGGTTCGGGCCGAAGATACGAAGAAAGCAAGTTATGAACATCCGACCGAATTTGAAGTTGTTGGAGAAATTGGTGCTGGTTTTGTTTTTAACGAGGAAGTGAAGGGATTTCAAGCGGTGCGAATTATGACCGGCGCAGCGATTCCAACTGGCTGTGATGCG
The DNA here is from genome assembly GCF_900112415.1 of Bacillus sp. 491mf. Lineage (GTDB taxonomy): Bacteria > Bacillota > Bacilli > Bacillales > Bacillaceae_G > Bacillus_A. Next base: position 14,932 of record NZ_FOLV01000031.1, read on the forward strand.
GTTGTCATGCTTGAGCTTACGGAAGGCTTTCAAAAAGACGAAAAGACATATATGAAATTGAAGCGTCCGTTTCAGTCAGGCGATAATATTTCACGTAAAGGTGAAGATGTCAGGAAGCATCAAGTGCTTGTAGAAAAAGGAACGATGATTAATCCAGGAGTGGCAGCGCTTCTTGCAACGTTTGGTTATAGTGAAGTAGCTACTGTAAAACGTCCGGTGATTGGCATTGTGACGACAGGAAGTGAATTGTTAGAAGTTCATGAGCCGCTTGAACCAGGGAAAATTCGCAACAGTAACTCATATATGATCGGTGCACAAATTATGCGAGCAGGCGGAAAGGTCCGGTATTATGGAAAGTTTGCAGATGACTTCGACACTTGCTATGAGATGGTAAAAAAGACAATGGAAGAAGTCGATATTCTCATTACGACAGGCGGTGTGTCAGTTGGTGATTATGACTACTTACCGGCCATTTATGAAAAGCTTGGAGCAAACGTACTATTCAATAAAATAGCGATGCGTCCGGGAAGTGTAACGACAGTAGCAGAAGTAGACGGAAAGTTATTGTTTGGATTATCAGGAAATCCATCTGCTTGCTATGTTGGGTTTGAATTGTTTGTCCGTCCGGTTGCTCGAACGTTTCTACATATGAAAGAGCCTCATATGTACCGCGGCGACGCCATTTTAATGAAGGGGTTCCCGAAAGCAAATCCATTTACACGCTTTGTTAGAGGGAAAGTAGAAATTGGAAACGAAAGGCTGCAAGCTGTGCCAGTTGGACTGGATAAATCCAGTGCTGTTTCTTCACTCGCTGATGCGAATGCGTTTATTGTCTTACCAGGTGGAACTCGCGGATTTGAAGAAGGGATGACTGTGACTGTCCTATTGTTAGACAGAGAGCAAGGAAGTGAGTGGCCGTGGAAAGAACCGTTCCAGTCTTACAAATCGTAGGGTATCAAAATAGCGGGAAGACAACGTTGACAGAGAAGCTGATTAAAGCATTAACGAATGAAGGCGTGAAAGTAGGTGCGATTAAGCATCATGGGCACGGAGGATATCCGGAAGTGCCGCTGCAAAAAGATAGCGAACGTCATCGCCAAGCTGGAGCGATTGTCAGTGTGGTGGAAGGGGACGGATTATTATCTTTATCCGCTAAGGACGACTGGTCTTTAGAAAAAATCATTCGTTTGTATACATGTTTTGAAGCGGAAGTCATAATTGTTGAAGGCTATAAAAAAGAGCGATACCCGAAAGTCGTTTTACTTCGATCAGAGGAAGATGCTTCTTTATTAGAAAGTGTAGAAAATGTGATTGCTGTTATTACATGGAATAAGGCTCTAAAAACAGGGCAAGAACATTATCAAGTTTTTCATATAGCAGAAGATGAAAAGTATATAAATTGGTTTGTAAAAAGAATGAGGGATACAAAATGACAAATACGTATTTTGAAGTAGTGGATACACCGATTTCGATTGAAGAAGTAGCGCAGAAAGTTATTCAACGTGAATGCGGGGCTGTGACGACATTCATTGGTACAGTGCGCGAATTTACGAAAGGCCGCCGTACGCTTTACTTAGAATATGCTGCGTATCGTTCGATGGCTGAAAAGATGCTTGCCAAAATTGGGGAAGAAACGAAAGAAAAATGGCCGGGAACATATGTGGCAATTTCACATCGCATCGGCACATTGCAAATTTCTGATATTGCGGTAGTTGTTGCTGTAGCGACGCCGCACCGAAAAGCAGCATACGAGGCAAATGAGTACATTATGGAGCGCATTAAACAAATCGTTCCTATTTGGAAGAAAGAGTTTTGGGAAGACGGTGAGAACTGGATTGGCGATCAATTAGAGCAAACACCGTATCCAAACGGAGAACCAGGAAAGGAGAATGCAAAATGATTACAGTATTATTATTTGCTCACCTGCAAGAAGAAGCTGGAACACACCAATTACAAATGGATGTCCAAAACATTGCAGTAGCAGAGCTGAAGGAGCTTGTAACGAAAGACTACAATGTTTCCCTTTCAGAGCACACAATGGTAGCAATTAATGAAGAATATGCAAATGAAGACGATATGATTCAAGATGGTGATGTTGTTGCATTGATTCCACCAGTAAGCGGCGGGTGATTCTTTCCTGCCTAATCATGATAAAGTGAAACTTCCATCAGTGGGGGCTTTATCCCCCATTGATGGAAAGCTCTCACCAATCGGGCACATGCCAGCAGTTATCCTTCACCTATCTTCTTCGCTTCACTCAATCTTGAGGTGGAGGATTATTGCCCGCGAATAGCGGGAAAGAGCGTGATTAGGCAGGAGGGAAGCAATAGAAAATGTGAAATATTGAACAAAATAGGGGGAGAGACTGATGAAAAATCCGAATTTTCAGTTAGGGTTACAAACTTCAAATCTTATACTTGGCTTTATGGTATGGGTGATTTTATCTTCTTTAATGCCATTTATTAAAGCAGACATTACGTTAACAGCAGGACAGATTTCTCTTGTCACAGCAGTACCAGTTATTTTAGGTTCTATTCTTCGCATTCCAATTGGTTATTGGACCAATCGTTACGGAGCAAGAAAATTATTCTTTATTAGTTTTATTATTCTATTATTCCCGGTCTTTTATATTAGTATGGCAACATCGATGCTAGATTTAATTATTGGCGGTTTATTTGCTGGGGTTGGCGGAGCTGTATTCTCTGTAGGGGTAACATCTCTTCTGAAATACTATCCGAAAGAAAAGCATGGATTTGTAAACGGAATATACGGAATAGGAAATATAGGGACAGCGGTTACATCCTTTCTCGCACCAGTACTTGCAACTTCATTTGGCTGGAGAACAACGGTACAAATGTACTTAATCTTACTCGCTACATTTGCATTAGCAAACTTCCTGTTAGGAGATCGCAACGAGAAAAAGGTAAATACATCATTAACGGAACAAATTAAAGGTGTATATAAAAATGAAAAACTTTGGTTCTTATGTATTTTCTATTTCTTAACATTCGGTTCGTTCGTCGCATTTACAGTTTATTTACCGAACTTCCTTGTATCTCACTTTGGTTTAGCGAAAGTAGATGCTGGATTACGTACAGCCGGTTTTATCGCTTTAGCAACAATCATGCGTCCGATTGGGGGCTGGCTCGGCGACAAATTTAATCCATTTAAAATTTTAATCTTTGTCTTTACCGGTTTAACATTAGCAGGAATTATTTTATCATTCATGCCACAGATGAATGTATACACATTTGGTTGTTTATTAGTTGCTTTTTGCGCTGGTACTGGAAATGGAACAATCTTTAAACTTGTACCAATGTATTTCTCCAAGCAAGCTGGTATTGTAAATGGTCTTGTATCAGCACTTGGCGGACTTGGCGGTTTCTTCCCGCCATTAATCTTAACACTATTATTCCAACTAACAGGTCATTATGCAATTGGGTTTATGGCGTTATCAGAAGTAGCGCTTGCTTGTTTAGTTATTACTGTTTGGATGTATAGTCAAGAGAAGTTAGTTGCGATGTTACAACATAGATAGTAGAAGAGGGTGTCTCCAAGTTGCGATTTTGGAGACACCTTTTTTTATTTTTTAGGAGAGATTGTTCATGGAAGGCTCTCACCAATCGGGCTCTCCTTTCCAAAAAGCAGCAGGATACATGTGAGAGGAATTATCTCGATAGTATAAGCATACTAGTTTATAGAGTTTATCTTTATGCATAAGGGGAATGAAGAGAATGAACAGGGTAGGAAAAAATGATTTTGTTTCTGGTTTTGTGCCACATCATAACCATGGGTCAGTGGATTATACATCTGTTGTGGGAGGTCATGTCCATCAGTGTCTAGATATAACATCCCCGCCAATTCAGACACAGGAAGGAGGGCATATACATTATACAGAAGGATATGTTTTGTTCGAAGATGGACATACACACTATTACAAGGCGTACTCAGGACCAGCAATTCCAGTTGGAAATGGGATGCATGTTCATTATTACGATTTTTATACGACGGAAAATAATGGGCATAAACACCAGGTTAAGGGAGTGGATCAGCCCGCCCCAGGTGATAAATAAATTAGAATTATTATTTATGTTGGGATGAATAGAAAAAAATAAGATTATTTTTATAGCCAGACTGAACTTTTATTGCTGATATGTTTATATATATCTATTCATAAGAATAGAACTAGCATAGTATTTACTGGAGGGATTGAAAATGAATAGGATACATCCTGATACGGGTGTTACATCTGGAGTGTTTGTTGAACGATCATTAAATGAAATTCGTTTTTGGTCTAGAATCATGAAAGAGCATTCTTTATTTCTTCGATTGGGGTTTAGATGTGAGGATACGCAACTAATCCAAGAGGCTAATCAATTTTACCGATTGTTTGAACATATCGAACAAATTGCACATTCCTATACAAATCAAACAGATCCTGAGCAAATAAAAAGGTTTAATTCAGAAGTACAACAAGCTGCAACTAATATTTTCGGATTTAAACGAAAAATTCTAGGATTAATTCTCACATGTAAATTGCCAGGGCAAAATAATTTTCCACTGTTAGTTGATCATACAAGTAGGGAAGCTAATTATTTTAGAAATCGTTTAATTGAATTAAATGAAGGTAAATTGGATGCTCTTCCTGATGCTATTATTAAAGAAAATGTTTTCTTTTTAAGGATTATGGCAGACCATGCTAAATTTATTGGTCATCTTCTTGATCCATCAGAAAGAAAGCTTGTAGATATGGCCCGGAATTTTAGTAATGATTTTGATGAATTGATGTACCAAGCAATTGACTTAGAATCTATGAAACCACAATCTCAAACAGTTCCTCTTTTAGATCAATTTCTGGATCAAAATCGTGTGTCAGTCACATCTCTTCGGGACTTTAAGAAAACGGCACGTGATTTAATTGAGCAATGTAAAATAAAGAGTATCATTCACCCACTATTAGCAGACCATGTTTTCCGTGAAGCTGATAGATTCCTTGAAATAATTGATATGTTTGATGCTCATCTTACAAGCGCTAAATCACAATCTAGAATGTAATGAATCCTTTACTAGCGGATCATGTTTTAAGAAAAGCGAATCATTTCTTCTTTATGATTCACGTTTTAGAACAGCGATTAAAACAAAAATAAATGGAACAATCTGGACAGTAATCATATAGCTAAGATCTCTAGTTGTAATATGGATATTGAATCATACTCTACAAACCTTTATTATGAATATATTGGATGTTATGTATTATTTTAGGGTTTTTATTTTTTGACATATCAATCGCAGGATTTACGCTGGCTTTTATGTCAATTGTATATACATAGTAAAGGTGGATTTTCATGTTCTTTCAGAAATATAAAGGCTCAATTCTTGCAATAGCTGGTGCTGTTATTTACATGGTTACAACACTTTATTTTAAAGATTTGGAGTATGTATATAGAGTGTGTATCAAAATATCAGCAGGAATCATGATAATTATTGGAGGCATTATAATTGAGGAATCAAATCGCTTCTATAAAAAGCAGAGAGATAACAATGTATGATTGTTTAGAATGATACATGCAAAGTAGAGTGCCTGCCGAGTATAAGCTTGGAGGCGCTTTGTTTTTATAAGATAAAAAGAAATCAAATTTATCCTCATAAAAGGATTCAATCTGATTTCTTTTTTTATTTCTGTTATTCCCCTTCTCGCTGTGCCTTTCTTCGCAAGAACCAAGCTCCAAGGAGTGCAAGAGCTCCAGCGATTCCAGTTGTTTCAACAGCAGAACCTGTTTTTGGAAGTGACTGGGATTCTGTTGATTTGTTAACTTGACCTGTTCCATTTGTGTTACTGTTATTAGAACTGTTATTGTCACCGTTAGAATTTCCATTGTTACCGTTATTAGAATTGTTATTGCCACTGTTGGAATTTCCGTTATTACCATTATTCCCATTTCCATTGTTTGTATTATCTGTTTGTGAGAATACTAGTTTTGTTGCTTCACTTTCTAACCATTTATCAGTCTTTTTGTATCGAATGAGGGCTTTTTTGCCTTCTTCAACTGAAAGGTGTCCATCAATCACAAAGTTATTCCATGTTTTCCCTTCATCAAGAGAGTATTCCATATGCCCAGATACACCTAAAATCTTCTTGTTTTTCATATCAGCAAGGACAACTGGTGCATCTGGACGATCACTGTGAGCTGAGAATTGATAATCAAAAAAATAACCAAAAGCCTCTTGCCCATTATCAGGCTTAAAATTTTGTTGTAACAATTCAAGATGCTTTTTCGCAAATGGTCCATTTTTTAAATCAAATTTATTTTCTTCGATATTTAAATAAAAAAGTTTGGATGTGTTTAAATTAGGCAAATCAGTCAGTTTATTTTTATTTAATTGTACATTGCGAAGTATTGCGTTTGGATTGAATTGTATAGAAGAAAGTGCATTTTCTTCTGCAAAGAGATCGTGCAATGCGACATGATTTTCTAAGTTTAAATTTGTTAGGTTGTTGTTAGATACATCGAGTATTTCTAGTTTCGATTCTTTTGGTAAACGTAATTCTTTTATGCCATTATGTACAGCTGACAGAGCAGTTAATTTCGTTTGGTTAGATACATCTAATACAGCAATTTGATTGTTTTCTAAACCCAATGATTGTAGATCTTTATTTTCAGATAATGAAAGTGCGTTGAGCCCTAAGTTGCTTATAGCTAAGTGCTTCAGTTTCTTATTGTTTGATAGATCAATAGAAAGAGCAGATTTGGTTAATGCCTTGTTTACTTTATTATTTGCATACAAATTGAGATTTTCTAAATTTGGTAATAAGTGAAATCCTTGTAAGGAAGTGAATGTCCCCTCATTCGCAATTTCAAGCGTTGTTACTAGCTTTAATTCTTCTTCTGTTACTTTATCATTAGGTGTTTTTCCAAGCTCACTAGCAACTGCGCTGGCGATGGTTGCGTCAGGGAACATTTCTGCGATTGTTTGTTTTACTGGCGCTTGTGCTTGTTGGTTTGCTTCCTCTGTTAATTTTTCTTCTTTTGTAGGTGCTGTTTGCTGAGGTGTTGGTTTATTTTCTTGAGAAGGTGGAGCGGTTGTTTTGCTTTGTTCTTGTACAGGTTTCGTTTGTTCAGTTGGCTTTTGCTCTTGTACAGGTTTTGTTTGTTCAATTGATTGTTGTTGTTCGGACTTTGATTCTTGCTTTTGCGCAGTTTCAGAAGCATTCGTTTGTTTTGATTCAAGTTCTTTTTGATTTACAGTTTCTTTTTTTTCTTCTGAAATGACAGTCTTCGTTTCGTTCGTTTGAGCAAACGTACTCATAGGTTGCAGTAATAAAGATGTAGCTGCGACTGCTGGTAAAGCGTATTTTTTCTTCACTAGAAACCACCTCTGGATTTTGAATTTTAAAAAAACATCACAAGAAATTTATACCAAAAATTACAATAATAATCAATAAAATTAAATTTTTTGTAGGTTTTTCTGCTAATTTTGCTAGATGTATATAAGTCTTTTGTGCTACTTTATCTAACCCTAATGAGTGATTTTAAGAAGTATACAGCCATTTTATAATAGAAGTTGAAAGTATTCTAAAATGGATGGAGAGGGAATTGTATGGAAAAGTGGGTTCAATTTAGAATCGCAAGACCGACAGATAAATTTGAAGAAGTAATTCGATTTTACGAAGAAGGATTAGGGTTAAAACGTATAGGTGTGTTTCATAATCATGAAGGTTATGATGGAGTAATGTTTGGATTACCTGGTGTAGAATATCATTTAGAGTTTACAAGGCATGTAAGCGGAACTCCATGTCCTGCTCCGACAAAAGATAATTTACTTGTATTTTATATACCGGATAAAGTTAAAATTGAAAATGTAAATAATAGATTAAATACAATGGGATATTTTGAAGTTGAACCAGAAAATCCTTATTGGAAAGAAAAAGGAACTACAATAGAAGATCCCGATGGATGGAGAATTGTACTTATGAATACAGAGGGGTTACGCTCCAATAATTAAAGCTATAATCTCACTAATGAAATGAGAATTCTACGGCACGTCCCCTTAATTTTTATTCATAAAATAAAAAATCCTTAATACAATAAACCAATCCGTTCTTTTTCGAAAGGAGGGGTGGGAGATGAGCCGTACAATTAAAATTGATATTACAGACAAGGTAGTGGCGAAGTTTAAGACAGATTATTTGGAATTATACTCTAATAAATTTATGATTGGTAAATTTTATGTCTATACTGAAGAGAAGCGATATGTATTAGAAGATGGTTACTTATATGAAGATGGCAAGTTTTATCGCATCATTGATACACACCGAGATAACAGTCCAGCAGTAGAAGGTTGCGACTTAGGATGGTGTTAATGTGATTCGCGTAAAGATCTTTGATGAAAGTCATGAAAAGGATTTAGAAGAGGCAATCAATGTCTTTTTGAAAAAAATGGACGAAGAACAAATTGTAGATATTAAGTACCAAGTATCGGTTTCGAACAATGATGAAGAGAGTCAGATTTATTGTTTCTCTGCGATGGTTGTATATCGGTCTTAAATACAAAAAGACGGCTTCGTGTCGTCTTTTTTGTATGTAACTAATGATTGGTTTCACTTTATCGGCGGAAATCCCTCATATATCGGCGACTTTTCAAATATATCGACCACTTTTAGCGATATAAAGATTCTTCGACACAATATAAAGACATCTCGGCAAAACTCGACACAATACATCGAAGATACAATCCATCACGAGACGTTTAAATAGGCAGTGTATGAAAAAAAGTGTTGAGAGATTCTCAACACTTTCTTTTACAGTGCGGTGCCTTTTTGCTGCGGTGCAACTGTTTCTTGTTGTTTGGATTTTAAGCATATCCATGCAATAACTAAACTGATAACGGCTAATATAAATGTGCCGCTAAAGATAATATGAACACTAGAAGCGAGCACTTCTTGCGAACGCGCTGCAGTACTTCCGTGTTCTGAAGTTACTAAGTTTACATTTCCGTCTCCAGCGCTGTGGATCACTGTATTGAACATTGTTCCAAATACTGCTGCACCTAGCGTTTGACTAAATGTATTAATAAATGTATTTAAACCGACTGCTGTTCCGCGTTTATTCGCAGGGACAGAAGCTTGAATTGTGACCATAAAGATTGGTGTGATAAGTCCCATTCCAAGGCCAAACATCCCCATTGCAATGTAAATAAGAGATGGATGTGAATGAGTAGATAGTATGAATAATAAGAACGTTGAAGCCGATAAAATGCTGCTGCCAAGTAAAATAATTTGTTTTGTTTGTAAACGGCCAACTAAGTTACCAGACATCATCGCACCAACTGTCCAAACTACAGGAATTGGCATTAAAATCATACCAGCTTCCGTTGCATTTTTTCCTAATACCCCTTGTGTCCAAATTGGAAGGTACATTGTAATACTAATAATCATCGCACCAGCAATTAATGTTAATACGTTTACGATAGATACAGTTCGGTTAGAGAACAACTCTAACGGAATTAATGGTTCTGGTGATTTTTTTTCTACAAGTAAGAAAAGAATAAATGCGATAACGGCAAATACTAGCAGACCGATAATTGTGATATCGCCCCAGTTTTGCTGCTGACTTCCTGTTAGTAGTGCATAAAGTAAGGCAATCGTACTAAGTGAGAAGATCATCGCACCTGGATAATCGATATGATGTTTTGCTGGTTTGATAGATTCTTTATAAGAAATCGCAATCATTGCACAAGCAAAGATTCCAAATGGAATGTTTAAGAAAAAGATATAACGCCAAGATAGTGAATCAACTAAAAATCCGCCAACTAACGGTCCGACAACACCAGATACACCCCAAACAGCGCTCAGCCAACCTTGTGCTTTTGCTCTGTCTTTTGCTTCGCTATATAAGTCACCGATAATTGTCATTGTAATTGGCATAACAGCACCTGCTCCTACTCCTTGCAGGGCGCGGAATAGAATTAATTGCTCCATCGATGTTGCAACGCCGCATAATGTCGAGCCGATTAAAAAGATGGCAGCTCCAGTTAATAGTACTTTTTTACGTCCAAATAAGTCGGCTAGCTTCCCGTAAATCGGTGTTGTGACTGCGGTTGCTAACATATAAATGGCATACACCCAGCTTACAAGTCCTACTCCTGAAAGTTCGCTTGTAATGCGAGGTACCGCTGTGCTAACAATCGTTCCTTCAACAGCAGAAAGAAACGTCATTAGCATTAAAGACATCATTACTTTTTTTCTCATCTGTTTTCCCCTTTAGCTTTTTTACAATTACAAATGAAAAGGAGACTATAATTAGGCTCCTTTTTTACTACTATATGGTAGCATTTTGACCAGCAGTCATTCCAGCAATTCGGCCTGTAACGAATGCGGAAGTAATATTATACCCGCCCGTATAGCCGTGAATATCAAGAATTTCTCCGCAGAAATATAAGCCGTTCATGAGTTTTGATGACATTTCTTTCGGATTAATTTCTTTCACCGACACACCGCCGCCTGTTACGAATGCTTTTTCAAGAGGCTGCGTTCCGTTTACGGTAAAGGTAAATCCTTTGAAGTCAGCAGCAAGAGCACGGATCTTTTCGTGAGAAATTTGTCCGCATTGCTGACTGCCGTCAATTTCATTTTTCTCTAATAGGAATAAGAAATAACGCTCAGGCACATAACCTTTCAGTACATTCTTTATTGCCTTTTTCGATTCTTCTTTCATTTGTTTCATCATGCGCTGGAAAAGTTGTTCGCCATGTTCTTCTGGCAACGCATCAATGCTCATTGTGACGTTGTTTGTTTTGAACTTTTTCATTGTTTTCAGGGCGAATTGACTACAGCGAAGAGCAGCTGGTCCAGACACACCAAAGTGAGTAAAGAGCATATCCATCTTATGAGAGATAACAGGTTTCCCTTTTGGATTTAATACGCTTAGTTCTACATCACGAAGCGCTATGCCTTGTAATGTACGGTCACGAATAAATGGTTCATTCGAAAGAAGTGGTACTTCCGTTGGGAATAGTTCTGTAATCGTATGCCCTGCTTTTTCCGCCCAAGCGTAGCCATCCCCAGTAGAGCCTGTATGCGGCACTGATTTCCCGCCAACGGCAATCACGACATGATTTGTTTCCAGCACTTCACCATTTTGCAGGATAACAGCTTTCGTTTGGCCATTTTCATACTCTACAGTTTTCACAGGAAGATTTGTCCGAATCGTTACGCGCAGTTCCTTTAAACGCGTGAGCAGTGCATCTACAACGGACTGTGCTTTATTTGATACAGGGAACATACGACCATGATCTTCTTCTTTTAATTTAACGCCCAGCTTTTCGAAAAACTGAATAATATCTTCATTATTAAAAATCGAAAAGGCGCTATATAAGAAACGACCATTTCCCGGAATATGTTTTACAATTTCATCGAGCGGCAGACGGTTCGTTACGTTGCAGCGTCCGCCGCCAGAAATCGCAAGCTTTCTTCCTAATTTGTCGCCCTTATCAAGAAGTAAAACGCGTGCACCTTCTTCAGCAGCACCGATCGCTGCCATTAAACCAGAAGGACCGCCACCAATGACAATTACATCATAATGCATATAAATCGACCTCATTTTCTTATTTTGCTGCATTCAAGAATATCATGTTTTCATAGAAAAGAAAAATGAAGGGATATACTGTTAAGAGGATAAAGTGTGATACAATACAAAGGTTGGAGTACAGGGTTTTGAATAATGTAGGAGGATTTTTTTATGTCCGATTCAAAATTTTTACGCGGAACGCTTATTGTGACGCTTGGGACATTTTTAGTAAAGTTCCTCGGCATGATTTATGTTTTTCCGTTTCATGCGTTAGTTGGCACAGAAGGCGGGGCGCTATACACGTATGGATATATTCCATATACAATCTTTTTAAGTATCGCAACGGCAGGGGTGCCGCTTGCAGTTTCGAAGTTTGTTTCGAAATATAATGCACTTGGAGATTATAAGACGAGCCGAAGAATGTTTCGCTCCGGTATGGTTATGATGATCATAAGCGGAATCCTTTCCTTTTTAGTCTTATATATGACAGCGCCGTTCTTTGCTGAGGCGATGCTAGGGAAGCAAAATTTACATAATAGCTTAGAAGATGTAACAATGATTATTCGTCTCGTTAGCTTTGCGCTTCTTGTAGTACCAGCGGCGAGTTTAATTCGCGGTTATTTTCAAGGATTCCAATCAATGGGACCAACGACCGTTTCACAAATTATTGAACAAATTATTCGGATTGTATTTTTACTTATAGGTAGTTTTATCGTTATAAAAGTAATGAAAGGTTCGGTCGCAACAGCAGTTGGGGTGGCGACATTTGCAGCGTTTGTTTCCGCTGTCGGAGCATTGGCTGTCCTCATTTGGTATTGGAGGAAGCGAAAGCATCATTTAGAGCAACACATTATCAATCAAACAGCACCAGAGTCAACAGTTAAAACAGTTGACTTATTTAAAGAACTGTTTGCGTATGCAATTCCTTATGTTGTGATTGGGTTAACGATTCCGCTTTATCAGCAAATTGACACGTTAACGTTTAATGCCATTATGCAAGCAATTGGACAAGGGGATATTGCAGAACGTGCTCTTGGTATTTTTACAATGTGGACACATAAGTTAATTATGATTCCAGTATCGCTTGCAACGGCGTATAGCTTAACGCTCGTACCGGCAATTACAAAATCGTTTACAGAAGGACAGTTCAGTTATTTGAAGCAGCAAATTACCCAAACGTTTCAAGTGAATATGTTTTTAACATTACCAGCAGTCATTGGAATTTCCACGTTAGCGTATCCAATTTATACCGCATTTTATGAAGCTGATCCGCTCGGCGGAAAAGTATTAATGTGGTATGCTCCAGTTGCGTTATTGTTTGCATTGTTCACAGTAACAGCAGCTATTTTGCAAGGGATTAACCAGCAAAAGCATGCGATCATTGCACTTGGCATAGGCGTTATTTTAAAATTCTTATGTAATGTGATGTTTATTCGTTATTTTGGAACGGTTGGTGCGGTCGTAGCAACAGGTGTAGCGTTCGCTGTATCCATTTGGTATACAAATAAACAAATTCAAAAATATGCGCAATTTTCATTTGCACTTGTGTATAAACGAACGTTTCAAATTGCAGTATTAACAGCTGTGATGGTTGTAGTTGTTAACATATTATTATGGATTCTTTCCTTTATGCTTCCATATGAGACAAGTCGATTTGCAGCATTAGTTGCAGTTTTCATTTGTGCAATGGGAGGAGCAGCTGTGTATGGATATTTAGCATTCCGTACCGGCGTAATAGAGCGAGTATTTGGCGGTGAATTTTTAAAGAAGATTCAGCGTAAACTTGGTGGTAGATTGAAGATAAAAACGAAAGGGGCGTAAATGGTGCGCCTCTCTTTTTCTAATTATATAAAGCAGGTGAAATGATGAGATTAGATAAGTTATTAGCAAACATGGGCTATGGTAGCCGTAAAGAAGTGAAAAAATTATTAAAAGATGGCGTTGTCAAAATAGATGGCGTATCAGTGAAAGATGCGAAATATCACGTGAACGTTGAAGAACAAGAAGTTATGATTCACGGTGAAGTAGTAGAGTATAAAGAATTCATATACTTAATGATGCATAAACCACAAGGTGTCATTTCGGCAACAGAAGATGACAATCATGAAACAGTTATCGATTTATTAGAAATGGAAGATGCGATTTTTGATCCATTCCCAGTTGGAAGACTCGATATTGATACAGAAGGTTTTCTGTTAATAACAAATGACGGAAAGCTAGCGCATCAACTTCTTTCTCCGAAAAAGCACGTGCCGAAAAAATACTTTGCAAGAGTAGCAGGGAAAGTGACAGAAGAAGATGTTGCAGCGTTCAAAAAAGGCGTTATTTTAGAAGATGGATATGAAACAAAGCCAGGTGATTTAACAATTCTACAAAGCGATGACGTGTCTGAAATTGAACTCGTTATTACAGAAGGAAAGTTTCATCAAGTAAAGCGCATGTTTGAAGCGGTTGGCAAAAAGGTTGTGTACTTAAAGCGTACAGAGATGGGGCCTTTAGTATTAGATGAGGAATTAGAGCTTGGGCAGTACCGTGAATTGACAGACGAAGAAGTAGAGATGTTGAAGTCTTGTCATACGCAAGTAGAAAGATAAGTTGAAAAACCGAAAAAACCTTTCTTTTTAAGGTGGGCGAGGGGTTCTGGCGATGCTTAGTAGCGGTCAGGGCCTTTTTTTGCCACTTGCGGTGTTAAAACAAAGGGATGAAGCGAGTGGGGGTTACTTTTTGTTTTCGTAAGCGGTGAATTAGAGGTTGAGGTATCGAGATGAAAAGGTATGCAACCCTCTTTTTTTGTCACCTGCTTTGTTAAAACAAAGAGAGAAAACAAGTGCAGGGCACGTTTTGTTTTAGTTGGCAGTGAATTATATCATAATCAAAAAGACCCCCATTCTTTTTATTAAGAATGGGGTATGTATATAATAAATCAAGTTATACTCATCACGAGGTCATTCTCACTTTCTTTCCTGTTGTTGTCCACTTGCCGCGGCAAGGGCTATACACGAGTTCATTAAATTGCAACACATTCAGATCGCGCTGTATCGTTCGCGGTGTGATCCCGAACTCATCTACAAGGTCTTGCGTCGTTACGGTGCCTTTCTCATTAATGTACATATAGATTGATTTAATACGTGTTAGCATACGAGTAGTTGTAGGTTTTATCAAAAAAACCACTCCTCTACAAGTTTTTTGACCCATTCAGGAAAGAAGGTCGTTATTTTCATTGTACTCCAGATGAAAAAAAACATGCTCTAACTTGCTCAATTTTTACGAAATTTTAACATATTCCCGAAAAAAGTCCCATTTTCAAGCGCGTGACGGACAGCAACCCAGAGGTAAGGGGGAATTTCGGTTAGGTATAGCATAAAGTAATTCTTGGCAAATACACGCATGTTTTGCCCATCCATATGAGGATGTAGTTTCCCTTCGCCAATGTTTGTAGGTGTTGGCAACTTCTTATATGAAGGCTTGTGGTTGACCGTTCTTTCCCAATCAGAACTGTTACAGAGCCACCATAGAGCCAAGAACTAGGGAATCATTCACCTACAAACGGAGTCCACGAAAGACTTAGGCTAGACAACCAGGGCTTATTTCAAGCCCCCACTTCAAACCGGGTTAGCGTTTAAGTGGTGGGTAGTTGACCATCTGCTAGAGTCTATAGAAAGAAAGTTGTTGACATTCTGTTTCTCTTTACCAACTATCTTATAAATTTCTACGTAAAACGTCAAATTCCTGCAAATAATTTAATAAAAATAAGAAAAAACTAATTTTAATAATCTGAAATATTATAATTGTTCGTTATTGAACTTGAGCTTGCTAGCATAAAAAGAGATCGTTTGCTATGATGAAAAAGAGAATATAGAAGAGGGTGAAAGTATGACAAATATAAATTGGATGCAAGAAGTAGAGAAACGAAAAGATGCTCTAATCCATGATGTACAGCAATTTTTACAAATTAAAAGTGTATGGGAAGAAGAAACGGCAAAAGAAGGTGCACCGTTTGGAGAAGGTGTAGCAAATGCATTATCTTTCATGCTAGATAAGGGAGAGTCTGACCGATTTCTTTCGAAAAATTTAGAGGGATATGCAGGGCATTTAGAAATGGGACAAGGAGAAGAAATCGTTGGTATTCTATGTCACGTTGATGTCGTACCAGAAGGAGACGGCTGGACAACGCCGGCATATAGCGCTGATATTCGTGATGGTAAAATCTTTGCACGCGGAGCGATCGATGATAAAGGTCCAACAATGGCAGCTTACTACGCAATGAAAATTGTAAAAGAACTAGAATTGCCGCTTTCTAAACGCGTTCGCATGATTTTAGGAACGGATGAAGAAAGTAACTGGAAGTGCGTAGACCATTACTTTAAACACGAAGAAATGCCGACGATGGGCTTTGCTCCAGATGCAGATTTTCCAATTATTAATGCGGAAAAAGGAATTTGCGATTTATATGTTGTTCAAAATAAAAAAGAACACGTAGCAGGAGAACATATATTAGTATCCTTCTCATCCGGACGCCGATTAAATATGGTTCCTGATTTTGCAGAGGCTACCCTAACGAGCGAAAAAGCAGCAGAACTTGCAAAGCAGTACGAACAATATATACAAGAAGGAAAGAAAAACGGGAAAGCAATTGTCGAAGGAAATACAGTTACACTGCAAGTAGAAGGTATTTCGGCACACGGTTCTACACCGGAACAAGGAGAAAATGCTGGCTTAACACTTGTGAACTTCTTAACGACAATCTCTTTAGATGAACAAGGCGGCGCATTTGCTAGTTTAGCGGCGGAAACATTTACAAATGATACACTTGGAGAAAAAGCTGGCATTGCGTATGCAGATGAAATTACAGGTCCATTAACAGTAAACGTTGGTCTTCTTTCTTATACAAAAGAAGAAGGCGGTAAACTAGGATTAAACATTCGTTACCCAGTTACAACAAACTTAGAAGGAACGCTGCAAACATTAACAAATTATGTGAATGCAAAAGACTTTGCTATTACAAATGTATCAGATTCTCGTCCGCATCACGTTGATAAAGATCACGTATTAATTCGTACACTTCAGCGTGTATATGAAGAACAAACAGGAGAAAAAGCCGAGTTACTAGCAATTGGCGGCGGTACATATGCACGTTCATTGAAAGCTGGCGTTGCGTTCGGTCCGCTATTCCCAGGAAAAGAAGAATTAGCGCATCAGAAAGATGAGTATGTTGAGATTGAGGATTTGCTTAAGGCAACAGCGATTTATGCACATGCGATTTATGAATTAGCGAAATAGAAGTATGGGAATGAAAAAACATAAAACCTTTCTTTTTTTAGGTGGGCGAGAGGTACTGGCCGTGCGTAGGAGCGGTCAGTGCCTATTTTTGCCACGTACTGTGTGAAACCATAGAGAGGAAACGAGTGCAAGTTATTTTTTGTATTCCGTACCAGTGAAAGATGTGTTGAAAAAAAGATTTAAGCCTTGTTTCACAAGAACAGTTAAACTGCGCACTGCTTCTGATTAATCAAAGACCAAGAAAATGTTTAGGGTGGAAAGCTATTCACGAAGCATTTCATGGGGAATTGTCGCACTTAAATTGACAACTTGTCATGTATAAAGGGTTTTATTTTACTAGGTGAGTAATACACAATGTGTAATAATTTAAAAATATATATTCATTTTACCAAAAGATGGATCTGTTGAGAATATACCTATAACAAGTGTTAGGGAATATTCGAAAATACTATCAAATTTTTTATATTTTGCAAAAAAACATTTACTTTACATATAGGACTTTCATATATTTTATTTGTAATATATAGAAAATTCCGGCGGGGTGAATGTATGAAAAGGGAAAAACGAAAAAGGCGATGGTTTCGGTATGTAATCCAACTCATCGTGATGGCATTAATTGTGTCCTCTATTCCGATGGAGGCAATCGCAGAAACGATGAACAATGGAAAAACAGTGCAGGAAAACAAGGTTCCTTCCACTAAACAAACAAAGAAAAAGAATGAGAAGAAGCAAACATCAGACGGAAAACCGACTGAAGTAGTAGAAGAACGAACTGAACACGAAAAAGTATTTGATAACAAGAATGGAACGTATACAAAGAAAGTTTACACAGAGCCCATACACACAAAAAAAGATGGGAAGCTAGAAGAAATTCAGCCAGAGCTTGTTGAAAAATCCTCACAAACAATCGCGACAAAAACTACAAAGTTAAAACCAACATTTCAAAAAAAGTTAGAACAGAAAGAATATGCGGCCTTTGAAGTAGACGGTCACAAAGTTACGTACAAATTAATAGGGGCTAAAGGTGAAAAAGAACAAATAGGGCCCTCCCAAGTCGCAGCTACTTATGAAAAAAATAAAATTTGGTATAAAAACATTTTTCCAAACATCGATTTACGCACCATTACATTTAATGACAAAATAAAAGAAGATATTGTTCTGAATCAGTATACAGGGCATCATATCTTTACCTTTCAATTAGAAACCACATTGACTCCGAAACTACAAGAAGACGGTTCTATTTTGATGGTAGATGATAAGCAAAAGACAGTGTTTACATTGCCAAAACCGTTTATGACAGATTCCAATGTACATCCTGAATCAAATGAAGCACCAATTTCAGAAGAGGTAAAGTATACGTTAGAGAAACAAAAAAATAATACCTACAATGTAACCGTTACAGCTGACCCGAAATGGCTACAAGCTCCTGAACGAAAATATCCCGTTTATATTGATCCTTCCATTACGATGGGGAGTTTCCAAGAAGCATATGTATCGAGTGCGTATCCAAAGAGCAATTATTCAAGATGGGTACTTTGGGATGAAAATTTGCAAGCACATACATTGAAAGTGGGATATTTCGATAACCGCACTGGTTATAATTTTGCCTATACGAAACCGGAACTTTCTAGTTTGAACGGCGCAATTGTACATGAGGCAAAGTTTTATGCTTACGCAGCTTGGCATTATTACGGAAATAACCCAAATGAAGTTTGGTTAGATGAAGTAAAGGGTGACTGGGATTATATTACGATGAACTGGGAAACAAAACCGTGGTCCCAAGAAATCGCAGTTGCGAATGTTAGCCGAAATCAATGGGCAGAGTTTAATGTTACAGATACAGTGAAAGCTTGGCTGAGCGGTGAGAGACCGAACTATGGATTTAAGCTGCATCCGAATGGGCGAGGACAAACGCATTGGAAGAAATTTATTGCGGCTTATAACGGGGGAGATACAGCACCGCATTTAGAAATTACGTATTCCTATCCAAAGCCGAATAAACCGCGATTATCAGCTTATTCAAATGGCATTGGAAGCGGAACAGGACATATCAATGTGAACTGGGATGCAATGCCGGGTGCAACTGGGTACCGAGTAGGGATTTTTGACGGAACAGATTACAATTATTATCACGTTGGGAATACGACATCTTGGTCAACAAAGGATAGAAAAATATGGCCAAGTAAAGATGATGTGAATCGTGGCCGGAATGAACTTCATTTTGATGAATTAGGAGGAGAATTTTCAACGAGTCCTTCTCAGTTTTATCAAAATAATAGTTCAAAAGAACCAGGCAATGATAAACATGCTTATAAAATAAAAGTTGTAGCGGAGTATCCGCATGATGAATTGAGTCCGGAATCAGATGAAGAAAAGGTATTTGTGCCACTAGAAGCACCGAAACAGCCGAAATCGCATGCCTTTACGAATTTGACTGGTTCTCAATCGGGATACGTTGAATTGAACTGGGATCAAATCCCTGGTGCTACCGGTTATCGGGTTATTTTTTATAATGGAAAGAATCACGATGTATTTGACGTTGGAAATGTAACGAAGTGGACTACGCAAGGAAAGAAAATCTATCCGACGGCAGATGAATTAAAAAATGGTCGTTACCAGTTCCATACAGATGGAAAGGGAGAAGAACTTGCGTTAAATCCTTTAAGGCTGTATGAGAATGCAGGTGATTTTAGAAGCGATAAATACTGGGTTCATATTCAAGCCTATAGTAATATTGGACATGCGGAAAGTACGTATTCTCCGGATTACGGCATTAAAATAACAGAACCAACAGACATTTTCGGCTTGAAAGATTATATTGCCTCTGTTGATGTGATTGGCGGTAAAGTAAACGCGACAAACGGAAATTTTGTTATGGATGAGTCAGACTTTACGTTGTCAGGCCGCGGTCCTGACTTGCGCATCGACCGTGTATACAACAGTAACAGTACAGAACAAGGTGTATTAGGAAAAGGCTGGACGAGTTCTTTTGACGAAAAAGTACAGGAGCAGCCAAATGGTGATTTACACTTTATTCATGAAGATCGTGCAGTAGACCGTTTTGAAAAAACGGGAGACAATTCCTACAAAGCGCCGTCTGGTGTATTTTTAGAAATCAAGAAAACAGACAGCGGCTATACGGTTACGGATAAAGATTAAACGGTATCCGAATATGACAAACAAGGACGTTTAACAAAGGTAAAAGACGAACATGGCAATACGTTGACGTATCGCTATGAAAATGGCCGGGTTGTCGAAATTACAAACGCTTCGAATCGTAAAGTATCTTTACAGTATACAGACGGATTATTAACAAAGCTTGTTGGTCCTGAAAATCGTACAGTTACGTATACGTATAAAGATGGCCAACTCGTAGGTGTAACAACACCGAGAGGAAAACAATATCGATACGGCTATGAAAATGGGACACTACGTTACACATATGATCCAAAACATACGGAACAAAAGCCGTATAAAACTACGTACACGTATGAAAATAATCGTCTAGTTGGCGTGACAGATGCACTTGGAAAGGAAACAAAGCTTTCGTATAATCAAGAATTACGCGAAGTGACTGTTACAGATCCAAAGCAAGTGAAAGATATCCATCAATACAATCTTGCGGGGAATCCAGCAAAAACAATTGTAGATGCAGACGGATTAAAACTAACAACAACGTATGAATATGAAACGAATAACTTAACGAAAAAGACAGATCCAAAAGATCAAGGGAAACGCGTTTCTGAAAGTTATACGTATGATGGCAAAGGAAACGTAACATCTGCGACGGACGCAATTGGAACAGAGAAGTATGAATATAATCAAAATAATGATGTAACGAAAGTAACCGATACAGAGAATAAAGCAGCATCTGTGACATATAACGGTGCCAATGCCGTTTCGGAAACAGACTATCAAGCGAAAACTTCATCTGTGACGCAGTATGATTCTTATGGAAATCCGATTCGCGGCAGTTTAGAACTAGCACCAGGTGGCAACTTAATGCGCAACCCTGGCTTTGAAGTGGGTGGTGACCGTTGGGAATTGCGCGGATGGAATGATGGCGGGAAAAATGAAATTGATCGTAACGTTCGTGCACCACAGTTAGGACAAACGTCTTCCTTACACATGGATACAAAAGGCATCAATGACAGCTGGGGGGCGACGATTGCCAGCCAAAAAGTAGATGTTGAGCCAAATAAACCATATATTTTAAGCGGATGGATCAAAACAAGTGGTTTAGAAAAAGCAAGTGCTTATTTCTATGTCATTCAGCTAGATGAGCATGGAAATCATGTAGGAACCATTTCGAATAACTATAGTAAAGTTAGCGGTACAACCGACTGGACAAAACGACAAGTCCCAATTGTTACTTCTGATAAAACGCGTCAATTAATCATTGAGGTCTTTACAGCCCATGAAAGCGCGGAAGGAAAAGGAACAGCTTGGTTTGATAATTTCCAATTAGAAGAAGGGCCAATTTCATCTTCTTTTAACCCAGTACCAAATCCAAGTTTTGAGTATTATGGTGACAAATTAGAAGGTTGGCATACATGGCAAAACGTACCGAAAGATAATATTGGAGACGGATTTGGCGGACACTCAGCACTTGCGATGGAACGGAAGAGTCAGGCTGATCCAAGTCCAGACTTACATTATCGTCAAGAACTTGCGCTAAATCAAAGTCAGGCAAAAGACATTACAATTACGGCAATGTCAAAAGCAGAAAATGTTAAACATAGTGATACGTCGCAGCCAAACAAAGGATATTCTGTTTGGGTCTATGCAGAACATGAAGGCGGAACATGGAAAAGCTATTACATTACGTTCCCACTTGGTACGAAAGATTGGAACCGCGGAGCAGTTGTTATCCCAGCTTCAGCAGGGGCGATTAAACGCATTCAGCTTCATACGATGCTTGATAAAGAACTAACAGGAAAAGTATGGTTCGATGATATTCGAATCATGGAAGGCAATCACTTAACAAAGACAGAGTATGATGCAGATGGAAACTTTATTACCGCAACTTATGATGAAGAAAACCGTAAAAATACATTTACGTATGATGCGTATGGAAATAAAACAAGTGAAACAGATGAAAAAGAAAATAAAAAGGCCTTTGCCTATAACGAAGACAATCAATTAACGAAAACAACAATGGCAAATGGTACTTCTGTTTCTTATAGTTATGATGACAATGGAAACACAACAGAGAAATTTGTAACAGCTGGCGGAAAAACGCAAAAGAATATCTTCGAGTATGATGTCGATAACAAACTAACTGTCTTCCAAGATGCATTATCGCGAAAAATTTCACACGAGTATGATGCAAATGCGAACCGAACGAAGACAATGATGCCAACAAACGCTGTATTAGAATGGGAGTACGACGCGGCAAACCGAGCAATTAAAGCAAAACGAAACGGAAAAGACGCATTCTCCTATGCATATGATGAGAACGGAAACGAAACAAAAGTAACCGATCATATAAACGGAATCACACGTGAAAAAGCATATGACGAAGGCAATCGCATCATCAGCATGACAGACCGCGGCGGCAGCGTAAAATGGTCGTATCAACCAAAATCTCATAAACTAAAAGATACAACGATCAATCATGGTTCCTACAACAACACAACAAACTATGAATATAACGCCTTAAATCAAAATACGAAAGTAACCGATAACGGAAAAACATTCTATTTTGATTACGACGAATTTGGAAACGTCGTTCGTTATCAAGCCGGCAATGACACAGCGGCCCAATTTACGTATGACCATACAAAGAAACTTACAAACTTACAAATTGGTACAAAAGATTCACAGCGTATTTTAGAAGAATCCTATACGTATGACGCAACAAGCAACCGCACCGCAATCGAACGAAAAAACGGTGACAAAACTGAAAAAACAACGTACGCATATGATTCTATCAATCAACTAATAAAAGAAACATTACCAAATGGTACAAGTAAAGAATACAGCTATGACGGCTTTGGCAACCGCACGAACGTAAAAGTAACCGAAGCAGGAAAAGCAGCTGTATCGACAGCCGCCGTATTTAACGACGGTAATCAGCTAACGAAATTCGGCAATGAATCATTAACGTATGACGCCAACGGAAACCGTACATCCGATGGAAAATACAAATATACATGGAACGAAGCAGACCAACTTGTAGCCATTACGAAACAAGGTGAAAGCACACCATTGGCGACATATAAATACGATGACGACGGACGCCGCATTGAAAAAACAGTGAGTGGAAAAACAACACGTTATCACTACGACGGCGACAGCATCAATCCATTATATGAAACAGATGGAGACGGAAACGTCCTTCGTCAATATGTCTACTCAGTAGATGGCATCCGCCTTGCGATGAAATCCCAAGGCCAAACAGCATACTACCACTACAACCCACGCGGTGACGTCATCGCGATGACAGACGAAGATGGACAAGTGGTAGCGAACTATGAATACGATGCATGGGGCAATGTTTTAAAGAGTGACGCAAAAGGGATTGCGGCAGAAAATCCATTTGGCTATGCGGGATATATGTATGATAAAGAGATAGGGATGTATTATCTGATAGCACGATATTACAATCCAACTCATGGCGTGTTCTTGTCAGTGGATCCGGATCCGGGTGATGAGGATGATCCGATTACGCAGAATGGGTATACGTATGGAAATAATAATCCGGTGATGATGGTGGATCCGGATGGACATTGGGCTTGGTTTATTCCGGTAGCAATAGTAGGTGCTAGAGTAGCTGGTAAAGTAGCAGTTCGCTATGGAGCGAAATATGCTAAAAAAGGAGCTAAATGGGTAGCAAGTAAAGCGAAATCTGCTTGGAAAAATAGAAAATATACTATTCAAGGACCAAGTAAAAGAAATGGACGAATATTTGCAATCGTAAATCGACAGAAAAAGCAGACTAAATCTACTGATTCTAGGTGGTTTGCACTAGATTATCATGAAATTAGAGAAAATAAGAAAAGGACTACGACAAAGGTTCTCCATATTCACTGGCGATACAAAAAAAATAAGCATTATTTTATCTATCCGACAAGGAAAAAAGTTAAATGGGTCAAATAGTTTAAAAAAGGAGAAGATAAATATTGAGGCTTATATTTGATCAACGTAAAGAGATTGGTAATGAAGAAATTTATCGTGTAAGTAATTTTAATTGTATATATGAAGCAGATTTATTTGAGGACGATTCTCTAAATATTGAAAGTTTAAATGATGTATTTAAAAACACTCTAAAGAAATTTATTTTTCATTTAGATGAATCTGAACGAGAAAATTTTCAAAAAGAGATGCAAACAGAAAGTATCGGTTATAAAGTATTTAATTTTGGCAGAAAAAATATATTTATAGTCATTGATTCAATATCTATAGAAAAAGTACCTTATATAATTAATCTTTTCTATAATATAAGTATAGAGAATACAGTGGCTATTATATGTTTAGGGGAAGAAATTACGTTTGAGTTTGAAAAGATAAAAGGGAATAAGATTACAGAATATTTATTTGGTGAATGTTGGATTCCAAAATGTACTTTAGCACCATTATCAGCATGTGCCTTTATTAGGTATGATGGAGCATTGTTAACTATTGTAAGTAATGATTTTTTGATTGGTGAACAAAGTGATTGTATGTTCTGAAGTTCTAAGAAGGTTTAAATGTAAAAATAAAAGTTTTATTATAGTGAAATTGTGAACTAGTAGCTGGATATAAAGGGTATAAAAACTACGGTAAAAGTACTAAAAAATCGAGAAAACGAAATCGGTGAATATAATGTTAAAATATGTATCAGAGATAAATGTTAATTTTTTTGAGGGAATGATTTCTATGAGTTTAAGATACCCAATAAGAGTAATTTTATTATGTGTAGCTCTAGGAGTTGTTTTTTCTTGTGTAAAATAAAGGTTTTTAATATCTGCTAGTTTAATTTCAATATTACTTGTATTTCTCGTTATTGGAACGTCCACTAACTTGTTGACATTTTTTAGAAGACATTCCGATTATGTTGCAATATGTTGTTGTATTAATCTATACAATATTATTTTGTATTGTATATGACTATGAGTCGTCTCTTGATTAAATAAAGGAAGATAGGATTTATGATGAAAGGTGCTTTTGTGTAACAGGAGTTGAATCAATATTTCGGAAATAAAATGTTGATAAGTCTGTTATTAAAAAATATTGTAGTAAATGATGAATTGTTGAATCTGAAGAATGAAATAAAAAACAATTAGGGAGATTTAAATATCCTGATTGTTTTTTATTTTGAATGGCATTAATTTATTATACGAACCCCGATGGTAAGGAGGAAAATTTTTCGATAATAGAGTACACTACAAAATAACATTTGTTTTGTGACGAAAGTAGAAGATTAAATCTATATTACCACTACAATCCACGCGGTGACGTCATCGCGATGACAGATGAAAACGGACAAGTCGTAGCGAACTATGAAGACGATACATAGGATAATGTTTTAAAGAGTGACGCAAAAGGAATCGCCGCAGAGAATCCATTTGGCTATGCGGGATATATGTTAGATTCTCTATATTGGAAGAGTAAGTAGATATGTTGAAAGTCCCTGTAATATATAATTTATACAGGGACTTTTTTATCCTATATTGTAACTACTCAGTCACTCTATGAAAAAAAGGCAGAAAAGCATTTTTTTAATTGGCCTGGGAGGGACTAGTTATGTGTAGGAGCGGTCCAATCTATGTTGCGAGTGAAGATTTATTATATGATGCAGAAAAAATAGAAGCGGCTTCTTTCATATGTATGGAGAATCAGCTACACACGAATAATAGGTGTATCCTGGGAAAAGGAGAGAGGAAAGATGGCGAGACATTATTTTCTTGCAGTGAAGTTACCAAATGAGATAAAGAACATATTAGCAGAGTGGAAGGAAATGATAGAAGAAACGACGCTGTTTCGTTCTTGGGTCCATAAAGAAGATTATCATATTACACTTTCGTTTTTAGGAAGTGCTGAGGAAGAACAGCTTAAAAAATTGAAACAAGACTTGGAGCAACTGGCTAAAGTGTCTCGTTTTTCACTTACATTGCAAGGATGTCATACATTTGGGGTAAAAGACCAGCCACGTGTGTTTTGGGCAGGATTAGAAGAAGAACAGGCCTTGTTTGATTTACAAAAACAAGTGCATACGATATGTGAGCAAAATGGTTTTCAATTAGAAACGCGTCCGTATCATCCTCATATTACTGTGGCTCGTAAATGGAAGGGAGAAGAAGCATTTGATAAAAATGCACTTCCTGCTGTGCCGCCGCGTATATTTGAAGTGGAAACAGTAGCGTTATACGAAACACATGTAGAACGGATGCCGAAGTATGAGGCAATTTATGAAATATCTTTACAGAATGCACAAGCTTGAAAACGTTTTCTGATTTTTTGAATATACTATAGAAAATGGAATGTCTCTTGGGAGGGCGTGGATACATATGTTAAGCGTACAGCGTACATTTGAAGCATATTTAGATGAAATGGATAAAATTACAGTTTTACTTCCGCATGCGTACGGGACGAGTAGCGTATTCCATTTAAAACAAGGTGCGAATGAATGGGAGCTTTCCATTCATAGTATCACCTCTCTTCCAGATGCAATGAAATATGAATGTAAAGTGAGTGAACCCATTATATTGAGTAATTGTTATATCATACGAGATGAACGTAAGGTAGAAACCGACTTACAGATGGGTGCTGTTATTCGGACAGAGAAATTTGATGAGTTATATATGTATGAAGGACGCGATTTAGGTGCTTCTTATTCCAGTGATCAAACTGGATTTAAAGTGTGGGCGCCAACAGCTACAAAAGCAAAAGTTCGCATTTATGAAACCGGGGCAGTGTATAAAGATTATGAAATGGAAGCACAGGAAAAAGGGGTTTGGAGTTACGAGTTAATGGGCGACTGGGACGGTGCAAAGTATACCTTTCTTGTGTGCATTAATTTAATTTGGCGAGAAGTGGTTGATCCATATGCAAAATCAGTGTCTGTAAACGGTACGTACGGAATTGTCGTTAACCTTGCGAAAACATATGTGCAAGATGAGGAATCATTACCTCTCATGGCTTCTATGACGGATGCTGTTATTTATGAGGCGCATATTCGTGATATGACAGTTCATCCTCATAGCGGAGCAATGTATAAAGGGAAATATCTCGGTTTAGCAGAAGAAGGAACGACAGGAGAACGAGGGACGTTAACAGGTCTGTCTTATATAAAGGAATTAGGCGTTACCCATCTTGAACTATTACCGATTCATCAGTACGCCGGAGTCGATGAGGAGCAACCATTTGCAGCATATAATTGGGGGTATAATCCGTTATTTTACAATGTTCCAAATGGTAGTTATGCAACAAATCCTCTCGATCCGTACAATCGAATTGTTGAATGTAAACAAATGATTCAAGCACTTCATCGAAATGGTTTGCGCGTCATTATCGATGTGGTTTATAACCATGTGTATGAAAGAGAAACATCTTCTTTTGAAAAGCTTGTTCCTGGCTACTATTTTCGGCACGACGAAAATGGAATGCCGTCAAATGGGACGGGGGTTGGGAACGATATTGCCTCAGAGCGTAATATGGTGCGTAAGTTTATTGTCGATTCCGTTTTATATTGGTTAACAGAATACAAAGTGGATGGTTTCCGGTTTGATTTAATGGGAATTTTAGATGTTGCGACAATGAACGAAATTCGGCAGAAAGTAAATGAAGTAAAAGAGCATGTCATATTATTAGGTGAAGGATGGGATTTACAAACACCGCTTGCCTCGGACCAAAAGGCAACGTTACAAAATGCAGCGAAACTACCATGTATCGCTCAGTTTAATGATCAATTTCGCGATGGGATTAAGGGAAGTACATTTGACGTGCAAAAACGCGGATATGCGCTTGGAGAGACAACAAATAAAGAGCATATCCAATACTTAGTTACGGGAAGTATCCCTTATGTAAAACAGAAAAGTTTATTTATAGAACCTATGCAAAGCATTAATTATGTAGAATGTCACGATAATATGACGATGTGGGATAAGATTATCGGCAGCAATAAAGAAGAGGAGCCTATGCAAAAACGTCGTCATCGCCTTGCGACAACGATGACATTATTATCGCAAGGTATTCCGTTTTTACATGCTGGTCAAGAATTTTATCGCACAAAGCAAGGAAATGAAAATAGCTATAACGCCCCGGACTGTATCAATCAAATAGACTGGGATCAAAAAGAGCGAGAAGAAGAAACTATTTCTTATATAAAGGGAATCATTCGGATTCGCAAATCACACGGGGCCTTCCGCTTTCCGTCTTCTGAATGCATGAAGAGACATGTGTCTTTTTTTGATACAGCTTCTTCTGTCATTGCCTATTATTTACAAGATGTGCAGCAGTTTGGGATGTGGAAAGAAATTGTTGTGTTATTTCATAACGGAACAGAGGAGCAAACAGTTTCCTTGCCTAAAGGTGGTACATGGCATATTCTTGCAAATGAGGGAACGGCACATGAAAATCCAATTTCTTCATTTGAGGGAGATACAATTGTCATTGCTCCAATTAGTACGTATATATTGACGAAATTGTGACAAATCGACCCTTGACGATGCGAATATAATAAATGTAGAATTGAACAAGGTGGCTATTTAGTTAAGTTGCCAGTCTATTATTATTTTTGTAAAATAAAGTAAGAGAGAGCAGCTTGTCTGTTTCTTTTTCACTTTTATTTACTACTTGAAGCAGAATGGATGGAAGCCATGGGTATATATTTAAATATGTTGTGGTTTTTCTGTTCATAACTATAAAAGATAAGGAATTGTTAACGGGTAATGAACATGGAATGGTTGGAACAATTGTTAGGAAAAGAATGGAAAATAATACCGGCTGGAGGGGCGACAGGAGATGCCTACATTGCGCATAATGAACATCATAAACTCTTTTTAAAGCGCAATTCATCGCCCTTTCTTGCGGTATTGTCAGCAGAAGGAATTGTTCCGAAGTTACTTTGGACAAGGCGATTAACAAACGGTGATGTGATTTCGGCACAAAAGTGGCTCCCAGGACAAAAATTAGAACCAGAAGATATGAACGATGAGCGAGTGGCAGCATTGCTGAAAAAAATTCATTCTTCTGAAGCGTTAGTGCACATGATTCAAAAGCTTGGGAAACAGCCTTTGCATGCGCAAGATATTCTAGAAGAAGTGCTCATCACTTTGCAAGAGGATGTAAAGAAAAATGAAATCATTCAAAAAGGACTTCAGTATTTACAAAAGTCCCTTCAGAATGTAGAATTTGAACATCTTGCTGTTTGTCATTGTGATGTGAATCATAACAATTGGTTAGTAACAGATGATAACGAATTGTTTTTAATTGATTGGGATGGAGCAATTATTGCAGATCCAGCTCTTGATATTGGGATGCTGCTTCATTGGTATGTTCCAAGAGATGAATGGCACGAATGGCTTGAGCATTACGGATTAGAACTTACTGATTCTTTGCTAAGCCGTATGAAATGGTATGTTACACTGCAATGTATGATTTTTGTACAATTGTATAGAACGAAAAATAAGCAAGTAGAAGCAGAATATTGGCTCCAATATTTAATGCAACTACTCGCTTCAGAATAAGTTAAGAAAAACTATCCATTCCTGTAATCCATTGTGACAGTTGTTCTTGATGACCAGAAATATGGTTATCTAAATCAGGAGAATGTTTACCCGATTGACTATAGTAATATACATCGTTTAACATCGATTTAACATCATTACTTACATTGTCATTTACGAGTAATGATTGAATGAGACGTTCTAATTGTTCACATTCAGAAACCGTTCCACAGCAATCACTTTGATGATTGACTAAGATGTCTTTTAAGATTGCCATTTGATGTTCATGATTAAGTGGCATTTTGACACATCCTTTTCAGTTGTTATCGTAACAATGAAACGAGCGTAACGAACCGCTGATGGAAATTGTATTTCATACACTTTGTAGTTTCCGTCAAAATAGTAAATTTTATACTTGAAAGAAACGGACCGAGTGCTCGTACGTACTTGGTTTTTTATGTGATACACACATCTTGGAGTGCAGAGAGGAAGAGAATTATGCGTTTAAGACATAAACCATATGCAATGGACCGAACGAAAGAATTTTCACATTTTGTAATTGGAAATCCAGAAGAGCATAACGGAAAATGGAAAGAGTTATTTGGAAATGATAACCCGATTCATATTGAAGTTGGGACAGGCCGCGGCCGCTTCGTTTATGAAATGGCAAAAGCAAACCCAAACGTAAACTATATTGGAATTGAAAAATTTACAAGCGTAGTTGTAGATGCACTCGATAAATTAATTGAAGAACCACTGCCGAACTTAAAACTAATTAATAAAGATGCCGAAGATTTAACTGTATTCTTTGCGGAGAATGAAATTGATCGCGTATATTTAAACTTCTCTGATCCATGGCCAAAAAATCGCCATGCAAAGCGCCGTTTAACGTATAAAACATTTTTACGCAACTATGAAACAGTACTTGTAAAGGGCGGAGAAATTCACTTCAAAACAGACAACCAAGCCTTGTTCGAATACTCTCTTACAAGTATGGCGGAATACGGCATGCTACTGCCTTTTATTAGTTTAGATCTTCACAACAGTGATTTTGAAGGCAACATTATGACGGAATACGAAGAAAAGTTCTCAAGCAAGGGAAATCGTATTTACCGCGTTGAAGCAAAATATCGTACAGAACCTGCGCAATAATGCGCGGGTTTTTTTATCCTTGGTAAAGAAATAGATTTTTAATAGTAAGTAGCTAGGAAAAATAAGTAACTTGCCGTTCCTATCAATAAATATTTACATACTATGTATAGAGTAGGACAAGTCCTACTAGATTTAAAAATGAAAGGGGTGAGGTGGAATGCCTATTATTAAACCTTTTTTAGCTGCTAGAAGATATAATGCAACAATCGGTGCTGGAACGGGAACTGGAGCAACGTTTAATATTTTAGCAACTGCTTGTACTGATGACACGGGAGCTGCTGCAACAGCATTTCCTGCGTCATTTGCTTATTACAATTTATATGTGAGTGGACAGTTGCAACCTGTGGTTAACTCAAGTGTTACCACAGCAGCAATTACAATTCCAGATGGAAATACTTTAGACCCTGGAGTTGTTGTTAGTGTTGAATTTGTCGTGAACTAGTCAATAAAAAGCGGATTCCTTTAAAGGAATCCGCTTTTTATTGATTGATTAAAATAAACTGAAGTGTGATTATAACACCAGCTGGTGGTGCCTCATCAGCCAATAGTGTAAGCATCCCCGTCTGTACGACATAAGAATTTTGCGACTGAATAACGCCATTAATAAATAAATTCATATAGGATACTTGACTTGGTGCTAAAATCTGCGTCATTCCGAATTGAGGCAAACCGTCGGCATTTGTGTATACAAGACTCGTGCCATCTGAAACAGCAAAATACATTAGATTTGTGGCAGGAATTAGTCCTTGGAAGGTCGGTCCAGTAGCGCCAGTTGATCCAGTAGCGCCAGTCGGTCCGGTAGCGCCAGTTGATCCAGTAGCGCCAGTCGGTCCGGTAGCGCCAGTTGATCCAGTAGC
>NZ_FOLV01000079.1 GCF_900112415.1 Bacillus sp. 491mf
AACTTACATTACTGCTTTTAGAAGCTCTTGTACGAATGGAATGATTCCACTTAAAAATTTAAAAACTGCCATTGCGATCGCCATTTTATTTCCTCCTCTTTTTGAATAGTACGATGTGTTACGTCTTTATGCTTTTATTATAGTAAGCGCATATGCGTTTATCAATAAGTTTTAATATGCAATATTTCATATCAAAATTCTCGTTCTTGAATGAAAACGATTAAAAACAATATATATCTGTTCAGGTGAAAATCCTGTAAATATAAAAACAAGGAAAGTTACTCTCTTTCCTTGTTTTACGCTATCATCGAAATATTTCTTTATATTACATGTATTTTTTCAACTACACTCTCATCTCTTTCTTATAAGCGAAATAAGAATACAGCATTGTGACTACCACACCACCTAAAACAGCAGTCAATATGATATATGTTCTCCAAGTAACAGGCGCAAAAATACTTCCGCACATCATGATTCCTAAAACAATAAATACTTTTCCGCTAAAACGATGAGTTTTGCGCCATACTTCTTCATTGCTTAATGTCCACGGCGTACGAATACCGATGAAATAATTTGGTTTACATTGCGGTAAATAGTTGCCAATGATCAGAAATAGTAGTCCTACTATCATCCCGCCAACAGACCCTATCGGTATATCATATCCTAATCCAACAAGTAGTGCAGACATATTCATTACAAATAAAACAAATAAAATAGCATTACTCATGATAGTTACACTTTTTCTAAATTTTTCATAGTTATCTTTTTTAGGGTCAATCCTTGGAACAAGAGTAAAAACTACGTATAAAAAAATCATTATACCAATATCAAATATCATCGAGAACTGCTTAGAGGCATAATTATTTACTTTATCATCTGCCCCCCAGTGAACCGGAACCTCAGCCGGTAACTTGGGCCAGACGATGATCCAAGCTATTATTGTTAAAAGAATTAGAGCACATGGAAATATGTGTTTTTTCATTCTTATCCCCCTATTCCCCTCTATTCGTAAATGTAAACACCCACGATAACAAATCTTGAAACACAGTCGTATTTAATGAATACACAACGAACTGTCCTTTTTTCTCATCTTGAATGAGCGCTGCGTTTTTGAGCGCATTTAAGTGATGAGAGATACTCGGCTTTGTCATATTGAAGTGATCAGCAATTTCTCCTGCTGTTAAGTCGCCTTCTTTTAATAAGTCTAAAATTTTGCGCCTTGTTGGGTCTGCTAATGCTTTAAATGCTTGATTCAATGCCTTTCTTCCTTTCGCTAATTAGACATTTAGATATTTATCTAAATGTCTAATTCATTTCTTACATTTGTCAATTGCTTGAATACCTAGCAAGCTAATATGTTAAAGCACCCCAAAGGAAAATTTTCTCAATATCAATCCCGAAAATCTTCCATAAAAACTATTCGAAATAATCAATCAATAATTTATAATAACTTTTAAACTCGTCATTGTAATTATAAATTCTCGTTATACCAGAAACTTCAATTTATTAAATGAAATGGGGGAGAGACAAAGTATATGAAAAAAATGCTTATTTTTGCGATCACTATCCTCTCGATACTTGTAGTGATTACCTTTCTCACAAATAAGGAAACAAACAGCGAGAAAACAACAAGTGTAGAAACAATTAATTATTATGAAAATCAAATTACACCAGAACAATTACAACAAGATATTTCGAATCACAAAGCAAAAATTGTTTATTTTTACAAGCCAGCATGTCCTCATTGCTCAAAAATTTCCCCAATTGTAGTTCCTTTGGCTAAAAGCATGAATATTGATATGCAAGTTATGAATTTAGAAGATTATCCAAACGGTTGGAATATGTTTCAAATAAAAGGGACACCTACAATTATTTCTTATAAAGATGGAAAAGAAATGAATCGAGTTTTAGGGGAACAATCTCGAGAAACATTTAAGGACTGGTTTGAAAATAATAAATAAATTCTTCAAGTCTTTATTCATGTTATGTAAATAAAGATTAAAGTTGAGAAATAACAAAATATCACTTTTATTGTTGTTTTTACCATTTTTTATATGTATTTTATAGTAGAGTCATATATTTTTAGGGGGCACTCCCTCATGCTTACCAAGAAAGATTAACTATTTACCTATCTTAGTTTGATAGGCATGAGGGGGGAATCCCCTATTAAACTAACCAAAAATATATTAGGAGGTAAGACATGTTTAAAAAGATTGCATTCTCAATAGCTTCAATAGCAGTAGCTGGTTCTGTTTTATTTGCAAATCAGGATGTCTCCCATGCTCAGGGGTACTATCCAGTTCAAAAGACTGGTGGCGCAGGTTTGGATCTTCGTAACACTCCAACAATCAATGGTACGCGGACTGAAACAGATATTCCAGATGGGAACAGCCTCTTTTTATACTGCTATGTTAATGGTGAATCCTACTATGGAAGTAAAGTTTGGGATTTGGTACATGATAATTATTGGCGCGGCGATCTAAATTATGGTTATGCTCCTGATTATTTTATTAAAACTGGTTCATCTAGTCCAGTTGTTAGCTATTGTTCATTTTAATTATAAAATAATAAAAAAGGAATGAACCAAGCCATGCAGGCTTGGTTCATTCCTTTTTTACTCACATTTTAATCTCTACGGTTTTCAGAGCGCTTACCTCATTATTGGTCGTTTTATCTCGCACTACATCTGTAGTCACTTTTACATCTTTTAGATCTTTCGGAGCTTGAGATAGAAAACAGATTAACGTAAATTTCATTTTTTCTCTTGCCTTTAAGCTCCGATCTTTCGGATCTGCATCCATTTTATACACATCTACTTGTTCTCCGTTACTTAAAACTAGTGTTTTTATGGGACCTTTCCCCAAATCGAGCGGTTGATCCGAAGTATTTTCTAAAGTGGTTGTTAGTTGAATTGCATTCATTTCCTCTGTATTCAATCCTCGTTCTTCTAAATTATACTTTCCGATATCACTTACTTCTGTGCCCCGTACGATTTTAATTCGCTCCACTTTGATATTGAGTGGTCCCAGTTCAATAGTCGTATTTGGTTCACTCAATTGGTTCAAGACAAACATTCCAAATGCATGCTGCGCTTTATCTCCTACTTGAGTTAATGGTTCTTTATAAGGCTTAACTTTTACATTTGGTTGAGACGTTGTGGAATTTTTTCCACTGTCAGATTTCATTTCTGTCTCTGATTTTGTTTGACTGGAACACGCAGATACAAATATACACACCGATACAATCATCAAGAAGGAAAATATTTTTTTCATTTATAGACTCCTCTACTATAAAATATTATTAAGGCATTTCATCTTGTTGTACAATTCATAATTAATTGTAAATTAGTAGTTTGTGTTTTTGAATATATTCATTAGAAATATATGTAATCTTTACGTTGAGAAAATTTATACATGGGGTATCGTCAACATAATGAAAACGAAGAAAACAAATGTTACACTATATATACTATATACACAAAGTTAGAGGAGGCATTTACATATGTATAAAATTTTAATCGTAGAAGATGATCCTAGTATTTCATCTTTACTACAATCTCACATTCAAAAATACGGTTACGAAGCAATTATCGCAGATAACTTTGATGATATTATGGCTTCATTTAATCATACAAAACCACATCTTGTTTTATTAGATGTAAATTTACCGAAGTTTGATGGTTTCTACTGGTGCCGCCAAATTCGTCATGAATCCACTTGTCCAATTGTTTTCATTTCTGCTCGCGCTGGTGAAATGGAGCAAATTATGGCGATTGAAAGCGGTGCTGATGATTATATTACTAAACCGTTTCATTATGATGTTGTAATGGCAAAAATTAAAGGGCAACTACGCCGCATATACGGTGACTATGCACCGAGTATGACAGAACGCATCGTTGAAGTGGACGGATTAAAACTATATCCTGAAAGACCAGAGCTTCACTTTAGAAATGAGAACGTATTGCTCACAAAAAAAGAGGCAATTCTAGCAGAGATGCTTCTTTCTAAACACCCTCGCACAGCAAACAGAGAAGATTTGTTGTCGGCACTTTGGGATGATGAAAGTTTTGTTGAAGAAAATACATTAAACGTAAATATTACGCGTCTTCGTAAAAAGTTCACTGAGCTTGGAATCGAAAATGCAATCGAAACTGTACGCGGCTTAGGCTATCGATTAAACGCAACTTGGAGCGAATAAAGTATGAAGTTATTTCTACGTGATCACATTGACTTCTTCCTTCTTTACATTTTAAACTTTGTTATCATCTTCGTTTTGTACGATACCGTTGATGGTTTTAAAAACAACAAATTTTATTTTATTGTACTAAGTTTGTACCTATTCATTTGTTTTCTCGCTTATCGCTACGTTCGAAATCGCAGATTATATAAAAGGCTAAGTCAACTGCCTGACAAAATAGAAGATGCGTTCATTGAACGAGCAACTGCCCCTATGCCGCATGGCGTAAATGAGCTGGTTCGTATACAATATCGTCTGTTTCAAAAAGAATTACAGGCATATGAAGTAAAACAGCAAGAGCATCAAATGTTTATTAACCAATGGGTACATCAAATGAAAACGCCTGTTTCTATTATGCAGTTAATGGTGCTTGAAATGGAAGATGAGCATCTTATTCCAAAATTTAAACAAGAGATTGAAAAATTAAACCAAGGACTAGATATGGCATTATATATGGCGCGGTTAAATAATTTCCATGAAGACTTTCATGTAGAAACTATTTCGTTAAAAGACGCAGTTACAAAAAATATAAATAGCTTAAAAGAACTATTTATCCGAAACGGTGTCTTCCCTGTTTTAGAAGTGCATTCTGATGTAATGGTTGCTTCTGATGCAAAGTGGCTGAAATTCATTATTTATCAGTTAATGACAAATGCGGTTCGGTATTCAGGAGAAAGAGGAAAAAAAGTATTCTTATCTGCTGTTCAAAACGGGAAAGATGTTATTTTAGAAGTGCGTGATGAAGGTGTCGGTATTCCGCAAGAAGATATTCGCCGTGTGTTTGAACCATTTTATACAGGAAAAAATGGACGAACGTTTGGAGAATCTACTGGTATGGGCTTATATATTGTAAGTAAAATTTGCTCTTATTTAGGTCATTCTGTCAAATTAGATTCTGAGGTTGGTAAAGGAACAAGTATTAAAATTATTTTCCATAATGCTGCACTAAATAAAACGGATGGAGAGTAACTTATATTGAAAAAACGACCTAAAAACCTTTTCTTTTAGATGAGCGAGAGCTTCTGCCACGGGCATGGTTTAAAACAAAGAGAGACAGACAGCAAGTGGTGGTCTTGTTTTGTTTGCATAGCCACGACAAATGGGTTTATATAGCTTTATGACAAAGTGTATGAGGAATCCTTTCCTTATACACTTTTACAACATATAAGAATGACTTTAAGACTGAGAGGATAAAAATATGACATTTTGGCAATTTGCATTTAAGAACGTAACACGTAACTCCCGTGCTTATTTTGCCTACTTTCTAAGCAGTTCCTTTTCCATTACAATTTTCTTTTCATTTGCCGTGTATTTATTTCATCCTCGTTTACAAAATGCTACCACAACTTCCGGTATCGACACCTTAATGAGAGTATCTGAGGCTGTTATTGTATTCTTTTCATTTTTCTTTTTACTATATTCTACCGGTACGTTTTTAAAAGTTCGAAAAAAACAATTTGGCATTTTAACTGTTTTAGGGATATCCAAAAAGCAATTAAAACGCCTCATTTTCATTGAGAATATGTTAATTGGACTTCTTTCTATTTTTATCGGGATTCAAGTTGGTATTGTATTTTCACAACTTTTCTTATTAGTAACAGCAAAAATTACGCACATGCCTGGATTATATTTATATTTTCCAAAAGGTGCAATTCTGTTAACAACATCAACCTTTCTTGGACTCTTTGTCTTCGTATCAGCTTTCACCCCTGTTTTAATTCGAACGAGAAAAGCTGTACGTCTTTTAAAAGAAGGAAAAATAAAGCAAAATGAAAAAAAACCATCTATCATCGTTTCCTTGTTTGGCATTTTATGCTTACTATCTGGATACACGCTAGCAGGATGTCCAAAGTACTTTCTCTCAATAAGTGATACGATTGGTATACTATACGTTCTCTCTAGCATTTTTGTCATTCCAACACTAGTGACCGTTGGGACATACTTTTTCTTTTCACAAACTAGCTTTCTGCTCATTCATCTGTTGAAAAAAAGACGGAAGTTTTATATGAAACGAATTAATATGCTGTGGATTTCTGACTTAGCAAGCCGTATTCGTACAAATATTAATATGCTCTTTGTCGTAACGATGTTGTCCACTCTCGCCTTTACGATGATTACTTTTATCTATGGATTTGGGAAATTTACAAAGGCACAAATTATGAATGATAACCCATTCGCATTCACTTATCTTTCTTATGATGCGAATCCGATCGCTTCGCCGCATATCAACTGGTTAGAACAGCAACTAAAAAAGGAGAAATTTGAATACAACAAAATAAAAGTAGACTTGTATGGTGTATCGTTACAAAATGGTTCAGATTTTCCCTATCAAGATGAAGTATATGTATTAAAGCAAAGTGATTATAATCAGTTAGCTACTGCATTACATTATAAAAAGCTGGTCTTGAAAGATGATGAAACATATATACTCCCTGGGTACTCTTATGAACTTATGTTTGGGAAATGGGACCAATCGCGCCAAAAACAGCCGATTATCCTTTCTCCACAGTCCTTGAAATTACACGTGCAAGGTGTAGGTGATAAAATTGTGACACCCTCTGGGATTATTTCAAATGTAATCGTCTTATCCGACAATACGGTACAATCCCTATCCTATGCTATGAAACATATGACGTTATATAACTTTAAAGTACAGAATTGGGAAAATGCGCATACAATTGCAGAATCATTCATCAAAAAGCTTTATGCGGATCGCCAACAAATTCATTCGAAAGAGCGTTTATATGAAGCTTTTGAAAGAAGTAATTCACTATACGAAGCGAAACTCCAAAATGCTTCCTTTTTCTTTATTGGTACGTTCCTTGGTATTATATTCTTTATCGGGGCTGGAAGCGTGCTATATTTCCGAATGTATACGGATTTAACGAATGAACAAGACAAATATATTACGATTACAAAAATTGGTTTAACACAGTCAGAAATGAAATGGTCAGCTACCATTCAGCTTGCTATCTTATTTTTTGTACCCTATATAATGGCTTCTATCCATACGATATTTGCTTCAAAAATGTGGAAAGGCGTAACAACATTAACCTTGTTTACTGAAGTTAGTGTTGTCCTTATCATTTTTGGAACGGTTGAAATTCTCTTTTTCCTTTTAATTCGCTCATTATATATGAAAAAGTTGTCCAAGCATATTAAACTATAAAGAAAAGCGGAAGCGGCTCGTTCAGAACAAGAGGAGGATGGAGCTTCTGACATAGAGGCGCTTTTTGCCTCGGCGGAAGACGCGAAGCCACCGACTGTTCTAGCCGCTGGAGCTGGATCATAAAGAAAAGCGGAGCCGACTGTTTAGG
>NZ_FOLV01000005.1 GCF_900112415.1 Bacillus sp. 491mf
CCTATAAACTGTAGGGCAAGGTTATGTCCGAACAGTATAATCTACGCCTGTGGAGACTGTGTAAGACGCAGTGGGACACCCCACTACGCAACGGTCTATGAAACAGGAAGCCCCTTCTTCAATCAGACCGTGAGGTGGATAAGGAGGGGTTATTCACACAAACTATTCGCATACGCATAGTAAAAGGGGGACACATCATGTCAATACAAAAAATCGCTTTTGTCGGCGCAGGCTCAATTGCCGAAGCTACAATTGCTGGATTATTACAAGCCCAAGTTATAAAAGGAGAACAAATTGTTGTTAGTAATCACTCTAATAAAAAAAGGCTGCAAGAGTTGCATCATCGTTACGGTGTACATGGTACACATGATAGAAAAGAGCTGATTACTCACGCTGATATTATATTTTTAGCAATGAAACCGAAAGATGTTGTGGAGGCTCTTACTCCATTACGAGATTATATTACCAAAAATCAATTAATCATTTCATTACTAGCTGGCGTATCCACGACATCCATTGTCACTTTACTGAAAAAGGATGTTCCTATTATTAGGGCAATGCCAAATACATCATCAGCAATTTTAAAATCTGCTAC
Source organism: Bacillus sp. 491mf (assembly GCF_900112415.1). Lineage (GTDB taxonomy): Bacteria > Bacillota > Bacilli > Bacillales > Bacillaceae_G > Bacillus_A. The sequence continues at coordinate 596 of NZ_FOLV01000005.1, forward strand.
TGCCATTTCTCCTTCTGCTCATGCAAAAGATGAACATATTATGCTTGCAAAAACGCTTTTTGAAACAATTGGTCTTGTGTCTGTTGTAGAAGAAAAGCATATGCATGCTGTTACCGCTTTATCAGGAAGCGGTCCAGCTTATATTTATTACGTTGTGGAAGCAATGGAAAACGCAGCAAAACAAATTGGCTTAGAGGAAACTGTTGCAAAATCACTTATTCTCCAAACAATGATTGGCGCCGCAGAGATGTTAAAAACAAACGAAAAGCACCCTTCTATATTACGAAAAGAAATTACATCGCCAGGAGGAACGACAGAAGCTGGCATTGAAGTATTGCAAAGCTTTCAATTTCAAGAAGCACTAATTCAATGTATTACAGAAGCAACAAAACGTTCTCATGAGCTTGGTGAAACGTTAGAGAAGTTTGTAAGTGAAAAATAAAAAACCTTGCTGAGTTAGCAAGGTTTTTCCCTATTCGCTTTTCTTCCCAAAAATTTCTTCCTGTAAACGACGGCCGGTCGGCGTTGCTGCAAGACCACCTTCTGCGGTTTCACGAAGTGCACTTGGCATCGTTTGTCCAATGCGATACATTGCTTCAATTACTTCATCACACGGAATAACACTCGTTACACCAGCTAATGATAAATCAGCTGCAATCATCGCATTTGATGCACCAGCTGCGTTACGTTTTACACACGGTACTTCTACAAGTCCTGCAACAGGATCACATACTAATCCGAGCATGTTTTTAAGTGCAATACTCATTGCTGTTGCTGCTTGCTTTTGTGTACCTCCAGCCAATTCAACAGCAGCTGCAGCTGCCATCCCACTTGCTGAACCAACTTCCGCTTGACACCCACCAGCAGCCCCGGCAATGCAAGCGTTGTTCGCTACAACCATACCAAATGCACCAGCTGTAAATAGAAATTCAATCATTTCTTCACGCGTTGGGTTTAATTTTTCTTTTAATGCAAATAGCACACCTGGTACCGTCCCCGCAGAACCAGCTGTTGGCGTTGCACAAATAATCCCCATTGCAGCATTTACTTCATTCGTTGCGACAGCTTTACTTACTGCATCTAAAATTGTATCCCCAGACAAACCTTTTCCACTTTTCATATACGCCTGTACTTTCACTGCATCTCCACCAGTAAGTCCAGTCGGAGATTTCACACCTTGAATTCCGCGCTCAACTGCTTTTTCCATTACAACTAAGTTTTTTTCCATACCAGCGATTACTTCTTCACGAGAAAGCTTTCTTGTTTCCATTTCACATTGAATCATAATCTCTGCAATTTTTACATTTTTCTCTTCTGCTTGTGCAACTAGTTCCGCTACATTCCGAAACATGATGTGTCCCCCCTGCTATTAATCCATAATTGTTACTTGACAAATATTTTGCTGCGCTTTAATTTCATCGATGATTTCATCTGCTAACAACTCATCTGTTTCAATAACCATTAGCGCTTTTCTTCCCTTTTCCTTACGCGAAACACTCATCATACTAATATTAATTTCGTGCTTTGCAAGAATAGATGTAACAGAAGCAATTGTTCCGAAACGATCATTATTTACAATTAGAAGCGCCGGACTTGTACCTGTTAACTGCAAATCAAACCCATTTAGCTCCACTACTTCAATTTTCCCACCGCCGATTGAACAAGCAACGACTTCAATTTCATCTTCATCTTTATATAAACGAATTTTCGCTGTATTTGGATGGACTGCTTGTGCTTCTTCTTCAATAAACGTAACGTTAATTCCACGTTCTTTTGCAATTTCAAGCGCTTGCGGAATGCGAGGATCATCCGTTTCAAATCCTAGTATTCCTCCTACAAGTGCTACATCCGTGCCATGACCTCGATATGTTTTTGCAAACGAACCGTATAACGAAATGGTAACGTTTTCTGGTTCATGGCGAAACAGTTGACGAGCAACTTGCCCCATTCTTGCTGCACCTGCTGTATGCGAACTAGATGGTCCAATCATAACCGGACCAATAATATCAAAAACTGAACGATATTTCATAATAGTTCCCCCTAAATCTTCATTACAAAAAAGTTACTTACTAATAGTCTATTAAATTGCTGTTTTCTTTGCTTTTGTATATGTTCTAATAAACTTATATAATTCATTCAAAACACTTATATAAATTATTCATTAAATTGACACACACCATCAGCTATCATAATATATAAGCGCTCTCTTGTCACTTGTTGATTTACTACTTTTCTTTACAAAAACAAACAAAATATAATCTTATACTGTACAATTATAATGAATACGCTTTCATTATAACCCCTTTTTTGCAGATTTTAAATTTTTTTATATTTCAAATTAAGGACATACTTTTTTTCACATATGCAGTTCAAGCGTAGTTTCTTCTTTTTATTTTAAAAACATTGGTATATCAACGCTTCTAAAACAAAAAGGAGTGTCACATAGTCAAAAATTCGACTTATGAGACAGCTCCATTGTTTTTTCGTTATCTTGATACGAGAAAACGTTTCAAGTCCGCTGCAATTTCCGTATTTGGAAATACTCGCTTTGCTTCTTCAAGAAGCATATTACATGCTTCCCCTTGATAACGAGAACTAATATGAGTTAGAATCATTTGTTTTACATTTGCTTGCATCGCAATATTTGCCGCTTGTTCTGTTGTAGAATGGTAATAATCATGAGCTTGCTGTGAATCTTCCGCACCGAACGTCGCTTCATGTACAAGTACATCAGCATCTTGTGCTAATTGAATACTCGCTTCGCAATAACGTGTATCTCCTAAAATTGTAATAATTCGCCCTTTTTGTGATGGTCCGATGAAATCCTGTCCACAAAGTACACGTCCATCTTCAAGCTCTACAGTTTCTCCATCTTTTAAACGCTTAAAGAGTGGTCCTGGTTTAATTCCTTCTTCTAATAATTTATCTACAAGAAGATGCCCTGGAATATCTTTTTCTACAATGCGATACCCAAAACATTCAATACCGTGTGATAATCGCTTCGTTTCCACAAGAAATTGTTTATCTTCATATACAATACCTTCTTCGGTAATTTCGATAATCTCTAGTGGGTATTTCACATGTGTTGTACTTACTGACAAGGCGACTTCAACAAACTGTTTAATCCCTTTTGGACCATATACAGTTAACGGCGTTGTCCCTCCTTGAAACGAACGGCTTCCTAACAAACCTGGCAGTCCAAAAATATGATCCCCATGTAAATGCGTAATAAATATTTTCTCGATGCGACGCGGACGCACTGATGTATGTAAAATTTGATGCTGCGTTGCTTCGCCGCAGTCAAATAGCCACGTTTCACCTATCTCTTCCAATAATTGCAAAGCTATTGCTGATACGTTTCTTCCTTTTGCCGGAACGCCAGCTCCTGTTCCTAAAAATACAAATTCCACGTTGCATCCTCCAAGCATTTCATAATCTCTATTGTTATCTTACGGAATATAAACAAAAATGGCAACTCAACTTTATATGAACAGCCCATATAGACAACTACACAAAACGAACGTTAACAATTTTTAAAAACACATTCATTCGTGTTTTGTAGTAAAATAATAGTATCATTTATAGAAGGTGGCTAAACCATGAAAGAAGCATTTCGTTTACAAACTGACTTTTCTTCTTCTTTTGATCGTTGGGTAAGTTTATTTATTTCTGAAACACCAGCAGAATTACAATGGTCTACGTTAAAAGAGTTAATTCATGAATATATAGCATTGCATACAGTTCAAACCGTACCAGAATATATCCCTTCTTCTATCACATATTATGCACAGCGCATTTCTACTCCAACCAATACAGACATTGTAATTTACGAAAGCTTTTCTATATAAAACATAAAAAGATATCGGCTTCCGATATCTTTTTATGTTTTATATGAATAGGAAATACAGATTAAGTGCAGTACTTATGCACACAAATCAATTATCCAAAAAACATTGATGCTGCCTCCGTTACCTTTTTATTTAAAATATTTAGGCAAGAAGAATATCAAATATTAACATAAGTTGCCATCATAAATCCTTATAAATATCAACAATATAAACCATAGGGAGTGGCGTTAATTATCTATCCCTAATTTTTTTACAAGGAGTCGAAAATGAACATTTTAAATTGGTTGATATCATTATTCAATTTCGGAAGAGGAACGCGCCGAGTGTTTCAATTATTTGGAATTAGACGAACTAATAGAAACTGGATTTGGATTTCTTTACTAGGTATAGGAACAGTTTTTGGATTAGTAGCAAGCCGAAACTTCAATATGATAACACCGTTGCAGCGGTTATTTCGGGACATGCAAAATAGAACAAGAGCAATTATGCCAACAAATTTAAACTTGGCAAGTATGGAAATCGCTAATGAAATAACTCCAAATAGCAAAAAAAGTACTAGTATTAACCAAACAAGAGTATAAGATTGATTACGTTTCTTAAGAAGAACAAATATACTAAAAATCTCGCAGAAGATATCTCCTGCGAGATTTTTAGTATATACAAATACATTTTCATTGTTCAACGTATAAATCGCTGCCATGTAGAATATAACATGATGACCTGCATTTCCCTTTATGTGGCAGGAAAGGGCCCCAACCGCTTTTATGCACAGCCAGACGCTCTCGTCCTCCTCTAAAAAAAGAGTTTTTATATCGGTTTTTAACTTGTATATATAGTACATAAACTTACATACGAATTTTTTATGTAAATTTATTCTCTAAATTTTGTTGAAATGTTCTCTCTTGTTGCCGAAGCAATTGACTACCAGGCTGAATAATCTTCGTTCCATATTTATCATTTAATTGCTCCATCACTGTCAAAAGTGGTTCTACTTTCGCATCTTCTTCAAATGAAAATAAATCAAGCTGCTTAATTGCTTCTGTTTTCCACTCTAATTCACAAGCAGTTATTCCAAGTAATCGGACAGGGTCACCATCCCAATGTTTTTTCCATAACCGTATTGTCGCCTGAAAAATATCCCGCCATTCCCAAACTGCATTTTCTAACATTTTACTGCGCGTAATCGTTCGGCGATTATAATATTTAATCGTAATTTGAATATTATATGCAACAAGGGTACGTTTTTGTAATCTCCTGCTAACAGATTGAGACAAGCGCTCTAACGTACTTAACAACTCCTGCTCTTCGTCTACATCTTTTGGCAGCGTTATAGAATTTCCAATCGTTTTATATTGCCCCATTTGACTTGGATCAACATCTCTATTATCGATACCATTTGCCCGTTGTTGTAAATCCAATCCATGATTTCCAATTACAGAACGAATAATAGAGGCTGTTCCAGTAGCTAAATCCCCAATCGTGTGTATATGTACATCTTTTAATTTTTCTGCTGTTTTCTTTCCGATCCCATGCATTTTCCCAACTGGAAGTGGCCAAAGCACCGCTTGTATATCACGTTTACGAAGTACTGTAATACCTAGAGGTTTTTTCATATCAGAGGCTGTTTTAGCTAGAAATAAGTTTGGAGCAATCCCAATGCTACACGGAAGTTGTAATTCTGTAAGTAATGTTTGTTGAATCATTTGAGCAATTTCTAACGGCGAACCGAGCCCGTAGCAATCTGTAATATCCAAATATCCTTCATCAATTGAGACTGGTTGAATTTTTTCTGTAAACCGTGCCAGAATTTGAAACAATGCAAAAGAAGCCTCTCGATATAACTCAAAGTTTGGATGTTTTATAATGAGATCTGGGCATAGCCGCTTTGCTTCCCAAACAGGCATGGTTGCACGAACTCCCTTCGCCCTTGCTTCATAACTACACGTTACAATAATGCCCTTTCGTTCTTTCGCATTGCCAGCTATCGCTAATGGTTTTCCTTGCAACGATGCATCACGGGCAATTTCAACAGATGCATAAAAACAATTCATATCAACATGTAAAATGACACGGCCATTTTTCGGATACATTTCACGCATCTTTCTCACCACCAAAGGAACGTTTGTTCTTTATTTTATCAAAAAACTTGTAAAAAAATCAATATTTAAAAGGATGGAATCGTTACTATATAGAAGTATGTCCACACGGGAATTTTAAGGAGGCAAAATAGAAATGACTACACATCTAAAACCCCTTTATCTCATTTTACTTTCTATTTTCTTTTTGTTACTCATCTATTTCCTACTTCCAATCATAGGAATTAATGCTTACTGGCTTCTTTCATCTCTATTGTCTTTTTCAACTTTGTACATTCTTCCATGGATTTTTCTGTACTGGTTTATTCGTCTTGTAAAGGCAATAGAATCAAAATAACGAACACACTTAAGGAGAGAAGAAAATGAACGAAGAATTTGATAGCAAACATTTTAGGCTCGAAAAAATTCGTAACGGGATCTATGCGGCAATTGCAAAAGAAGGTAGCGGTGCTGCAGCAAATGCTGGCTTTATTGATTTAGGGGATACAACTATTGTTTTTGATACATTTAATACCCAACAAGCTTCTGAGGATTTAAAATATGCAGCAGAAGCGATAACAAATCAGCCCGTTACTTGGGTAATCAACAGTCATTGGCACGGAGACCACATTCGAGGGAACCAAACGTTTAAAGATAGCACGATTATTTCAAGTGAAATGACATATGACAAAATGAAGACTACTCATCCATCAAGAATCACAAAACAAAAAAATGATATTCATGGTCTAAGAAATTATATTCAATCTTTACAGAACCAAGTAACGCAAACTTATGATATGAATTTAGAACATCAAATTAATTTTTTAAGTGAGTTAGAAATTTCATTACCTACACTCGAGTTAGTACTACCTCAACAAACATTTAAAGATGAAGTTATGTTCCTTGGAACGAAACGTAGTGCAAAGCTTTTCACATTAGGAGGGGGACATTCCCTTTGCGATGCTATGCTATACATCCCAGAAGATAAAGTGATATTCATGGGTGATTTATTATTTGTTGATTGCCATCCTACATTTTTTGAAGAATCAAATCCGCAAAATTGGATTCGTATTTTAAAAGAGGTTGAACGGATGGATATCGATATAGCTATACCAGGTCATGGCTCGGTAGGTACAAAGCTGAATTTCTTACAAATAATCGATTATATACATAACTTAACTGTCACTGCACAAAAACACAATGAGATCGAAACGATTCCGTTACCTAACGACTACAAAAATTGGCCTTCTCCGCAAATTTATCACCAAAATGTAAAAACACTAAAAGAACTATTGCATTGTTAAGCTGTACAAATCCATTTTAATTTTCCGACGTAAAAGCCGCGCTATGGAGAAAAAAATTGACTTGTACTCATTTTCTCCCTTTATTTTAAAATCTCGCATGTGGCAGGAAAAGGCCCTGACCGCTACTATGCACAGCCAGATGCTCTTGCCCATCTAAAAAGAAAAGGGTTTATATGTCTTTTTTCAACTTGTATTTATATGGCTGAAAATCATTTACGTAAAGCAATAAAAAACGCATGGGTTATTTCACCCATGCGTTTCAACTTGGTCGATTCTTTGATTACTTCGCTACTTCCTCAATAATCGCAACAACCAATTCTGCTGTTTTCACTAGTTCTTCAACAGGAATTTTTTCGTTTGTTGTATGAATTTCTTCGTAACCAATTGCTAAGTTTACTGTTGGAATACCGTGACCTGCAATTACGTTTGCATCGCTACCGCCACCGCTTTGGTGAAGTGATGGTGTACGACCGATTTTTTCAGCAGCACGTTTCGCAACCTCTACAACGTGGTCGCCATCAGCAAATTTAAATCCTGGGTACATTACTTTTACTTCTACTTCTGCTTCTCCGCCCATTTCTTTCGCTGTAGATTCAAATGCTTCTTTCATTTTGCGAACTTGCTCTTGCATTTTTTCGTCTACTAAAGAACGTGCTTCAGCAAAGATTTCTACATAGTCACAAACGATATTTGTTTGTGTACCACCTTCAAAACGACCGATATTCGCAGTAGTTTCAGAATCAATACGGCCAAGTGGCATTTTCGCGATGGATTTTGCTGCAATTGTAATTGCAGATACACCTTTTTCTGGTGCTACACCAGCGTGAGCTGTTTTCCCGCGAATGATTGCATTTACTTTCGCTTGCGTTGGTGCTGCAACAACGATTTCTCCAACTTTTCCATCGCTATCTAATGCATAACCATATTTCGCTGTAATGCGTTCACGATCTAATGCTTTTGCACCAACAAGACCTGATTCTTCACCAACTGTAATGATGAATTCTATTTTTCCGTGCGCAATGTTTTTCTCTTTTAACACGCGAATTGCTTCAAACATAGATGCAAGTCCAGCTTTATCATCAGCACCTAAAATTGTTGTACCGTCAGATACGATATAACCATCTTGAATAGAAGGCTTAATTCCTTTACCAGGAACAACTGTATCCATATGAGAAGTAAAGTAGATTGTATCTACGCCTTCTTTTGTTGCTGGTAATGTACAAACTAAGTTTCCAGCACCGTGACCAGTCTCACCCATTGTATCATCTTCAAATACTTCAACGCCTAAAGAAGAGAATTTTTCTTTTAACACTTTGCAAATCTCAGCTTCGTATTTTGTTTCAGAGTCTACTTGCACAAGTTCCATAAATTCATTCACTAAACGTTCTTGATTAATCATGAGAATGCGCCTCCTGTTATGTATGTAACAATGACTATTATAACAGAATTCTGGAAAAGTTTCGAAGGAGAAGATATATAAAGTGAAATTTTGATCAATTGAAGCTTTCTTTATCTCTGCTAGTTACAATTCAAATTTTACAGATAAAAAAGCGCTTTTTTAGGAGGGCGAGAGCATCTGGCCATGCATAGAAACGATCAGGACCTATTTCTGCCACGGGCAAGGATGAAAACCAAAGACGAAAGCAAGTACAGCTTATGTTTTATTACAACATAGCAAAGACTTATATGTTGAAAGGTTAAAATGCATTTATGTGGAAAATGTCTCATAATAGACCCTTGTACCAAATTTCGTTTGTATATACAATAGGATTAAGGAGATTCGCAAGGAGGATCATGATGAGTAAAAAAATGCAAAAAATTATGGTTTATGTCATGTTAATTTCAATGCTTGTTACAACACTGCTTACTGGCATAAGCATGTTTTGGTAAAAAAAGGGGGAGATATTTTCTCCCTTTTATGTTGTCATAATAATAACTCCTGCAATACTAAAGGCAATTCCCATTCCGAGCGAAAGAACAAAGTTTGGATATTGCTGCTCATAAAAAGCGCTTAGTGCAAAAGTAAAGTTAAGCAGAGCAATAGAAAAGACAGATAACGAAAATGGACATATATTAAAAGTTGCCAATATGAAAGTAATAATTGCAAGAGCACCAATTAAGAACTGAATGTATGGCAGTCTATGATTCGTATGCATCGTTGCAACTCCTTTTCATATAATCTTTTCTTATATTGTATTCACGAGAAGTACTAGTTCTCCTGATAGAAATTTTACTTTTTACTATCATTAACGCATGTTATATGTACACATGTCAAGACAAGATATAATATAGCAAAAAGCCAACATATACTGTTGGCTTTCTTCGTAAGCAATTGCACCCTTTTCTTTCGCAAGCTGCTCAAATGATTTTTTTGATTTTACAACCCATACTTTTGTTCCAATGGGGATAAGATCGTACAACTTCTCTACATCTTTGTTATGCATTCGAATACACCCCTGCGAAACATACTTGCCAATGGAGCTTGGCTGATTCGTTCCGTGTATCCCATATTTACTACCATCTGTACCCCTAGCATTAAAACCTATCCACCTTGAACCGAGCGGATTTGCCGGTGAACCACCTGGAATATTCTTCGCAATATAATACGGATTTTTCGCCTTCATCACAACATCAAATGTACCTTCCGGTGTTAAATCATTCGTTTTACCCGTCCCGACTGGAAATGTTTTTTGTACTTTTCCATCATAAATATATGCAAGTCGGTTCGTTTGTTTATTGACGATTATAAGTGGATCGCCAACACGCGGATTATCCCCGAGCGGCCAAAGAGGCGATAGGGAAATAAATAATAGAAATGAAAGAAGATATGGCATAGCTCATTCCGTCCTTCTTATATTAATTCTTTGATGTTATATTTCCCTATAAATTGACTTTTAATGAGTATAAATTGTTCTATTTCATAGACGAGCTGAACGAGCTTAGCACGCGTTTCAAATTCTTCTCGTGTTTCTGGGAGCGGCATTTCTCGAAAAATTTCTCGCATCTCTTGAAGCTGTCTTAATGATATAACCCCTGTACTTTCTGGGCGGATTGCATTCCCGACATTTTCAATTACATCCGCCACCATACCCGCTTGTTCATATGACCAAGATAACGAAGCAACTAGCGGCATAACTCTTTCTAAAATTTCAAACTGTTGCTGACGCATTTGAAAATAACGATAGTAATAATCATCTTCACGCATAAACTGATTTTCCAGCTTTATAAAAGATACTTCTTTTGCTCTCTCAAGTAATGTTACCGTTTCAATTAACTCTTTTCCATTCCACACACTTTCACGATTCCTTAAATATGCGGCCATTTCCAAAAGGATCGTTTTAAAATTCGCTTCTACTTTTTGTTGATACGCTTCCAACTCATTTTCAACGCTTGGCATGTACAAATTAATTAATAAAGCAACACTAATTCCAACCGTTAAAATGGCAATCTCATTTCCAACAATGGACCACGTAATTTTTTGCAATGAATATAAATGCATAACAATAACAGCGCTTGTAACAATCCCCTCTTGAATCTTAAGCATAACTGCACTTGGAATAAACAGAAGTAATAAAACTCCAAGTGCCAACGGTGTATATCCTATCGATTCAAAAATAAAAAATGCAAACACCAGAGAAAGTAAGCAAGCTACAAAGCGATGAATAGATACTTCTAATGATTTTCTTTTTGTATTTTGTACACATAAAATGACAAGAATGCCAGCCGTGCTACTAAACTCCAAATGAAGTAATTGAGCAATCCACACAGCCAAGGCAGTTCCAGCTGCTGTTTTCACTGTTCGATATCCAATTTTAAACATGTTAACGCTCCTATTATGTACTTTCAACATAACTACTCAGTCACTCTATGAAAAAACGATAGAAAAGCATCTTTTTAAATGGCCTGGGAGGGACTGGCTATGTATAGTAGCGGTCAGTGCCTTTTCCTGCCACTCGCAAAGTTTTAAAACAAAGACAGGCAGCGAGATGCATTGCCATTTTTATCTTCATGGTAGCAATTTATATGCCGGAAAATGAAAAATGAAATGTATGGCTGAGTAGTTACCTTTCAACATAAAGTAAGTATAAAGAAAAGGATGACATAATGTCATCCTTTTTCCCTTATTATTCACGTAACGTTTACATGTTACAACATTTTTTGCAAAAATTCTTGGGCACGTTTGCTTTCCGGTGCTGTAAAAAATTGCTCCGGCTTCGCATCTTCTACAAGTTTTCCACCATCTAAAAAGAGCACACGGTCTGCTACTTCTTTTGCAAATCCCATTTCATGCGTAACGATTGCCATCGTCATTCCTGTCGTTGCAAGAGATTTCATAACTTCTAATACTTCTTTCACCATTTCCGGATCTAGTGCTGAAGTCGGTTCATCAAATAGCATAACGTCAGGTTCCATTGCCAATGCTCTTGCAATTGCAACACGCTGTTTCTGTCCACCAGAAAGACGATTCGGATAGGCATCCTTTTTCTCAAGTAATCCCACTTTTTCTAATAATTCTTCTGCTTTTTTTACTACCTCTTCCTTTACGGTACCTTTTACAGTAAGAGGAGCATACGTTATATTTTCTAGCACTGTCATATGAGGAAATAAGTGAAAATGCTGAAACACCATTCCAACATGCTGACGAACTTCCATAATATTTGTATTCGGATTCGTTACATCCTGATCACCAATCAAAATTTGTCCACTAGATGGTACTTCTAATACATTCATGCAACGTAAAAACGTTGATTTCCCTGATCCAGATGGTCCAATAATTGCAACCACTTCACCTTGTCCAATTGTTGTTGTAATCCCTTTTAATACTTCGTTATTTCCAAATGATTTGTGAAGGTCATTAATTTTAATCACTTTTCTTCATTCTCCCTTCAACTGCTTTCCCAACGAATGTAAGAATAATAACAAGAATATAATAAATCATACCGACAAATAAAAGCGGCTCAAAATAAGACAATGTCTCACCGCCAACAATATACGCACGGCGCATTAAATCTGTTGCACCGATTACAGTCACAACCGCAGACTCTTTTGTTAATGTAACAAATTCATTTACTAGTGCCGGTAAAATATTTTTTAATGCTTGCGGTAAAATAATATTTCGCATCATTTTACCATATGGAATACCAAGTGCCATTGCCGCTTCTGTTTGTCCTTTATCAACCGCTTGAATTCCAGCACGAATCACTTCTGACATGTATGCGCCTGAATTTAAGCTAAATGCTAACACTGCTGCTAAAAACGCTGAAATATCATATCCTGTTATTTGCGGAAATCCGTAATAAATAATCATTAATTGTAGTACAAGCGGTGTACCACGAAAAAGAGATGTATAAAAATCAGCAATTATACTTAAAACTTTTATTCTAGCAATTTTACAAAGCGCTAATAACGTACCTAGCGCAAAACCAAGCAAAGAAGCAACCACAACAATTTTTAATGTAACTTCTAACCCCTTCAATATATATGGTATTGAAGGCGCTATTTGCGAAAAATCCAAGTTCATTTTCAGTCAGTCCTCTCCAGAAGAAGGAAAGGCGGCTTATTTATCGCCGCCAAACCATTTCTTCACTAATTTATCCATTTCTCCATTTTCTTTCATTTTCTTAATTACTTTATTAAATTCTTCTGTCTTATCACTATTTTTCGGAAGCGCAATTGCTGAACCAGCTTCATCTGCAGCTTCTGGAATTTCCACACTCTTTAACGCTTTATTTTTTTCTAAATATCCTTTTGCTACTGTATCTTCTAAAATAATTGCATCAAAACGTCCTGCTTGAATTTCTTGAATTAGTTCTGGTACACGATCACGTCCTTCAGATTGGAACGATACTTGTTTTTGTAAATCTTTCGCCTTTTCTTCTTGGATAGATCCTGTTTGTACTCCTACTTTTTTTCCTTGTAGATCTTGCAACGTTTTAATATTTGAACCTTCTTTAGAAATGATTACATTTTTAGCGACAAAATAAATTTCTGTAAAATCAGCATTTTTCTTACGCTCTGCTGTCGGTGTCATTCCCGCCATAACAAAGTCAACTTTCCCAGCCTCTAATGATGCTAACAGCCCACCAAAGTCCATATCTTTGACTTTCACTTTATAACCTAATTCTTTACTAATATAGTTCATAACATCGATATCAAAACCGATAATGTCTTCACTCTTTTTTGCATCCACGTATTCATACGGTTTGTAATCTGCAGACGTTCCCATAACTAACACTTTCTTTTTATTATCACTTCCTGCATTTCCATCCTTACTACAAGCAGTGAATATACTCATGATTAAAATAAGTGCAACTGAAATTGATAAAAACTTCTTCATTACTGTCCCTCCTAATTGATGCATATTTATTTATTTTATAGAATCTTTATTCGATGAATGTATTGTAGCAATAAATTTATTTTTATGCAATAAATAAAATAAAAATAAATTTATTTTTCTCTCCATAACGGAAATCAATCATTATACACTGCATAATTATATGCATAATGAACTTATTTTATGCATAAAAAAGAGCCGCTAAGATTATATTCTTAACGGCTCCAAAAACGCATATTACATTTCATCACAATGTTCTTCAAAATACGATTGTAATTTCGCAATAACTTGCATTGGCTCATGACCTTCAATTTCATGACGCTCAACCATCGTCATGATCTTTCCATCTTTCAATAGTGCAAACGATGGAGAAGATGGCGGATATCCTTCAAAATATTCACGGGCACGTGCTGTTGCCTCTTTATCTTGACCTGCAAACACAGTAACAAGATGATCTGGACGTTTATCATAATGAATAGAATGAGCTGCTGCTGGACGAGCAATTCCTCCTGCACAGCCGCATACAGAATTTATCATTACAAGTGTTGTACCTTTCTTTTGCAGTGCTTCCTCTACAGCTTCTAGCGTTGTTAATTCTGCATAACCAGCTGCCACGATTTCTTCACGCGCTTGACGAACAACGTCATTCATAAAAAAGTTGAAGTTAATCAAAGCTTTCCCTCCTCTTATATACCTATTTGTATATTACCAGTAATGATTTCGAAAACACAAGTAAACTTACTTGCTTTGCCATTAAGAAAAACGTCTTAGAGAAAGGACTCTAAGACGTTTTCCTTAATGACCACGATGCTTCTGTTTCGCTTTTTGCACTTTTAACGTACGCTTTTTTCGCTTTTCCATTTCTCGTATTTCTTTCAATTGCACTTGCTTTTCTTTCTTATGCACTTCATACGATAACTGAATCGCTTCTTGTGCTTTCGTAAACTTTGAAGTTTTTAATTCCCTTGCTGCTTGCCGAATCATGCGCTTTACATTTTTCGGACGCTTTTGCTGTTTCATTTCTACTCCGCATTTCGCATAACGATTAAAATACGGTAATAACGTATCATTTACAAACAAAAACACTTCTTCATCAGACGGTTCAGCACCAAAAATGTGCCGTACTGCATACAACTTCCCTTTTTCTTCTCGCTCAATCATTCCTACAAAATACTGACCGTCATGATATACTGTCAATTTCACTGACAGTCCCTCCTTTACAAGCATATTCAGAAATGCTGGACATCCCGGAGGGGAAGGTTACTGACATAAAGTGAAACTTTTAGCAGCACGATTTTTTGCTGCTAATTAGTTGAACCAATCGGGCTCTTACGGGCAGTTATCCCCTTCCCTCTTCGCTTTCTCTGAATCTTAAGGTAGGGGGCTACTGCCCGTTAGTAGCGGGATTAAAAAAATTATGCGTCCGGACTACCAACCGGAACTGTGTTTTCGCATCTCTTTCACCATTATATTACAATTTTCACTTATTTTGCATCATTTCTACATATACTTCAATCATTCTTTTATGCGATCCTACAATATACTCTGGCAATTCTGTAATCGGAAAAAACTTTACTTGTATCGCTTCCTCTTTGTTTACAGTAGGTTCTCCTTCATAATCATGCGTATAATATGCAGTCGTTACTGCTTGAAACTCGTCACCGTTTTCTAGTTTCACAAAATGTTTTGCACCTGAGAACACATTAATAAGCTGCAAATTCTTCACATGAATGCCTGTCTCTTCATACACTTCACGGTATGCAGTTTCTTCTGGTGACTCCCGCAGCTCCATTAATCCACCAGGAAGGCCCCATTTTCCATGCGGTTCTTGTCTTTGTTGTAATAATACTTCCCCATCTTTATTCAATACAAGAACAACTGAACCGACTAAAATTAACGGGCGATGACCAACTACTTTCCGTAATTCCTCCACATATCCCATTTCAACAAACCTTTCTTTTTATTTCCTTGTCCACACCATTGTATCATATGTATAAAATGGAAAAATGATCATTTTTTTTACTTTTTAAGCAAAATATTTATTTGTCCCTTTTCATCTACCGTTGCTAATTGAATCGATTGAATTGGTACTTTCTGCTTTAACTCGTCTTTTACCCACTCTTCTGTTTTTTCTATCAAAGCGAGAACATCCTTTTGAATATTCCCATTCTTTATTAAGATAAATGTAATAGGTGATTGTTCTGTGTATATTTTCATATCTTTTCGAGACACTGTTTCATGTGCCGCATATTGAAATACAGAAACAACCCCACTTGCTTCCCATAAAGCTAGTTTTACTGTTTGAATATCTGTTATACCTTGCAATCTCAGCTCAGAAAATAAATACTCGACTGTAATCCGCGCTTTCTTTAAATTATTTAACTGAACGGAACCATTATGTATAAGAATAATGGGTGCAGGCTCTAAAAACCGTCTCCACCGATCCCACTTTAATGTCAAAATAGAACTTACTATATGAAGTACGACGAGAATAAACGATGTAATCATAGAACCCAAAAGACCTACTTTTTCATCAGACAATGCATTCGTTAGATTTCCCTCTAATAATAGCACGAGAATAAGATCTAAAAAACGAAGCTGGGCAATAGAGCGTTGTCCCATCGCTTTTGCCACAATAATTAAAAATATATATGCCACTATAGCACGGAGCATCCACTCGAAACTCGAAAGATGCTTTGCTCCTTCAAATATGTGCATATGCATAATAGATGGCACCCCTTAATTAAATTCCTCCTTTTAGTTTGCGTTTAATTATATTGTCTATGTAAAAAACATTATAAAGTTTCAACTATAACCCCGTTCTAAATTTAGGACGAGGTTAAAAATATAGTTGTTTACTCTTGATGTAAGATACTTCACTTCACTACACTAAAAAATATAACAATACAGTCGTTTAAAAATCTAAGTTTTATTCAAAAAATAACATCCGATTATTAAACCCTCCAACATTGTTTGCGAACTACAAAGTAAAGGCTTAGTTTATTTACTTTTATTTTTATCAAATTTCTCATTACCACGTTTAAAGTTACCCGTAATTTTAGCTAACAATAACTGTACTGCTGTTATATTATCTTCAACCTCTTTGATTCTTGCTATAAGACGCTCTGCCTCCCTATCCTTAACAATTTTAATTTGTTTACCTTCGTAATAGATTATTACCGTTCCTTTTTTCGTTATTTGATGGGCAAAAGGTTCTTTACTTAATCTATTTTGTTTATCTATTTCGCTCATTGCACCGTCTCCCTACTTATTTTAGTTTCGAACATTACATTCAAAAAAATCAGTTTGTTCACTTGTTTTCTTTTAATATTTTATTCACAGTTTGTGTTAACTAAGACATAAAGGGAGATGGATTTTCATTTCTCTTCTTACACTAAATGGCCCGATTGCGAAATTGGCAAAGGCAGTCTAATTATCGAATAGCCCTCTTCCTCTCAAATTTGCGGAAACAGGCTCCTTACCTATTTCACGTGCCCATATAGATAACTGACCGATATGGTGAATTTCTTGAACAATGACATGACGTATGATCTCTCCGTGTGTACATTCTGGAGCGACTTATATGGAGAAATTGAATATGTAAAAAAGCCCGCCAATTGGCGAGCTTTTTTCATTAATATACAGAAGTATTATCTGCAGATGTATTTTCAAGAATTTCTTTTACGCGTCCTAAGAACTTACCGCAAATGAATCCGTCTAATACGCGGTGGTCAAGGGATAGGCATAAGTTAACCATATCACGTGCACCGAACATACCGTTATCCATAATTACTGGACGTTTCACGATAGATTCTACTTGTAAAATTGCTGCTTGTGGATAGTTAATAATACCCATAGATTGAACAGAACCAAATGATCCTGTGTTATTAATCGTAAATGTTCCACCTTGCATTTCGTCAGCTTTTAATGATTTCGTACGTACTTTTGTTGCAAGTTCAGTAATTTCACGAGCGATACCTTTAATTGTTTTCTCATCAGCATGCTTAATAACTGGAACGAATAATTCATCGTCAGTTGCAACTGCGATCGAAAGGTTAATATCTTTCTTCTGAACAATTTTATCGCCAGCCCACATAGAATTAATTTGTGGGTATTCTTTTAAAGCTTGTGCAACAGCTTTTACGAAGAATGCAAAGAATGTTAAATTAAAGCCTTCACGCTTTTTAAATTCACCTTTAATTGAATTACGGTATGAAACAAGATCTGTTACATCCACTTCAATCATCATCCAGGCGTGTGGTGCTTCATGTTTACTGCGTAGCATGTTTGCAGCAATTGCTTTACGAACACCAGTCACTGGGATTTCAATATCTCCAGGTACTGTTGGTACAGATACCGGTTTTGCCACTTCTGCTTTAGGAGCTGCTGGTGCCGATGCAGCTGCTGCTTTTGGTGCTTCTTGTGTAATTGGCGCAGCTTCTTGCTTCGCACCTACTTGTGGAATATTGCCAGACTCAACTAATGTTAAAATATCTTTACGTGTAATACGACCATTTGCTCCTGTACCTACTACTGCATCTAGGTCAATATTATGTTCACCTGCAAGCTTTAATACAGCTGGTGAAAAACGCGGTTTACCATCAGTTGGTTGCTTTGCCTTCGGTGCTGATACCGGTGCAGCTACCTCTGCTTTTGGCGCCTCTTTCGTTTTCTCTTCTACAGCTGTTGCAGCTACTTCATTTGCTCCCTCAACTTGAATCATACAAATCACTTCACCGACAGCTAGTGTATCACCTTCGCCAGCGATTAATTCTGTTACAACCCCACTGAAAGAGGAAGGTACTTCCGCATTTACTTTATCTGTCATTACTTCTGCAAGTGGATCATATTTATTTACGTGATCACCAACAGAAACAAGCCACTTACTAATTGTACCCTCTGTTACACTCTCCCCAAGCTGAGGCATTGTAATTTTTTCTACAGCCATGTATAGTCCCCCCGATTAAAATTCCGCAAGTTCGCGCATTGCTTTTTCAACTTTATCTGGATTCACCATAAAGAATTTTTCCATTGTTGGTGCATATGGCATTGCTGGAACGTCTGGACCTGCAAGACGAGCAATTGGTGCATCAAGATCAAATAAGCAATTTTCAGCGATAATTGCCGCTACTTCACTCATAATGCTTCCTTCTTTATTATCTTCCGTTACAAGAAGAACTTTACCTGTTTTTGAAGCTGCTTCAATAATTGCTTCTTTATCTAATGGATATACAGTACGTAAATCAAGAACGTGAGCAGAGATGCCATCTTGTGCTAATTTTTCAGCAGCTTGAAGAGCAAAGTGAACACATAATCCGTATGTAATAACAGTAATATCGTCACCTTCACGTTTTACGTCTGCTTTTCCAATTGGTAATACATAATCATCTTCCGGCACTTCACCTTTAATTAAGCGATATGCACGTTTATGTTCAAAGAACAATACTGGATCTTCATCACGAATTGCTGCTTTTAATAAACCTTTTGCATCATATGGTGTAGAAGGAATTACAATTTTTAAACCAGGTTGGTTCGCAAAAAGTGCTTCTACAGATTGAGAATGATACAATGCACCATGAACACCGCCGCCAAATGGTGCACGGATTGTTACTGGGCAAGTCCAATCATTGTTAGAGCGATAACGAATTTTTGCTGCCTCGGAAACAATTTGGTTCACCGCTGGCATAATGAAGTCAGCAAATTGCATTTCTGCAATTGGGCGCATTCCATACATCGCTGCACCGATTGCTACCCCAGCAATTGCAGATTCTGCAAGTGGTGTATCAAGTGCGCGCATTTCACCAAATTGATCATATAATCCATTTGTCGCTTTAAATACGCCGCCTTTTTTACCAACGTCTTCTCCTAATACAAATACTTTCTCATCGCGTTCCATTTCTTCGCGCATTGCTAATGTAATCGCGTCAATATAAGACATAACAGCCATGAAACGTTCCCCCTTATTCCGCGTATACGTGCTTTAATGCAGACTCTGGATCTGCATACGGAGCATTTTCTGCATATTCTGTTGCTTCGTTTACGATATGCATGATATCATCTAACATTTGTTTTTCAGATTCCTCTGTTAAAATGCCTACTTCTTTTAAGTAATTTGCAAATGTATAGATTGGATCTTTTTTCTTAGCTTCTTCTACTTCTTCTCGGTCACGATAAACACGATCATCGTCATCACTAGAGTGTGCTGTTAAACGATAAGATACTGTTTCAATTAATGTTGGACCTTCACCACGGCGTCCGCGATCTGCTGCTTCTTTTACAGCTTTATATACTTCAAGCGGATCATTTCCGTCTACTGTGTATCCTGGCATACCATAACCGATTGCACGGTCAGATACATTTTTACATGCTAATTGTTTTTCAACAGGAATCGAGATTGCATATTTGTTATTTTCACACATGAAAATAACAGGTAACTTGTGTACTCCAGCAAAGTTTGCACCTTCATGGAAATCACCTTGGTTGGAAGAACCTTCACCAAATGTAACAAATGTTACTAAATCTTTTCCTTCCATCTTTCCTGCTAACGCAATACCTACTGCATGTGGTACTTGCGTTGTAACTGGTGAAGAACCTGTTACGATGCGATTTTTCTTTTGTCCAAAGTGTCCAGGCATTTGACGTCCGCCAGAGTTTGGATCTTCTGCTTTTGCAAATCCAGATAACATAAGCTCTCTCGCTGTCATACCGAATGCTAACACCACACCCATATCACGATAGTAAGGTAGTGCGTAGTCTTTTTCACGATCCAGCGCAAACGCTGCTCCTACCTGTGCGGCTTCTTGTCCTTGACAAGAAATTACAAACGGGATTTTCCCCGCGCGGTTTAATAACCACATACGCTCGTCAATTTTACGTGCGAGTAACATCGTGCGATACATTTCTAATACTTGCTCATCGCTTAATCCAAGCTCTTCATGGCGTTTTTCTTTTACTTCAGCCATTTTAACACCCTCCTAAATCCTTTTTACCCCGCTCTATTATAAAGCAAGAACAATACACTCGCTATTTCTTTTAGCCGTGTAACGCTTTCCCATCAACTGCTAACGCAGCTTCACCAATCGCTTCTGATAATGATGGATGTGGATGAATTGTATGTGCAACTTCCCAAGGTGTTGCGTCTAATACTCTTGCAAGACCTGCTTCTGAGATCATATCTGTTACGTGCGGTCCAATCATATGAACACCAAGAATATCATTTGTTTCTTCATCAACAACAAGTTTTACAAAACCATCAGATTCTCCATATACAAGCGCTTTACCGATTGCACGGAATGAGAATTTACCTACTTTTAATTTGTAACCTTTTTCTTTTGCTTCTTGCTCTGTTAAACCGACAGAAGCAACTTCTGGGCTGCTATATACACATTTAGATACCATCGAGTAATCAATTGGCATCGGTTCTTTTCTAGCAATATGTTCAACCGCTACAATTCCTTCATGTGAAGCAACATGTGCAAGTTGTAGGCCACCAATTACATCACCAATCGCATAGATGTGCGATTCTTTCGTTTGATAATATTCATTTGTTTGAATGTAGCCTTTTTCAACAACGATATCTGTATTTTCTAAGCCGATATTTTGTGTGTTTGCTTGTCTACCGACAGATACAAGCATTTTTTCAGCTTTAAATTCTTTATTTGCACCATTCAATTCAGCTTGAATCGTTACACCGTTATCTTTTACTAAAGTTTCTGGTAACACTTTTGCACCAGTTACAACTTTAATGCCTTTTTTCTTAAGCAAACGTTGCATTTCCTTAGAAACATCTTGATCTTCAAGCGGCAAGACGTGTTTTGCATATTCAAGTACAGTTACTTCTACGCCGAAATCTGCAAGCATAGATGCCCACTCAATACCAATTACGCCGCCACCAACAATAATGATAGATTTAGGAAGTGTTTCCATTTTCAGGGCGTGATCGGATGACATGACATATTCACCATCAAGTTCAAGTCCTGGTAAAGAATTTGGACGTGATCCTGTTGCAACGATTACATTTTTCGGAATAAGCATTTCATTCTCTTCTCCGCTTGCTAATTCAACAGAAATCGTACCTGGCATCGGTGAGAAAATAGATGGACCTAGAATACGACCAATTCCTTCATACACATCAATTTTCCCTTGCTTCATTAAATGCTGAACACCTTTATGAAGTTGGCTAACGATTTTTTCTTTACGTTCTTGTACTTTTGCAAAATTCAATTCTACATTGCTTGTTACAACGCCGAATTCTTCACCTTTTTTCGCAGTTGCAAAAACTTCAGCACTGCGAAGTAACGCTTTACTAGGAATACATCCTTTGTGTAAGCAAGTACCACCTAGGTTTTCTTTTTCAACAAGCGCTGTTGTTAATCCTAATTGTGATGCACGAATAGCAGCGACATATCCGCCTGTACCACCGCCAACGATGACTAAATCGTATTCTTTTGCCATATCACTCAACCCCTAGCTACTGTTTCTTTTTCACGCAGTGCATACTCTTTTGCAGTTTCTTCATCACGAAGTACACGAAGTGCACCTTCTGCTAATGCTTGTAATTCATCTTCACCCGGATGCACAATAACATCTGCAATCCAATGAACACGTTCTTTAATTTCATCAACAAGAATTTTACTGTATGCAAGCCCGCCTGTTAAAACAACGGCATCTACTTTACCATGAAGAACTGCACTTGCCGCACCGATCTCTTTTGCAACTTGATATGCCATTGCTGTATAAACAAGCGTTGCTTCTGGATCGCCTTGTTCTACCATTTTCTCTACTTTAATTGCATCATTTGTACCAAGTAAGCTTACTAAGCCACCTTGTCCAACGATTTTTTTCATCATTTCATCACGGTAATAGTCGCCAGAGAAACACATTTCTACAAGCTGACCTACTGGAACCGTTCCTGCACGCTCTGGGCTGAATGGTCCCTCTCCATTTAAACCGTTATTTACATCAATAACTTTTCCTTCTTTATGAGAACCAACTGAAATACCGCCGCCCATATGTGCAATGATTAAATTTAAATCTTCATATTTACGATCAAGTTCTTTTGCAACTGTACGAGCTACTGCTTTTTGGTTTAGCGCATGAAAAATACTTCTTCGCTCCATGCCTGCTATCCCACTAATACGAGCAATATCTTCCATTTCATCTACAACTACTGGATCGACAATAAACGATGGAATGTTAAGTCCAGAAGCAATTTCATACGCTAAAATCCCACCTAAATTAGAAGCATGATGGCCACTATAACCATTTTTCAAATCTTCTAGCATTGCTTCGTTTACTGTATACGTACCGCCTTTAATCGGACGAAGTAGTCCGCCGCGACCACATACAGCATTTAACTTAGAAATATTAATGCCATGAGAATGAAGAACCTCTAAAATAGTTTGCTTACGAAATTCATATTGATCAATGATACGCTTATATTTCCCAATCTGTTCTTCATCATGACGAATTGTTTCTTCTAAAACAGGTCTTTCATTATCAAAAACACCAATCTTCGTAGATGTGCTACCAGGATTAATGACAAGAATTCGATTCACGGACAAGGCTGCTCCCTCCACCATTTATTCAGAAAGACAGTAGCAACTGCAAAATGAAGTCGCTACTGCTTTCACATTTATTTTTTCTATGAATTAGCGACGGCTTAAAATATTATGGCCGTTACTTAAAAATGTGCTGCGTGTATTTTTTAAGCTTGCGATGCGCTCTTCAGCAAGACGATCTGCTGCTACATATGTTGGCACACCATCACGTTTTGAAATTGTGATTACTTTTTCAATTGTGTCATAAATTGCTTCTACACGTTTTAATGCACGCTCTCTATTGTATCCGTATAACTCGTCCGCTACGTTAATTACACCACCTGCGTTAATTACATAGTCTGGTGCATATACGATGCCCATTTCATGAACGATATCACCGTGACGATCTTCTTTTAATTGGTTATTTGCAGAACCAGCAATTACTTTCGCTTTTAATTGTGGAATTGTATCATCGTTTACTGTTGCCCCTAATGCACATGGTGCATAGATGTCACATTCTACACCGTAAATTTCATTTGGCTCAACAGCACTTGCACCAAATTCTTCTACAGCACGTTGTACTGCTTCTTTATTAATATCTGTAACGATTAATTTCGCACCTTCTGCATGTAGGTGTTTGCATAAGTGATAAGCTACATTTCCCACACCTTGAACAGCAATTACTTTACCTTCTAAGCTATCTGTACCAAACGCTTCTTTTGCAGCTGCTTTCATACCAACGTATACGCCGTAAGCAGTTACTGGAGATGGGTTACCAGAAGAACCGAATGAAGGTGAGATACCTGTTACGAAATCTGTTTCTTCATGAATAATGTCCATATCATCTACAGTTGTACCAACATCTTCAGCTGTGATGTAACGACCATTTAATCCTTGAATGTAACGACCTAATGCACGGAACATTGCTTCGCTCTTATCTTTGCGTGGATCACCGATAATAACTGTTTTTGCACCACCTAAGTTTAAACCAGCTGCTGCATTTTTATATGTCATACCTTTTGCAAGACGTAGAGCATCTTCAATTGCAGCTTCTTCAGAGTCGTATGTCCACATTCTTGTTCCGCCAAGAGCTGGTCCAAGAGTTGTGTCATGAATTGCAATAATTGCTTTTAATCCTGATTCTTTATCTTGACAGAACACTACTTGCTCGTAATCGTAAGTTTCTAAGTATTTGAAAATTTCTAATGTCATTATAATTTCCCCCTTGATATGTTTACCCTTTTCAATTTTAGTCCGTTATATCGGATTCATTTCCTTAACCATAAATGAAAATAAAACATGTGTTGCAAGAAAGTTTATTTAGAAGCAGTCGTAACTGCCAATGCTAATGAATACACTTTTGTTTCTGCTGAATCTGCACGAGATGTTAACACAATCGGTGCTTTCGCTCCAGCGATAATCGCTCCTACTTTTGCATCTGCAAAATATACAAGCGATTTATATAATACATTTCCAGCTTCAATTGTTGGGACGAGTAAAATATCTGCTTTACCAGCTACATCGCTTTGAATTCCTTTATGCTCTGCTGCAATTTGTGAAACAGCAATATCTAATGCAAGTGGCCCGTCAATGATACAATTTTTAATTTGACCCCGGCGATTCATTTGCGTTAACATTGCTGCATCAATCGTTGCTTGCATTGCAGGATTCACAACTTCTACAGCAGCAATCGGAGCTACTTTTGGTACTTCTACTCCTATTGCCCGGGCAACTTCAACTGCATTTTGTGCAATCGCCGCTTTTTGCTGTACATCTGGAGCGATATTCATCGCTGCATCTGTCACGATGATAAAGCGATCGTAATTCGGTACTTCAAAAGTTGCAACGTGTGATAATACACTGCCTTTGCGAAGACCCCATTCTTTATTTAATACTGCTTTCAAAATGTTAGCTGTTGGAATATTACCCTTCATAAGTACGTCCGCTTCTCCACCTCTTACAGCCTTTACCGCTAATTCAGCAGCTTCTGCGCTAGATGTAGTAGAGATTACTTCAATATGTTCTGAAGGTCCTAATCCATGCTCTTGTAACATACTTATAATTGTTTCTTGATTTCCATATAGACGAAATTGAGCTAACTGTAATTGTACAGCCTTTGCAACGGCTTCAATTACTTCATGATCTTCAGCTACTGCAACAGCAACTGTTTTTTTCGGTTGCTTTGCTGCTTGATCAATTAAAGTTTGTAACTTCATATTTTGTAATCAACCCTTCCTCGTCGTCCCTCGCTTATATTAAAAGCAAATAGCGTGCCAACTTTTTAATTTCGTTTAAATATTTTTGAAAACGCATTCAAAACGTAGAAAAATCAACATTTTGTAACTACACAAAAAATTCTGTCTAATATTGTCGCATTATGCACACCACGCAAAATATTGCGTGGTGTGCAATTTATTGCATGCCATTTTTTGCACACTCGTACTTTTCTAACTTATAATATAAATTCCGAACCGAAATCCCGAGCGCTTGTGCTGTTTTTGTTTTGTTCCCGTTAAATCTAGACAAGTACTCATGAATTATATTCCCCTCAAATTCAGCCACTAAATTTTCAAGAGGCCTTTCTTCTATTTCAGGAAGTAAATTACTCCCAATAAGTTCATGTTGTTCCTCATGATGTAACGGCGGTAAATGATGAACATCGATATACATCTCGTTATAATTCATAAAAATAATTGCTCGTCCTAAAATATTTTCAAGCTCACGCACATTTCCCGGCCAATCATATGATTGTAAGTACTGTACCGCTGCTTCCGTTAATCCCTCAACATTACGTCCGTAATCTTGATTAATCTTTTGAATTAATCGCTCGGCAATTTCACTAATATCTTCTTTACGCTGACCAAGTGATGGAATATGAATCGGAATTTTATTTAACCGATAATATAAATCTTCCCGAAAATCACCATCTAAAATTGCCTTTTCTAAATTCACATGTGTTGCAGCAATCACTCGAACATTAATTGGAATCGGCTTCGTACCTCCAACTCTCACAATTTCCTTCTCTTGCAACACACGAAGTAACTTCGCTTGTGTATTCGCAGACAATTCTCCTATTTCATCTAAAAAAACACTTCCATTGTTCGCTTCTTCAAAAAAGCCTCGTTTCCCCCCGCGACGCGCTCCTGAAAACGCACCTTCTTCATAACCAAACAGTTCACTCTCTAATAACGATTCAGAAATTGCTGCACAGTTTACACGAACAAACTTATTGTACTTCCGATTGCTGCCATTATGAATAGCATGCGCAAACAATTCCTTTCCAGTTCCTGACTCTCCCCGAAGAAGTACTGTCGCTGGTGTATTCGCCCCTAGTTTCGCTTGTTCAATCGCTACCACAATTTCCTCTGACGTTCCAACAATATCGTCGAATGAATACTTTGCTTCCAACGTACGAATAATTTGTCTCGCCCTATTTAATTCGTCTGTTAATTTTTGAATTTCGGATACATCGCGAATTACTCCGACACTCCCTTTTAAAATCCCATCAACAATAACCGGAGCTACGTTTACAATAACATCTCTCTTTTTTTGCCCAATTTTCATATGAATACCACGCACTGCCCGGCGTGTCCGCAGCACCTTCATATGCATACTTTCTCCTTCTACAATATCCGTTGTCGCCGGCTTACCAATAATATCTTCTTCTGAAAGACCCGTTAATTTTGTATAAGCCGGGTTAATCACAAGTCCTCGTCCTTGTTCATCGACAACAGAAATTGCTTCTTCAGAAGAATGAATAATCGCTTCTAGCAATGTTTGAATTTCTTTTAAATCCGTTACTTCTTCGGCCAAATTCACAATTTCAGTAATATCTTTAAAAACTGCAAACGCCCCTTGCACCTCTCCAATTTCATTTAAAATCGGAATACGCGTTGAAATAATTTTCTTCCCATTATCTAACGTTAACTCTTGATTAATCTCAATTTGTTTCGTACGAATAATTCGAAGCAACTTACTTGTTGGA
Source organism: Bacillus sp. 491mf (assembly GCF_900112415.1). Taxonomy (GTDB): domain Bacteria; phylum Bacillota; class Bacilli; order Bacillales; family Bacillaceae_G; genus Bacillus_A. The sequence goes on from NZ_FOLV01000005.1 coordinate 27,681, forward strand.
ATCACTTCTAAAATGTATTTATTAACAACTTCTTCTCTTTTATATCCCGTCATCCGTTCCGCACTTTTATTGAATAATAGTACATGCCCTTCTTTATCAACCACAATCATACCGTCGTGTGTGGAATTTAAAATAAGATCCCGTTGCTGCGTTTGATCTTTTAATTGCCCGATCAACCTTTCCTTTTCATGCGCAAGCTTCACACCAATATTCGCAACATTCCCTGGGACAAGTAGCGAATCTTCTTTTTTCTTCACCAAAACTTGTTCATACACACTATAATCACCTGTCATATCAAATATGACGTCAACATCCTCACGCACAAACAATTCCCAATTACTCCCGGTGGGGATATAAAGACTCTTTGCAAGTTGAATTCCCATTGCTTTTTCATTAATATCTACAATTGCAACTACTTCAAATATATTCGATTTTTGTAGCAGTCCTAGAATCGCACTACCTCCAGCACCCGCTCCAATAATTAACGCTCTTTGTTTCATATGCTACCAATCCTCCCGCAGCATCTCTGCAAAATTTTTCACACCTTTATCTTACTTCTTCCAAAACCTCTTGACAAACGAACATGAATTATTACATCATTTTTTATATACCAAATTTTCAGAAAAGGAGTCTTCCTTATGCAACGTTATCTCGCTCTCCTATTTGCAGTTATCCCGATTTTACTAGCTGTAGTAGGCATTAAACTGATGAGAGATACTGTCTTCGGCATTCTTTTCTCTCCTATCCCTGCCTTATGGCTACAATTTGTAATTGGAGTACTCTGTTTTGCGATTGGTTTTTATATCTTTGGCGGCTTCGTTTTATACCGCGACCGAAAACGAAATAAAGTACAAGCTCGATTTCGAAGATAAAGTGAAACTTCCATTCGAAGGCGCTTTCCCTTCGAATGGTTAGTTGAACCAATCGGACTTTTACGGACAGTTAGCACACATCTTTCTTCTTTAGAAATGCCGAAGTAGCACACGGATAGCGCAATAGAATTCTTCACCTTGAAATACCTCACAATTTCAAGGTTCTAAAAAAAATGAGACCTTCACTGAAGAAAGGTCTCATTTTTTACCTTGTAATAGTCCTTTTGCACGCTCTGGATAGTCTGTAATAATAGCCGTCACATTCATCTTAAAAAACTTCCTCATCACGTCCTCATCATTGATTGTATATGGACGGACAGCTACACCATTTTCCATCGTTAACTCTACAACTCCATCCGAAATATACTGGTAGTTCGGATGAATAGCACTCGCTCCCATCTTTTCGGCGTAAGCCCAAGGGCTATGTAATCCATCCTTGTATAAAATCGCCGTCTCAATATCAGGAGCCATCATATGACACTTTTTCATACTATAATGATTAAAAGAAGATAGAATCGTTCGCTCCTCCATGCTATATTTTCGAATTAGTGTAATTACCTCTTCCTCTAAACCAGGGTACGGCACCTTATTATTCTTAAATTCAATATTAAGAATAAGTTTGTTTGTTTTCAGCCACTCTAATACTTCCTCTAATAAAGGAATGGGCTGCACACCGACCTTATCATAAAATGTATAACTCGCATCTAACGCACGTAAATCTGTATATATATAATTTCGAACAGCACCTTTTCCATTTGTCGTTCGATTTACTGTCTCATCATGAATGACGACAATTTTATTATCTTTTGTGAACTGCACATCTAATTCAATTCCATCAGCCCCAAATTTCTCCGCCGCACGAAAAGAAACCATCGTATTTTCCGGATACGTCCCCGCGGCTCCGCGGTGCCCAAAAATAAGCGTCATCTTCTCACCTCAAATTTCCTCACACTTTAAAAGTTAGCACAAAATCATTGCAGGTTGTAAATGAAACAATCTATTTTCCATACGGCATTTACATAACCTTATGAGCTACCACTAGCAATTCCCCTACAATAATGCTTATTTCACTTTATGTTATACTATACAAAAAGGAGGTACTGTTATGAGACCATTACAACTTTCACCAGAGACAGCTATTAAATTATCTAAAGCTCTCGGCGTTCCACTTGAACAGCTTATGCATATGCCTCAGCATATTTTAATTCAAAAACTCGTTGAATTAGAAAAACAAAATCAAGAGAAAGAATAGGCAGTCCTGTTATGTACAGGACTTTTCTTATAAAGTGAAACTTTAATCAGCGGGGGATTACCTCTTATTCATTACGACAATGACTTATAACACTTAAATATTCTATCTGTTCAAAAGAAAACCTCTAATAGCACTAGCGAAATACAAAAAAGGACAACAATACTAATCTGTACCCTTTCCTTAATAATATTTTATTTATCGCCAACGCCATGCAATAGTTGTATCTTCTATTGAACAATATAAAAACACCGTCTTCCATTGATTTGTATTTTTACAAACCAATAAAAGACGGTGTTTTTTAAACTATATTAACGTTATTTGTTGGTAAGAAAAGAAGTGTATAGGTAACTTTCCATTACCACTAAACATTAAAAACCTTATATTATCAACAATTAACTCGCCTTATGTTCAAGCCTCAACTTATCTGCAACCATCGCGATGAATTCGGAATTCGTCGGTTTCGCTTTTGACATGGATACTGTATAGCCAAATAAAGAAGAAATGGAATCAATATTCCCACGGCTCCACGCAACTTCAATCGCATGACGAATCGCACGTTCCACACGACTCGCTGTTGTATTATATTTCTTTGCGATATCTGGATATAGTACTTTTGTAATGGATCCAAGTAATTCAATATCGTTATAGACCATAGAAATCGCTTCACGCAAATACATATACCCTTTAATATGAGCTGGTACGCCAATTTCATGAATGATACTTGTAATGCTTGCATCTAAATTTTTTGGTTTTCCATCAGACGTTGTTACAGAGCGAAAAGCTGGTAGCGGTCGTTTAATAGTAGTGCTTGATTTCCCACTAACTTGACGAATATGACTTGTTAAATTTTCCATATCAAATGGTTTCAAAATAAAATATGACGCCCCCAAATCAACAGCCTTTTTCGTCACATCCTCCTGTCCAAATGCTGTTAACATAATAACATTTGGCTGTTTAAAACGATCAATATGACGCATTTTTTCTAGTACTGCGAGACCATCTAAATGTGGCATAATAATATCGAGAACGAGTACATCTGGTTGTCTCTCTTTTAATAAATTTAAGCACTCTTGACCATTATACGCTACACCAATCACTTCCATATCATCCTGTGCAGCAACATAACTTTCTAACATCGATACAAGTTCCTTATTATCATCCACGAGACACACTTTAATTTTCTCCACAGCTTTTCCTCCCTACTAATGGTTTCTCCCGGCAAAAAGTATTTCCTTCTAGACTACATGAATTGTTCGACAATTATGTGAAAATCCCCTTTAAAACTTTCTTAAATTCCGAAAAAATCACAAAAAAACATTTTTATCGTCCATTTCTTATTGTTCTTTTACATATTCCATCATATGATTACAGCCGAATATACATACTCTACTTTTATTTTACAACAAAATCCACCCGTTGCGAAACTTTTGTAACATTTCAACGGCTTAACAAGAAATTTTTTTATTAATAAGAAGATTTTTCCTTCTTTCTTCTCCATTTAAAAGTAACAAAAAAAGCAAGCTGAATACAAGTTCAGCTTGCTTTTTTCTGATCCGTATAAATATTAATTCCCGCTTCATGTAACATCCACTCAATATGAACACCATATCCAGATGTTGGATCATTAACGAATACGTGCGTTACAGCTCCAACTAATTTCCCATCCTGTACAATAGGACTACCGCTCATTCCTTGTACGATCCCACCTGTTTTTTCTAACAAGCGCTTATCTGTAATTTTTACAACCATTCCCTTTGTTGCAGGGAACTTTTGCGGAACTGTACTTACAATTTCTATATCGAACGCTTCTACTTTATCTTGGTCAATAACTGTCAAAATTTTCGCAGGCCCTTCTTTTACTTGATGAGAAAGGGCAATCGGAAGCGCTTCATCCATAATCCCATTTTTCATTTCTGTATTTAACTTACCAAAAATACCAAATGGACTATTCGTTGTAATATTACCAATAACTTCATGATCTGGTGAAAATTTCGCTAATTTTTCACCTGGATCTCCATTACTACCGCGTTCAATTGATGTTACTGTCGAACGGACAATTTGTCCATCTTCAACTTGAATTGGTTTTTTCGTATCATTGTCAGAAATCACATGACCAAGCGCGCCATATTTCATTGATTCTGGATGAATAAACGTCATTGTCCCAATACCTGCAGCTGAGTCACGAATATACAATCCAATTCGATAAGACTGTTCCCCACCATCTTTTTGCGGAGATAATTTTGTTCGAATATATTTTCCATCTCTTAACAAAACAAGATTAAGCGATTCTCCCGTTTTCCCGCTATTATGAATAAATGGTGCAATATCACTCATTCGTTCAATTGTCTTACCATTTATTTCAGTAATCATATCCCCAACTTGTACACCCGCAAGCTCACCAGGAGATACTTTCCCTTTTTCTGTTTGAATTAAATGATGCCCTACAACAAGTACCCCTTTTGCATTTAATTTCACACCAATTGATTGCCCGCCTGGAATTACTTTAAAATCTTTTAGTACTTTCACATTTACTTTTTTCACAGGTAATCCTGCAAGCTCATAAACCATATCGGCTTCTCCACTTTGATGCGTATTTAGTGAAATTGTTTTTTCACTAGCACGCCCAGAAGCAATCGTAAAAACCGTTTCATCAGTTGATTTTGTTTGAAATACAGGCAAAGAAGATACTTTTGAATCTTGATTTTGAAATATAACAAGTTGCTTTGGAAATGAAATAAACTCACGAATCGGTTTATAACATCCGATAAAGACAAGTGAAACAAGGAGACAGATCCCTATGATTTTTCGAAATTGCTCTAATTTCAATCTTTTCACTCTCCTCGCTCCTAACCCACATTCAGCCAAGCGGCTTCATTATTTAATGTCTCCTTGCCACCCTCTCTTTATAACCGGAAGAATTAAGAAATCCATGCTGTTAATAAAAAAGCTATCCATTACTGGATAGCTTCTGCTGCTTGTTTAAAACGATGTGCCTGCGAGAGCAACTCTCTAGCATGCTCCGTCGTTAAGTCAGTAATTTCCACACCAGATATCATACGAGCAATTTCTGTTACTTTATCATCTTGACTAAGTACAGCAACAGATGTAACCGTGCGTTCATTCGCAATTTGTTTACGAATAAATAAATGAGAATCTGCCATGGACGCAACTTGCGGTAAATGCGTAATACATAGCACTTGCGAATTGACAGAAACGCGATAAATCTTTTCAGCAATCGCCTGCGCAACACGTCCACTTACCCCAGTGTCTACCTCATCGAAAATAACAGAGGCAACTCCTTGATGTTTAGAGAAAATACTCTTTAACGCCAATATAATACGGGATAATTCCCCTCCTGAAGCAACTTTAGAAAGCGGCTTTAACGGTTCCCCTGGATTCGTGGAAATATAAAATTCTACATTATCATACCCATCTTGTGTCATTTTGACAGGAGCTCCCTCAACTAGCGGATCGTCAATTGTTCCTTCTTTTTTCTTTATCATCACTTCGAATTTTGTTTTTTCCATGTACAGCTCTTTCAACTCTTGATGAATAGCCGTTGTTAATCGATTCGCAAGATCATGACGCATGTCACTTAAGATAATCGCCTCTTTCACTATAAGCTGTTCGATTTCCTTTAGTTTCTTTTTCGTCGTTTCAATGTGTACATCTTTATTTTCAATCGTAAATATCTCTTTTTCAATTTCATCTGCATACGCTAAAATCTCTTCTACAGTATTTCCATATTTACGCTTTAACATACGAATTTCATTTAAACGTGTTTCAATTTCATCTAAACGATTTGGATCGTATTCCATCATATCTAACTTTTCGCGGAGCTGATACGCTACTTCTTCCAATAAATAATAACTATTTGCGATCGCATCATAGCTTTCTTGATATGCAGTATCCAAATCCGTAATGTTCTCCATTTGATTCATTGCATTTCGAACATGATCTAAACCAGAACTGTCTTCCGTTAAAGCACGATACGAATCACCCAATGCTTTATAAATCTTTTCGAAGTTCGAAATCTTCAATCGTTCTTCTAATAAATTTTGTTCCTCATCTATTTTTAAATCCGCATTTCGAATCTCTTCATGTTGAAATTGAATTAAATCTAGACGATGTGCCATTTGTTGCTCATTCTCTGTTAAAGATTGCAATTGCTTTTTTAATTGCTCATATTCCCTATACATACTTTGATACTTTTCTAGCTGAACTAAAATATGATCTCCCTCAAAATGATCAAGCATAAATAAATGGCGGTCTTCATTCATCAAATCTTGCGTTTCATGCTGTCCATGAATATCGACAAGCGTTTTTCCAATTTCCTTTAACGTACTTAATGTAACAAGCTTTCCATTGACACGGCATACACTTTTTCCATTCACAGAGATATCCCGCTTTAAAATGATCATGCCATCTTCAATTTCAATATCAAGTTCTTCTGCTTTCATAACACAAGGATGCTGTTCATCTTCAATATAAAACAAACCTTCAATTTCAGCTTTATCTGTCCCATAACGGACAAATTCCGCTGAACCACGTCCCCCAACCAGAAGACTAATCGCATCAATAATGATGGATTTCCCTGCGCCCGTTTCACCACTTAAAACCGTGAGCCCTTTTTGAAAAGAAATGTTTAATGATTCTATAATAGCAAAGTTTCTAATCGATAATTCCGATAACAATGCCTCATTCACCTCGTTATTTCATTCACACTCCGCATGGGAGGCTTAAACTATTCACACATTCATTCTTCTATTACTTCTTTTTGATGAAGAATATGTTATGTAACCTGCTTCATTGTACCAAACATTTGTTTTTATGGTCAATGTATCAATAATGATATTCCCATGTAGAAAAGTATATTTTCACATACTCTATAAATCCATTTCGGTTGTTCAACCTATACATTACGGTTATACGGAACAAAATATGATATGCTCTCGTTTTCCCTCTTGGTTTTACCGCCGTGCGTGGCAGAAAAAGGCCCTGACAGTTTCTATGCATGGCCAGACTCGCTCCGTCTCCCCTAAAAGAAAGAGTTTTTTATGTCCATTTTTTCAACTTGTATTGATAAGTTTTTCTCTTTCTCCATAACAAAAATATCTTGCCTACTTTTTACTCTTTTGAGTAATAAAGTAGACAAGATTCTTTTTGTTACAGCATATTTAAAAAGCGATTCGATACAACCCCTGTATCTTCAGGTGTACGGCAAATAATTAAACACGTATCATCACCGCAAATTGTGCCAATAATTTCATCCCATTCTAAATGATCAATCAGCGCACCGAGAGCATGCGCATTACCTGGCAATGTCTTTAACACAAGCATATGACCAGCTGTATCTAATTTAACAAACGAATCAACAAGATTGCGTTTTAGTTTTTGAAGTGGATTAAAACGCTGATCGGCCGGTAAGCTATATTTATACCGTCCATCATGAAGTGGTACCTTTACTAAATGTAATTCTTTAATATCTCGTGATACCGTTGCTTGTGTTACATTAAAACCTTCATTACGTAAAATATCCACTAGTTCGTCTTGTGTTTCAATTTCTTTATTTGCAATAATTTCTCGAATTTTAATATGGCGCTGCCCTTTATTCATATTTTTGCACCTCGCACTATCTCTTACCGTAGTTTTACCATTGTTATACTTCACTTATTTATGTTAACGTATAATCGGCTACTTGTACATAATTGTTTTTACAATCGTTATACAATTCTAACTTTCTATATGTGTAAAAAGAGGAACAACAATTGTTATTCCTCTTTTCCTTTTTTCTTTAAGGCTTCGTGAGCTTCTGTCACAACTTCCTCCGCTTGAACAGGTGATTGATTTTCTCCTTGTTCACGCTCACCATGCCATTTTAAATGTATTAAAAATTCAATGTTTCCATCTCCACCTGTAATTGGAGAAAATGTTAAGTTTTGAACATCGTAACCTTCAGCCAGCGCAAAATCGACAATCATTTCTATCACCGCTTCATGCACTTTACGGTCTCGAACAATTCCCTTTTTCCCAACTTGCTCTCGCCCAGCTTCAAATTGCGGCTTAATAAGCGCTGCAACATCACCACCAGGTGTTAACATCGTTTTCAATACAGGTAAAATTAATTTTAATGATATAAACGATACATCAATGCTTGAAAATTGTGGTAATCCTTTTTGCAAATCAGCAGGTGTTACATAACGAAAATTCGTCCGTTCCATTACGACAACACGCTCATCCTGTCTTAATTTCCATGCAAGTTGGTTATAACCTACATCTAAAGCATATGATAGCTTTGCACCATTTTGCAAAGCACAATCCGTAAATCCACCCGTTGATGAACCAATATCGAGCATAATCTTATCTTGCAAATCTATATGAAACGTCTCTAACGCCTTTTCTAACTTATATCCACCACGGCTTACATAACGCATTACTTGTCCTTTTACTGTAATTTCTGTATCTTGCGGTATTTTTTCACCTGGCTTATCTAGACGCATTTCATTTGCATATACAAGACCTGCCATAACAGCACGCTTCGCTTTTTCTCTTGTTTCAACAAGTCCTCGTTCTACTAATAGTACATCTACTCGTTCTTTTTTTCCGCTCATTTGTTACGCCCTTTTTTGTTTTAATGGAATCATTGTACAAATGCGTTCAACAACGGCATCTGTTGTTAAGTCAATTTCTTCAAGAAGTTTAGAGACACTGCCATGTTCAATGAAATGGTCTGGTATACCCATACACTCAATTAGCGCATTATGGTATCCATGCTCACTTGCAAACTCTAACACACCAGAACCAAACCCTCCAATTAAACATGCCTCTTCAATTGTTAAAATCGGCATATTCTTTCCTAATAGCTCATGCAAGCACGCTTCGTCCATTGGCTTAATAAAGCGGGCATTCACAACCTTTACAGAAATCCCTTTCTTCTCAAGTAATTCTGCCGCTTCCATTGCCATCGGAATTGTCGTACCAAATGTTAAAATCGCTGCTTGTGATCCCTCGCGAATTGTTTCCCATGTACCGATTGGAATTTCTTTAAACTCTTCATCCATAGGCACACCAAGTCCATTTCCACGCGCGTAACGAAGCGCAATTGGTCCATCTTCGTAATTGATTGCTGTATATACCATATGTTGACCTTCATTTTCGTCTTTCGGCATCATCAAAACAATATTTGGAAGATGACGTAAAAATGCAATATCAAATATACCTTGATGCGTTTCTCCGTCAGCTCCTACTAATCCCGCTCTGTCAATCCCGAAAAAGACATTTAAATTTTGGCGACATACATCGTGAACAACTTGATCATAAGCGCGTTGTAAAAATGTAGAATAAATCGCTAAAAACGGCTTCATGCCTTGCGTTGCTAAACCAGCTGCCATTGTTACTGCGTGCTGCTCAGCAATCCCAACATCAAACATACGATTTGGGAATTCTTTTGCAAATTTTTCAAGCTTTGACCCAACCGGCATTGCTGGCGTCACAGCAACGATGCGCTGATCATTCTTCGCTAATTTACGAACTGCTTCACTAACAACTGAACTCCATGCTGGCGCAGCTTCTTTCGGCTTTACGAAATCACCAGACTCAATTTTGTACGGTCCTGTACCATGCCAAGTTCCAATTACGTCACTTTCAGCTGGCTTATAGCCTTTTCCTTTTTTCGTAATGACATGAACAATAACAGGCCCTTTCGTTTTCTTAGCATATTGAAGATTTTCAAATAAACTTTCATAATCATGACCATCAACAGGCCCTAAATATGTAAAGCCTAGCTCTTCAAAAAACACACCAGAAACGAGTAAATATTTCAAGCTATCTTTTACTTTTTCAGCCGTTGCAGCTACTTTACCACCGACAGCTGGAATTTTCTTTAATAAGTATTCTAGTTCATCTTTTACCCATTGATATTTCCCTGCTGTACGTAAACGTCCAAGTACGTTATGCAATGCTCCAACGTTCGGTGCAATCGACATTTCATTATCGTTTAAGATAACCGTCATATCTGTTTGTTCATGTCCAATATGATTGAGTGCCTCAAGCGCCATTCCGCCTGTTAATGCACCATCGCCAATAATCGGAACAATGTACTCTTTCGTTTTCTTTAAATCACGAGCAAGTGCCATTCCCATGGCAGCAGATAAGGAAGTAGAGCTATGTCCCGTTTCCCATACATCATGTTCACTTTCACAACGCTTTGGAAAACCACATAAACCTTTATATTGTCTTAATGTGCCAAATTCCTTTGCACGCCCCGTTAAAATTTTATGTACATAGGATTGATGTCCTACATCCCATAAAAATTTATCTCTTGGACTATCGAATACTTTATGCAAAGCAATTGTGAGTTCTACTACACCTAGATTTGGAGCAATATGTCCACCTGTTTGAGAAAGCTCTTCAATTAAAAACTTTCGAATATCTTCGCTTAACGCTTCTAGCTCGCTTATAGACATATCCTTCAAAAAACTAGGATTTTGAATTTGCGTCAGATCCACCAGGATCACTCACTTTCGTTTCATAATCTGTCATCATGGCAACCGTAAAATATAGTTGCACTTAATTGTATTACAAAAATCAAGCATACTCTTTATTTTATACGATGAAAAAAGAGCCGCTAACACAAAGTGATAACGGCAATGTAATCTACGTATATTTTTGCCAATAAAAAGAAAAGAAAAACCTTTGTCTACATTTATACCATAAAATCCTGAATGGCTCAACAAATGAAAACATTCTTATACTAGTGGTTGCGCTTTGCAATTAAATCACAAATGACTAACAAATATTCATCTTGTAATCGTAATGAAGAAATGGCATCCTTTGCTTTCGTAATTGTTTCTTCTAAAATTTGCTTCGCTTCTTCTACTGTAAATAATGTTGTATATGTACTTTTTTCATTTGTCATATCGCTTCCGACCGGTTTCCCAATTTCTTCTTCTATTCCTTCTACATCTAGAATATCATCACGAATTTGAAAAGCAAGTCCGACATTCTTTGCAAAGGCAAGTAATTTTTCTTGTTGCTCAGCCGTAGCCCCCGATAATAACGCACCAGCTAATACAGCAAATTCTAATAAACGTCCGGTTTTATTCTTATGAATATATTCTAATTCACGGAGGTTTAATTGCTTCCCTTCCGCTTCCATATCCGCAACTTGCCCACCGACCATTCCTTCCGGTCCCGCTGCTTTAGCGAGCTCTAGTGCGATGCGTAGTTTTGTTTCGGAAGTAATTTCTTTATGGTCTTGCTCTGTTACGACTTGGAATGCATATGTTAATAACCCATCACCAGCTAGTACTGCCATCGCCTCACCGAACACTTTATGATTTGTTGGTTTCCCGCGGCGTAGGTCATCATCATCCATACAAGGTAAATCATCATGAATTAAGGAGTATGTATGAATCATTTCTAATGCGCAAGCTGTACCTATCCCTAACTCTCTATCTTTTCCAAACGCTTGTAGCGTCGCAAATAAAAGTAACGGACGGAGTCGCTTTCCGCCCGCTTCTAATGAATACACCATCGCCTCGCGCAGCACCTTTGGACATTGCAAGGCATTTGCATAACGCACAAGATTTTCCTCTACTAATGCTTTACTATCTTTCATAAAAGCATCAAAAGTTAAATGCGTCATTATACTTCCTCTCCTAAAGTAGAAAACGGACGAAGTTCACCATTTTCACCAAGTATGACAGCCATTTGTTCTTGTACATCTTTTAATTTTCCATCGCAAAGTTTAGAAAGCTCCATACCTTCTTTGAAATACGAAATTGCTTCCTCAAGCGGAACATCACCTTGCTCGAGCTTGGAAACAATTTGTTCAAGCTTTGCAATCGCTTCTTCAAAGCTCACTTTATTTTCCATCGCCTAGTTCACGCTCCTCTATTCCCCATACATTACAGTCTAATACACCATCTTGAAGCTGTACTTTCACTTCAGCTCCAAGCTCAATTTCTTTTATGCTTTTTAGCACCTGTTTCTCATTATTATAAACAAGACCGTAGCCTCGCATCATCACTCTAAGCGGACTTAACGTTTCTAACTTCTCTATCGCTCTTGTAAAAGCAAACTCTTTTCCTTGCAATAGAGACTGCATTTCACGTTGCAATTGCTTTTGCAATGTGTCTAACGCAATTTTCGTTTGTTCAATTTTTTGCGTGGGATGATGCTTTCCTAAATAAAATGACAATTGTTGAAGTTGATTCGTCTTCTTTTCTATGTAACGCTCTTTCGTTTGTATCAACTTATCAATTGTACGATCCAATTGTTCTTCCTTTTGCTCATACAATTGCTTTGGATAACGAAACGCATATGATTTTTGCAGTGCTTGCAAATGTTCCTGCCTAGAGTTCATCATCTCACGCATCGCTCGTGTCAAGCGAAGTGTACGCTGCATCACTTTTTCTTCTAATTCAAGAATATGAGGGACTGCCAGTTCAGCTGCCGCTGTTGGCGTTGGAGCTCTTAAATCCGCAACAAAATCTGCAATTGTAAAATCTGTTTCATGTCCTACAGCAGAAATGATTGGAATTTGACTCACAAAAATTGCCCGGGCCACTGTTTCTTCATTAAACGCCCACAGCTCTTCAATCGAACCTCCGCCGCGTCCAACAATTAACACATCGATATCATGCATTTCATTTGCCTGTTCGATAGCTTGCACAATTGAGGGGGCTGCAAACTCCCCTTGTACTAAAACTGGAAATACAATTACGTTTCCAATCGGATAACGGCGAGCAATTGTCGTCATAATATCCCGAATTGCCGCACCCGTTGGTGAGGTTATCACACCAATTGTTGTCGGATACGCAGGAATTATTCGTTTATATACTTGTGAAAACAGCCCTTCTTCTTCTAAACGAGCCTTCAATTGCTCATACGCTAAATGAAGATTCCCTACTCCATCTGGCTGCATATCCTGAATATAGATTTGATATGAACCACTTGCTTCATAAACAGAGATTTTTCCTTTTACAAGCACTTTCATCCCGTCTTCTGGTCTGAACTTTACATTGCGATTATGACTCGCAAACATGACCGCAGCAATTCTTGCATTTTCATCTTTTAATGTGAAATACATATGACCGCGGCTATGATATTTAAAATTTGAAATTTCTCCTTTTAACCAAACAGACTGCAAGTGAGGGTCATACTCTATTTTAGTTTTCATATAACGAGTTAACGCTGTAACGGTTAAATATTGCTTTTCCATTTCTCTCTCCTCATAGCCGCCCTACAATTACTTACAAACAACACCTGCGCGCTGTGCAGATAATACTGTATTTTCTAATAGCATTGTAATCGTCATTGGGCCTACGCCTTTTGGTACTGGTGTAATGTGACTTGCAACGTTTAATACATCGTCAAAATCAACATCACCGCACAGTTTTCCAGTTTCTAAACGGTTTACTCCGACATCAATTACAACTGCGCCTTCTTTTACGTAATCAGCTGTTACCATTTTCGCTCTTCCAACTGCAACAATTAAAATATCAGCTAATTTCGTTAATTCTTTTATATTCGCTGTTTTTGAATGACAATATGTAACTGTTGCATTTTCATTTAAAAACAGTTGTCCGACCGGTTTTCCAACAATATTGCTTCGTCCAATAACAACAACGTGTTTCCCTGTAATATCAAGATTTGTTTCTTTTACTAATTCTAAAATACCATGCGGTGTACATGGAAGGAACGTATCTTGTCCTGTCATCATACGACCAATACTAATTGGGTGGAAACCATCCACATCTTTCTCAGGAGAAATTTTTTCAATGATAGCTTTCTCTTCAATATGGTTTGGCAACGGTAATTGCACTAAAATACCATGAATACGATCATCATTGTTTAAGCGGTCGATTTCCGCTAATAAACGATCTTGTGTAATTGAATCTGGAAATGTAATTAACTCAGAATAAATTCCAACTTGTTCGCAGCCTTTTTCTTTTCCCTTTACATACGAATGAGAAGCGGGATCGTCTCCGACTAAAATAACAGCTAATCCTGGTACAATTCCTTGTTTTTTTAGTTCTGCAACGTTCTCTTTTAACTGTGATCTCTTTTTCTCTGCAACTTCATTTCCTTTGATGATTACTGCTACCATATCAAAATTCCCCCTTTTAAAATTACAAAGCTACTTTTTCTCCCGCTCTAACGGGCAGTATAGCTCCCACATTAACATTCTGAAAAAAGAAAGAATAAAGATGAAAGATAACTGCCCGTAAAAGCCGTTTTGACAAGAACTTTCTTGAACGGGGATGAAGTTCCCCGCCCAAGAAAGTTTTACTGTACGCTAGATAAAACGCCGTTAATAAAACGACGAGATTCCTCGTCCCCATATGCTTTTGCAATTTCAATTGCCTCATTAATAGACACGTTATGTGGAATATCTTCCATGTATTTCATTTCATACACAGCAATTCGTAAAATGCTGCGATCAACAATGCTAATGCGTTCTAATTTCCACTTTTTTAAATTTTGGCGAATAAGTTCATCAATTGCTTCTTTATGCTCTACACAGCCGAAGACAAGCGCTTCTAGAAATTCATTTGTATTTTCGCCTTCTTCAAGTGTGTTTTCTACTGCTGCTTTCGGATTGTAGTCTCCGGTAATATCCATTTGATAGAGTGCTTGCATCGCTCTTTCTCTAGCCGTCCTACGTTTCATTATAACTCTCCTTTGTGCTTCAAGTCTTTCTTATGTTTTGTTATATTATTATAATTTATAAGCCATCGAATTACTTATTCTTTATAATTTTTGCTCAGCTTTCAATCTTATAATACAATGATAATACCACAATTTATCGTTTCATACACGAGTTCCCTCACGGAAAAATAATAAAAAGATTAACTTCAGGTTCCATATCATACCACAATGTACGTTTTTTTAAAAAACACAAGTTCACCTTTAGGGATTTTTTATTTTTCCAAATAATTTAATATTTTTAAAAATTTAATTTTGAAGAATACAAACGATAAAAAAGGTGCCCGAATCACAAGGCACCTTTTTCAGTATTACACTGGCTCAATTTCTGTCTTTGGTGTCTCAAATGTTACACCAACGATATGAACGTTTATTTCTTTCGGTTCAAGACCTGTCATTGTAAACAGCGCTTGACGAATATTATCTTGAATGTTTTGTGCAACAACCGGAATTGCAACACCAAAATACATTAATACGTAAACATCAACGATAATATCATCGTTTGCTAATTCTACTTTTACGCCTTTTCCATGATTTTTCTTTCCTAACTTCTCAACAACATCTGCTGCAAAGTTACCACGCATTGCTGCTACGCCTTCTACTTCAGAAGCAGCAATTCCTGCAATTACTTCAATTACTTCCGGTGCGATTTCTACTTTACCAAGAGTTGTATCTTGTCCCATGTCTAACATATGATCAGCCATGAAAAAACCTCCTTTAAATGTATCAGTGCGCCGTTAAATCATGCTGTTCTAAAAACTTCGTATTAAATTCCCCTTGTACAAATTCAGGGTGGTCAAGAAGTTGTAAATGAAACGGAATCGTCGTATGTACACCCTCAATGACGAATTCACTTAGCGCTCGTTTCATTTTCGCAATTGCTTCTTCACGTGTTTTACCATAAACAATAAGCTTTGCAACCATCGAATCGTAATAAGGTGGAATCGTATACCCAGGATATACAGCTGAATCAACGCGAATACCAAATCCTCCTGGCGGTAAATACATTTCTACCTTTCCTGGAGATGGCATAAAGTTTTTGGCAGGGTTTTCCGCATTAATTCGGCACTCAATTGCCCAACCGTTAAATTGTACTTCTTCTTGCTGCAGTGATAACTGCTCTCCTGATGCGACGCGAATTTGCTCTTTAATAAGGTCTACTCCCGTCACCATTTCAGTTACAGGATGCTCAACTTGAATTCGCGTATTCATTTCCATGAAATAGAAACTTTTCGTTTTATATTCGTAAATAAATTCAACTGTGCCAGCACCTGTATAATCTACTGCTGCCGCTGCTTTCACTGCCGCTTCTCCCATTTGTTGACGAATGGTAGCATCTAAAGCTGGAGATGGTGACTCTTCTAGCAGTTTTTGCAAACGACGCTGAATTGTACAATCACGCTCTCCTAAATGAATGACGTTACCATGATTATCTGCCATTACTTGAATTTCTACATGACGGAAATCTTCAATATACTTTTCTAAGTATACACCAGGGTTTCCAAAAGCGGTACTTGCCTCTTGCTGTGTAATTTGAATTCCTTTTACAAGCTCTTCTTCTGTACGCGCAACGCGAATTCCCTTTCCGCCGCCGCCCGCTGTTGCTTTAATTATAACAGGATATCCAATGTTCTCTGCAAGTGCTACTGCTTCTTCGATATTTTTAATTATTCCTTGTGAACCCGGTACAATCGGAACCCCTGCTTCCTTCATTGTATCACGTGCAACGTCTTTTGTGCCCATTTTTGAAATAGCTTCTGGGCTTGGACCGATAAAAATCAAGTTACATTCACGGCAAAGTTCTGCAAAATCAGCATTTTCTGCTAAAAATCCATATCCAGGGTGAATTGCATCACAACCTGTTAATTTTGCAACGCTAATAATGTTCGTTAAGTTTAAATAGCTTTCCTTCGATACAGTTGGACCAACACAGTACGCTTCATCCGCAATTTGTACATGCAGTGCTTCTTTATCTGCTTCAGAATAAATTGCAACTGTTTCAATATTCATTTCTTTGCATGCACGAATAATTCGTACCGCAATTTCCCCACGGTTGGCAATTAATACTTTTTTAATCATCATTCTAGACTCCCTTATTATGCTTTTACAAGAAATAGCGGTTGTCCATATTCAACAAGCTGACCGTTATTCACAAGAATTTCAACGATTTCTCCATTTACTTCTGCTTCAATTTCATTAAAGAGTTTCATTGCTTCTACGATACAAACAATTTTTCCTTCTGTTACGCGATCTCCTACATTTACATATGCTGATGCATCTGGTGATGGAGATGCATAGAACGTCCCAACCATTGGAGATGTAATTTTAAGTAAGTTCTCATCTTGTAATACTTGTTTCTCTTCTTGCTTTGGAGCCTCAACTTGAGCTGGCGCAGCAACTACTTCTGGCGCTATAACTTGTACAGGTTTTTGCACTACTGGAGCCTGCTGCACAGCAATTACTTCATTGCCACGCTTTTTCATCTTAATTGTCGTACCATCTTTTTTGTATTCAAATTCATCAATATTAGAATCATCAATTAACTTAATTAACTCACGAACTTCTTGAATTTTAAACATGTAAAATCCACTCCTATATACTTGTTTTTCCTGTTGTAACAGCTCAATAAATACCATTCACTGAATCCAGCTAGAACAGTCAATCATAAACTCTTTCTCGTACTATCAATGAAAAACTACTATGAAGTTTCATACTATATAAATACAAATTAAAAAATCGACATAAAACCTTCTTTCTTTTTATGCGGGCGAGAGTGTCTGGCCACGCATAGAAGCGGTCATGTTGTACGCTGCATAACAGCGACTTGTATGTCGGAAAATCAAAATGCATTTATATTTATATTCATCTTACGATAAATATTTTCAACATTCCAATTTTATTTTTTCTGTATGATGTATGAAAATCCCTGTCAAAATGACAGTATGATATTCTTGTTACCTAGTAATAATACCAAGTTTCACTCGAAATTGGCAAGACCACTTCCGAAAAAACACTCCATTCCCTTTATTTATAGTTTGTATATTTTTAACTAAATAATTGAAGTTTATTTACATCCACTTCATATTCCCTTCATATAAAAATAGTATCGTAAAGGTGAAATCAAATACAGTGAGGTGTGAGACGTGAACATTTGGCTTATTCTCTTTCTACCAGCTGTTATTATTTGGGGCGCGGCACTCTGTATTCAAATGAAATGTGGAAAAAGTAATCGCCTTTGTCAAGAACCAATGATTTTTCATTCACAACAAATTTCTCCTATAAAAACAACAGAAGCGGAACTGCAATTGCTTGATGAACTTCTAATGGATAAAAAAAGCTATCGAAAAAATCGATAGCTTTTTACTTTGCTATTTCATATCGAACATCTGCCATTAAACCTGTCTCACTTTTTACAAGTTGTATAATACTATTTGCTTCTTTTGCAGAAAGTTTTGTTGCTTTTACTGTCACTTTTATATCATTTCCATCTGTACGTACAAGCGTGTCTTTAAAACCGCCTTTTGTTTTAATTAAAGTTTCCAATAACGTTTCTTTCGCTGCCAAATCAGTCAATGCATCAAATTCAACTTTTGCTTTATTTTTCTCGTCTGCAGAAGCGTTTGTTGAATTCATTACATCTTGCAATTTTTCTTTCACTTCACTGCGCTGATCCTCCATTTTCAAACGAAGTGCTGTGAAACTATCATCACTAGCAGAATGACTCGTTACTTTTCCTTCTTTCTGGCTTGCTTCTTTTTTACTAGTTTCCTTTTCAGAGCCTTGCTTTTCCTTCGCTCCCTCTCCTGATGACGTTGTTACAACCTTTGTTTTATTATCCGGCGTCATCACATAGTATACCGAAAGTACAATAACCAAGCTTAGCATTGTTAATAACCAAACTGTTTGTTTTTTTAGCACTTTATTTCCTCCCTAATTCTTTTTTGGTAAGACGGATACACGGTGACTTGGAACTTCTAACATACGCGTAACAGCCTCTATCACCATCTGTTTCACTTGTAAATTATCCACTCCTTTCGCAACAACAAGAACGCCGCGAACTTTCGGCTTATTTTCTCGAAGTATAATCGGAGCTTCTTTATCACCTTGACGGACAATTACTGTTTTCTCATCTGTCGATTCATCTCCAACTTTTCGCTTTCCGCCTTCTTTATCTGTTTCATCTGTCGTTTGCGATCGTTTCACTGTATTTTTATCAAGTATTTTTTCTTCTGATGAGTCAAGATTAATTTCAATTGTTACATCTTTAACGCCTGCAACACTTTCTAACGCTTCTTTTAATTGTTGTTCATATTCTTTTTCGTATTTATCAATGTTAGACTTGTTGTCACTATTCTTTTGTCCAAATGTTGGTACATCTTTTGGTTGTTCTGTTTGCGATTTAAGAACAGGTACTTCTGGTTCTTTTGCTTGGAAAAGATTACTAGAAAACATAAGGATGATCCCAACTATGAGTAAAATAATTAAAAACTTTGCTGAAATTTTTTTCTCTTTCTCGTCTTTTTCATTTCCTTTAAAAAGATTGCGAAGAAATTGAAATTTATTATTCATTTACTTTGCCTATCCCCCCTTCCACCTGAATCTTAATTTTGTTCTCTTCTAGTTGCCATTTGTTTGAGAAAAATTGTTTCATTTCAGCTGTATTTTGTTCCGACGTCTTTTGAGGTTCTTTCGAGTTAATTTCTACCTTTTGGATTGTTTCAATAGCTCCTGTTCGACTTCGTTCATTTGCCTGAAGTAATACAACAACAGACTGAATATCCTGCTGGGATTTCACTTCCTTTTTGTCTTCTGGTACTTTTATCTGCATACTCTTAACGGCCATACCATATTGTTCTTCTAGTTCTTTTCCAACTTGTTTTTTCATTTGGACAGCCATCTGTTCTAAAATATATGCACGTTGTGAGGCTTGTATTTCTTTTTTCTTTTCACTAATTTCATTTTCTATGGATCCGTTTTCCATATACTTGTTCTGACTAGCATTTGCAATCACATCTTGAATATCTGTTTGAAATAGTTTAAATAGGGGAGTTAATATTAGAACGACTAGAAGCAAACTTACAACAAATTTGACATACTTTTGTAAATTTGAATTAGGAAGTAACATATGAAGCATCGTTGCTAACAAGAGAAACACAATGATATTTCGAATCCATTCCACGACAAACTGCAACCTTCTCAACTCCTAACGCATCATTAACGTAATATTTCCAGCTGCGATAACAATCGTGATACTTAGAAAAAACATAAATGATACAATAGCCAAACAAGCAAACACGTATATAATGCTTCTTCCAATAATATCTAGGCATTGAATAATTGCTCCTCCACCGACAGGTTGCAATACTGCTGCTGCAAATTTATAAATAAATGCAATGCAGAAAATTTGAATCGCAGGAAAAGCAACGATAAGTAATAAAATAACAACTCCAACAATCCCCACTGTATTTTTTAATAAAGCCGATGCACTAAGTACAGTGTCTGCTGCTTCAGTAAACATGCGACCGACAACTGGGATAAAGTTTCCTGTTACAAACTTTGCTGTTTTCACAGCAATTCCATCCGCTACCGCTGTCGCCGTTCCTTGTACAGAGAGCACACCAAGAAAGATTGTTAAAAAAATCCCAATGACGCTAACGCTAACATTTTGCAGCAGCTTGGACAATTTTGTGACTTTATATTGATCGCTCATTGTACTGACAATACTTAAAATTGTAGCAAGAAGAAGAAGCGGTAAAACGATATAATTCATAAGCATTCCGCTCGTATTCATAAGAAAAACAATAATGGGATGAAAGAAAGAAACAGATACAACACCGCCGCCTGTCGCAATGAGCGCCAATAAAATTGGGAGGAGTGCTAAAATGAAATCAATCATTGTTTGAATGGTTTCCCTTGTATATGTCATTACAACGTAAAAGCTGTTTAAAGCGAAAACGATAAGTACCATATATACAACAGCATCCGCTATTTTCCCAACGCTGCTTTTCGCAAAAGCAGATTGAAGCGACTGCAAAAGCGCACTAAAAATAGTAAGCATTATAAGTGTCCCAAGTAGCTTTCCGTTAGCTACTAATTCATGAAATAAATACTTTAGTAATCCAATCATCCACTCTTTAATCGAAAACTCTTTTTCCCCTTTGACGAACTCCATAAAACTTCCCTTTTGACTTTCCGGTAAATATCCGCCGTACTTCGCAACAAGATCATCCCAGTATTTCTTTACATCCTCTATCCCAAGCTTTCCAAGTTGTTCATCTATCACGTTATGTTCCGGGGGAGAGGCTTGTACGATAATGGGAAAAGAAAAAAAGAGGAAAAAAGCAAACAAAAGCTTCATTCCAAACGGGCGCACAATTCATCCCTCCTTTATCCAGTCGGTAAAAAACCAAGAATCGTTTCAATTACAACCGTTAATATCGGAATCGCCATCACTAAAATTAAAATTTTTCCCGCTAATTCAATTTTTGAAGCGATCGCTCCTTGCCCTGCATCTTTCGTAATTTGTGCACCGAATTCTGCAATATAAGCAATCCCGATAATTTTCAGCAGCGTTTCCACATATACATTGCTAACTTTCGCTTCATTTGCAATGCGCTCAATCATCGTTAAAATAGAATGAATTTGATCAATTACAAGTAAAAACATAACGCTACTAACAAATACAATAAACATTGAAGTGACACTCGATTTATGTTGATTCAATACCGCCGCCAAAAAAGTCGCTACGAGTCCAAGCCCTACAATTTGTAATATTTCGATTCGAATCGCCCCCTTTACTGAAAAAGAAAGACGCTTTTAATCTTGTCAAATAAATTGTTAATTAAAAAGGCAACTTGGAATAAAATTACGACAAAGCCAACGAGAATCACCCAGTTGGCAATATCTTCTCGTTTTAATTCTTTCAGCACAGTATGAATAAAAGCTAGAATAATGCCAATTCCTGCAATTTGAAAGATTAACCCAACGTCGATTGACATCGCCTTTCCCCCTTACAACAATAAAATAACGATAAGTAATCCTGCTAATACTCCTAAACTTTTCATCATCTTTTCGTACTGAATTTGCATTTCTTTTGCTTCTCCTTCTTCTCTCTCTAAATGAGTAATACATAAACGAATATGCTTTTGCTGTGACTCACGATCGTGTTGTCCTAACGTTTCTCCAAATTGTTGTAAAATCTCATATTCTGTTTGCTTCAATGCTGTAAGTTTCCAATTTTCTTGTAAGCTATCCATCCATGCCTCCCGAACCGTTTGCTCTCCCTTTTCTAATCGTTCATGAAAACTATCGAATAACCAGTTCAGAGGCTTTGGCATTTGTTTTACAAGACGTGCAGCTGCTTCTGACAACGGGGTATGTCCATACATAATTTCCGCCTCAAGTGATTGCAGAGCTGCCTTTAATAACCTTAGTTGGCGAGGACGCTCACTATATTTCTTCGCATATGAAAAACCAAAAAATGTTGATACAGCCACAATAAGTGCCGCACCAAAAAATTTAATCATCCGCTCAGCACCTTCTCTCCGCGGCGAATCGGCTTTCCGCTGCCATCCTTCATATTCATAATCGTTCCGGGTCCTTTTATTTTCGAAAGCTCAATAAAGCGTTCAAACACGCCTAGTTCTATAATTTCCCTTAACGAAGGTCGTTTCAGTATGTCTTCATGTCCTTGTCCATGCACACTCGTAAACAATTGAACACCAGCATGAACTGCTTCCATAATTGCTTCGCTATCTTCTGGCCGGCCAATTTCGTCAACAATTAATATATCGGGACTCATTGAGCGAATCATCATCATCATACCTTCTGCTTTTGGACATGCATCTAGCACATCCACCCTTGTTCCAAACTCATATTGCGGCACACCTTTCACGCACCCCGCAATTTCTGATCTTTCATCCACAATGCCAACTTTGCAAGACGGGATATGTTGCCTCGGAACACCTGCACTTATGAGACGTGCTACATCACGCAGTAACGTTGTTTTCCCTGTTTGCGGCGGACCGATAATCATTGTATTTAGCCAATGCTTATCATATAAAAAGGGGATAAGCGGCTCAGCAATCCCCTTTTTTTGCCGAGCAATCCGAACATTAAATGACGCCACATCCCGAATCATTTTCACTGCACTCTTTTCCATAATGACTTTGCCCGCTAAACCAACGCGATGTCCTCCGCGCAGTGTAACATACCCTCGCTTTAATTCTTCTTCCATCGTATAAAGTGAATATTGACTCAGCTTATTCAGCAAATACGCTGCATCTTCTCTCGTCACAATGTAGTTATAAAAATGCGCTTCCCCGCGCGCAATACATTCAAGCGGCCTTCCAATCCGGATCCGTATTTCTTCCAACCCGTCATCTTCTTTATAGTCCTGTATAAAATGTTCGATTTGCTTTGGTAACATCTCTAATACTTCTTTCATAGCTCTCTCCCCATCACATCGCTATTTCAGTACCGCAATAAAAATACAGCCAATTCCAAGCGCCAAAAAAAACAATTTCAAAAAAGAAATTTCATTCGTAACGCTCGCAATGCCAATTGACATCGTTACAATCAAAACGGTTGGACCTACAAATGCAAGCATGCCATTTACGAACAATGCTTTTTTGGCATCATTGAAATACAACATAAGCAAAGCGGCGAAAATCTCCATGCTACCCGAAAAAATTCTAAGGAGCGCCATTACGAGCACAGACGTTTCAAATGCCGCTAGCCACTGTTTCATCCTCTCACCTTCTCTCGTTATCCTGCACACATATATCCTGCTCAAACAAGATGAAAGAGTACGTTTGTACAACCATATGCACAGGTTGTCTATTTCAGAAGTGAAAAAGGAATTTTTTGATTATTAAATAAAGTTAAGTCGTTTTTTTGTGAAAATATGGTATATTAAGATAAAAAGGAGAAATATATGAAAATTCTAAAAATAACTATTACACTCATTTTAGAAGTAGCTCTTATTTTCTTATTTGCTAAATTTGTTAATTGGACATTCATGGAAAGTTTCTTTTTAGGGAGTTTGGCCATTTTCGGACTCACTTGGCTGTTTCTTTTAAATATGAACCGAAACGCAAATGTGGACCGTGCCATCACAAAAGGGGTGACGGGGCTTGACGGCGGAGAAGTAACACCTTTTCAAATTCGAATGAATCCTTATATGATTGGGACCCTTCTACTGCTTACCATTAGCTTTATTATAACTGTCATTCAATACTTACCTTATTTCACATAAAAAAACACTCGTGGATCCAATCCACGAGTGTTTTTCATTACGCACGAGAAACGTATTTTGATTCTCCTGTGTTAATAATAAGCATTTCACCTTCATTAATGAAGATCGGCACTTGTACAACTAGACCAGTTTCTAATGTAGCTGGTTTTGTTACGTTAGAAGCTGTATCACCTTTAATACCCGGTTCTGTTTCAACAACTTTTAACTCAACAGTGTTTGGAAGTTCTACACCAAGTACTTCGCTTTGGTATGTCATGATTGCGACTTCCATGTTTTCTTTCAAGAATTTTAATTCATGTTCGATTTGCTTTTCACCAAGTTCGATTTGCTCGTATGTTCCGTTGTCCATGAATACATGAGCATCACCGCTTGCATATAAATATTGCATACGACGGTTTTCGATATGTGCTTTTTCTACTTTTTCACCAGCACGGAATGTTTTTTCTTGAACAGAACCTGTGCGAAGGTTACGTAATTTAGAGCGAACGAACGCAGCACCTTTACCTGGTTTTACGTGTTGGAAATCGATAACCTGCCATAGGCTGTTGTCCACCGCAATTGTTAATCCTGTACGAAAATCATTTACTGAAATCATGCAAAAAATCCTCCTGTGTATTACAAAATGATAAGTTCTTTTGGAGATTTAGTTAACACTTCATTACCTTCAGCTGTTACTATAATATCATCCTCAATGCGAACTCCGCCGACATTTGGAATATAAATTCCCGGTTCTACAGTGACTGCCATTCCTGGCTCAAGTACCGTTTCAGAGCGGAAAGATAAGCTTGGTGCTTCATGAATTTCAAGACC
This sequence comes from Bacillus sp. 491mf, assembly GCF_900112415.1. Lineage (GTDB taxonomy): Bacteria > Bacillota > Bacilli > Bacillales > Bacillaceae_G > Bacillus_A. The sequence continues at coordinate 52,582 of NZ_FOLV01000005.1, forward strand.
AATTCCATGACCTGTAGAATGCCCGAAATATTCACCATATCCTTTTTCAGTTATGTAGTCACGTGTTAGCGCATCTGCTTCACGACCAGTTAAACCAGCTTTAATACCGTTTACACCACGCAATTGCGCTTCTAATACGATATTATAAATTTCCTTTAACTTATCAGACGGCTCACCTACTGCAATTGTACGAGTAATATCGGAACAATATCCTTTATAGTAAGCACCGAAGTCTAATGTCACAAAATCTCCCTTTTCTATCAATTTTTCAGATGCCACGCCGTGCGGCAATGCTGAACGAAGTCCCGAAGCAACGATAATATCAAACGAAGAAGAAGTTGCTCCTTGCTTTCTCATGAAAAATTCAAGTTCATTTGACACTTCAATCTCAGATACTCCCGGGCGAATAAATGATAGAATATGCTCAAAGGCAGCATCTGCAATCTGTGCAGCTTCCTTTAATATCTTAATCTCTGAATCAGTCTTAATCAAGCGTAACTTTTCTACAATACCAGAAGTTGCAACAAATTCTGCATTCACTTCTCCTTTATACGCCGTATAAGAACTGTATGTAAGTGTATCTTGCTCAAAACCAAGCTTTTGAATTCCTAAGTCTTTTACTTGTTTTGCAACTTCTTCAATAATCGTACCTGTATGCTGTACGATTTCATAACCAACCGCTTGTTTTTGCGCTTGTTCAACGTAACGGAAATCTGTAATGAATAAAGCGCGTTCGCTTGAAATTAATACAACGCCTGCTGTACCTGTAAAGTTTGTCATATATCTACGACTATGTTGATTCGTTAATAAAATACCATCAATACCCGCTTCCCCAAATGCACTTCTTAATTTTGTAAGTTTTTCCATGAATTACGCCTCCCGAATTTTCTCCACTAATGCAAGTAACGCTAAATGATAGCCATACAAACCGAATCCTACAATCTGTCCCGCTGTGACCGGCGCCGTAACAGATACGTGGCGAAACGATTCGCGTTGATGAATATTTGAAATATGTACTTCAATAACAGGAATCGAAACACTTGCAATTGCATCACGAATTGCATAACTATAATGCGTAAATGCTCCTGGATTTAGAATAATCCCTCTATATGTACCCTCTGCCTCATGAATGATATCAATAATGGCACCTTCATGATTAGATTGGAAACACTCTAACTCTACTCCCAAACTCTCTGCTTGTTGCTTCATATCTGTTTCTAACGACGCTAACGTCCCCGTACCATATACATTAACCTCTCGTACACCGAGACGGTTTAAATTGGGACCGTTAACGAGGAGCAACTTCTCCATATATCTAACTCCTTAATAAAAAATATATATAAATCCAAATTAAAAACCTGACATAAAACCCTTTTCTTTTTAGATGGTCGAGAGTGTCTATTCATGCGTAGAAGCGGTCAGTTCCGTTTTCTGCCACATGCGATATTCAAACAAAGAGAGAAAGTAGCAGGTTACTTTTTGCTTTGCATGGCAGCGAATTGTGTGTCGGAAAGTCAAGTTGGACTTATATATAATATTCTATCACACCCCTCACTTATTTGAATAGTTTGTCTTTTCCTCATCTGTTGCACTAGCATTGTTATTCACTTCAAACGAAACGGAGTAGCCAATAAAAACGCCATATAAAATAAAAATACATGCTGTCGTTACAATCGTTTCCTTAGGCATTTCCATCATGCTTTTTATAACTGGTGCAACAGGTGGAATTACAAAGAATAATAATCCCCACCATACAAGCCCATATATAATACCTGAAATTAGACCTTCAAACTTACTCAAAACTGCTTTATATATAAACGCCACAACAACTGAAAGTATCCCCATACATATAATACCAGCTATATTTCCCCATACCCCTTCTTTCCAATCTCCAAGCGCAAACGGAAGTAACAAATAATTAGGTCCTGGGACAGTAAAAGAAAAAATATGAAGAAAATACCAGACGGCTCCCCAAAACAAACCTCCAAACACACCAATTTGGACAATTTTTTCCGTGACAGATTGTTCTTGTTTCACATCTACACCTCCGCCTACTAGTATGTCCGAAACTTATTTAAAGCATGTTTAAATACTGCGAAATTTGTCTATAAAAAGAATAGAAAATGTCCGCTTAACCTGCCGATTTTCCTTGTCAGAAGTGCACTTTTGTCGATAAAATAAAGGAAACTGTAGTGATGTCATACAATATAATGACATCACCCAGAGTCATTACCTCTCTTCTGATAAGAGAGAAACAAATACAGGTTGGTGTTGACATGGCAGAAGAGACAAAACAAATCTACGGCGGTCAAGCGGTAGTAGAAGGAGTTATGTTTGGCGGTAGAGAATATACTGTTACAGCAATTCGTCGTAAAGATAAATCTATCGAATTTTATCGATTACCTCGCGTTCGTAATAAAGTATCATCTATGTTTAAAAAAATTCCTTTCCTACGCGGAATCGCAGCAATTATTGATGCGAGTGCAAACGGAGCAAAGCATTTAAATTTTGCTTCAGAACGCTTTGATGTAGATCCTTCAGAGGATGCACAATTCGCACACAAAAAAGAAGAACAGTCAAAGTTAACGATGATACTTAGCGTTGCAGCAGTCGGTGTTTTATCATTTATCTTTGGAAAAGTGATTTTTACGGCAGTTCCTGCACTTTTAGCAGAACTAACAAGACCTGTTTTTCCATCTCACGCAGGGCAAATCATTGTTGAAAGCGTTATTAAACTTATGCTATTGCTTAGTTACATTTACTTTGTTTCATTGACTCCACTTATTAAACGTGTGTTTCAATATCACGGAGCGGAACATAAAGTAATTAATGCCTATGAGAACAATCTTCCATTAACAGTAAAAAACGTACAAAAACAAACCCGTCTCCATTATCGGTGCGGCAGCAGTTTTATTTTATTTACTGTTATTATCGGAATGTTTGTATATTTTCTCGTTCCAACTGATCCTCTTTGGGTTCGCGTTTTAAATCGTATTTTACTTATCCCTGTAGTGCTAGGCATTTCATTTGAAGTGTTGCAATTTACAAACAGCTTACGAGGCGTTCCAGTGCTCCGTGCACTAGGATATCCTGGCCTATGGCTTCAGCTGTTAACAACGAAAGAACCGACAGATGATCAAGTAGAAGTAGCCATTGCATCATTTGAAGAACTACTGCATCTAGAAGGAAAACAATAATAACTTTTTCGTAATGTTATTCAATTCCTTAGCCTTTCGTTAATAAACTAATTAAAATATCTTTCTTTTTAGGAGGTGTTCCTTATGAACGGTCGCTCATTTATGTTCGCCCTATTTGTTGTAATTGTTGGATTGGCAATATTTAGCCTTGTATCATTCACAATTGAAGACCCAATGGGAGTTGTAAGAAAAATTTTGATCATGCTCATTGTTGTTGGTGTCTTTTATTTACTTTATAAGATGCTTACAAGTTCGAGCAGTTCAGCTAATAACTCACAGTCTTCCTACAAACGTGCTGCGAAACAATCGAACCGAAAATATGGAAAACAAAATGTAACACCCCTAAGCAATAATATGTTAAAGAAAAGTGCTTCCGATACGAAAGGAAAGAAAGGAAAAACTTCCTTCCTAAAACGAAAGAGAAAGCAATCCCATTTAACAGTTATTGAAGGGGAAAAAGGTAAAAAGAAAGACCGCGCTTCTTTTTAAGAAGTGTGGTCTTTCTTTTTTATCGTTTCTTACTGCGTTTGTTCTTCATTTGTCTTTTGAACGCCACGAAGCTTCTCAATGCGCCCTTCATCTTGCTCAAAATACTGCACTAAATCGCCAATACGATCGATGGCTTCCCAGCTTAAATGATGTTCAATTCCTTCTACATCATTATAAATCTTACTTTCATCCACACCAATAATACGCATAAACTGTTCTAACAATTCATGACGATAAACAAGGCGCTTACCAATTTTTTTCCCTTTAGTTGTTAATACAAGCCCTCTATATTTTTCATAAATAAGATATTCATCTTTATCAAGTTTTTGAACCATTTTTGTTACAGAGGATGGATGTACATTAAGCGCTTCAGCAATATCAGATACACGGGCATATCCCTTTTCTTCAATTAGCAAATAAATTTGTTCGATATAATCTTCCATACTAGGAGTAGGCATCGTTTTCCTCCATCCAATTCAGTTTATAAATTCCGTACTAAGCAATCAATAAAATGATACAACAGAAAGGATATTGTGACAAGGGGATAAACAACCTCATTTTCCGCAACACATTAAAGAACCTGCGTTATTTATGTAAGTTCTTTTATGTAAAATATTGATAAATCTAACCTCTCATTGTTTCTTCTAATCTCGTCGGTTCATCTTTTGGATAAAGATATTTTCCAATTCGGTATCGTGCTTTGTATTTGGATAACGCTGCTGGATTACTTTTTTATGACTTCCCAACCCAGTAACTTGCAAGGCAAGTTACTGGGTGCTATAATTCAAACAACAACTACCTTGCAAGGCAAGTTACCAGGAGGTGGTAAAGTAATGCACAGTCAAATGCTAAAAGGTGTGCTTGAAGGATGTATTTTATATATCATTTCGCAAGAAGAAGTGTATGGGTACGAACTCAGTACGAAATTACATCAACACGGCTTTACATTCGTAAGTGAAGGGAGTATCTATCCTCTTTTGTTACGTATGCAAAAAGAAAAACTCATTGAAGGCACATTGAAAGCCTCCAGCCTTGGACCAAAGCGCAAATATTATCACGTCACAAAAAAAGGCTTTGAACAACTGGAGGAATTTAAAAAAAGCTGGGATATGGTATCAAGCACGGTAAATGGTTTGTTAAAGGGAGAGTGAAATGGATGAAGGCGAAAGACATGGTTGAACTCAATAATAAAAAGCGTGAGTTATTAACAGTGGAAAATGAAGCAGCTTATGGGGATATGCTTGTATACCTTCGATTAGCTGACGTTCCAGAGCAGCAAGTAGAAGAGCTATTACTAGAAATTTTAGATCATCTTCTTGAGGCGCAAGAAGATGGGAAAAATGCTTACGATGTTTTTGGGAGTAATCTACAAAATTATTGTGACGAATTAGTTAGCGCATTACCTCGCCAAACAATGTTAGAGAAATTTTCTTTTACTGGTTTCATGATTAGTTTATTGCTTGCAATCCAGTTTGGAATAGATACTATAGGTGCATTAGGATTTTCTTTTGCTAAAAAACAAAACCATCCTTCTGGTGTACCGTTTAGTATTCCAGGAACTTTATTATCAATCATTATGATTACTGCTGGCATTTTTGTTATTTTATATTTGTTAAAACGAGATTCATTTAATCAAACAATGAATTGGAAACAAAGAATTACATTTGGCTTAGCTTTTTCGATTCCATTTTGTTCATCTGTTTTTTTTAGTATTTATTTTAAAAAACAAAGTTATCTATCCTATAACTTACCGATTTGGCTAGGTGCACTATTAACCCTTTTCTTTTACGTTTCATATAAATTCTTGTATAAAACTTCAAAATTTTAACAGCTCTTTTTAGGGCTGTTTTTCTCCTGTCTAATTTTACAAATTAAAAAATTTCATAAACAAAAAAAGAAAAATGCAAAATAATTAAAGTAAATTGTTGACGTGATGCTTTTATTATCGGTATCATATTTCTTCGTGAGCAATTATTTTTCGTTATATGGATTTTTATTGTTACTAAATTTTTGAGAGGGGAAATTTGATGTCACTGAAGAAGAAAACGCAAGTACGCACCGGCAAAATGGTACGTGAACTAATGTTAGCCGACGAGGATGTAAATGCTTCGCTAATTATGGTATATAGTGAAAACGGTGTAAACGCAGAAATTAAAATCGAGGGCTTAACACCGAAATGTAACGAAGAATTATTTTTGAGCGGAAATGTAGATTGGAACAAGAGTGTTATTTATAAAATTGTCGATTTTACTGGCAATGCTGAAGTTGGGAAAGTGACATTAAGCGCCATGAACAAAAACAATGTTTCCCTGCAAATCGAACGCGTGATGTGGAGCAAAGGAACAAAAGAAGAAACGGTAGAATTGGATGAAAATCCGCTATCCGTTGTCGAAACGTCAGCGCCGAAGAAAGAAACAGTAGTTGAAACTTCAAAAGAAACGACACCTGTAACAAAACCAGTTGTAAATGTTGCGCCTGCAGAGGCACCAATTCCAAAGCCAGTGCGTCCAGAACCTGTAGTGAAAGTAACACCAAAACCTGTACAAAAAGAAGTAGTTGCACCAACTGCAGCACAAAAAGTAGTAACGGTGTCAACTCCAGTAGAGCCAACACCTTCAGCTAAACAATCTGTGACAAATCAACCAAATTCTGAATTACAAGAAAAATATGTTCGTCTTGTAAAACAAGCTGTAGATGTATGTCAAGATTACGAACTTGGCATGGATGTTGACGATTCTATCGAGAACTTAAAAAATGAGCTACACAAACAAGGAATATCGGTAGCATTCGATGCAGAAATTATGGACGCTGTAAACCGTTTGCGTTTACTGAAACAAAAAGGCATTAACGTGGAAAAAGTATTAAACTTATTATAAATAATATAGCGCTGCTTTCCTTGCTAGAGAGCTCGCATTCATAGAAAAATAAGGAGATGGGTATCCATCTCCTTATTTTTTGTAATTCCATTCATCACTTTCATATTTTTCTTTCGCTAATGTTTGCACTTCATGAAGTTGTTCTTCTGTTAACTCATACGGTACTAGTTCCACATTTAACCCTTTTTCAAATCCAATATGGAATGCATCGATCAGTTGTTGAATCGTAAAAGTACGATCTGTTAAATCATTAATTGCAATTGCTTTTGAGGAGAACATTTTTTTCATGCGTTCTTTCACACGTTCATTTGGAAACAAGAACAGATCATACAGCATGTCTAAGTCGATTTCTAACGGAATGGAACCGTGCTGTAAAATAACACCTTTTTGTCTAGTTTGTGCACTCCCAGCAATTTTGCGCCCTTCTACAACAATTTCATACCATGACGGAGCATCAAAACAAACTGCTGAACGTGGATTTTTTAAATTGTCGCGCTCCTCAGCTGTTTTTGGTACTGCGAAATAAGCTTCTAAACCTAATGCTTGGAATCCATCTAACAATCCCTGTGAAATAACGCGATATGCCTCTGTCACTGTTTTTGGCATGTTTGGATGCTCTTCAGACACAATGACACTATACGTTAATTCATTATCATGAAGAACGCCGCGCCCGCCCGTTTGACGACGTACAAAGCCAAAACCATTTCTATTTACTGCATCCATATCAATTTCTTTTGAAACACGTTGAAAATAACCGACTGTTAACGTCGGAACTTCCCACTCATAAAAACGAATTGTTGGCGGTATTTTCTTTTCACTTTGCCAATTTAACAAACATTCATCTAACGCCATATTAAACGCTGGAGAGCATTTACCAGAATTTATATAACACCATTTTTCCTTTTCCATCCCACACCTCATATAACTAATTTTTCTCACATTCTCTAGTCTATCAAATTCGACAAAATTTGTGAAAGAATACGAAATTTCTTCTAATATAAAATGAACTTGTTGCATAAATACATGTGGGCATTATAATATGAAAAGTAGGATAAGAAAAAGGGAGCGATATAATCGTGTCAACAAACGTTATTATTTTACTAGCCATAGCTGCAGGAATCATCGGCTATTCTGTATGGATGTATTTCTATCAAAAAAAATTAATTAAAACACTTTCAGAAGAAGAATTTCGTGCTGGTTACCGTAAGGCGCAGCTGATTGATATTCGTGAAACGGACGAATATAATGCTGGTCACATTTTAGGAGCGCGTAATATTCCGATTTCACAAATACGTCTTCGTTACAAAGAACTTCGTACTGATCAACCGATTTATATGTATTGCCAAAACGGTTTCCGAACAGGCCGTGCAGCACAATTCTTAAAGAAACACGGCTATAAAGAATTTTATCAATTACAAGGTGGCTTTAAAACTTGGTCTGGTAAAGTGAAAAAGAAAAACTCATAATAAATAGCTAGCTTGTGCAAGACAAGCTAGCTATTGCATTTTACTTGCAATATATACTAAATTTTGTTTAACATCTTCACTATCTTGATCACGAACATTTCGGTAAAGCAACTGATACTCTACATTCTTTTCTTTCCATGTGAGAGTCGCCATATCTTCTCCGTCTATTTCTTCGTTATTATTTTTAAAATAGGCTGTTATACCATTTGCAAGTTTTACTTTCTCTTGAAAACGATTTTGTTCTACGATAAAAGGAAAATTATACGAAAAGTTCGCAACTGTTAATTCAATATAATCCCGCATGCCTTTTTCTTGCCGTTCATATTTAATATCAAGAGCAATCCGCTTATCTCCCATTTTTCGAACTACTGCTTTTGGATTATCTGTTGATTCATATGGTAAAAATGATGGTGTGTAAAAAGAAAAAGGAAGAACGTTTTTTACAGACTGTACCGGCATTGGATCAGACATCATATCCTCACTTGCCTCTAAATCTGCTGCAAACTTTTTTTCTTCAACCATTGTTTGCTGAAAAGAACATGCACTTAACACCATACTCGAAAATACGAAACATATCATCCGTTTTTTCAACTTGTATCCGCCCTTTCCTAACATTCTCTTTTCAGGCTTTCGTATGTTATGTTCATATTCTCTTTTTCTTACTGTTCTACCTTTGAAAACTTTCCCCTTTTATCTCACACAATTTGACAAACACGCTTTTGCTATTCTCACGCCGAATTGAATCGTTACGCGAATAACAAAAGCGATATTAACAAGATAGAATATGAAACGCTTTTCATGTCAAGAGTTTCACAAGATTTCTTTGATCCTTTTCTTGTATAATAGAAATAGAGGTGAAACATATGGTAAATATAAAACAAATCGCGAAAACGGCTGGAGTCTCTGTTACCACTGTTTCACGCGTCTTAAATGAGCATCCATATGTCAGTGAAGAAAAGCGAAAACGCGTCTTAGAAACTGTTAAAGAATTGAATTACGCCAAAAATGTAAATGCTGTTCATCTTCTAAAAGGAAAAACACATACAATTGGCGTTGTGCTTCCTTTTATTAATCTGCCGTACTTTAGTACAATTATTGAAGGGATTGGAACGAAAGCACTTGAAGCCGGATACCGTATTACTCTCTGTCAAACAAACTACGATAGCATTGAAGAAATGCGTGTTCTTGAAATGATGAAAATGAAACAATTTGATGGCATGATTATTTGTTCCCGGTCAAGCTCATGGGAAGTCATTGAACCTTTCGCAAAATTTGCGCCTATCATTTCGTGTGAAAAACTGCTGCATCCGCTTATATCTTCTGTCTATGTTAATCATTACGACGGATTTCGGATTGGAACAGAATATTTATTACAAAACGGACATGAGCGCATTGGATTTTGTCTAGCACGCAAAAATAGCGTGAGCACACAGCAGCGTGAGCAAGCGTTCTTTGATACTCTACACGCATATGGTAAACGTTCACAAACAGACTGGCAGTTTTATCAATGCTACACGATTCAAGACGGTGCAAATGTCATCCAAAGCATACTAACGATGAAAAATCGCCCTACTGCTCTTTTTGCTGCAAGCGATCAAGTTGCTTCTGGATTATTAACTGAAGCAAAAAAACAAGGACTGCGAGTACCAGAGGATTTAGCAATCTTAGGATTTGATAACCATCCTATTTCTGAAGCGTTAGAGATCACAACAATTGAAAATCCTGGCTTAGCAATGGGAAGCCATGCTTTTTCCTTATTTTATGAACAAGTACAACAGGAACAAATTATAGGGACTTCTGAAGAGTTACCATTTCGTCTCATTGAACGAGGAACAGTATAAAGTGAAACTTTAATCAGGGGGATAGAGCTTCTGACGTAGAGGTGTTTTTTACCTCGCAGGAAGAAGCGAAGCCACCGAACATTCTAGCCACTGGAACTGGACAATGCTTTTGCTGCATTTTGAGGCAGGAGTATTACTGCCCACGAATAGCGGGATAAAAGTTCCTATTACTGGAGCTTTTATCACTTTTGTATGTTTATCCTTCTTGACAACACCCGTGTATTATTCTATATTTTAACTAACGAACGGTAGGTAGGGGATGAACATGACAGCAAACCGTATTAAATCTGTAGCACTTTCACACTTTGCACGCTATGGCTATGAAGGAACTTCACTAGCAAATATTGCCGGGGAGGTTGGCATTAAGAAGCCGTCAATATATGCACACTTTAAAGGAAAAGAAGAGCTTTATTTTATTTGCTTAGAAGAATCTTTACAAAAGGATCTTGAATTCTTTAAACAGTATGTGAAGAATTCAGAAGAAACTCCCTTTGGAGACTTTTTATTTCATCTTCTTAAAGATTATAGCCATCGTTTTCAAGAAAGTATTGAGGCAATGTTTTGGTTACGCACTTCGTATTTTCCACCATTTTCCTTTCGCGAGCAAATTGTCGAAAAAGCAAATGCACACATTGAAAGCATCGGACAGCTTTTAGTACCTATATTTGAACAGGCACAAGAAAAGAATGAACTTTGTAGCATTGAAGTAACAGAAGCTGTTGCAGCTTATTTATGTTTAATGGACGGATTAATGGTTGAATTTTTATTTGCTGGAATACAACCATTTGAAAATCGATTACACGCATCTTGGAAAGTATTTTGGCGCGGATTGTCAAGCTGACGGATTGCACACGCAATACGTCATTTTCTCGCCCTAAACCTAACGACTGGTAGGAAGGAGAATGAATGATGGAATGGATTTATGTTGTTATCGCAGGAATCATTGAAATTGTATGGGTAATTGGCTTAAAACATGCGACAACACCACTAGAATGGATTGGGGTTGTACTTGCAATTGCAATAAGCTTTTTTCTTTTATTTAAAGCTTATGCGAAGCTGCCTGTTGGAACTGTATATGCTGTGTTCACAGGAATTGGAGCTGGAGGTATTGTCCTAACAGAAATTTTTGTATTTGGTGAACCTTTTTCAATAACAAAAATCTTATTTATCGGATTAATTTTCGTAGGTGTTATCGGCTTAAAACGAGTAACAGGTGAACAAGAACAGAAGGAGGCTGCATAAAATGGCATGGGTATATTTGATTATTGCTGGTATTTGTGAAGTCACTGGTGTTATCTTTATGAAGATAGCCAATGAAAAAAAAGGCTGGATGCCAAAACTTATGTTAATCGGCAACTTCGGTGTAAGTTTCTTCTTCTTATCTCTCGCTATGGATACACTGCCCATGGGAACAGCTTACGCAATTTGGACTGGAATCGGAACTGCTGGAAGTGCACTACTTGGTATTCTCCTCTTCCGTGAATCCGCTGATTGGCGTCGCCTTGCCTTTTTAAGCTGTATCTTATGCGGGGCAGTTGGTTTAAAATTAATGAGTTAACGAGGTGAATGCAGTGTGGAAAAAAAGAAGTACACAAATTATGACAGGAATCGTAATTGCCATTGCATTCTTATTGCAATCTATATTCCATATTGCAGAATGGTTATTTCATAAAGCATTTGCAATCCTCACGTTTTTGCCTAACATGGCTCTTGAGGCCCTTTCTGTAATTTGGTCCATTATTGCCTCTATTATCGTTATTATCATTTGGAGTATCGTAAAACTCTGGAAAAAGCTCTTTTCAAAAGACAGTTCTTCAAACTAAGAAGTAACTGTCTTTTTTTCATATCATTTCCTCCTTTGGACATACTACGAAAAAAGGAGCTGATGATATGCAAATTTCTGTCCACAAGCAAATTTTACTGCTATTTTTCATCTTTATTACGTTTGCTCTGTTTTTTAGTTTCATCTTACATACATATAACGTACCTGTTTACTCACCAAGTATGGTGTCGGTTTATAAAGTTGTTATGCATAGTTTGTTGCAATAAAGAAGGTGTCTCGTAATGAGGCACCTTTTATAACGTATGACTTTCTTTTTTTCTAATTATATCTCTCACTTCGCTGAATGCCGTTCACCACAAAACAAAAGTCTTTCTTCATAATCATTCTGTTTCATTTGTTACTTAGTCTTTTAAAATTCCCTATCTTGAAAAAACGAAATAGAAAACAACATAGAAACAAAATACGCGATACATACTCCAATACTTAACATACTTATGATAAACATAAGATTTGAAGAGTAAAAAAACATTAACATAAGCCTTTCCTCACCAAGAACATTACACATAAGTCCTAACAATCCTATTAGTGGAAACATAACAGCCACATTAAAAATAGTAACTATTTGTTTACTCCCTCCATACTTCAAAGGAAGTAGCATAATTGCATAAAGAGCCGAGAGAAAAACACCTATAAAAATTGCATACCATGGAATATTTATAGCTTTACCTAACAAAAATTTAGGTAAAATAGCAATAATTAAAGTAGCAATTAACCCGCATCCAATAAAGAGAATTGTCGATATATATTTCGCAATGACAATATCTTTTCTAACAAATGGAAAACTAATTAATAATTTATCTGCTTCATTTTTATCTTCAACCTGTAATGGTACAAATATCAATAAGCTACAAGTAGCAAAACAAACGACCGCAATCTGAAACGGGTCAACAGATTGTTTTAATGCACAATAAATTGGCAATATAAGATAAAGAAAAAAAACTTTTCGTTGTAAGAAAAAATCCTTCCAAACTAACTGCCCCATAATCCCTTCTCCCCTTTATATATCTCTTTTTTCATATAATTTAATTGCAATAAACATAGAGGCAATATACATAACTGCCAACCCAACTATCCCCATCATGCATATGCCTACATGTGACAGATTCATGATCCAATCACCAAATGAATCCTCCACACGATTTTCTCCTCCATCTATAACAAATAACGGTATAAGCGTCGTAGGTATAATTAGTCCTATTGCAAATAAACTACGGATAATTTTTGACCCAGCTCCATAATAGATTGGCAAATATAATGCAATGTATATAAAAGGAACGATAATACCTCTTAGCACTGAATACCACTTAAGTTCGATATAGAAATAAGGATGGTATACTCGAATGTCTTCAATTACAGTCATTCCTCTCATGATCCAAACGACCGTTGTTGTTAGTACAATCGCTATAATCGCAATTATAATAAAAGTCATATATCTCGCTATAATAATATCCTTTCGTTCTATCGGTAAACTAGCAATGATTTTTTCACTGCCATTCTTTTCATCCGCTCCTACAGACAACAGAATTGATACTATTACTGATATTAAACAGCTTACAGAAAAAATGCTTGAATCTGATGGATTCGTTATAAACAAGAAAGCCGAAAACCCCAAACAAAATATCCACATGGCACGCAGAAAATACAAGTCCTTAAACACAAGCTGACGCATTTCTCTTTCTCCCCTTCGCCGTATACACGATAATATCATCAAACGTCGGCTTTTCTAACACAACTTCTTGACCAAACCACTCTACAACTGCCTGTTTATCTCTCGCCAATCCTTCAAACCCATATTTATTTTTTCTTAAACCACTAAACAATTCTTTTCCTTCTTCGTCTAACAAATCGTTGCTTCCTTTTACGATTATGTAATTCTCCAGTAGTTCGTCTTTCTCTCCAGTAAAGACGATTTCACCTTCATTGATAAATGTAATATAATCGGCAATGCGTTCTAGATCAGTTGTAATATGTGTAGAAAATAACACGGATATTTCTTCTTCCATCACAACTTCTTGCAATATATCCAGCAACTCACTTCGGACAACTGGATCTAAACCTGCTGTTGGTTCATCCATAATAATAAGCTCGGCATGATGTGACAGCGCCATAGCAATGGCATATTTCATTTTCATTCCTTTTGATAATTGTTTAATCTTTTTATTTTTCGGAACTTGTAATCGTTCCATATAAGATTCATATTGTTCTTCATCCCACTTTTTATATAACGGTGCGATAATACGCTTCATTTGTTCACATGTTAAATCTTCATAGTAATGATTTTCATCGTACACAAAGCCGATATTTTGTTTTACTTCTTTTTCATATTTTTGATTGTCCTTACCAAAAATATGAATTTCACCACTATTTCGTTTTACTAAATTCATAATCATTTTGATTGTTGTACTTTTTCCAGATCCGTTTGGTCCAATAAACCCCATAATATATCCACGTGGCAGTGTAAAATTTACATTTCGGACTGAAAAACCTTGATAATCTTTGCAAACATTTTTTAATTCTAGCATGTGTCTTATTCCCCCTTATATAAAAACGCAATCATCTGCTGCAATTCTTCAAGAGACAGCTGAAGAAGTTTACTTTCATTGACTACTTCTTCCGCTCTACTTTCTAACAATCGCAACCTTTGTTCTCGTATGAGCTCATTATTTTGCACAGAAACATACGTCCCTTTTCCAGCAACTGTCTCAATATACCCTTCTCTTTCAAGTTCTTCATATGCTCGTTTCGTCGTAATCACACTAATCTGTAATTCTTTCGCTAAACTACGGATAGACGGTAATTGCTCTCCACCTTTTAAATTCCCATTTAAAATTAGCTGCCGAAGCTGTTTACTAATTTGTTCATAAATAGGATCTGGTGAAGAGTTTGAAATAATAATATTCATATTCCCCTCCACTGTGTATATACTGTACATATCTTATATACACAGTATATACACACTTCTCTATTTTGGCAACAAAAAAAGACCAACAATTTCCTGTTGGTCTTTCATATATGTATCACTTCTCAAAGCGATTTAACATCTCGTCTCTCATACCAAAGCTCACAATCGCAATCCCGACATACATAAAAATAAGAAATGCTGGATGTACTGTATTGTACCAATGGCTATCAATAACCAAATATACCGTTAAAGCTGCAACAAGTAAAAATGCAACAATAAACATATAGAAATGACTTTTACTACCCATAATAAACTCCTCTCTAATTACTCATTTATTGTAACGAATTATCCCCTATGACTCAAGACTAAGTTTCCTGTAAATGATCTAACTCAACTTTCACAATGTCATGACAAGCAATTGGAATCAGTGTTCCTTTACTATCAATTGCAGTTACACTCTTATTATCTAATACGTGATGCTTCACTCTTTCTAACATTTTTTCTGTATCTTGGTAATAAAATTCTTTAATATCTTTAATCATATCACCATTTTCTAAATGATACACCATCCTGCAACGTTTATAGCCCATCTTTCCCATCCCCTTGTTCATTTCTTCACATATGTATGAAAAATTGACATTTTTGCTTCTCATTTACTTTAATTTCAATAAAATTCTAACAAAAATACACACTATTATCAAAGGGACTTTTTCAACAAAAATGTTGAGAAAGTATGATAATTCTCCAATCTTACATAAAACCTGCAATTTTGTAACATCTTTTTTAGGTAATGACACCTTCTTCGACAATATGAAAAAAGAACCCGCATATAGCGAGTTCTCTACAAATTATTATTGATTATTAAACTTGTACCATAGATGGTTTTTGATAGCGTAAAATCGGCTTACGTGCTGCCATTGTTTCATCAAGACGCTTAATTACTGTTGTATGCGGTGCTTCTTGAACCACTTCTGGATTTTCTTCTACCTCTTTTGCGATTTGAATCATCGTATCGATAAATCCATCTAATGTTTCTTTTGATTCTGTTTCTGTCGGCTCAATCATAATACATTCTTCCACATTTAATGGGAAGTAAATTGTTGGTGGATGGTAGCCGAAATCAAGCAAACGTTTTGCGATATCAAGCGTACGTACGCCAAGTTTCTTTTGACGACGACCAGATAAAACAAACTCATGCTTACAATGTCTATCAAATGGAAGATCGTAAAATGGCGCTAATCTTCTCATCATATAGTTCGCATTTAATACTGCATATTCTGTTACAGCACGAAGTCCATCTGGACCCATTGAACGGATATACGTATATGCACGAACGTTAATACCGAAGTTGCCATAGAACGGTTTCACGCGTCCGATTGCTTGTGGACGATCGTAATTAAAGTGGTAGCCGCTTTCTGTTTTCTCTAAAATCGGCTTTGGTAAAAATGGAATTAAATCTTCTTTTACACCTACTGGACCAGAACCTGGACCACCGCCGCCATGCGGACCTGTAAATGTTTTATGAAGGTTTAAATGCACAACGTCAAATCCCATATCTCCTGGGCGTGCTTGACTTAATACCGCATTTAAGTTTGCACCGTCATAGTACAATTTACCGCCTGCATTATGGACGATTTCTGCCATTTCTAAAATGTTCTCTTCAAATAGTCCAAGTGTATTTGGATTTGTTAACATAAGCGCTGCTGTTTCTTCGTTCACAACGCGCTTTAAGTCTTCTAAATCAACAAGACCATTTTCATTTGATTGTACTGTAATCGTCTCAAATCCTGCTACTGTTGCAGAAGCTGGGTTTGTTCCGTGCGCAGAGTCAGGAACGATAACTTTTGTACGGTTATAGTCACCGTTTGCTTCATGATACGCACGAATTAACATTAATCCTGTCCATTCACCGTGCGCTCCTGCTGCCGGTTGAAGTGTAACAGTATCCATACCTGTAATTTCTTTTAAGTGCTCTTGTAAGTCATACATTAACTCCATTGCACCTTGCACTGTCTTTTCATCTTGAAGCGGATGAATATGCGCAAGGCCAGGGAAACGTGCTACATTTTCATTAATTTTTGGGTTGTACTTCATCGTACAAGATCCTAATGGATAAAACCCAGAATCAACACCGTGGTTACGGTTTGAAAGCGCTGTGTAATGGCGCATAATATCAAGTTCTGATACTTCAGGAAGCTCTGCATCTTCAATGCGAATATACTCGCTCCCAAACACATCTTCTAATTTTACTTCTTCTACATCTAATTGGGGTAAGCTATATCCTACGCGTCCTTCTCTACTCATTTCAAAAATAAGTGCTTGGTCTTGATTCTTCATTGGATAGCCCCCATTCCGTTTACAAGTGTGTCGATTTCTTCTTTTGTGCGAAGTTCTGTTACCGCTAGAAGCATATGATTTGTTAATTCTTTATAATCACGGCCTAAGTCGTAACCACCGATAATATTTTTTGATAATAATGCATCGTTTACTTCTTGTACTGGACGTTTGCAATCTACAACAAATTCATTGAAGAACGGTCCAGCAAATGTTACTGTAAAGCCTTTTGCCTCAAGTTGACGTTTTGCATATTGTGCTTTAGAAACGTTTTGACGTGCCATTTCCTTCACACCTTGCTTTCCAAGTGCTGTCATGGCAACAGAAGCTGCTAATGCATTTAATGCTTGGTTTGAACAAATATTAGATGTCGCTTTATCACGACGAATATGTTGCTCACGTGCTTGCAGTGTTAATACGAAACCACGTTGTCCTTCAGAATCCACTGTTTGTCCAACAAGGCGTCCTGGAATTTTACGCATAAACGCTTTTGTTGAAGCAAAATAACCGCAGTGTGGGCCGCCAAACTGCGTTGGGATACCAAATGGTTGTGCATCACCAATGACAATATCAGCACCAAATTTCCCTGGTGATGTTAATGCACCTAGTGATAGTGGATTTGAAGAAACGATGAATAATGATTTTTGCTGATGAGTGATTTTCTCAATATCAGCTAATTTCTCCACTTGTCCGAAGAAGTTTGGATATTGAACGATTACGCAAGCTACTGTATCATCTACTTCACTTTGTAATACGTCTAAATCTGTTACACCATCTTTATAATCAATTTCAACAACCTCAAGGTGTTGACCTTTTGCATATGTTTCAAGAACTGCTCTTGATTCTGGATGAACTGCTTTAGAAACAAGAATTTTCTTTTTACGAGTATGACCTGCCGCTAGCATTGCCGCTTCTGCTAACGCTGTACCTCCGTCATACATAGAAGAGTTTGCTACGTCCATACCTGTTAGTTCACAAATCATAGTTTGGAATTCAAAGATCGCTTGTAATTCCCCTTGTGAAATTTCTGGTTGGTATGGTGTATAAGCTGTATAAAATTCTGAACGAGAAAGAACATGATCTACAATTACTGGTGCATAATGATCATATACACCTGCTCCTAAGAAGGAAGCATAGTCTTTTAAGTTTGCATTTTTACTAGCAAGCTCAGACAGTTCTTTTAAAAGTTCTGGTTCTGATTTTGCCTGTTTTATATTTAAATCTCCTTGAAAACGAACGCTTTCTGGAATATCAGAAAATAACTCATCGATCGTTTGAACGCCGATTGTTTGTAACATTTCTTTTTTGTCTTCTTCTGTCATTGGAAGATAACGATGCAACATGAAATTTACCCCTCTCCCCGTTACTTTGAACGTTTGTAAAATGGTGTTGGAACAACAACTGCTTTGACGCGTTTATTACGAATTTCAATTTCAATTTCTGTATCAACTGCTGCATATTTTACATCAATTAACGCTAAACCAATATTTTTCTTTAACGTTGGAGATTGTGTACCACTTGTAACTTCCCCGATTTTTTCTTCGCCCACATATACTGGGTAATGCGTGCGCGGGATACCACGTTCAATTACTTCGATGCCGACTAATTTACGAGGTGCACCGTTTTCTTTTTGTTCCTTTAGCGTTTCTTTTCCAAAGAAATCCATTTCTTTATTTGTTTTTACTGCAAAGCCAATTCCAGTTTCAATTGGTGTAATATCTTTTGATAACTCTTGACCATAAAGAGGAAGTGCAGCTTCAAAACGCAGTGTATCACGCGCTCCTAAACCACATGGTTTTAAGCCGTCTTCTTCGCCTACTTCAAGAAGTTTCTCCCAAATCTTTGCAGCCTCTTCGCTCTTACAGTAAATTTCAAATCCATCTTCACCTGTATAACCAGTACGAGATACAAGCGCTTCTACATCGTCCACAAGAACATGGTCTTTAAATTTAAAGAACTTAATTTCTTTTAAATCTTCTGAGACAACTTTTTGTAAAATGCCCTCTGCTTTTGGTCCTTGAATTGCAAGTTGTGCAATTTCACTAGAAACGTTGACTACTTGCACATCACCGCTTACATGAGAAGCTAACCACTCATAATCTTTTTCAATATTTGATGCATTGATTACTAATAAATAGTCTTCTTCTCCGCGTTTGTAGATTAATAAATCATCTACCGTACCACCATCTTCGTAGCACATTGCCGTATATTGTGCTCCGCCTACCTTTAAGATAGAAACATCATTTGTAACTACACGTTGTAAAAATGCTAAACTATCTGCACCTTTTACTTCTACTTCTCCCATGTGAGAAACATCAAAAAGACCTGCTTCTGTACGAACAGCTTCATGCTCTTCTTTAATGCTTGAAAATTGAACTGGCAGTTCCCAACCACCAAAGTCAATTGTTTTCCCACCATACTTCGCGTATACATCAAATAGCGGTGTACGTTGTAACGTAATCATGTTCTCTCCCCCTTGCACTTTCTATGACAAATTAATAAAAGTTGACTTCCCATTTCTAAACATTTTCAAATTTAAAAAGATGGGATATACGGAATCTCATGCTATTTTTTTATGAAAGCGTAAATAAAAAAGTACTTTCTTGGATAAAATACGAAAGATTCCACACATTTCACACCATTATCCTAACATTTTTCGAGTAGTTTCATCAATATTCTAGCTAAAAAAATAATTTAGAATTTATAGAAGGTGAGATATTATCCATGAATGTCGAAATTTCAATAGAACGTTCTTGGCAAGAAAACTTCTTAAAACGAATAGAAGAAGATGGTCCGTGGACAAATTGGGAACTATTTCATCTCGCATATCAAACTGAACAGTCCCTTCTCACTCCCACATTTGACGGGCTACAGGCGCCTAAACATTTACCTAATTTCACGCCGCTTCCACATCAACTAGAAGTAGCGCAAACCGTTATTGAACAAATGAACGGAAAAGCAATCTTAGCAGATGAAGTTGGCCTTGGAAAAACAATTGAAGCCGGACTTATTTTAAAAGAATATATGGTGCGCGGACTTGTGAAAAAAGTGCTCATTCTTGTACCTGCATCTCTCGTTTCCCAATGGGCATATGAATTAAATACAAAATTTTTCATTCCAGCCGCCATGCAGCGAAAAAGTTACTCTTGGGAGCAAGCTGACGTTATTGTTTCGTCTATCGATACCGCGAAGCGCTCTCCGCACCGTGATATCGTTTTAAATTTAGAATATGATCTCATTATTATTGATGAAGCGCATAAACTAAAAAACAACAAAACGAAAAACTATGAATTTGCGCAACTATTAAAGAAAAAATTTTGCTTATTACTTACCGCAACACCTGTTCAAAATCGTATTGATGAAATATTTAATCTTGTCTCATTATTAAAGCCCGGTCATCTCGGCAACCAATCTAATTTTGAAGAATATTATGCTTCCAAAAATCGCACTACTGAAACAGATGAACATTTAAAACAACTCATTAATAAAGTAATGGTACGGAATCGACGGCACGACACTGGCATCGAGTGGCCAAAAAGGCACGTTCATACGCTCTTTGTCGACTTCAATGAACAGGAAAAGGCTTTATACGATGCAATTGAAGGGTGGAAAAGACAAGATGCATGTACCTCAGCATTTTCTGCTTTAACATTAAAGCGTGAAGCGTGCAGTAGCCGCGAAGCTGTCTATTTCTCACTCAAAAAACATGTAGAAAAGCGGCAAAAAGAAAATGAGCAATATACAGTGGATCCATACATAGATGTGTTAATGGAAAAAATCAATGGTATTTCCGCTAATTCAAAAGCAAATAAAGCATTAGAAATCATTAAAGAAATTAATGATAAAGTTGTCATTTTTACAGAATACCGTGCTTCTCAAATGTATTTACAATGGTTTTTAAAACAGCACGGCATTTCATCTGTACCATTTCGCGGCGGGTTTAAACGTGGAAAAAAAGATTGGATGAAAGAATTGTTTCAAAACCATGCCCAAGTATTAATTGCGACAGAAGCAGGCGGTGAAGGGATAAATCTACAATTTTGTAATTACATGATCAACTACGACCTTCCTTGGAATCCGATGCGCCTTGAACAAAGAATCGGCCGGATTCATCGTCTCGGACAAAAGCATGATGTTCACATTTATAATTTGGCAACGAAACATACAGTAGAAGAGCATATTTTAAAACTGCTTTATGAGAAAATTGACTTATTTGAGCGTGTCATTGGTGATTTAGATGAAATTTTAACAAGAATTAATATGAAGAATATCGATGCACACATTCACGATATTTTTGCTCATTCCAAAAGCGAAGGCGAAATCCGAATTAAAATGGAAAATTTAACATCTATTATTGAATTTGCCAAACGAAATGAAGCTGAGGTGCATGGCTATGCAGCAACATGAAATCCATCATTATTTGCATTGTTTTTTCGAGGCAAACGACTGCGAAATTGTGCAGCGTTTTCCTCATTTATTGGATGTTCAATTAACAATTGAAATGGACAAACTACTTATGAACCGTCCATTTTACTGGCATTATCTTGAAAAAACAGGCGGCATACCAAATCCAATGCGCCTTACATTCATTACTGATACAAAACACGAGGAGCAAGAAGGCGAGTTCATTCACTACGGTTCTCCGCGCCTACATCAAATTTTTCAAACAACAAAAGAATTAGGTGCTTACATTCGTTTATTTGAAGATGTACATTCAAATGGAAAAACAAGCACTCCGCTCCATCCTTGGCTTGGCGTCAATATAAAAGTCTCCTATCAATGTGATCGAAAAAAAGATATGTTGTACTCAATCGGTATTCATCTTATTTCCGGTACGATGATTACCAATTTTCATGAAGCATTGGCAGCACTTCGTCTCACACCAAAAATTCCTGATTTTTGTTTTACATTAACGCCGATTATTAAACCACAAAGCGGGCTAACTAGAATTGAAGAAGCAATGAAACGTATCATTACTTCCGACGATCATTCATGGGCTGAAGAAGCAAAAATTCGTTGGAATCACGATTTACAACTCCTAAACCGCTTTTATGAGGAAAGTAATGAATTACCAGAAAGCTATGAGATAGAAAAACGAGCTTTGCAAGAACAATACGAGCCGCGCATTACGATCCAAATTATAAACGGCGGACTCTTTTATGTGACAGCAAACCATTTTCTCGCATAAAAAAACTCCTTCTACAAGGAGCTTTTTTATGTTAGAAAGTAAAAGTTCATTTTAAATTTTCCCATTATATTTCCGGCCATCGTTATGTTCTTGCTGATGAATCTTTGTCATTCTCTTTTGATATTCTCTATCTTTTGCACTTACATGATTTGCATCTGTTTCTCTATTCTTCTTTGAACCGCCAGCTCCGTTACTCATTTTGTTCACCCCACTCGTATATACTTCGACATTAGTTTTCGCAATCAACATTTCCCTTATACAAAAAATAAGGAGAGGCATTTGCCTCTCCTTACATATATTTTTGAAACATATCACGCAGTCCTTGATTCACAAGGAAAGAAATCTGCTCATCTGACTTTTCAGGATAACGATCGCGCAGTCGAATAGATGCCTTTAAAATTAAATTCTCTAATACGGAACGTCCGCCTTTTCCATAAATTGTTTCTGCATATTCTATTAATTTTCCATCTTCAACTGTTGCAGGGTTTTGATCGAAGAAAAATTTACTCATTTGTATCACCTCTCCTTTGATAGCGTTTACATTTATATAAACTAAGAATGTTATTTATTTCACAATTAATGTATGCATGTATAGATGATTAGTTCCATTATAAAACAATATTGCCACTGTATTAAAGTGTATTTTAGACAATTTTGTGAACAAATCTAAAAATGAAAGCGTTTTAATTGCTTATTATTAATAATACACCAATTAAGCATGATAATTCAATATAATATAATAGAAAGATTAATTCTTACTATTAAGGTAACCAAAAAAATTTTTATCTTGAAATAAAGTAACTACTCAGTCACTCTATGAAAAAAAGGCATAATGATTATATTATGCCTCCCAAATTCTTATTTTATCTCACATTAATGTGCTCTAGTTCTATGCTTGTGATGCCCAATCCGCTGGATATGTAACGTACATAAAACGAGCATATTCAGGTACAGAAAATTGAATTTTTGTTCCCTTCGGAATGAGAATAATTTCACCTGCTTGTGCACTTACTTTCCGGCCATCAATTATTACTTCTAGTTTACCTTCAATTACATAATCAATTTCATCGTAGTTCAAGGTCCAATCAAATGTCGTTTCTTTCATTTCCATTATACCGCAGCCTAAACGTGGACTTTCTTCTAAAGAAAAAATGTCTTTACAGTAAACTATATCCTCTTGTTTACCTGTATTTAAACGGTCTGTTTCAGCTACTTTAACCGTTGGTAATTGTACAGATATTACTCCACTTTCGTCACGACGACTAAACATTTCATTTTGAGGCGTATTTCCTATTTTCTCTGCAATGATTTTACGAACAAGATCTTCAATAACTTGTTTATCCAATGTATTCATGACTTACATAGCCTCCTTTTGTTGATTAGCATCTTTTTTATTTTCAAGCAATCTTTTTGACATAAAGATCGCTACAAACACAGCTGAAATACCCCCAACAAACTTTCCAACTATCATTGGAAAAATCATGTCTTTTGCTACACCAGCTACAAATCCTAAATGGTCACCAAAGACAAAACTTGCCGATACAGCAAACGCGACATTAATTACTTTTCCTCTAGCATCCATATCCTTCATCATGCCGAACATCGGAATATTATTTGCAAGTGTAGCAACCATACCAGCTGCTGCAATTTCATTCATTCCAAGCATTTTTCCAAGTCTCATTAATGGTTTCTTAAATACTTTCGTAATTACAAATACCATACAGAAAGCACCTGCTAATACAATCGCGATATTTCCAACGATTTCAATTCCTTCATCGATCGGTGCAAGACCAGGAATAATTGTTATATTTGTTAACTGTTTCACAATTCCACACACTAAACCAAGTGTTGCCAGAATGACGATAAACTTCCCGAAAATTGTAAATCCTTTAACCATTCCATCCGGGAATTTCCAAAGTCCTAACACGATTAACACAGCAAAAATAATAATTGGCACTAAGTTTGATAGAATCATTGACACAGAATATCCTGCAACCAGTCCACCAATAAAACAACCTAAAGGAATAGTAATAATGCCTGATAAAACACCTGTTGCTAAAAACTTATGATCTTCTTTTTGAATAATTCCTAATGCGACAGGAATAGTAAATACAATTGTTGGGCCTAACATAGAACCTAAAATAACTCCTGCAAACATTCCAGCATCTGGGTCTTTGGCTAATTCTAATGCTAATGAATACCCACCCATATCATTAGCTAATAAACTTGTCGCAAACATAGATGGATCTGCTCCCAAAGCACTAAATACTGGAACAACAATTGGGCTTAATATCTTTGCAAGTACAGGTGATAATGAAATGATACCGACCATCGCCAAGGTTAATGATCCCATCGCCATTATCCCTTCATCAAACTGCTCGCCGAGTCCAAATTTATTACCAATACACTTATCAATAGCTCCAAGTATCATAAAAATAACCATTAAATAAATAATAATCTCATTAATGCTCATTTGTTCCCCTCCGTTCTTCTTATAAATATTTTTTCATCAACTCACTTGGCGAAGGAATGACTGTATAGTGAACAACACGTTTCTTATCAATAGATAAAACAGCTATTTTCATACCTTGTTCTACATCACTAACGGTACCTGTAAAAATCGCCACAAACTTACCGCCAATCCCCATGCCTAGTGTCATTCTTTTTAATGATATAGTCGCTTCTTTTAACGCCTTATTTATCGAAAAAATTCCTGCTGATACATTTGATGCTTCAAATATTCCAACAGCATGCGTCTCTTGTTGAGGATATCGATTTTTTAAGCCAAGTAAAATCTCTTCATGTACTCCATGTAGTAAAAATGTATCTACTAAAAACCCCTTTGCTTCATTCACTGCTTTACCCATCGCTTCATTTACATCTTCAGCTTCACCACTTATAATAATTAAAAATTTCCCTGGACAAATAGGACGTAAAACATGCATTTCAACTGAGGACTGCTTAAGCATTTTATCAGCTAGTTCGTATCCTTTACTTATACTCCTTAGTTCCAATACACCGATAGAACTATTCATCATTAACCTCAATAGAATCAATAATTCCTACAATTACTGCGTCAACAGGAACATCTTGATTTTCAACAGACGCCCGGGCAGCACTTCCTTGGCTGACAAGTACGGTATCACCAATTCCAGCACCAGCATTATCTGCAGCAACAAATATATCAGTATCTCGCGTTTTATTATGCGAAAGAGGTTTTATCACCAAAAACTTCCAACCGTTTAACTTTTCATCTTTCCTAGTTGCCCAAAGACTTCCAACAACCTCTCCAATAATCATAGTGTCCCTCCATCAAGCCCTTTGTACATGCATCTGTTGCATACGAATATAATCTTTTGCTAATGGCGTAATAATACTATTTGGTGTCACGATAATTTCCTTCACGTTTCGTAAATGAAATTTTTTCAAATCGGCTTCTGTAATTACTTTTTTGGAGATCACCGCTGCTTCCGTTTGAAGTTGAGTTTCAACGTTCATTTGGCTATTTGTAACTTGTACATTATGTACTACTTTTTTCTCACAACACGACTGCAATAGCTGTGTGTCATGAATAATCTTTATACCAAAACTTTCTACTTTCGCTTGATATTCTTCATACATTTTGAATAAATGAGCATTAGCTGTTTGTTTATATTTTTTATAGACAAGACCATCATCTAAGGCAATCACGTTCTTTCCTTTTAAAAGCATTGTTAAAATAAATCGTTCCCGAGGACTACTACTTAAGCCGTTAGCAAGATTCCCTAACAATTGAATACACATTTTAGGAATAACAACGACATCACAATCCATTACCGAATCATCAAAGTATTGAATAGTGTATTCATGTGCTAAAATGCCTTCAAGTTGTGGATAAACTTCTGTTGCAACAAACACTGCTGTTTTTAGGGGCTCTGCTTTCTTTGCAACTGGTATATTTTGAAGACGGTTATACACTTCTTTCGTAATAACTTCAACTAATGCTTCCACGTTCATCTTTTCACACTCCTAGGTACTTTTTTTTATAATCTTTCCGATCGTACCTTTAACAAAACCACAAGCATTTGCCTCATCATAATCAATGTGCATATACGTCTCATATGATGAACTAACCCGTATGACAACATCATCAAAAATTAATGGACGTTTTCCAAATACCTTTACTTGAACTATTTCACCATTTACAACATTATTTTTCTTTGCGTCTTCTGGGGTCATATGAATGTGACGTTTCGCTACAATAACACCATGATTAAGATGTACAACATTTTTCCCTGTCGAAAGAACAATACCTGGTGTTCCGTCAAGTTGTCCGCTTTCTTTAATAGGAGCTTTAATTCCTAACGAAACTGCATCTGTTTGTGATATTTCAACTTGTGTCTGTTTTCGTTCTGGTCCTAATACCACTACATTATGAATAACTCCTTTTGGACCAATTAATGTTACACGCTCTCTACATACATATTGTCCAGGTTGAGATAAATCTCTTAATTTAGTTAACTCGTATCCAGAACCGAATAATAAATCAATTGTAGTTCTACTTAAGTGCACGTGTCGGCCAGAAGCTTCAATTTCAATACATGTTTCTTTTTGTACACGTTTTAATATTTCATCTACGAGACTATCCATTAATTGATTGTTCATTGCTTCCTCCTGTTTTATTTGTATTTATTTGTCCGAACTTTAAACATCAGAATCCAAAAAAGAGACGATAAACGATTAAGTGCACGAATAATATCTTCGCGTTCAATCGCCCCATAATTATTTTTAAATGCTTCATAACCAAGTAATTCTGTCTCTCGAGTAAGTGTTCGGAGCGAATTTAACATAATAACTGCTTCTCCCATTTCATAGCTAGGTTGAAAATGATCCAGACCAAAGTATTTTTTCGGATGATGCGATTGTTCACGTAATTCTTTCTGTGTCATATTTAACAAAAAAAACTCTTCTACCGTTTCCCCTAATACTTCACATCGAACTAAGTTTCGAACAAACATCAAAATCTCCTCTAAATCCTTTGCAAGCTTTGGAAGACTTTGTTTCGTCGCTAAAATTTGCGCTTCTAAAATCTTCGCTTCTAGTGAATCAAGTTTCCCACGAAAAATAATCCGAGGATGATCTTTAAAAACTAATAAATTACCGTACAATTGTGTCATATGTTCTGGCTTTTCATCTAATGAACCACCATAAATGGTCTGATAACGCATTTTCTTCTCTTTAGGTGTTTCCTTTACTTCATCATCTTTCTCTTCTTGCCTCTTTTCTTTAGCATAAGAAAGTTTAATATGATGGTCGGATAAAAAACTTTTAGCAGAAGGTGTCAAAATAACTCCTTTTTGAACTTCATATACATCAATTTCTTTCAGATTTTGATCTTTAAAGTGCTTTCTTAAGTAACTTTCCGTAATAACAGCCACACTTTCACATCCCTTAATAAGTGGTGCCAAGCTTTTGGTTACGATGAAATTATCAAACTAAATTTCAAGTTAGATAAGAGGGATGCAGATGGTTTTCCATCTGCATCCTAACTCTCATTATTCTGCTGTTTTCGGTAAAATCGCATCTACTTCTGAATGTGGTCTTGGAATTACATGAACTGATAATAACTCTCCTACACGCTCAGCTGCTGCTGCACCTGCATCTGTTGCAGCTTTTACTGCACCAACATCACCTCGAACCATAACAGTTACCAATCCAGCACCTACTTGTTCTTTACCAATTAATGTAACGTTTGCTGCTTTTACCATTGCATCTGCTGCTTCAATTGCTCCTACTAACCCTTTAGTTTCTACCATTCCTAATGCATTTGCGTTTGCCATAATATAATTCCTCCTAATTAAATGTTTTTATAATAAAATTAATTAATCTTTTCTAAAATACGTTGCACAATCATGTTAATAAGCTCTTCATTTTCATTTAAGTTTGTTGTTTTTTCTTCTAGAATAGGTGTATTCTCTTGCAGATCCTCTAACTCTCTTACACCATATGCAATTCTTCTTACATTAAATAAATTTTCCGGTCCAATATTATCCGATGTCGAACTTCCACCTACTGCTCCGCAACCGAGTGTTAACGCTGGAACTAAATTTGTCGTTGCACCAATTCCTCCTAATGCTCCGGACGTATTCACTAGTAAACGAGATACTGGTTTTTTTAACGCAAATTCACGAATTACTTCTTCATTCTCAGAATGAATGATAAGCGTATGCCCTGCACCTTCATTATGTAAAATTTCAATGCAGCGATCACATGCAGATTCCCAATCTTTTTCTGTATAAAATGCTAGAATTGGTGCTAATTTTTCTCGAGAATAAGGAACATTGCTTCCAACATGAGTTTCTTCTGCAATTAAAACTCTTGCACTTGTAGGTATATTTAACTTTGCTAATGACGCAATGTGTTCCACACTTTTTCCGACAATTTGAGGATTCATCGAACCATTCGCACGCATAATAAATTCCGATAATTTTTCACTTTCTTCTTTAGATAGGAAGTAAGCACCTTGTTTCTTTAACTCTTCCATAACAACTTGTTTGCTGCATTCTTCCACAACAATGGATTGTTCAGATGCACAAATTGTTCCGTTATCAAACGTTTTAGAATCTAAAATTCGTTTGACAGCCAAAGGAATATTTGCACTCTTTTCAATGAAAGCTGGGCCATTGCCCGGGCCCACACCAATGGCTGGTGTTCCAGATGAATACGCCGCTTTAACCATTGGAGTCCCACCTGTAGCTAAAATGAGATTAGTATCTTTATGCTTCATTAATTCGTTCGTTCCTTGAACTGTTGGAACAGTCATACAGCTAATTGCTCCATCAGGACAACCAACTTGTTTCGCAGCTTCATTAATTATTTTCACCGTTTCTAAAATACACTTTAATGCATTAGGATGAGGTGAAAACACAATACTATTGCCTGCTTTCAGTGAAATTATTGCTTTATACAGCACTGTTGATGTTGGATTTGTTGATGGAATTAATCCCGCTATTACTCCAACAGGAACAGCTACCTCCATGATCTTCGTCTCTTTATCATCACTTATAATTCCTACTGTTCTCATGTCTTTCACTGATTCGTAAACATGCTTTGATGCAAAACTATTTTTGAGAATCTTATCTTGCCAACGACCAAAACCTGTTTCCTCATTCGCCATTTTCGCTAATTTTTCTCGATGTTTATAACCAGCATCTGCGATAGCTTTCACAATTGTATTAATGTTCTCTTGCGACATAGTCGCTAATTTTTGCTGTGCACTTTTTGCTTTTTTGACCAAATGACGTACTTCTTGGATAGATCTTAAATCTTTATCATATATCTCCATTATTTATCCTCCCCCCTATTACATTGTTGAATTGCGTCAATCAACTGTTCTTTTTTTGCATACTTTATTTGGCTTTTTGGTATATTAGATATATCTAGCTTGTAAGCAAGTTTTCTTAATTCAACTAACTTCATTTGTTGAAAAGATGGTACCTTTCTCTCGGAAACTACTGCTATTTCGCTAGTATTAGGTACTTGCACACTTTCATTCTCCTGTGCTTCTTCTATTTTTTGATACGAATCAACAACCTCTTGTATTTGCTCTTCTATATAACTAGTAGGCTCGTCTTTAATCATTTTGTGTAATTCTTCATGTAATCGTGCAATTACATGGCTCGTTATTAGTACGCCCAGTTTTTTAGCAGCTTCTTCCCCTGCTTCCACAGCAGCTTGAATTGCGCCAACATCTCCTGTTAATTGAACAGTAACAAGCCCACCTTTTATTACTTCACAGCGTATCAATGTGACATTTGCTGCTTTCAATGCTGTGTCAGCGGCTTGAACTGCACCTAAATATCCGCGAACTTCAATGAGACCTAACGCTTGATTTTCCATCTATTATCAACACCTTAATAGCTCGTTGGATTATCAGCTACATATTGTACTGCTGTTGCAAAGGCATCACATGCTGCTTTGCAAGCAGATTGGCTACCTGTTAATAATGCCCCGCCAAAATTCGTTTCAGAAGGAGGACCAAAGAAAGCTCCTATACTTACATCCGCTGCTTTTAATGCTGCATCTAGGGCATACATCGCTTCAAGAGGAGGTGCAATTAAATAGGCAATTGCTTCACCTTCTTTGACATTGGCTACCTCTGATAAATAAGTACCTGTACGTGAAACACAATGTGCAAAGTAAGTAATAGAATCATCGTCATTTGCACTAACAAAATGAGCACCGCTCTCCATGAAATCAACAACTGCATTTAATCCACTTTTTACTTCTGCTGGACTTGGCCCAGCCAAAATACCAATTACTTCACCTGCAAGTTTCGTAGAGGCATTAGCAGATCCCGCAAACATACTCTTTGCATATACAACATCTACCTCTGCTGATTTAGTAGCTTCATCTAAAGCGGTATATGTCACATCATCAATATCTGCGGTAATAATTCCTAAACTTTTTTGGTGAGACTTGAGCTTAAGCTTTTCTGCCATATCAGGACTTACGTTCGAAATTAATTTAATACTTAAAACGGTTGCGCGAATTGGCTCGTTCTTCATAAATTGCCCTCCATTCTTATAGCTTTAAATCAATACCTGATGCTTTCTTATCAATCATTGTTTTAATAAGCTCTGCAATGTGTGCTCCTGCTTCTACTGGAGGTGTACCACCTTGATGAATATTGGAGATTACCGTGCGTCTTGCTTCTGGCATCCCTACTGTTGGTTTATATGCAATGTAAGCACTCATAGATTCAGCTGTTACAAGTCCTGGACGTTCACCTACTAATAAGCACACTACGTCCGCTTCCGTTGCTTCACCGATAACATCCATTGATGGTACACGACAATGTTTGACGAAGATAATTTCACCAAGCTCAATACCATACATCGTTAGTCCTTGCTTTATTGCCGGTAAAATATCACGAAGATTCGCTTCAATTGCAGCTGAACTTAATCCATCACCAACAACAATTTGTACTTTTGCACCTTTTGTTGCATTTAGCTTTATCTTATCAATTGCGTCTTTTGGAAATTGCCGTCCCAAATCAGGTCTTGTTAAATATTCATCCTTATCCTGACAGAGTGTATTTACACTTATAAGTTCCATTTCTTTTACAAAATCTTCCGATACATAAGAAAATACTGCATCTTGTGCAGTTGCATGATCTGCACGGAAACGTAATGAAGTAGTTGTTTTATAGCGAGGTCCAGCACGCCAAATTCCAATACGGGCTGACGTTTTTTCCTTCATTTTTAAATACCCTTCTCGATCCTCAGGATCTGGAACTAAAAGTTGTTTCTTAATATCAATTTTTGTGATATCTGCTAAATATTCATCACTCACTTGAAGTTCATCTGCTACTTGTTCGGTAATGCCTTCAATAGCTTCATCTTTTTTATCCCCTATCATCTCAGATAAAATATTTTCAATCATAAACTTCAAATCTTTTTCATTCACCATTAACTCTTCCTCCTTCCTTTATTTTAAAAATACAGATGCATCTCCAGCTTTTTTCGTTAGTTTCCCATTTTCAATAAAGCCCATCTTTTCCATCCATTGCTCAAATTCTCTAATTGGGCGTAATCCTAATAATTCACGTAAAGTCGCTATATCATGATGACCTGTACATTGATAATTCAACATAATATCGTCTCCATGAGGAATTCCCATAAAGAAATTACATCCTGCAGTTGATAGTAAAACAGCTAAATTTTCAATATCATTTTGATCAGCCTTCATATGATTCGTATAGCAAGCATCACAACCCATAGGGATTCCGGTTAATTTACCCATAAAATGGTCCTCAAGACCTGCCCGAATAACCTGTTTAGAGTCATATAAAAACTCAGGGCCAATAAAACCAACTACTGTATTAACTAAAAATGGATCATATTTTTTCGCAAACCCATAACAACGTGCTTCCATTGTTACTTGATCTACTCCGTGATGTGCTTCTGAAGATAATTCAGAGCCTTGTCCTGTTTCAAAATACATTACGTTTGGTCCTGCTGTTACTCCTTCTTTTAATGCTAATTGACGCGCTTCTTCGATTGTCGCTGCATTAAAACCGAACGCTTCATTTCCTTTTTGTGACCCCGCAATGGATTGGAAAATCAAACCGCTTGGAGCACCATTTCGAATTGCTTCCATCTGTGTTGTTACGTGTGCTAATACACATGTTTGCGTCGGAATATCCCATTTTTCTCTAAAATCTTCAAATCTCTTTAAAACTCGGGTTACACTTTCCGCTGAATCATCAACTGGGTTTAACCCTATAACTGCATCTCCTACTCCAAATGTTAAACCTTCCATTACTGACGCTATGATTCCATCTGGATCATCAGTTGGATGATTCGGTTGTAACCTAGCAGATAACGTACCTTTTCGTCCAATTGTTGTATTAGCATGTGCCGTAATTCGAATCTTTCTTGCACCGTAAATTAAGTCTAAATTTGACATAATTTTTGCAACAGCTGCCACCATTTCAGCTGTTAAACCTCTTGCAACCCGTTTAATATCTGCTTCCGTTGTATTTTCATTTAATATCCATTCACGTAGTTCTTCGACTGTCCAATTTTTTATTTCATTATAAATACGCTCATTTACCTGGTCTTGGATAATCCGTGTTACTTCATCCTTTTCATAAGGAACAACTGGATTGTTACGTAGGTCTGCTAATGTCAGATTAGATAAAACTACTTTTGCCGCAACACGTTCTTCTGCTGAAGTAGCCGCTAGTCCCGCTAATTTATCACCGGATTTTTCTTCATTTGCTTTTGCTAATACGTCAATAATTGATGTAAATTGATACATATGACCAAATAATTTTGTTTTTAAAATCACAAAAGCTCCTCCTTCCATCTATCTCCTAATTAATTGAAAACTAATGTTTTAATAACTACTGGCAAAACTTTACCGTTTGCTATCGGTTTACCAATATCGATATAATCACCGTTTTCTACTTGAATACTATCAATACATACAACTTCTTTTTTGCGATCCATTAATGCATACAATGTTTGTCCAAGTACTTTTGCTATATCGTGCCGTACAATAACTACGAGTGGATACTCCTTTTTCAGAAGTTCCTGCATTCCTTGTACAATGCCTTTCGCATACTCCTGAATGTCTTGGAAACAAGGATTTTTCTTTCCTTCAAAAGCAATAGCAACTTTTTGTAGATCGTTTTCTACTTTGTACCAATTTATCTTCTCGCAAATAGCTTTTGCCATTGCTTCCCCAGAACCATTTTCATCATCAAATGAAAGCTTTAGTATTGGAATATTTTTCAATGGAAATGCGTCATCCGTATACGTAATCGTACTTCCGCTAACTTCTGTCGTATGGGATCCCGCTCCTACTACGGTAGCTCTAATCGTTTCATCCGCCTTAACAACATTGAAACGGTGCATCAAAGCTGAATCAGCAATTGCTTTTCCAAGTAAAATTCCAATGTCTCCATAGCGGAAAACATCTTCATTTGTTTCATAGTAAATATAATCTGCTACACCTCCGGAGAATGATATGCATGAGATTTCATCTTGAAGCTTTAATCCTTTATTCGTAACAATCGCATCATAATAATG
Source organism: Bacillus sp. 491mf (assembly GCF_900112415.1). Taxonomy (GTDB): domain Bacteria; phylum Bacillota; class Bacilli; order Bacillales; family Bacillaceae_G; genus Bacillus_A. The sequence continues at coordinate 86,294 of NZ_FOLV01000005.1, forward strand.
ACTTCGCTCATGAATACCAACACTTTCTTCTAGCAGTTTTACCATATCTTGAATGATCGGCTTAAGTTTATTTGGCATTGCCGTTTGGCCAAGTGCTATATCATATCCTTTTTGCATAATAAGTTGTTGAAGCTTTGGTGATATGTATGTTATTTCGTGAGTGGATGGATGTACTTTAATTAACCTGCCACCAATATCTAGACATCCAGTGTCCTTTAGTTCTCCATGGGCAAATAATGCTAAATTACTCGTTCCACCCCCAATGTCCATATTTACAACGGAAGTAGAATGTTCCTTGGAATAACTATGTATGCCAGCTCCCTTTGCAGCAATAATACTTTCTAAATCTGGACCGGCTGTCGCAACGACAAAATCACCCGCAAAACCACTTAATGTTAAAAGGACATCATTTGCATTTTCTTTCCTTACTGTTTCCCCTGTAATTATTACTGCTCCAGTCCGAATCTCTTCCTTTTTGATTCCTGCTTTTGCATATTGTTCTTCTACAAATGCTTTTATTTGATTGGCATCAATTTTCTTATTTGAAAGAAAAGGTGTGAAGCATATATCGCTTTTATAAACAACCTCTTTCTCACTGATAACAATACGTGGAACTGAAAAAGAAGAAGCCATATTTTGGACATGAAGTTTTGATAGTACAAGTTGTGTTGTAGATGTTCCAATATCAATGCCAACACTTAATAATGTTTCTTTCATTTTTTCACCCCCATCGCGTTATATAAGAGAAAACAAAAAGGCTTAAAGTTATAAATATCCCATAACCATTGGAATTTATAACCTTAAGCCTCTTTGCTTAATTCTTTCTACAACGTTGTAGATCTGTTATTTTTTAAATGTAATTGTAATTTTTGTACCGTTTATACTTGAATTCATTTGAATATTTCCTTTTAACTTGTCCTTCACATAGCTTTGGACAATTGTTAATCCTAAACTTCTATTCGCACATGTAGCAATATCAAATCCAGTCCCATCATCATTCACTTCTATTGTAATATATCCTTGCTCTTCGATAACATTTACACGAATAGTACCATTTCTATTACCATTAAACGCATGCTCATATGAATTTTGCATTAACTCATTAATAATAAGAGCAATTGCTACTGTACGATCACTATCAATATAAATAGCTTGATGCACATCCGTTTGAACATTAACATTCTTACAATCTATAAAACACCTTTGAATATTGTAAATAATTGATTGAATAACTTCCACCATGTCTACACAATCCCCTAATTGTTTAGATAATAGTTCATGTGTAGCGGCAATTGCTAATATCCGATTAACACTTTCATTTAAGCTTTTTTTCGCTTCATCACTCTTACACCTTCTACCTTGAATGCGAAGTAGAGAAGCAACTGTCTGTAAATTGTTCTTCACGCGATGATGAATTTCACGAATTGCGACAGATTTAGAAATAATTTCAGCCTCTTTATCTTTCATCTCCGTTAAATCATGAAGAATAACTACGAGTCGAAAATCCTTTTCATAAATGAAATTCCTTTTTACCGAAAAATAATATGCCCCGATATGTATTTCCTTTTTACAAGATGAGGACGCATCCTCCATCATGATATCACCAAAAGTTGTTTGATCAAGAGAAAGATTATCATAATGTAAACCTTGGATATCTTCTAAATATCCTAAATTTCGATAGTAAGTATCTGCTATACTATTTTTCAAACGTACGTAACCATATTTATCAAATACTAGAATTGCATCATCTAGCTGATTTGAAATAGATTCGTTAAATCGTACCATTGCCGTTAATGTCGACGAAACATCTTCAATATCATAATGATTTTTTACAATATCAAAGTTCTCTTTTATAGCTTCACTTATATCCTTTTCTACTATTAGAACTGCAATCACTTTTTTCTTATGTTTGATTGGATAAACAGTTTGTCTAACAAGTTGATTTTCTTGTGTCTTAGCGACTAACTCATGTGAAGATATACCTGTCTGTAGCGTCCGTAAGACACCTGGCTCATTTGCTCGAAGCGCCTTCTCTCCAACGACAGACTTTTTATAAAAAGATTTCCCATCTCTCGGATGACGGTGATATACAACCATTGCTTCATCAGAAAATCTAGATAAAACATCAATAAATAGATCGTATCCATCATACTTTTTTAATGTGCTAGTAGTTTGTGATACTTCTATGATTTTATTTATTTCGGCATTTGTTAAATTCGTATACTTTTTACATAAATCTTGTATATGTAGACTAGTCATATGAAATCACGATTGTCCTAGCAATCTCGATTATCGGACACCTTCTAGTCATGCTTAATTTACGAATTGTTTCATATGCCTCCTCTTCAGATAAACCATTTTCCTTCATTAACATTCCTTTTGCTTTTTCTACTACTTTTCGTTCTGCAAGCTTTTTCGTAACCTTTGTTAACTCATTTTCTAACTTACGAACAGACTTACCTTTCGCAATACTAACTTCAATCATTGGAACTAATGACTTTTCATCAAGAGGTTTCACTAAATAACCTAAAGCCCCAATATTCGTTGCTTTTTCAATATTCGTAGAGTCACTGAATGCCGTCAATAAAATGACCCCTCCAGCTAACTGTTCTGAAATAATTCGTTTTCCCGCTTTCAAACCATCCAAGATAGGCATTTGAATATCCATAATTACTAAATCAGGTAAATGCCTTTGACATAACTCAATTGCTTCAAAACCATCTGAAGCTTCACCTACTACATCGTAGTTCGCTTCTTCTAACATGTCACGAATATCCATTCTTGTAATAGGTTCATCATCGACTATTACAATTTTCCTATTCATTGTGGCATACACCTCATTATCTCAGCTGAATTTACACGATTACTTTTTGTCATCTAAAAATCGTTTTATTTTATCTATTCCTATGTTTTGCACGGCAGATATTTCAAATATTTGTTCCGCACCTGCTGTTTCTAAATGCTTTTTTGCTTGTTCGATCTTATCACGATTTTCCACTTGATCAATCTTAGTTACTATGCCGATAATAGGCTGAGGAAAAACACTTCCAAATGCTGGAGGGAAGTAATTTTCTTCCTCTGTGCAATCATGCACAAGTCCTATTATATCCGCATCTACACTTGTTACAATTAAGGCTTTATAGTAATGTCGATTTTCAATATACTCTCCAGGTGTGTCGATTGCATGATCAAAATTTTCAATTGCCTGCGTTTTCTTATACTCAATTACATGTTCATGTAATTGTTGACAAAGAGTCGTTTTCCCACTACCAGTTTTCCCGATAAAAATAACTTTTTTCATGTTATGTCCTCGTAATCTTTGCAGCTGAAAATCCAAGAATTGCTTGCAAGCCATTTAACACTTCATTTAAAGCAGATTCTACAGACGAAACATCACCTGTGATGACTAATGAACCACTAAATCGATCGACAAAACCAATGGATACACCAGCAGCTTTTGTAGCAATATCTGCAGCAATAATAGAAGCTTCACTTGGTGTAATTGTTAAAATTCCAATTGACTCTTTTAACTCATTACCTAATCCTAGTTTCTTGTATATATCTTGATTTGGATTAGCGATTAAATGAGCTAAAGTTACTTGTTTCCCAGGAACATATTCCTGAATCACCCGTTGTTTTTCATTTTGTTCGCTCATGTCATCATCCTATCGTTATATAATAATTGATAAAATTTACTTATAAACACACAAAGGCCTCTTAAAAATACACATAGATATTTTTAAGAAGCCTCATCGCTCTAATCAATAGTAACACGCCGTTGTGTTACCTCAAATATAATCCAACTTGAAAACGGTGTCAATACGTTCTCCTAGGAATAATTCTGATATTTTACAATTGATACATTTTGTTCAAAATTTCTTTTACATCATCTTTTGTTGGAATACGAGGGTTTGTTACTGTACATCCATCTTGAAGTGCTCCTATTGCAATTTCATCTCTTACCTCTGCTAATTTCTTGTTATCTATTCCACATTCTTTTAACGTTAGTGGCATATTTAATTGCTTTTGCATGTTTTTAATTGCATTCACTAAACTACGTACACCCACTCGTGGATTAGATGCTGATAAACCTAACAATTTTGCAATGGCCGCATATCTAGTTGCTGCAACACTATACTCTCCTCCGATAAATCCCTTTAATTCCGCATTGTATTCAATGACGAATGGAAGTAAAAGGGTATTCATCCGTCCGTGCGGAATTTTAAATTTCGCTCCTGCAATATGTGCGATTCCATGATTCAAACCAAGAGATGTCGTATTGAATGCCATACCTGCAAGACATGATGCATTATGCATTTTTTCTCTTGCCTCAAGATCATTTCCATCTTTATACGCTTTTACTAAATAATTAAATACAAGACGAATGGCCTTCTCCGCCAATGCATCGGAAATATCATTTGCTTTCGTTGATACATATGCTTCAATTGCATGTGTCAATACATCCATACCTGTATCGGCAGTAACAAAATTAGGAACACTCACGACTAGTTCTGGGTCTAAAATCGCCTCCTCTGGAATAATCGCATCTGACACAATTGGATATTTTACATTCTTTTGCTTATCTGTAATAACAGAAAATGCGGTAACCTCTGATCCTGTTCCACTAGTTGTCGGAATTGCTATGAACGGAATTTCTTCCTTTTTAACAATTTGTCTTGAAAAATCTTTCATCGCCTTTGCCGCATCAATAGCTGAACCGCCTCCAAGTGCAATCATTAAATCGGCATTAAATGTGCTCAATTCTTTAATCCCATCAACTACAACTTCAATTGGAGGATCAGGGACAATATTACTAAAAATAATATATGTATTACTATCATTTAAATTTTTTTCAATATGTTCAATCATCCCAGATTGAACCATGAATGGATCAGTTACAATAAAAATCCTTCTATCGTTAAATTCTTTTAATCGATTTAACGCTCCTTTCCCCATATAGATATCCGTCTTAAAACTTACTCTATCCATACTTACACCTCCAAAAAAATAAAAACTTCTAATAATTCCCTTACATTACAAGAGAGACATGCTTAAGTAACTTTATCAAAATTAAAAAAGTGCATAAAAAAAGCTTTTAAAGGAATTTCTTCCTCTAAAAGCTTCTTTGCTATTTGTTATGTACACGCCATTGTGTAATATTTATTCATTTTTCATACTAACAATGTACTACTTCATCTATAGCATAGTCAACATCACATTAACTATATTTTTCAAAATTATCTACACGCCTTCGTGTATATAAGCCCTCTTCATTGAAGGTGTATGTGATCTTTAATCGCACACCTTTGTGCTTTTTGCTTTTTCATGTAAACATGAACTTTGATATTTAATTAATAATTTATCTAGCAATGGTAATAAAATCGGTGCTAGCACCATATAAAATCCAACATTTCCAATCGCGTGATTAAAATCAAACGGTATGCCCGCCAAATAATAAGCCCAAAAATATTTCAAACCATAAATCGGCGCCTGACATAAAGAGATGACAAACCCATATAAAAAACCTGTAAATCCAGCATACACTCCCATGATGACATGTGGGATTTTCGAAAACATAGGTCGAATAATCAAACCGGTAATGAGCACAATGACGACATACGCAATAATTTGTGGAATTGTCCAAATTCCCATTCCTAATACTAAGTTCGATACTACCATAACAAGTATAGCGTGCAAAGTTCCATAACGCATTCCCATCAGCAATGTTACTAAAATAAGTAATGTCGTTGTTGGTTGTACATTAGGAATAAACGCAAATACTATCCTTCCAGTAACTGATAATGCTGTTAATACAGCCACTAACGCAATACTTTTAATGTGTGTAATTGGAACATTAGAAGATTGGTTATGAAGCTGCATGTAAATCCCACTTCACTTTATCACCATTTTTTAATTCAGTTTCGTTTGCACCTTTTACTGCTGGTGTACCATTAACATCAAACAGCCAATACTTATTTTCTTTCGTATCTTGCTTAACTCCATTAATCGAAGTGATAAACCCTTTGTTATCTTCAATTTTGAAGTTTTTCTTCATCACGTCTAATAGTGTTTCTTTTCCCTTAATTTCAACAGTCTTTTTTTCTACCTTACTTTCACCATTATTCTGCGTTACTTCAATTGTTACTTTACTTACTGCATCTTTCTTATTTGAGGCATTATCAGATGATTCCTTGTTTGAACAACCAACGATGCTTATTAACATCAAGATTGCCAAGAATACCCCCATCATTGTTCTTGTAAATTTCATCCTCGTCTCCTTTCTGCCCAAATAAAAAAGGCCTAGTAAGGCATGTAAGCAAAACTAGACCTGCAGACTAACTCCTTTGCCTCGAAACAGTTAGTCTAAACAAAGCTGTAGGTAATCGACCTGACTTAAGACTAGATACCTAATCTATTACAGTGGCGGGACCGCGTTGGAATTTCACCAAACTTCCTTTACCTACAACATTTTTATGGACAATTTTTTACAAATTGATTACTAAGTTTATCAATTCACGACTATTATATCACAATGAAAGCGTAAAACAATGTCGATTTTTCAACAACTCATTTCGAATTACCTATATTTCATAAATATAACTTAAACTTTCAATCCATAATTTTTTTTGGATTTGAACAGGAATTACCCTAACATTTTGACAGAAAAGAACTTGTTATTGTCTTAATCATATAATGATTCTCATTCTATCAATTTTTTATTCTTGACTCTACAAATAAGTATAATATTCAGAACCTTTATTGTAAAATACAAACAAAGGAGGATTTCAATGAAGCAAAACAATAAAGCGATCTACGATATTATTTTTTATCTCATCTTTCCATTTGTTATTTGGAAATTCGGCAAACAATATATGGGTGCCTATTATGCTATGCTTATTTCTTCTGTGCCAGGCATTTTTTATACATTGTATTGTTTTAAGAAAGAACGGCAATTTCATATGACTGGCTTTTTTATCCTCATTACGATGATTGTAAATACAAGCGTAGATTTACTTTCCGGTTCAGCTGAAAAGATGCTATGGAACGACGTGTACTATCACATTGCACTTGGGATTGTTGTGATATGTACCATTTTTATTAAACAACCACTCATGTTGTACTTTGCAGCAGACTATGCTGCATTGCAAGGGGATGATCGAAAGGAATCACAATTGTTATATCGTGACCCACGCCTCTTTCCATCTTTCCAATACTTTACTTTCTTTTTTGGCTTACAATTTATTGTACTTAGCTGTATTAAGATCTATATGATTTCTAAATTTGGAGTAGATGGATACGGAGAAATGAAAGCCATTATGACAGGGATTGGTTGGTGCATTTCAATAGGAATTGGTGCTGGGTTCCTTTGGATTAGCAATAAGATTAAACAGGTGACTGAAGCTGAAGTTTAATGTATAAAAAGAAGTTCCACTGTTTATAAGCAGCGGAACTTCTTTTTTATGTTATATTGTCGATTTCTATGACATAGTATCCTTTTCTATATAAATTCATTTTAATTTTTCGACGCATAATTAGCTGCTATGCAGAATACAACATGCCCGCTACTTGCTTTCTCCTTTTGTTTTAAACCTTGCATGTGGTAGAAAAAGGCACTAACCGCTTCTATGCATGGCCAGATGCTCTCGCCCGCCTAAAAAGAAAAAGGGTTTTTATGTCGATTTTTTAATCTGTATTTATATAGTTTTATATCATTCCAAAGATACTTAACTCGATTTCTTTCTGATTTTCTTCATTTGACGGTAAAAAATAGTAGCGCTTAACGGTAACATCCCAAACCAACGATTCAAAAATGGTTCTCTCTCTTCACGGCGCTGCTGCCGTTTTTGTTTTCGGTCCTCTTTTGGAGCATCCATATATGATACAAATTGTTGTGTGACATATTTTACATAATCATTTGTAGACATACTTATCACCTCTACTAGATTAGTATGTCCACTTTTTTATTTATTAATCGACCCGTGAATCTCTTGCACAATTGCTTCAATGCTTTTATTCGTCGTGTCGATTTTTACTGTTGCTTCTTCATAGTAAGCTTGACGCTTTTCAAATTTCTGAATAAACGCCCCTATATTTTCTTTTTGAAATAACGGTCTTGTTGTATCCTCAGCAATTCGCTCGGCAATCACATATGGATCACAGTACAAATAAATTACCGTTCCATGTTCATTCATCCATTCTCGGTTCTCCGCTTTTTCAACGATTCCTCCTCCAGTTGTAATAATGTAATCATTTGTCGGTAATGATTGCAGCACTTCACTTTCGTACTTTCGAAATACATCTTCTCCTTCTTCTGAAAAGATATTCCGAATCAGTTTCTTTGTCTTTTCTTCAATACGCTGATCTGTATCAATAACCGGCATATGAAGTGCACTACTTAACGCTTTGCCAACAGTTGTTTTCCCCGCTCCCATAAAACCTGTTATATATAACGTTTGCATGTTATCCTCTCTCCTCTTGCCAATTCGTAATCGCTTCGTTACTTGTATTATAACGAAAGCTAACTTTACTTGCTCGCTTTCGTTTTGTTATACATTGTAAAGTAATAAGAGCATTCCCATCTACAATTGTGTAATCTCCCTTTGCTTCTCCTGCCTCATACAAATAAAAAAATTCTCTTTTTCCCATTTCAGCTTTTAATTCTTGTTTCACATCCGCAACAGCTTGGCTCGTTATTTCTTCTAATATAAACAATTCTTCTGCTTCTGTATAAAATTTTTGATCTAATAGAAATATATTTGTCTCATATACTAAAAAAGACATGAGTAAAAATAGGAGGATGATTGTTCCCGGCATTGTAAATCCACTTTCCGACTTCATCATTTCACCTCAATAGCAGAATAACGGGTAACAACACCATCATATACTTTACCGTTTATATCCCGCACACATATCATTAATGTATGAGCTGTTAATTGATAAGAAATGTCCTCTACTTTTTGTAATAGAACTTCATGTCCCGCCCCATTTACTTTTCGAACAATATTATTTCCAGATTTGACATATGTGATATGTTCCCCTGCCTTTGTTTTGAAAAACAATTTTCCTTCCCCATTATTTCCTTCTTCCACATCGCGAAACTCAATTTGCACTTGCTCTAAAAAAACGTTCCATTCCCAATTCGTAATCTGTTTAGGGTACGGGGGTTCTATAAAGAGAACTTGAAGACGCGGGAGAAGAAGAAAAAATACAGATAAAAATAGAAAACATATCATAACTTCTAACAACGTAAACCCAGCTTGCTTATTTTTTAACATGACGACACCGTTCATTCTCACGCTGTTTACTATCTTTCCACATTACGCATACCTTTTCACTCTTCCATTGAATTGTATATACCGTATGTTCATAGCGCTTTTCTATTACTGACGAAACGACATGATTATACATATATACAGATGCCGCTTCTTTCAAAAGTAGCTGCGCTCTGTACCGAAGCTGAATATTTTTTCTTTCCTGCATAATGAGAAGCGTTTGCGGAATCAAGAGCGAAACCGCCATCATTAATAAACTAAGAGACACAAGAATTTCTAACATAACCGAACCTTTGTCACACTTCATAATACGTAAATCTTCCTCTCCCAAGTTGAAATACAACATGGTACGTTTTGGATTTATAAGAAATAATAATTGTTCCGCCTCTATTAATATTACCGTCCGCTCCGTAACTCATTGGATTAGGGAATGTATTTACATTCACCTCTATATCTGATGGATAGTAACGAACGAGAAGAGGATTGGTTTCTCCTGACGATGTAATGCTATACGAATATTGATTAGGAAACCACCGTAATGTGTGACGGTTATGACGGCTCATCGCTACTTGTTGCATGAAAAGGATATCTTGAGAAAATTGATTCATAAACTGATTCATCTTTTGCTTTTCATAAATCGGTGAAAAATTAAAATATGTTACAACACTTAAAATAGAAATAGCACTTAAGACGAGGAGCATTTCTAATAATGTGAAACCATTTTTCTTCACGATTTTCCTACAACTTTAACCTCTCCATTTGTAGGATCAATTGCAATACTTTCTCCCTTTGGACAAGTTTTCGATGTAATATACTTACCCGTATACAATTCATCCACCGTTGGGATTTTATTATGCTCTAATTGATATCCTTGTACTTGTGATTCAACTGACTTTACAAAAGCATCGCATCCCTTCCCTTGTACGGAAGAACGCTGGTTTACGACATTTGGAATAATAAGCAGTAGCAACACAGAAATTACAACCATAACAAGCAACATTTCTAACAGCGTAAAGCCTTTTTCATTTTTCACAGAACACGCCTCCTAAATAGAATCCATCATTTGAAACATCGGCATAATCATCGCTAAATACATAAGCACAACGACCAGTCCGATACATGTAAACAAAAGGGGTTGTATCACAAACAACATACGATTAATTTTCTCTTCAATTTTTTCTATTGTCATGTCACTATAATCGGAAAGCTCAGTTGCTAAATTGCCATTTGCTTGTCCATGTTTAATAATGTAAGCGAGCTCCTGTTCATAATACGAACGAGTCATCATAATAGAATCCAGGTGTTCACCTATCGTTAATAACTCCTGTATTTTGAGCGCTTCGCATTGAAAAAACAAATGATGTTTTTGCTCCTTCATTAACGTTAGCGCTTCTAATATAGAGAGCCCGCCTTGTAAAAGGCCGCTTAATTGAATTGCAAAATAGTGTGAGTTCGTTAATTTTAAAAACATTTGTATAAGAGGCACTCTCATACAAATGTTCATTCTCGTAACTGGATGCAACCTTTTTACATACAGCACGTAGATAAGAACTACGGCGCCAATTGCAAAAGCGACACCTCCCATAACATACGGAAGTGCTTGAATAACCATTAAAATATTGTCTGTAAATGAAGTGGATGATCCACGGAGTGAACGATATAAAGTAGTGAACTGCGGAAGAAGAACTAGGTTAAATACAAGGAGAATACCTAATAAAAACAAAGAAAGAACGAATGGATAGCGCAGCACCTTCACCATATTTTTTTGATGTTTATCTTTTCTGTCAAGGAGTGAGCTCCCTTGCTGCAACGCAAAGGCAATGTCACCATGCCGCTCTGCATAAAATAAATAGCTTAAAATATCAGGATGAAATGCCAGTTTATCAAATACATCATGTAAACTACTTCCTTTTTTAAATTCTTCGGCAGCATCTTGAAGCTGTATTTGTTTACGCGGGGTTAAGTGAAAATATAGAAACTCTAATGCGTGCAATAAAGAATATCCTTTCTCCAAAAGTTCTCCAAGCCTTCGGAGCAATAATGCTTGTTCATGTAAACGCCACTTTTCTTGCTTAAACATAAACATCTTCTTCAATAAACCCGAGCGCATACCCTTTTCTTAGTTCATCTTGAAGTGTTGTATATTGGTACGCTGCTTGCTTTCCATTTGCTTCATAAATGACTTCTTTCAACTCATCACCGTACAATAATTCATAAATGCTTGCTCGGCGTATGTGACGCATTTTTTTGCATAGAGGTGAGCATTTCCCTTTGCAAAATGGACATTTTAATTCCACTAACCGCTGCGCTGCAACCGCTAGTAGCGATTGTTCAATTTCTAGAAGCGTTATACCATAATCCATTAAACGTAGCACTGCACTCTTTGCATCATTCGTATGCAATGTCGTCATCACTAAATGACCTGTTAAACTCGCTCGAACCGCCACCTTTGCTGTTTCCTCATCACGAATTTCTCCCACTAAAATAATATCTGGATCATGACGTAAAATTGCTTTCAATCCTGTTGCGTACGTAATACCAGCTTTTTCATTAATTTGAATTTGTAATAGTCCATCCTTTTTCTTTTCAACCGGATCCTCCAGTGTAACAATGCGGCGGGTCTGCTCCTTCTTTGCTACTTCTAAAAGAGCATACATCGTTGTCGTTTTTCCGGAGCCGGTCGGACCTGTAAAAATTATTAGTCCGTGTGAATGATGTAAAAAAGAGAGAAGTGTTTTTGCGGAACTTGGGAATAATGAGAGATGAGAGAGGTTCGGGACTGCAGTTTGTAAGTGTAATCGAATAACAAGACTTTCATGATGTACAGTTGGCAAAGTAGATAGGCGTAAATATACTTCCTCATCATCAACTTTCATCTGCAATGAACCATTTTGCGGCTTTCTCCTTTCACCAATATCCATAGCTGCTAAAAACTTAAAGTGTGATACAAGTCGTTCACAAAATTCTTTTGAAGTATGATGCTTTGTCACCAAATCTTTTCCAATACGCAATTGTACAACAGCATCTTCGTGACGCGGCACAATATGAAGATCTGATGCGCGCAAGCTACAAGCTTCTTTCATAATTGTGTCAGCAAACTGTTCGACAGCATTCACTGTTATCGCCTCCTCACTATGTATATATCATGGTCATCATGAAAAGAAAAATAGCGAATTTCCTGTTTTTATCGTAATGTTTTTGAACTTTCCAAATAAAAAAAGTAACTACTCACTCAGCCACTTTATGAAAGAAAAAGACGGAAAACCATTTTTTAAATGGTCTGAGAGGGACCGGCCATGCATAGAAGCGGTCAGGGCCTATTTCTACTACGCGCAACGTTTAAAAAAAAGAAAAGCACCAATCTTTCTGCGAATAGAGTGGATGGTTGAGTAGTTACATTAAAAACCGAAATAAGTTTGTGAAATTATGAACAATTAATGAATCATTGCCCAAAAACATGTTATGCAACGTTATCTATATTATAATATTGTTATCTCAGATAAACCGATAAAGGTGGCGATCCTCATGGAACAGGCTTTAAAAATTACAAACGTACTATCCGATCCAACACGCTATTATATTTATAAATATATTTCTCAAAAACATACGGAGGTTACCGTACAAGAAATTGCCGACGAATTTGATATTCATCCGAATGTTGCGCGTTTACATCTTTCAAAGCTAGAAGATGTAAATATGTTAAAATCAGAAACAAAAAAAACAGGTAAAGGCGGCAGACCAAGCCGATTATATGCCTTATCAGATGATGTCATTCAACTACAATTTCCGTTTCGTGATTATCAATTGTTAGCACAAATTGCTTGCAATACATTATTTAGCTTAGGTGAAGTTGGCGAGAAAGCTCTATATGAAACGGGTAAAAAGTTTGGTAAAGAATTAATGGAACAACAAATGAACCGATTAAACAGGAACGAAAATGAATTGACGGTTGAACAAAAAATACAAATTGCCAAAGAAGCTTTATCAACGGCGGGCTTATCCCCGGAATTTGAATTAAGCACCGATGGATCAAAAATTTTCTATGACGTATACAATTGTCCATTTAAAGAAGTTGCTGTTCATCATCCAAAAGAAGTTTGTAACATGCATGTCGATATGATGAAAGGCATCTTTGAAGTTCTATTCCCGAACATGGAATTAACACGTGATGATACGATGTTCGAAACAGGTTGTAAGTCTTGTAATTATCATCTTCATATGTAAACTAAGAAGCCAGATTATACTGGCTTCTTATTATTTTGTAAATGTTTACAATAGTTAGAATAGTGCATTATAATTAAAAGGAGTATTGAGTTCATACAAAGGGAGGGGAATGGGATGGAGCGCATGTTTCGCGTTCTTGGCTTTTGGACTGGTATTTTTTCCGTGATGTTTTATTTAGGGGATATGTATGGGGCAGCACTATTATTTTTAGGACAAACAGGATTTTTTGTACTTTTAAGTTATTTAAAGTTAACAGAGCGCATGTACATTTATGTATTTGGCGCATATTTAACAGTCTTCTTCATTGGATTTACATACTATACGACGTTCCTTCTTACACCAGGAGTTGGACATTAAGATGGCATATATGCCATCTTTTTTTATCTCCGCTTAAATTCATAGTTGACTTATTGGTTTTCTTTGAATATATTTATTGTAACAAATTTTAAGGAGGAAAACAGTATGAACACATTGTTAGTTAGCATAAACGTCATTATTATGCTCCTATTAGTAGGTGTATTATATTATATGCAACGGAAACACCTTTCTTTTAATAAACGTGTATTTACCGCACTCGGACTCGGAATTATATTTGGACTTATTTTACAACTTTTTTATAAACCAACTTCCGAAATCATTATTCAATCTAATAACTGGTTTAACTTAATCGGGGGCGGTTATGTTAAGTTATTACAAATGATCGTTATGCCACTTATTTTAGTTTCCATTATTTCAGCGTTTACAAAATTAAAATTAACTAGTAATCTTGGCAAAATTAGCGGACTTATCATCGGTATTTTACTTCTTACAACTGGAATTGCTGCTGCAGTCGGAATTGCAGCAAGTGCTGGCTTTGATTTGCAAGCAACTGGCTTACAGCAGGGCAGTGCAGAAGCAGCTCGTTTAAAATTAGTACAAGAAAAATTCACTTCTATTGACCAAACACCTATCCCGCAAAAATTATTAGAACTACTTCCTGCAAATCCATTTCTCGATTTAACAGGAGCCCGTCCAACATCTACAATTTCTGTTGTCATTTTTGCGGCATTTATTGGGATTGCCTTCTTAGGAGTGAAAAAGAAATATCCAGAACAAGCAGAACAATTTAAGAATATACTAGATGCCGTATATGCAGTGGTCATGCGTATGGTCACATTAATTTTACGCCTCACTCCATACGGCGTACTTGCTCTTATGGCCAAAACAGTTTCAGGAAGTGATGTGCAAGCGATTTTAAAACTTGGTAACTTTGTTTTGGCATCTTATGTAGCACTTATTGTTATGTTTATTATTCACTTATTACTAATCGCTCTGTCTGGTTTAAACCCAGTGCAATATTTAAAAAAGGCATTCCCGGTTTTAACATTTGCATTTACATCACGTTCAAGTGCAGGTACGATGCCGTTAAATATTGAAGCGCAAAAAGAAAAACTCGGTGTTTCAGAAGGAATTGCAAACTTCGCTGCTTCCTTTGGTGTCTCAATTGGTCAAAATGGATGTGCTGGTATTTATCCAGCCATGCTTGCGATGATGGTTGCGCCAACTGTTGGTATCAATCCATTGCAACCGCAATTTATCTTAACGTTAATCGCCGTTGTTGCAATTAGTTCATTCGGCGTTGCAGGTGTCGGAGGCGGAGCAACATTTGCTGCACTCATCGTACTTTCTACTATGAACTTACCAATCGAAATTGTCGCTCTATTAATCTCTGTTGAACCATTAATTGATATGGGACGTACAGCATTAAACGTAAGCGGTTCTATGACAGCTGGTCTTATTTCTAGCAAATGGCTTGGAGAGTTAGATGTAAATACGTACAATGAAGCAGTCGATAAAACTGAAGAGATTGCATTATAAGAAAGAAAACACCCTGGATTTCCAGGGTGTTTTTCTATATAAGTAAACATTAAAAAACACGCTATTATAAGCGTGTTCAATGCCATACACATCTATTGTTTTACAAATATCCTTGCTCTTCACACCAATCATGAAATTGCCGAACATCTACATCAATTAAAACAATATCTTTTAATTCAATATCAATATCCATGCCGTCAATTACAATCGCATATTTTGCACCATTCTCCGTGCTAGTTCGTTTTATGATTCCTATTTGATTTCGATGCGGTCCATCTTTTACATATGCTTTTTGTCCTATAATATCAAAGTTCAACATCTTCACCTCTTTCTTTTGCTCCACTTAACTATGTATATGATGAAACATCGAAAGAGTCCCTACTTTTTTTCTTTATTACAATTATTTTTCATTTATTTTAATTTCATAAAGTACATATAAAGATTCCTCTTCAAAATAAATTGTTAGCGCTTTCTTTAATAGACTCATGTTATACTAATACAGTGAAATCACCATCAAAATATGGCTTCACTAATGATCATTTTCATACATCGTTTTTAGCGGGTATTTATTCTTCACAATTTTTTAGGCTTTCTCACAGTCTTTAGGTGGAGGGCATACTGTCCGCAAATAGCGAGATAAAGTCGAATTTCTTAAAGAGGAAAAACAATGAATACAGTAACAATTACAAAAATCATCGAAGCTTTAAAATCATACGGATTTCAAAATGTAGCATATTGTGAAAAAACAAAACAATATCTATTTCAAAATGTAACAGATATAATGAGTGGCTATGCTGAAATTACCTATAGTACTCAATTTGAAAAATTCAGCTTACAAATCCATCCTATTGAAACGCATCAGCTTACAGAATTGCAAGAAGTCGAGAAGCATATACAATCTTGTATCCGGAAGGTTGAGCATTTAAATGCGATCATTGAAAAGCAATATAAAAACGCAGAACATACAATCATTCTATAAAAAAAGAACGTGCTCGACACGTTCTTTTTTTATACATTCATATCTTCTTTAATCTGAAGGCCTGTCACATTCTCTACTAATTCAATCGCTTCTTCTAATGTCAGCTCAAATATTGTTTGGCCACCTTCTACATAAGGGAATTTTGAAAAACGTTTCTCCATTTTCTTTATTGTATCAGATGAAAACATCGCACTATCTACACGAAATTCTGATTCCAATAACACAATGTAGTCTAATAATTGAAACCCTAAGCCATTTATAAAAGAGATGAATTTTTCTTTTGACTGCGTTGATAAAAAGACGTTACGCTCAAGTTCATAATATAATTCTTCACCTAAAATCTCTGCTAATTCTTCATCATGTTCACGATTGATAATCTCTTCATATCCATAATCATCGACAAGTTCTTCTACTTCTTCGCCGTCTTCAAATAGTAATTGCGCTAAAGTTGCATCTTTCTTATATTCACTTTGCTGTACAACTGTTAAGAAATTTGTTTTCCATCCTTGTTCTAAATGCATGATTTATAACTCCTTTTATACACTCTTTATTTTTAAATATATATTTTGTTTCAATTGCTTTTTCGCTTTCTCATTACACTGTTTAACAAATGAAGATACGCAAGATGCCCTTTGCATCTTGCCATTTGTATAAATGAGCGGGTCAATTAATCGTTCTTTTCCTCCCTTATAACAAATGTCGTATTCGGTCTCATTCTCTTCTAATACTACTTTCGAATGCAGAGAGTGAAGCATCTTATCAATTTGACAATCCCCACAACTTCGTAATAGATGTAACACCGTTTCATCGTCAGTTAAAAAATCAGATAGCTGTAAAATATTCTTTTGCAACGCCTCTTTTAACACCTTTGTTAATATATAATAACCATACGAATTCGACGGATGCAAAAAGAAATCAATCGTTTCTTTGTAATAAGCTTCTGTAAACCATTCTGCTGCCTGCACAGATTGTAAACAAATTTGTCCGTTACGAACTATTACATCTTCTAAAAAAGAGGACACTTCTTGCTTTGAGATCATTCCATATGTATATAAATCCCGTAACGTATAGTCTACACGATCTGCACATAAATTCGGAAGCGGTTGCTCTAACAACGTCCATTGTTCCCATTTCTCAACCATTCTATAATCATAGCCATATCTCTCCAAAATAGAGGGAATATCTGAAGCTTCAATAACATCCATAAAAATTTGTTCATGATAATCCTCATCTTGCTCTTCTAATACGTGGTCAACAATGTGAGAAAATGCTGTATGAGATACATCATGAAGCAATGCCGCAATTTGTTCTTCCACACTACCACCTAGCATTCTCACAAGAATCATAACACCAACAGAATGTTCATAACGTGTTACGTTCCACGTTGGATTCACAAGGAAGCTTGCGCCGCCTTGATGAATTTTCTGCAAACGCTGCACCGCCTTTGATTGTAATAGTTCCGCAAGCACACCATCTATATAATGTTCACCATATACAGAATCATTAATTATAATCATGCTCCTTCACCCTCTAACACTTTCTCCACTAATCCATCTAGACTGCCTTCGACTATACATACTTCTGGCAAATGGTAAAATGTTGTATCCAAAGAACCGTTTCCTTTATACACAAATATTTTCTTTTCCCAAGCAAGCGCCATTCCAAATTCGGTATGACTTCCTTTTCCACCATCTAATAAAAGCAGAAAAACGTCTGCGTCTCGTACAGCTTGTTTTTCTGCTTGTCCTATACGTTGTAATTCTAATCGATTTGTCGCTTTTTCATTTTTTGTCCAATCGTATGTATGAATCCATCCTGCTTGTTTCAGTCTATCTGCTACAATGTGGACAATGTGTTTATTTGTAAAAGTTGAAGCGATGTAAAATTTCATGTTACCTCTCTCCTTCATATAAAAACAAACAGGAAGATATTGAAAAAAAGGGACGTTTACGAATCCCTTTTTTCTTTTTTATCAATTTTATCATTTAACATGTCTAATTCAGCTGTAATTTCTGATTTTTCTAATTTGCGTTCTTGTGAAAAATTCCGTCCCATATATATTATAATACTACCAATATACAATACTAAACAAACAACTAGAGCAATATTTTCACAGAGACTTAGCCCCAATGTAGTCACTCCTAATCTCATCCATATTATCACGCTTCAATAATTAGAATTCGTCCGTCAAATCTATGCTATTGTAACATAAAGTGTGCTTTTATCTCTATCTTAAAAAGCAATCCTAAATGGATCGCTTTTTTTTACTACTCACCTTTTTCTTTCGAGAAAAACATTCTAGAAATAACAATTCCTAGCCCACCAATAAGTAAGAATAATACTGCACGAATCATCATTGATACTTCTGGTAAATCTAAGAAGAATAACTTAATCACTGTTACAACTAACACAACTAATCCAGCGTATAATATTTCATTCATTCCTCTATTACGTCCAAACCAAACTGAAACTAAAGCATATATCATCCATAAAAGAGAGACAAATACACTGATAATACTTCCGTCTGTTGAAAGAACCTCTCCTATTCTAGTAATCGTAATAAATACAAGTACCATAAAGCCATATAACGTAATCGAATACACATATTTCCCAAAACGTTGCAACATTGGTTTCATTTTCATCATTCCATAATAAAATGTTCCAACTAAAATGAGATGGGCTACAAAAGCTGCTGACATGAATGTCTCAAATGGACTCACAAGCGTTTGCAACATACCGATTCCATAAATAACTGCACTGATATAAAACTTGATTTCTTGTTTTAATTTCGCAGAAGTAACGATACCTAAAAAACCTTGCAACATCAATACAATTGCTCCATTTACTAAACTAAATTCATTTAAAATTGTTAAACTAAACGACCCCATCGCAAAACCAAATAAAAGATCTGTAAATGACGATTTTTTATTTTTCATATAGTCAGCTATAAACATTACACTGTGTACAATTGTACTAATTAACAATCCCCATGTTGTAAAATCCGGAATTTTTATAATTGCCAGAATAAAGAAGATTGCATTGGCACTAAATAAAGCCATTCTAGGTTGATAAATAAAACTTCGATCAATAAACATATGCCAGAAAAGCAGAATATGAATTAATCCATAAACAATTGTTAATTGTACCTGTAAATTCCCTAGTAACATGGTCATAATTACAAAAAAGACAAACGTTACAAGTACAGAAACAGAGTAAGATACCATATATAAATATTGATAGCGATTTTTATACGCATACCATAATAAACTCATCGTTAACACTGTTTCATATCCAAAGAAAATGTAAGAATTAGGTGCTGTACTATTTAATAAGAACGGTACAAAAAAGGCTCCTACAGATACAAATATAGCGAGATACTCTGATTGATATCGCTTAGCTAAATAAATACCGAGTATAATCCAAATAATATTGAATATAAATGCCATGCTTGCCGGAAAGAAATGATACAAATAATGCGCAGCGAATGTCGTTAAAACAATGCCTGTAATACTTCCTCCAGCTAACACTAAGCCTAACGCTTGATGTTCTTTTTTTATTTGTATATCACCTACATAATACAAAGCAACTGATAATGCTACGCCAAATACAATACGAATTGCTGGAGTAAGTAATCCTGCATCTACTCCCGCTTTAAATAGCCAAATTACCCCAAGCAGCATAATGGCAACGAAAATACGTGGTAGCCATGTTTGACAAAATTTTATAATGTCAAATGGTTCAGGCTTAAACGCAGATATATCTACCTGCTTTATCTCCGGTTCCTTCACACTTTCTTGGCTAATGACTCTTTCTTCTTGTCGTACATTTTGCACAGGAGTACTAACTTCTTGTTTCTTCTCAATAGGTTCCTTTACTTGTTGAACTCTTTCTTCGTCCATTTCTCTTCGCTGTGCTTTTAACTCATAGAGCGTCTCCTGCAATGTATCAATTGCTGTTTCTAGAGCTTCTATTTTTTTGCTCAAATCTTGTTTCATTTTCTCCCCCCTCTAATCATGCTGCTAAATAGAAATATGCCTATAATTAGTTTAATTTCCAATTAACTACATCATACTATTAGTTTATTCATTTTTTAAGAGGTTTTTCCTAAAATTATACAATTCATTCCATTTTGAAAGTAACACGTTACGATTTAAAATATCCATCTAAAAAAACCTGAAATACAGCAGGTTCCCTATAGTTCCCTACTAGTACCTGAATATCTTCCACTGGTGTAATCATACTCTTAAAAAAATAAAGGTGTTAACAGCTTTCCAACCAGCCCCAAAAGCATGATTTCATAGAAATCATGCTTTCGTTACATAATCAATAATCGTTTGCAAAGCTTCTTGTCCGCTATATTGCTGCATCGATCTTTTATACTGCAAACGATTTTTATACAGTTCTTCTACATGTTCAATTAGCAACGTTTCTGTTATATCTTCTTCAAATAACATGCGTCCATATCCTTGTTTTTCAAAAGACTGTCCGTTTAAAATTTGATCTCCTCGGCTCGAAGATTTCGGAAGAGGAATTAATAACATTGGCTTTTGTAATGTTAAAAATTCAAAAATCGCATTGGATCCTGCACGAGAAATAACGATATCAGTTGCCGCTAATATATCAGGAAGTTCATCGTGAACATATTCAAACTGTTTGTATCCCGGTGTATTCTCAAGCGTTTCATCCATATTGCCTTTCCCGCACAAATGAACAATTTGATAGGTTTGCAGGAGGTTTGGCAGGGCACCGCGTACTGCTTCATTAATACGGCGTGCTCCTAAGCTGCCTCCCATAACCGTAATAACTGGTTTTGATGCAGTGAATCGTAAAAATTGCAGTCCTTTGTTTCTACTTCCCTGCAATACTTCTTCACGCACAGGTGAGCCAGTAAATACTGTTTTTTCTTTCGGTAAATGTTTTTTCGCTTCTTCAAACGTAACAAATATTTTTGAAGCAAAGCGAAGAGCAATTTTATTTGCAAGCCCAGGCGTCATATCAGACTCGTGTAAAAAAACAGGAACACGATTTAGCCACGCACCAATTACAACCGGCACAGACACGAAGCCGCCTTTTGAGAAAATAACATCTGGTTTTAGCTTTCGAATCAGGAAATACGCATCCATAACCCCTTTCATAACAAGAAAGGGGTCTTTTATATTTTTTAAATCAAAATAGCGGCGAAGCTTTCCACTCGCTATTCCATAATAAGGAATCCCTTCTTTTTCAATGATCGTCTTTTCAATTCCATTATGTGAACCAATATAACACACCTTCCAACCGCTCTTTTGAAAATGTGGTATAAGCGCTAAGTTCGGCGTAACGTGACCCGCAGAACCACCGCCTGTAAATATAATCGTTTTCAACAGTATGTCTCCTTTTAATAAAAGATTTACTTTTTATTATAACACACTGAAATAACGCGCTTCTGGATGAGCAAACACCAGCGCCGATACAGAAGCCTCCGGTTCCATCATAAACCCTTCTGTTAAGGAAATTCCAATTTCCTCAGGGCGAAGCAACCGAAATAACTTTTCTTGATCAGCAAGCTCTGGACACGCAGGATAGCCAAAAGAAACGCGAATCCCTTGATATTTTGTTCGGAACCGCTCTTCCATCGTCATGTTTGGTGAATCTGGAAATCCCCAGCGATCACGGATGAGCATATGCGTTTTTTCAGCTAATCCTTCTGCAAGTTCCAGCGCAAGTGATTGAATCGCATGACTACGCAAATAATCGCCTTGTTCTTTCCACTTTTCTGCTACAGCACGGACACCTGTTCCAACCGTTACAGCTAAAAAAGCAACATAATCCATTTCATCTCCAACTGGGCGTAAATAATCACCAAGCGTGCGATGCGGTGCTTTTCCTTGTCTTGGGAATGTAAAACGCTCTAGCACACGACCCTGATCTTCTGGATCATAAATTAAAATGTCTTGATTTTCACTTTGTGCAGGAAAGAATTGATACACAACGCTCGGACGTAACCATGATTGTTCTTCGCGAAGCAATTCATCGATTAAGTCATTCAGTTCATGGGCTCTTCTATCCCCTTCTTGTAGCAACTTTTTTACATTCCCTTTTAAACCTAAGTGATGCCCAAGTAACATTTGCCGATTTAAAAACGGAGCAAGATGTGTTACTGAAATATCACGCAAAGCGACACGTTTTGTAGAATACGGTACATATACTGGTGCCGGCGGTAATTTTTCAATTTGAATCGGTACCAGTGCCCGGCTTTTCTCTTCTTCTACAACAACATGTAAATGGCGTTTCGCTTTTTCCTCACTCATCTTTTCCCGTTCTTCTTCGTTTTGCAGGCGATTGATCAGATCTAATCCTGTCATCGCATCACTTGCATATAAAACAAGCCCTTGATAAGAGGGAGATATCCGCGTTTCTGTGAACTTCCGCGTCAGCGCAGCACCTCCTACAACAATCGGAACATCAATATTTGCCGCTTTTAAGTCTTCTGCTGTTGTTACCATTTGCTGCGCAGATTTAACAAGTAATCCTGATAAACCAATAATATCTGGTTTCTGTTCTTTTACCTCTTGAATAATACGATCAGAGCGCACATTAATACCCAGGTTTACAATGTCGTATCCATTGTTCGATAAAATAATTTCCACCAAATTTTTACCGATGTCATGCACATCACCTTTTACTGTCGCAAGCAGCACTTTCCCTTTCTTCGCACTATCACTTGTCTCCATATACGGCTCTAAATACGCAACAGCCGCTTTCATACTTTCCGCACTTTGCAATACCTCTGCCACAATAAGCTCATTATTATTAAATAAACGTCCCACTTCATCCATGCCAGTCATAAGCGGTCCGTTAATAATATCAAGCGGTGCTCTTCCTTCATCTAGAGCAAATTGCAAGTCATCATGTAGTCCTTGTTTTGTCCCTTCTACAATATAATGAGATAACCGCTCTTCAAGCGTTAACGTTTCAGCTGCTACGACTTCTTTTTTCTTCACATTTCGATAAAAATTTGTAAATTCTTCTAACGTTTCTTTCGTCGTCTCAAACAAAAGAGCATTCGCTAATAGCTTTTCCTCTTCAGAAATAGAAGCATACCGCTCTAGCTTTTCGGTATTCACAATGGCATAATCTAAACCAGCCTTTGTCGCATGATATAAAAAGACCGAATTTAATACTTCGCGTCCTGCTGGCGGTAAACCAAATGAAATATTACTTACACCTAATATTGTTAAACATTCAGGCAATGCCTCTTTTATGAGCCGAATGCCTTCAATTGTCGCTGCAGCTGAACCGATATATTCTTCATCACCTGTTCCAACCGGAAAGACAAGTGCGTCAAAAATAATATCTGACGGGCGCACTCCATATTTTATTGTTAAGAGCTCATAACTTCTTTTCGCAATTTCAAGTTTTCGCTCAGCCGTTACCGCCATACCAATTTCATCAATTGTTCCCACAACAATAGCCGATCCGTACTGTTTAATAAGTGGAATTACTTTTTCAAAACGCTCTTCTCCATTTTCTAAGTTAATAGAGTTAATTACTCCTTTTCCTTGCAAATAAGTAAGAGCCAGGTTTATCACTTGCTCATCTGTCGAATCAATCATAATGGGTACTTTTAATACTTTCGTCACAGCTTGCAAGAAATTTTCCATATCTTCTATTTCATCACGGTCTGGGTCTGCCATGCAAATATCAATAATATGGGCATTTTTCTTTACTTGTGCCCTTGCGACTTCCGCTGCTTCTTCAAAATTCCCTTCTGCAACAAGACGTTTAAATTTGCGTGAACCAATTACATTCGTACGCTCTCCAACGAATAACGGGCGCATAGAATCTTCATATTGCAACGCTTCAAGCCCGCTAATCCCATGACCTTTTCTTTCTCGTTTCACACGGGGCTCAAATGATATTAGCGCCTCTTTCATCGCACGAGTGTGCGCTGGCGTCGTCCCGCAGCAACCACCAACAATATTCATCCAGCCTTCTTCTGCAAACTGTTTCACTTTATGAGCAAGTGACTGCGGGGATTCATGATAATGACCGTCTTCATCTGGAAGTCCAGCATTGGGATAACAAGAGATGTAACACTCTGATAACTCTGCAAGTGAACGAATATGTTCTCTCATAAACTCTGGTCCTGTTGCACAGTTTAGCCCAACCGATAATGGATTCATATGCTCTACCGATAAGTAAAATGCTTCAATTGTTTGCCCAGCTAACGTCGTTCCCATTGGTTCAATTGTTCCCGAAATCATAAGCGGAACTTTTTTCTCTGCCTCAATAAATGCCTTTTCAATTCCTAAGCATGCCGCTTTTACATTACGCATGTCCTGACTTGTTTCTACAAGTAACAGATCTACACCTCCGCGCAGTAAACCGCGTGCTTGTCTTGTATATGCCTCAATGAGCTCTTCAAAAGTAACGCCACCCGTGACACTAATTGCTTTTGTCGTTGGACCCATTGACCCGGCTACATATACTTCTTTACCGCTCTCCTTTACAGCTTGTTTTGCTAACCTGACCGCCCTTTCATTCAACTCCTCATCTAAGTGAGAAAGGTTATAATCACTAAGTACAATGTTCGTTGCACCAAATGTATTCGTTTCAATAATATCTGCCCCTGCTTCAATATACGCTTTATGAATCTGTAAAATAACGTCCGGCCGTGTTTTTACTAAATATTCATTACAGCCCTCATATTCTTCTCCGCCAAAATCTTCAGCTAAAAGGTCTTCTTGTTGAATCATCGTTCCCATTGCACCATCTAATATTAAAATTTCTTGCTGCAATCTTTCCTCGATTTGTCTCATACATTCATTCCTTCTTTCTGCCCTTTCTTCACTTGAATATACCGAACGAGCGCTTCTGTCACTTCATATTTTAAAAATGGTGTAATTAAATAAATACCATTAAATAACTCCATCGCAATATCAATTAATTCTTTAGCTATACAAATACCTTCTGCCACCGCTTCTTCTGACGTTTTATGTGCGTCCATACGCCTTCTCACTTCTTCTGGAAGCGTAATGCCTGGCACCTCAAAATGTAAAAAGTCTGCATTTCGTTTACTTACAAGCGGCATAATTCCAATAAAAATTGGCTGTTCAATATGCTTCGTTGCTTCATATACATTTCGGATGACTGCCGCATCATAAATGGGCTGCGTTAAAAAGTACTCCGCACCAGCTGCAATTTTTTTCTCCATACGTTTTACAGCTGCATCGATATGTCTGACATGCGGATTAAAAGCCCCGCCAATTGAAAAATTGGTGGCTGCTCCAATTGTTTTCCCTAAAATAGAACGGCCATTGTTCATTTCCTTAATCATTTTAATAAGTTCTATAGAAGAAAGATCATATACAGATGTTGCACCAGGAAAATCACCAACCCTCGCAGGGTCTCCGGTTAATGCCAATACTTCCTCCATACCGAGCGCTGCTAATCCAAGTAAATGAGACTGCAGCCCAATCACATTATGATCACGACATGTTAAATGAGTTAATATCGGGATATCGTATTTTCTTAATAACGCTCCCATTGCCATATTTGATAAGCGAGGCGATGCTAAAGAGTTATCTGCTAACGTAATAGCATCTGCTCCAGCACGCTTCAACACTTTTGCTCCTTCAAAAAACCTCTGTGTATCCAACGTTTTAGGAGGATCTAGCTCAACAATCACCGTCGTTTCCTTTTTCGCTTTTTCTGCTAATGTAATTCGATCTGCTACATTTACACGCTGCGCAGTTATAACCTCTGCACGCTTTACAACTTCTTTTGCTGTTACAGGACGCTCATTTCCAAGCGCTCGCTTCATTGCCTCAATATGGGCAGGAGTTGTACCACAACAACCTCCAAGTAGCCTAACGCCTTGCTTAATAAATTCCGGCACCATCTCTTCAAAATAAGCCGGACTTCCTTCATATACGTAACGGCCCTCTACATATTTAGGGAGACCAGCATTTGGATACGCAGATAAGTAACCATATTTAGGGATTTCTATCGTTTTAAAAGATTCGATCATACGAAGCGGTCCTAACTGACAATTTAATCCGACCACATTTGCACCATACTCTATAATTTGCTTCAATACATCATCTACACTATTTCCGTTTTGAGTCGTACCAGCTTCGTGAAGAGCAAGCTGCGCAATAAGAGGGACATTTGTTTGTTTACGTAATACCTTCACTGCATGAAGTAATTCAAACTCATCGTAAAACGTTTCTAATAATAGCCCATCCACACCTTCTTCTAGCAGGGCATCCGCTTGTTCTAAGAGCATAAACTCACGCTCCATATCAGTAGTTGTAACTGCCCCAATATGTTTCATTCCACCGATTGTTCCAACGATTGCATTTTTTTCTGTCACTGCTGCTTTTGCATGTCTTACAGCAGCCCGGTTAATTTCCTTTACGCTATCCTCAAGACCGTACATGCGAAGTTTCCCTTCATTTGCTCCGTATGTATTGGTTTGAATGACATCTGCTCCTACTGCAACATATTGTTTATGAATCGAAATAATCCGCTCTGGTTCAGATATATTCAATTCTTCAAAGCAGCTTTGTAAACCATGAGAATACAGAAACGTTCCCATCGCTCCGTCCCCAATGACAATTCCTCTTTGCAATAAATCTAGTAGTTTCACATGTCTCCCTCTCTTCTTTCAATATAAAAACCCCCTCTTCTCAATGAAGAGGGGGACAGCGTTTTATCCTCCTCTTATCATTCAGAACGCTTTGTTCCGCAGGTCTTAGCACCGTTTCAAACATATAATTTGAAGGTTGCTGGGTTTCACAGGGCCTTTCCCTCCACCACTCTTGATAAGAGTTATATTCATTTATGATTTCAAAAAGCAAACATCGTCCGTTCACTTATTAGCAATCTTTGTTAATTTTCTCACTAATTTAGCATGTTAAAATATGAAAGTCAACAAAAAGAAAGAAAAATAAAATTATTCAAAATATAGTTGCATTTCTTTCTAAATTTGTTGTAAAGTAAAAAACATAATCAAAAACTTCATATTTCGAATTCTTATCGAGAGAGGTCGAGGGACTGGCCCTTTGACGCCTCAGCAACCATTAACAAACTTTTTATTTGTTAATAAGGTGCTAATTCCAGCGAATTGAGAAATGATTTGACAGATAAGAAGAAGACTATATTTGTCGTATATAAGCCTTCTTCTTAGAAGGCTTTTTTTGCATACAAATCCAAATTTTAAAAAACAAAAACCATTCTTTTTCGATGAGCGAGGGCATCTAGCCGCGCATAGAAGCAATCGGACCTTCTTCTGCCACACGTAAAATGCAAACAAAAAGAGAAAGCAAGTGCAGGCTCTTTTTTTCTTCATACCAACAATCTAAATGTCGAAAAATCAAAATGGATTTACCTGTTTAAGGAGGAATTCTATTATGTCTACAATGGAAACAAAGCTTGCCCAAATTGGAAATCGCAGTGAAACAACAACTGGAGCAGTCAATCCACCAGTTTACTTCTCCACTGCTTATCGCCACGAAGGAATTGGGAAGTCAACAGGGTTTGATTATTCCCGAACTGGAAATCCAACGCGCCTTCTATTAGAACGTGCGATCGCTGACTTAGAGCACGGCGAACAAGGCTACGCCTGTAGCTCAGGAATGGCCGCTGTTCTTCTTGTCCTTTCATTATTCTGCTCTGGTGACGAACTGATTGTATCTGAAGATTTGTACGGCGGAACATATCGTTTATTTACAGAACACGAGAAAAAATGGGATGTTCGATGTAGATATGTAGATACGCAGCATATAGAAGAAATTGCAAAAGCCATTTCACCGAAAACAAAAGCCATTTTCATCGAAACACCAACAAATCCACTTATGCAAGTAACAGATATTGCCGCAGTTGCTGCCGTTGCAAAACGTCACGACTTGCTCCTTATTGTTGATAACACATTTTACACACCGTATTTACAACAACCATTAACAACAGGCGCCGACATTGTCCTGCATAGCGCTACAAAATATTTAGGCGGTCATAACGATGTATTAAGTGGGCTCGTTGTTGCAAAAGGAGTAAAATTATGCGAAGAACTCGCTCACTACCACAACGCATCTGGAGCTGTGTTAAGCCCGTTTGATTCGTGGCTTTTAATACGCGGCATGAAAACATTAGCACTGCGCATGAGGCAGCATGAAGAGAATGCCAAAGCAATTGTTGCCTATTTACAAGGAGAAGAAGCGATAACTGATGTGTATTATCCAGGAAAAGGCGGCATGATCTCTTTTAAACTGCGAGAAGAGTCGTGGGTTGATCCGTTCTTACAATCTCTTTCTCTTATTACGTTTGCAGAAAGTCTTGGCGGTGTAGAAAGCTTTATTACATACCCCGCAACACAAACACACGCCGATATACCAGAAGATATTCGCACAGCACGAGGCGTTTGTAATCGTCTGCTCCGCTTCTCCGTAGGAATTGAGAACCAAGATGATTTAATTCAAGACTTACAGCGATCATTAAAACGAGTAAAAGAAGGAGTGAGAATATGAGCTATTCCTTTGATACGCTTTTACTTCATAACCGTTTTAAGCATGACAAACAAACAGGTGCTGTAAATGTTCCTGTTTATAATACATCTACATTCCATCAATTTGATGTAGATACATTTGGAAAATATGATTATAGTCGTTCTGGAAATCCAACGCGCGAAGCACTCGAGGAACTAATTGCTTTACTAGAAGGCGGAAGCAAAGGATTTGCCTTTTCATCTGGCATGGCTGCTATTTCAACAACTTTTCTTCTTTTATCGCAAGGAGATCATGTCCTTATTTCTGAAGACGTGTACGGGGGTACATACCGAATCATAACAGAAGTTCTTTCTCGTTACGGCGTTTCCCACACATTCGTTGACATGACAAATTTAGAAGAGGTAAAACAAAACATTCGCCCCAATACAAAAGTCTTTTACATCGAAACACCATCAAACCCATTATTAAAAGTAACAAATATTAGAGCCGTTTGTGAACTTGCAAAATCTATTGATGCGCTCACTTTTGTTGATAATACATTTTTAACACCCCTTTACCAAAAACCATTAGAACTTGGGGCTGATATCGTTCTTCATAGCGCAACAAAATTCCTTGCAGGTCATAGTGATGTTACCGCAGGATTAGCAGTCGTAAAAGATGAAGAACTCGCAAAAAAAGTGGGATTTTTACAAAATTCTTTTGGAGCTATATTAGGACCACAAGATTGCTCCCTTGTGCTTCGTGGTTTAAAAACATTATACGTGCGCTTAGAGCACTCTTCACGAAATGCTGAAAAAATCGCCTGTTATTTACAGCAACATCCTAAAATTAAAGATATCTATTATCCCGGCTTGCCGTCCCATCCCGGATATGAAACGCAGCACAATCAAGCAAAATCAGCGGGAGCGGTCCTTTCCTTTACACTAGAATCTGAACATGCGCTAAGGCAATTTCTAGCACACATCCAACTTCCCGTATTTGCAGTTAGTTTAGGAGCCGTTGAATCAATTCTTTCGTACCCAGCGAAAATGTCACACGCTGCCATGCCAGAAGAAGAACGTGAAAAACGAGGAATTTCAAATGCATTGCTACGCTTATCGGTTGGATTAGAAAACGCAGACGATTTAATTGCGGATTTTGGGCATGCTCTTACTTATGTAGAGGAAGTCGTTATCTCTTAGACTGGAAACTTATATAAATACAAATTTTAAAACCATTTTTAGATGGGTGAGAGCAACTGGCCGTGTATAAGAGCGGTCAGGGCCTTTTTCTGCCACGTGCGATGTTTAGAGGAGCAAGCGAGTGCAGGCTATGTTTTATGTTGAAAAATTCAAATGACAAGTATTGATCTTTTAAAAAAGAATGATAGACTCAAAAAGTTCCTTCAGAAGGCTGAAGGAACTTTTTTATATAAGTCCCGTTAGCGGAAGTGACAGATGATAGTCCATCTAACTTTAGACAAGTTCTCCTTTTTACTTCCTACAAACAAAAATCATCTCTGGCCCTTCTTCAATAGCGCAGCCATCATAATCCCCATATTGCTCAGCGATTGTAAATCCAGCAGCCTGAATCATATATGTAATTTGTTCATAATAATAATATTTTAGAGACAACTGTTCTCTTAATTCTTCTTTTGTCCCATTTTCATGTGTAATCCGAAATATATATTCTGGATAAATGATTTGATTTTCTACATCAATGGCTTTGGCAATATGAGATTTTTGAATTGTACTTCCTGTTTGCGGATCTATCTTTTCCCATTGCACCTTTTCAGGTTGAACCCAAGTTTTATCTAATTGCTGAAAAGGGCGAAATACATTGAAGATAAATTCTCCATCAGCTTTTAGATGGTTATAGATCGTTTTCAAACATTCGATTTGGTCTTCTTGTTTGAGAAGTGCTTGATATGAAATACCCGGAATTAAAATGAACTCATAGCTCTTGTTCATAGTAAAATTGGCCATATTTGCTTGCTGAAGATGAACCTTCTTCTGAATTTCACTTGGCATAATGCTTAGTTTTTCTCCAAGTATATTTAACATATATTCAGATAATTCAATTCCCCATATCGAAAAACCAGCTTGTGCTAAGGGCAAAGTAATTCTTCCTGTTCCACAAGCAATTTCTAAAATGTCACCTGATAATTTAGAAGCTCTTTCGAGATAAAATGATATTTCTCTATGATCCTGCCTCTCTTCTAAATCATAAAATTCAGCTGTATTTTCATATAGATTCCCTTTTGGTGTAGCCATGTATTTTGCACCTCTACACATCGATATTCATCGTATCGTAAGCAAATGTTATATTTATACCTTCCGCTCGTAATTCAGATTCAATTTCTTTCAATTCGTCATATCCAATGTTGTCTACTTCTTCAATATGCGTAATAATGGTATGTTTTGCTCGTAATTGTTTCGCTACTTCTAGCGTATCTTCAAACGTCGCCTCCCGCATGCTTTCAATAAAAGCACGGTCTCTTATTCGCTCTTTCGTCTTCCAATCAAACTCAGCAATTCCCATTGGTAAAATAGCTACATCTAAATTATCAATCAAATGAGCAGGCGGTTCCCATTTATACAGTTCATCCATTGCAATAAGTACTCGCTTTTCTTTTTCTTCTAACAGGAATGCATACACATATTGTTCATGTAAACGAAATGGTGTAACTTTTATTTTATTTTTCACAAAAGATTGCCCATCTCGTAATACGATTATATCAATCCATCCTTGCTGCTGCATAAATTGCAAATGATCCCACGATCCTAAAAATGTTTTCATATCCTCTGCTACTTGCTCTGGTACATAAACCGCTGTACTCCAAGCTCTGTTCGTATCAAACGCCATCGTTTCCCAAATTCTCCGTCCCATTGTATGATCTGGGTGCCAATGAGAGTATATCCCGGCTTCTACTTTCAATATTTGAGCTCGCTCTAATTGCAAGCGTATTTCCTCTGGCGTATCAATTAATAAGCGGAGATCGTGAATAAAAACACTCGGTCCCATTCTACTATATGGCAACCCTTTTTCTCTTGCCTCTTTACTTACTTTGCTATAACTCCCTGGTCTTGGAGTTGGTGTGGCACCACCTGTTCCTAAAAATTCTATTTTCATGACTATCCCTTCTTTCTATCCGTATTAATTTCCAGATTACTATATATAACTCCTTCAAAATTATCGAAAAATTTTTTCAATTCCGTTGTTGAAAGAAAAATAAAATATGGTAAGATTGTAATATAACTGGAAATGTTTTTTGTTGAGAACAAAAATATTTATGATTAACATCTATCAAGTACTGCTTTATCCTAATGGAAAAACGTCTAGATTTACCCAATTTATTTACATCACAGTCTCTTTTCTTACAATTTCTTTACTTTAAAGCATTTTTTTTGCAACAACTATTCTCTTTGGTTTAGAATTTTGTTATGTATAGTATGGGTATAACAGCAGCACACATGGAGGTGGAGAAAATATGTTAGAAACCTTTCAACAAGAATTAGAGCTATATGAAAACAATGCAGAATTATTAAAAGTACTTGCTCATCCAGTGCGTTTATGTATTGTAAAAGGATTGATTGAGCGAGGACCAAGTAACGTTTCTACAATGTACACAGGTTTAAACATGCCCCAATCTACAATTTCTCAGCATTTAGCGAAATTAAAAAGCGCTAAAATTGTTTCAAGTGAAAGAAAAGGATTAGAAATTTACTACAAAGTAGAAAACGAAACAATTATTCAATTAGTTCGTGTATTACTAGGTTAAATGTATTCAAATATACAAAAGGCGTATAATGTATGTATATTTCATCTCATATCTTTAATATAAATATATATCATGAGATGAAATATAAACATTCTACATAATCCTAAACAAAATGTCGTATTTACCTATAAAACGAGGCGCAGTATTTTACACTGCGCCTCGTTTTATGAAAAGGTATGTAAATAATGGGTTAAATTGAAATGAGGCAATCCTTTTTGCTGAATGACAACATCAAATGCATCGCTCATTCCACCTTGTAAAATCATAGAATAAATCGCGCGGTTTTTCTTTTGATTATTAGAAAATGGGTTACGATCTTCATGATTAACAAATTGTTCTAAAATTCCTGCAGCAAGCAAAAATTCTCTTTGTTTCGTATGCCATACTGTTTGCAATCCTTGTTCTTCGCAAGCAGTCTTCAATGCATCCCAATGAATATGAGTTGTTATATCCATCTCTCCTGGAAATTGAAGAGGGTTACGAATCATTTGATGCTCATAATAACCTCGTAAACTTCCTTCACGATGAGCTGGGTGCATCCATTCTTCATTTGTATATCCATAATCGATTGTTATAAGTAAGCCTTCCTGTAGCCATCTTGTAAGCTGTTTGACATAAGCATTCATTTGTAATGGCACTTCAAATCGCTGTCTTTCATACAATTGAATTTGGTGTCTTTGTAAATAGCTTATAATTTGTTCATTATCTAACGGGCGCAATACTTCTATGAGTCTGCCTTCACTGTTATACTTTATGCGTACTTCATATAACATGCCTTCCCGCTTCTCAATGACTTCTACAGGAAATGCATCAAACAACTCATTTGAAAAAACAATTCCTGTAAAAGGGGCATCCAATTCATCATAGGATGCATATTGCGAAACGTTTGCAAAAGAAATAAGTTGCTGTTTTTGCAACCTTCTATGGAATGGACTCACTTCTATAAGAGAATACTGCAAGTTTGCAAACGTATCAGGTGAAATCGTTTGCCACTCTTGCAATACATTATAAGCAAATTTCCCCGTTCCACCACCAATTTCACATATATGAGGTGTAACAACTCCTTCTTTTACAAGCCGAAGAAAAAAATGAGCAAATGTTTTTGCATAAATAGAAGACACATTACTACTTGTAAAGAAGTCTCCTTGCCTGCCAATTTTTTCACGTTCTTTCATATAATAGCCATTATTTTCGTCATATAAAGCAAGGCTCATATATGTACTATAAGAAATAGAGTGGTCTTCTTCTTTTTCCATCGCCTGTTTTAGAACGTGCTTCATTGCCGTTCCCCTTATTGTAGAAATGGATTATTTTCTTTTTCAAAGCCAATCGTTGTTTCTGGACCATGCCCACATAACACAGTTGTATCATCGGATAATACAAATAACTTTTCTTCAATACTCATGATTAATTCTTGGAAGCTACCTCCCGGCAAATCAGTGCGGCCAATACTCATTTGAAATAAAACATCACCTGAAATGACAACGTTTGCTTCTTTGCAATAGTATGAAATACTTCCCGGTGAATGCCCCGGCGTTTCAAACATATCAAACGTAAACGAACCAATTGTCAAAGTTCCTTCTCCTTCAATGATGTGATCCGCAGGTCTTGCTGTAATACTACGATTCATCATAAAAATTTGCGAACCGTTAACAGCAGCATCTCCTAACCAATCCGCTTCTTCTTGATGAACATATACTGGAATTTGAAAAGCAGTACGTACTTCATCCACCGCACCAATATGATCAAAATGTGCATGTGTTAATAAAATAGCTAATGGTTTTAACTGTTCTTGTTTTACATAATTTATAAGTTTTTCCCCTTCATTACCTGGGTCAAAAATAATACATTCTTTTTGGTCATTACTTAAAATATATGCATTTGTTTGCAGTGGCCCTAACGGCATTTGAATCCACTTCATACTTAATCTCCTCCAGTCATTACACTCACTTCCATCATACAATATTTTCTTCTTATAGGAAACGAAACCTCGACAACCCTATTGAAAACATGTACAATTGAAATGAAAAAATATTACAAAAAATCAAACAAATCAAGAGAGTAGAGGGGATATGTATGGGTCTTGTTATTATTTTTGCGTTAGTCACTCTGTTAGCTGTATACTCTTCTCTTAAAACATTGCGGGACAAAAACCTTCTTGCTGGAGGCTTTTCTGTTGCAACTGTAATTGTTTTCGGGTGGTTTACAGTCATGACAGTACTAAACAATGGCTATCCACCAACACATTAAGCAATTCTTTACAAACTCTACATACACCATGATTTCTAGCATATGAAAAAGGAAGGGAAACCCCTTCCTTCTTCTTTTCTTGCTCATCTTCTATAAATAAAAAGCTTCATTTTACTTTACTTCATAAATATACTTTTTCACAAGCCATGCTCCGCCAATTACCCCAGCATCATTACCAAGTGTCGCAATTGCTAATTTTGTACTTTTAACAGCACGTGAAAATGCATATTGTTCAAAATAGCGTTGAATTGGTTGTAACAATGCATCACCTGCTTTTGATACACCACCGCCAATAACAATTTTCTCTGGGTTTAATGTACTAGCTAGATTTGCGACTGCTAATCCTAAATACGAAGCAACCTTTTCAACTACTTTTTTTGCTAATCCATCACCTTGTGCAAGTGCATCAAACACATCTTTAGATGTAATAAGACCTTCTTGCTCTAGCATCAAACGCAATACGCTAGCCTCATCTGTTTCCTGTATTTTTTGCATTGCAACCCGTACAATACCAGTTGCAGAAGAAACCGTTTCTAAGCATCCTGATTTCCCGCAGTTACAAGCAAAGCCACCTTCTGTTACAACTGTAATATGACCAATTTCACCGCCTGCTCCGCTTACACCATGGACGACCTCACCGTTTGTGATAACACCGCCACCAACGCCCGTTCCAAGCGTCATACAAACGATATCTTTTGAACCTTCTCCAGCGCCTTTCCACATCTCTCCAAGCGCTGCAATATTCGCATCATTATCAACAACAACTGGCAAACCAGTTTCTACTTCTAATAAATCTTTAAGAGGATAGTTTTTCCATCCTAAGTTTACTGCTTCATAAATCATTCCAGAAGCAACATGAACAGGACCCGGTGCACCCATCCCAATTCCAGCCAACTTACTTTTTAGCTCACCTAGTTCTTGTAACTTTTTATCAATTGCCTTTGCAATATCGAGTGTAATATGTTTTCCTTGTTCGCTTGTATTCGTTGGAATTTCCCATTTATGGATAAACTCACCATAAGTATTAATGAATGCTAATTTAATAGTTGTTCCGCCAAGATCAACACCAACCAACCATTTCTCTTCCATGTTGTTCGCCTTCTTTCATCTATTTCGTCAATAGAATATATAAATTCAGTTTCATTTTTCAACATATAAATTAATGCTATACAGAATACAACATCACCTGTACTCGTATGTGGCAGGAAAAAGCACTGACCGCTTCTATGCATGACCAGGCGCTCTTGTCCTCCCCTAAAAAGAAAGAAGTTTTTATGTCGTTTTTTGAATTTCTTGCTTTAATAAAAATAAAGCCATCTGATACTCTTTCGGCTCAATAAGCTGTGATTTATATAATTCACGAAGCTCATCGTCCATTAATTGTAAATCTGCAACACGATCTCCTGTATAAATAATCGTTCCAAATTTCTTTAATAATTGTTGAATATCATAAATAGTTTTCATTTTTTCACCCTCTAAATGTCTACTTACTATAAAAATACAATAAGAAAACGTTCACATAGTTTATTATAATCAACATAAAAAAGAATCGTCAATTTATAATTTATCTATATAAATTATAAAATTGACAATGTTTCTTTTTCTGTAATAATTTTCTGCACAGTTTTGTCAAACGGTTCCACTGGGATATGAGACACAATTTGAAGATTAAAAACCAATGATAGCGTTTTCTTTTTATAATTCACGAGATAACGATCGTAATATCCTCCGCCATATCCTACACGCTCGCCTTTTCTTGTAAAGGCAACACCTGGTACGACAAGTAAATCGATCTCCTCTGCTAATACTTCTTCTGTCATTGATGGAGCAGGCTCCCGTAAATTCATATAAACGGTTTCTAATTGTTCAAAACTTGTAATTTGACGAAATGTCATTGTTCTCGTTTCACGATTACATTTTGGAACAACAATTGCTTTTCCTTCTTCCCATGCTTTTTCAATAATTGTATATGTATTTACTTCACGCTCCATAGAAAGTGTAATCCCAATTGTTTTAGCCTCGGTCCATTCTCGTTGTTTAAATAGAGAATCTGCAATTTTTTCTGATAAAGTCGTATACTGTTCTTCTGATAAAGCATTCATACGCTGTAATATTTCTGTTCGTAATTTTTTTTTCTCTTCTTTCATTTTGAATTCCCCCTATATACAAAAGAAACAGTAGGAAAATATCCCTACTGCTTACTTTGTTTCGCGGTGTAACGTAGACTTCTTGTCACGCTTGCAATATTTTTTAAGCTCAAGACGCTCAGCGTTGTTACGTTTGTTTTTCTTAGAGATATAGTTACGATCTCCGCATTCTGTACATGCTAGAGTAATATTCACACGCATTCTTATTTCCCTCCAGTCACTAATAACTTAAATCAGACTATACCATAATACCACTTTTAAAACAAAAATTCTACACCTTTTGATATTGTCTAATTTTTTCTATAAGTGTATTCATATTTTCCTTTGCTATGACTGGGTTTCTTGCATGAGAATAAACGAGAAATTTAGGTTGATTTACATCTGAAACAACGTAAGACCACTCTTCTTCTGCATGTGTAAATTTAATTCCTTCTAATACTTCAAACTCGCGCTGTACGCGATCTCGCAGCAACATCCCTAATACTTTCCCTTTCTCATTCCATGAACAAACTACTTCATCACATAATAAGTACAGTGGTGAATATTGCTCTAACATTGCTGGCAATGTTTTCCCTTGAAGAACAATTAACTCCAATAATTTACCAACTCGAAATAAAATATCTTGCTGCCATCTCATTTGAAATAACTTCTTATTTTCAATATGGATATAAAAAAGAAGATAACATTCTCCTAATTTTAATGATAATGGGTAAAAACCTTTATCTTTTTCAAACAATAAATTAGGAATATCGATTTCTTCGCAATTTGTATTTTTATAAATATTCCCGTAAGTATCATATAATTCAAATGTATTTTCTTCTTCTTGAAATAGAATCGCCATATCTGCCCGGCTCGATTTCATTAATGACTTAATATGTTCTTTTTGCTTTGCGGCATATAACCACGTTACTGTGCAGCCGATTTTCTGTAAAAAAGAGGATAGCAACGGTTGAAATAACTCATCCGGCTTATTGATAAGAAGGTGAAAATGTTGTCTTTTTATAACAGGGGTATCGATGAATTGCAAAGTTGATTCAATATACATTTCTGAACAAACATCTATGACTTCATTATTCCCAATACTTTTACTATCGACATAACGAAATGACTCTGCCATATACAAATTTTCTATCTCTTTTTGCTTTTTATATGTTAATGCCATTCCTTCTTCATCGTAAAATTGAATAATGAGTTTCTCATCTTTCCCCTTATAAAAAAACACTCCACCAACGACATTTGTTTGCCCGGTTGCATATCGGAAGCAAGATTCGTTCATGTCTTGGCATTCCATTGTATGCACTCCTGCTGTATGAACAGCATGTAAAAAAATATGTTTAAACATTTGCACGTCCGCATGTGTACTGCTGCCAATCAGCAAACTGTCTCCTTCTGATAATAAAGAGCCATATGCCATCGCTAATTTCACAACAACTTGTGGCGTAATATCTAAATTACTTCTGCCGCATATACGACTTTTCTGCAAAAAACACGAAATATTTTCATGTTCTGTAATTCCAGATGAAGCAATAATTGTACTACTCTCAACCACTTTCTCTGGCCATACTTTCCCTTTCGTCTTAATCACTGCATTTTGGCCAATTCGACAATGATCAGCCACAACACTCTTTTCAAATAAAGTAACTCCATCTTCAATAATTGTGCCGTCTCCAATGGTGGTTCCAATCAATTCACATCGCTTTCCTACATACGTATGAGCGAGTAAAATACTTTTTTGAAGACGAGTATATGCTGAAATTAAGCTATGGTTACCAATAATAGAATACGGTTCAATAATAACTCCTGTTTGCACTGTTGTTCCCTCACCAATAAAAGCAGGGCCGTGTATCTTTGTTCCTTTTTCAATTGTTACATCTTCTCCAATCCATACCATTGGCAACACTTCTGTATATGGAATAGATACATGAACTTTCTTCGTAAGCAAGTCAAATTGAGCCTGACGATATTGTGTGAACGTACCAATATCAAGCCAATATCCATCTGCTACATATCCATACATTGCTTCTTTGTTTTCTAATAAAGGAAATACATGATGACTAAAATCAAAAAACGTATGAGGTGTAATATAAGAAAAAATGTCGGGGTCTATAATATAAATACCGGTGTTTACTGTATTGGAAATGACTTCATTCCAACTTGGTTTTTCAATATATTTAATAATTTCATGATGCTGATTTGTGACAACTAATCCATACGATGATGGATTCACTACTTCTTTAACAAACATCGTAACGATCCCGTTATGACTATTATGAAAATCAATTCCTTTCGATAGATGAAAATCTGTGAGCGCATCTCCGCTAATTACAACAAATGGTTCGTCTAAAAATTTCTCTGCTTGTTTTACACTCCCCGCTGTACCAAGAGGGGGGGTATCTTCAAAATAATATAACTTCACTCCCCATTTACTACCATCACCAAAATAATTTTGAATAACGGAACTCATATATTGAACAGTAATCGCAATTTCACGAATACCATGCTGTTTCAATAGTTCAATACTATATTCCATCACTGGCTTTTGTAGTAGGGGTAACATGGGTTTTGGAAGGTTACATGTTAACGGACGTAAACGCGTCCCTTTCCCTCCAGCTAAAATAACCCCCTTCATCGGCATTCAACCTCCACATTTATGATGTTGAACTGCTTTTTCATACGTGTGTGCCGTTGTTCTTGCAATTTCATTCCAATTATAGTGAACAAGAACATCTTCATACCCTTTATTTGCGACGCGCTGAGCAATTTTTGGCTGTTCTATAATCCATATTAATTTCTCACTCAAACTTTGCGAACAACCTGGTTGCATTTGAAACCCATTCACACCATCTACAATGATCTCTTGCAGACCGCCCACACGCGAAACTAAAACCGGTCTCTTGGCTAACATCCCTTCTAATGCAACAATCCCAAAAGGTTCATACAAGCTTGGAATTAATAACACATCGCACCTTTGAAGAAATGCTCGCTGCTCTTCTTCTGTAATATGACCGAGAAAATGAATAGAATGTTGTAGTCCCATCCCCTGTACAGCGGCACGATACTGCTCTAACATGGTTCCTTGACCTGCAATAATAAATAAAATCTGCGGATACCGCTGGGTAATTTGAGGTGCTGCTTCAATAATGGTATAGAAGCCTTTCTCATTTACAATTCGGCCAATTGAAAATACAACCAATCGATTCACTAAATTATAATGATTTGTAATTTCTAGCGAAGGCGTAACCGCGTGAAAAAAATATTGATCAATCCCATTAGGATGCACAATAACAGCATCACTATTTACTTCGAAATCCCGCACAACTTCATCTTTCATAAACTGACTACAAACAATCACAACGTTAGATTCTGTTACTAGCTCTTTTTCATGCATATGTATTTTCCATTGCAATGATGTATAAATCCCGCTATTCCGTCCACGTTCCGTTGCATGAACTGTTGTGACGAGAGACAACTGCTCTTGTTTTTGTAAATCCATCGCACAAATAGCAACAAGCCAATCATGAGCGTGAATGACATCAAACGCGTAAACTTTACATAGTTCTTGTGTATAAGCAATCATAGATTTGTTTAACTGAGCAATCCACTCATAAAAATGATACTTTTCACGATAATCAACTGCAACGCGATGTACATGTACCCCATGTACCTTTTCATATGTTGTGCATTGCTCTTCGTACACAGTTACTACATGCACATCATGTCCATAACGTGCAAGAGCTCGTGATAATTCATACACATGCCTTCCAAGGCCACCTACCATCATCGGGGGATATTCCCATGCCAACATTAAAATACGCAAAGGTTCCATACATCCCTCTTTTCTCTTCATATAGAAGACTAAAGTGAAACTTCCTTTCATGAGCGCTTTTTTCATGAAAGGTTAGTTGAACCAATCGGGCTCTTACGGATGGTTTGGCTTTCTTCTTGTCTATGCTTCTTACCAGCCGTTTGAGCGGGGTAAAGTGAAACTTCCTTTCATGAGCGCTTTTTTCATGAAAGGTTAGTTGAACCAATCGGGCTCTTACGGATGGTTTGGTTTTTCTTCTTGCCTGTGCTCCTTACCAGCCGTTTGAGCGGGGTCATACTACCAAAAGTAAACGCTTTCTTAAAATTCCATTATAATCCATAGTATCATCGTAACAAGAAAGTAACAATGATACTTTTTCGTCATATTTTGACTAAAAAAGAGGAATGCTTTCGCATTCCTCTCCAGGCTATATGGAGAAAACCTTCTCCATATCCTATTTTCCCTACCGATGACAATTTCACTTTATTCATTTAACAAATAATGCTTCCCTTTTACAAGATAAAAAACATTTTCTGCAATATTTGTACCGTGATCTGCTACTCGCTCAATATAACGGGCAATAAACGATAGTTGTGTAATTTGTCCAATTGCCTCTGGCTTATCTGGAATAGAAGAAATAAATTCACGAATTGCTTTTCCATACAGTTCATCAACTTCATCATCCATCTCAGCAATTTTTTTCGCATATGTTAAGTTTTCTTCTCTATAAGCTAGAATCACATTTTGCAACATATCTATTGCAATTTTAAACATACTTTCAAGGCTTTGTAATGAAACCGAAACCTCTTTTTCTCCAAGACGTATGGTTGACTTAGCAATGTTTACCGCGTGATCTGCAATACGTTCTAGATCTGTTGCCGTTTTAATCGAAACAAAAATTCTTCGTAAATCACTAGCAACGGGCTGTTGTTTCGTAATCAACATTAAGGCAAAATCATTAATTTCCTCTTCCAAATTATCCATACGGTAATCACCATCAATTACTGCAATTGCTTTCTCTACATCTCTTGTACGCAATCCTTCCATTGCAATTTCAAGAGCTTGTTTTGCTAATTCACCTAGTTCAATAACTTTTTGCTGTAATGTTTGTAAGTCATATTGAAACTGTTCGCGTACCATGTTGTTTCCTCCCTCACCTGTTACACATGCACTTTCATTTAAAATAAAGCATCCAATAAGAAGACAAGTTGCTCCTTCAAACAGATGCTATTAACCGAATCGTCCTGTAATATAATCTTCTGTTCGTTTATCAGTTGGCGTTGTAAATAACTTATTTGTATCTGTATATTCCACAACTTCTCCGCTTAAGAAGAAAGCTGTTTTATCAGAAATACGAGCTGCTTGCTGCATATTATGCGTCACAATCACAATACTGAAATCTTTCTTTAACTCCTGAATCAACTCTTCTACTTTTAATGTAGAAATTGGATCTAATGCTGATGTTGGTTCATCCATTAAAATGACATCTGGTTCAATTGCTAAGCAACGCGCGATACATAAACGTTGCTGCTGTCCACCGGATAATCCGTATGCATTATCATGTAATCTATCTTTCAATTCATCCCAAATCGCCGCACCGCGTAAACTTTTCTCAACAATTTCATCCAACGTTTTCTTATCGCGAATACCATGAACTTTCGGACCATATACAATATTTTCATAGATTGATTTTGGGAATGGGTTTGGCTTCTGAAATACCATTCCCACATGCGTACGCAGTTCTTCAACAGGATATGATTTATCAAAAATATTGCGATCGCGATACTCAATTACACCTGTTGTCCGAACGATTGGCACTAGCTCTACCATACGGTTTAATGTTTTCAGATAAGTAGATTTCCCGCACCCACTCGGTCCAATAATCGCTGT
Organism: Bacillus sp. 491mf; assembly: GCF_900112415.1. GTDB lineage: Bacteria > Bacillota > Bacilli > Bacillales > Bacillaceae_G > Bacillus_A. Next base: position 128,966 of record NZ_FOLV01000005.1, read on the forward strand.
TACTTCATTTTCATGAATACTTAAATTAATATCTTTTAATGCATGGTCTTCCCCATACCATAAGTTTAAATTTTTCGTATCAAATACAACTTTTTTTGTTTGAGGTTCTACCTTTTCTTCATTTTTCACCTGAACTTTTACTACTGTAGCTACCATTTTGAAATTCCCCTTTCATCCAGTCCTTCTTACTTACGATTTCGCAGCCATATTGCAAGAGTATTGATAAGAAGTAGCAACAGTAGTAGCACAATAATTCCAGCTGCTGCTACATGTTGAAATTCCTCTTGCGGCCTATTCATCCAATTAAAGATTTGAATTGGTAAAACTGTAAATCTATCCATCACATCAAGCGGTACATAGTTTGCAAAAGCAAGTGCCCCAATGACAAGTAGCGGGGCCGCTTCTCCAATCGCTCGTGATAACGCTAAAATACAACCTGTTAAGATTCCTGGCATTGCTTCTTTAATCACAACATGGTACATCGTTTGCCACTTCGTTGCTCCTACTCCATAAGAAGCTTCTAGCAACGATTTTGGTACAGAGCGCAGTGCTTCTTGCGCTGCAACAACAACAGTTGGCAAAACGAGAAGGCTCATCGTTAATGCGGCCGCTAATATGCTTTCACCTAACTGTAAGCCATATACAAACATCGTCAATCCTAATAATCCAAAAACAACTGATGGTACTCCTGCCAACGTTTGAATGTTGATCTCAATTATTTTTGTAAACCATGATTGTTTTGCATAGTATTCTAAATAAAGGGCTGTTCCTACTCCAAATAAAAAGGAAGTAGGAGCGACAACACTCATAAATAAAATCGTTCCCGATAAAGCTGCTGCAATACCAGCTTGCTCTGGATTTCGCGATGCAAAACGGATTAAAAAATCTAATGAAATATATGTTATTCCTTGTTGAAAAATTTGGTATAGTAAAAAAACCAATATACAAAGTGAAAATAACATCGCTATGCGAAATACAGTTTTATATACACGATCTTTCCAAAAGCGTGGAGGCATATGTTCTTCTATGTTTCGCTCATTTAGCAGTCGCATATTATGTCGCCCCCTTCAAACGACGCATAATACGCTGTGCAATCATATTCATAATCAACGTAAACATAAATAGCGTCGCTCCGACAGCGTACATACTATAATATGACATCGTTCCATAAGGGGCATCTCCTAAACTAACTTGCACAATATATGCTGTGAGCGTTTGTATAGACTGTGTCGGATTTAACGATAAACTCGGCGTCGAACCACCCGCAATGACGACAATCATCGTTTCTCCAGCTGCTCTTGAAGCAGCTAGCACAATTGCTGCTAAGACTCCAGTAAAAGCAGCGGGTAACACGATATGCTTTGTCGTTTCAAAACGAGTGGCGCCAATCGCAAAAGAAGCCTCTCTCACTTTATGAGGAACAGCTCGCATCGCATCTTCACTAAGAGATGCAATCGTCGGGATCATCATAATGCCAATTACAATCCCTGGGCTAAGTGCGTTAAAAAACTGTAAATCTGGAACGATGCGCTGCAAAATAGGTGTAACAACTGTTAAAGCAAAAAAACCGTATACAATTGTCGGAATCCCTGCCAATAACTCTAATACTGGCTTTAACACCTTTCTCGCCGCATTAGAAGCATATTCACTTAAAAACACTGCACATCCTAATCCAATCGGAATAGCAACAATCATTGCAATACCAGTAACGAGTACCGTTCCATATATAAGCGGTAAAATACCAAACTTAGGATTTTCAAAAAAAGGAAGCCATTCTTTTTCAGTAAAAAAGGAAACGATTGATACTCTTTCAAAAAACATAAATGTTTCATTTGCCAAAGTTACAATTATCCCCATCGTTGTAATAATAGAGATACTGGCGATTATTCGTAACACAAAAGGAACCATTTGATTGATTCGCTGTGCTTTCTTTCGCTTGCCTGCATTTCTTTCAATCAAATGTTGAACAGAAATCGTAACATGACTCTTTTTATTACGAGCCAAAGATGAAAACCCCTTTCCATCTTGACGTTATTTTTGCATTTCTGTTAACATTCGCAGCTGTTCATTATATTTATATTGCGGCAACTTCACGTATCCAATCTCTTCTACAAGCTCTCCAGCATGCTTCATCATAAAAGATACATAATTTGCAACACTATTTTTTTCTCGGATAGAAGAATTATTTACATATGCATAAAGCGGCCGAGACAGCGGCTTATATGCCCCGGATTGTATCGTTTCTTTCGTCGGTGAAATACCGTTAATTTTTACGGCTTTCACTTTGTCACGATTCGCAGCATAGTATGCATATCCAACAAAGGCAATTGCATGTTTATTGCTCATAACACCTCTTATTAAAACATTGTCATCCTCAGATAATGTAACTGTTTTTGTAATCCGCTTTTGTTGCAATACTACACTTTGAAAATAATCATACGTACCAGAATCTATGCCCGGTGCGTAAAATTGTATCGTTTCATGCGGCCATTTCGGATGAATTTGCGACCATTTTTTCAGCGTTTCACTTTCACTCCATAACGTTTGCAACTCTTCTATTGTAAGATTATCTGCCCACGTATTCTCACGATTCACAATAAGCGTAAGACCGTCATAAGCAATTTGAAATGGCGTATACGTAATATGGTGCTTCTTAGCAAGCCGTTCTTCCTCTCTTTTCATTGGCCGAGAAGCATTTGTTATATCCACTTCTCCTTTTCCAAAACGATGAAATCCACCTCCCGTTCCGGATATACCAATAGAAAGTTTTACATGAGGTTCTCGCTTCGTATACTCTTCTGCTACTGCTTCCATAATCGGAAAAATTGTAGAAGATCCATCAATTTGCACTTCTCCTGCCATACTAGTGGCGGAAACAGGTAACGTATGAACAGATAAACAAAACAGTGATATGATAAAAACCATGGTGCGTGTTCTATTACGTTTCACGTAATATTTCCTCCTAGGAGCCTCCTGCGAACAGGAGTACATATATAAGAATAATGTTGAACTATTAATTCGGTTTTAATAGTTTGTAAAAGTTTTGTAAATATCTATATACAAATTAAAAAACCAGGATAAAAACCTTTTCTTTTTAGATGGGCGAGAGCACCTGGCCATGCTTAGAAGCGGTCAGGGCCTTTTTCTGCCACGGGCCATGCTAAACAAAAAGAGGGAACGAGTGCTTGTCACTTTTTGTTTTACATAGCAGCGATTTAGATGGTGAAAGATTAACGTCGATTTATCCCGCATTAACAGGCAGTAATACTCCCGCCTCAAAATTCAGCAGAAGCAAAGAAGTTAGGCGGGAGATGAACTGCCCGTAAAAGCCCGATTGGTTCAACTAATAATCAGTGGGGGATGAAGAAAACCCCCACTGATTAAAGTTTCACTTTATATACTCTTCTTCAACCCTCCTTTTGAAAATACATACTGTACATAATTTTTCTTAGGCTTGTACACTTCTGTCATCACTATATGCAACATGTATAAAAAAAAGCACACTATCTTCATAGATAGTGTGCCAATCTTTCACATTTTTATTCTTCTTCATTTGTTTTCTTCGTATCTTCTAGTTTACCAGCGTTTCCGTTTGCTTCTTGCTTTTTCAAATCAAAATATGCGTCCATAATTCGGCGTGAAATAGTTTTAGTTACTGGGTTATGATCATCCGTAAGCCACGGAACAACAACTGAGAAGGCAACTTCTGGATCAGATGCCGGTGCATATCCAACCATCGTTAAATTATATATGTTTCTTTCACCTAACTGTTTTCTTACTTCTTTTGCATTTGGACCGGCATAAGCTGCCTGTGCAGTTCCTGTTTTTCCTGCAGGATCATAAGTCGCTCCAGCAAAACCATTAGGATAACCTGTTCCATAACCTGTTCCTTCCGGTGTTTGCATTACCATTTTAAAGCCCTCTTGAACGCGGTGAATGTACTCATCTTTCATATCTACTCGGTTTAAAACAACCGGCTCCACCGAATCCACTACTTTTCCTAACTCTTCAGGTTTTGAAGTCGGCTTGCGAATTTCTTTTACAACCTGTGGTTTCATCCGATAGCCACCGTTAGCAATCGTTGATACATATTGCGCCAATTGCAGCGGTGTATACGTGTCAAACTGGCCAATTGCCAAATCCAGTAGCTTACCAGGTTCTGGTGCGTTTCCTTTTAAACCTGCCATCTCATTTGGTAAATCAATTCCCGTTGGTGCTCCAAGACCAAATTGACTAAAGTAATAACGCATTGTATCAAAGTCTTTTTGTTTAACACTTAACGTACCATTGTAAACATAATCTACACCTGCAATTTTCATCGCTGTTCTAAACATATATATGTTGGAAGACCGCTGCAGGGCAGTTAAATCATTAATCGGCCCCATAGTTTGCCATGATCTTTTAAATTCAGTTGATTTAAATTTAATAGGTTCATCGACCATTACGTCTCCTGGTTTAATGGCGTCTTCTTGATACCCAGTCAAAAGAGTGGCCCCTTTTACAGTCGAACCCATTTCATATGAACTCGTCATCGTACCAAGTGCATAATCTTTTATCACACTTTGTCCATTTTCTTCCCCAAACTGTTTACCAGCCATCGATAAAATTTCTCCGTTTTTCGGATTCATCATCACAACAAACGCGCGGTCCATATACGTCGCTGTGCCTGAAGCTTTTGCTTTTTTCATTTCTTCTTCAATAATTTGCTCAACTTTCTTTTGTAGCTCCATATCAATGGTCAAATTTATATTCTTTCCACTTTCTCCTTTAGAAAGATATACAGTTTCAAGAATATTTCCTTTTTGGTCTGTAATATTTTTCACTTGTGCTTTCATGCCATGCAATACATCTTCATATTGCTGCTCAATGTAACTTTTCCCAACACGGTCATTACGGTTGTAATCACGAACTAAGTAATAATCTAGATTCTCTCGCGGTAATCCTTCATCGGAACTCGTTACGCCACCAAGTACAGTGCGGAACATATCTCCATATGCATAGTGACGATCCCAATCAACTGTAGTGTCTACTCCTGGAAGCTTCGCTAAATTTTCACTAACTATAGCATATTCTTCAGGCGTCACATCTTTTTTAATAATTTGCGGCGTCATTGCATAGCCGCCTTCCATCTTACTCTTAATCGCTAACACTTTTAAATCTTCAGGAGTTAATTCATTTATTTCTGATTCTGTAATACGATTGAGTTGACGCTGTGCCAATTGTTTATCATCAATTTTTTTCGCTTTAAAATCAGCGTCATCTTTTTTTGTAACTTTTTCTTTTGCTCGGTCTTCATTTAACAGAATCCAAAAATCTTTTTTATCTCGTTCCGTTAATTTATCAGTCGGCACATCAAGCAGCTTTGCGAGTTGCTTTGCTGTTTCTAAACGTTCATCAGGTTTTGATTCCTTCGTTCTTGTAAACGTAATCGTTCGAAGTGGTGTATTATCCACCACCGCACGGCCATACCTGTCAAAAATCTTCCCGCGCGGAACAGGGGTACTTACCGTTAAGTTTTCCTTTCTGTTCACTTCATTTTTATAATCTTCACCATGGACAATCTGTATCATACCTAATTTGACAATTACTGATGAAAACAGTAAAAACACACAGAAAAACAACACGTTTAACCGAAATGGAACATGGGTTTTCTTTTTTTTCTTTTTCTTACTCATACGGACCCCCTCTGCCAACAGCTATATAAGCGGAAAGGGACACCCTCTTCAGGTGTCCTCGCTACTGTCATATACGTTTTCTTATTTTAACATAAAACATCACAGAAGTTAACCTTCTCCTTCTGTTGTATTTTGCGTCGTTTGTACAGCTGCAAGCCCTGCATGGCATGCTTTTTCATCATCATATTTGACATTTCGAATCGCAAAATAGATAAGTAAATGTCCAGCACCTAATATTAATAATAAAATAGGCAAGCTTTTTTCTGCCGGAAATAATGAAACTGCTAGTAAAAAACTTACAACCGAACAGATTCTTCCTCCGTTTAGCCATAGTTCACGAACAACAATATATTCTACTCGCCGCTCCTTTGCTTGTTTAGCTCTGCCTATTATATCATATGTCATCGAACCATATGGAACAAGCAGAATTGGATACGCTACGGCAATACAAGCTGCATAAATAAGTAATTTCGTATACGTGACATGAAAGACAACTAAAAATACAACTGCATATAAAATAATTCCACCGAGTAAAATGGCTTGTTTTCGCCACTCCTTTTTCAATACACGCGCCACTACATAATAGCAAACGAAAGAAACAGCGGAATTTACAAGTCCATATTTCCCCAGTGCTAATTCACTACCAGAAGCCATATACACATATACAGAAATAACAAATATAAATGTCCCTTCTCTAAGCCCTTGAAAGAAATGAGCAATTGTAATTCTTCCCCAGTTTTTATTACTCTTTCTCTCTTTCATTACTTCAACAATTTCGTAACGCCCTTCACATTCACGTTTTGTCAGAAAAAAGCTTACAACGATCGCAATAGTAAATAAGGTTAAAGATAGGAAAAAAACGAATGTATACCCATTCCACTTTTCCATACGCGAAATAATAAACCCGGATGCAATTGGACCAATCATACCTGAAAATGAGGTGAGCAATCCGAGAAATCCGTTAAAAAAATCACGTGTCTCTGGCTCTGTAATTTCAAATGTTAACAAATTAAATGAGAGCCAGTAAAATCCATATCCTATCCCAAGTATGCCACCGATAAGTAAAATATACTGCGAAGCGTTCGTTCCTGCCAGTAATACAACGATAAAAAAAACAGCTAATGTTGTTACACCGATGCGAAGTAAAATTGTACGATCTACTCGTTTCGCTAGTTTTCCGGCAACAAGAAAAGTCAACGGCTGTAAAACAACGCTTGCTAAATTATAAAAGCCAATATTCATAAAGTCCTTCGTTTGCTTCCATAAATAAATATTAACAAACGTATTGGACAACGAAATGGCCAACGTATATAACCCGCCAATTATGAGTAATAAAACTAAATCACGATTCACCTCAACATCGCCAACTAAATGTTTCCATTTCATATAAACTCTCCTTTACTTCATGTTCTAGTCTTCCAAAGAAGGTCACAATTATGTAGAAAAGAAAAGTGGAAAATGAAACTTTCATTAGTAAACGTTTTTCTCATTAATATATAAATACAACTTGAAAAACCAACATAAAAACCACTTTTTTTAGATGGGCAAGAGTGTCCGGCCATGCTTGGAGCGGTCAGGACCCTTTTCTGCCACATGCGTTATTTAAAATAAAGAGAGAAGGCAAGTGCACATTATGGTGTATTCTGTATAGCAGCAATTTGTATGTTAGTAAATCAACTTGAACTGTATATATTAAGGTGAGCCCATCAACTCTCCAAAAAAGAGCAAACAAAAAAACTAGGAGAAATTCCTCCTAGTTTTTACATTTATTATTATTTTGCGTCTTGGTAACGTTTTTCAATCGCATTCCAATCTACAACGCTCCAGAAAGCATTGATGTAGTCAGGACGACGGTTTTGGTAATGTAAGTAGTATGCATGCTCCCAAACGTCTAATCCTAAAACTGGCGTTTTGCCTTCCATTAATGGAGTATCTTGGTTTGGTGTGCTTGTTACTTCTAATTCACCATTGTTTACAACTAGCCATGCCCAACCAGAACCGAAACGAGTTGCGCCTGCTTTTGCAAACTCTTCTTTAAATGCATCGAAGCTACCAAATTTCGCTTCAATTGCACTTGCAAGTTCACCTACTGGCTGTCCGCCTCCATTTGGAGAAAGAATTGTCCAGAATAAAGAGTGATTTGCATGTCCACCACCGTTATTGCGTACTGCTGTGCGAATTGCTTCTGGCACTTCGTTTAAGTTTGCTACTAGCTCTTCAATGCTTTTTTCTGCTAATTCTGCATGTCCTTCTAATGCCGCATTTAAGTTTGTTACGTATGTGTTGTGATGTTTTGTATGATGGATGTTCATTGTTTCTTTGTCAAAATGAGGTTCTAACGCATCATACGCATAAGGTAAATTTGGTAATTCATGTTTCGCCATTGTTATATTCCTCCCATTGTATGTATTGCCGATAATGACTTGGCATACAAATTCATTTTACCCTAATTACATAAGGGTGAAAACAAATTTAACGTATTGCCTCGCTAACATTAAGGTAGCAAATTTCCCATTTCTTTTCAAACGAAATGCTCATACATTTCGCAAAAAAAAAAGCTCCCTTCTATAAGAGAGCTTTTCCGCTATGTATCAATATGCGAAATGGATATGGACCCTGTAGGACTCGAACCTACGACCGGACGGTTATGAGCCGTCTGCTCTAACCAGCTGAGCTAAGGGTCCGTAATATATGAGCAGTCATCAACCATACACTCTAATCAGTTAAACTTCGATGGTATATTATATGTAAAAATGTAAGATAAATTTACCATATTAAAAAGAAATGTGTCAATTGTATTTTCACATGCAACATGATATATCTTGTGATTCCTTAAAAACATACGTTACAATGAGATTATAAATCAATATATTTAATGAAGGAAGTGAATGCATGTCCATATTTATCCAGCTGTTTAAAAGCTTATACGCACCAAAAGAAATGGCACTTTTTCGTTTTCAAAAAATCGGAAAGACGATTCTTTACATAATGTTACTCTGTCTGCTTGCTACCGTTCCAAAAACGATTTTACTTGGAGACTTCATCCATGAAGGCATTAATTTAATCGATCGTTCTATCGAAAAAGATGTGCCTGATTTTAAAATTGAAAACGGTGAACTTCACGCAAACATTAGTAAACCAATTATAAAAGATGAAACAGATTTTATTTTTGTATTTGATCCAAACGCAACAGATACAAAGGCTTATCCAAACCGCGATGGTATATTCATTTTAAAAAATAAAATGGTTTCAACGGCACAACAACAAACACAATCCTTCCCATATAGTGATTTAGGAAATACAACTTTTGAAAAGAAAGATGCAAAGGAAATCGTTTCATTCATTGATAGCATCTCTTCAGTTGCTATATTCTTAATCGGGATATTTATTTACTTATTCGAACTATTCATTACTTTTCTTGGTGTTTCACTATTGGCATTTATCGGCTCTGCAATGAGCGGAGTTCGTAAATTATCTTACAAACAAGTTTGGACTTTAACTGCCTATAGTTTTACAATCCCGACTATATTCTTTATGATTATGGACTTATTAAAAATAAATGTTCCATTCTCATTATTTATATTCATTGGTGTTGTTCTCGTCGTTCTTTATTTAACAATAAAAGAAGTGCCAAGACCAAAAGAAAAAAATTCACTATAAAAAATGCCCTCAAGGCATTTTTTTTTTGGACAAGCATATATTTCTCTACAAAGGAGTGGAAAAATATGAAAAGGCTTGGCGGTGTCTTGTTACTACTTGTTCTCGGTTACGTCTTGTACTATGATATGACAATCGGCACGTTACCGTTGCTTCATACATATTCCAAAACAAAAGAAACCTCAGCTAAAGTTGCAAATGATAAGCAAAAAGAAAATACATCACAGGCAAAATTTAAAGTCATTGAAGTAAAAACGGGCGATACTGTTCTCTCCATTACAGAAGAAATTAACAAGAAAAAAATCCCTTCTATTGAAAAGGTTGTTACGGATTTCAAAGACTTAAATCAAGACAAATCTCCAGCAAAATTACAAGTCGGAAAAAAATACAAATTCCCCCTCTACCAGTAATAACATCACATAATTCTTGTCAACTGTAGTAAGGCGCTGATACAATAGGAAAAGTGAAACTATATAAATAAAAATTGGAAAAATAACACAAAAACCCCTTTCTTTTCAGGTGGGCGAGAGTATCTGGCCATGCATAGAAGCGGTCAGGGCCTTTTTCTGCCACATGCAAAGTGTAAAACAAAGGGAGAAAGCAAGTAGCGGTGATATTTTTTCTGCCTAGCCGCGACCGATATGTTGAAAAATCAATTTGTATTTATATAGACACTTAGCTTCACTTGACAAATACTGCATACAATATGAATGTATTTGTCTACAAAATAAGAAACTTCTTTTATAAGGAGAGCGATCTATTCGTGAATGAAATAACTCATCGTACAAAAACACGTCCTGTTAAAGTTGGAAATTTAACAATTGGCGGTAATAATGAATTAATTATACAAAGCATGACAACAACGAAAACCCATGATGTGGAAGCAACAGTTGCTGAAATTAAACGTTTAGAAGAGGCAGGTTGTCAAATTGTTCGTGTAGCCGTTCCTGATGAGCGCGCTGCAAATGCAATTGCCGATATTAAAAAACAAATTAATATCCCTCTTGTTGCTGACATTCACTTTGACTATCGCCTAGCATTAAAAGCAATTGAAGGCGGTATTGACAAAGTTCGTATTAACCCAGGAAACATCGGTCGTCGTCATAAAGTTGAAGCAGTTGTAAATGCTGCGAAAGAACGCGGCATTCCAATCCGCATCGGTGTAAACGCTGGTTCATTAGAACGTCATATTCTAGAAAAATATGGATATCCAACTGCTGATGGTATGGTAGAAAGCGCTTTGCATCACATTAAAATTTTAGAAGATCTCGATTTTCATGATATTATCGTATCGATGAAAGCCTCTGATGTGAATTTAGCAATTGAAGCTTACGAAAAAGCATCTCGTGCTTTCAATTATCCATTACACCTTGGCATTACGGAATCCGGAACTTTATTTGCTGGAACTGTAAAAAGTGCGGCTGGTCTTGGGGCAATCTTAAGCAAAGGTATCGGGAATACGTTACGTATCTCATTAAGTGCAGACCCAGTTGAAGAAGTAAAAGTAGCACGTGAGCTATTAAAGTCATTCGGACTTGCTTCTAATGCCGCTACATTGATTTCTTGTCCAACTTGCGGACGTATTGAAATTGACTTAATTAGCATTGCAAATGAAGTAGAAGAATACATCTCAAAAATTAAGGCACCAATTAAAGTTGCTGTCCTTGGCTGCGCAGTAAACGGTCCTGGTGAAGCGCGTGAAGCAGATATTGGGATTGCTGGAGCACGTGGAGAAGGTCTTCTCTTCCGTAAAGGTGAAATTGTACGTAAAGTACCAGAAGAAACAATGGTGGAAGAGTTAAAGAAAGAAATTGATAAAATTGCAGCAGAATACGCAGCAAAACAAGAAAAATAAAATGCAAAACTGCTAATAAAAAAGCTTGTCAGTTCAAAAACTGACAAGCTTTTTATTGTGCACATTTCGGACAGCGTCCATATATTTCAAATTTATGCCCCGTTACTTCATAACCTGTAAAGTCTTTATTCATAAATTCCATTGGACACGATGTAATTTCCTTCGTTCCTCCGCAATCTAAACAGATGAAATGGTGATGATGTTCTGTAGTAGAACATTTGAAACGAAAATGTTTTTCACCATTTAACTCTGTCTGTTCTAAAATACCGATTTCTACAAACAGAGTTAGGTTGCGATAAATGGTATCAAAACTAAGTCCCGGATAATCACTTTTCATATTGGCTAAAACATCTCTTGCCGTCAAATATTTATTATGATTGGCGAATAAACGCAACATGTCTTCTCTTTTCCCAGTATGTTTATAACCCTTCTCTTTCATATGGTGTAAAGCTTCTGTAAGATTCATAGTTATCCCTACTTTACGCAGTTTTTTTCTTCTTCCATAAGATTGCACCGATTAAAATAAGAACTGATAACACAACAATTGTGCCACCTGGAGCAAGGTCAAGTTGATAAGAAGCTAACATGCCTCCGATTACTGCAATTTCACCAAATACAATGGAGAAAAAGATTGTTTGCTTAAAACCTTTCGCAATTCGGATACTTGCTGCAACTGGTAATGTCATTAACGATGAAACGAGCAGAATACCGACAACACGCATTGAAATCGCAATAACAAGTGCAACTAAAATTATAAAAATAAAGTGAATCCATTTTGCACGTAAACCTGTCGCTACAGCGTATTCTTCATCAAAAGATAATAAAAACAGTTCTTTATATAATAATATAATGACTGCAACTACAATCACAGCAACAAATCCAATAATAAGCAAATCACTACTTGTAACTGCGCTCACACTACCAAACAAATAACTAAATAAATCTGTATTAAATCCATTGGCAAGAGAAATGAAAATGACACCAATCCCAATACCAGCTGACATAATAATAGGAATTGCTAGTTCCTGAAAATGTTTATATACCGTTCTTAATTTTTCAATGAGCAGCGCGCCGCCAATAGAAAATATCATCCCCATATATAATGGATTTAAAAAACCACCTGTAAATACGGTTTTTTCTAGTAATAAACTCGCTGCAATACCTGATAACGTAACGTGACTTAATGCATCAGCAATCAACGATAAACGACGAATAACAACAAAGACGCCAAGCATTGGGGCAACAAGTCCAATTAAAACTCCAGCATATAAAGAATTTCGTAAAAAATCATATTGCAAAAAGTCCTGTATCATCGTATCCCCCCATGATGCTCGTGATCATGCTCTAAACGATGAACATGATAACCGTATAATAATGACATTTCGGCATCTTCTAACTTTTGAAACGCATCTATATTTCCGTGGAAATGTAAACGTTGATTTAAGCAAGCGACATGTGTAACCTTCTCTGTGACAGCTCCCATATCATGAGTGACAAGAATAAGTGTAATCCCTAAATGCTTATTTAAATGTTCTAGCATTTCATAAAAACTTTCTACATTTTTCACATCAACACCGACAGTAGGCTCGTCCAAAATTAATAATTCCGGTTCACTTACAAGTGCGCGCGCAATAAAAACACGTTGCTGTTGGCCACCAGAAAGCTCGCCAATATTCCGATTCATAAACTCACTCATTCCAACATCAGCAATCGCTTTTGTCACTTTCTCTTTATCCATCTTTGTTAAGAATCGAAACAAGCCTTTCTTAGAAACAAGTCCCATCGAAACAACTTCAAATACAGTTGCTGGGAATCCAGAGTTGAAACTATTTGCCTTTTGAGAGACATAGCCAACTTTATTCCAATCTTTAAATTTTTTACTATCCATACCAAACAACCGAATCGTTCCTTGTTTCGGTTTTAAAATTCCTAATATACATTTCAATAATGTAGATTTCCCTGATCCATTCGGTCCTACTAAACCTAAAAAAGCTCCTTTAGGAACTTGCAATTGAATATCCTCTAACACATTTCGCTCTTCATAACGAAAGGTTAAATCCTTTATTTCTAATATATAATTCATCATATCTCACCTATTTTAATTCAGAATGATTCCGATTTATATTTATTTAAATTATATTATAGCTCATTACGAGTTGTAAACCAATCTGCCCTAAAATATACCTCTCATTTTAGACAACTTATCTATTATAACAAAAAGCAGAGAAAATCTCTCCGCTTTTAATGAATTGCTGATTTAAATTTTGCACCTTTTGTTTCTTGTGTATTCATAATGGTAATAAAGGCATTTTCGTCTACTTCATGAACAATCGATTTTAGCTTCGTTACCTCTAAACGTGTAATAACTGCATAGATAACTTCTTTTTCTTTATCCGTATAGCCACCTTTTCCAACTAACTTCGTTGTCCCGCGGCCAAGTCGATGTAAAATTGCGTTTGATACCTCTTCATAATGGTCCGAAACAATAATTACTGCTTTTGTTTCATCTAAACCTTGGATAACCGTATCAATCGTTTTAAATGCAATATAGTACGTCATAACGGAATACATTGCTTGTTCTACACCAAATACAACTGCCGCCCAAGCAAAAACGAAAATATTCATAAACATAACAAATTCACCGACAGAAAACGGTAATTTCTTTGTTAGTAAAATACCTAAAATTTCCGCTCCATCTAATGAACCTCCGTGCCTAATCACAAGCCCAACACCAACACCTAAAATTAATCCTCCAAAGACAGTCGCCAAAATGGGCTCTGTTGTAAAAGGCTGAATGGAATGTAATGTTGACTCAATCAAGGCTAAACATACGACTGCAAAAACAGAAGATAACATAAATGTTTTTCCGATTTGCTTATAACCTGAGTACATAAACGGTAAATTGAGGATTACAACTAAAGTGGAAAAGCTTAGCCACCAAATATTTGGTGTAAGGAAATCTAATATGAGGGAAACACCGATTATACCACCATCAATAATTTTGTTCGGAATTAAAAACAGCTCAAGTGCCACAGCTGCACAGCCAGCACCTATGACAATCATAACAAGACGATACACAAGATGAATTATACTTTCCTTTTTATGCTGTTGTTCTGCCATATTACCTCCTTAAGTATCTATTTATTTTCCCCTTTATTATAACATACCCTCCCTATTTTGATGAGAAAACTAACTGTTTTGGAATATACACAAGCATATTTTACATATATTCGGATATGAGGACAAAATAAAGGAGGGTGCAACATGAACCTCATTCAACAGTTTGTAAATAAAAAAATAAACAATATGACTTCTAAGGAATTATTAAAATACAGTAAAGAATATGAAGTGCCTATAACAAGCGAACAAGCAGATAAAATTGTCACATTAATTCAAGGAAAACAGATTAATATTTATGATATCCAAGAAAGATTACAACTTTTAAAACAAATTGCAACGGTTACTTCTCCTGCTACCGCACAACAAATTAATACCCTATTTCAAAAATTAATAAATTGAAACTTCCATCAATGTGATGTAACTATCCAAAATAGCAGGACAAAATAAAAAAGGGGTGCTCCCCTTTTTTATTGTCCTTTAATTTTCTGAAGAATCTCTTCATCAAACACACCGTTTTTCAGCATTTCAATTTCAAATTTATACGGTGGCTTTTTATCGTTTTTATCTTCACCTACATATGGTGTTTCAAGAATTTTTGGCACATTCTGTAATTGTGGATGATGAACAATGTGATGCAATGCTTTATAACCAATGTGACCGAAACCGATATTTTCATGACGGTCTTTTTTAGCGCCGCACTCATTCTTGCTATCATTAATGTGTAATACTTGTAAACGATCAATACCAATCATTTTATCAAACTCATTTAAAACGCCGTCGAAATCATTAACGATATCATAACCAGCATCATGCGTATGACATGTATCGAAGCAAACTGATAATTTCTCATTATGTGTTACACCATCGATAATTCTCGCAAGCTCGTCAAAGCTACGTCCACACTCTGTTCCTTTTCCAGCCATTGTTTCTAGCGCAATGTTCACTGTTTGATCAGTTGTTAATACTTCATTTAATCCTTCAATAATCTTTTGGATTCCTGCATCCGCACCTGCTCCAACATGAGCTCCGGGATGGAGTACAATTTGCTTTGCAACACCTAATGCTGATGTTCTTTCAATTTCCATGCTAAGAAAATCAACACCTAGTTGGAATGTTTCAGGTTTCGTTGTGTTACCGATGTTAATGATATATGGTGCATGAACAATGATTTCTTCAATTCCGTGCAATTCCATATGTTTACGGCCTGCTTCTATATTTAACTCTTCAATCGGTTTTCTTCGCGTATTTTGCGGTGCCCCTGTATAGATCATAAACGTTGTTGCACCGTATGACACAGCTTCTTCACTAGCTGCTAATAACATTTTCTTTCCACTCATCGAAACGTGAGATCCAATTTTCAACATGTAATCACCTCTTATAAATGCAATAGCTATAATGATAGCATAATTTGTAGAAATCTGACACTATATACAAGTTAAAAAACCGTAACTACTCAGTCACTCTATGAAAACAAGGCAGAAAAGCATTTTTTAAATGGTATGGAAGGGACTGGCTATGTATAGGAGCGGTCAGGGCCTATTTCTGTCACATGCAATGTTTAAAACAAGGAGACATGTCCTGGTGTATTCTGCAAAAGAAAAACGGAGCCTAGAAAGCAAAGCTAGACAAAGATGTCGAAAAATCAAACCGGATTTATATATTAATTTCTCCGTAAAAAAAAGATAAGGAAAAATCCTTATCTTTTCTTTTTGTTATATTTTTTCTTAATTTTTTCGCGTTCCCATTCAAGCTTTTTCTTATAGTTCGGCTTTACTTTTTTCGGTTTTTTCACAACTTTTTGTGCCATAGCATCTAATTGGTCATTTGGCTTTTTACGGCTTTGACGGCGACGGCGAGGCCCTAATTCAACCCACTCACCTGCACGTAAGTCCACATGTTCGAATTCAATATGACGTTGCTTTTCTAACGTATTTAATGCTTCTTCATCCGCTTGGTCATAAATTGTTGCCGCGATACCAGAATATCCAGCACGTGCTGTTCGACCTACACGGTGAATAAAGAAATCTAAATCAGATGGAATTTCGTAGTTAATAACATGACTAATTCCCTCAATATCAATACCACGTGCAGCTAAATCTGTCGCTACAATATATTGAAATTCTAAATCACGGACTTGTTTCATCATTTTCTTACGATCACGCGGTGATAAATCACCGTGAATACGCCCAACTTTTAAACCACGTTCCGTTAAACCGTTCGCTACTTCTTCTGCCATTTTCTTTGTATTCGTAAAAACAATTGCTAAATACGGCTGATATTGCAGTAACAGATTTTTGACAAGTTCAACTTTATTACGGTGCCTTGACGGAATAAGATGATGTTCAAGATTAATCGCTGCTATTTGCTTTGGATTAATATGAATATGCTCTGGATTCTCCATATATTTCTTCATAAATGGTTTTAACTTTTGTGGAATTGTCGCTGAGAAAACAAGCATTTGCAAATTTTTAGGCATACGCGATGCAATTTTATCCACATCATGAATAAAGCCCATATCAAGCATTAAATCTGCTTCATCGACAACAATTGCAGAAACCGTATGTACAAATAGCGCTTGTTCTTCCACTAAATCTTTAATACGCCCTGGTGTTCCCACCACAACATGCGGTTGTTTCTTCAATTTTTCAATTGAACGTTGTTTATCTGTTCCACCGATAAAACAGCGAGCTGTAATCATTTTGTCTTCTTCACAAAACTTTGTTAACTTGACGATTTCTGCATAAATTTGCTGCGCTAACTCACGAGTTGGAGCTGTAATTACAAGTTGTACTTCTTCTCTAGTTGCATCAATACGATTTAATGTTGGAAGTAAATATGCATGCGTTTTTCCAGATCCTGTTTGTGATTGTCCAATAATACTAACGCCCTTTTTCACAACCGGAAAAATCTTTTGTTGAATTTCTGTTGGCTCTGAAAAACGTAATTCACGAATTGCATCTATTAAAAATGGTTGAAAATTATACTGTGTAAATGTTTGCACTGTCATACATTCCACCTTCTTTCTTATTTCTACTGCGTTCATTAATCAGTCAAGTTACCATTATATCGAAATCTATCAGTAAAATCTATCTTTATATATATCCATTTTCATTTTCCGACATCTTTGTCTAGCTTTGCAGCACACAACATGACCTGCACTCGCTCGCCTCCTCTGTTTTAAACCTCGCACGTGGCAGAAATAAGCCCTGACCGTTTCTATGCATGGTCTGATGCTCTCGCCCGCCTAAAACAAAGAGGGTTTTTTATATCTTTTTTAACTTATCCATCTATAATTCAGCATTTCAACAGAAAAACTAACCTTCTTTCTCTCCATTGCATATTGTAGTGTATATTACCTAATTGAAGAAAGGAGGATTTCCTAATGTATATGAAATCCCCTCCCTATCAACAAATGTACACGCAATCTCCCTATCCTCATACCATGTACCCAACACAAGGCATGCAACCGATGATGCCTAAGAAAAAAGGAATTCTTGCAAAATTGTTTCAAAAACGCAATCCCGCTACAGATTATATGTATATGATGCCCCCTTATAGACAATTGGAAACATACCCAAATGCACAATACCAACACAACCAGCCATATATGCACCCTCCAAAACAGCAACAACAAATGATGCAGCCTCAAATGATGGCAGAAGGTGAAACACGAGGAACAGCAGGAAACGCATCTAGTGGAATTGGCAGTTTTTTCACGAACTTTATTTCAAATCCAACTGGAATGATAAACAACGTTGAAAAAGTTGTCCAAATGGCCCAGTCCGTTGGTCCTGTCGTGCAGCAATATGGACCGATTGTCCGCAACATTCCTAGCATCATGAAGATACTTTCATCCGGAAAAAACACTGAGGAAAAACAAACAGAAGTAGCCGAAAAACAAACAGAAGTAGTCGCGGTCTCCCCTTCCACTCCATCTAAAAAAATACCTATTACAAGAGAACCAATTGCTCCTAAAATCATAATTGAGGATGAGGCAGTAGTAGAAAACGTACAGTCTACTACCCCTAAACCAAAGCTATACGTATAACATTTCTTTGTCATCTGCTTTCTTCTCCTTTATAATGAAAAGGATTAGCTTTATAAAAACAAATCCTTTTTTAAAGGAGCGGATTAATTACATGAAAATCGTTAAAATTTCTCCTCGCGGCTATTGCTACGGCGTTGTAGACGCGATGGTCATTGCGCGCAATGCAGCGCTCGATAAAACATTACCAAGACCAATTTATATCTTAGGCATGATTGTCCACAACAAACATGTAACAGATGCATTTGAGGAAGATGGCATCATTACACTTGATGGCCCAAGTCGCTTAGATATTTTAGAAAAAATCGAGTCTGGAACTGTTATTTTTACAGCTCACGGTGTATCTCCAGAAGTAAAGCAACGCGCCAGGGAAAAGGGTTTAACAACAATTGACGCAACATGTCCTGACGTTACAAAAACACACGACTTAATTGAAGCAAAAAAAGACGAAGGCTACCATATTATTTATATCGGTAAGAAAGGACACCCTGAACCTGAAGGTGCAGTCGGAATTGCCCCGGATATTGTCCATCTTATCGAGAAAGAAGCAGACCTTGAAACACTTATCATTCCAACGGAAAAAATTCTAGTTACAAACCAAACGACGATGAGTCAATGGGATGTTCAACATATTATGGAGAAAATTCAAGAAAAGTTTCCAACAGCTGAGTTTCATAAAGAAATTTGCCTTGCTACGCAAGTGCGTCAAGAAGCTGTTGCAAAACAAGCAAATGTTGCTGAATTAACGATTGTCGTTGGCGATCCAAAAAGTAACAACTCTAATCGTCTTGCACAAGTATCTGAAGAGATTGCTAATACAAAAGCGTACCGCGTTGCCGATGTAAGTGAAATTCAATTAGAATGGCTACAAGGTGTAGAAACAGTCGCTATTACAGCAGGTGCTTCTACACCAACGCCTATTACAAAAGAAGTAATTGCATTCTTTGAACAGTACGATCCAACAAACCCTGCAACGTGGGAACGTAAGCGAAACGTACCATTACAAAAAATCTTACCAAAAGTTAAAGCAAAATAAACTTTTCATCAGTAAAGGTTTTTTGCTCGCAAATTGCAGGATGATACAAACAAGAGGCTGTTCCAAAAGTTTCACTTTTGGAACAGCCTCTTTATTCTTATATAGAATAAGCTGACTAAAAAGTGGGCTTTTTAGTCAGCTCAGCGAATCGACCACTTGTATGTCGAATCATCGATATATTACAAAGAACGGTCGATAGCCGAAAAAAGGACCGATTTTTTTCATTCTATACAAATGTAAATGGATCTGTATGTAATTCGGAAGCATGAATACGCGCAGTAAATTTTTTCGCATCCACTTTTTCTTGCAATTGTTTTTGTACACCTTTTTTCATTACTTTTTCTACGTTATGCCCTGGGTCTACAATATTTAATCCGAGCATCATCGCATCATGCGCAACGTGATAATACATATCTCCCGTTACATATACGTCTGCCCCTTTAAACTTCGCTTGCTTTATATACTTATTTCCGTCTCCGCCAAGTACAGCTATTTTCTTCACCGTTTGCTGTAAGTTACCGACAACACGAGCTCCCTTTACATCAAGGGATTGTTTCACATGTTCCGCAAATTGTTGTAATGTCATTTCTTGCGGCAAGTAGCCAATTTTTCCAAGTCCTAACGTTTCACCTTTGTTCTCTAGCGGATAAATATCGTATGCCACTTCTTCATATGGGTGTGCGCCAAGCATCGCCTTCATAATTTTACGTTGCAACGACGCTGGGATAATCGTTTCAATACGAACTTCTTCTACCTGTTCTAAACGCCCTGCCGCTCCGATATACGGATTCGTCCCTTCTTGTGGTAAAAATGTACCCTTACCTTCACTATTAAACGTACAATGACTATAGTTTCCGATATATCCTGCTCCTGCATCACCAATTGCTTGACGTACTGTTTCTACATGCGAAGAAGGAACAAATACAACTAGCTTTTTCATTTCTTCTGTATGAGTGGGAACAAGCACCTCTGTTTCCTGCAATCCTAACGCATCTGCCAACAAATCGTTCACACCGCCTTTTGCGATATCAACATTTGTATGAGCAGCATAAATTGCTATATCGTTTTTTATACACATTTCGATAATACGCCCGTATGCTTGCTCTGTAAGTATTGCTTTAAGCGGATTAAAAATAAGCGGATGATGGGCAATAATTAAATTTACCCCTTTTTCAATTGCTTCTTGTACAACTTCTTCTGTTACATCAAGCGCAATTAACACATTCTCTACCGGTTTATTTAATGCACCAATTTGTAATCCAACTTTATCACCCTCGACCGCTAAATGTTTCGGGTACATACTTTCAAACAAAGAAATGATTTCGTATCCATTAGGCGTTTTACTCATGATAAAATCTCCTCAATCATACGGATCTTCTCTAACACTTCTGCACGTTTCGCTTTTGTCTCTTCTGTTTCTGTGGCACGCTCTAATTGCTTACAAATGTTCTCAAAGTTTTTTCGTTCACTTTCCCATTTTTCTACAAACACTTCATTTTTCTCTTTCATTAAAAATGGTCCTATGAATAAAGCTTCTTCTTTTTTCTCCTTGTAGGGTGCTAGAACATCGCCCTGTTCTCCTACTAAAATTTCGTAAATCTTTCCGTCTTCTTTTACGATTTTTTCTTTGATTAATTCCCAGCCATTCTCAATAAACCATTCACGAATATGATGTGCAGCGATGTTTGGTTGTAAAACTAAACGTGTCACACCTTTTAGCTTCTCTTTTCCATTTTCTAAAATATCACGAATTAGCGCACCGCCCATACCTGCAATTGTAATTACATCTACTTCACCTGGCGCGATGACTTCTAAACCATTCCCTTTACGTACGCTCACTTTGTCTTGCAATCCGCATTCTGCTACTGTAGCTTGTGCAGAACGAAATGGACCTTCTACAACCTCTCCTGCTACTGCCTGCACGGCAATATGATGTAAAATTGTATAGCAAGGTAAATAAGCATGATCCGAGCCAATATCTGCAACAGTGGAACCCGCTGGAATTTCAAGTGCCACTTCTTCTAATCGTTTTGAAAGCTTTACTTCATTCATTTATTTCAATTGCTCCTTCTCTTTCAGTCTGTCTCCATGATATAGAATTTATAGTTGTGATTGCAAGTAGATAAATCATTTTACTCCGCTTATCAACCATTTATTTTTAAATTCAATGTCTTACAAATAAAAAAGCTCTTTACTTAGGCGCGTAAAGAGCTACTATGTAATCCACTATTATTTTTTCTTTGATAACCAATCCGCTACTTTCGTTGCTTGATCCGCTGGAATAATACCTGGTGGCATATTTCCTTTTCCTTTTACAATCACTTCTTGGATTTGATCTTTCGAGAGCTTACCGCCAACTTTTTGTAAATTAGGACCGACTGCTCCCTGCAATTGCTCACCATGACAACTTGTACAACTTTGCTTTACAATCTCTTCTGGTTTTGCTGCTGTTTGTGTCGTTTTTCCCCCGTTTTTCTGCGCGTCAGATAGTTCCTTTGATTTATGCAAGCCTTGAAATGAAAATACAAACATAACAATAATTCCCAATACAGCAATAAGAGCAAATGGAATCAACGGATTACGCTTCATTTTTTCTTTTTCCCCCTCTATCTCCCCTAATAGTTTGATGATTCAGTCATTTCTATTGTACTTGAAAACAATCTACCAGAAAAGACCAAACTACAATATGTCAAAAATATTCCGCATATTCAATTAATTATCCAACTACAAATTCACGTAATTTTATGCCAAATATCCTCTTTTCTCATCATAAACAGTTACATTCTCCAAATATTTTTGTAAAGAATACACGAAATTAATCGAAAAATCGAAAAATGACTATTTGCAAATCAAAAGACAATTCTGTAAAATAAATTACAAGAATTGTAATTGCTACTGACAAATAATTTTTAATAAAAATTAACAAAAGAAAAAAGTTTACTTCACATTCATGAAGTAAACTTTATACAAAGCTCTATTCTAAGAAATCTTTCAAGCGTTTGCTACGGCTTGGGTGTCTTAATTTACGAAGTGCTTTTGCTTCAATTTGACGAATACGCTCTCTCGTAACGCCGAATACTTTCCCAACTTCTTCAAGCGTACGAGTTCGTCCATCGTCTAAACCAAAGCGAAGACGAAGAACATTTTCTTCACGATCTGTTAATGTATCTAGTACATCTTCTAATTGCTCTTTTAGCAATTCATATGCTGCATGGTCTGCAGGAGATGTTGCTTCTTGGTCTTCAATAAAATCACCTAAATGAGAGTCATCCTCTTCACCAATTGGTGTTTCAAGAGATACAGGCTCTTGTGCAATCTTTAAGATTTCGCGTACTTTTTCAGGAGCAAGATCCATTTCTTCACCAATTTCTTCTGGAGATGGCTCACGACCTAAATCTTGTAATAATTGACGTTGAACACGAATCAATTTATTAATTGTTTCAACCATATGAACTGGTATACGAATTGTTCTTGCTTGGTCCGCAATTGCACGTGTAATGGCCTGACGAATCCACCACGTTGCATACGTACTAAATTTATATCCTTTGCGGTAATCAAACTTTTCAACTGCTTTAATTAGACCCATATTCCCTTCTTGAATTAAGTCTAGGAAAAGCATACCGCGGCCAACATAACGTTTTGCAATACTTACAACTAGGCGTAAGTTTGCTTCTGCAAGACGGCGTTTCGCTTCTTCATCGCCTTCTTCAATACGTTTTGCAAGAGCAATTTCTTCTTCAGCAGATAGTAAGTCAACACGACCAATTTCTTTTAAGTACATACGAACAGGATCATTAATTTTCACACCTGGTGGTACACTTAAATCATTTAAGTCAAACTCTTCTTCAGCTTTGGCTAATTGACGAGTATTTGGGTCTTCATCGCTGTCGCCAACTAAATCGATTCCTTGTTCACCTAAATATTCATAATATTCATCCATTTGATCGGATTCAATATCAAATCCACTCATGCGTTCTGCGATCTCTTCATATGTAAGAACGCCACGTTTTTTTCCGAGCTCTGTGAGTTGCTCTTTCACTTGCTCAAGTGTCATATCAGTTTCAATTTGTTTAGAACGAGCTGGTTTATCAGCCATTTGTTCCCCTCCTTACGTGAGATACAAACAATGATTATAGTAAGTTTTTATACAAAAAGCTATTTTTTTGCTTTTCGTTTTTGTAAATATTCTTGGAAAAATCGTGCTGCTGCTAAATGATCTTCTTTTTCCATTTGCTTTAGCATGATAATATTTTCCATTTTCTTCAACTTTTGCTTCTGCCGACGCAGCGCGTCTACATTGCCATGCAGCAACTCTTCTGAGAACTCAGGATTAATCATTTCATCTGTTGAAATATTAGTCACAATATTTCTCAACTTTTCATCAGAAAGCCAACTTAGAAAGTTTGCGACTGACGGTTCATTTCCCTTTTCATAATATGCGTATAGCTCATATAAAATCCCTTTATGTTCTTCTGTATGAA
Source organism: Bacillus sp. 491mf (assembly GCF_900112415.1). Lineage (GTDB taxonomy): Bacteria > Bacillota > Bacilli > Bacillales > Bacillaceae_G > Bacillus_A. Next base: position 152,835 of record NZ_FOLV01000005.1, read on the forward strand.
AATCTTCTATATGAGGTTCGATACGAAAAGCGATATCTTCACTCTGTAACATGTGATAAATAAGCTCTCTTTCAGCTCTTTCAAAACCAGAAAATTTCGGCTTCACATGAACAATTTGAGAAGGCTGTGCAATTGGCTTTGTCTGTTTTTGCTGCACCTTTTGTTCTTTGCGATATTGGTGCAATTGCCCCAGCAGTGTTTCCATTGAGTAAGCAAATTCCTGTGACAATGCCTTCAAGTACGATTCCGCTTGCATTGCATCTTGCAATGACGCTAACTCTTTTAAAACACTTTTCACATAAGCTTCTTTTCCAGATTCATCTTGCAAATTTTTCCCTAAACGAAGATAATTTATTTTAAATCCAATAAAACTCATACTTGCTTGTACAAGTTTTTGAAACGCTGTTGTTCCATAACGCTGTACATATTCGTCAGGGTCTAATTTATCTGGCATAGAGACAACTTTCACTTCACAACCGGTTTGCAATAACAATTGTCCTGCTTTCATTGTTGCCTCTTGTCCTGCTTTATCACCATCATAGCAAAGAACAACAGTTTCAACATTACGCCGCAAAAGCTTCGCCTGCTCCTCAGTTAAAGCAGTTCCCATTGTTGCAACAGATTCTTCAATCCCACTTTTCACAGCAGCTAAAACATCCGCATATCCTTCAAAGAGAAGAACTTGTCCTCGCTTTCGAATAAATGGCCTTGCTTGATGAAAATTATATAGCAGCTTGCTTTTATGAAAAATAGGTGTCTCTGGACTATTTAAATATTTAGGAGTATCATCCCCTAATGCCCGTCCACTAAAAGCAGATACTTTTCCTTGCAGTGTATGAATTGGAAATATCACTCGTCCACGAAAACGATCATGATAACTGCCATCCTTCTCACTGCGAACAAGTAATCCGGCTTGCTCCATAACAGCTGGTGAAAAACCTCTTTTTTGTAAGATTTTCTCCGCTGCATCCCAAGCAGGAGTGGCATACCCAATTTCAAACTTTGCAATCATTTCTTTTGTAATGCCTCGATCTAATAAATACGCAAGCGGTTGTTTACCCTCTTCTGTATTTACTAAGAGATGATGATAATACTTTTTCAAAAGCTCGTGGGCTTGCAACATAATCGTGCTATCATCAGATATATTTTTTGTTTGCTCTAGCTCTGATGTAAAGTTAGCAACAGGAATACCATTTCGCTCACCTAACTTTTGCACAGCTTCCACAAATGCCAGTCCATCTATTTTCATTAAGAAAGAAAAAACATTTCCCCCTTCTCCGCATCCAAAACAATGAAAAATTTGCTTATCAGCAGAAACCGAAAACGACGGTGAGTTTTCACCATGGAAAGGACAAAGCCCAAAATAATTTCGACCTTGTTTTTTTAGCTGCACATATTCACCAATCACTTCAACAATATCCGATGATGTACGAATTTGTTCTACAACTTCCTCGGGAATTCTGTTCCCCATAACTCCATCTCCGTGTCGTATTTTGTATTCGATACAAATTAAAGGATTCCTTTATTATTCGACAAATTTTTTTCTAAACTAGATAAAAAATATTGTCGATCACGCTTAGAAAACGCTTTTTGCCCTTTTGTAAAGGTTCCTTGTCTGCGTAATTTCACAGATACGTATCGATTATATAAAATTGTATCCATATGTTCATCGGGCACAATTGTGCCGCGCGGAGATAATACATATACTCCTTTTTTAACAAGAAGACCAGCAAGTCCCATATCTTGTGTGATAATGAGATTTCCCGCTTTTGCACGTTGATAGATACAAAAATCCACCTCATCTTGTGCAGAATCTACATATATCCAATTTCCCTTCTGACTTCTTGACTGATGGGCGTAGGATGCGATAAACCAAATATCGACATGAAATTTTGCACCAACGCGCATAATTTCTTCCTTCACTGGACATGCATCTGCATCAACATAAATTCGAGTGATGTTTTGCATATTTCTCTATTCTACATCCCTTTTGTGAATCCTTCCATAATGTGCGTTTTCTTGTTCAGATTTTTGTCGATTTTACGTAAAAGCATGACATTTCCAAAACCTATCACTAGTTTATTCTGAAAAATTGAAGTCTAAACGTAAAACAAATGTTTTTATCACAATTTTTTATTATAATACATTTCTCTAAACTTAGCTACATATCCTGTTAAATTTTATAGTGGAGCGAAAAAAGCACATTCACCGTTGGTAAATGTGCTAAAACATTCTTTGGTTTTGCACTGCATTTACAATAATATTTGCTGTTTCTTCAATTGCCTTATTCGATACATCAATAACCGGGCAACCTATTTTACTTACAATCCGTTCAAAATGTTTAATCTCTTCTTTAATGCGTTCAATATTTGCATAATTTGCTCCATCACTTAATCCAAGAGATTTTAAACGTTCTTTGCGAATATTATTTAATTTATCAGGCGTTATTTTTAACCCAAAACATTTTTCTTTCGGTACATGATATAATTCCTCTGGCGGATCTACTTCTGGTACGAGAGGAACATTAGCAACCTTTAATCGCTTATTATGCGCTAAATATTGTGAAAGCGGTGTTTTCGATGTGCGAGAAACTCCAATTAATACAATATCAGCTTTTAAAAGACCGCGTGAATCTCTACCATCGTCATATTTCACAGCAAATTCAATTGCTTCGATTTTTTTGAAATACTCTTCATCCAGCTTTCGGACAACCCCTGGCTCATACCTTGGAGTTTGTTTTGTTATACCTTCAATTTGATCGATAAGAGGACCGATAATATCATACACTTCTACGCCTTCTTTTTCTGCTTCTTCCCGTAAATACTTTCGCATATCAGGCTTTACTAATGTAAAACAAATAAGAGCATTATTACTTTTAGCGATAGAAATAACTTCTTTTAACGTTCCTGTATCTTCTACATACGGCACACGTCTAAGATCCGGCGTAAATGGAAATTGTCCCATAGCTGCTCGAACAACTAAATCAGCTGTTTCTCCAACTGAATCAGACACGACATATACGATTTTACTATTCATTGCATTACCTCACTTTAAACGAATTGCCTTTACTCATGATTTACTAAATCAACAAATGCACGCGTAATATTGGTTTTTGTAATTCGACCAAGAACTTCTAATCCCTGTTTCGTCTCTTTTACAACTGGAACAGAGTCAATCTGTTTTTCTATTAAATCCATTGCAACATCATACAAGCTATCTTCCTTACGACACATCGTAACATTCGGCATTCTTGTCATAATAATATTTACCGGTAATGATGCTAAATCCTGCTTTCCTAAGCTTGCTCTTAACAAATCTTTTCGAGAAACAACACCGACTAACAATGTATTTTGATCAACGATAAATAAAGTACCGACATCTTCTAAAAACATTGTACAAATCGCATCATATACCGAAACATTTTTATCAACCACAACTGGCCTAGATTGATAATCTTGAACGGCAATCTTTTTAACCGCCTCTGATAGCAGTTGTCCACCTGTTTTTCCAGTGTAAAAATATCCGACGCGAGGACGCGCTTCTAAATAGCCAGCCATCGTTAAAATAGCCAAATCTGGTCTAAGTGTTGCTCTTGTTAAATTTAATTGTTCCGCAATTGATTCTCCAGTAATTGGACCGTTGTCTTTTACAATCTGAATGATATGTTCTTGGCGCTTATTCAGTTCTATGGTAATCACCACCTTCAGTACAAAACGAAAAATGTTATACTATCTCTTAAATATTATATACTAAATATATCATTCGAAAAAGAAAGTATGTAAAAAGGACCTGAATACGGTCCTCTATATTTGAAATTTATCAAGTTGATCTAAAAAACGTCTTGATTTCAAATATATCCCACAGTATTCATCATAATACATATTCAATACTGTGCGCATTTGTTTTTTTGTTTCTGCTTTCACAGAGACATTTCCAAGACGTGCTAAGTCGAAATGATAAAATAATCTAAGCAGCTTGTGAATAGCTTCGCTAATTGAAATACGGTACGGATCTTGCTCAGCGTGATATTTACACAGAAAGCCGCCTTCTCTAACAGAAAAGGCGACAAAGTCTGTTGACTGATGACAAATTGCACAAGTATCAAAGTGCGGGTTAAGCCCTAGAACTGGCAGCATCTTCGTTTGATAGATTAGCGCTAAAATTTCCGGGTCAACCCCTTCGGTCATATAATGCAACGTTTGATATAACATTTCGAATAAATACGGATTATGTTTTTTCTCTTCTGTCGCTTTATCAGTCAACTCAACAATAAATGACGCATAAGCAGTTAAAAATAAATCTTCGCGAATTTCTCTCATAGAAGAAATAATCTCACCTTGCTGCAATGTTCCTAAACCAGAACCCATTTGAATAAGAAAATGGCCATGAGTTAATAATTGAGAAATGGATGACAATCTGCTTTTAGGCTTTTTAGCGCCTCTCGCCATCGCACTAACTTTCCCTAATTCACGAGAAAAGATAGTTACAATTTTGTTTGTTTCTCCATAATCAATCGTTCGAATGACTATTCCCTCAATTTTTTGAAACATGTTCGTCACCATCCAAGGTTCGAACAAAATGGGTTAGGAAATTGGAGAATCCAGCTCTACTTGTATTTCTTCATGCTGTTGCATCTCATCTTCTACACCTTTTTCCATTTCTTTCAAAAGAAGATAAGTTTCAATGCTTCCTGTTTTCGAGAAAACTTTCCAGGTAAAATCTAACATAAGAATCCACCTTTCTCAGTGAGCGTTCATGTAATCCAATTTCTTTCTTTGCTATTAAAATGACCCATTTTGTTCATTTTCATGTGAGAAAAATTTTTCTAAATTATACAGCTTTTATCTTGCTATTTGCGAGCATGAAAAGCTCTATTTGTTCAACTAAGTAAACGTAAGAAAAATCGTTTCACCTTATAGATATTCATCTTCACGGAAGCCAAGATCACGTAAATGGGACATTTTATTGCGCCAATCTTTCTGCACTTTTACCCACAGTTCTAAAAATACTCTTGAACCAAGAAGCGACTCTACATCAAAGCGTGCTCTTTTTCCAATTTCTTTTAACATCTTACCTTGTTTTCCGATTACAATTCCTTTTTGCGACGGACGTTCTACAATGATTGTGGCATTCACATAAATCGCTCCGCCTTCACGCTTTTGAATTGCATCAATAACAACCGCAACTGAATGCGGCACTTCCTCACGTGTTAAATGCAATACTTTTTCACGAATAAGTTCCGCAATAATAAAGCGCTCCGGATGATCCGTTACTTGATTTTCCGGATAATATTGAGGCCCTTCTGGTAAATACTTTTTAATTGCTCCAATTAACGCATCAACATTATTTCCTTGTAATGCTGAAATTGGCACAATTTCAGCAAAATTATATAACGTACGATATCGATCAATTAGTCCGAGAAGCTCTTCTGGATGAACTTGATCAATTTTATTTATAACTAAAAATACCGGTTGTTTCGTTTCTTGTAATTTTTCGATGATAAACTCTTCACCGCGTCCAAAACCTTCTTCTGCGTTGACCATAAATAGAACAATATCTACTTCTTTTATGGTCGTTTGCGCCATTTTAACCATAAAATCGCCAAGCTTATGCTTTGGTTTATGTATACCTGGTGTATCAATAAATACGACTTGCGCATCATTTTCTGTGTACACACCTTGAATTTTATTACGTGTTGTTTGTGGTTTATCACTCATAATCGCAATTTTTTGACCGATAATGTGATTTAAAAATGTTGATTTCCCAACGTTTGGTCTCCCAATAATAGAGACAAAACCTGATTTAAAACCTTCTCTATTCATGTAAATCCTCCGCTAAAAATGCTCCTGGCAACAATTCTCCTACTGTTGTTTCTTGTATGTCACCATGTAAATTTGTCAAGTATACTTTTGTATTTGACTTACACAATTCTACCATAACTTGACGACACGCTCCACATGGAGGTACCGGACGTTTTGTATCTGCTACAACTGCAATTGCAGTAAATTCTGTGCTTCCATCAGAAATCGCTTTAAATAGCGCTGTTCTTTCCGCACAGTTACATAAACCATACGATGCATTCTCAACATTACAACCACGGTATACCTTACCATCTGTCGTTAAAAGGGCGGCACCTACTTGAAATTTAGAATACGGTACATATGCTTGTTTACGTGCTTCAATCGCTTCTTGAATTAATTCTTTGTTGTTCATCGTTTCTCTTCCTTTCCACTCACGATATGAAAAGATAAAAATCGTTGGAATGCAACTATATCATATACGGTCCAAAGATAATAGCACCAATTACAACGGCAATAATCGAGAAAAATAATACCGCACCTGCTGCTGCATCTTTTGCTATTTTAGCAAGGGGCTTCACGTCCATCGTTACTAAATCAACCGTTTTCTCCACCGCTGTATTCACAAGTTCTAGCGCAAAGACAATACCAATAGTCAAAAGCAAAATAAGCCATTCTGTTTTTGTAACATGAAAATAAAAGCCGAGAAAACTAACTATACACGCTGCTAAACAATGAATTTTTACATTTCGTTCATAACGAAGACAAAAGAAAATGCCAGCAAACGCATAGCGAAAACTATTTATAAGTTTTCCTTTTTTCATCTACCTAATCCAAATGCATCAAGAATGTCTTTTTGCTTTCCAAACATAACCTTTTCCTCTTCCTCTGTCATGTGATCGTAGCCAAGCAAATGTAAAAAGCCGTGCACCGCTAAAAAACCAAGTTCACGATCAAAAGAATGACCATATTCTTCAGCTTGCTCTTTCGTTCTCGGAATAGAAATAATAATATCACCTAACATGCGCGGCATTTCTACACCAACAATCTCCATTTCGCCTTCACCCATATCTTCCATTGCAAAAGAAATTACGTCTGTCGGCTGATCTTTATCACGGTATTCACGGTTAATTTCTTGAATACGTTCATTATTAACAAATGTAATCGAAAGCTCTGTTCCATCCTCTACAGATTCTATCTCTGCAGCTTTTTCAACTAATTGTTGAATCATTTCAACATACTCTTCTTTCACTTCTTCCGTTTCATCAATAAAGTCGATTATTAATCCCATTTATTTCACCTTTTCTTCTGTTAATTCCGGATACTTAATCCGCGAGTGGAAAATTCCATTTAATGTTTCACATAATGTTTTTCCAACAATTTGCAGTTCTTTAAATGTTAAATTACATTCACTGAATTGACCATCTTGTAAACGATCTTTAATAATGCTGCGAACAAGATTATCAATTTGCTCAGGTGTTGGCGCATTCATCGAACGAACTGCCGCTTCTACACTATCAGCAATCCCAACAATTGCTGATTCTTTAGATGTTGCTTTTGGCCCTGGATAACGAAACATTTCTTCTGTATATTTCTCTTTATCTTCTTGCATTGCATTGTAGTAAAAATATTTTAACAAAGTTGTTCCATGATGCTCGGCCGCAATATCAATAATCTCTTGTGGAATATAATGTTCTTCTAACATTTTCACTCCATTTGTAACATGAGCGATAATAATATCTCTACTTGTTTCAGGATCTAACCGATCATGGGGATTCGCTATGCCCATTTGATTTTCAATAAAGAAATGCGGCTGCACCGTTTTTCCAATATCATGATAATATGCCCCTACACGCGCTAGTACACCGTTCGCTCCCACAGCTTCACATGCTGCTTCCGATAAATTTGCAACCATAACACTATGATGATACGTTCCTGGTGCCTCTAACAGAATTTTACGAAGCAACGGATGGTTCGGGCTTGCCAATTCTATCAATTTCATGCTAGAAACAAGGCCAAGGCCACTTTCTAAATACGGCAATATTCCCATCGCTAAAATAGATGAAATAATTCCAGACGCCGCTGCCATTAATAAATGCGTTCCAATCTCAATTACCGAAAAGTTTCCATTACGTAGTAACAATAAAGCTGCTAATACAACAACATTTAAAATCGATACTAGTATCCCAACTTGCAGTAGCATTGTGCGACGATGTTTTTGCCGCAAGAAAATACTAACCGAAAGCGAGCTTAGCAATACGTAAATCCCGACTGCATAATTAAGTGTACTTGTTACACCTTCATTAAATAAAATGCTTCCGCACACCGAAAAAATCACACTTGTTATAAAAACAAATCGATCACCAATCATCAATTTTACTAATATAGTCCCCATTGCAACTGGAGCAATATAAGCAATACCGACATATTCTAACTTTTGAAACAAACTAATAATTTTCATTAAAACAACTGTAATAGCGACAATTGTTGTATACGCTAAAATATATGGCTTGTCCTCTCTTATCGGCTTTAAAAACGCTACAAATTGCTTATGCATGAAAAATAAAAGAACGCCAATAAAAATTGCTAATCCTAAATAAGGCTGAAACGAATTACTTTGATCTAATAACCCCACTAACTTTAACTGTTCATACGCTTCTCTTGTAATTGTGTCTCCTTCTTTTACAAGAATTTGACCTTGTAAAATATAAACAGGAGCTACTTGATCGATTGCCAATTGCTTTCTTTCTTTCGTTGCATTCGAATCATAAAAATAGTTAGGTACAATCGCATACTGTCCAAGCGCAGTAATTGCTTGTTTCAATTCATTGCTGACATTTACGTTTTTTAACTCGTCCGTAATGCGGTCTTTAAACTGATCTACTTCATTCATTTTAATATGGGAGCTCATTAAACTATTAACAGCTGTAACAGTTGATTCCTTCGCCATAAGAAGCTGATCTTCCGTTGCACCTAAAAATTGTAATAACACTTGATCAGACAAACTTTTCGTTAACTCCGTTGGAAGTTTCTTTTTTAACTTGTCCAATCGTTCTACCGCCGACAATTTATGTTGTCCCTCTGGCGCTGAAGCGATTGCATTTGACTCTGCATCCACCTCTTTAATTGCATCAAAGACTGAATTCACAACATCGATCCTGTTTTGCTTAAATTCATTTCGATATGTATACTGATCTTCAACCTTTTGAGCCGCTTCTCTCTTTTTCTTTTCTGTTGTTACTTTATCCTCAATTTTTATCGGAGAATGAATTGTCTTTTTGGAAATAGACAACATTTTGATATTGAGTTGTTCCGGTTTTACATTATTCATCAGTGCAAAAAATAACACTGCTCCTATTAAAACATAAGAAATCCAGCTCAGTTTTTTCGAATGCTGTAAATTACGAAACCACTTAGCAACTTCTTGAAACCTTGACATAATTACAATACCTTCTCCTCTCGAAATATTAAGTGAAACACTCTTTTCTTTATTTATGATAATAAAAAATAAAGCATTAGCCAACCTGTTTACAATATCTATATGCATGCAAGGTAAAAAACGACATAAAACCACTTTCTTTTAGAGGAGGGCGTGAGCATCCGGCCGCGCATAGAAGCGGTCAGGGCCTTTTCCTACCAACAAGTAGCAGTCAAATTGGATTCTGCACTTGCAGTGACTTGTATGTCGAAAAATTAAAATGGGTTTATCTATAAAATGTACAGTGAAACTTCCTTCTAGAGCGCTCTTCTCTAGAAGGTTAGTTGAACCAATCGGGCTCTTACAGTCGGTTTGTTCTTTCTTCCTTGCTCTGCTTCTACCGACTGTTTGGGCGGGGTACAGTGAAACTTCCTTCTAAAGCGTTCTTTTTTAGAAAGTTAGTTGAACCAATCATGATAAAAAGAAATGATCCTTACAAGCAGGATCATTCCATTTTATCATATGCTTCAATAATACGCTGTACGAGCGGATGACGAACAACATCCGACTGCTCAAGTTTAACAAACGAAAGACCAGGCACATGGTCTAAAATATTCGCTGCAATAGAAAGCCCAGATTTCACACCTTTTGGTAAATCAATTTGAGATGGGTCTCCTGTTACAACCATTTTCGAGCCAAATCCAAGACGTGTTAAAAACATTTTAATTTGTGCACCCGTTGTATTTTGCGCCTCATCTAAAATTACAAATGCGTCATCGAGTGTACGTCCTCTCATGTACGCTAGCGGAGCAACTTCAATGATGCCGCGTTCCATCATTCTTTGCGTATGTTCTTGCCCAAGTACATCATGAAGAGCATCATAAAGTGGTCGTAAATACGGGTCCACTTTTTCTTTCAAATCCCCAGGTAAAAATCCGAGACTTTCGCCAGCTTCCACAGCAGGTCTTGTTAAAATAATTTTTTTTACATAGCCATTTTTTAATGCTCGAACAGCCATTACTACAGCTAAATATGTTTTACCAGTACCAGCCGGTCCCATTCCAAACACCATGTCATTTTTCTTAATGGCATAAATATATTGCCTTTGTCCCATCGTTTTCACACGAATGGACTTACCTTTTGCTGTTTTAAAGATCTCCTCTTCGTATAACTTTTCAAAATGAGCCAGATTCCCTTGACGCCCAAGTTGAATCGCATAGACTACATCACGCTCAGAAATCGATATACCCTTGCGAATAACAACTAGAAGTTGTTGTAATATCCCTTCAACAAGAGCTACTGCTTCATTCGTCCCGGAAACACGAACAGATTCACCTCTCGTAACAATCGATACCTCAAGTTCATTCTCAATTATTTTTAAATGCGCATCATTTACTCCAAACAAAGCAATTGCTTCATTATGGTTTTCCAATTGTTGATTCATCTCTACTAATTGTTCAGCCATTAATTACTCAATCTCCTTGAATATCGGATTCTGATATCGGTTGAGCCTCTGCAATATTCTCAATCACAGTATAATGCAGCAATAATTTCAAATTCCCATTCTCAACCTGTTTATGCAAAACTTTCTTCCCTATAATCATAGCACGTTCATCCAATTTTTTCTTTAATTCTTTTTGACCCATCTCCTCCGCAACTACCATTGCTTGCTTTTCTGTATATTCACGATTTGCCTCTTCCTCTTCACGTACAATCGCTTTTTCGTAAGCAATCGGCAGTGTAAAACCAAGCAATTTCACATCATGCCTTACTGTCTCAGTTTTAGACTGCTTATACTTATCATGCTGAAATCCCCATATTTTTATTTTCATATTTCCAAAAGTAAGATAATGTTCATTATATGATTTTCCTGTATAAACTTGAAATTTCGTTTTTAGAGGTACCTCCACTTCAGACTTGTACCAAGTTTCACCAAATACAACACCTTTAGCCGAAACAATCGTAGGACTCTCTTCTTTCCCATACATTCCTGACACAAGAAGTTGTCCTTTTTGCACATAATCGTTTTTCATAACAATTGGTTTTCCAATCTCAACAAACATTTTTGTAACAATCGCTTCTTTTTTGGCGACTAAATGTTGCGGCACCTGTTCTTCTTCTTTCTTCGGCTCATTTTTTTCAACTATTTTAAAATGATATGTCGTGCCTTTTACGTCCAAACCAACCCATGTTATAGCGTTAATATTATCAGTCAAATAACGCTGTATATTTTCTACACTCGGCATTTGAAATTGAAGCTTCCCTTTTTTAATACCCATTTTGTCTAATTCTTTCATCATTATATATTCCGTCTCTGGCTTCGCCCCTGTTACCTCTATTTTCCATACCATATTTGACATAACAATGACACTTAAAAAAAATAAGAGAAAACCAACAAGAAAACCACTATTCCGAAGTAAACGCTTATTCCAAAACGGAACTCCGTAGCGTCCAATAAAATATAGATTACACTCATTTTTACGGTAAATCGGGCGTAATCGCTTCACATCTCGAAGCAACATACAAAAGACAAGTGTATCATCTGCAACTTTCTTGACATCCCAAACTAAAATGTCTCTTCGTACACATTCGTTAATAAATCGTTCTGCTCCCCTTCCTTGAATTCGCACTTTTACATACCCAATCCATTTTGTAAACCACTGATTTTTCATAGCTCGCCTCCATCAGCTTTCTAAAAAAGGCGCAGCCCTTTAAGAGACCTGCACCAACTGTATAACTTTACTCCGCTCATACAGTCCAGTCAGTAGGAGGAGGACTAAGAAGTATATACTACCTGACCACTTACCTTTGATCCGTTCAATAAAACATCTCATGAATAACAGCTTCATTTTATTTTCCCTTTTTTTCATCTTCTAAAAATAGGACTTGTTCAATGGTCCCTTCAAGCAAAAGCTCTTCTGGAAGAATTGTCTTAATTACAAAAGAATCTCCTTTTATTAATAATTGTCCTTGTTTTAATAAAAGTCGTACCTCTTTATCACTAAATACCAATAATCCACGATGATTTTCTATATAAATATGTACCTGCCCAACAAGTGTAATTCTCGGCAGATCCATGAATACATCTGCAGGTAGGTCTATCTGCTTCGTAATCCAATTTTTCATTTGCTGCAACTTTCTCATCGAAGACCCCCCTCTCATCCCATATGTATGAAAAAAAGGCTTGTAATATCACGTCCAAATTGAAAAAAAACATAAAAAAGCGTCTCATTATAAATGAGACGCTTTTTTATGCTAATAGTTGTGAAACAAGCCTATTCACTTGTGAGCCATCTGCTTTACCTTTTACTTTCGGTAAAACATTACTCATCACTTTGCCCATATCAGCTTTAGAAGCTGCACCAACTTCAGAGATAGCTTGCTGAATAACAGCAAGCAATTCTTCTTCTGTCAATTGCTCTGGCAAATATGTTTCTAAAATCTGAATTTCGCTTTTTAGTTTATCGACAAGGTCTTCACGACCCGCTTTTTCAAACTCAAGGAGGGAGTCTTTATACTGTTTTACTTCACGAGCTAAAACTGTTAGTTCCTCTTCTTCTGTAAGAGGGTTCTGCAGTTTAATTTCTTCATTTTGTAAAGCAGCCTTAACCATACGAATAACGGTTAATTTATTTTTTTCTTTATTCTTCATCGCTTGTTTCATATCATCGTTTAAACGACCGAGAAGACTCATAAATTACACCCTCTCTTAGAATTTACGCTTTCTTGCCGCTTCAGATTTCTTCTTACGTTTTACACTTGGCTTTTCATAGAACTCGCGTTTTCTTGCTTCAGCAAGCGTACCAGCTTTAGAAGTTGATCTTTTAAAACGGCGAAGTGCATCCTCCAAAGACTCGTTTTTACGAACGACTGTTTTTGACATTCTCTTTCCCTCCCTCCGAAACATCCACTTACATCCTAATTTCAGCATGCAAAAAGTAAACACTTTCTCAGCATGTCTTTTACGATTATAATACATTTTATACTTTTAGGTCAACTATCTGAAAAAAGAAAAGCAGAGTACTTGCTCTTCTTTTTTCACAAAACGTACATTTTCGATATATATTTCTATAACAATTCAATATGATTCTATCGAAATGTTCGCCTCTGCTTTCTCATCCTCTAAGCACTGCACCGTAACCTGCCAAACGAGATCAAAAGCGGCTATGTAGAAAAAGGAGACTGCACTCGCTTGCTCCCTTTGTCTAACTTCGCATGTGGCAGAAAAAAGCCCTGACCGCTTCTATGCACGGCCAGATGCTCTCGTCCACCTAAAAGAATGGGTTTCTGTCTTTTTTCGCCTTTATTTTATCCAGCTGCGCCTCCTAGTCCTTCACGTCTAAGAACCTTCCACGCGAGAAGGTAAAGAACACCTTCTGCGTGAAAGAACCTTAGCCAACAGGACTAAACAGTCGGCTCCGCTTTTATATTATCCAGCTACAGCCGCTAGAACAATCGGTCGTTTCACTCTTTCCTACGAGGCAAAAAACGCCTCTGCGTTAAGAGCTCCAACGCCCTCATGTTCTATACGAGCGGCTTTCGCTTTTATTTTAATAATCAGTTGTTGCTGTTTTTCCGCTTATTAACGCTACGCCAGAACTTGTTCCGATTCGCGTTGCACCTGCTTCTACCATTGCATCCATGCCTGCTTCGTCACGAACACCGCCTGATGCTTTTACACCGATATTTGGTCCTACAGTTTTTCTCATCAATGCAATATCTTCAACTGTTGCACCGCCTGTTGAAAATCCTGTTGATGTTTTTACGAAATCGGTACCTGCTTTTACAGATAATTCACAAGCACGAACTTTTTCTTCCTCTGTTAGTAAGCATGTTTCAATAATTACTTTTACAAGCGCTTTTCCTTTTGCAGCCTCTACAACAGCGCGAACGTCACGTTCTACTAACGCATCGTTTTTATCTTTTAACGCACCGATGTTAATTACCATATCAACTTCAGTTGCACCTTTTGCAATCGCATCCGTTGTTTCAAACGCTTTTGTTTCTGGTGTATTTGCTCCAAGAGGAAAACCAATTACTGTACAAACTTTTACATCTGTTCCTTTTAGCAGTTCTGCTGCCGTTTCAACCCACGTTGGATTTACACATACAGAAGCAAAATCATGCTGTTTCGCCTCTTCACATAAAGTCACGATTACTTCTTTTTTTGTATCTGGTTTTAATGCCGTATGATCAATTAACTTTGCATAGTTCATTTAAAAATGCCCCTTCCTCAACTTTTACGTAGTAATTTTTTTACTTATCAGTCGTCTGACAACTTTAACCTTCCGCATTATAACATAACGTATAGCGTTTTCATATTTTAACTTCTCCAGCAAATAAAAAAGCATACAAACAAAAGTGTTTGCATGCTTTTTTGTTACGCACTTGCTGATTCTTTTGGAGATGCATCTTCTAGCACACGAACAAACTGTGCTTCATTGTAAGGATAACCAGCTTTCGTAATTTTTACTTTAATTAATTTACCGATTAATTCTTCAGAACCTTCAAAGACAACTTTTAAGTAATTATCTGTATATCCTACATATAACCCTTCACGATCAGCTTCTTTAAATGGTTCTTCTGGAATAATTTCAAGAACTTCACCTTCAAACTGTGATGCATATTCTTTCGCTAATTGATCTGACAATGCAATTAAGCGGTGTACACGCTCGTTCTTAATTTCTTCTGGCACTTGATCATCCATGCGTGCTGCTGGTGTTCCTGTACGTTTTGAATATGGGAATACATGAAGTTCAGAGAAACGATTATTTTTAATGAAATTGAACGTTTCCATGAATTCTTCTTCTGTTTCACCTGGGAAACCAACGATAACATCAGATGTAATTGCAAGTCCTGGCAGCGCTTCTTTTAAGCGGTCTAAACGCTCTTGGAAAAACTCCATTGTATATTTACGACGCATACGTTTCAACACTGTATTCGACCCAGATTGAAGCGGAATGTGTAAATGACGGACAACAACTTTAGAATCTCGCAGTACTTCAATTACTTCATCTGTAATTTGACTTGCTTCAATAGAAGAAATACGAAGGCGTTTTAAACCTGTTACTTGCGCTTCCATATCACGAAGTAGTCCCGCTAAATTATAATCTTTCATATCCTCACCGTATCCACCTGTATGAATACCTGTTAAGACGATTTCTTTATAGCCAGCCTCTACTAATTGCTGCGCTTGGCGAATAACTTCTTGTCCATCACGAGAACGCATTAAACCACGAGCCCACGGAATAATACAGAACGTACAGAAGTTGTTACATCCTTCTTGAATTTTTAAAGATGCACGCGTACGATCTGTAAAATATGGTACGTCCAATTCTTCGTATACACGTGTTTTCATAATGTTACGCACAGCATTAATCGGCTGACGTTCATTGCGATAATCTTCAATATAGCCAAGCATTTTCTCACGGTCTTGTGTTCCGACTACAATATCTACACCTGGAATTGCCATAATTTCAGCTGGAGATGTTTGTGCATAACATCCCGTTACACAAATTACCGCATCAGGATTTTGACGAACGGCACGACGAATAACTTGACGACTTTTTTTATCCCCTGTATTTGTTACAGTACATGTATTAATTACATACACATCAGCTGTTTTTTCAAATTCAGTTCGCTCATAACCACCTTGTTTAAACAGTTGCCAAATTGCTTCTGTCTCGTAGTGGTTTACTTTACAACCTAACGTATGAAACGCAACAGTTGCCATATATACTCACCCCATTAATTCAAAATGATAAGAAGCGGCACTTAGCGCGTATAAAGGCGCTGTTTCTGTCCGCAATATTCTTGGTCCTAAACTACATGGTACAAAAGCATGCTCAGAAAGAGAAGATACTTCTTCTTCCGTTAGACCACCTTCTGGTCCAAATACAATGAGCACCTTTTGTCCTGGTTTTAAATTCGTTAAAACCTTAGCGAAGTTTGATTTTTCACCTTGTTTCGCTTCCTCTTCATACGCAACAAGGCAGCTATCATAATCTTTGCTCATCGCGAGAAGCTCTTTAAAAGAAACAGGTGCATACACAGTCGGAATCTCACTGCGATGAGACTGCTCAGCTGCCTCTTTGACAATTTTATTAAAACGCTCTACTTTTTTCCCAGCTTTTTTCGCATCCCATTTCACAATAGACCTTGATGCTTGGAACGGTAAAAAGGCTGCTGCTCCAAGTTCAGTTCCTTTTTGTAAAATCAACTCAAGCTTATCACCTTTAGGCAATCCGCTTGCAATTGTCACAAAAACAGGAAGCTCAGTTGACATCTCTATCCATTCTACAATAGTCGCATTTACAAATTCATTGGTAATTTCAGCAATTGTACAAATTGCTGTTTTTCCACTTGTACAACAATAAATTTGATCACCAGGCGTCATACGCATTACTCTTCCGATGTGATGCACATCATCTCCTACAATACGAATGGCCAATTCATTTACATTTTGTTCTTCTACAAAATAACGCTGCATTTTATCACCTTAGTAAAGTTTAGCTCTTTTCGTAAACGAGTGCTTACGAAAAGAGCCAAACAGTATGATTTAGACGAAACAAATGGTAAGTCCCCCGCTGCTTTCAGCGAGAGACTTTCCGCTTACATCATCCATAAACACTTAATCAGGGAGACTTTATCCCGCTATTCGTGAGCTAAGACTTCCACTGACTGAAGTTTCACTTTATCTTACCCTCTACGCGCAATAATCGCTACCCAATCTTCCATCGTTAACACTTCTTCTACTGTAAAACCAGCATTTACTAACGCGGATGTTACAATTTTTTCTTTTGCAGCAATAATACCAGACGTTATGAACAATCCACCTTGCTTCACAACTTTCGCTGCATCTTCTGGGAATAGTAAAATAATTTCCGCTAGTAAATTTGCGACAATTAAATCTACAGGTCCTTCAATGCCCTCTAGTAAGCTGTTTTGTCCAACAGTTACAACATTTTCTGTATGATTTAATCGGACATTCATTTCCGCACTTTCTACCGCAACCGGATCTAAGTCGTATGCTTGAATAGAAGCAGCACCTAATTTAGCCGCTGCAATACTTAATACACCAGAACCCGTTCCAACGTCAATAACAGTATCTCCCGGCTGAACAGTTTTCTCTAAAGCACGGATGCACATCGTTGTTGTCGGATGCGTTCCCGTACCAAATGCCATTCCTGGATCTAGTTCAATAATTTTTTCTTCAGGTGAGGAAGGAGTATACTCTTCCCACGTTGGCACAATTGTAAATGTATCAGAAATTTTCACTGGATGGTAATACTTTTTCCAAGCAGTAGCCCAATCCTCTTCATCTACTTCATTAACAGATACAGTTGCTGCTCCAATCTCGATTCCATAAGAAGGTAACAGATCAATAGACGATTTTACATTTGTAATTGTTTCTTGCAGGGCATCATTCTTTGGGAAATACGCTTTTACAAGCACACCTTCTTCCGGATATTCAGCCGGATTTAATGCATAAATCTCGCCAAATTGTTGTTCACGCTCTTTCGTTAATTCCGCAGGATCTTCAATCGCAACACCACTTGCACCTGCTTCGTGTAAAATATGCGAGATTGCTTCTACCGCGTACTCTGTTGTATGAATACTAATTTCTGACCATTTCACAATTTACCAACTCCATTTTTTATTTCCATTATTCCCCTTTAAAAGCTCGCTTAAGCTTTCCAAATAGGCTATCATCTTGATCTTCTTGACCTGCAAATTCTCTTAATAAATCCTTTTGATGCGATGTTAATTTCGTTGGTGTTATAACACGTACAACTACGTATTGATCACCTTGCCCATATCCGCGTACGTTTGGAGCACCTTTTCCTTTTAAACGGAATTCTGTTCCTGTTTGTGTTCCCGCTGGAATTTTTAATTTCACTTTTCCTTGCACAGTTGGAACTTCCACTTCATCCCCAAGTGCTACTTGCGCGAATGTTAATGGCATTTCGCAAATAATATCATCACCTTCGCGATGGAAGAATTCATGATCTTTCACGCGAACGACTACATATAAGTCTCCTGCCGGACCGCCATTTATACCAGCTTCCCCTTTACCAGTAACGCGAATTTGTTGACCGTTATCAATACCTGCTGGAATTTTAACATTAATTTTTTTGCGTTTACGTAGTTTTCCAGATCCATGACATGTTGTACATTTCTCTTTAATAATTTGACCTGTTCCAGAGCAATGTCTACAACTTTGACGATTCACAATACGACCAAATGGTGTGTTTTGCTCCACGCTAATTTGACCTGTTCCAGAACAATGTGAACATGTTTCCTTAGAAGTCCCAGGTTTTGCTCCACTACCGTTACATGTATTACAAGGATCTTCAGCTGGAATTTCAATATCCATTTCCTTACCAGAAATCGCCTCTTCAAAATCTAAAGTCACTTGATATTGAAGATCTGCACCTTGGCGCGGTGCATTTGGATCACGGCGTCTACCGCCTCCACCACCAAAGAATGAACTGAAGATGTCTTCAAAGCCAAAGCCACCACCGAAGTCGCCTCCACCAAAGCCTTGATTTGGACCAGCATGACCAAATTGATCGTACTGCGCACGTTTTGAATCATCACTTAACACTTCGTATGCTTCTTGCACTTCTTTAAATTTTTCAATTGCATTTTCTTCAGTACTTACATCTGGATGATACTTTTTCGCCAAACGACGATATGCTTTTTTAATCTCATCATTCGAAGCACCCTTGCTAATGCCGAGCACCTCATAGTAATCTCGTTTATTCATAAGTTTGTTACCCCCGAATCCTTTCACATAAACGTAATTTTAACATCGAAAGAAAGTGCTTTGCAACACTGTTTCCTCACTTACAGTATGCAAAAAGAAAAACATTGGACTCTCTCACAAAAGACTTCATGTATACTCTTCGTGAAAAAAGCCAAAGCCAAGGCACGCTTGACTTTGACTTTTTGTCATCTTACTTATTTGATTATTTATCTTCTTTTACTTCTTCAAACTCAGCATCTACTACATTATCGTTTTTTGCGCCTGCATTACCTTGTGCACCGTCTGCTTGCTGTGCTCCTGCAGCAGCTTGAGCTTGCTCATATAATTTTACAGTTAATTGTTGTACGATTTCTTGAAGTGCATCTTTTTTCGCACGGATTTCATCAAGATCATTTTTCTCGATTGCCGCTTTTAATGCATCTTTTGCTTCTGTTGCTTTCGCTACTTCAGCTGCATCTACTTTGCCTTCTAAATCTTTTACAACTTTATCAGTTTGGAATACAAGTTGATCCGCTTCATTGCGAAGTTCAACCTCTTCTTTACGTTTTTGGTCAGCATCAGCATTTGCTTCTGCTTCTTTTACCATACGTTCTACTTCATCATCAGAAAGACCTGAAGAAGATTGGATTGTAATTGTTTGTTCTTTGCTTGTTCCTAAATCTTTCGCACGTACGTTTACGATACCGTTCGCGTCAATATCGAACGTTACTTCGATTTGCGGAATGCCACGTGGTGCTGGTGGAATGTCTGTTAATTGGAAGCGACCTAACGTTTTGTTATCCGCTGCCATTGGACGCTCACCTTGTAATACGTGAATGTCTACTGCTGGTTGGTTATCAGCAGCTGTTGAGAACACTTGTGATTTACTTGTTGGGATTGTTGTGTTACGCTCAATTAATTTTGTAAACACGCTGCCCATTGTTTCAATACCTAAAGAAAGCGGAGTTACGTCTAATAATAAAACGTCTTTTACATCACCAGTAAGTACACCGCCCTGTACTGCAGCACCTAACGCTACAACTTCATCAGGGTTTACACCTTTATATGGTTCTTTACCAGTTTCACGTTTAATCGCTTCTTGTACAGCTGGAATACGAGTAGAACCACCAACAAGAATTACTTTATCAAGTTCGCTTGGAGAAAGACCAGCGTCTTTTAACGCACGACGAGTTGGTTCTAATGTTCTTTCAACAAGGTTTGCTGAAAGCTCTTCAAATTTCGCTCTTGTTAACGTTAACTCTAAGTGTAATGGACCTGCAGGACCTGCACTAATGAACGGTAATGAAATTTGTGTTTGCGTTACACCAGAAAGATCTTTCTTCGCTTTTTCAGCTGCATCTTTCAAACGTTGAAGTGCCATTTTATCTTGGCTTAAATCAATGTTATTTTCTTTTTTGAATTCAGCTACTAAATGATCAATGACCACTTGGTCAAAGTCGTCACCACCAAGACGGTTGTCACCAGCAGTTGAAATAACTTCAAATGTTCCATCTGCTAACTCAAGAATAGATACGTCAAACGTACCGCCACCTAAGTCATATACTAAGATTTTTTGTTCTTCGTCTTGTTTTTCTAAACCGTAAGCAAGCGCTGCTGCTGTTGGTTCGTTAATAATACGTTCTACTTCTAAACCAGCAATGCGACCTGCATCTTTTGTCGCTTGACGCTCTGCATCGTTAAAGTATGCTGGTACTGTGATAACAGCTTTTGTTACTGTTTCACCTAAGTATGCTTCAGCAGAAGCTTTTAAGTTTTGTAAAATGATTGCAGAAATTTCTTGAGGCGTATATTCTTTACCTTCTACATTTACTTTGTAATCTGTACCCATATGACGCTTAATTGAGATAATTGTATTCAGATTCGTAATTGCTTGACGCTTCGCTACTTCCCCTACTTGACGCTCATCATTTTTGAAAGCTACAACAGAAGGAGTTGTACGATTACCTTCTGGATTTGGAATAACTTTTGGCTCTCCGCCTTCCATAACAGCTACACAAGAGTTTGTTGTACCTAAGTCTATACCGATGATTTTACTCATGACGAAACCTCCTATATTTATGTAATTATTGATTTACTTTTACCATTGATGGTCGAATCACACGATCTTTCAGTTTATAACCTTTTTGGAATTCTTCCACAACCGCATTTGATTCAAATTCACTGTCTTCCACTTGCATAACAGCTTGATGTTCATGCGGATCGAACTGCTTTCCAACAGCTTCAATCGCTTCAACACCTTCTTTTGCTAATGCTTCTTGCAACTGACGATATACCATTTCCATCCCTTGTAATAAAGATTTCATTTGGTCATCATTTGCTTCCACCTGCATTGCTCTTTCAAAGTTATCAAGAGCCGGCAAAATATCTGATACAAGGTTTTGTGATCTATATTTTTCAGCCGCTTGCTTATCTAGTTGAACGCGGCGCTTATAGTTTTCAAAATCGGCTTGTAGACGAATCATGCGACCTTCCGTTTCCGACAATTTCGCTTGTAATTCATCTACTTTTTCTTGTAAAAGAGAAGATTCATTTTTTTCCACAACAGTTTCTTCGCCATTTTCTGGAGCTACAGCTTCTTCTGTTTGCGCTTCTTTTACTTCTTCTACCATTTGTTCATTACGCTCTTCCACAACTTTCACCTCCTTAAAAAGGCAGGGCAGGCACACCTTAGTACAAACCCAGCTATCTAATTTCTTGTATCCAACTAATCATATGTAGCGGAATATACCCCCGCCACAAATGGAAGTTTCTTATTATTCCGGTTTATACAAACCGTTCAGTCCATCTGTAAATTGTCTTGTAAACAATTGCAACAAACTAATGACACGAGAATATTGCATTCTTGTCGGTCCTAAAATCGCAATTGTTCCAAGTTGCTCATCTCCAATCGAGTATGTCGCAGAAATCAAACTACAATTTTCCATAGCAGCTGAAGAATTCTCACGGCCAATTTTCACTTGAATGCCAATTTGTTTACTCTTTAAGATATCATAAAAAGCATCTTCATTTTCAATCATATTGAATAATAATCTGACCTTTTGAATATCATGGAATTCAGGCTGCGCAAGCATATTTGTTTTTCCACCAAAATATACTTTTTCAGATAATGGAAATTGAAATGTACCGTCTAACATCTTCATGACGCTATCATAATTATGAACGTACTGACGCAAAACCATTACAATTTCTTTAAAGATTTTATTATGCAGTTCTGACATCGGTACACCAGACAACTTGTCATTCAAAATGTTAACCATTTTTTCCAAATCTTGCAAATCAACAGATTCCGGAACCGTGATTGTTTTACTTTGCACATGTCCTGTATCAGTTACAATAATTGCAACCGCTGTTTGATGTCCAAGCGGAAGTATTTGCACATTTTTCAACTTATTCGCACTAACTTTTGGCCCAAGAACAATTGCCGTATAATTCGTGAGCTCTGATAAAATTTGCGCTGATTGCTGCGCAAGCTTTTCTGCTTCAAAAACTCTTTGAGCGAACAAGTCTTTAATTTGTATAACATCTTCACTAGGCAAATGTTGCGGTGCAAGAAGATGATCTACATAAAAGCGATACCCTTTTTCAGAAGGAACGCGCCCTGAAGAACTATGTGTTTTTTCAATAAACCCTAATTCTTCTAAGTCAGCCATTTCATTTCGAATTGTTGCTGAGCTAAATGTGATTTCTTCTTTTTTAGATAATGTTCTTGATCCAACAGGTTGTGCTGATCCGATAAAATCGTCAATTATCGTCTGTAAAATTAAGAGCTGACGTTCCGTAAGCATTTCATCATCACCTCTGTTAGCACTCTTATGTTTCGAGTGCTAAATCTATTACTAACTTACCAAAATTGATATTGAATTGTCAACGGAAACGTGATGGGATAAGGTGAAACTTTTAGCAGCACGATTTTCGCTGCTAATTAGCTGAGCCAATCGGGCTCTTACAGACGGTTTTTCTTCTCGATTTACCTCTTTGTACCGTCTGTTTGAGCGGGACACAGCGTTTAATCCACTAAGAATGATTGAAAGACTTCATTTCCTAATAACTTCCCTTTTCTTGTTAAACAGACATGATTATTTGTTTCTTGAAGCAATTCATGTTCCTTATTATGACGTAACTGTTTTGCAAAGATATCGTTCATCTCTACGCCGAATTTTTTGCTGAATTCCACTTTCGAAACGCCTGCTGTTTTTCGAAGCCCTAAGAATAACTCTTCTTCCATTTTTTCTTGGGTTGTTACTGTATGAACATCTAAATACGGCAAACCTGTCTCATCAATTTTCGTAAAATATTGTTTTAGTGGACCTACATTTTGAATACGCTCGCCATTTACGTAACTATGAGCGCCAGCTCCGAAACCGTAGTATTCATCATTATTCCAATAAGTTAGGTTATGTCTACTTTCATAACCCTCTTTTGAAAAATTACTAATTTCATACTGCTGATAACCATGCTTCGCCATCTCATCCATCACAATTTCATACATTTTAGCCTCATTGTCTTCACCTGGGAGTCTCAGCTTTCCTTTATTCATTAAATTATAAAAGACCGTTTTCGGCTCCACAATTAAAGAATACGCTGAGAAATGTTGAACCCCAAGGGTAAATGCAATCTCTAACGTTTCTTTCACGTCTTCTATCGTTTGCCCTGGCAATGCATAAATTAAATCAACATTAATATTTGTAAAACCAACTTCCTGCGCCTCACGAATCGCTACAAACGCATCTTCTCTCGTATGCCCGCGCCCAATTTTTTTCAGCAATTCATCTCGGAACGTTTGAACACCAAAACTAATCCGGTTTACGCCGCCTTCTTGTAGAAGATTTAATTTCTCTTTTGGTAAATCTCCCGGATTCGCTTCAAAAGTTAGTTCACAATTTGGCGCAAACGGCCGTAAACGACGATTAATAATATCTAGCAATTGCTTTGTCTGTTCCATATTTAGCGCTGTTGGCGTTCCTCCACCAACAAAAATCGTTTTCATTTCTTTAAAAGGCGTTTTGTTGATTGTATTCACAATTTCTTTCTCTAAATATTGCAAGTATTGTTCAACTGGCTGACGTTCAATAAACACTTTATTAAAATCACAATAGTGACAAATATGCTGACAAAACGGAATATGAATATATGCAGCTTGTATCAAATTCTGTTCCTACCTTTCTAAAAAGAAAACCTCCGCACTTCGGAGGTTTATTTACTTCTGTAATCCTATGCGAACTTTCTCCATTCTGATTCTTCCTTTTACAATCAAAAGTATCACCACTATTGTATAGGAGAGATACAAAGATGTCTAAATATTAACCAAAACTTTAGATTTCTACTTCCTAAATAAAAAGAAGCCGTTTGTACGGCTTCTTTTTATTAGTTATCATCCATTTTCAGTACAGCCATGAATGCTTCTTGCGGTACTTCTACAGAACCAACAGACTTCATACGTTTTTTACCTTCTTTTTGTTTTTCAAGAAGTTTACGTTTACGAGAAATGTCACCACCGTAACATTTTGCTAATACGTTTTTACGCATCGCCTTAATTGTAGAACGCGCCACGACTTTATTTCCGATTGTCGCTTGTATAGGCACCTCAAACTGCTGTCTTGGAATTAACTCTTTTAACTTTTCTACAATTACTTTTCCACGGTCATATGCTGAGTCACGATGCACAATGAAAGATAACGCATCGACCTGTTCAGCATTCAATAAAATATCCATCTTCACAAGCTTAGACGGTTTATAACCAATTAGCTCGTAATCAAAGGATGCATATCCTTTCGTATTCGACTTTAATTGATCGAAGAAATCATATACGATTTCAGAAAGTGGAATTTCATATGTCAAAGTAACGCGTGTTTCATCTAAATATTGCATATCAATAAACGTCCCGCGTTTTCCTTGGCAAATTTCCATAACCGCTCCAACATAATCATTCGGAACCATAATAGATGCTTTTACATACGGTTCTTCCACACGATCAATAGATTGCGGATCTGGCATGTTAGATGGGTTATCAACTGTCATGTCTTCACCGTTTGTTAAATATACTTTATAAATAACACTTGGTGCTGTTGTAATCAAATCAATTTTAAATTCACGTTCAATACGTTCTTGAATGATTTCCATATGAAGTAAGCCTAAGAATCCACAGCGGAAACCAAATCCAAGTGCTTGAGACGTTTCTGGTTCAAATTCAAGAGCAGAGTCATTTAATTCTAACTTTTCTAATGCATCACGTAAATCATTATAACGTGCAGAATCAATTGGATATAAACCACAGAATACCATTGGGTTTAATTTACGATACCCTGGTAAAGGTTCTGCCGCTGGACGTTTTGCATGTGTAATCGTATCACCTACACGCGTATCACCAACATTTTTAATCGATGCTGCTAAGAAGCCTACATCACCTACTGTTAATTCTTCACGCTGCGTTGTTTTCGGTGTGAACACACCTACTTCTGTTACTTCAAACTCTTTACCTGTTGCCATCATACGTACTTTATCGCCAACTTTTACTGTACCGTTTACAACACGGATATAAGCAATTACACCGCGGTACGGATCATATAAAGAATCGAAAATCATACATTGTAATGGTTCTTCCGAATCACCTGCTGGAGCTGGTACTTTTTCAACGATTTGTTCTAAAATCTCTTCAATACCAATCCCCGCTTTTGCAGAAGCAAGCACAGCTTCTGATGCGTCTAAGCCAATTACATCCTCTACCTCTTGACGAACACGTTCTGGATCAGCGCTTGGTAAGTCAATCTTGTTAATAACCGGTAAAATTTCCAAATTATTATCAAGTGCTAAATATACGTTTGCTAATGTTTGCGCCTCAATTCCTTGCGCCGCATCCACAACAAGTATCGCACCTTCACAAGCCGCTAAACTACGAGACACTTCATACGTGAAGTCGACGTGACCTGGTGTATCAATTAAGTGAAGAATATATTCTTCTCCGTCTTTCGCTTTATACGTTAATTGTACTGCATTTAATTTAATTGTAATCCCGCGCTCACGCTCTAAATCCATGGAGTCAAGCAACTGTGCTTTCATCTCGCGTTGTGTTAACGCATTTGTTTTCTCCAAAATACGGTCTGCCAACGTTGACTTCCCGTGATCAATGTGAGCAATAATGGAAAAGTTACGAATGTTAGACTGCCTTTTTGCTCTTTCTTCTTTGTTCATCTATTTATCACTCCTACTAATCTCGCCAATATACACTAGCACTGATTATATCAATACCAGGAAAAAGATTCAATGAAAACTGGTGCAGCGTTATAAGCAAGTACTCTTACTTTTATCATATGCAATTCGTAAACAATAGACAAACCTTTCCTAAAAATACAAAAAGCTATCCTACTTGTCCGTAAGATAGCCGCCTTTTTTACACTGTGCATTAATGAAATGCACCTTTTATTTTATCAACAATCATATATGTTATGCTGCAAATGACACGTTGTACTAAAGAAGTCAATCCTCTTCCCATACTCTCAAACATATTAAAGCTTTTTAATTCTTCTAGTTGCTTTTGTTTTTCCTCAACGGAAAATACATTCCCAAAAATTTCTTTTTCTCTATCCCCGTAGTTTGCGCCTGTTATATGAGCAATTTGTTCATATGTTGGATTATGATAACCTTTCATTCGTTTCAATCCGCTATTAGCAACTTGCATACCCGCTAACGTTATAAGAAATGCACTAACAACGACAATGATGCATTTGCGTGTAAACTGCTCCACTTCTTATTTCTCCTTTTCCAATCAATGCGTATATGCCCCTGTGTTGTCTTGATCAACTTGATGATGAAGAGCTGCGTTCAAACCACTCGCAATTAGATTCGCCATATCTTCAATAAACGCATCTACTTCTTTAGGTGTTACCATTAAGTTATGTCCTAACGGTGCTAGCACTTCATAAATTAGCTTTCTCTTCTCTTCTTCTTCTAACGTACCAACAACCCCTAAAAACATATTGCGGCTTTTTTCATCTGGCATATCTTCTTGTGTCAACTTCTTCTTCTCACCAAATGTAAAACCGGCTGGAAGTAAAGAACGAGATGGTTTTCCTCCCTCACGCAGTTCACGCCCAAAATGCTTTAAAATATAATCAATTGTGTCACTTGTAATTGAAACTGCATCTACAACGGTCGGAACACCAATTGCAATCACCGGTATACCTAGCGTATCTTTGCTCAATTCTTTTCGTTTATTCCCAACACCAGAGCCAGGATGAATACCAGTATCCGAAATTTGGATCGTACTATTAACTCGCTCAATAGAACGAGCAGCAAGTGCATCAATCGCAATGACAAAGTCTGGTTTCGTCTTTTCAATAACACCATAAATCATATCGCTCGTCTCAATACCTGTAATTCCCATAACACCCGGTCTAATTGCACTGACAGGTCGAAACCCTTCCTCAACACTTTCCGGCTGCAACTGAAACAAATGGCGCGTAACAAGGACATTCTCTACAACAATTGGACCTAAGGCATCCGGCGTTACATTCCAATTACCAAGCCCCACAATTAAACAACTTGCTTCTTCATTTATTCCAATCTCTTTTAGAAAATGCGAAAATTCCTTTGCAAAAATCTCTTCTACTTTTTGTTGCAGCGCTGTATCTTGCTGACGAATTCCTTGCACTTCTAAAGTTAAATAATTTCCTGGTTTCTTTCCCATCGCCGGAGCAGCACTTTCATCAATCGTCACCTTTGTAATTGTAATCCCTTCTTCTTCGCGCTCTTTTACAATCACACCTTGAATCGCTGTTTTTTCTTCTTGCTTCTCTTGCAGCATTTGATGGGCTTCTAATGCAAGATCTGTTCGAATCCCATATTTACTTAAATCAAGCGGTTCACTCATACAATCTCCTCCACTATTCATATTTAAAGTGAAACTTCCATCAGTGAGAGTTTTCTTCATCCCCCACAAATTTTCGACATATAGATTGCTGCTATGCAGAAAAAAGGAATCTGCTACTTTCTTGCTCCCTTTGTTTGAATTTTGCATGTGGTAGAAAAAGACCCTGACCGCTTCTATGCATGGCCAGATGCTCTCAATCATCTAAAAAGAGGGAGGTTTTATGCCGTTTTTTTAATTTGGATTTATATAGAATTCCCCAATTTATTCTCAGTCATTCTTTTCCTATATTGAAATTTCATCGTTCTCGCTATTGCAATTCTCTTCTCCGTTTGATAGAATATCACTTGTTCTATGTAAGAATCGAGTCACTCGATTGCACCAGGGAGGTGAAATATATGGCAAACATTAAATCTGCTATCAAACGCGCTAAACTTAGCGAAGAGCGTCGTGCACATAACGCTTCTATCAAGTCTGACATGCGTACAGCTGTTAAAACTGTAGAAGCTTTAGTTAACAATAACGATCTTGAAACAGCAAAAGAGGCATACAAAGTAGCTTCTAAAAAACTTGACAAAGCAGCTCGTAAAGGTCTTATCCACCAAAACGTTGCATCTCGTCAAAAATCTCGCTTAGCGAAACAAGTAAACGCGTAAGGCGTTTAAAAACGATCCGTATGGGTCGTTTTTTATTTACAAAAAAATGTTCATGCAGTTGTCTACATGAACATTTTTCCACTATCCAATATGATTTAAACGCATAAGAAAAAATTCTAGTACAAGACGTTTATCCATTCTTCCCGTCTTCATATTATAATCTGCCTCAGCAAGTTCGTGAATCACTCGTTTTAACGCTTCAAACGAGAAAAAATTTGTTTGATTCATAGCCAGCTTCACACGATACGGATGTACACCGATATGCGATGCAATTTGATTTTGCCCATAACCACGCTGCTGAAGTTCTTTCACTTGATATAATAAACGAAATTGACTCACAAGAAGCGCAAGCAGCTTAATCGGCTCTTCTTGTTGCGTAAATAATCCTTCTAAAATACGCATCGCACCTGCAATATCTTTTTTTACTACCTTTTCTGTTAAAGAAAATACATTTTGTTCAACAGACTTTGGAACGAGTTCCGCGACAAGCTTTGCCGTTATTTCACCGCCTACTCCAACATATAATGTCAATTTATCCATTTCCTTAGCAAGCATCGTTACATTGCTTCCAACAAGCTCTAATAGTAAACTGACTGCCGCTTCTTCTATTTGAATATGCATTTCTTCCGTACGGCTTATAATCCATTTACGTACATCTTGTACTTGCAGAGCATTCGCTTCTACTACATCCGCTGTTTTTTTCAAGAGCTTCGTAACTTTTTTACGCTCGTCCAATTTTTCAAACGGAGCAATAAACACAAGAATGGAAAATGGTGAAGGTTCAGCAATATATTCTTCTAGTACTTTGACGTTTTGCTCAATTTTTGCTTTTTGCGCTGTTAAAAACAACGGTGATTTTACAACGATTATTTTACGTTCCCCAAAAAAAGGAAGCGTTCGTGCGTCTTCAACAACTTCCTCTATGTATGTTTCTTCCAAATCATACGTAACAACATTGAACTCACGATCCTCTTCAGCTAACGCTTCTAATGTTAAAAGCTGGAGCGTTTCATTTATAAAATATGCCTCTGTCCCATACAACAAGTATAACGAAGCAAATTGCTTTTTCTTTATTTTTTTATGTATATCACTCATGTCATTTCCTACTCCCTAACACTTTATATACTTATAGTAATGTGACAACTGCCGTTTTACAAGTCCAAAGGAACAGGCAGCTACCCGTTCCTTGATCTATATAAAACGTTACAAAATAAGCCCCAGGATTCTTATTTCGTAACGGTGACCCCTTTAATTTTATTGTTTGCACCGAGATTACAAGCTATGAATGACAACTGTTAGCACACTTGGAAAAGCATTGAAGCAGTCGAGCCTTAATCAGCAGTTATCCCACCGCTGAAAACCTTGAAAAGAGACTTTACCAATTGTTAAGTGTTAGCATTTTGAATTTTCTATTAACAATAAGATTACAGGCCACGATTAACTAGATAAATTGTAGATTTTTTTCTGACAATATTTTATACTAAAGTGGAATGTTGGGAGGGATTCAAAGATGAATGAATTTGAAAAAAACGTTCAAAGTAAGCGTAATGACGCTGTCGACTCAGGTGTAGGCTTTATCGTTTCGTTCGGATTTTTTGCCACCTTATTTATCATCGCAACAGTCGTTAAATTAATCGGTTCTTAAAGACTGCATGTGGCAGTCTTCTTTTTTTTCTGTGTTTCATCATATGTCAACTTACTGCGAAACGTTCCCGTCTCCTCTCGGAAAACATAAGAAATCGCTCCTTGTTCATCGGTTCTCCACACCTCAATTCCACGCATATTTAAACGCTCTAACACTTCAATATGCGGATGTCGATAACGGTTTTTCTCACCAACAGAAATAATGGCCTTTTTCGGCTGAACAGCATCTAAAAACGGCCCTGAAGATGACGTTTTACTTCCGTGATGTCCAACCTTTAAAACGTCTGCACGCAGCTCTGGATACCATTTTATAAAGTGTTTCTCACCTGCTTCTTCTAAATCACCGGTAAACAACCATGTTAGTCCCCCTATTTTTGTCCAAAGTACAATAGATTGGTTATTATCTTCTTTTTCTTCTCCTTTTGGTGATAATACTGAAAACACCGCCTCTCCCGCCTTCCAGCTATCTCCTTTTTCTACAATTCGAACGGGCACATTCTTTTGCGCAGCAAGCCGTTGTATTTGTTGCTCAGGCAAAGAAAATTTTACCTTCTTCCCGAATACGACTTCTTTTACCGTAATAGATTGCATTACCTCTTGCACTGCTCCTACGTGATCCATATCTCCATGTGTCACAATTAATTTATCAATCGTGCGGACACCCTCTTTTTGTAAAAAAGGAACGAGAATATCATGCCCAACAGAAAATTCATGTTTTTTCTGCTGCCATTCTTCTTTCTTAACTGGAATTGTTCCGCCCGTATCAATTAAATACGTCCCTTGATTGTATGGAAGGCGAATTAAAATGGCGTCCCCTTGTCCGACGTCAATATAAGTAACACTTCCGTATGCATTTACATATGGAAAGGCATAGTGGCATGTACTAAGGAGAAAAAAGCTTGATAGAAATAACAGACGATATGTTCTCCACATAAACCCTTCCCATGATATAAGAACCGTTATAATACTTATACAATATAAAGCAACGAGAAACGGTTCGGTTTCTCCAAAGGTAAGACGTACAAACGGTAAAGCTTCGCACATTCGAAGCATCACATTCGAAACATGTATACATAGAGACAACAAATTAGCTAACCATTGAGATATGATTGGAAGACATATGAGACATACAAGAATGACAATACAAACAGGCAAAGCAAGTAAAGATAAAAACGGGACATAAATCATATTAAGAAGGATACTGTAAGGAGAGACATAACCGAAGTGATAGAGTAGAATAGGTATACTTGTTAATTGAGAAATAACGGAAATGTATATAGAATTTTTCACTATACCGTTTTCGTTAGCTAGCAGACGTGATGAAGATAACAAAAGAGAAAAACTTCCAACAAATGAAAACTGGAACCCAATGTCAAATAATACGTACGGATCATAAAAAATCATGATTATTAATGTCATACTTAAAGCATCCATCCCGGACACTCGCACTGCTCGCGTAAGGGCTCCGAATACAATAACAGCTGCTATAGATGCCCGAACAACAGATGGCGTGGCCCCTGCCAAAAACATATATAACGGAATACAAACAAGTAGAAACATTGTTGTGCTTTCACGCGTCATCCCAATTCGAAGTGATACAAAATAACATATTGCAGTTAACAAAACAATGTGCGATCCCGATATCGCCAATAAATGAACAAGTCCAAACTCTTGATACTGTTCTTCAACTTCAAACGTCATATATTGACGATCCCCAAACAATAAAGCATTCATAAAAGCTGCTGATTGCCCAGAAAAATTCTCTCCTATATAAGAAACAGCTGCTTTTCGAACCGAAAATAACCAATGAACAAACGACTTATTTTTTTGCACACAATTCGAGATCGATTCCACTTCAAAAAGAGCATGAATATGCTGCTTATACAAATAATCCTTATAATTAAACGCATAAAAGTTACGAGGAGATGGTGGTTCTTTCAACTTACCAGTAAACGTACACACCATACCAGGTGTTAACTGCTTCAATTTTTCTTTTAATTCACGAGAAGGAATTTTATAAAACAACTGCACTGTTTCGTCATTATTCATTTGCAACTGGAAAGAAAGGCGATTTCCATTTATAATCGGCGTACTTTGAATGGTACCTGTTACATTTGTTTCCTGAAAAGAAAGCTTAGAATGATTTTGTGAATCTACATAGATTGCATATACATATGTAAGAACAAATACGAGGACAATCAAGAAGAGGAGCGGCAGAGAAGTACGCAAAAAACAAACTACACAATAACAGCCAAATATAAGAAGAGGAATGATAAAAAAAGAGGAATAAGCTGTTGCAATCCCAAAGATAACTGAGATTGCAACGCAAATCCATTGCCCACGCAACACGTACTCACCTCACGGTTTATACCATATTTTTTGCTTGTTGTAATACTTGTTGCATTTGTTCTAACGTCATTTCGTCAGATTGTAACGAAGACAAAAGCTGTTTTAGCTCCTGCATTTTCTGTTGTTCTTCTAATGTTGTCACGTCAAATGCAAGAGGAACATGTTTTATTCTTACATTTGCTTGTTCAAATAACTCAAGTGCATACGGATGATTTTTATAATCTTGTGCGTAATACACGGCTGTAATACCACTTTGGATAATCGCCTTACAGCAATGTAAACATGGAAAATGGGTGACATAAATTTCTGCGCCATCCGTTTTCGCACCAAATTTCGCGCATTGCAGCAATGCATTCATTTCTGCATGAATTGTACGCACACAATGATTATCGATCACATAACACCCTTCATCTATACAATGCACACCGCCGGCAATCGACCCATTATAGCCACCAGCAATAATCCGCTTATCACGCACGATTGTCGCGCCAACTGCAAGCCTTGTACACGTACTGCGAAGTGATAATAAATGACTTTGTGTCATAAAATATTGATCCCAAGAAACTCGTTCCATTATCTTCACCTACTTTTTAATCTGCTTATAGTTTAGCGAAATAAGAAAAAAGCCGTCAATGTTTATTTAGTGAACAATTATCTCATCTTTTATTTTTTCCAGTGATTTTTCACCAATTCCATCGACCTCTAATAAATCTTCTACTTTTTGAAAGGGGCCATGCTGCTCACGATACTTGATAATATTTTCTGCTTTTCTAGGACCAATGCCCGATATTTTTTCAAGCTGTTCCTTTGTCGCTATGTTTATTTGTATTTTTCCATCTGACAAAGGTGCTCCATTCGCAAGGGCTTCTCCTTTTTTGGGTACATAAATCAGCATTTGATCTTGGACAAGCTGCGCTAAATTTACTTTTGTTATATCCGCTTCTGGTAAGAAACCTCCCGCCTTTTCAACAGCATCTTTCACTCGCGCCCCGCTTTGTAATTCATATACTCCTTCATGATTTACAGCTCCTTTCGTATCAACAAGAATCGTTTTTGATTGCAATTTAGATTCCGTTCCCTTTGTTTTTTCCTTTTTTTCTTCCATTTTCGCATTCGCATTCGCTTCCACTTTCATTACCGCTTGTTTTTGTCCATCTTTTGTTTGCCATAAAAATAAAATAATGACAATACCAATTGCTGCAAATAAAACGAACCACTTTCTTGGCAAATTCATCATCATTTTGCACCTCTAATTCATAAATTCAAAATAAACTTCATATTGTTTAGGAGAAAGATGTTACGAAGGAGGGGATGAAACATTGAACATAGGAATAATAGGAACAGGGAATATGGGGAATATACTTATTGATGCATGCATCGAAGCCCGCGCTGTCAAACCTTCGTGTCTTACTATTATTAATCGTACTTTCGCAAAAGCATATCATATAAAAGAGAAGTATCCTTCAATTCATATAGCCAAAACAATTCAAGAAGTAATCGGACGTTCTGAACTGATTTTTATTTGTGTAAAACCATTAGACATACATCCTATTTTGACAAAGCATGCTTCAATTCTTACTAACGATAAATGTCTAATCTCCATTACAAGTCCCATATCTACTGAACAATTAGAAACGATCGTTTCTTGTCATGTTGCTCGTATGATTCCAAGTATTACAAATCGCGCATTAGCCGGGGTCTCTCTATGCACATTCGGGAAAAACTGCTCGCAAGAATGGCAAAAGCAGATACTGAACTTGTTTCAAAAAATCTCTAAACCTACCATCATTGATGAAAATATCACAAGAGTAGCATCCGATATCGCAAGCTGCGGCCCGGCATTTTTCAGCTACTTATTACAACGTTTTATTGACGCATCTGTAGAGGAAACAAATATTACACGTGAAGAAGCTACAGTTTTAACGAGTGAAATGATTATTGGAATGGGGAAACTGCTAGAAAAACAAATTTTCACCTTGCCGACTTTACAGGAAAAAGTTTGTGTAAAAGGAGGAATTACAGGCGAAGGGATTCGCGTTTTAGAAGAACATATTGGAGATACATTTAACAAGGTGTTAAAACGAACACATGAAAAATACGAAGAGGATGTAGAGCACATCGAACAGCAATTTCATAAACATTAATATATCTTTTACGACAAAAACAACTATATTCCTTCATAAAGCATTTTATTTTTTACTATTTAATAAAAAAAAGCAACCATTCGGTTGCTTTTTTTATTATGCATTCTTTGTAGCCACAAAGAAAATTCGCTCTGTTTGTTCTGTGACTTCCATTCTTTCAAAGTCTCCCGTTACACGAAGAACGGTAAAACCAGCTGCTTCAAGCCAATTTGTCAGCTCCTCAACAGGATATGTACGCTGCATATGCAATTCATCAAATCGATGATACACATCTTCTTCTTCATCTCGTACAAAAAATGTCAAATCATGCTCCACACTGTTTGGCACCTCACCTGGGAAACAGTTCCAAATAAGCGAGATTTCATCTTCATTCATTG
The DNA here is from genome assembly GCF_900112415.1 of Bacillus sp. 491mf. Lineage (GTDB taxonomy): Bacteria > Bacillota > Bacilli > Bacillales > Bacillaceae_G > Bacillus_A. The sequence goes on from NZ_FOLV01000005.1 coordinate 187,853, forward strand.
TGTACGTTTCATTTTGAAATACGTGATGAATTTTATAAAGAGAGTGCACATCAAATAAAAACAAACCATCTGGGCGCAAATGATGATACACACGTCGAAATGTCTCTCGAATGCCCTCTTCTTCTAGTACATAATTTAAAGAATCACAAAAAATTGTTACACAATCGAACTCGCCTGGAACATCTAACTCACGCATATCTTGTTGATAAAAAGGAATAAATTGTCCTTCTTCACCTAACTTTTGCTGAGCAATTGTTAACATTTCTTCTGATAAATCTACTCCTATTACATCGTATCCTTTTTGTACAAGAGGTAACGTAACATTCCCCGTTCCGCAAGCTACATCAAGAATTTTCGCATCTGTTTTACCAATTTGCTCCAAGCTTTGTTCCGTAAATTCTACCCATTTTTCATATGGGACATCATTCATTAGCTCATCGTATAACAATGCAAATTGTTCGTATCTCATTGCCCTAACTCTTCTGTAACATCTTCGCGCGGTACATCGCCCCAAAGACGTTCTAAATTATAATAACCACGCTCATCTTTATGGAATACGTGTACAACAACATCACCAAGATCAACTAGTACCCAACGCGCCTCTTCAAAGCCTTCCATGCGTTTTACATCGATCTGTGCTTCATGCGCTTGTGCTTTAACTTCACGAGCAATTGCCTGCACTTGTTTATCAGAGTTACCATGACAAATTACAAAATAATCAGCAAGTGGGGAAATCCCTTGCATATTCAACACAACAATATCTTCTGCTCTTTTATCATCAGCTGCTCGCGCTGCCAATATTAATAATTCTCTGTCCTTCATTTCGTAAGGTCCTCCTTAATGACTGCATTATACGTTTGAAATGTTAATGGATAAATCGTTTGATTCTTTTCCATTAAAAATTGTATCGTATGCTTTAAAGCATATAATAGTGCTTGATTGAGATCTTCTCGCGCTAACTTCCGTGCTTCTTCAACACCTGGAAACTTACGATTAGGTTCAATATAATCCGCCACGTAAATCACTTTATCAAGCATTGTCATCTGTTCATGTCCACTCGTATGATACGTAATAGCTTGTAGTATGTCAGCATCTGTAATACCGACTTCTCGTTCTACTAAATATGCCCCGACCGGCGCATGCCATAATTCTTTATTATAAAGCAATAAATCTTTTGGAAAATTTTCTCGCTTAATAATCTCTTCCATTTCTGAAACTGGTCTACACTTTGCATAATCGTGAAAAATCGCTGCCATTTCCGCTTTTTTTTCATCAACACCATATTGCTTTGCAAGTTCAATAGCCGTTTCCATAACACCAATTGTATGAATATAACGCTTGTCACGCATTTGTTGTTTTACAATTTCAAGTGCCCGTTTTCGGTCCATATAGCCCATTCCTCTCAATATATTCCTGTACCCCTTTTGGAAGCAAATATTTGCATGTCTTCTTCTTTGTAAAACGTTCACGCAGAAGCGAAGAAGAAATAGCAAATTCCGGAATTTCCACCGTTACAATATCATAAGGCGTAGAAAGTGTATAACCAGGACGAGCAACACCGACAAACGTAACAATCTTTAACAATTCATCAATGTTATACCATTTTGGTAAATACTCCACCATATCCCCGCCAATAATAAAATAAAATTGAACGTTTTGATGCGCCCTTGTCAATTGTAACATAGTATCATATGTGTAAGACGGACCTTCACGTTCTAGCTCCGCTAAACAAATAGAGAAATGCTTGTCTTGTTCAACTGCTAAATGAATCATTTCTAAACGATTACGTACACTTGTAACTTTCTTATCTCGTTTATGAGGGGGGATTTGATTTGGTAAAAACCAAACCTCATCAAGCCCCAATGCATCATACACTTCATTTGCAATTAACAAATGTCCATTATGAGGTGGGTCAAATGTCCCGCCAATAATCCCGATTCGCTTCAAAGAAAACGCCCCTTTACCTCGTCCTTATAGGTGATCATTCTCATTAATGAAAAACGAGGTACCTATACGAACTCGATTGGTTCAACTAACTTTTAGAAATCGTTACTTTGTTTTTGGTAATACAATACGTTTATTTTCTCTTGATTCTTTATATAAGACGATTGTACCTCCGATTACTTGTACAAGTTCAGCTTTTGCACCTTGCGCAACCTCTTCTGCTACTTCATGACGATCAAATTCGCAGTTTTGTAGTACGCTAACCTTTATCAACTCGCGTACTTCTAGCGCTTCTGCAATTTGTTTTACCATATTTTCATTTACGCCGCCTTTACCAACTTGAAAAATTGGTGTTAAATGATGCGCCTCTGCACGTAAAAATCGTTTTTGTTTTCCTGTTAACATGTATTTAGCCTCCAAGCTTTTTCATTACTATTTGTTTCATTCGTTCTATATTCGGCAATCGTCCCGTCCAAATTTCAAATGCAAGTGCGCCTTGAAAGACAAACATATCAATGCCATTTTGTACAATCGCTCCATGCTCCTTCGCGCAATGCAATAACTTCGTTTCAAACGGATTATAAATAATATCAGATACAATGCTTCCTTTTTTCAAATTTTGAATGCAAAGCGGTGTATCTTCTACATGAGGATGCATCCCTACCGTCGTTGTATGGATGATAATATCATACAATGCTTGTTTATCTGTTGCTTCTTCTAAGGAAAGCGCCAAAGACACGACTTCACTTCTGCAATCTGCAATAAGCTGCTCTGCTTTCCTGACTGTACGATTGGCAATGTCAATCTCTTTCACACCAGCATCTGCAAGTGAATAATAAATCGCACGACACGCACCGCCAGCTCCAAGCAGTAAGATACGTTTGTTCGTCAATGGCTCTTTACTAATAGATTGCAATGAACGAACATACCCTATTCCGTCTGTATTATAGCCAATTAATTTTCCTTCTTTATGAAGCACTGTATTGACCGCACCAATTTGCTTTGCCAAAGGATCAATTTCGTCTAAATGCTGCATAACCGAAACTTTGTGCGGCGTTGTCACATTAAATCCAACAACTCCAAGTGCCTTCAATCCTTTCACCGCTTCGTCTAATTCACTCTCTTGAACAAGAAAAGCATGATAATGCGCATCCATCTCTAAATGAGCAAATGCATCATTATGCATAAGCGGTGATAAGGAATGTCCAATTGGATTTCCAATTACACCATATAATTGTTTCATAAGTCCTCACCACTTTAAATTAATGATCTACGTAATGAAACACTAACTCCTTTTGGTACATGCGCTGCAATTTTCGCACCAGCCTCATTCACTGTCACCCATCCTAAACCTGAAAATACAACATCTGTTTTCGGTTCATGAATGGTAAACTCATACTTCACAAGCTCAGGCATGTTTTCAAGTTCTTCTGGTGTTGGCGGGTTTAACATTTCCCCGGCATGCTTTTCGTACAATGCATCTGCTTTTTCAAGCTTCGTACGATGAATCGTAAGACGATTAGATAAATGACAAGTAAACGAACGACGACCACCACTTATATAATCAAGTCGTGCAAGTCCACCGAAGAATAATGTTTGTTCTTCATTCAATTGGAAGACCATCGGCTTAATTTCTTTTGTTGGCGTAATTATTTTTAAGCTTTGTTTCCCAACGTAATGCGCCATTTGATGATGATTAATAATACCTGGTGTATCATATAAAGATGAAGTTTCATCAAGCGGAATATCAATTAAGTCTAGCGTTGTACCTGGGAAATGTGATGTCGTAATGACATTTTCTGTCTCCTCGCTAAACGTTTTAATAATACGGTTAATAAACGTTGATTTTCCGACATTTGTACATCCAACAACATACACATCTTTTCCATCACGGTATTGTTCAATTGCGCTCGCAAGCTCTTCAATACCTTGACCTTTTGCAGCACTAATTAAGAAAACATCTTCCGGCTTTAAACCAAGTTGCTTTGCACTATAGCGCATCCAATGTGTAAGCTTTTCCTGTTTTACTGATTTTGGAATTAAATCAGCTTTGTTTCCAACAAGAAGTACTTTATTATTCCCAACAAAGCGATGCAGGCCAGGGAGCCAACTTCCACTAAAATCAAAAATGTCAACAATCTTAACAACTAATGCATCAGATTGTCCAATTCCATTTAAAATGCGTAAAAAATCATCGTCTGTTAATGACACATCTTGAATTTCATTGTAATGCTTTAAACGGAAACAACGCTGACAAATGATACTTTCTTTCTCTAACGAGGAAGCAGGTGCATAACCTACTTCATTTTTATTTTCTGTTTGGATGCCAACTCCGCACCCAATACATTTAAATGTCTCAGTCAAACTTTATTCCTCCCAATTAATTAGACCTTTTTTCTTCATACTACGCATAATTCTACGCTCAATTTTTCGATTAAAACGAGTCATAAGTCCATCTGTTTTTGCAACTGGAACAACTAAAATCGTGTGCAGTCCAACACGATTACCTCCAAGTACATCTGTTAATACTTGATCCCCAATTACAACTACTTCTTCGGCACGCAAACTCATTTTCGTTAGCGCTCGTTTAAAAGCACGAACAAGCGGCTTACGTGCACTATGAATAAACGGAATACCAAGTGGATCAGCAAAATCTTTTACACGTTGTTCGTTATTATTCGAAACAACTGTCACTTGAATGCCGTGTTCCTTCATTTTCGCAAACCATTCTTCCAATTGCGGGGTCGCATTCGGACGATCCCATTCAATCAAGGTATTATCTAAATCAGTAATGATTCCTTTTATACCTCGATTTTTCAATTCTTCAGGTTGAATATGATACACATTTTTCACGTATTCATTCGGTAAAAATAAACTCAATTTCTTTCACCTCTTTGAGGAGTTTTATATAGTTCAGCTAAAAGCTACTATCTGCTAAAATTGGATAAAATTTTTCGACAGCATTTTTCGATTATACATCTGTGGATAAACTTGTACACAATTTTCCTCTTGTTATATTCAGCAAATTCGAAAATTATCAACAATTCTTACACATTTTATCCACGGCAGAATGTGGATAACCAACAGATTGTGACATAAGACAATTTTTGGTACATTAAATGAGACAAATTTCCTTTTTCGCAGGAGGTGAACCGCCTTGACGGCGAAACATATGGAACAGTTATCTACTGAATTACTCACTGAGTCTTATTATAAAGCAAAAGAATTAAAATTAAATCCTGACTTCATTTTACTTATTAAACAAGAAATCATTAGACGCTCATTAGAGGACAAGCTGTTAAAATCGTCTTGAGTATATATACAGTAAAACTTCCATAGGTGACATTTAACCGCTTATGATTAGTTGAACGAGATCCCCCAGATACTGCTTTACCTGTAAAAAGAGCCATCTTATAAGACGGCTCTTTTATAATCGAGTTGCAACTTTCTCACCAACACGAACCTCTTGTCCACTAGCTAATGATTGAACGACTTCAACCATACCTTTTTCAAATAATAGCACGACTGTGGAACCAAAGGTAAAATAGGCCATCTCTTCACCTTTTTGCATAGTTTCTCTCTCATGCAACAGTTCAATACTATTTACAAACATTGCACCTACTTTAACAAGCGCCATCCGCTCGCCTTCGCTCTCTATCTCTGTTACAGAGCGATAATTTTTAGATAACGTATCTTTTCCATATTTCATACCTGCTGCATTAACAGGATATGATTTCCTTCCAAGTACAAAGCGCTCTGTAACTGTACCTGAAAGTGGACTATGAATACGATGATAGTGACTCGGGCTTAAATAAATAACCATATATGTACCACCTGCGTAACGCATTGCCCTTTCGTCCGTACCAAGCATGTCTACAATTGAATACTGTTTCCCTTTAATCTCAAACATTTTTGCCTCATCAATGGGACCATGATCTGCAAAAACGCCATCAACCGGACTCACAATAGCAGACTCTTCCGTATCAATTGATCGTTTACCCTCTTTTAATTTACGCGTAAATAATTCATGAAGCGTTTGATACTCTTTTAAACCCTTCTCCATCTCATCTTGTTTAATTTGAAATACCTTCGCATAAGATGGAATAATCATTGAGCTTAAACGAGACTGTGCAAATTTACGCAATATATAGGACGTAAAACGACCGTTTGTAAGTTCAATCATTAATCGATATAACGTACGTCGCAAACTGCGAAACCCCCTACTATGATATATAATGTTGTAATAAGACCCTTACATATAGTTTTTCCTATTCTTGTTTCTATATCATAAATTATTAGCACCTTTTAATATTACAGATAGAACCCATCATTTTCAACCTTGAACATCGATTTATCATAGGAGTTTCATTTTATTTAAATAAAAAAAGTGCCTGCTTTCGAATAAAAGCAAGCACTTTTCTTCTTTAATATTTCCCCTTCTTCTCCTTCTCTGCACGAACAAATTCATGAAACATCTTCATTAACGCCCGCTTCTCAATGCGTGATACATAGCTCCGCGATATACCAAGCGCCTTCGCGATTTCACGCTGCGTTTTCTCTTTCTCCATACCAAGGCCAAATCGGTTCACAATTACTTCTTTTTCACGTTCATCTAATATATCGATGTATTCTTTAATTTTCTCAAGCTCCATACTTAACTGAATCGTATCAATTACATCTTCTGACTCTGATTTTAAAATATCGATTAAGGAAATCTCATTCCCTTCTTTGTCCTGCCCAATTGGGTCATGAAGGGAAACGTCTTTTTTCGTTTTCTTTAATACACGTAAATGCATTAAGATTTCATTTTCAATGCAACGGGCCGCATATGTTGCGAGTTTCGTTCCTTTTCCTTGCGAATAGCTTTCAATTGCCTTAATTAAGCCAATCGTGCCAATGGAAATTAAGTCTTCTGCATCTTCTCCTGTGTTTTCAAATTTCTTCACAATATGTGCCACAAGACGTAAATTATGTTCGATGAGGAGATTTCTTGCGTGCGCATCCCCTTGCTCCATAAGCTCTAAGTACTTCCTTTCCTCATCAGGAGACAACGGCTGTGGAAATGCATTATTTTTGACATATGATACGAAAACAAACATTTCACGAATCATATATCCAATTGCGGCGAACAGACTCAAACTCTTCACCCCCGCAAAAATAGTGGTCTTTACTAAATGTATGTGGGCGTGTGATTGTTTGTGTCTGTACAGATTGATAGACAAAGCGAAAAACATTCCTTATCTACATACAGTCATTTCAAATTTTCCACCAAATTGCTTTTCCTGTGCTCGCATCTATATAGCGAATTTCTCGTCTATTGCTGTAATCCCCATTGTACTCTTCATTGTTTTCTGCTGTTGTTTGACTATAAATAAGTCGATATTGAGGTAGCTCTTGTTCCCTTTCCTCAAACCATCTTAATTCTGCCTGAAGTGATTGACAATAACGCTCTAACGCTTGCTCTTCGCTCACTTTCACTTCCTTGTCATAAGTAAGTAATCTTGGAATAAGACTTTGCGATATGCCGCTATACACTCTTATTTGGCCGGTTTCTCCATCTACAACAACGCGCACCAACTCACTTTCTATTCGAACACCATTTACATATACGTAAAAATGAAAATGTCCTGGCTCTTCTTCATCCGGATCATCTTGATTGCTCCATACACGAAGATGTTGTTCGTAATTTGGAAATACCTTTCCTAAAAATTGCAGTGCTTTTTCAAAACATTGTTCACGGGTTAATACCGGTGTTCCGTGGTGGTTTCCTCGCTCATAATATTCAAGCAGTTCATTTGTTCCTTTGTCCATTTTCACGATAATTGACGTATCATACTTGAACATATGAAACTGTTTCTTACAGTAAGCATCGAAAGATTTGTCATTTTCTTCTGCACCCTCTTGCTTATCTGGTACCTTTGCCCAAATCATTGTCTTCTCTGTTTCTCCCTCTTCTTCGTGCACTTTCTTCATAACGTTCTTATCAATATGAAATAACCGTTCAATATTTGCTTCTAGTTGTGACTTCTCACTTACAACTGGCAATTCTCTTGTTTCAATCACATAATGACTACGATTATGCAAGTCCTCTCCAGTTTGTACATCAATAAAAGCGTGTGAAGGAATCGGTTCATATACAAGATAATAGCCTTCTTCTATTTCGCCATCCTCCCATTCAAACAACAAATTCGAAAGTTGTGTAAAAACAGGCTCCATAGCCTGTCTTTGCTTCAACTGCTTTGTCACAACTTCTTTCTCTACAATAGAACTCGGCCACATTGGTTTTTCCTTTATGCCCTCGTTTCTAAATTTAATAACATTTCCATCTCCATCAACTTCTACTACAAAACCAGTTCGAGGCAACGAATAGCCATTTACTTCCTGCCTATATTCAATTACTACACTCTCATTTCTTTTATTTATATAAATAACCGTACATTCTTTGTATGTATGTGGTGCATGCTGCTGTAAGAATGCATCCGCAATGCGTTTTCCTTCCTCTTTACTTACACTTAGCTGCTTTGGAGCACACTCTTTATGTATTGATAACTCCATTAGCTCTCCTGTTTCTTTTCGTAAACAGACTTGCATATATTCTTCAGGATTCTCCCGTTTCTCCCACCATAATAAATGAGCACCTTCATTTACGTTTTCTTCATCAACAACAAGTGTATAATCATTTGGAATTTCAACAATATGAGCTACCTGCTGCACTCTCTTCCTATCTACTTGATTCATCATGTTCCCCCTATGACAAAAAATATATCTATATCGTATCACAAAATATAGGCAAATTTGGAATTAATAGCATTATTGGAAATCAACTCAAATATACGAACAACTCCACGCTATATATAGTCGCTACTATGCGGGGCAAGATGCTCACGTCTCTCCTTATTTTTTATAAACAAAACAAAAAAGACAATAAGCTGAAACAATTTGTTCATACGAAATTCACATCAATCGATTAGTATAAAGAGTATACAGCGTTTACATACAATAAATCCCATGAAAAAGGAGGGACATCAAATGAAAACACGTTATCGCTTTATGATCTCATCATTCGCAGCATGTGCGTATATGATTTGGTATTTAGTTTAACCAACCCTATTTTCCAAATAAGAAAAAGGTGTGTAGAAAATGGATTATAACCAAACAACCGTTAACTATTGGAAAGCATTTGTATTACCTTATACATTTGCTCTTGAAGAACTGAAAACAAAATTCGAAATTATGAACCGGGAAGCTCAGTTTCTAGAAGACTACAACCCGTTTGAACATATAAAAACACGATTAAAACAACCGAAAAGTATTATTAAAAAGCTAGAACGAAAAAACTTAGCACCAACTGTCGAAAACGCCCATCAACATTTATTCGATATTATCGGTATTCGAATTACATGTTGTTTCGTGGAAGATATTTATTATTTAAAAAAATTGATAGAGAAACGAACAGATATGGAGATCGTGGAAGTTAAAGATTATATAAAAACGCCAAAACCAAACGGCTATAAAAGCCTCCATATGATCATTAAGTATCCATTAGCATTAAATTCAGGAACACAAGATGTTTTTGCAGAAATTCAATTACGTACGTTAGCAATGGATTTCTGGGCAAGTCTAGAACATAAAATGTACTATAAATATGAAGGAAATATCCCTGAGTATTTAAAAAATGAATTACACGATGCTGCGATGAAAGCTGAAGAACTTGACAATAAGATGGCATCTATTCGTCAAGATATCGATGAAATTGGGGCATGTTCCGATCGTATTTTATTACCTGTGTAAAAGAAACTGACTTCAAAAGGCACATAAGTGCCTTTTGAAGTCAGTTCTTTTTTCTGTTATCGACCATTCTTTGCAATATATCGGCGCTTCGACACGATTTAAAGACTACTCGCCGATATCCGACATATAAATAGTCGATTCGCTGAGCTGAATCATACTGAAAAATGAAAGGAGCTGACACGACCTATTCTTCACTTCTACTATTCTTAGTATGTTTTTTATCCTTCCCCAATCACACGCACATCCTCTATTTTCCATACGTCATTTTCTTTCCCTACAGTGTAACGCACTTTCTTTTGAACAGACTCTTCTTTCTCTTTTGTTCTTACAACAGCATACTCCCCATCAAAATTTTCAACATGAAATTCCAATAAGCTGATTGTTTTATTCTTATTTTTAAATTCTGCTACTTTTTGAGCTTTTGTATCCTCCAACCCTAGTGACTTCGTTGAAAAAAGCGCCATATGTCCATCAAAATTTTTCTCATTTATAGTTTGAATATAGGAGTCTATGATCTTTTTAATTGCTTGTTCTTCTTTTTCCGGTATAGGCTTTGTCACCTTTTTATTTTTCTCTTCTTTATAAACTGTTTCTTCTTTTTTCATTGTATCTTGCACTTTTTCTTGTGAGCTGCATCCACATAATTGAAGGCTTATAATCCCTACAGTCCCCAATATCTTTAGCATTCGTTTCATATCTCTCTCCTCCAAAATGAAAAAGAAAAAGCAAGGCAAAGAAGCCCCGCTTTTTCTCCATATTAGCGTCGACCTTTATTTGGGTCACCGCCGCCAATAATATCAAACACACGTTTTGCTAAGTTTGTATTTTCTTGAACGCCCGCAAATAAATATTTTCCTGGTCCAAATGCATAGACACCGACATCTTCACCAGTATGACCCTCTGTTGTCCATCCTGCATAAGTGCGCTTATTAAAGATTGCTTCAATTGCATTATCAATTTTTGTCACATCTTTTGACGATGCAACATCATTTACTGACTTAATTTCTTCTGGTGTTAATTCTAAATCAATATACTTTTTCAATGTTTCTTCAACACTTGCTCCTTTAGCAATTTCAGCCGCCATAAAGTCAGGTGTACGTTTTGCTGCTTTAATTGGCTTTACATCAAAATTGTACTCGCCTTTTGTTCCAAGAGAGAAGCCGCCTGTAGAATGGTCTGCAGTTGCTACAACTAATGTATGTTTATCTTTTTTCGCAAACTCAATTGCTGCCTTAAATGCTTTTTCAAAGTCTTCCATTTCACTCATCGCTGCAACAACATCATTATCATGACCAGCCCAGTCAATTTGGCTACCTTCTACCATTAAGAAGAAACCATTTTTGTTTTTATTTAAACGATTAATCGCTGCATTTGTCATTTCTTCTAAAGAAGGCGCTTTATCATTACGATCAATCATTTTATCGAAACCGCCCGGTGCAAATAAACCAAGAATTTGGTCACTCTTATCATTTAATAATTGCTGACGATCTGTTACATAGCTATAACCATCTTTTTTAAATTCTTCTGTAAGGTTGCGATCTTTTCTTACAAAGTTATTTACACCGCCGCCAAGAAGAACGTCTACTTTGTGCTTACCATTAATTTTCTCATCTAAGTAATCATTTGCAATTGCATCCATATTTTTTCGACTTACATCATGTGCACCGAAAGCTGCTGGTGTTGCATGCGTAATTTCAGAAGTTGCAACTAAACCGGTAGATTTCCCACGTTCTTTCGCTTGCTCTAGTACTGTTTTTACGTTTGTTTTGTCATTATCTACCGCTATCGCTGCATTATATGTTTTAATCCCTGCTGACATTGCAGTAGCCGCAGAAGCTGAATCTGTAATATTTTGATGCTCATCTTCTGGATATGTAACCTGTGTTCCTACAAGGTGTTTATCAAATTCTGTTTGTTCCATTTCAAATGTCTTTGGATTATCCTTCATATAACGATGTGCTGTCATATAAGAAGGTCCCATCCCATCTCCTATTAAGACAATGACATTTTTAATCTTTGCATCATTCTCTTTTTCGTCCGCTTTAATGACATCTGAACGCGTCATATTCCATGTGACAACCGAAGTAAGTGCTAACGATGAAACAACTGCAAATGGCCATGCTTTCTTCATAAATTTTTTCACTTTACAAATCCCCCTAATTAGTTAATTCAATCCCCATTACCCAATGTAAGGGAAAACTGTTAAGCTAAAATGAGAAAAATGTAAATGTTTTGTTAATTGTTGGTGATTATCGTTAAAATGTGCATTTCTTTGTCGTTTTATTTCTTGACCTAGCATTATTTTTTCACCTGAAACGGAATGTTTTAGATTCATATGCTAAAATGTATTAGCACATGGAAATATAAGGGGGATAATATATGAAAGTAAAAATACTAAATCAATCTGATATTTCACAGCTGTTATCTCTTTGTGATGCTGTAGGATGGTTACACGATGCTTCATTTATGATGGAACAATTCAAAACATACCTTTCCGTCGGTAATGTATTTGGTCATGATAACGAAGGGCAGCTCGTCTCTTGTATTGCTGTTTTTCCATATAAAATGGGATTTACTTCTCTTGGTATGCTTATTGTGCATCCAGATTTTCAGCGCCGGGGATTAGGACGTTCTTTACTAGACATTTGTATAAAAAATGCGCCCCCATTACAACCTATTACACTCATTGCAACGGATGCTGGTGCGCCTTTATATCATAGATATGGATTCCATACAGTTACTTCTATTCATCGATTGGAACGAAATAGGACAACAGCAAAACTGGGTTCCTTTGCTACTCGTACAATCACAAGTCAGGATCTTAACACACTCATTCAACTCGATTACAAAGCAAGCGGTGCTCATCGCCCCAATCTATATTCAATTCTATTACATAGAGCACACCTTGCCTTAAAACTCGAAAGAAATGATAGACTGGAAGCTTTCGCGTTATGTATTCGAAAAGGTGATACGTTATGTGTTACTCCCCTAATTGCTAGCAACGAAGAGGATGCCTTTCATTTACTGCTATCCATATGTAATCATTGGAATGGAACAGTTCGTATTGATGTTCCACATGCGCAAAAAAGCTTTAGAGATAAACTGTTATCATTTGAGTTTAAAGAAACGCTGCTTTCTCCTTTCATGATAAAAAACGGAGAAACCCTTCCTGGTAAGCGCGATTTTATATATGCCATGATGGATGCAGCACTATGCTAGAAAGGGGAAAACATTTTGAAACGATGGAAGCTTTACATGCTCAGCTGCTTTGTGCTCACAACATTAACGAGCTGCAGTACAATTGAAAAACAAACAGAAAAAGCAACGCACGTAAAAGAAACATTTGAAGCAAAATTTGAAACGAAAGAAAAAATGTTGGAGATTGATGGACAAACTATTTACTTTAAACAAATCGGTAAAAATAAACCACCTTTACTTATGCTTCATGGCTTTGGAGGTTCATCAAATGGGTTTAGTGATATTTATCCCGATCTAGCAAAAAACCATACCGTTATCGCTGTCGATATTTTAGGTTTCGGTCATTCTTCAAAACCGATGGATTTTCGCTACTCCTTTCCAAACCAAGCAAACTTATATTATAAATTAATGAAAAAATTAGGCTATGATACATTTGCTATATTAGGACACTCTATGGGCGGAGAAATTTCTTTAAATTTAACGTACTTATATCCAGATGCAGTAACCCACCTTATTTTAACCGATGCAATAGGAGCAGAAACTTTACAACACGGGAAAGGATCTCCAAAACCAAAATTATCAAATGATTTAAGTACAGTCTCTACTCCGAAAGAGTTTCACGAAGAAGAGGTAAAGAACAATCGTGACGATACAACACACCATGATGAACTCGGCAAAATGTGGCCGCGTCGTTTACGCATTAACGCTGATGAAATTCAACTACCAACGTTACTTATTTGGGGAAGACACGATCAAAGCGTTGCCTGGCAAAAAGGCGAAACGTATCATCAATTCTTAAAAAACAGTACATTTCATATTATTGAAGAAGGCGAACATGCACCGTTTCGTCAACAGCCGAAAGAGTTTATGCAGTATGTTGATGAATTTTTCAAACAACACCCTAATACTAAATAACAGACATCAAACATATACCTACAAGAGAAACGTGCTAATTTAAATTAGCACGTTTCTCTTGTAGGTATATAATTGAAATGTCCTCGTTTCATCATCTAACAATTTCGCTTCTTCAAATGCAGCATGAATCGTTTGTTTATGATTTATCATTTCATAAAACAAACGGATCAAGAACATTAGCGCAGCATTCCCATCTACATAATCGGTTGAACCTATATATACGTTCGCACCGCTATTTAAAAATGCTTCTGCTAGTGCTTTATCCCCTAGTGTACATCCACTGTTTATAACATTTCTATGATGTAATCTCGCATACCGCTTCACTTCTGTTACACCAAAATTACCTTTTGGTTCATTCTCCTCATACACATCTTCCCCGAGCTCATCCATGATGAACTCTCCTTCATCGCCATGAAAACATAGCACAATATACTCCATATCCCCATATAAATTTTCTCCGGAAAGAACATCGATAAAATCCTTTGGCCTCCCAATATAATATGTCACCACTCTTGCTCCAAAATACTCAAGAGCTTCTCGGAGCGCTTGACCTTCCTTACCAGAATCATAACCAATTACTAATGCAACATTCATTAAAATCCCCCCATACCTTATAGTTTTATCTCATATACCCCGGTCTCCTCTAAAAAATCTTCTCTCGTCAACACTTGGTTCATCACATATTGCCTATATGCTGTAATCGTTCCGTCATGAGACACGATTACCACACGTGATGTTTCTAACGTTTTACACCATTCTATGAAACTATGAGCACCTGTACAAAATGCAGGCTCTGCAATCGTATTAATTCCATTTCTCCATAACTCGTCATTCTGTTCTTCTGCTAATAAATATTGCGAAAATAACTGCCGAACATCCTTTTGACTTAACATCTTATCACAAGGCAACGTTCGTGCTCCTTCTCGGTATGGAAAAATGCGTGGTGAAATATACGGATGAACAACTCTCCTACAATCAACTTTCTCACTCCATAGCGTAGCTGTCTGCAATGTTCGAACTACCGGACTTACAATCAATGCATCACTCTCATGTAAAGGAAGTTTTTCTCGCAATGCTAATGCCTGTTCTCTCCCTTTATCTGTAAGAGATGGATGATCCATTCGCAAACTATTTGGCAGATTATTTGTATGCGCTCCTTCTCCGTGCCTTACAAAAATAAGATTCATATAAAAATCCCTTTCTCGTATTGAAATGAAATCTCTTCTCCATTGTTATCCTTCTCCTCTTTACAAAAAAAACCTCTCTTTATGTAAAAGAAAGGATCAACGTATATATAAATTTAAGGGGGAACCATAGTAAGATCGTTCCATTCTTACAGGAGTTCAACATCTCTCCAGCGAATGTAATACGTTACATAAAATAGAAATGAGTGATAACAATGATTCGCGAGATTACAGAAGCAGAGGCAGCTCCTTTTTTGAAACTATGCCAAATTATTGATCAAGAAACAGATTTTATGTTATTTGAGCCTTATGAGCGAAACTTTACGATTGAGAAGCAAAAATCTATGATTCAATCTCTTCTCTCTCCGTACAATTCAACACTCCTAGTAGCTGAGAAAGATGAGCAACTTGTTGGTTATATAATCGCGCGCGGCGGAGCAGTAAGGCGAAAGCAACATGCCGCATATTTAGTCATTGGCGTACTTCAAGAGTATACAGGTCAAGGAATCGGCAAACAATTACTTCATGAAATTGAGCAGTGGGCCCGCACACAACAATTACTGCGTCTAGAATTAACAGTCATGTCTCATAATGAAAGAGCGATTGCGTTATATAAAAAGATGGGATTTGTTATTGAAGGCGAAGCAGTGCATGGTGTGATTGTTGATGGACAGCCAAGAAATGAATATTATATGGCGAAAAATCTATGACAAACTATACACTCTTCTAATATGCGTCTCTGCAAACAGAGACCGCATATTTTATTCTTTTACCGATACAACATGTTCCCAATCTCGTTTCTCATAATAATTTGCTGCTTCGTCTATATTGTGAATCCATTTTCTCGCCTGTGAACCGTCTGCATTGGCAATCCACATATCAGCTTGCTCTCCGTTAGAGCGTATCCATAGGATTTGATCTGTGTGTGTAATATAGTATGGATAATAATCTCCGTATCCTTTTGATGGGGTCGTTATTTGAAGTTGCTGTGCATTCGTAACATTGATTTGATATAGTGAAGGCTTAGGACGTTGTTTTGGATCATTGGACCACTTTGCTTCCTTTGCTCTGGAAATTGTAATCAAAATATTATTGTTCCAAATAAAATCCCAATCAACATAACCTTTTGGAGTGAAAGTAATCTGCCTAAAAGCAGGAAGTTCTTTTAATTTTAAATGTTTATTTTCGACGATAAAGCGCCCTTCTCCTTCTATGTATGCAAGAATATTTTTTGACGGAGCCCATTGAAACCATTTTGGTTGAATCAACATATGATCAACTGCTTCAAACCGACTTCCATCTGCTCCGATTATACATAAAGTATTACTATCCATTGACCAAGAAGCAGTTGGTGTTGCTAGAAAGGAAATCCATTTTCTATTAGGTGACCATTGGAATAAACTTGCTACAATTGCAAAAAATTGTGGTGATTCTTTCGGTAAGGTGTAAAAATGTTTAATCTTACTTCGATCTAAATTTGCATGAAGTGGTACTTGAAATAACTCAGCACCTGTCCATCCTGTTGGTAGTAAATGAGACATAGAAGAAACGAGAAATTTCTTCCCATCAGGATACCAGCCATAATCTCCAACCCCAACTGATACATTCTCAAACCCCTTTTTTGGTTTTTCTACATCGTATATATTCAAAACACCATCAAATTGAAAGGCAATAATGTTTTGCTTTGGTGACCATTGATAGTTTGTTGCATCCGCTCGGAAAGGTGTCACCTTTTTCCCATCTGAGATTTGGTATAATTCAAGCTGGTTTGCATCTTTCCCTTTTGCATAAGCAAGCCACTTTCCATCATATGACCACTTCGGATTCACAATATGTTCTCCTTTTGTTACCTGCTTTTCTTCTCCATCTATTTTTATCCATAAGTTATCATTACGAATAAAAGCAACTTGTACTGGCACACTTTCCGCATAACTACTTGAAACCGCGCTAAAGAAAACACAAACAAATATGAAAAACTGAAACATACTCTTAAGCATATGAATACCTCACTTTATAAGCTTTGCAATTCTCTGCAATCCCAAAACTTAGAAATATAAGATGACTAAAAAAACATCCATATACACTACATTTTATTTTCCACCATAGCAATGCAGTAATAATGAATACTCCCCCACTTAGCAAAACTTGAAGTGAGGGTTTCTAACGTTTCGACCTAACGGACGATTAACGTCAGTGGAGTTAACACACTAGCGAGCTGTTCCACGCCTAACCCCTCTATCCCGTTTGTCCATGCATTCGGGACTACTTTTCGTAAAATATTAGCCGCAGCATTTACATCTGCGTTGATTCCGATTCCTTTCGCAGAACGATACATACCACGCTTCATTCGTTTGCCTGAAAAAGTTGCATTTTGGTCATTTGTTCCATACGTTGGAATAAAGTCATGATCTAGAAAACTTGCTTTTGATGTGTAAGATTCCTCGACTACAACAACTTGAATACCTACCGCACTCGCTTTGTATGTAATCATTTGAATCAATAAACTATGCGGGATATGGCAAAATGTTTGGTTATTTTTCTTTCCCATATCAGTTTCTTGTTTCCAACTTTTATTTTGACCAATAACGATTTTGCAAACTTCCTCTTCTTGAGCTAGTTTTACAATATAATGACTCGCTTTATGGAAGATGTCTTTTATTTTCAGGTAACGCTTTTGATGAAGTTTTTCTATTCTTTTAGAAGTAAAAGACCCTTCATCTGTTTGTTTACCTTGCCTTAAAACACTTGTAAAATGGCTCTTCATTTTATTGTAATATTGATTTATGCTTTTGATATGTTTGCCCTTAACAAGTACAGGCTTTATGCCTGTGTTTGTTACGATGGTTGCAAGGTTATCAATCCCTAAATCAATACTCATATAACGACCATTCTCTTCAACGGATTGTTGTTCTGAAGGAACATCCATCACTAACTCCACCACATATCCATTGTATTTTGGGATAACACGAACTTGCTTCAGTTTACCTTCAGTAAACCCCAATTTCCCAATATTCAATTGCAATTTTGTCTTTGGAAACTTTAAAAACTTATCATTTTTAATGACACAATCTTGATTTGTATACAAGATTTCCTTTTCAGAAGAACGAATATACTTTGGAATTCTAGGTTTTCCAGTATATTTGTTGGGATTCTTTTTATAATTTTTTAAACTAGCAAAAAAAGACTTCCAATTTTGAAATACATTTTTCATGATGGATTGACTAGATTGCGTAGACAAAGCACGATAATCTTTCTGAATCATCGCTTTAAATAATGC
>NZ_FOLV01000034.1 GCF_900112415.1 Bacillus sp. 491mf
TGGCTCCGCAGGTAGGACTCGAACCTACGACCGATCGGTTAACAGCCGATAGCTCTACCACTGAGCTACTGCGGAATATTTAAGACAATTTATATCTTATAAAAATTCATTTTCTAAGTCAAGTGCTTCCTACAACATTCTGTAGTGACGTGACATGTTTATAATATACTGGATTGTTTTTTTAGTGTCAAGGAGTTTTTAAACCTGCTTTAATTTCCCTTTACACTTCCCGCACACATAACGAACTGTATTTACTCTGCGTCTTCTTACATATTGAAAATGACACGTTATACATTCATACACATATTGTTTTACCTCTACTTGTCTCCCGGACATTCTTTTACAAAAACGCGGTGCGTTCACCTGCTTTAATAATTCACGAAAGTCTTTATCTCTATGCTGGTACCCTTTCCCCATAATATGCAAATGATAATGACATAACTCATGTTTAATTACTTCAATCAATTCCTTTTCCCCATACTTTACATAATAATGATAATTTAGTTCTATATTATGAGTGCTTAATATATACCGCCCACCTGTCGTACGTAACCGTTTATTAAACACCGCCTTATGCAAAAAAGGGCTCGCAAAATAATTTATCGATACTTCCTCCACTAATCTCTGAATATCTACTTCATACATCCTCATCTCTCCTACCCATTAAAATAAATCCACACGTCTCGTCGGTCTCATGCATACATTAAATAGTACATATACCCATCCTCATTCTTATCAAAGGAGGGATTCATATGCCAGCATGGCTTCGCAAACAAATGCGGCGTGCTTATTATGAAAAAAACCGCTATCAAATCAAATTACTTAACGAATGCTGGTTTTTTTATAAAAAAAAGCAACATCCCTAATAAACAAAGGGAATGGATCAACATATTCCACTCCCTTTTCATTCAACTAACAATAAACGCATCCATAGGCGTGGCTTTTTAATCTTCTAACGGTAACATAGATAAAGCGACGCGTCCTTTTTTCATATCAACATCATCGACCCACACTTTTACAATTTGTCCGACAGACACAATATCTAATGGATGTTTTACAAACTGTTTACTCATTTTCGAAATATGAACTAGTCCATCTTGTTTTACACCGATGTCAACAAAAGCACCGAAATCTACAACATTCCGAACTGTACCTTCTAATTCCATACCACGTTTTAAATCTTCTAGTTTTAAGATACCTTTTTTAAGAAGCGGCTTCGGTAATTCATCACGTAAGTCTCGCTCCGGACGGATAAGGGCATCAATAATGTCTCGCAGCGTTGGTTCACCAACGCCCGTTTGCTCTGATAACGAGGAAACTTCCACTTCCTCTAAGCGTTTTTGCAAATGAGGCTGTCCAACATCTGTAATAGATAACCCTAAACTTTTCACTAACAATTCCACATTCTTATATTGCTCTGGATGAATGCTTGTTCGATCAAGTGGATTCTCACCTTCTAAAACCCGTAAAAATCCGATGCATTGTTCATATGTCTTTGCACCTAATCGTGGTATATCTTTCAGTTCAGCACGTTTCGTAAACTTCCCGCTCTCTTCACGTTTTTTCACAATATTTTTTGCAACTGTTTTTGATAAACCAGAAACATATTGTAATAAGGAAACAGAAGCAGTATTTACATTCACCCCAACTTGGTTTACAGCTGTTTCAACAACAAATGTTAATGATTCATTCAACCGTTTTTGCGATACATCATGTTGGTATTGCCCTACCCCAACAGACTTTGGATCAATCTTTACTAATTCTGCAAGCGGATCTTGCAAACGTCTCCCTATAGAAACCGCGCTTCTTTCTTCAACTTGCAAATTCGGAAACTCTTCTCTCGCTAATTCTGATGCGGAATATACACTTGCCCCCGCTTCATTGACAATAATATAAAACACATCATGAGAAACTGTCTGTAGTACATCTACAATAAATTCTTCCGTTTCACGAGAAGCCGTACCATTTCCAATCGCAATTACTTCTACTTCATACTTTTCTAAAATGGAAATACATTTCTTTTTCGCTTCTTCATACTTCCGGACAGGCGGATGCGGATAGATGACATCGATATGAAGCACTTTCCCTGTATCATCTACAACTGCTAGTTTACATCCCGTACGATAAGCAGGATCTACAGCCAACGCTACTTTCCCCTTCATCGGCGGTTGTAACAATAAATTCCGTAAGTTCTCTGAAAAAATATGAATTGCTTGTTCTTCCGCTACTTCCGTTAGCTCTTTACGAATTTCCCTTTCAATAGACGGTTGAATCAAACGCTTATAACCATCTTCAATTGCTTCTTGTACATAATTCGCACTTGGTACGAATGAATTATGAATAACTTTTTTATGTAAAAATTGAAGAACGTCTTCAATCGGAGGTACAATTGTTACTTTTAAAATTTCTTCTTTTTCACCACGATTCATCGCCAATACACGGTGAGGAACAACCTTTTGCACTGGTTCTTCATAGCTGTAATACATTTCGTATACATTCTTTTCGTCTTTTTCTTCATCTTTTACGGCTGCTGAAATTGTTCCTTTTCTAAAGGTAGTATTGCGAATCCAACTACGATAAGACGCTTCATCAGATACATATTCTGCAATAATGTCTTTTGCCCCCTGCAATGCTTCTTCTGGCGACTGAACCTCTTTTTCTTCATTTACGAACACTTTTGCTTTTTCTAGCACGTCATCCTTCGCAAACGTTAATAACCACTCTGCCAAAGGTTCTAATCCCTTCTCTTTCGCAATCGTTGCTTTTGTTCTTCGTTTTTCTTTATATGGACGATATAAATCCTCGACCTCTTGTAGTTTTGTTGCAGAGGTAATATTACGACGCAGTTCTTCTGTAAGCTTTCCCTTTTCATGAATTAAACGCAACACTTCTTCTTTACGATTTTCAAGCTGTGTAATATATTGCCACCTTTCTAAAATCGAACGAATTTGCACTTCGTCTAATGAGTTTGTCCATTCTTTTCGGTAACGAGCAATAAAAGGGACCGTATTCCCTTCCTCTGTTAACTCAATAACATGACGAACTTGCTTCTCTGAAAAATTCAATTCTTTCGCTAGCGTTTTCATTAGCCCTTGGCGGTTATCTACCATTTCCATTTGCAACAAAACCTCCTTCAATAATAAAAAAAGTTGCTCTTACAAGAGAGCAACTTCAACGTTGAACTAAAAATCTATCAGTCCTAAACTAATTTGCAGAGCTTCATCTACACGATTCATCATCAGATCGTCTAACTGAGTGATTTTGTCCGTTAAGCGCTGCTTATCGATTGTTCGAATCTGTTCGAGCAAGATAACCGAATCTCTCTCAAATCCATACTTTTTTGCATCAATTTCCACATGGGTGGGCAATTTTGCTTTCTGAATCTGTGCAGTAATGGCCGCCACAATTACAGTAGGACTAAAACGATTCCCAATGTCATTTTGAATGACCAGAACCGGACGAACGCCTCCTTGCTCAGAACCAACAACTGGGGAAAGATCTGCAAAATACACGTCGCCGCGTTTTACAATCAAAAGATTACCCCCCGCTAACTAAGCGTTCTACTGTATGAGCTGCTTCATACTCTGCCAAGAAAGCTTCAGATGCAATACCAAGATTGATTTTTCCCATTTCAATGTACCCACGTCTCATTGATTCATGCTGGTAGCGCTTCTTTGTTTTATGTTGGCGCAATAGCAATTGTGTTGCCTGGCAAATAAGTTCATGGCGATTCTTATTCTCTTGTTTTCCAATTCCGTCTAATTCTGTTACCACTTGTTTCGGCAACCGAACAACGATTTCAGTAGTTACACTTGATTCGGACACAAAAATACACCTCCACCGTCAACTACACACACACATATACGACACCTATTGTAATAATACCATTGTATAGGGCCTGTTGCAAAGACTTCCTAATGTCTTGCTTTATGTTTTCCAACTTGGAAATAAAACATTCATTTCCTTGTACTTTTCTTTGTTATTCTTCTAAAGCGAGTTTCTCAAATTACCATCTAGTAAAAATATAAGTATTATAAACATACATTTAAACCATTGCAACCTCCACTGCCCAATGACCATATGCATTTGCTTTCACAACAGAAAAAATCTCTACACCGTTAAGGATAATAGACTGAATACGAGTTACATTCTCATAAATCGCATCTAAGTTTACCTCGGCCCATGCATCACGATAAAATGGCGATTTTCCCACCTAGAAAAAACACTCCCTTTATACGATATGCAGAGCTTATTCTTTTATATTCACTTTTTTCTCACCTTTATTACATCAGATTACATGAAATTTTTATCCATACATGAAGCCGTGCTAAAAAACGTGGTGTACACTGTAGTCACCACGTCTTAGTTGTTTACTTTACTTGTTTTTGAGTTACAGAACGCGCCACCATTAATAATTCTTCTTGTTTCAACTCTTTTGATACAAGCATATATTCCACTCCATTATGTGACCATGTAACAGAATCTTTTGTTAATGCCCCAATTGCGAAACCTAAATCAACAGGCTCCCCGCTCACACTTTGCGTCGCAATAGTTGGTGCTACTTTCGCTTTTTCTTGTATTAATGTAAAACTCTTCTTATTACCAGTGTACGTAAGAATATTACGTTTTCCGTTATCTGTATTAAATTCCTTCTCTTCTTTTAAAGTCATGCCTTGCGGTGTATCACTTGGATACAAAACAGCAAATGGCTTTTCTTGTTGAGCTGTCGTTTGTATATCCACTTGTGCTCTAGACATATTTTGCTTCGTATCAAATGCACCTTTATCAAATTTCGCGTCAAACTTTACTTTCGAAAAATCCACTTGTACAAGAACATTTTGATCGTTATCCATCAATTTCACTGAAACAGGCGATAAATCTTTTTTATTAAATGTAATTTGTTGCTTTGGCAACATATTTTGATGATGATAGTTTGTTTTTGTTTCAAACACATAATATTTATCTGTTTTCTTAAACGAACGGTCCTTATCGTTCAAAATATCTCTAACAAGTGATTCATACAAATATGCTTGACTGCTATTTTGCGGCCAATCACTTTGAAAGCGAAAACTTTTATTTAAAGATGGAGTAAGAACAAATACACCTTCATCATTTCGTAAAATAATTTGACTTTGATCTTTCTTTGCATTTTTTAAATTCACTCGGTAATACGATGGTTTATTATACCAAACTTCAACATCATACACTTGTGGTTCATTTCCCGTTTTAATCGATAGCTTCGCTTCTGCTTGATAGCTTTTCATATCTTTTACTCTTTCATTCAAATCTTGCACAACATCTTCTTTCTTCTTCTCCATACAACCAGCTAACAGAAAAACGGTCAACAAACCGACAATAAACAAAAATAGCCGCCTTTTCATACGTTCAGCCCCTTTGTCTCAATAAGTAAGTGGAAGAAAGCCTCTTCCTTAACGCTACTCAAATATATGAGACAAAGAGATGAAATATGCAGACTAGCTTGACGAGCTTTCTAAAACAATCTGCGCTACCGCAAACTCTCGACTATGGCTAATTGAAAGATGAATCGTATGACTTGTATCGGCAAGTAAAATAGGTTTCCCTCTTTCATCATTCATAATTTCAATATCCAAAAAACTAACCTCTTTGCCAATTCCAGTACCAAGCGCTTTCGAATACGCTTCTTTCGCTGCAAAGCGCCCTGCAACAAATTCACTACGTCTTTTTCCTTTTAACGCACAGGCCACTTGGCGCTCATTTTCCGTTAAAATACGCTCTGTAAATTTCGGCTGTCCCTCTATCATCTTTTCAATTCTTTCAATTTCAATAATATCAATTCCAACTCCTACAATCATATCCCGCCGTTCCTTCCTTCTATTTTCTTTCGCACTCTCATATTGTAAGAATAACAGACAATATGCTAACAGCAAAAGGAGTGTAAATATGAATACTCCATTCAAATACTCATTTTCTTCTTTCCCGCCGGTTACTATGGCACTACTTTTTATACAACTTGTTTTACTATCATTAGGAAATAAGAGTCTCTCTATCGGAATCGCCTGTAACGAGTGTATAGCTGAAGGAGAATGGTGGCGACTCATTTCTTCATTATTTGTTCATACAACATTTTCTCATTTTCTATCCAATAGCATCTGCTTCTTTGCGCTTGGATTTTCATTAGAAAAACAACTGCATGGCATTCGATTTTTATTTGTGTTTCTTACGTCTGGAATTATCGGAAATATTGCCTCTTACTTTTTCTTTCCGATCTACTATACTCATACAGGAGCTTCTGGTGCTATTTTCGGACTATTAGGAGTACAGCTTTACCTATTCTATATGCAATTTCAGCCTACTAGAAGAAAAGAAATCCTTCTCTTTGTTACCATTTTATGTATTCTCCTTGCGTTTACATTTCTCGATTCAACAACAAATTCAATTAGCCATCTAGCTGGATTACTTATAGGAGCTTGCTTAGGGCCATTATTCATAAAAAAAACAGATGGTGCATAAGCTTATTTCACCCAAAAGCTTGCACCATCTATTATTTCCACTCCCACCTTATCTGTCATATCCCTCATCAACTGCAAGAGTGCTTCGTCTTTTTGTTTTGCCTCTATCATACAGTGTATTTCTGGAACACTTCCTCTTATATGTCGCAAAAAAGAAACGAAAGAATTAGAATCAATAAAATCGGCATGCGCCCGCGGATTCTTCCCTTCTCGCGAACTCGAAATATGCATTTTAATCGGCAAAGGAGATTGTTCCCAAGTTTGCACAACACGTTCCCAGTGGCTTTCCCATTCTTCTAAATCATGATTCATCATATGATGATGTAAATCAAAAACTACCGGAATCCCAAGTTTTTCTCCTAAGTACAGCGTCTCTTTTAAAGAAAATGTAGTGTCATCATTTTCTAGCATAATCATCTTTTGAATCCCAGCTGGAACAAGCGACCAGTTTTCAATAAATTTTTCTAGCGCTTGTTCTTTATTCCCATATGCACCACCAACATGTAAAACACAACGATGCGTTCTATCGATTCCCATTCCCTGTAGCAACTTCCCATGCATCTGTAATGTTTTTAGCGACTGCTTTACAACAGGTGGACGCAATGAATTTAAAACAACAAAATGATCTGGATGAAAGTCAATTCGCATCCGTTTTTGTTTTGCGTATTCTCCAATTTTCCGTAAATTTTCTTGCAAAGGTTTTATATAGTCCCATTCTAACAACGCCTCATGGTTTGCCAGAGGAATTAATTTCGAACTTAAACGAAAGAATGAAATATCATGTCCATAATTATGTTTTAACAACCGTAAGCAATTCTCCAAATTAGAATTAGAAATCCTCTCTAAATTTTTGATTGCTGCTTCTCTGTCTTGCATTCGCTGAAACTTTGCATACGTCATTGTTTGCGAAGGAGAAGCATTTTTGACACGCACACTCATCGCAGCATACCCAAGCTTTACGAGCATTCCATTTCCTCTTTTCCGATACAAGTTTCTATGTAGTATACCCAAATAAAGATACAAAAAAGACAGCCTTTTGAAAAAGACTGCCTCTCTTCTATATGTTTAGTTAGATTGTGGTTTACGGCTTTGATGCTTTCTTTCGCCACTGCGCCCTCTAGGAGCTCCAGAACGCCCTTCGCCGCGTCCTTCGCCGCGCCCTTGACCTTCTCCTTTACGACCGCCACGATTGCGGTTGCCATCACGGTTACGGCCACCTTCACGATTACGGTTACCTTCGCGGTTACCATCACGATAACCACCTCTTCCGTTGCCGTTGCCGTTTCCGCTTCCGTTTCTCTTTCTAGAACGATCTTTTGAAACTACCGGCGGTTCTGATGTTAAAGAAACTGGCGTTGCATCCGGCTCTTTTGTCATCATTTTTAAAGCAGCTGCTACAACCGCTACAGAATCATGCTCTTCTAATAACTCTTCCGCAATACGTTTGTAGTATGATAAGTTTTCACTTTCGATCGTACTTTGAAGTTTTTCAGCAATCAAACGTTGTTGTCCTTCTAAAGCTTCATCTAATGTTGGTGGATTCATACGATCCATTTTACGTTTTGTTGTACGCTCAATATTCTTTAATTGTCCTGTTTCACGCGGTGTTACAAACAGCATCGCAAGGCCTGTTTTACCTGCACGACCTGTACGACCAATACGGTGTACGTATGATTCAGGATCTTGTGGGATATCAAAGTTATATACGTGTGTTACACCTGAAATATCAAGTCCACGTGCTGCTACATCTGTCGCAACAAGAACTTCGATTGAACCTTCTTTAAATTTACGTAATACAGAAAGACGCTTCGCTTGTGTTAAATCACCATGAATTCCTTCTGCTGCATAGCCACGTAAGTTTAATGCTTCTGATAATTCATCAACACGGCGCTTTGTACGACCGAATACGATTGCAAGCTCTGGAGATTGAATATCTAATAAACGTGTTAACACGTCAAATTTCTTTTTCTCTTGCACTTCTACATAGAACTGCTGAATGTTTGGCATAGTTACTTCTTTCGCTTTAACCTT
Source organism: Bacillus sp. 491mf (assembly GCF_900112415.1). Taxonomy (GTDB): domain Bacteria; phylum Bacillota; class Bacilli; order Bacillales; family Bacillaceae_G; genus Bacillus_A. Next base: position 8,523 of record NZ_FOLV01000034.1, read on the forward strand.
AATATGTTTAGGTTCGCTCATGAAGCGTTCCGCAATGCGACGGATTGGATCTGGCATTGTTGCTGAGAACAATAATGTTTGATGTTCTTCAGGAACATCCGTTAAAATCGCTTCAATATCTTCAATGAAGCCCATATTTAACATTTCATCCGCTTCATCAAGAACAACTGTCTCTACGTTTTGCAGACGAAGTGTTTTACGTTTAATATGATCTAAAATACGTCCTGGTGTACCAACAATAATGTGTGGACCCTTTTTCAACGCACGAATCTGACGGTTAATATCTTGGCCGCCATAGATTGGTAAAATACGCACACGCTTATGTTGACCAATTTTGTATAGCTCTTCACCTACTTGAATTGCTAACTCACGAGTTGGCGCGATAACGATACCTTGAACTGTATCTTGACGTGTATTTACTTTTTCTAATAGTGGTAATCCAAATGCAGCTGTTTTTCCTGTACCTGTTTGAGCTTGACCAATGATGTCTACACCTTGTAAGGCTACTGGAATTGTTTCTGCCTGGATTGGTGTTGCCTCTTCAAACCCCATGCTTTCAACAGACTGTAGCAAAGAACTGCTTAATCCTAATTCTCGAAATGTTGTCAATTTTACTTCTCCTTTTCTATCTAAAATAGCCCAGATTATTCCTTCTTCTCATATTCACAGGATATCCAAGTAAGGTTGGGCTAAGTCTTCTTCAGACAAAATGCGTTATCAACGCAAGAGTGCCTGACAATTATAATAAAACTAGCTTTTGAAAAATGAATGTAACAAGTATGCACACTTTAAACATCCAAACGTAAAGCTAGACAAAAGTAGTCCCGAGACAAATTTATCCCGCTATTCTTGGGTAGTAAAACCCCGTTTCAAACAATTATAACTTTCAAATGGCAGGAGTAATTATCCTAACTATTCACTCAAAAAAGACACTTTCCGTGTTTGCGGAAAATGCCCTTTCCCTGATGTTTACATATATAAACGGGCCTACATTTATCACAAAAATACTCTACAACGTTATTACACCCTATCAATTATATGTTTTGTATGTGTAAAAAGCAAACCCAACTCTCTCCATATTTTATATATGAACTTTGTCATCTTTATCCTAGATTTTAAATCCCTTTATTGTAAGGGGTTCCAGTAATCAGACAATAGAGTAGACCATATACAGGACAACAAAGCCCCCATTACTTGATCATCGTAATAACGTCCTCTAATTTCATACCACGAGATGCTTTTACTAATACAACGTCTTTCACATCAACGACTTCTTTTAAATCCTTAACGAGTTCTTCTTTATTATCATAAGCTTTTACTCGGTCATTAGGAAAATTAATTTTTGCACCTTCTGCCATTTGCGCACCGAGCGTACCATACGTAAACACATATGCAATACGAGCTGGATCAATTAATTTTCCAACTTCATAATGAAATTGTACTTCTTGGTTACCAAGCTCTAACATATCGCCAAGCACAAGAATTTTTTTAGAAAATCCATTCAATTCATTCATTAAATGGAACGCTGCTTCCATCGCTGTCGGACTCGCGTTATACGCATCATTAATAATCGTTAACCCCGCATCCGTTTTTACAACTTCCATACGCATACCTGTCATCTTCAATGTCACTAAACCTTGTTTCATTTCTTCCCACGTTACACCAAAGAACTCAGCAACCGCCATTGATGCTAATGCGTTATATACATTATGCTTCCCAAGAACGGGCAAATAAAATACTACATCCTGCGCTTGATTCATTTTAAATTGTGTACCTGTTGCTTCCAACTTAACAGATACTTGGTGGTAATCATTCGCTCTTGCATCACCGAATGTAATTGTCTTTGCAGATAAATTCATGCCTGGTACACGTGTAGTTAACAATGGTTCATCTCCATTATAAACAAATACGCCATTTTCTTGTAAACCTGTCACAATTTCTAACTTCGCTTCGGCAATTCCGTCACGAGAGCCTAAATCCATTAAATGCGCTTCTCCAATATTTGTAATAATCGCTGCATCAGGACGAGCAAGCTTTGACAAAAATTCAATTTCACCACGGCTCGACATACCCATTTCTAATACCGCTATTTCTGTATCTTCTTCTAAATTTAAAATTGTCAAAGGAAGTCCGATATGGTTATTGAAGTTCCCTTCTGTTTTTTGCACTTTAAATTTTGTTCCCAGTAAGCTTGTCACAATATCTTTCGTTGATGTTTTTCCGTTACTTCCTGTTACACCAACTACTTTCACATTTAATTGGTCACGATAGTTTTTCGCTAATGTCTGTAATGCTTGTAATGTGTCTTCTACAAAAATAACTGGTACATTTTCCGGCGGGTTTGCCACGCCTTTTTTCCATAGCGTTGCGACAGCGCCATTTTCTATCGCTTTCTTTACAAAAGTATGACCATCAAAACGTTCCCCTTGAATTGGAACATATAAATTTCCTTGTTCAATCTTCCTTGTATCAATGGAAATACCTTTTATCTCTATATCATTCCACTGCTCCGCCAAACTAGTTCCGCATACCATTTGCTCAACTTGCTTCGCTGTTCGCTTTATCATATAAAAAACACTCCTTACAAGGAAGAAACACTATTCATTTGAATAGTGCTTCTCCTTTCTTGTTAGATTGTATATTTAATTTTTTGTTTTTCTTCATGACGTTCAATCGCTAAGCGCACTAATTCTTGAATAAGTTCTGGATACGCTAATCCTGTATTTTCCCATAATAGAGGGAACATACTAAATGGCGTGAATCCTGGCATTGTATTTACTTCATTAATAAATACATCACCATCTTTTGTTAAGAAGAAGTCTGCTCGCGTTAATCCCGCACCGTCTAAAGATTGAAATGCAAGAATCGCATACTCGTTAATCTTCTTATATTCCGATTCCTTAATTTCAGCAGGAATAACCATCGCCGTATCGCCATCAATGTATTTTGATTTATAATCATAGAATTCTTTTTTAGCTACGATTTCACCTACAACCGAACATTTCGGTTCATCATTTCCTAATACACCAATTTCCACTTCACGACCAACAATATTCTCTTCTACAATAATTTTACGATCGAATTGGAACGCTTCTTCAAATGCATTCTCTAACTCAGCACGATCTTTACATTTATTAATTCCAACGCTTGAGCCAAGATTTGCTGGTTTCACGAAACATGGATAGCCTAATGTTTCTTCAACTTTCCCATAAGCTTCTGTGCGATTTTTCTCCCAAACACTGCGGATGAATGAAACATATTTCGCTTGCGGTAAGCCTGCTTCCGCAAAAATATTTTTCATAACAACTTTATCCATACCTGCAGCTGACGCTAACACACCATTTCCTACATATGGAATATTTATAAGTTCTAACAAGCCTTGCACTGTTCCATCTTCACCATTTGGTCCATGTAATAACGGAAAGATTACATCGAGTGCATTCTCTTTATCAGAAGATGACATTGGGATAATCTCTGAACTTAATGATACAGGAGAAATTGCGTTCTCTTCTCCGTTCAGTTGCAACCCTTGAACGCTGTTTACTTCACCTTCAAGACGCTCACCGCGAACCCATTGTCCTTGTTCAGTAATATAAATTGGATGAACCTCAAATTTTTCTTGATCTAACGCTTTACTAACAGCAAGAGCTGTTTGTAAAGAAACTTGATGCTCCGCTGATTTTCCACCATATAATAAACCTAATTTAATTTTCATAATGAAATCACCCTAATCGTTTGTTTTCATTTTTCTATTGTAGCACTTTTTACAAAAATAGATAGTTCCTATTTTCGTAAAAAGCGAAACCGTCCACAAATAGCATGATAGCCAAGTCGACATAACCATTTTTCTAGTTATGTACCTAATAGTATGAGAAAAAGAACGTATTTGTGTATAATGAAAACTTTATCCCGCATTAACGGGCAGTAATACCCCCACCTCAAAATTCGGCGAAAGCAAAGAGGTTAGGCGGGAGCTAAACTGCCCGTAAAAGCCCGATTGGTTCAACTAATAATCAGTGGGGGATGAAGTTCGCTTTACCATATTGTCTTTTTGTCTTTGCTCTACAAGTCGGTCTAATGATATGTAAACAAGTCCCGCTACCACACATCCGATTCCTAAAACCGTAAATAAAACGTGACCTAACAAACGATCGAGTAAAAACCCTGCAAGCAGAGGACCGAACGCATTACCTGTAATCCATTGTAAGCTAGCCGCTCCCATATACGTACCTCGCAGGTGCTCTGGTGCTAAGTTTGCTATAAATGTCATTTGGACAGGAGACATAATCATTTCTCCTAATGTATAAATCGCATATACAATTAATAGCGTAACAAGAACTACAGTAGCATTTGCCCCCATTCCGCCAAACCACCTCGGAAGCCATCCGATGGCAAGAAGACCTATTCCAAATAACCAAGCACCGTATAGCATCGTTTTCCCTACCGGTTTATCAGTCGCCCATTTCGAAATTTGAAATTGAAACAAAACTACCAAAAGTCCGTTCATAGCCATTAAGTAAGGATATGGATTATTCACTCCAAATATCCCTTTCATTTCATTATCAAAATGAAGAGGAAGCATACCTTCTGTTTGCGAAAATCCCATCGAAATAACAATTCCAGCCAATATATAAATGAGTAAAATTTTATCTTGAAATACAATTTTCCATACAGATTGTTTCGCTTCTTCCTCCTTACTCGTTTGTGTTGTTACATCTTTTGGCATTGTTTCTTGAATAAGTAGTAAAACTAGTATTGCGTAGAACAACATAGAAGATGACGCAATCATAAAAATAACCGTTTTAGAAAGCACTACAACCGAAGCACCTATAATTGGGCCAATAGCAGCTCCGATATTATGCCCCATTCGCAGCAAACCATATGCTTCTGTTCGCTTTTCAGGTTCAGTTACATCAGCTACCATTGCGGAGGCTGCCGGATGGAACAACGAATTACTTAGCCCTAAACAAATAGATAAAATAGCATATGGTATAAAACCATCTATAAATAAGAACCCAAGCATTAAAATCGCATTGCTAGCCATTGAAAATATCATAATTGGCTTTCGCCCATAAACATCCGCAATTCGGCCGCCTATAAGAGAACCAAAACTTGCCGCAATTGGAGACAGCGCCATAATAATTCCCACTTGCAGCAATGAATCCACTTTATCTTTTAAATATAATGCAAAAAATGGCATTAACATCATCATTGCAATTCCATTTAACGTCTCCCCAATAAATCGAATCCAAACATTACGATCCATCTGCTTTAATTCTTGCCATGTTTTCTTCATATTCTCCCCCTCCCACTACTTTTGGGTAGTAAGCGCCTGGTCGATTCCACTATCCAATCGAAACTTCACTTAATCGACCAAATTTCATCTTATAATATTTTTGTAAAAATGTAAATTTTCAAAAATAAAAAGCCGTTCTTTTTCTTAGAACGGCTTTCAACCTTATAGATTCACAGTTTTTTCATCACTAGGTTCTTTGTGTAATGCACTATTCTTTCTGCTATATAAGAAATAGACTCCTATTCCAATTACCATCCAGATTCCAAAACTTTTCCATGTAATTGCCGGTAATTGAAGCATTAAATATAAACAAAAGATTACAGTTAGTGCTGGTAAAATCGGCACAAGGGGCGCTTTAAATGCACGCGGTAAATCTGGATGTGTTTTTCTCATTACAATAACTGCAATTGCAACGAGTGTGAACGCAGATAGAGTTCCGATATTTACAAGATGAGCTAGTACACTTAAGTCAACAAGTCCTGAAATAAGCGCTGCTACAACCCCTGTTATCCATGTATTTAAAAACGGTGTTTTAAACTTTGGATGTACTTTTGAAAAACGGTTCGGTAATAAACCGTCACGACTCATTGCATACGACACACGGACTTGACCATACATCATAACTAACATAACAGTTGTAATTCCTGTAATCGCACCTACTGAAATAACACCTGCCAAACCATCTTTTCCAATAAATTGAAGTGCAAATGCTACTGGATCTGAAATATTTAATTTTCCATACGGTACAATACCTGTCAAAATAAGCGAAACAACAATGTACAAAACAGTACAAATTAATAACGATGCAATAATACCAATTGGTAAATCACGCTGCGGACGTTTTACTTCTTCCGCCGCTGTTGAAACGGCATCAAAACCAATAAAAGCAAAGAATACCGTCGCTGCGCCTACCATTACACCATCAAAACCAAACGGCATAAACGGTGTCCAGTTTTCTGGTTTTACATATTTAACACCAGCAAAGATGAACAATAGTACAACGGCTAATTTAATGAGTACCATAATATTATTTACACGGGCACTTTCACGAACACCTCGTGATAAAAGGACTGTCATAATTAAAATAATACAAACAGCTGGTAAATCAATAATTCCACCTTTTCCTGCCCCAGGAGCAGAAGCTAAAATGGTTGGAATTTGAATTCCAAACCCTTTTAATAAAGACTGAAAATAAGCTGACCATCCATTTGCAACAGCTGATGTTGCCAATAAGTACTCAAGCATTAAATCCCATCCAATTAAAAAGGCAAACACTTCTCCCAGCGTTGCATATGTATACGTATACACACTTCCCGATACCGGTACGCTAGAAGCAAATTCTGCATAACAAAAGGCGGCAAAGGCACAAGCGAGTGCAGCTAATGCAAAAGATAAAATAATAGCAGGTCCAGAATGTTTCGCAGCAACTACTCCTGTCAAGACGAAAATACCTGTCCCAACAATCGCCCCTACCCCTAACATCGTTAAATCTAATGCTCCTAATGTTCGATCCAATTTCTTCTGACTTCCCTCTTGCAACAGTTGTGTAATCGGCTTTTTTTGAAAGATTTGCTTCATCCCCAGCACCTCGGCATTTGTAATTTTCTGAAAATTTAATATTTAAATTCATTTTACTTATTTCATCTTTTTTCGTCAATAACTTAATAAAAAATTTGTCATTCCATCACTATTTCGAATGATCTGAACTAGTATGGTGCGTTATTGTAGTACAAATGAAAATTATAAAGATGATTTATATTTGTATATTTTTATATCATTCTATAAATATTTTTGGTATTTTAAATATGTCGATTTCTTTACAAGGAGCTGACTAAAAAGTTCACGTTTTAGTCAGCTCCTTTCACTTTTTTGTATAATTCAGCTTTGCGGATCAACTACTTGTATGTCGAAGCGCCGATATATCGCAAAGAACGGTCGATAACGAAAAAAGAACTGACTTCAAAAGGCACTTATGTACCATTTGGGTCAGTTTGTTCTTTCGACATAGTAGTCATTTATACGGTATGTGTGCCTCGTTCTATCCAACTGTACATGTATTGCTCATCTTCCATATCATGTGCATCTTTTATAATGCGTAGTGGACGGAATGTATCAATCATAACCGCTAGTTCGATTGTCTCCTTTTTACCAAGGCTAGCTTCTGTTTTCCCAGGGTGTGGTCCATGTGGAATACCGCTCGGATGAAGCGTAATAGACCCTTCCTCTACCCCTTTTCTGCTCATAAAGTTGCCTTCTACATAATAGAGCACCTCATCACTATTTACATTACTATGGTAATACGGTGCCGGAATTGCTTCTGGATGATAATCATATAGACGCGGAACGAATGAGCACACAACAAAGTTATGTCCCTCAAATGTTTGGTGTACTGGCGGCGGCTGATGAATGCGTCCTGTAATTGGCTCAAAATCCTCAATATTAAATACCCATGGATATAAGTGCCCATCCCATCCTACAACATCCAAAGGATGATGCTGCAAAACATGTTTATGCATATATCCTCTCGATTTTGTCATCACAACAAACTCACCTTTTTCATCGTACGTTTCCAACGTCTCAGGACCACGAATATCACGCTCACAAAACGGACTATGTTCTAACAATTGTCCGTACTCATTGCGGTAATTACGCGGTGTTGTAATTTGACTATTTGCTTCAACAACGAGAAATTTCGATTCTCCCGCTTCAGGCATTACACGGTAGATCGTACCGATTGGAATAATAATATAATCTCCTTTTCGATAGTGAATCGTGCCGAACATTGTCTCGATTTTTCCAGACCCATAATGAACAAATAGCATCTCATCTCCATCGCCATTGCGATAAAAATAGTCCATTTTTCCCGCCCCGTTTACAACCCCAATTCGTAAGTCTTCATTTCCTAATAGAAAATTCCTTCCGTTCACGGCATCTCCTATTTTTCTATATTCTTTCGTTCGAAAATGACGATGCGCTAACGCTACATCTTCTTCATATTGCAATTGACAAGACCGCGCTAAAGAAGCATGCCCAACTTCTGTTGGCATGTAATGGTGATACAAAATAGATTGCGTACCAGAAAAACCTTTCGTCCCCATAACTTGCTCACGATAGAGCGTTCCGTCTTGTTTACGAAACTGTACATGTCGTTTACGAGGAAGTTCCCCCATGCGACGATAATACATGCTCATCCCCCGCTTTCTTTTCTGCTTTTACCGTATTACGCAATGTCCCTAAACTAGTAATGTTTAACTCTACCACATCGCCGTCTTTCAGCCATCTCTCTATTCCAAGCTCTAAAATACAGCCGCTTCCAACCGTACCAGAACCAAGTATATCTCCTGGATACAGCGTAACACCTTGAGATGCTCGTTCAATCATTTCAGCAAACGTATAATAAATATCTTGAAAATTACCTTTCGACCATTGTTCGCCATTAATATGAGCTGTCATTTCTAAATTGTAACGATCCTCATTTCGATATATGTCTAACTCATCTTTCGTCACAATATACGGCCCAAGCGATGTAGAAAAGTCCTTTCCTTTTGCTGGTCCAAGGCCGACCTTCATTTCATGCGCTTGTAAATCTCTAGCGCTCCAATCATTCATAATACAATATCCAAAAATATATTCATGAGCTTGCCCTTGCGAAATATTTTTACCTTCTTTTCCAATGACACAAGCAATCTCTAATTCATAGTCAAGTTTCTTCGTTGCATTCGGACAAATAACAGCTTCTTCCGGTCCAATCACAGCGCGATGATTCGTAAAATAAAAAACAGGAATCTCATACCACTCCGGAACAATATCTAAACCGCGGCGACCCCGCGCCGTTTTTACATGTTGTTCAAATGCATAAAAATCACGGATACTTCCTGGGTTTGGTAAAGGTGCACAAAGCTCTACATCCGCAACATGATAAATACCACTCTCTGGCGTACCAATCTTACTGATGATTTCCATATATTCATCGGATTTCTCTAAAAAAGAAATCATTGTGGACGGAAGCGCCCCCAGGCTTGCCGTATGCATATCAATAACTTTGTCACCTTCAAGCCAACCAGCTCGCATTTCTTGTGAAGGAAGACGAAATGTAATAAACTTCATCATTTTCTCTCCTCGCTTAAAAAGTAAAGCGCGGGAGGAAGGAGCATCTCTCCTAACCATTACCCCGCTCTAACAGGCAGTAAAATTTTCATTTTACAGATTTCCGCGACGCGCCTGTTCTCTTTCAATCGATTCGAATAACGCTTTAAAATTACCTTCTCCAAATCCCCTTGATCCTTTACGCTGAATAATCTCAATAAATAAAGTTGGACGATCCACAATTGGCTTCGTGAAAATTTGTAATAAGTACCCTTCATCATCACGATCCACAAGAATTTTTAGGTCTTTTAATTTTTCAATCTCTTCATCAATTTGACCAACACGTGCTGTCAACTCTTCATAATACGTATCTGGCGTATCTAAAAATTCGACGCCATTTGTACGCAGCGCAGAAACAGTTTTTACAATATCATTCGTTAATAATGCAAGATGTTGTACACCTGCTCCGTTATAGAACTCTAAATACTCCTGAATTTGTGATTTTCTTTTTCCATCTGCCGGTTCATTAATTGGAAACTTAATACGGCTTCCATTTGTCATTACTTTCGACATTAATGCAGAATACTCCGTACTAATATCATCATCGTCAAAATGAATCATTTGTTTAAAGCCCATTACATTTTCGTAATAACTTACCCATTCTTCCATTTTTTCTACGTTTCCAACAACATGATCAACAGCAACTAAACCTGTTTCTTCCACCGGAACAGTAGATGTAAATGGTTCATATCCTGGCATAAACGCACCCTTATAATTCTTTCTTTCTACAAGTGTATGAATCGTATCACCGTATGTGCCAATGACCGCTTTTTTTAGAGTTCCATGTTCATCAGATAGCTCTTCTGGCGGGGCAATCGCAACTGCTCCACGCTTTACAGCTTCTGTATATGCTTTCTCTACATCTTCTACTAGAAGTGCTACATCTTTTACTCCATCACCGTGCTGTTTTACAAATTCAGCAATACGGCTATTTGTATTCAAAGCACCTGACACAACAAAACGCATATTTTTCTGTACAAGTACGTAAGATACTTTATCTCGATTTCCTGTTTCTAAACCAGAATATGCAGCTATGCTAAATCCAAATGCTCTTGCAAGGTAATAACTCGTTTGTTTTGCATTACCAACATAAAATTCTAAATGGTCAACATCACGTACTGGAAAAAAATCCTCCATTTGTGCCGCTAAATCTTCCATGGACTTTTGTTTCATAACTTCCTCATCCCCCTGCAATATAATTTTCTAATTTCTTCTCCCAAAAAACGAAAACGCTTCCAATTACGAGTAAAAAAACAAACCGCACCGCAATTTGTTTTTGTCAATTTTAAATCTTCTGTCTTTTCCGTCAAATACCTTCCTTTTTCTCACATAGAAAATTCGACTTTTTTCTATCCATCCCATACGAATTAACATTTCCCCCACTATATAAACCCATCTTGCTTTTTCATCGTCTAAGTCACTGATATGTAAAACAAAGCATGACCCGTACTCGCTTTCTCCCTTTGTTTTAAACATTGCGTGCAGCAGAAAAAGGAACTTACCGCCTCTATGCATGTCCAAATGTGCTCATCCTCCTAAGAAAGTTTTATGTCGTTTTTTATTTGCTCTGACATAATAGTACAACAAAAAAAGACTTCGTTTTCCGAAGTCCCTCTTTTCTCTCACGTCCAAAATTATCTACTTAAATTATACTAACGCACTTGATAGAAACATAATTAATGTTGTTAAAGCCATTGCTACTCCTGCTGATCCTAATAAATCCACTTTTGTTAATTGTAATACTTCTTTGTTTTCCATTATCCTCATTCTCCTTTTAATAGATTTCTATATGTAACTTGCACTTTGTAATAGTTTTCCGCTCTACTTCCTATACAAAATTGCTTTAAATTATACTAACGCACTTGCAAGAAATACGATGAATGCTGTTAATACCGCTGCTGCTCCCGCTGATCCTAATAAGTCCGTTTTTGTTAGTTGTAATACTTCTTTGTTTTCCATTGTTTTCATTCTCCTTTTATAAGATGTATATATTCCGCTCGTTTTTTACAATTAAACTAAAACACTTGATAAAAATACGATTAGTGCCGTTAATGTTGCCGCCGCTCCTACTGATCCTAGTAAATCCATTTTTGTTAGTTGTAATACTTCTCTATTTTCCATTGTTCTCATTCTCCTTTTTTTATAAGTATTTATATGTAATTAAAATTTATGTCATCTCTAAGAAATAGTTTGTTCAAAGTTTTTAAATTAACGTTACATTTAAGTAACAACTGTAACGTTTGTAACATTAATGTAACATAACTATTTTATTTAAGCAATAGCTCTATGAATTTATTACAATTTTTTTTAGGAATCTTTAATACTATTATTGCTTTCTAATATATATGTAATAGTAGCGACATATAAGTCGCTACTATGCGCAGCCAGATGGCCTCGTCCACCTTTTAAAAAGAAAGAAGGCCTTTATGTCGGTGTTTTAACTTGCGTATATATAGTATGATGGAAACAAAGAGGTGAGCACTTTGAAATTAATCGCACTTGATATGGATGGCACACTGTTATCATCCAATCTAGAAATCTCCAATGAAAACTTGGAAGCAATCCGAAATGCTGAAGAAGCAGGACACATCGTTATGATTTGTTCTGGTAGAGCCAAAGAAGATATTTTAAAACTACTTGAGCAATATCAATTATCCCTTCCACTAGGTGCTAGTAATGGGGCAGTAGTATACGCTGATGGAAAGGTCATTCACTCACGTACTTTAAAGAAAGAAAAAGTATATGAAATTGCCAAGCAACTCGAAGCGGAGAAGTTTCCGTATAAACTCTATACAAACAAAGGTGTGTATGCACCGTATAATTGGAAAGAACAAGTTACAAAGTCTTTTCAACTAAATGAAGAGTCTCTTGACATTACAATTGAAGAAATTGAACGAATTACCGAAAAGCAACTAAAGGCTAACTTAATTACAACATTCCAAAGTATTGAAGATGTAATATCCGATTCAACTATTGAAATTTCAAAATTCTTCATCCTTACATTCAATAAAGATAATCGTACACAATTGCTACAATCATTAGAAAAAGATGACGCAGTGATGGTGACTGCATCTGCTCCAACAAACTTAGAAATTATGGACAAACACGGCCATAAAGGCACCGGATTACAGGAGATGGCAAAATATTTTCATATCCCTTTACAAGATACAATTGCCATTGGGGATAATTTTAATGATGTACCAATGCTAGAGGTAGCAGGTTTATCGATTGCAATGGGAAATGCAGAAGCTGCCGTAAAAAATTTATGTGATGTTGTTACGTTGACAAATAATGAAAACGGCGTTGCTTATGCAATTGAGCGGTATGTATTAGAAACAACCCTACAAAAATAAGCCAAGTACGATAGGCTATTCAGCAAAGATAATTACTTTATTCTCTGACGGGAAGGTATTTTTTCTTTTCACACTGGAGGATAAAACAACTCGAATTTTATAAAGTGAAACTTTAATCAGTGGGGGATTCATCCCCCACTGATTATTAGTTGAACCAATCGGGCTTTTACGGACAGTTATCCCCACCTATCTTCTTCGATTCTCTCTCAATCTTGAGGTGGGGGTCTTACTGCCCACGAATAGCGGGATAAATCCTTATCTTTTAACAAAAATTGGACAGGGAATGTACTCCCTGTCCAATTTTTGTCTTCTAGAGAACAATCCTTGTTTCATGCTAAAATAAAAATAACTTATAAATGACACAGCCCACTATCATTCTTCATTACAACTGTGTGTATACAAAAGGGGATTTTCTACATGTTGACATTATATTCTCAGACAAAAAACTTTATATTGTCAAAACTTGACTTCATTATTTTTACCGTTTTCCTTTTATGGAAACTAAACTTATTTTACAGCGTATTTTTGGCTGAACCACAAGAAATTACAATACGCATTACTTTCTTTGAAATCGTACTCGTTCTTCCAATTATTCATTTATTTTCGAAAAAATGGCGGATTATTTCTATAATTACACTAGATTTTCTGTTTAGTCTATTATTGCTATCTAACGCCATTTATTATCGCTACTTTCATGATTTACTCTCTATCAGCTTAATTAAACAATTTGGGCAAGTATCTGATTTAACGGACAGTATTTGGACATTGATTGAAGGAAAAGATATTATTTATTTCCTCGATATCTTCCTATTGATTTTCGTCTATGTCATTATGATTCGAAAAGACTTATTCCAATACTCTAAAAGTATTATCGTTCACGCAATTGTATTCCTCGTAATTGCACTGCTTGTCTTATTTCCGCTACGAGAGAAGTACACATACGTGAAAGAATCAAACATTACAACGGCTCGCTTTTCGAATTCGTGGGTTGCAGATCATCTAGGGATTATAAATTACCACGTTTTCGATATTTATAAATATATAAATACCATGATTTTAAAAGAAGATGTCTCTAAAGAAGAAATAAACAATATAAACACATGGTTTCACGAACAAAATAAAGAAATTGTAAAAGGAGTACAGTTTGGAAAAGCAAAAGGACAAAATGTAATTCTCATTCAAGCTGAATCTTTGCAAAACTTTGTTATCGATTTAACTGTCAATGGACAAGAAATTACTCCAAACTTAAATCGCTTTAAAAGGGAGAGTACTTACTTCCCAAATTTCTTTGATCAGACCGACCAAGGAAGAACGTCAGATGGTGAATTTACATCATTAGTTTCCATGCATCCATCTCGATTTAATGGGAGTATTTACTTTAACTTCGCTGATAATACATTCGAAGGATTACCATTTATTTTAGATGAACACGGTTACGCTACACTTTCAGCCCATGGATATGAAGGCGGATTTTGGAATCGAGCGTTTATGCATCGTAACTTAGGATTCCAACAATCTATGTTTGCAAAAGATCTTCAACCTGGGGAACAAATTGGCTGGGGTATATCAGATATGGATTTTCTAAATCAAATGGGGGATCAATTACCAAAGTTGAAACAACCTTTCTTTAGTTTCTTAATTACATTAACAAATCACCATCCATTTGAAATACCGCCTCAGCATAGGGAGTTACAACTAGGCGACCTAGAAAATACATTAATGGGGAACTACCTTCATTCCGTTCACTATATTGATCAAACATTAGGTGTTTTTATTAAAAAACTGAAAGAAACAGGTTTATATGATTCTTCTATTCTTGCCATTTACGGAGACCATGATGCTGGATTACCTCCAGAAGAACTAGATAAGATTAAATTACAACAAAAATTCGATCGTCAATATGATAAAGTTCCTTTCCTTGTTCATAGTGTGAAATTAAATAAGCAACAAGGTAAAATTGATGAACGAGCAAGCGGTCATTTAGATATTACACCAACGATTCTATACTTATTAGGTATTGAACAAAATGATAAATATTTCTTAGGACAACCTTTATTTGATCAAAACGTTGAAAATCATTACGTCCCATTTCGAGATGGCTCGTTTGCAAAAGGTGATTATATCTTTTTAAATAAACACGGATCATTTGACAAAGGCGAAGTATGGAACTTCAAAACTGGAGACAAAGTAAAGGCATTGTCAGAAAAAGATTTCGAAAAAGCAAATAAAAGATTAATAACTTCCGATTTATTTTTGGAAGGGAATTTAATTACGAAATTAAAAAAATAAAAGATTTTAAAATAACAAGTACTCTTTTCATTTTGGAAAGAGTGCTTGTTATTTTATATGCGATGACACGCTACATATATAAATCCACATTGCAAAACATTTTCTTTTAGGTAAGAGATATCGTGCGTGCATGGATGTGCAAAGGCGTGAATGCGGCACTTTTTGTCCTTCTTAGCAGCAACTTACATGTTCCAACATTTACATTACGCGAAAATTCTCTTCAAAAACCATTCTATTAATTACTAGACATGCATACGATAATAACAGATTCTTAATAAAGGGGAGAAAACATGGACAAGTTATTCCTACACGTCTTGAACTATATTTGTTTAATGCTCGTCATATTAGGAGCATTACTCTTATTCCCGTTCTTCCCGACGTTCGTCCTCTTTTTAATGTGTATCTTCATGTTCGGGATTGCGATTATCATTTCATTTAGGTCAACGGGAGAACAAGAAAAAGAAAGCAGAATGCAGCGTGCAAAGCTGTAAATTCTGCTTTCTTTTTTTCAATCATAACGTATTCTTGTTAAACCGATAACAAAGAAGATACCAGCAAATAAAAGTAGCACTCCAATATATCCTGCTATATCTACCAGTGCTCCTCCTCTCGCAATTAATTCTGTAAAACCGCGCATTGCCCATGTTTGCGGGACAAAGTTTGCAATCTTTTGCATAAACTCCGGTTCTATTTCAATTGGCCAATACAGTCCGCTAATCATACAAGTTGAAATAATGACGATATTTCCTAATGCCGATTGTTGCTCTGTCGTTTTCACCACACTCGCTAACAATAAAGCTAGCCCAATAACAGCAAGTAACAACACCGAAACAAGCACAATAATTCCTAACGTATCTCCCCACTGTACATCAAATAATAGATTCGTTAATATCATGAGTGCTCCAAATTGAAGCCAACCAATTAGGAAGAATGAGAGAATATATCCAGCTAGTACTTGCACTCTTGTAACAGGTGTTTCCAACAAGCGATGCCACACTCCCATTTGCCTTGCTTTTAAAATCGTTCCTGTGCTACTCAGCATAACAATCATTACAAATAAAATTGAAAATCCTGCCGCTCTAGCTGATACACCATTAATTGTTTTCTTTCCTGTTACAATAGATTCTTTTTGAATATGAACAGGTTCTGCTTTCGTATGGATAGTTTCGTACATTGTTTCCCAAGACTTTCCGCTATTTTGGCTCCATACATTCGCTCCTTTTACCTCCACTTCCATTTTCTTTAGTGTACTTTGTAACACGTGCTCTACAGAAGCACCGCCTGTAAAATCAGCACTAGATTGAAATAGAACTTTATCACCTTTTCCATCTAACATTTGCTTTTGAAAGTCTTTCCCGATTGTTACAATACCAGAGGCTTTTTTATTTTCAATTTTCTTCTTTGCCTCTTCATATGATCCTTTTTCCACACTCACAAGATCGCTATGCGTTAATGATTCATAATAATACGCCGACAATTTGGATTGATCTTCATCAACCAAAATAATTTTCACTTTGTCATTACCACTTCCACCTAGAAGTCCACCAAAAATTAATGTGAAAAGAATCGGCATACCTAACATAAGAAAATAACTTTGCGGCTTCATTAATATTTGCTTTAACTCTAGTGAACAAATCGCCCAAATTTTTTTCACTGCTCTCTCCCCCTATCTAGTCCGTAACCGTAATGTTCCAATGATAACGGAAAGGATGCCAGCACTAGATAAACTCAAAATAATTGGTAATAGCGTATTCCAAGACGTTCCTGACATAATATCTAGAAAACTCGTAAGCGCCCATTTATTTGGGGCAATATTAGCAAGTTTTTGCAACGTACTAGGGAATGCATAAATTGGTAACATAGAACCGCCTAATACCGCTAACAGTTGAATACCAATCCCGCCCATAACATCTGCTGTTCTTTCATCTCGAATAAAGGCGGCGATCAGCATTGATAATCCCGACACACAAATTGCATAGGAAACTCCCACTGCAATAAGCTGTGCAATGTCATCCCCCCAATTCACACCGAATACATAATGGGTTGCAATGACAAATACGCCAAATTGAATACACGCAAATAGTAACGTTCCAAAAAATTTCCCTAATAAGACAGAATAAGCACTTGTCGGTGTCGTTAATAACCTTGCTAACGTTTCTGTTCGCCGTTCTCCTATAATTGATTTTGCACCAACTGTTACGTTATATAGAAGAAACATCACCAACATCGCTGCCGCATAGTATTGCATAGCCACAACCGTGTTCTTACCAATTGTGCCTGTTTGAATTCCAGTTTCATGTGAAGTTGCAATAGATTGTAAGTCTGTTCCCATATTCTTTGCTACTTCTTGCACATTCCCTTGTTGAGATTGCGCCAGGTCCGTTACTACGCTCTTTGTCGCAAAAGCTACCGTTTGCACTCGTTCAGCAAAAGATTGAATGAATGAATCTGCAATTTTTGCTTGTATGTCTTTCGCAGGATCCGTAAGCAGTTCAACTTTTTTAAATTTTCCTTCTTGTATATGTTCACTCCACTGCTTCGGAATGATAATCCCAGCGTCAATCTTCTTCTCCTTCAACATCTTTTCTAAATCGGTTCGCGACGAAACTTTCTCGACTTTCACATCATCTTTTATTTCTTTTGCCTCCAATACGTCTGTTCGAAACATAGTAGCAAACGTATCTTCATCTTCCTGATAGTAGCCAATTACTGTTTTCGGTAATCCGCCTTCATCTATAACCGCACTTAAAGCTGACCCTAAAATAGCTGTTAATAAAAGCGGCATAAGTAACATCATCACGAAACCACGCCGATCCGTAAAACGTATCTTAAAATCTTTCCATGCGATAATAAAACTTTTCATATTCTCTCCTCCTTAATCACGAAGTGAACGACCAGTTAGTTGTAAAAAGAGTGCTTCTAAATTCGGTTCTTGTACTTCAAGCTTTGCAATTTGCACACGATTTCCAACAACTTCTGAAACGACCATACCAACTGCATCACTATGTGTTAGAGCAATATCAATCGTATTCGAATCCTCATCCACTACAATACGCTCTACAACAGGAAGTGCTTGTAATTTCTGCAATAATTGTTGGTCGTAATGATTAACCTGTAGCTTCACCATGAAACCATCTGCAAGACGATTACATAGTTCACTCTTCGTTCCAAGCGCAATGACCTTTCCATGATCTACAATCGCAATGCGCTCACATAAATATTCGACTTCCTCCATGTAATGACTCGTATAAATAACTGTCATTCCCTTTTCATTTAACTTTTTCACTGTTTCTAAAATATGATTTCGTGATTGCGGGTCAATTCCAACTGTTGGTTCATCCATAATTAATAGTTCAGGTTCATGCATAAGCGCCACGCCAATATTTACACGGCGCTTCATACCGCCTGAAAAGGTTTCAATTTTATCTTTCGCGCGTTCTTCTAGACCAACATACGCTAGCACTTCATCCGCACGTTTCTTCGCTGCCGCTCCGCTAAGTCCATACATTTTCCCCCAGAAAATTAAATTCTCTTTCGCCGAAAGTGTCGGATATAAAGCAATATCTTGCGGAACAACACCAATTTTTTGTTTCGTCTCCATCGGATGCTCTTTCACAGACTTTCCACCAACACGTATATCCCCGCTATCATATGGAAAGAGCCCACAAATCATTGAAATTGTTGTTGATTTCCCTGCACCATTTGGACCAAGCAGTCCAAATGTTTCCCCTTTCTCAATCGAAAATGATACGCCCCTCACGACTTCTTTTTCCCCGAAAGACTTTGTAATATGATCTACGACTAACATGTCGATTCAACCCCTTTAATGTAATCTCACTATGATTGTAAAAAAAAAACTTCATCTTTCCATCGCTCTTTAGATAGAAAATGCATAACAAAAAAGCAGCATCATCTGCTGCTTTTTCATACTTATCTATGCCAAAAGTCATATGTAAGCTGTCACACCGTACCGCACAGCAAAAATAGCTGCTTGCGTTCGGTCACGAAGCTCCAATTTACTAATAATATTGGAGACGTGATTTTTTACTGTTCCTTCCGTAATAAATAATCTCTCCGCGATTTCTTTATTATTTAATCCATATCCTAATTCCCGCAACACTTCTATTTCTCGCTCTGTTAACTGTCCGATTTGTTCTGGAACACACTGCTCAGCAACATAATCTTTCGTTTTCTTCAATTCTTTCACAATTTGAGCGGTAATATCTTGCGGGAGTACAACGCCTCCAGCATGCACAGTCAAGATCGCTTGCACAATTGTATCTGTCGCCATATCTTTTAATAAATAGCCGCTTGCCCCTTGTTCAAGCGCTTCAAAAATAAGTTCACTATCATTAAACGTTGTCAACATAAGTACTTTTATATGGGGAAATCGCTCCCTTATTAAACGCGTTCCCTCCACACCGTTTGTACGAGGCATCCGAATATCCATTAAAATGATTTCAGGCTGAATCCGCTTTGCATTTTGCACAGCTTCTTCTCCATCGCTTGCAGTTCCAACCACTTCAAGTTCTGGGCGTAAATTTAATAACATCGCTAATCCATCACGAACTAGCGACTGATCGTCCACAATCATAATTCGAATCATACCGCGCCCCCTATCACCCACGTCTTTTCCCTTAGTGGGAACTCCACATTTAGTTGAAATCCCTTATCTTTTTCACTTTCAAACCGAATCATTCCCCCGCGTTCTTCTACGCGCTCCTTCATATTGATTAGTCCAAAACCAGGATGTACTTCATTTACGCCTGTTCCATCATCAGAAATAGAAATATGCACCTTTCCATCTAAACAAGACAGTTTCATTTCACATGTACCTGCCTTACCATGACGCTTTGCATTTGTTAACGATTCCTGCATAATACGCAATATAGTGGGGTGTAATGATAACGGAATAATGACTGGATCACCGTTCAGTTTAAATGTCGTTCTCACATTTGTTGCATTCGAAAATTCATTTAACATCTGCCTAATATTACTGACTAAGTCTCCTGTATTTTCTTCTTTCAAAGTTCGCACAGAGGCCCTCACCTCTTGCAACGATTTTTTCGCTAACTCATGACATGTTTGCAGAACCGTTCCAGTTTGATCTGATTTCTGTTTCAATAATTCCTCAGCAAGCTGTAATTGAACAAGTAATGCCGTCATATTATGACCTACCGTATCATGAATTTCACGGGCAATATCATTTCGCTCTTTCACTGCCGTTAATTCTTCCACTTCTTTTGCATATAGCTGCAATTGCTCATGTGCCTCCTGAAGCGCTTCATGTGATGAAGTTAGCTTTTCATACTGTTCATCTACCGTTTGGCGAGCTAATGTTAGTTTTTTAATTAACCCGCCAGTAAGAGCACTAAATACAACGAACATAAACGAAATAATATTGCCCCAAATTTCAAACGCTCCAAAATATTGATATGAATATATTAAAATAGCAAACCAACAGATAAAGAAAAATCCTATAAAAAAACGGGCTATCATTTTCGATTGAATATTAATAAATAAAGTTACCGCATCTACACCGAACAAAATTAAATACAAATCTACTTTTGGAAATAAGAATCCAAATATAGCTGTTACAATCCCATTCGATAACAATATAAAAAATATTCGTCGCTCTCCGCTATGAGGCATCATAAGCAAACAATGATTCACAACATAAATCAGACAAGCAGCGCCAACAAATAATTGTAAGCCTAGTTTCCCATGTGGAATATGCAAAGCATACACAATACAAATGAGAACAATCGTAAGTAGCCGGGCATATCCTAGCATAAAGTTTCCCCCCGTATTCAAACAAAATATACAGACTCCATATTCTTCCCCATCCGAATCATCAAACCATCTTTCTTAAAAAACGGGAATGCCACACTAAAATTCCAATATACAGAAACTGTAAGTGTTTTATGTTAAAGTGGAATTGTGGTTAATATGTAAAGGAGAATGATACCTTATGATTCTAAAACTTAAAAGACCTTTAACTTTTTTGATTCCCCTATATATTATTCTCGTTTTATTTGATTATAACAATTATAATCAATTCAAATGGATCGAGAATATTATACAGTCATTATTTATAGTGGCATTTTATGAATTTTTCATGTGGTTATTTTCTACAAAAAAAGAATCAACATCTAAAAATTAAGCGGGTCACGTGTAGTACAACAACAAAGCGATGACTTAAATGAATTTATATATAAGATACATACACAATTTAAAAAGCTGGTATCCACCAGCTTTTTAATTCTACATATCTATATCATTCTCTAAATCCTCATATAATTTTGTTCTTAACAATTCTTTTCGCTCTTTTTCATTATGCAGCCTCTCCAACTCTGCAATATTTTTCGTTTTAGCCATTTTGCAGTCTAGTTCGTATATACTTTGCTCCACATTCATAACATGCTCTTCCAGATCGATAATCTCCTTATTTATAGGCTTCGGCACAGGTGGTGCTTTTTCCTTTTTCACAACGCTTCGTTGTTCTTTCTCTCTTTTTTCTTGCCACTTTTCACGTGCAAAGGCATAATTCCCAGTAAATCCATACGCTGTTTGATTATCAATCCAATACGTTTTAGGGAACAACTTATTTAGAAAATAACGATCATGAGAAACCGCTAAAATTGTGCCATTATACTGTTCAAGCGCTTCTTCCAATACTTCTCTTGATTCAATATCAAGGTGATTTGTCGGTTCATCGAGTACAAGAAAATTAATATCTTGATACATAAGCTGCGCTAACCGCAAACGCATTCGTTCGCCCCCGCTTAATTGATTCACCTTTTTAAATACAGCCATGCCGTAGAATAGAAAGCGAGCAAGTATATGACGTGCTTCTCCTTCTGTTACTGCTACCTGTTCCCTGAACATTTCTAATACCGTTTGTTTACTGTCCACATTCACATGTTGAGACAAATAGCCGAGTTTTACTCCGCTACCAATGCGAATTTCACCTATATCTGGATTCATTTCTTGTAATAATAATTTCAATAGCGTTGTCTTTCCTGTACCGTTCCGTCCAACAACCGCAACGCGCTCTTGAAAACGAACATGTAATTCTACATTTTGAAATAAAACACGTTCATCAAAACTCTTTCCTACTTCTTTCATGACCACAACATCTTTACCGCTGCGTTCTTGTCCTTCAAACTGAAGCCCCATTTGCTTATGCTCTAAAACTGGTTTCTTCAATTTCTCCATTCGCTCTAGAGCACGTTCCATATTGCGGGCACGTTTATGCAATCCCTCGTTTGGCGGATTCGCTTGATTGGCCCACTCTCTAAGCCTTTTAATGGCTTCTTTCATTTTCTTTATTTTCTTTTGCTGCTCTTGATACGCTTGAAACTCTTGCAACAATCTTTCTTCTTTCTCCTTTACAAACCGTGAATAGTTCGTATGGTATACATATAATTCTCCATCTTCTAAATCAAAAATCTTCGTTACGACTTCATCCAAGAAATAACGATCATGTGAAATCACAACGACTGTCCCGTCATATTCCTTTAAAAATTGCTCAAGCCATTCCACTGCGAATAAATCTAAATGGTTTGTCGGTTCATCTAGAAGCAATAAGTCCGGCTTTTTAAGGAGCATATATGCAAGACTCACTTTCGTCTGTTCACCGCCGCTTAGCTCCCTAAAATTGCGTGAAAATAATTCTGTCACTTGCAGTCCATTAGCCACTTTCATAATATTTGCTTCTATTTCATAACCGCCTAGAAACGAAAATTGCTCCTGTATTTCTCCGTACTCCGCCATCATTTTTTCCGTAACATTTACCGCCATCTTCTGTTCAAGTTCACGCATCTTTCTTTCTAATGCTTGCTCTTTCGCAAACGCAGAACATAATACATCATACACAGTCATTCCTTCAGTAAACTTCGGAATTTGGGCAACATGACCAATACGCGTCCCTTTCTTCATGTGGATCGCACCGCCATCCACATTTTCAATTCCTGTTAATAGTTGAAAAATTGTTGTTTTCCCACTACCGTTTCGACCAACTAGCCCAATGCGTTCACCTGTCTTTATTTCAAATGATATATTTTCAAATATGACATTTCCACCAAACGTCTTCGCTATATTGTTTACACTACAAATCATCATTTTTTCCGTACTCCTTTCAACGTAAAAAAGCCATGAGTAAAGAACCTTACCCACGGCTTTCATTTCAAAATAGAAAAGGGAACCACCATAGTTCCCTTTTCACACGTTTCTATAAAATGGGTGAAGAGACCTCTATCGTTCAATAGTTATTATGAAATTGCTAAAAAAGGGCATACGTATCCCGTTAGCAACTACACGATGAAAAATCGCACGACAAATGTAGATAAAATCTAAAAATTGCGTGCGCATAACTATAGAACGATTCATCTCTTTCACCTCTTTCGTACGGAATTTTATACTTACCTTTTCATTATACTCTCCTAAAACACGTTTGGATAGTCATTTTTCTGAAAATAATGTAAATAGACACATTCATACATAAAAGGCAGCTGTGGTTCAAAATCATAAGGAGGAATAGAACGTGCTGGATATTGTAAAAACCGTTATTCACATTTTAGTTGATGCAAAACCAATCATTGATGAAATTAACAATTTATAAAAAGATAACGAAAACAATAAAGACGAGATATCCTAAATTAGGAAGAGTATCTCGTCTTTGTTTTGCTCTATCACAAATTGCTGCTAGCAATTTTTATAATATGTCTATCTTTCCCTAATTCTACTATAAAGGATTTAAAATGACTTTTCACGAATATGTATTAGTTGGAGTATGACAAATAGGGGGAGAAATATAAAGATGCAACAACAGCTATACTTTTCAAATCAGATTGGACAACAAAAACCAAACAGTATGCAAAATAAAGAAACAGCTTGCCCATTTTGCGATCAAACACAACTAAGCGACATTTTAGAAACAGATGAAACAATTATTTGGCTAAAAAATAAATATCCAACATTACAAAACACATTACAAACAGTCATTATCGAAACTGATAACTGTCATGATCATATTGCAACCTATACACAAGAGCATATGCGAAAGCTTATCCGATTTTCAGTTGGGCACTGGTTATCATTAGAAGAAAGCGGAAAATTCCAATCTGTTATTTTATATAAAAACCACGGACCTCTATCAGGAGGAACAATCCACCATGCCCATATGCAAATTATTGGTATGGAACAAGTCGACTATCGACAAAATGTAAGAATCGAACATTTCAAAGGAATCGTTGTAAGCAAAGAACATGGAATTGAACTAAATATTTCTACTCATCCAATTATCGGTTTCGTAGAGTTTAACATTATAATAGAAAATAAAAATCAAATGGATCTAATGGCCGATTATATTCAAAAAACTATACGCTACGTATTACAAGACTTTCATAAACGATGTAATAGTTATAACATGTTCTTTTATGGCTTAAATGGAAACATTATATGTAAAGTCGTTCCTCGCTTTGTCGTTTCACCACTATACGTCGGCTATAAAATCCCTCAAGTTTCTATGCAATTACAAGCAGTAAAAGCGCAGCTAGCGACATATTTTACAGAAAAATAGAGTAGGTCATCACAGGACCTACTCTTTCATAACACCTTTATTTTGATAATATACATTCTCTAGTCCGATATTATATTTCATGTTTTTATCAGTCCACTCTGGCCCGAGAGTACCAGGCCAGCCAGATGTGTTCGCTACATATTTAAGTAACTCAAATTCTGTTAACCCTTTTTCCATACCTCTTTTATATCCTTTTGCCAAATGAGGCATAGCAATTTCAGCATTTTTCCGCGGATCTTTTAACTCCTCATCTGTTAGATTCTCAGGAGCAAGTCCACCACCGCGATGCAATTGAAACAACCCAAACGACGTTCCTTGATCTCCAATAGCTCTCGGATTGAAACGACTCTCATGCTCAGCAATTGTAAGGGGTATCCACTCTGGAAGATTATATTTCTTAGCCTCTTCGCTAATAACTTGTTTCGCCTGTTTTGCTTCTTCTGAATCAACATAACTCATCTGATTTACAGGTTTCCCCACACCTGCTGATTCGCCTCGAAAAAACATATATACTCCTAAAACTACTAAGAATCCTACAAAGAATTTCTTCATGTGTATTCCCTCTTCTTTCGCTGAAATTTGTCCCCTTTCAGCATTACGTATATACAACTGTTTCCTTATCTATCATACCAAGAATATACAGCACCAACATCCTTCTTAAGGCTGATTTTACGATGCAGAGGATACAAAACAACTATAAAAATGTAATATTTTGCTATCAATTATCAAAACGAGTTTCAATGATTGATAGCGACATCCACTTTCATTTTCCGACATAAAGGTCGCTGCTGTGCAGGATAAAATATGACCTACTCTCTTGTTTTAAACTCCGCACGCGGCAGGAAAGGGCCCCTATACATGGCCAAATGCTCTCGCCCACCCATAAAAAGAAAGTAGTCTTTATATCACCAACTCGCATTTATATAGTACAAATTTCTAAAATATATATAATAAAAAAACAAGAAGGCTCGCCTTCTTGTTTCATCTATATTATTAAACAATAAAGTTTGTGATTATATCAAAAATCCCAATACATACAATCGCAACACCAAAGTAGCTAAACCACTCTACCAACGGAACATTAACTACTTCTTCTTTTTGCATTTCGATCGTCTCCCTTCTATAATCTCCCTAACTTTTATATCTATTTTCATTATGAGAGAAATATGACAAAAGAGCCATTGAATTTGCTTACGTAAACCTTACATTTTTGTAAGGTAGAAAAATAGTCCCATCTCCTTTGAGATGAGACTTACATATAGTTGGTTGTTAATCCTTTTCATCACATTATTACTTCAGACAGAAAGATGTATTTCGTTCTTTCTATTTTTATTATAGGTCATACCCACGATCGCAACTATCGAATTACATTACACATACCTTACAGTATTGTAATATGTCTTTCTTTTTATTGTATTGTTAAAAGTTTCCCTCTCGCATTTAACGGAATATCTTCTTTATCTATTTCAACTAATCTCTCAGCATAACGCCCTTTTGCAATGATTTCTAACGGTTCATTTTGTTTTAACATTTTCTGAATCGTTTTTGTAATCTTCTGTTCCCGTCCGTCTTCATCATATCCAACAAACTCATATTCATACCAGCCATCTCCAATATGTTGACCAATCCCTTTTACAATTGTGTAATACGCTTTCGTTTGATAAAACGGATTATACTTATCAATTACTGGACCAAGCTTTGTTGGTAATAGTAAGACAACGATAACAATACTAGCAAGTGCCCCCAAAAATATACGTCTCCGTATCTTTTCCAATTTGGTTTCCTCCCTTGCATTTTATGCGTAACCTTTCTCTCAGTTTAGAAAAGAAAGGTTACGCATACCATTGAACTGCCTTACACTTCTCTTACAAAAATGTAAGCTTTCTGTAAGCTAATTCGATAGTTGAAATGCCCCCGATTTCGTACAATGAAATCAGATAAGGAGAGATTATAATGGAAAACCAAATTACCTTTAACAAGTTTGATTACGTAGGGCTTGCTGGCGGCGCGACTCTTCTTACAGCATCCATTTATGTTGCCGCAGTAATGCTTATATAATTTTGTGTCCCCTTTCCCCTTATATAGATAAATTTGAAAAGACGACCTTCTATGCCAGGTCGTCTTTTCCTATTATCATTATGCTCTTTTATCCTCTTGCAACGTTTCTTTTAACTGTGTAAACGCCTCATTTAATTTTTCTGTCATCAGTTTCATCACTTCTTTACGATCCATTTGTTCTGACTGCTCTACTTGAATCGGATCACCAAAAATTAATTGCGCTCTTTTTCCACGAAACAATTCTTTTAAACTGTTAGGCCCAACGTATGCAGCCGGAACTAACGGAACATTAGAACGAAAGGCAATTGTAACAGCACCAGCTTTCAATGAAGTAGCCTCAGCAGATCTCGTTCCGCTCGGGAAAATCCCCACAACTTTTCCTTCTTTTAATAACCTAGATGGAATTTTCAGCGTACTTGGTCCTGGATTTTCACGATCAACTGGAAACGCATTTACCCCATTAAAAAACCAATTCCCAAATTTACTTTCAAACAATTCCTTTTTAGCCATATAGTAAATTTTCGTTGGTAACATCCCCGTCGCTAACATGACAACATCCATCCAACTTCTATGAGTACAAGCTACGACATATGCTCCGCTTTGCGGTAATTTTTCTTTTCCATATACCTCCACTTTCCCAAATGTTTTAAATATATATTTCAACACCCTTACAATGAATGTATACATTCGATCTGTTCCCTTCTACAATTTAATTTTTTATAACTGTATTTATATAAATCCAATTTGACTTTGCAACACACAAGTTGCTGCCGTGCTGAACAAAAAATAACCTGCACTTGCTTTCTCTCTTTATTTGAACATTGCCTGTGGCAGAAAAGGATTTTATGCCAGTTTTTTAATTTGATTTATATATTTTCGATTATAACACTAAGTATTAATAGTTGGTAATAAAATTAAGTGACAATTTTTAAAATTTTTTCCTTACAAAACTGTAATGCTACTGTAAGCTAATTCGATAGTTACTCCCTTTCACCTGTCATATACTTAAATCAGAAACAGGGCAGCAAAAAACATCGAAAAGGCACTCACATACTAAACAAAGGTTGTAACTACAAGGCGGTTTGTGTTATCCCCTTTATCGATGCAAAATTGTTGCTACTGCATTACATAAGTAAGGAGAGATCACTATGAACAACATTACTTTTAATAAATTTGATTACATGGGACTTGTAAGCGGCGCCGCTCTTCTTACCGTAGTTATTTACGCGCTTGCACATGTCCTTGTATAACCCCCCTCCCCCTTTATATAGCTAAAAGTGCCGCCTGTAATCTTACAAGCAGCACTTTTTAGTTTGTTTCATACATAATTTGACCCGTTTTACCTATATCATAACCACCAATAGCACGCAATTCATTTTGAAATTCAGGAGACTGTAATACCTTTTTTACTGTTTCAATCAGCTCCATGTTTTCCTCTGTTTTTAAAATTACTAAATCGTAACGTTCTTGTATAAGCGGAACAAAATCTACATTTACAATTTGCGCGACTTTTTCTGTTCCTACTCCTACGTCAGCTTTTCCATTTGCAACTTGAGAAGCAACACCAATATGATTTGATTCTTCCCAATCATATCCACAAATGTCCATTTTTGATATTCCGTTTATACGCAACTGTTCATCGACAAGAACTCGAATACCAGATCCTCTTTCCCTATTTACAAATTGAATGGATGTACCACATAAATCATTCCATGTTTGCACTCGTTTCGGATTTCCTTTTTGCACATAAAAACCTGATGTTCTTGATAATAAATTCATAACAATACAAGGCTGTCCAACTAAAATTCGTTTTACATACGGAATGTTGTATTCCCCCGTATCCCCATCGAACAAATGAAGGCTCACAATGTCTCCTTTTCCTTGATACATCTGAATCAAACTTGTTAAGCTCCCTTGATATGCCCTTAACATATTAGAAACTTTCAAACGGCTCTCTACATGTTTCGTTAACATATCTAAAGACAAATCTTGTCCACTGATAATACAAGAATCAGATTTACTTGGCGGGTTCATTACTTGCATAGATGAAGAAACTACCTGGACTTTTCCTGTTTTCATTTTTGTAATATATTGCTCTAAATCACTAGCATCAACACGCATTTGCCTACCAATTCGATAAGAGGGTAATTCACCTTTTTTAATCAAATCATACACTGTTAATTTTGATACTTTTAACCGTTTCGCTACTTCTTCTGTTGTGTAGGAATGATGATCCATAAGCCGATTCCTCGCTTTCTGCCTTCATTGTAACAAAAATTCCAGTTTTCTTTCTATTTATTTTCACTATCGTGAGAAAAATCACAACATAACTAAATATAACTATTTATAATTAATTATATCTAGTTATAATTAGATTGGGGATAAAAGAAGGGAGAAATGAAAATGAACAAGCTCATATTTCGTTTAATTTGCAGTATTTTATTCACACTACTTCTCGTAACAAATGTAGGATGTACAAACACAAATAAACAAGAAAAAACAATTGCTAAAGAAGAAAAGGTTGAACTTACCGTTTCTGCAGCAGCTAGTTTACAAGATGCATTAAAAGAGATTCAAGCACAATATGAAAAGAAAGAATCAAATATAAAGCTCTCATTTAACTTCGATGGTTCTGGCAAGCTTCAACAGCAAATTGAACAAGGAGCTCCTGTTGATTTATTCTTCTCTGCCGCAGAAGATAAATTTCAAACGCTCGTATCGAAAGGACTTATTGATCAAAAAGAAGGAAAAAACCTACTCGGTAATGAGTTAGTATTAGTTGTTCCTAAAGATAGTAATTTAAAAGACTTTCAATCGTTAAAAGATGAGCAAGCAACAAAAATTGCATTAGGTACACCTGAATCTGTTCCAGCTGGAAAATACGCAAAAGAGACGCTTACTCATTTAAATCTTTGGAACGACCTTCAAAGTAAAATTGTATACACAAAAGATGTGCGCCAAGTATTAACATACGTAGAAACAGGAAATGTTAATGCGGGGATTGTTTATAAAACAGACGCCCTTATTTCAAAGAAAGTGAAAATCGCTAACACAGCCCAGGCAAATTCACACGAACCAATCCGCTATCCATTAGGAATTGTAAAAGCAACGAAACATAAAAAAGAGGTAACTGCTTTTTATGAATACTTACAGTCTAAAGACGCTATGGCGATCTTTAAAAAATATGGTTTTACAGCGTTGTAATTGTAACGATGACATTTGATACATTTTGGTCACCTATCATTCTTTCACTAAAAGTTGCTGCACTTTCTACAATCATTGTGATGGTATTTGGAACGATAGTTGGACGTGTTTTAGCTCGGTCCTCGAAGCGCTATAAAATTTTGTTAGAAACCTTTTTTCTATTACCGATGGTACTGCCGCCCACTGTAATTGGATTTTTCCTCATTATTATCTTTGGAAAAAGCAGTCCCCTCGGTCAGTGGATCGAAACTTTGTTTCAACAATCTATTATGTTTACATCTTGGGCTGCTGTGATTGCTTCAACTGTAGTTGCATTTCCGCTTATGTACCAATCAGCAAAAGCGGGGTTTAGCATTGCCAATGAACAAATTGAAGACGGGGCTAGAGACCTTGGAGCAAATGAATTACAAGTGTTCTTACATGTAACATTACCACTCGCACTCCCTTCTCTACTTGGCGGAATGATTTTAAGTTTCGTTCGCGCCCTAGGAGAATTTGGTGCGACGCTTATGTTCGCTGGTAATATTCCTGGTAAAACACAAACGATCCCAACTGCCATTTATATGGCAATTGATGCTAGTAACATGCCACTTGCATGGGCGCTCGTTCTTACAACTGTCGGTATGTCGATTGTTTTTTTATTGCTCATTCAGTTTATAAATAAAAAGGTAACCTCTTTCTAACAGTAGCTTTCGACAAAGCTACTGTTTTTTATATTATTTCCCGCGAAATGAAATGGAATTTAGCTATTTATGTAGAATTATAGAAATAAGGGGGAATTACATGTACAACCAAACACTTTGCTTTATAAGAAAAGATAATGAAATATTAATGCTAAATCGGGAAAAAGCACCGCTGCAAGGATTGTGGAATGGCGTTGGGGGTAAAATGATAGAAACGGAAACGCCAATGGCATGTATTCTACGTGAGATTGAGGAAGAGACAGGACTACATTTAACGGAGAAAGAAGTCACCTATAAAGGAACATTATCATGGACAAGTGACAGTACAAATTTCGATGGATTGTACCTTTTTACCGCTAACCTCCCAGCACATATTTCATATCATACTCCAAAAAAAGTAGCTGAAGGAATTTTAGATTGGAAGCATAGTTCTTGGATTTTATCTAAAGAAAATAGAGGAATAAACGCTTTAACAAAGCATTTTTTACCCACTGTTTTACAAGATGAAAGCATATACGATCATACTTCTGTTTTCGACAATAATCAGCTTGCGCACTACGAACAAAAGATACATGTAAATATGAAATAGCCTCTTTAGCAGAGGCTATTTTGCTATATATTTCGGCAGTACCTGTAATATACAGCCTGTTCTTCTTCCGTACTTCCTAGGTCCTGACGTTCAAATTGTTTTACAAATCCCTTTGCCTCGTAAAAAGGAATTCCTTTTTCATTCCCCTTTGCAACCGACACCCACTGCCCTAAAATCCCTTTTTCTTTTTGAATTTCTGTAAAACAGTCTACTAACAATGTCCCAATGCCTTCTCTTCTTCGATTCGGATCTAAATAGAGGACAAAAATTTCTCCACACTTTTCACCTGTTGTCCCTCCACCAATCGCTCCAACAACCTGCCCGTTTTCAAGTGCAACGTACCAACCATACCAATTTTCGTCATTCGTCAGTACTTCCTTATGAATACGCTCGTAATTATAGTATTCTTCAATGACTCGATCGATATATTCCTGACTATGCAAACCATCATATGTCGCTAACCACCCATCCATACAAACCTGTGCAATCCCTTCGACATGACTTATATCTGCTCTTACTACTTGAATCTGACTTGTTTTCTTCTCTTGTGCTACATAACCTTCCACAACCTCTATCCCCTTTACATTCTATTTTTAGCACTACTACATTAATAGGGATGGATAAAAAACCCAATTGTTATAATTCATTATATCTTCTGAATTCCACATAAACTATTACAATTTTCATATTCATAGAAATATACATTCTATTTGAATTCACTTTCTAGACGAGACAATTTCCTGTTATGATATGAAGGTGCAAAAATGGAAAGAAATAAAAGTACATTCATATAAAATGAAACTTTAATCAGTGGGGGTTTTCTTCATCCCCCACTGATTATCAGCCCTCACCAATCGGGCTTTTACGGGCAGTTTATCTCCCACCTAACTT
>NZ_FOLV01000033.1 GCF_900112415.1 Bacillus sp. 491mf
CCAGTTGATCCAGTAGCGCCAGTCGGTCCGGTAGCGCCAGTTGATCCAGTAGCGCCAGTCGGTCCGGTAGCGCCAGTTGATCCAGTAGCGCCAGTTGATCCAGTAGCACCAGTTGATCCAGTAGCGCCAGTCGGTCCGGTAGCACCAGTAGCGCCAGTTGGTCCGTCCGGAACGGGAAGCGCACAAGGAAAATAATAAGGATTGCAGTTCCTTCTAGAATAAAATGACTCCAAAAGAGTCCCCCCTTTTTGACGAACAGAATAAACTTATTATCAGTATATGAACAGATGTAATATTTGACTGTACGGTGGGGGTAGTTTAATTGGGTTTTTACAAGATATTTATGGGCCACCTAAATTATTTCTTATATCGGATCCGGTAGAGGTAGGGTTTGTTTTAATTGTTTTAGTTTGCTTAAAGTTGATAAAAAGTCCTATTGAGCAACAAACAATAAAGAATAGTGCAGGGATGTAAGAAAAATAAAAAAAGCCGCCACAAAGTACTAGCTTTGTGACAGCTTCTTAAAAGGATAAAGAAAGAGCGGGAGCAGCACAAGAATGTCAATGAAGTTAAAAAAGTTTTGAAAACTAAATTTTCAGAAAGTTTATAAACTTAAGGGTTTTTCGCTACTCTTTCTTTATTGTTAAGAGTTTAACATGTATAGTAAAAGAAATCAACGGAAAATAGACAATTTTCTTTTAAATTCGACATTTTAATATATTTAAAATGCAAAAAGCTAGCATTTTGCTAGCTTTTATAGCGCTATAAAGAATCAACATAATGTTTAGCTTCAAGCAATGATCACCCTAAAATCTCTCGTGCCTTCTTGATTGCTTTGATTTTATCCCCATCTTTCACTAGTTGGCGAAGTTCTTCGTTAATTTCATGCTCAGGGAGTCCCATATGTTTAGCGATTCGATCTAATTTTTCCTCTGTTCGCTTTAATCTTGTATGAATGTTGTTTAACTGACCGGAAATATAAAACATACCCAAAGCGATTACTGCTGTAAGAAGTAAAGAATCCACATTTATCTCTCCTTTTCCGCTTTTCTTATAATATCTACGATAAATGGCGCTTTTGCATTTGTGTATGCAACTCTATCAAAACGATGCTTAGTCGCTAATTCTCTCTTTAATTGCTCATATTGCCTACGTACATCAGGATGATTTATTAAATAGTTTCGAAATGAAAGGTTGTTTTGCCAGTCCTCACTACCATATTGATAAATATGTAAATGATGCGTACCTGCTCTCCACAATCCTTTCCGAAAGAATCTTCTATTTGGAAATTCTTGATGAAATACATGTTCATATCCGATTGTTTTCAGTGGTTCAATGAACGTATTTATTTCGTTAAGATCATGAACGCCAACCATTATATCAAGGATAGGTTTTGCGCTTAATCCTTCGACAGATGTACTTCCGATATGTTCAATAGCAAGCACTGCATCACCTATAATATCTTTAATGATTTTTTGTTCTTTCTTAAATTGTAATGCCCACTTTGCCGTATATTCTTCAATTACAACTGGTTTGTCCATATATCGCTCCTTTCTTATTGATTTTATTTAACAAAGTTTTTAGATTGTCCTCTCGGAATGCTTAATATTTTCCACTCTGAACCTTTAATTTGCTTACCGATATATAGAATTTGTCCTAAGTGATTGCTGCAATGGGCAATTTCAATTTGAATGGCCTCTAAAACCGTTAAGGGATTTTTTCTAATGGTCACAACCTTCAGTAGATCATCTGTTTTGAGTTCTTGAATAGTTGAAAATAGAAGGAACCATCCTTTTTCCCAAATATGGAGTAATTCTTCTTTTGATTGGATCGTATCAACGAATTCATCGTCGCGATCTCTTTCTTCTTTTTCTCCATCTGTTGTTAAAAAGCCAGTCCATCTTGAATGCATATTTCCACTTAAATGCTTCATAATGATTGCGACGCTATTAGATTCTTCATTAGGTTGCCAATGGAGTTCTTGTTCGGTTAATTGTTCAATTGCTTGTCCAGCACGTT
The DNA here is from genome assembly GCF_900112415.1 of Bacillus sp. 491mf. Classification (GTDB taxonomy): domain Bacteria; phylum Bacillota; class Bacilli; order Bacillales; family Bacillaceae_G; genus Bacillus_A. Next base: position 2,020 of record NZ_FOLV01000033.1, read on the forward strand.
CTTTTATATGTATAAATTGAGAAAGTATAGTAGACAAAAACTTGTCTTCAACTCGATTCATCCCCAAGTCCCCCTTCTATTTCCTTAATTTACCTTGATTTTATCACAAAAAATATGTGTGATGAGAAAAGGAATACCTTACATAAATGTAATCTTGCTGTCACGTAAATCGATAACAAATCATATATAAAAATTTTATGATACAAACAGACATAGCAAATAGACAGAAGAGGTGTGATTCACTTGAAGAAATATGTAATAGGGATTACGTTATTTATGCTATTATTCTCGGTATCTTCAATGGTAGTTCTAGCTGCAGCTGAAAAAAATGATGCGATAGATATAAAAAAATGGATAGCAAAAGAATATTATGTTCAAATCACTGAGAATAGAAAAGAAGAGCCTGTGGAAGATCATGATGAGAAAAAACAACCCATATATTGGTATACAATGAAATCCTATGATAAAAAAGGGAATGAAGAAACAGTTAAATTTTTTGCAACGAAAAACTTAAAAGTAGGGGCAGTTCTGCGTGTGTATGTAAGTGGTAAATATCCTGACAAAACAAATGGTATTGAAAGTTACGAAGAAATAAAGGCGAATGAAGTACCTGGGAAAGCAAAGGAAAAGTTAGGTGTGAAATAAATAAGCAGCTTGTGGAAACTAGATCCACAAGCTGCTTATTTTATTAAAATATCAATTATGTAGTTTGTTCTATAAACAAATAATGTTTACGGTTTAGAAATCAGTAAGTAAGATTTTTTATAAAGTGAAAATTCATTTAAATTAAATAATCCTTATGGTATCCTTAGGTTATGTCTCTCTACCATTTAATGTAAGGAGTTGAGTCGGTATTACTATATTAGGAAATATAAATAAAACTGCTGAATTATTATTAGTTTTATCTACATTTTGCTTTTACATGTATCTAAGAAGAATTAAACTAGAAAGAAAACTTACTGGTTTTGAATTTTCCATGTATATAGTATCACAACTTGCATACATTCTTTGGGGATTTAGCTTTATTTTTAAAATATGGGGATAAAATAAAGTTGTTCTAAATGTTGTATATAGCATTAAAAATAAAAAATATAAAACTGCATAATAAACGGGCATGCTGATAGATTTTTCTAGCTAGCATGCCCTTATTTTATTTCGCACTTCTAGCACTTTTAATTAAATAAAAAGGGATGCATAAAATAGCAATCAGCACTCCAAATAACGCGCATTCTTCGCAAAAGCATCAATAGTATTCATAATTGAATCGCCTTTGCGTTTTCTCGTCTGATCATACTCTTGTAATTCTGTATATTCTTTTTGTAGTCGCTGCATGAAGTATCTCCCCTATATTATTTTTTCATGTACGTGATGAATCCTGATAAGGAAGCCAGCAAAGAAAAAACAAAGGGATCATAAGGAATTGAGTCCTCACACATTTCTTGAACATCTTTACTCCATTCATATAATTTCATTTCGTAAATTTACCTCATCTAATATTTGATAATTCTTAATATTAAAATTATAACACAAAAAAAGTGTTCATAATCAAAGAAGACAGGGGAAAGATAGAATCAAATAAGTCAGATTGAAAACAGTTCGGGCACTTTTTTTAATTACAAAACCACTTACAAAAGTTACAAAAACTATTATTACTATTGAAAGCGTTTTAACATTGTAAATAACAACATAAGGGGGTGCCTCTATGGGGATTCAAAAGCAAGTGGAAACAATGCCGCCTGCAGGTGAGGTAGAAACAAAGCAGGAGACATTTGTTTCAAAAATTATGAACATAAAAATTGGTGTTATACCGTTACCTTTATATCTTGTACTAGCAGCAGTTATTTACGGAGCATCTGTATATAATAAGTTGCCAGCGGATATGATTGGCGGATTTGCAGTTATTATGATTATGGGTATTTTCCTCGGCGATATCGGAATGAGAATTCCAATTTTAAGGAACATTGGCGGACCAGCAATTCTTTCATTATTTATTCCTTCATTTCTTGTGTTCTTTAACTGGATGAACCCAGCATCAATGAATGCTGTAAATATGTTAATGAAAAAATCAAACTTTTTATATTTATACATTTCTTGTTTAGTAATCGGAAGTGTTTTAGGAATGAGCCGTAAAGTATTAGTACAAGGCTTTATTCGTATGTTTATTCCGTTAGTTGTAGGAACACTTGCTTCTATTGCAGTTGGATTATTAGTTGGATCATTATTTGGATTCGAAATGAAGAGAACGTTCTTCTTTATCATTGTACCGATTGTGAGCGGTGGTATCGGAGAGGGGATTTTACCACTTTCTTTAGCCTACAGTGAGATTTTAAATCAATCATCAGCAACATTTGTATCTCAGCTTATTCCAGCAGCGGTTATTGGAAATATGTTTGCGATTGTAGGCGCTGGATATATGAAGCGATTAGGTGAGAAAAAACCAGAGCTTAGCGGTAATGGTGTATTAGTAAAAACAGGTAATCAAGATGACTTATTAAAAGAACAAAATACTGAAAAACCAATTGACTTCTCATTAATGGGAGCAGGTTTATTAATCGCATGTACGTTCTTTATTTTCGGTGGATTAGCTTCTAAATTTATTGGTATTCCAGGGGCGATCATTATGATCTTCTCAGCAGCACTTGTGAAATACTTCAAGTTAATTCCAGCAAAAATGGAGCAAGGTGCATATCATTTATACAAATTTATTTCGACAAGCTTAACGTGGCCATTAATGGTTGGTTTAGGATTATTGTATATTCCGTTAAAGGATGTAGCAGCTGTTCTTTCAGTTGGATATGTTGCGGTGTGTGCATCAGTAGTAATAACAATGATTGCAACTGGTTTCCTTGTTGGGAAAGTTATGAAAATGTACCCAGTTGAGTCAGCGATTGTAACAGGATGCCATAGTGGACTTGGCGGAACGGGAGACGTTGCAATTTTATCAGCTTCAAACCGTATGGAATTAATGCCGTTTGCACAAATTTCAACGCGTTTAGGCGGAGCAGCAATGGTTGTAACTGCATCAATTTTATTAAAAATGTTTTCGTAATGTAACAGCAGACAAGCTAGCTATGTAAAGACGTAGCTAGCTTGTAAAATTAGGAGGAGATTATTTTTATGTTAGAGAGTCAAATTAAAGAGCGTTCGTTATTACTTCATAAAGAATTAGTAGGAAAAATTGAAATTACAAGTAAAGTAGAAGTAAACTCAGCTGATGATTTAAGTTTGACATATACACCGGGCGTAGCGGAATCTTGTAAGGCAATTGCGGCAGATGAAGAAACAGCTTATGACTATACAGCACGTGGTAATATGGTTGCGGTTGTCTCAGATGGAACGGCAGTACTTGGCTTAGGTGATATTGGACCGAAAGCGGCTATGCCTGTTATGGAAGGAAAAAGTATTTTATTTAAAAAGTTTGCGAATGTCGATGCATTCCCGCTTTGTCTTGGAACGACTGATGTAGATGAAATCGTAACCATCGTTAAAAATTTAGAACCTACATTTGCGGGTATTAATTTAGAAGATATTGCAGCGCCGCGCTGTTTCGAAATTGAAAAGCGTTTAAAAGAAGAAACAAATATTCCAGTATTCCATGATGATCAGCACGGAACAGCAATTGTTGTTTTAGCGGCAGTTCTTAACGCATTAAAAGTAGTAGATAAAGCGATGGATGAAGTGAAGATTGTTATTAATGGTGCTGGTTCTGCAGGGATTGCGATTGGTAAATTGTTATTAAAAGCAGGCGCACAGCATATGACATTAGTAAGTTTAGAAGGTATCGTGTGCGAAGGAGAATCATGGATGAATCCTGCACAAATTGAGATTGCGAAAGCAACAAATCGCGAACATGTACGCGGAACATTAAAAGAAGCGATTCAAGGCGCAGACATTTTTATCGGCGTATCTGCTCCTAATGTGTTAACAAAAGAGCATGTAAAGACAATGAACGAAAATCCGATTGTATTTGCAATGGCAAATCCAGTACCAGAAATATTCCCAGAAGAGGCATTAGAGGCTGGTGCAACTGTTGTTGGAACAGGGCGTTCTGATTATCCAAACCAAGTGAACAACGTATTAGCATTCCCGGGTATATTCCGCGGTGCATTAGATGTGCGTGCGACAGATGTTACGGAGGAAATGAAATTAGCTGCCGCATATGGGATCGCTAATATCATTACAGATGAAGAGCGAAATGCAAATTATGTCATTCCAAATCCACTCGATAAACGAGTTGTACCAAGTGTAGCAGCTGCAGTTGCAAAAGCAGCAATTGAATCAGGTGTGGCGCAAATTAAAAAAATGCCAAACTATTCAATCGAACAGTAAAGTGAAACTTCCTCTTGGGAAAAAGAGGTTAGTAGAACCAATCGGGCTTTTATGGGAAGCTAACTGCCCGTAAAAGCGGGATAAAATGAAACTTTGAATAGAAGTTTCATTTTATAAGAACTCGATACATTTAGAAATATACAAAAGTCTCTTTAGAAAAAAACTAAAGGGGCTTTTTATATTGCAAAAAAACATAATAGTCTCGATATAAAAGGAACCACCCCTTTTTACAAAATGTACATGAACTCCTCTTTCGATTGTATCGTATTAAAGAACTCATCATCTTGATCTGCTATTCTTTTTGTAGAAATCTATAAAAAGAATAGCGTTTTTCTACGTTTGCTAATCTCCTTTTTTTATTTACAAAAAGAATTACAAAACTTTCAAAATCTATTTTTATTGTTGAAAGCGCTTTATTATGTGAGTAAGAACATAAGGCGGTGCCTGCATGTGGATTCAAAATAAAAAGGAGACTCTTTTATTAAAAATGTTTTGGTAATGTATGCAGATAAGCTAGCTTGTAAAATTCGGAGGAGGTCATTTCTATGTTAGAAAGCCAAATTAAGGAACGTTCATTATTACTTCATAAAAAGTTAGTAGGGAAAATTGAAATTACAAGTAAAGTAGAAGTGAATTCAGCAGATGATTTAAGTTTGACATATACACCAGGCGTAGCGGAGTCTTGCAAGGCAATTGCTGCAGATGAAGAAACAGTTTACGATTATACCGCGCGCGGTAATATGGTTGCTGTTGTTTCAGACGGAACAGCAGTACTTGGATTAGGGAATATTGGACCAAAAGCAGCTATGCCTGTTATGGAAGGGAAAAGTATTTTATTTAAAAAGTTTGCGAATGTCGACGCATTTCCGCTTTGCCTTGGAACGACTGATGTAGATGAAATCGTAACCATCGTTAAAAATTTAGAACCTACATTTGGGGGTATTAATTTAGAAGATATTGCAGCACCACACTGTTTTGAAATTGAAAAGCGTTTAAAAGAAGAAACGAATATTCCAGTGTTTCATGATGACCAGCATGGAACGGCAATTGTTGTTTTAGCGGCAGTTATTAATGCGTTAAAAGTAGTAGATAAAGCAATGGATGAAGTAAAGTTTGTCATTAACGGGGCTGGCTCTGCAGGGATTGCGATTGGTAAATTATTATTAAAAGCAGGCGCACAGCATATAAAATTAGTAAATTTAGAAGGTATCGTGTGCGAGGGAGAGTCATGGATGAACCCTGCACAAATCGAGATTGCGAAAGAAACGAATCGCGAACATGTACGCGGAACATTAAAAGAAGCGATTCGAGGCGCAGACATTTTTATCGGTGTATCTGCTCCTAACGTATTAACAAAAGAACTTGTGAAGACAATGAATGAAAGTCCGATCGTGTTTGCAATGGCAAATCCAGTACCAGAAATATTCCCAGAAGAGGCATTAGAGGCCGGTGTAGCTGTTGTTGGAACAGGACGTTCTGATTATCCAAACCAAGTGAACAACGTATTAGCATTCCCAGGTATATTCCGCGGTGCATTAGATGTGCGTGCGACAGATGTTACGGAGGAAATGAAATTAGCTGCCGCATATGGAATTGCTAATATCATTACAGATGAAGAACGAAATGCAAATTACGTCATTCCAAATCCGCTCGATAAACGAGTTGTACCAAGTGTAGCAGCTGCAGTCGCAAAAGCAGCAATTGAATCAGGAGTGGCACAAATTACAAAAGTGCCAAACTATTCAATTGAACACTAAAGTGAAACTTCCTCTTGGGAAAGGCTATTCTTCCCAAGAGGTTAGTAGAACCAATCGGGTTTTTACAGGCAGTTAGCTTCCCGGTTCTTTGCTAGCCTTTACTGCCCGTTAAAGCGGGATAAAGCGAAACTTCGTCTTGGGAAAGGTTTTTCTTTCCAAGATGTTAGTTGAGCCAATCGGGTTTTTACGGGCAGTTTACTTCCTAGTTCTTTGCTAGCCTTTACTGCCCGTTAAAGCGGGATAAAATGAAACTGTGATGAAATAAATATATTGAATTTGGACATACTACGAATCCAAAAGGTGTGGATTGTGTATGTCTAAGTTGGATACATATCATCCATTTTTTTAACTTATCCCCACCTTAAGAGGTGGGGATAAGTTTTATTCTTTCTTTATATATCTATTTTCAACATATAAGTCGCTGCTATGCAGCATAAAATTGCTGGCTCCTTTTGTTTTAAACCTTGCGTGTGGTAGGAAAAGATCTGATTGTTTCTATGCGTGGCCATATTCTCTTGTCTATCTAAAAAACGTTATATATTCCAATAATTCTGTTGAAGACTTCTCTGGATTTTTTTGGAGTTTCAATGAGTGAAATGTTCCATATAACCGTACTTAAGAAAAAAAGTTGTTTTCATTGTAAAGAATCAGTATTATAGATTTCGCATGCAATATAGAAATTACAGGGGGAACAGGCGGGATGGAGAAAAGTAAGACGTTTTGGGACTTGCAGAAAACGATCGCATTTTTAGTATGTGCTGTAGTTGCATTTGCTTTACTTGTAACTGATATTTTAATTAGTCATCATGTCGAACGTACGACAGAAGAAAGTCAAATTGAAAAAGCAAAAGTGGTTGCACGTATTACAGCAAATTCACCGCTCGTAATTGATGCTTTATCGGGAAGAAAAGATGAATCTGAAATTCAGCCGAATGTAAATCGGCTTTTAAAAAATACATATGTTCAATTCATTGTCGTTATGGATATGAATGGGATACGAAAATCTCATCCAGATCCAACGAAAATAGGCCAACATTTCGTTGGAGGCGATGAGGAAACGGCCTTGAAAGGAAAAGAGTATGTATCAACAGCAAAAGGGACATTAGGAAGGTCTATGCGAGTATTTGTACCAATCTTTTCTGAAACGAAAAAACAAATAGGGGTTGTAGCTGTTGGAATTTCAGCTAATAATGTAGAAGAGATGGTCGAAGAAAGCAGAAATATTATGTATATCGGTGTCAGCGTTGGGATTTTAGTAGGAATTATAGGGGCTATTTTATTGGCTAGACACATTAAGAAAATTTTATTCGGTCTCGAACCTAGTGAAATTTCAAAGATTTTAGAAGAACGCAATACGATGTTACAGTCTGTCAAAGAAGGAATTATCGCAATTGATAAGGATGCGCGGATTACTTTAATTAATAACGAAGCCAGGCGGTTAATTGGGAAAAGCGGGATTAAAGAAGAGTTTATTGGTAAAGACATTAAGAAATATATGCCGAATTCACGGATAAAAGAAGTATTGCAAACCGGAGTAGCGCAGTTCGATGAGGAACAAAGTCTACATGGAATTACAATTGTTACGAACCGGGTTCCATTATATGTAAAGGGAGAAATTGTTGGGGCGATTGCGACATTTCGTGATAAAACAGAAATAAGAAAATTAGCAGAGCAGTTAACCGGTATTCGACTATATGCAGAGGCTTTGCGTGCACAATCTCATGAATTTATGAACAAGATGCATGTTGTTTTGGGATTAACACATATGAAGAATTATGAACAATTAGAAACGTATGTTAGCAGTATGGTATCAGAGCATCAATATGAAATTGGAGATGTGATGCGGAAGATAAAAAATCCTGTGTTTGCAGGTTTTTTACTTGGGAAACTTAGCTATGCAAGAGAAAAAGGAATCGAATTAACGATCAATGAAGATGCTTATTTACCAGAGCCGGAAGATGAGGATATTATTCATGAACTCATTACAATTGTAGGGAATTTAATTGATAATGCCTTGGATGCAGTAGCGGATTGTAAAAATAAGCAGGTAAATGTTGAAATTATATATTACAATGGACTAATTGTAAAAGTTACAGATACAGGTAATGGGATTAAACAAGAAGAAATAGATAAATTATTTGTAAAAGGGTACTCTACAAAAGGAGAAAATCGCGGATATGGCTTATATCTTGTGAAAGAAAGCGTAGAGCGCATAAAAGGAACTATACATATCGATTCAGTATTAGGAAAGCGAACGACAATCTCAATTGAAACACCATATAAAAGTAGGGATGAGATAGAACTATGATCAAAGTTTTAATTGTAGAAGATGACCCAATGGTAGCGATGTTAAATAAACATTATTTAGAACAAGTTGGCGGGTTTGAACTTGTTCATATAGCTAACTCTGTAGATGAAGCGTTACGTGTACTAGAAGAATCCCATATAGATTTTATATTACTTGATATTTTTATGCCTGGTGATACTGGGTTTGAATTGTTATTGCATATTCGAAATAAAGAAAAAGAAATTGATGTGATGATGATTTCTGCGGTGCATGATATGGTAAGTATTAAAAAGGCACTGCAATATGGAGTTGTAGATTATTTAATTAAGCCATTTACATTTGAACGTTTTAAGGAAGCATTATCTGCTTATCGTGAAAAATTTAAATTTATGAAGGCGCAGCCTAATATTAATCAATCTGAACTAGATGCATTGATTTTACAAAAAGAAAAAATAGAACCTCTTGCAGGTAAAGAACTGCCAAAAGGACTAACAAAGCAAACATTGCAGCTAGTTTGGAAACAGATACAATTGCTTCATGGAAAAATATTTACAACAGAAGAAATGGCACAATTGGTTGGGATTTCTAGAGTTTCCATTCGAAAGTATGTCATGTTTTTAATTGAAATTGGAGTTTTAGAGAATGAAATGGTGTATCAACAAGTAGGAAGACCGGTAAGTAAACTGCGTTGTATTGATGAAAGCAAAATACATTTGTACATATGAAGCTGTTCCCAAATGGCGTTCTAAACGTTTTTTGGGGGCAGTTTTTTTGTTGGAAATAAGCGTGGATCATAAGTGTTTTTAAAATTATGTGAACATTTTAAGATAGATTGTAGAATGATGTCGAATTAATGAGAAAATTGTCACTTTTCATCTTGTAGCCGTGTATTTTTAGTGTTAAACTTGAACTCACAAAGAGGAAGTAGCAAATTCTTTTTTTAGAAATAGAAGACTGAAAATTCTATTTCTTTTAGGTTTTCTCTGTTTTTTTGTGATTGTTATGTATGTGTATAGGCTACTTTTTCTTTGTTTTATCTTATATCAAGCACATAGGCATGGAGGTGATGAAGAAGGGTTATCAATCATATAGTAGGAGTAGTTTTTAAAAAATTTTAAACAAATAGTTGACAACTGGCTTTCTTTTTAATAATAATTAAATTATAATTATTTTAAATAAATAATTATTATATAAGAGGAGGCTCCAAAATGAACCAACACAATCGCTTAACAACAAACCAAGGTGCTCCTGTAGGGGATAATCAAAATTCTCGTACAGCAGGTCGTCGCGGGCCAGTATTATTAGAGGATTATCATTTAGTAGAAAAATTAGCTCATTTTGATCGTGAACGTATTCCTGAGCGCGTTGTACATGCACGAGGTGCTGGTGCTCATGGTGTTTTCGTAACAAAAAATAGTATGAAAGAATATACAAGAGCAGCATTCTTACAGAAAGAAGGAACAGAAACACCTGTATTTGTTCGTTTCTCAACGGTTATTCATGGGCAAGGTTCTCCAGAAACAGCTCGTGATCCAAGGGGATTTGCGGTGAAGTTTTATACAGAAGAAGGGAACTATGATCTTGTTGGTAACCACTTACCTGTATTTTTCATTCGTGATGCAATCAAATTCCCAGATATGGTGCATTCTTTAAAACCAGCGCCTAATACAAATATTCAAACACCAGATCGTTATTGGGATTTCATGACGCTAACACCAGAATCGACTCATATGTTAACTTGGGTATTTTCTGATTACGGTACACCTGCAAATTATCGCGAAATGGAAGGCTTCGGTGTTCATTCATTTAAATGGGTAAACGACAATGGCGAGGTTGTATATGTAAAATATCACTGGAAGCCAAAGCAAGGTGTACGTAACTTTAATGTAAAAGAAGCCGAACAAATGCAAGGAAAAGATTTTAATCATGCAACTCGTGATTTATTTGATGCGATTGAGCGTGGAAATTATCCAAAATGGGATCTTCACGTACAAGTTATGAAACTAGATGAAATGGATTCCTTAGAGTTTGATCCACTAGATCCAACAAAAATGTGGTCAGAAGATCGTTTCCCATTAACGGAAGTAGGTACAATGACGTTAAATCGTAACCCACAAAATTTCTTTGCAGAAGTTGAGCAAGCGGCATTTTCACCAAGCGCAACTGTGCCTGGTATTGAGCCATCTGAGGATAAATTATTACAAGGACGTTTATTCTCTTATCCAGACACACAACGTTATCGCTTAGGGGCAAATTACTTACAAATCCCTGTAAACTGTCCGTACGCAGCGGTGCATAATCAACAGCGTGATGGTTTCATGCAAGTAAATCAACAGTCATCTACAATCAATTACGAACCAAGTCGTCATGCGGAAAATCCAACTGAAGATTCGGTATATCGCGATTCAACTATGAAACTTGAAGGTTATGTATCTCGTGAGAAAATTGAGAAGCCAAATGATTTCCAACAAGCGGGTGAGCGTTATCGTTCATTCTCAAAAGAAGAACAAGATAATTTAATTGCAAACTTGGTAAATGATTTGAAAGGTGTAAATGAACAAACAAAACTGCTTGCGATTTGTAATTTCTTCCGTGCAGATCGAAAATATGGTATGCGTTTAGCAGAAGCGTTAAACGTTGATATTTCAGCGTATGTGGGAGGATCTGTGAGGTAGGAGGAATGACCATTCTTTTATATGAAAGTTAAAAAACAGTATACTTCCAGATAGACGAGAGCACCTGGCCGTGCATAGAAACGGCCAGGACCTTTTCTACAATCGTACGATGCGAACGGCGTAGCGTACAAGTATGAAGTAAAAGAACAACCAGTAGCAGGATACCAATCCGAAGTGAATGGTTATGACATTACGAATACAAAGATTAAAGTCCCAACAAATACAGATACAAATACAGATACAGATACAAATACAGATACAAAAACAAACACAGGTACAAACACGAATATTAAGAATCCAGAAGCCTAATAAAAAGGATAATAAGGGCAGGGATTACTTCCTGAAACAGGGGGAACATCAGAATGGATGATTTCAGTAGCAGGAGGAATGATGTCGTTTGTTTTAGGTGGAATGTTATTATTCTGTCGAAGAGTTAAATAATTAGATTATTTTTAATAAAAAACCCGAGTAGTAGACAGGTTAAAAAGTCGCTACTCGGGCTTTTTATTATTTAGAACTTGTCTTTTTAAAACAAATAATCCTTTTTGCATATAGTGATAGGGAGAATGGAGGGATAAAAATGACGAGAATTGCCTATACAGAAACTGATGTAGATTTATTAGCTCGTCTCATGCGTGCTGAAGCAGAAGGAGAAGGGCAACAAGGGATGATGGCCGTAGGGACAGTTGGTGTGAATCGCGTCATGTGTGATTGTCTAGATTTTAAACAAATTACAAATATTTCGCAAATGGTGTATCAGCAGCCAGGCGGCTTTGAAGCAACGACGAAAGGGTATTTTTATCAAAGAGCAAGAGAGAGCGAGAAAGAAATGGCAAGAAAGTGTTTGAATTATGCTCGTATATGGCCAGGTGTGTATTCTTTGTGGTTTTTCCGGCCAGTTGGTAATTGTCCTCCGACGTGGTGGGATCAACCTCATGCGGGACAATACAAGAATCATTGTTTTTACGAACCGACTGGAGACGAATGCCCGAAAGTATATAGCGGAAAGTAGCGCAGAAGAAATATATCAGCGCTTTTTACAATTTATCGGCGATTCGACACAAAATAAAGATTGTTCGATGAGAGTCGACGGATGAAAAAACCATCTCATTTGCAAAATGAGGTGGTTTTTGTTATTTTCATAGAAAATAATACTGAGAGGAAGCGATTGTTATATGATGCCTGAGATTGTAGTTAGAGGATTTTTTGAAGAAATACGTTCAGGACGTAATCTGCATCTAGTAACAGAGTTTATGGCAGAAAAAGTGTTGGCTCATCAAGTTCAAGCTGAAGATGAAGTAACAGTTGAAAGATCTCCTATGGATTATGCGGATCATGTACAAGAGATGTTGGATGTTTATGGTACGTTTACTTTAGAAATTCAAGAGTTGTTAGCATCTCAGCAAGATCGTGTATATGTTCGCTGGAAACAAACAGGTACTCATATTGGTGAAGTTGATGGATACCAACCAACCAGACTTCCTATCATTGAATTAGCGAGCGCGGTGTATCGTGTAGAAGACGGAAAAATTGTGGAGTACTGGATTCAAATTGACCGCACTGGTATTACGGCTCAATTAGAACGAAATAAAAAGAAAAAAATTGAAAATCATTAAAAATATGTATTATATATCGTTAAAACAAAAAGCATTTCTTTCTATGATGCATATAGAAAGAAATGCTTTTTGTTTTACTTAATAGGACTGTTATATAAATCGTTGCTATGGAGAATACAACATGATCTACACTCACTCACTTTGTTTTAAACCTCGCATGTGGCAGGAAAAGGCCTTAACTAATTCCATGCATGGCTAGATGCTCTTGTCCTTCGCTAAAAGAAAGGTGTTTTTATTTTTTTAACTCGGATATATATAGTTCATGACTAATGAGCCAAAATGCTCATTAGAATATTTTCCCTTAGGAAATACATACTAAACAATAATATAAAACGTATGTAGAGAGTGGGGGAGTTCATGGTTAATTTTCTGAAACGGTTAAAAAGCAGGGGCAATCCTAGGTCGTTTTCAAGACGCGACGATCGTCATTTTCAGGATGAAAATATAGAGGGCTCCCTCTTAGATGCGGATTTATCTAAAAACATTGGTGAGCTTCAGGAACTCTTTCGTCAAGCTCCTGATTTAGTGATTCGGCGGTTTTCAATGTCAGGAGATGGAATAGAAGCAGCTTTAGTATATTTGTCTGGATTAACTGATAAGCTATCGATTCAAAAACATGTTTTAACTCCATTGATGGATAGCGTCTATGATGCGAATGCGGAGCTTCCAATTCCATTGGGTCATGTTGAAATAATTAATGCGTGGGGCCGGATTGAAAATGCTATTTTGGAAGGCGATAGTATTTTATTCCTTCATGGCCAAGCTACAGCGTATCAATTAGATACAAAAGGATGGCCGCAAAGAAATATTGAAGATACTCGTAATGAAATATCTCTAAAAGGTTCTCATCAAGCGTTTGTAGAAACTGGAAGTCAAAATATCGCAATGATTCGAAGATACATCCCTCATCGCGAATTCAAGGTGCAAGAAATAACAGTTGGTATGCGAAGTAAAACGAGAATTTCTATTTTATATTTGAAAGATGTAGCTTCTGAAGATGTTCTGAAAGAATTGGAAACACGGATTCAAGGTATTACGGTCGACTCTATAGCGAGTGCGGGTGAACTTATCGAATTCATTGAAGATAATCCGTATTCACCGTTTCCGCAATTTATGCTAACTGAAAGACCAGACGTGGCTATATCTCATATTCTTCAAGGAAGATTTGTAGCTGTAGTGGATCGTTCTCCCCATGTATTAATTGCTCCAACAAACTTTATCTCCTTTTTTCAAGGAGTCGACGATTACGGGACACGTTGGTTAGTTGCTTCGTTTATTCGGATACTCCGGTTTATTGCTTTTATGATAGCTCTATTTTTACCTGCGAGTTATGTTGCGTTTATTTCCTTTAATTTTGAAGTTATTCCTGTAGAACTTTTTTTATCTATCGCAGAATCAAGAACGCGTGTACCTTTTTCTCCAGTTATGGAAGCGCTACTTATGGAAATGACACTGGAAATGATGAGAGAAGGCGCCCTGCGGCTACCTGCTCCAATCGGTCAAACAGTTGGAATTGTAGGCGGGATTATTATTGGACAGGCCGCTGTTCAAGCGGGAATTGTCAGCAACATTATGATTATCGTTGTTGCTGTTACGGCTATCGCTTCTTTTATTATTCCTAATTATGATATGGGAGCGGCGATCAGACTGTTGCGCTTTCCTATGATGATATCGGCTGCTTTGTTTGGGATTGTCGGAATTGTTATCGGGTGGATGACATTAGTTGCACATCTCATCAGTCTTGAATCGCTCGGAACTCCTTATGGGACTCCGTTAGCACCGTTTCGCTTTGCTAATATGAAGGATACTTTTATACGCTTTCCTTTATGGACAATGAAAAATCGTCCTAAGGGTACGGGAGCTACTCAATCTATTCGACAAGGAAAAAACCATAATAAAAGGTGAAACTATGAAAAAGTATGCCTATAATGACATTACTCTTCTGCAGTATATTTTTTTAATTAATGGAATGCAGGTAGGAACTGGAGTTTTATCTCTCCCACGAGTGCTTGCAGAAAAAGCTGGAACGGATGGATGGATAGCTATAATTATCGGTTGGATATTCTCCACGATATCCGGTATTTTTATCGTGAAAACATCTGCAAGATATCCAGAGGACACGCTTTATGACATTCTTATACGATTGTTTGGCAAAATAGTTGGGAAAGCGCTAATTGTTATTTATATGATCTATTTTGCTTGTTATTCGTGCATCATTCTTGTGAATACCATGCTGTATATTAAGGGGTGGCTTCTTCCGAAAACGCCTGACTATATCATTATATTTTTGTTTTCAATTCCTACATTTCTTGTTGTGCGCAATGGCATTCGGATAATAGGGCGTTACTGTGAACTCGTTTTTTATATGATGATTTGGCTTCCGCTCTTTTTTTTGATACCGCTAAAAGGAGGTTGGAGTTGGCTGCCGTTCTTTCCGCTCTTAAAAGAAGGATGGAAATCGGTATTAACAGCTGTACCAACTACTATTTTTACTTTTTTAGGGTTTGATATCGCGTTCTTTTTATATCCCTTCTTACAAAAAAAACAGTATGCAGTCCATGGAATCGTGATTGCCAATACTTTGACGATGTTATTTTATTTATTTACTACTCTTATTTGCTTTGCCTATTTTAGCCCTGACAGCATTACGGAATTTAATCAGCCTGTACTAAATTTATTGAAAGTAATTGAATTTCGGTTTTTAGAACGTTTTGACATGTTTTTATTAGCTGTTTACTTAATTGTTGTTTCAACAGCTTGGATGCCTTGCATATACTGCGCTGTATTCTGCTCTAGTCAATTACTTGGAAAACAAGACCATAGTTCTCACGTCATCGTTCTATTATTACTTATTATAGGTTTCATATTTTGGAACCTTCCTACTTGGAATAAAGCTGATAGTTTGCAACAGGCAGTATCAAATGCGGGATTAGGATTGACGTATATATCACCTATAATTTTATGGATATATAGCTGGGTATATGAGAAGTATCATCGGAGGGGAATGCAGTGAAAAGGAAGATACTATGTTGTGTCTTGTTATTGACGTTTATGATGACAGGGTGTTTTGATCAAACAAATGTTGAAGACGTTTCCCTTAGTCTTATAATTGGTGTGGATTTAGATCATAATGATAATTTATTGGTGTACATGTCAAGCCCTGTTTTTAATAAAGAAGCAAAGAGTAAAGAAGAAAATACTGGCGTGAAATCTGTTACAGTTCGAAATGCTAGAGAGAAATTCGATGCTACAGTTATGGCGTTAACATCAGGAAGTAAAACACAAGTTTTCTTAGTTGGGAAACGGCTGCTGCAACGAAAAAATTGGACAGGTTACCTCGAACCATTTTACCGAGATCCCAAAAATACAGTGACTACAAGGGTTGTCGCTGTTGATGGACCTGTTTCGGACGTAATTTTTTATAACCCAAAAGATAAGCCACGGCTCCCTTTGTATTTAACGAAACTAGTTGAAACGGCCTCTAAACGAAATGTTGTGGTAAAAACAACTCTTCAAGAATTGCATGAACAAATGAAAGATAAAGGGATGACAGCGAGTATTACCGAGATGAAAAAAAAGAAGAAAATATGGCTGACAGGAACAGCCCTTTTGGACGAAAAAGGAAAATATAAATTAACGCTGAAACCCGATGAAAACAGATTGTTACGCATCTTACAGCATAAAAATAAAGGTGAGTTTCTATTCACAATTGCAACCAATCCGAAAGCGGATGACAGTAATAAAGATTGGATAAGCTTTGTTGCTCAAAATATTAAGGTAAAGACTAAGGTGAAATATGACAGTAAATTTATGTTTCATATAGATGTAAAGATGAGAATCGCCATTACAGAACGACTTTTTCCATTTAATACAAAAAAGGAGGCAGCAAAGCTGGAAAAAGCTATTGAAACGAAATTGCAAGCTGATTTCAAGAATTTAATAAAGAAAATACAAGCTGCTGAAATCGATCCGATTGGACTGGGTACATATGCAAGAACTTATACATATCCAGAGTGGAAAAAAGTCCAAAATAATTGGAATAAAGCATTGGCAAAAGGGGATGTGAACGTTAAGGTACATGTGACAATTGGTGGGGTGGGAACGATTAAATAATAAGCGTTTAACTGGAATTCGTATAAAAACTGCAAGCCCCTTCAATTTTATGAAGGGGCTTTTCTCATGACAGCTGATTTAAAGCGGTAATACTTGTTCTAGATGTGTATTCAGTTCAAATATAAATTTATCAATATCTGGATTTTTTATTACATCATAGCAAGCAAAGCTCTTTAATGGTTTCATGCCGATAAAATCTTGTGTGCGGTGTAAATGACTGAGTGCTTCTTCTAAACTCTTTCCTCCAAAGAATTGTGCTGGATCGTTAAATGCTTGTTTAGGAGCATTCCATGTAGTTGAAAACATATAGTGTTTGTCAGTTAATAAGCCGCCTCTTCCATATTGCTCAGATCCTTTGAAAAATAATCCATAAGCATACACTTCATCCATATATGTCTTCAGTAAACCAGGCACATTGAACCAATAAATAGGTGTTTGAAAGATGATAATATCAGCCCATAAAAACTTACTTTGTTCTTCCTCGATATTGTATCCGTTTTGAACAACTGTTGTTTGGACATCGTTATTTGCACTTAATACATTCACTATGTTATCTGTTAAGGTTTTATTTAATGTTCCTTCTGCTGATCTGTAAGTTTGATGGCCGTTTATAATAAGGATATTTTTCATTGTAGTTTTCCCCTTTATTTTATGATGTGTTTCCATTAATTTTCCGGTACAACGCCGAGTTGTTGCATAAGCGTTAGATTATCTTCTAAGTGCCAATCTTCAACAATTTTTCCATCTTTCACTCGTAAAATATCGATAGCAAAGAAGTGAACAGCTTTGCCAGTTGGCTGTTTCTCTCCAAAGTTACCTTTATGTGTTCCAGTGAAGGATAGACGGGCTGTTACTTTGTCGCCAGTTACTAGTAAATCCTCGATGTTACACTGTAAGTCGGGAACGGCTTTACGGAAATTGCTTGATGCAAATGTTAAGCCTTTTGGTCCTTGAGGACGCTCTTTTGGCAGCGTGTTATCAAAAAAGTTGTCTGTAACAGCTTGTGGGATTAGAGCATCATTACCAGTATTCCAAAATGCATAGAAGCGCTGGGCAGCATGAACCATTTCCATAGCTTTCTGTTGATTCAACGAAGGATCGATTGTCATCGATTTAGGTTGTGGAAAATCCTTCAACAATTGAATATCTTTCTTGGCTGGTGCAGCAGTCTTGTATTCTGATGTTTGTGTATGACAAGCAGCCAACATAATCATGAACCCGAAGATACTTACGGCACTAGCTATGTTTTTTACACTCATTTTTATAACCTCCTTAATTTTATAAATAGTGTTAGGTTTAATGATATTGTATGTATAGCTAGTTTCTTTTGGGAAGTAGTGATATTTATTTCATATAGTTACCGTAAGGATAGAATTGTGATACTATAAAGAAAATGAATCGAAAAAATTTTAGGAGCGTGGTTCAGTGAGTAACATGGAGCAAATCAAATTAACAAAAGGGACACCAGGACAGGTTTGTCCCATTGCGAAAACACTTGATGTGATTGGGACAAAGTGGACGTTTTTAATTATTCGGGATCTTCTTATTGAAGGAACGATGCGATTTAGTGATTTGCAAAAATCAATAGACGGAATTAGCCCGAAAACGCTCTCGCTTCGTTTGAAGGAACTTGAAGCACACGGAATTGTAGAAAGAACGGTATATCCAGAAGTTCCCCCGCGGGTTGAATATACATTAACGGAGAAGGGAGAACGTTTAGAACATATTTTTATTGAATTAAAGCGCTTCGGATTAACGTTATAGAAAACACTGTAAATAATCACAAATAAAAGCGCTCAGAATTCTATCATTCTGAGCGCTGATTTATGATTTCGTAAAGTATTCATTTGTTTCGTAAGCGATTTTCATCTTAGGCAACAATGTCTTTAACTCCATTAAGTCATTTATTACAAAATCAGCTTGTGCAAGTTCCTCTTCTTGTGCAAAATCAAAATTACATCCAATTGCGATCAAAGCATTATCTTTCGCTGCATTTATATCAGATAGACGATCACCGACTACTGCTGCCTTTTTTATATCATATTTTTCGATAATTGTTTTAACTAAATCACCTTTATCGAGCGTTTGTATTTGTTGAATACTAAATGTTTCAGTAACCCAATTATTCAAATTATAATAACTTACAATTGCTTGTAAATATTCCGTTAAACCATTACTTGCTATGTAAATAGAATAATTATTTTCTTTTAAATAACTGAAAACTTCCTCAACGTTAGGATATAAAGCACCTTTCCCGCTTCTTATGTTTTCAATTAATCTTTCCAAAAAATAAGCATCCGTTTGTGCTCTTACTTCACTAGAATGATTAGGTAACAAAGCTTCCCATACTTTTGGTAAAGGTACTCCCATAATTTCACGATATGTATCAATAGGGGTTACTGTATCCCATAAACGTAGTGATCGTAAATGATTAAAAGTATCATCAAGTGATAATTCTAGAATTTTTTCTGTTTGAAATAAAGTACCGTCCATATCAAAAATTAATGATTGTAACATTGGTTTCTCTCCCTTTTTATCATTGCTGACATAACTTAAATTCCTATTCAACGAATGCGACTTATCAGTTTACGTGCAAATTCTCGTAATCTTTAAATAAATTTTAACATAAATTTACAATGGTCATTCTCATTTTTTATCCCGCATTAACGGGCAGTAAGACCTCCACCTCAAGATTGAGAGAAAAGCGAAGAAGATAGGTGGAGGATAACTGCCCGTAAAAGCCCGATTGGTGAGGGCTGATAATCAGTGGGGGATGAAGAAAACCCCCACTGATTAAAGTTTCACTTTATTAAGCATGATGAAAACAAGAATTTCATCATACAAGGAGGAAAAAATGAAAAGGATTTTACTCGTGCTAGGAATTGTAATACTGGGATTGGCAGGATGGATTGTATACCAACATTTTTATGATATGAAGCAAGAAGAAGTAACGATTCAAACGAAAGAAACTACATTACACGGTGTTGTTTCTTTTCCTAAAGAAAAAGAAAAGCCAGGATTAATTATTTTTGTTCATGGTGATGGACCTGTAAACGCAATGTATGATGATGGCTATTTACCTTTATGGGAGGAATTAGCGAAAAAAGGGTATGCGTCCTTAGCTTGGGATAAGCCTGGTATTGGAAAATCAACTGGAGATTGGCTAAATCAGTCGATGGAAGATCGCGCCAATGAAGTAATCGAAGTGATTGAATGGGCAAAGAAAAATCTTGATATTGATCCTAAAAAAATAGGTTTATGGGGAGCGAGTCAAGGAGGATGGGTTGTCCCAAAAGTAGCGAATGCTAGTGATGATGTTTCGTTTAGTATTTTAGTGTCACCTGCGATTAATTGGATCGAACAAGGAAAGTATTATACGGAAAAAGTATGACTAGTACTGGTGCAACGAAAGAAGAAATCAATCAACGAATGAAAAATAATGAAAAAGTTCTAGAGTTACTTTTGAAAAATAGTAATTATGAAGAATACAAAGATGTAACGAATGATAAAGGAGGTATCTCTAAAGAAAGATGGAATTTTATTAAAAAGAATGTAAATAGCGATGCAACAAAGGACCTCATAGAAACAAAAAAGCCTGTTCAGTTAATTGTTGGTGGCTGTGATGAAAATGTAGATGTTAAAAACACGATGGAAGTTTATAAAAAAGAAGTGCGGAAAGAGTTGTTATCGGTATCTTATTTACCTGAAGCAAATCACTCCATGTTGAAACCACAATATGTAAATTCGGAGTTGGGTATGTTTGTGAAATCTATTTTTGACCCTAGAGGGTTATTTGACGATGAATATGTGAAGTCGGTTAGTGAGTTTGTCGATCAGATGAAGAGATGAAGTGAATACAGTAAATTTTTTTAGAAGTTCCCCCTTATTAAAAAAGAAACTTTCCAAAAAGTAACTATATGAATTAAATATCACTACTTCAAAAAAGAAAGTTATAGAATTACAATAACCCCAGCAAAACAAAATAAGAAAAACTGGGGGAAATGAACATGTTACACAATAAAAAAGTTGTCATTATCGGTGGTAGTTCTGGAATTGGTTTAGAAACAGCGAGACTTGCACTTATGCATGGTAGCGAGGTCATCATTGCTAGTCGTTCTGAGGGAAAGTTGCAAAGAGCAAAGGATCAGTTAGGGGGAAACGTAACAATTCATGTGCTTGATACGATGCAAGAACAACAAGTTCAATCTTTTTTTGAAAAAGTAGGGCCAATTGATCATTTAGTTGTTACAGCAGCAGAAACATCTGGAGGCTCTTTTATCGATACAGATACAGCCGCAGCACGTCAGTTATTTGAAAATAAATTTTGGGGACAATTTTATGCAGCGAAATATGGTGCTCCGAAAATTGCTGGTAATGGTTCCATCACTTTATTTTCCGGAGTTGTCGCTTATAAATCAATGATTGGATCGGCAACACTTGGTGCAGTCAATGCCGCTGTTTCTAACCTTGGTCAAACGTTAGCGCTAGAACTAGCCCCAATTCGCATAAATGTTGTCTCACCAGGAATTATTGATACACCGTCACGCAGCAAAATGGCAGAAGAAGCGCGTAATACATTTTATACTGACTTAGGAAATAAACTTCCTGTAGGGCGAGTAGGAAATGCTGAAGATGTAGCACAAGCTGTACTATACGCTATGCAGAATGGGTTTGTTACAGGAACAGTTCTGCATGTTGAAGGTGGGCATGTTTTAATCTAATAGAATGAAAGACGCTATTCTTTTTGAGAGAATAGCGTTCTGCATGTTTCTATATAAAATTTAGAGGATAAAAAACCTTCACCTTACGCCATTTCTCCTCCCACTTCTTTTTCTGTACACGTTCCACATATATATTTGTATATTCCTTCATTTCCTCATAATAAGGGGTCGGCCTTAGTTCTAAGTTAATGACGTCTTGCACGCCCCAAGGAGCAGCTAGTACAATTTCATCCTGTTCATTTAATTTCAAACCTAGTGCTGTTGCTGTTTCTGGAAATTTTGATATAGCATCTACTGAAGAAGAAAAGGGTGGCATGTTGCTAATGATGTGCATTCTTGCTTCGTTTTTTACAGACCAAGGTACATTTGGAAACATATTCAGTAGTTGTTGCTCGTATTTCTTTTCTGCGGATTCATCAATATTTTCAGCATCAAAATAAACAACATCAACATCTGGAAGAGGCGTTCTTTCTTCAAACCCGTGCAAGGTATCCCATATTTTTGAACGGACAAACCCAGCGCATACCCACCAATCGGGTAATTGTAATTGTTTAGCAGTTTGTAATAGATCCATCATCCATGGATCTTCTTTTACTAATCGGATAATGTCTTGTTCGTTTGTTAGTTTCATCATATTTCTCCTTTTATATGCTGTAAGAGCTGCTTCTATTGGATAATTTATTATTTTTCTGAATTATATGATAACATATAAAAAAAGGGGGATACAGAAAATGGAACATTTAAAAATTGGTGATATACAAGTAACATGGCTGCGAGGAGGAAATACACATTTAGACGGCGGAGCAATGTTTGGCGTTGTACCGAAAGTACTTTGGTCACGCAAATATAGTCATAACGATAAAAATCAAATTTATTTACGAACAGATCCATTGCTGCTGCAAACGAAAGATGGAAACATGCTTATCGATTCAGGGATGGGCAACAACAAAATGAATGAGAAGATGAAGCGAAATCAAGGAGTGACAGAAGAGTCATCTGTTGAGCAATCGCTTGCTCAGCTTGGATTAAAAGCGGAAGATATTCATTATGTATTAATGACGCATCTTCATTTTGATCATGCCTCTGGTTTAACGAAATGGGAAGGTGAAAAGCTTGTTCCGACGTTTCCGAATGCCAAAATATATGTATCACAAACAGAATGGGATGAAATGAGAAATCCGAATATTCGCTCATGCAATACATATTGGAAAGAAAATTGGGAGCCAATTGTGCATCAAGTCCAAACATTTATGGAAGAAGTACACATTACAGATGAAATCCGAATGGTTCATACAGGCGGACATAGTGATGGACATGCCGTTGTCGTTGGGCAAAGTAAAGATGAAACATTCCTTCATTTAGCAGATTTACTACCAACACATGCGCATCAAAATGTACTGTGGGTCATGGCGTATGATGATTATCCGATGACATCTATTGAAAGTAAACAAAAGTGGATGAAATATGGCATAGAGCAGAATGCGTGGTTTACGTTCTATCATGATGCCTATTACCGTGCGGTGAAGTGGGATGAAGATGGGCATATGGCAGAAAAATTAGAACGAAAAGAAATAGAAATGACGAGCAAAGTGTAACGAAGGGTTGTTTTATTTGATGTAATAAATCACGATGCGAGGAGAGTCAAAATGAAGGGGTTTTTCATTGAGAAATGTATAGAATTTTGCATTTGCATTGTCGTTATTATGGTTATTAGTTATGTGCCATTTGTTTTCTGGGGGAACAATCCTCTTAGTTTTACTGCGTTTTTACAACAGATATTTACCCATGGAGATGCTGGGAATCCTATGGACATGCGCCAATTTCCGTTTTGGGATAAGATTTGGGAGCCGTATATATATTCGGGTATTATTTTACTAGCATCTACTTGTTTAACAGTTATCATTGCTACATGTCTATCTTTTGGCTATGTACTGTCGTCTTTGAAAGTGAAAAAAACAATTGAGCGATGTTTAGTGCTGATCGAATCTATTCCTGATTTGTTACTAATTTTTATGCTACAAATATTTTTTGTTTGGTTATATAAACAAACAGGAATCAATTTCGTAAATATTTACGCATTCGGCAGTAAACAAGCTTATTTCTTACCGATTGTGACGATGAGTCTTGTGCCTGCTCTTCATTTCTTCCGTATTATGGTTTTATTTTTATTGGATGAACAGAATAAGCCGTATGTCGAATTTGCTCGTGCAAAGGGCTTGAGTAGAAAATATATTTTATTTGTTCATTTGTTTCGAAATGTAATTTATCATTTATTTAATCATTTGCAATCTACTTTTCTAGTTATGATTTCAAGTCTATTGCTAGTGGAGGCTGCTTTTAATATTAATGGATACATGTCATTTATTTTAAAGCCATTTGTTTTAAATCCTGTAACGATAGCACAATGGATCCTTTTATTATTTATTCCATTTTACATTGTGTTTACGATTGCTCATTTTCAAGTGAAGCGTACGACAGGAGGACTTGCAAATGAAAAATAGCATGTTCCATTCGAAACGTTTTTGGATTGGCCTTTCTTTTTTCGGCGGACTTGTGTTAGCTAGTTTTTTATTCACATGGTACGGAAAAGATTTGTATTCTCAGACGCAAGTGTTAATCAAAGGTGCTGACGGTAATGTTTCACAAAGTGCACCGTTTAATCCTTTGGTGATGCCTCCTTTCGGATCGGATCGAAGTGGGTATAACTTATTCTTTAAACTTATTATTGGCGCAAAGTTTACGATCTTATTTGTGTTTGGAATTTGTTTTATTCAACTATTAGTAGGAACTTTATTGGGGAGTTTATTAGCATATACACCCGATTCATTACAAAAGTTTATTGAAAAAGTATGTAAGGTGTATTTCTTTGTTCCGACAGTTGTTTTAGTTAATTTGTTCATGATGCTGCTAATGATCCAAAGTGAGCATACGGGTTTTCAGGAATCTATTGTTATTAAGCAATTTCTCATTCTTTGCATCGTCACTTTGCCAAATCTCATTCTTTACATTAGCCAAGAGATTAATCTTTTTATGAAAAAAGAATATATTACAAGCGCCATTGTGCTCGGTGCTCGAAAATTTCATTTGTTTCGAAAGCATATTTGGCTCTCTGTGAAAGAGATTCTTGTGATTCTGTTCCTGCAACAGGCTGTTCAATTATTTACGCTACTCATATATATGGGCTTTTTTAAAGTATTAATTGGTGGAAGGAAAATGGTAAAGGATCCTTTCGGAGGTCCCCCTACTGCGTTTTCCCTTACAAATGAGTGGTCGGGATTAATTGGATTGAACAAAAATGAATTATTAACAGCACCGTGGATTATATTGGCGCCGTTAGTAGCTTTTGCAATATCGATTTTTGTTTTAAATCTTATGGTTCAAGGAATAAAGGAACGACTCAATACAAGGTTTGTGCCTATTCCACAGAAAAAACAAGACTCAGTAGTTGAAGAAAAGAAAACAACGATGTCTGTGGACAAATTTCGATTTGCGAATATGAAGCCGTTGTACAAAGGAAAAGATAGTTCGTATGAGTAAAAGTATCGGTCTATGCTGACTGATACTTTTTTGCGTTTGAAGGGTCTGAAAATATAGACATTTCAATTTTGATGTTTTATAGTAGTTAATACAATAACTACTATTAGGAGGGCTTATGGAAGAGAAAGCAATTGCCGAATTGCAAAAACATGGATTTTCGAAATACGAGTGTAAGGCTTACATCGGTTTATTGAAATCACCTGCTATCACCGGCTATGAATTAAGTAAGCGTTCCGGTGTTCCGCGCTCTATGATTTATGAGGTGTTAGGGAAATTGCTTGATAAGGGAGCGATTCAAACGGTTCCTTCTGATCCGATTGTCTATAAACCTGTTGAACCGAAGCTGTTGCTTGCTCGTTTGAAAGAAGAGATGGATGCGTCATTAGAAGTGCTCGAATCATCTCTTACGACGTTAGAAAGTGATCAAAAGATAGATGTTGTCACGAGAATTGTTCAGTATGAACATATTGTTCAAGAAATGCTTTCGATGATTCGAGAGGCAAACAAAGAACTTTGGTTATCCATTTGGTCTCCTCTTGTGAAAGACATTGAAAAAGCTGTTCGAGAAAAAGAAGGATCAATCCCGATTTTTACAGTTTTATTTGGAGCAGAAGATAAGAAGTTAGGGCACACATATCATCACAACTACATGGCGCCGGACATTGTGAGCAAACGTATGGGTGGGTATTTGACGATTCTCGTTCGAGATGAAGAAGAAGCTCTAATTGCTAAGTTTAGCGACAGAGGTTCGGAGTGGGCTGTGAAGTCAACTGATCCTGCGCTCGTTCTAATTGCTACTGAATACATTCGGCATGACATTATGGTAGAGGAAGTTACAACTGCGTTCGGTCCTGAAAAGCTAGATGAACTATGGAAGAAAAGGGAAGATTTAACTCATGTTATGACAGGAAAAAACAGCTTATTATAAAGTGAAACTTCCATCAGTGGGGTGGTATTCCCCACTGATGGTTAGTTGAACGAATCGGGCATTTACGGGCAGTTATCCCCCACCTATCTTCTTCGTATTTTTTCAATCTTGAGGTGGGGGGTACTGCCCGTTAATGCGGGATAAAGCTGTTTTTTTCGCACAAAACAATAGTCGTTATAACGATGACTACTTTAGGGGGAGTTACATGTATGCGAAATTAAAATTTGTCGCCTCTATGGCTATCTTTGGTTCTATCGGTCTATTTTCGATTAAAACAGGCCTCCCGTCGATTGAATTGGTTTTTGTACGATGTCTTTGTGCAAGTGTTTTGTTAGGGGGAATATGGCTTTTTCGCACATTCACAGCAAAACAAGAAAACGTTATTCCGCGCCGCGAGTATGGTCTTGCCTTACTATGTGGCTTGTTTCTTATTATAAACTGGGTCTTTTTCTTTCGCTCCATTGAAGTCATGCCCATTACTGTCGCGATATCAATTTATCATTTAGCACCAGTGATTGTACTTCTATTAGGCTCTATTATCTTTAAAGAAAAAATAACAGGAACAGGATTGTTCTTTTTCTTTGTTTGCTTCGTCGGTACATTGTTAGTTGGCGGGATTCATCAACATACAAGCGTTTCCGAATTTTTATCCACAGGTGTCTTATGGGCATTTGCTGCAGCCCTTTTCTATGCACTTACTTCCATCACAGGAAAGGGAATTCAACTACTGAGTCCGTTGTTAACGACCGTGATTCAAACGGGTCTTGGTGTTATCTTGTTGATTCCATTTGTGGATTGGTCAAAATTTACGCATCTTACTGCTGAAAATTGGTTTTATATCCTTGTGACAGGATTTATTCATACAGGATTTGTGTTCTATTTGTTCTTTAGTAGTTTACGAGAATTAAAGGCGCAAACAATTGCGATTTTAGTCTTTGTGGATCCAATTGTCGCAATTTTACTAGATGTTACGATTTTACATTACCGTCCTGATCTGTATCAGCTTCTCGGCATTTTTCTCGTGTTTGCGGGAATGAGTTATTCTCCAAAAAAAGAACGACAATTAGCAAAGGCTTAAGTTGTATATATGTAAAATATGTTCAGAGTTTGTTTTAATGGATTTTGGTTAAAATAAACTCTTTTTTCGTTATGATGAATTGTAATTTACGAACATACATTCTAGAATAAAAGTACATGTGGAGGTGTGAATAGTGAGACCTAATCTGACAAAAGATATTTCGATTCAAGATTTTAAAGATTTTTACTGGTTAAAAGAAGAGCTGCAATCATTTTGCAGGGAACATGGAATGAGTGCATCTGGTTCTAAGATAGAGATTACAGATAGAATTGAAACGTTTCTTCAAACCGGGGAGATCAAAAAAGCGTTGAGAAAGCCAAAAGATAAGACAAAGTCCCAAACACAAGGTAATTTAAGTCTTGATACAGTCATTACAGAAAATCATCGTTGTAGCCAGGATGTAAGAGTCTTTTTTAAGACAGTGATTAGTCCTAAGTTTCACTTTTCTACTTATATACAAAACTATATTAAAAATAATGTAGGAAAAACGTATCGTGATGTTGTAGCTGCTTGGTATGAAGAAGAAGAGCGCAAGAAAGATCCGGCATATAAGAAACAAATTGCTCCTCAATTTGAATACAATCAATTTACTCGTGACTTTTTCGCAGATCCAAACAATAAAGGAAAAGGTCGTAAAGAAGCGATGGAAGCATGGAATAACATTAAGAAACTCCCTGGAAGTAACAAATATGTCTCTAATCATTCTTAAGCGAAACGAAGCATTTGATGAACAAGTCAAATGCTATTTGTTTGGCCTTTTTAACTATCAAAGCGAATTGGAGTTGTCTCTATTTGTCGAAAGATTCACCCGTAAAGTGTTCTGAAAATTGTTATAATAATTCCCAAGCTATCTTGTTTTTTTATAGGAAGATAGCGAAAAAAATGAAAGCGTTTTAATGAATGGAGGGAAAAGATAACGTGTATATGACCATTGGGAAACTACTGGAAGTAACAACTGGGAATTATCCGAATAAGGAAGCGATTGTTGAGCCTGAAAAACAGATTCGCTGGACGTATGCAGAGTGGAATGAACAGGTAAATAAACTTGCTCATGCGTTTCAACAAAGCGGGATTCGAAAGGGTGACTGCGTTTCGGCGTTCCTTTTTAATAGTAGCCGACTTGCGACGACGTGTTTTGCTTGTGCAAAAATAGGAGCTATATTTAATCCCATCAACTTTCGATTAAAACCACAAGAACTTGCCTATATATTAGAAGATGCTTCTCCTAAAATTGTACTTTTTGAACAGCAAATAACCTCTCAAGTAGAAAGCATTCATACACAATTTCCTCACATTCAATTTTGGTACATTGACCAAAATAAACCATCATTTTCTGTTTCATATGAAGAAAAAGTAGCAAATGCTACGCCGCATTTTGAAAAAGTAGAAGTAAAGGAAGATGACATTTGTTCCATTATGTATACGAGTGGAACGACAGGTCAGCCAAAAGGTGTGCTTCATCGCCACCGGGAAATTATTGATCAAAGTATGATGGGTGTTGCGTATTTACATTACACGGAAAATAGCCGCGGCCTTGTGACGGCGCCAATGTTTCATTGTGCGGAGCTTCATTGTTGTTTCATTCCGAGAGTACATAGCGGTGCGACAAATATCATTCTTCATCATTTTGATGCAAAGCTTGTCTTGGAGACGATTCAAAACGAAAAGGTGACGGTGATGTTTGCGGCACCGACAATGTGGAATATGATGCTGCAGGAAGATTTAGCGCAGTATGATTTGTCATCGCTGCAATACGGCTTATACGGAGCGGCTTCGATGGCACCTGCGCTCGTTAAAGCTTGCGATGAAAAGTTGAATGTTTCGCTCATACAAGCTTACGGCATGACAGAGATGGGACCGGCCGTTACATTTTTACGGGAGCATGAGCAACTTTCCAAAGTTGGTTCGGCAGGAAAGGCTGGATATAATCACGAAATCCGTGTTGTCCGTCCGAACGATGATGGACCGTCTGAACCTGATGATGTGTTACCTCCCTATGAAATTGGAGAAATTATTATGAGAGGTCCATGCGTGATGGCGGGGTATCACAACAAGCCAGAAGTGACGGAAAAAGCTTTATATAAAGGATGGTACCATTCAGGAGATTTAGGTTATGTCGATCGAGATGGGTATTTATATGTAGCTGATCGCGTTGACGATATGGTCGTGAGCGGCGGAGAGAATATTTATCCGCGCGAGGTAGAAGACTTTTTATACACGCATGAAGGTGTGTTAGATGTTGCGGTATTAGGGGAGAAAGATGATTTGTGGGGGCAGCGCGTCGTTGCATACGTTGTTTCAAAGGACGGGTCGCTTACAGAAGAAAAGTTAGATGAATATTGCAGGCAAAGTGATAAGCTCGCTGATTATAAACGCCCGCGTAGGTATGTATTTACGGAGCAGCTACCGAGAAATGCGAGCGGGAAAATTCAAAAGTTTATTTTGCGTAATCAAGGGACAGAGGTGAAAAAAATACGATGAAGCATGCCTATTTAGAGGAGGAGCATCACATTTTCCGTGATGCTTTCCGTAAATTTTTAGAAAAGGAAGCGTATCCGCATTATAACCAATGGGAGAAAGACGGAATGATTCCACGGTCTCTCTGGAGAAAGATGGGGGAAAATGGTTTTCTTTGTCCGATGATAGAAGAGAAGTACGGCGGAGCTGAAGCTGATTTTGGATACTCAGTTGTCATAAATGAAGAGTTAGAAAAGGTTGGTTCAAGTTTAGTAGGAATTGGTTTACATAATGACATTGTCGTTCCGTATTTGACGGCATATGGAACAGAAGAACAAAAGAAGCGCTGGCTTCCAAAGTGTGTGAGCGGTGAATATATTACTGCTATTGCGATGACAGAGCCGGGAGCTGGTTCTGATTTAGCTGGTATTCGTACAACGGCGCGAAAAGAAGGCGATCATTATGTTGTAAACGGTGAAAAAACATTCATTACAAACGGGATTCATGCGGATGTAGTCGTTGTTGTTTGTAAGACAGATACAACTGTAAAGCCGGCGCATAAAGGAATTAGTTTACTCGTTTTAGAAAGAGGAATGGAAGGATTCAAGAGAGGAAGAAAACTAGAAAAGGTTGGATTGCATAGTCAAGATACAGCGGAACTTATTTTTGAAGATGTAAAAGTTCCTGCTTCTAATTTGTTAGGGGAAGAGGGAAAAGGTTTCTATTATTTAATGGATAAATTACAGCAAGAGCGCCTCATTGTCGCAATTGCGGCGATAACAGCGGCAGAAGTGATGCTGCGCTTAACGAAGGACTATGTAAAAGAACGAAAAGCATTTGGGAAAAGTATTAGTGATTTTCAAACGGTGCAGTTTAGGCTTGCTGAAATGTATACAGAAATTGAAATTGGTCGCACGTTTGTGAATGAATGTATTGCAGCACATATGCAAGGTGAAAACATTGTAACGAAAGTATCGATGGCCAAGTGGTGGGTAACAGACCTTGCAAAGAAAGTAGCGGCAAAATGCATGCAGCTCCACGGTGGGTATGGGTATATGGAAGAATACGAGATTGCTAGAAGGTACCGGGACATTCCCGTAAGCGCCATTTATGCGGGGACAAATGAAATTATGAAAAATATTATTGCGAAAAGTATGGGTTTGTAATGAAAGGGAGGAAGATGATGATTCGGAATATTGCGGTAATTGGTGCTGGGATTATGGGAAGTGGTATTGTTCAGGCATTAGCGATGGGTGGAAAGAGCGTAAAAATGTATGATGTGTCAGAAGAAAGTATACAAAAAGCATACAAAGGGATTACAACAAGTCTAGAGCGTTTTGTGAAAGCTGGGCGGATGAGTGAAGAAGAGAAAGAGCAAGTTCTTGTGAATATCGTGTCTACTATAACGATAGAAGAAGCATGTAAAGATGTAGAGCTTATTATTGAAGCTGCTCCAGAGAATTTGCAGTTGAAAAAAGAGATATTTAAACAACTAGATAGCTACGCTTCCTCGTCTACCATTCTGGCAACAAATACATCTGAATTAAGTGTAACGGCGATTGCAAGTGCGACAAATCGCCCGGAAAAGGTGTTAGGGATGCATTGGTTTAATCCAGCACCTGTTATGAAACTGATTGAAATTGTGAGAGGAGTTGATACAGCGGAACATACAATACAAGCGGTGAAAGAGTTAGCAGAAGAGATTGGCAAAGAAACCGTTGTTGTGAAAGATATGCAAGGGTTTGTCACTTCAAGAGCGATTGCCGTGCATTTGTTAGAGTGCATGCGTATGTATGAGGAAGGCGTAGGAAGTAAAGAAGAAATTGATAAAGCGATTAAACTTGGCTTGAACTATCCGATGGGGCCGTTTGAGTTAGCGGATTATGTTGGATTAGACACGATGTTATTTGCAAGTCAAGGTTTAAGCGAAGCATTTGGTGATAGATTCCGCGCTCCGCAAACGCTTGTGAAACTTGTAGAGGCAGGGCATCTCGGAAGGAAAACTGGAAAAGGGTTCTATAACTATGAAAAAGGGAAAGTGGGAGAGAGAATATGAACAGAGAAGTTGTCATTGTTGAAGCGGTACGTACGCCAGTTGGAAAAAGAAACGGTGCGTTTCGTGAACTTCATCCCGTGCAACTGGCGGCAGTTGCATTGGATGAGGTGATGAAGCGTGCCAATATAGAAAAAGGTATGGTAGAAGATATTGTCATGGGCTGTGTGACGCCGATTGCAGAGCAAGGTTTTAATATTGGGAGACTTGCTGCTTTAGAAGCGGATTTTCCGATCACTGTTCCAGCTGTAACGATTAATCGTCTTTGCGGTTCGGGGCAACAAGCAATTCATTTTGCAGCGCAAGAAATTAAGTCTGGTGATATGGATATTACCATTGCTGCTGGTGTTGAGCATATGACGAAAGTACCAATTTTAAGCGATGGTAATGCAAATACAATTCCAAGTAGTCTTCATGAAAAATATGAAATTGTCCATCAAGGTGTGTCGGCAGAAATGATTGCTGAAAAATATGGAATTACAAGAGAGCAGCTAGATAACTATGCCTATGAAAGTCATCAACGTGCGTTGCAAGCAATAGAAGTAGGTAACTTTAAACGTGAAATTGTCCCAGTAAATGGGATAGATAAAGAAGGCAATACAATGCTCGTTACAAACGATGAGGGACCAAGAGCAGACACTTCTCTTGAAGCATTAGCAAATTTAAAGACTGTATTTAAAGAGAACGGATCGATTACAGCAGGGAATGCGAGTCAAATTAGTGACGGAGCAGCGGCCATTTTGTTAATGGATAGTGAAAAAGCGAAAGAGTTAGGATTGAAAGCACGGGCGCGGATTGTCAATCAAGTTGTAGTTGGTTCAGATCCTACAACGATGTTAGACGGTGTCATTCCCGCGACGAAAAAGGTACTGCAAAAAGCAAACTTAACAATTCATGATATGGACGTAGTCGAAATTAACGAAGCATTTGCTTCTATTGTTCTTGCATGGCAAAAAGAACTAGAAGCAGATTTACATAAAGTAAATGTGAACGGCGGTGCGATTGCATT
This sequence comes from Bacillus sp. 491mf, assembly GCF_900112415.1. Classification (GTDB taxonomy): domain Bacteria; phylum Bacillota; class Bacilli; order Bacillales; family Bacillaceae_G; genus Bacillus_A. The sequence goes on from NZ_FOLV01000033.1 coordinate 34,580, forward strand.
AGGGCATCCACTCGGAGCAACAGGTGTGAAATTGATGACGTCTCTTCTTCATGAACTAGAAAGAAGAAACGGGAAATATGGTTTGCTTACAATTTGTATCGGACATGGGATGTCAACGGCAACAATTATTGAAAGAATATAACAAGAGGTGCAGAAACGATGTAAACATACAAAGTCGACAAGAAGACTATGGAAATATTCTTTTGAAGGAGCATTATATTGAAACATATATCATTAAAAGCAATCGATAAGAATAATTGGGAAGATGCGATTCAATTATCAGTGAATCGAGAGCAACAGCCATTTATCGCTTCCAATTTGTATTCCATTGCAGAAGTGCAGTTTCTAGACAATTTCTATGCAAAAGGAATATATCTTGATAACGAAATCGTAGGTTTTACTATGTATGGAATAGACGGTGACGATAATAATTATTGGATTTACAGACTGATGGTTGATAAAGGATTCCAAGGAAGAGGAATAGGAGTACATGCGATAAAATTGGTTATTGAAGAAATAAAGAGAAGGAATGATATTAATATTCCACTTATTATGATTGGATATCATCCTGAAAATCTTGCCGCAAAATTCGCTTATCAAAAGGCAGGTTTTATAGAGACGGAATTATCATCTTGGGGTGAGCAATTAGCGAAGTTCTGTTTATGAAAAGTAGGCTTATTTAAAGAAATAGAAATAAAAAAAGCTTGGATTTACACGTAATCCAAGCTTTTGGGTGCTAGAACTACTTAAAACCAATTTGCACCTCGCATTAAGCAACTTTCACTTCTAAAATTGTACCTGTTTTTGCATCTACTAAAAATTCAAATCGTTCTTGCACATCGTGTAATAACGTTGTAATACCACCGCGGTATACATCGTAAGTAACATCATATTTTTCAAACGTCTCAGGAACCATATGTACCCAAGAACCTGTAATTTCACCTTTATGACTTAATGCTTGCTTGACCATTGTTAATGCTTTTTCAGAAGAAATGTGGGATTGCTCTTGAACTTTATTTGCAACAACATATCCAGCTGCAAAACCTAAACCAACACCCGCTAATAAGCTTTTCCAGTTCATACATTCACCTCTATCCTGTTAAAGTTTTCCCCATAAGTATAAATCAAATTACATAAAAAAAGAAGAAACTAGAAAGATTTCGAAAATTTCGTTACAATGAAAATAGTGATTCTATTACTGGATTGAAGGAAGGGTACCGTGATGAATAAAGAGACAATGGAACTATTTCGTACGTTAACAGAACTGCAAGGTGCTTCAGGATTTGAGCATGATGTACGCCGTTTTATGAAGCAAGAACTAAGCAAATACTCAGATGAAATCGTACAAGATCGTTTAGGCAGTATCTTCGGTTTGAAAAAGGGTGACGAAAATGGCCCGCGCGTTCTTGTAGCTGGTCATATGGATGAAGTTGGCTTTATGGTAACGCAAATTACGCCAAACGGAATGGTTCGTTTTCAAACATTAGGCGGTTGGTGGAGCCAAGTATTACTAGCGCAGCGTGTACAAATTATGACAGATAACGGCCCGGTTATTGGTGTAGTAGGTTCTGTTCCTCCGCACTTATTAAGCGACGAACAACGTAACAGACCGATGGATATAAAAAACATGTTAATTGATATCGGTGCAGATAGCCGTGAGGAAGCACATGAAATTGGTGTGAAACCTGGCCAACAAATTGTACCAATTTGTCCGTTTACACCGATGAAAAATCCAAAGAAAATTATGGCGAAAGCTTGGGATAATCGTTATGGCTGTGGCCTTGCGATTGAGCTATTGAAAGAGTTAAAAGATGAAAAATTGCCAAACACATTATATTCCGGTGCAACAGTACAAGAAGAGGTCGGCCTTCGCGGTGCACAAACAGCTGCGAATATGATTCAGCCTGATATTTTCTATGCGTTAGATGCAGGCCCAGCAAACGATGCATCAGGAGATAAAACGCAGTTTGGTCAAATTGGAAAAGGTGCTGTACTTCGCTTGTATGATCGCTCAATGGTAACACACCACGGCATTCGTGAATTTATTTTAGATACAGCGGAAACGCATAACATTCCGTATCAATATTTCGTATCACAGGGCGGTACAGATGCAGGTCGCGTACATACAAGTAACTCTGGTGTACCATCTGCAGTTATCGGTGTATGTGCTCGTTACATTCATACACACGCTTCGATTTTACATATCGATGACTATGCAGCAGCAAAAGAATTGCTGATTCAATTAGTAAAAGCGACAGATAAAACAACGTTTGAAACAATTAAAGAAAATGTTTAATAGGGAAAGGCCAAATGAGGCCTTTTCTTTTTGAATTCGAGGTGAAAATATGAAAGTAGCAGTTGGATCCAAAAACAAAGTGAAAGTAAATGCAGTTCAGCAAGTGCTTACAGAAGCAGAAATGATTTCACTGTCTGTCCCGTCTCATGTGTCCGCGCAACCATTTTCTGATGAAGAAACGCTCCAAGGAGCAAGCAACCGGGCAAAATTAGCATTAGCAGAAGGAAAAGCCGATATCGGAATTGGTTTAGAAGGCGGCGTGATGCATACAAAGCACGGCTTGTTTATGTGTAACTGGGGGGCTTTAGCAACGAAAGAAGGCAAGCTATTTACCGCAGGCGGAGCACGTATGAAACTGCCAGATGAGTTTATTCACCCTCTTGAAGAAGGAAAAGAATTAAGCGAAGTGATGGAAGACTATACGAAGCAACGTGACATTCGTAGCAACGAAGGAGCAATCGGTATTTTTACAAATAATTATGTAGATCGGACGGAGTTATTTGTGCATGTTGTGAAGCTATTAGTTGGACAGTACATGTATGACAGAAGTAAAGCATAAACCTTGCACTGGAAGTAATGTATGGTAGTATAGAAATACAATTTAAAAAACTTTAAAAAAACCTTTAAAATCCTCTTTTTTTTAGATGGGCGAGAGCGTCTGGTCATGTGTAGGGCGGTCAGGGCCTATTTCTGCCACGTGCAAGGTTTAAAACAAAAGTAGAAAGCAAGTAGCGGACATGTTTTACTTTGCATGGCAGTACTTTGTGTAAAGAAAGATTAAATTAGTAAATATGCTTCTTTTTAGATGACGAGAGCGTCTGGCTATGTGTAGAGCGGTCAGGGTCTATTTTTGCCACGTGCGAGGGTTAAAACAAAGGGAGCAAGCGAGTAGCGGGCATGTTTTAATGTGCATGGCAGTGCTTTCTGTAAAGGAAGATAAACATGCTTCTTTTTAGATGGCGAGAGCGTCTGGCTATGTGTAGAGCGGTCGGGGCTTTTTTCTGCCACGTGCAAGGGTTAAAACAAAAGTAGAAAGCAAGTAGCGGACATGCTTTACTCGGCATGGCAGCGATTTAATTAGTAAGTACATACCTTTTTTAGGGAGGAATTATAGATGAAAGCATTAGAAAGTATGGAGCAGTTTCAAGAATTGAAAAATGAGGAGAAAGTGATCTTTTTATTTTCGGCAGATTGGTGCCCGGATTGCCGTTTTATTGATCCATTTATGCCAGAGGTAGAAGAAAAATATAGCGATTTCTCTTTCTATTATGTAGATCGCGATGAATATATCGATTTATGCATCAAGTTAGACGTATTTGGTATTCCAAGCTTTGTCGCTTACAATAAGGGAGAAGAAATTGGCCGCTACGTAAACAAAGATCGTAAAACGCAAGAGCAAATTGAAGAATTCATTGAAGGTTTAAAATAAAGTGAAACTGAAAACAACCTCTATCTTCATATGTGGAGGTTGTTTTTTTCGGAAGGGAGGTAAATTGTATGAAAATGACGAGTAAAAAGATGAAAGACGAATTGATGAAGCGCCTTGCACGAGCAGACTGGGGTTTTCAGTACGATAGTGAAAAGGAAACACTTCGCATTGAGCAAACAAATACGAAAAAGGGAATTACGATTTCTCTTCCAGGTATTGTAGCGAAGTGGGAGGTACAAAAAGAGAAGGCAATTGAAGAGGTTGTCTATTACGTAGAAGAAGCCCTCGTTGCGATGCATAAAGAAGTAACGAGTACGGCGAAAATTTTGCCTGTAATCCGTTCCACTTCGTTTCCGAAAGAAGCAGACAAAGGAAATCCGTTTGTCATGATGGAACATACAGCAGAAACGCGTGTTTACTATGCATTAGATTCAGATAAAACGTATCGTCTGATTGATCAGCGTTTGCTAAAGCAAATTGGGATGACAGAAGAACAAGTGCGTGAAATGGCATTGTTTAACGTACGCTCTTTACGCACTGAATTTAAGCAAGATGAAGTTGCTGGAAATACATTTTATTTCTTAAATACAAATGACGGATATGACGCAAGCCGAATTTTAAATGATTCATTATTACGAGACATGCGTAAACAAATTTCCGGTGATATGGTTGTTGCAGTTCCGCACCAAGATGTATTAATTGTTGCTGATATCGTGAACAAAATGGGTTATGATATTATTGCACAAATGACAATGAAGTTTTTTGCAGAAGGTCATGTTCCGATTACATCACTTTCATTCGTATATGAAGATGGTAATTTTGAACCAATCTTTATTTTGGCGAAAAATCGGAAGGAACGAAGTGAAAAAGAGAAAGGATGAACAAAGTGAACGTTTTTTATAACCTTGAAGGTATTGGGGATACATTAATTGTTGCCCTGCAAGATATTACATTAGAAAACCGCACATTTGAACGCAAAGGAGATGTAGCGCGCGTTTTCGATCGTGAAAGCAATGTAACAGCAGGATTCAATATTTTTAATGCTTCTTCTTATATGGAAATAACAGAAACAGGCAATCTTACATTAACGAAAGAGCTTGTTGAAAAAATCAATGAAATTTTAGCGAAGAACGATTTTACAGAAACAGTAGAAGCAGATCTTTCACCAAAATTTGTTGTTGGTTACGTAGCAGAAAAAGAAAAGCATCCGAATGCAGATAAATTAAACGTATGTAAAGTAGAAGTTGGTACAGAAACATTACAAATCGTATGCGGTGCACCAAATGTTGACGCAGGTCAAAAAGTAGTAGTTGCGAAAATAGGTGCAGTAATGCCAAGCGGTATGTTAATTAAACCAGCAGAGCTTCGCGGCATTCCATCTTCCGGTATGATTTGTTCAGCGCGTGAATTAGAGCTTCCAGATGCGCCGCAAGAAAAAGGAATCCTTGTACTTGAAGACAACTATGAAGTTGGACAAGAGTTTAAATTCTAAATAAAAAATAGAGCTGACCCCATACTTATGGAGTCAGCTCTTATTTTTGTTTGTCCACCGATATATCGGCGCTTTTCGGAATATATCAGCGCTTCGACATGGAATAAAGGCTCTTCGACAAAGTTTGACACTCCGATCACAACTACGATACACAAACATTCTATTTTCTCCCGGAAAAGAATTGTATTTTGAAATCAAATTAGGTAAAATCTAGAAAAATATGAAAAGAGGTATATCACATGATGCATCATCCAAAAGTTTACGAACTGTTTCAACTCGTGCAAACTTCTCGTATTCATGACATTGAATTGCAATCGTTAGAAATCTACCTATTTCATAAACAAGAATTTAAAGATGGCCAAGTTGGTTATCGGTATGATAAGAAAGGAAATTTATTAATAGGAGAACAAGAAGGAAATTGGCAAGAGAGTTGGTTTGTGATTGGATATGATACGGATCTTGGCAATCCTATTTTTGTAGATATACAAAATTTACATGTGTATACGGCGGAGCGGGGAATGAGTACTTGGAATCCTGATTGTATTGCGGATCATGTAGATGAAATCATAGAGCACATAAGAAATTCTTTTTATAGATAGGGAGATAATATGAAGCACATAAAAAATGTTTCTGTAATGATGATAGCAGCACTTTGTATGATAGGATGCACGAAGGAAACTGTAAAAACAGAACCGAAGCAAGAGGAAAAGAAACCTCCTCATGTCGAAAGTCCTGTACAAAACAATGAACCGAAAGCTGAGCAAGTGAAAGAAGAGCCAGCACCTGCTCCTGCCGGGGAAAAACCGAAGTTCGTCGTATGTATTGATCCAGGTCACCAACGAAAAGCGAATTTAGAGCTAGAGCCAATCGGCCCAGGGGCAACGAAACAAAAATATAAAGTAACAGATGGAACAACAGGAGTTGTCACGAAAAAGCGAGAGTATGAACTAAATTTAGAAGCTGCTGTTCTATTAAAAGAGATGTTAGAGGCAAAAGGCGTTGAAGTGGTCATGACAAGAACGACGCATGATGTAAATATAAGTAATAAAGAACGGGCGACAGTTGCTAATGAGCATCATGCGAATTTGTTTTTACGAATTCATGCAGATGGTTCGGAAAGTGCAACAGAAAAGGGTTTTGCGGTGTTGACGACGTCAAAAGAGAATGCTTTTACAAAAAATATTTATCAGGAGAGTTTAACCGCTTCTGAGTTCATTGTGAATAAAGTAAAGGAAAATAGTAATGTACAAGTAAACGGAATTAAGTTTCGTGATGATTTGTCTGGATTTAACTGGGCTGAGGTACCAGGGGTTTTATTAGAACTAGGATTTATGTCAAATCCAGAAGAAGACAAAAAATTATCAGACGTAAATTATTTACGTTCTTTACTGCAAAGTGTAGCAGATAGTGTTGAGAGTTATCGAGTTAATAAAGGGTAATTTTTTCTTAGCTCCATTGTATATGGAGCCGTTTTTATGTAATGATATTTTTTATTTTTCTGTAAATGAAATGAAAGCAATTTCATCTGCACTTTTTGTTGAATGCTGATACAATAAAGGGTGTTACTATTTAGTAGAAAGAGTGGTAAGCATGTTAGATTGGATGAAAAAGCTTTTTAAAAAAGAGGAAGAAAATGAAGCGACAGCATTAAGTGCAATAGAAACACCTGCAGAGAAAAAAGTTACTTCTCAGATCCCTCGTGTAAAATACTACTCTGATAAACGAGAAGATGAGCTGAAAGCGTCTAAATCAAATTCGGGTGCTAATTTCCGGTTCCCGTTAATTCCTGATGATGGATTTGACGAGATTACGCAGGGGTCATCTCGTCTAGAAAAGCACGCTATACAAGAAAGACCGATTAGAGAGCGGCGCCAATCAAGACGAGTAGAAGAAGTGCAAGAAATGACATATATGGAACCAAGTACTGAGAAGGTAAGACATACTCCTAAAGTTGAAAGTAATCGAAGACCGTTCCGCCCTTCAGAAATGGTTTCGCCTATTTTTGGATACAATCGTCCAGAAACCAAGAAAAAGGAAAATGAGGAAAGTAAACAACAGCAACAACGAGAAGATATTGAAATATCAATGGAAGGAAAATCAGTTGTTGATGCGTGGTTAGAAAAGAATGGCTATATAAGTTCTGATGTATCACAAGATGAATTAACAGAAGTTGAACCTACCATTGTTAAAGCAGATGCAGAGCACACAGTAGATATAGACAAAAATGAAGCAACGTTACATACCCAGGAAGAAGAACAGTTGGGTATGCCTGAAGATGTTATCGTACGAAGTGAAGATTTTGCTAAGCAAATTCATACATCTGAAAATGAAGTACAAGAACCTACTGTTGTAGGGACAAGCTTTGAAATGACTGAAGAACCAGTTACGGAAGAAGTGACAGAGGAATCAGCAAAGCAAGAAGAACTTGTAGAAGAAGAAATAAACGAAGTAGCAGAAGAACCAGTCATGGAAGAAGAGACAGAGGACCCTGCGGAGCAAGAAGAATCAGCAGAAGAAGAACTTGCGGAAGAAGAAATAAGCGAAGTAGCAGAAGA
>NZ_FOLV01000035.1 GCF_900112415.1 Bacillus sp. 491mf
TCTACAAACTGTAGGGCAAGGTTATGTCCGAACAGTATAATCTACGCCTGTGGAGACTGTGTAAGACGCAGTGGGACCCCCTACTATGCAACGGTCTATGAAACAGGAAGCCCCTTCTTTAATCAGACCGTAAGGTGGATAAGGAGGGGTTATTCACCGAGTCAATATAGAACAACGTAAGAGTGAATAACAGGAGGAAAACAGAATGACAACAGTTTTATTTGTAAAAGCAAACAATCGTCCAGCGAACCAAGCGGTGAGTGTGAAATTATACGAGGCTTTTTTAGCGAGCTATAAAGAATCACATCCAAATGATACAGTGGTAGAGCTTGATTTATACAATGGGGAATTGCCGTATGTAGGCGTAGATATGATTAACGGTACATTTAAGGCGGGTAGAGGACTTGATTTAACAGAAAAGGAAGCAAAAGCAGTAGCTGTTGCTGATAAATATTTAGATCAATTCCTTGCAGCTGATAAAGTTGTATTTGGTTTCCCGTTATGGAATTTAACAATCCCAGCTATACTACACACATATATTGATTATTTAAACCGCGCGGGTAAAACATTTAAATATACGCCAGAAGGTCCAGTAGGTCTGATTGGAGATAAGAAAATTGCATTATTAAACGCAAGTGGTGGTGTATATTCGAAAGGACCAGCAGCTGAAATGGAAATGGCTGTTAAATATGTAGCTAATATGATGGGTTTCTTCGGTGCAAGAGATATAGAAAAAGTAGTGATTGAAGGTCACAACCAATTTCCTGATAAAGCAGAAGAAATTATTGCTGCAGGGCTTGAAAAGGCTGTTAAAGTAGCAAGTACGTTCTAATTAACAAAACACTATGGCAGTACCAGCGGGTGGTACTGCTTTTTCATTCGCTTATCTGTAAAATATGAAACGATAGAAAGAAGGATTACATTATAATGGAACGTTTATGGACAAAAAACTATATAATGCTGACAATTACAGCGTTATTACTATTTAGTGGCTTTTATTTACTCATGCCAACACTACCGATGTTTATTAAACAATTAGGTGGAAGTGAATCTCAAGTTGGATTTATTATTGGAGTGTTTACCATATCAGCAGTGATTTTACGTCCGATTGTTGGAGGATTAATGGATCGATATGGCAGGCGCGTATTTATAATAAGTGGACTACTATTTTTTGCAATGACAATGTATTTTTACGATTGGGTAACAGGAGTTATATTTTTAGTGGTATTACGTATCCTCCATGGAATGAGCTGGGCAATTGCTACAACTTCGATCGGAACGGCTGTGACTGATGTTATTCCACCATCTCGTCGCGGAGAAGGAATGGGATGGTATGGACTTGCAATGACTTTAGGCATGGCTTTAGGACCAATATTAGGTCTTTGGGTAGCAAAATCATTTTCATTTCATTATCTATTTCTTCTATGTACAGCATTAGCACTTATTGCATTCATACTTGCATTTGGTACGAAAATTCCAGTAGTTCAAAGTACAGAAAAAAAACCAATATCATTTTTTGAAAAAACTGTTTTGCCAATCGCTGTTGTTACATTTTTTCTATCCCTTACTTTTGGTGGCATTACAACATTTTTACCACTGTTTGCGGCAAAAATTCAAGTTAATGCTGGTACTTTTTTCTTAGTGTATGCTGTTACACTTACAGTAATTAGACCACTTGCCGGGAAGATATCCGATAAACATGGAGAAGGAGTTATTATTGTTCCTGCACTTTGTACACTGATAGTCGCACTATTCGTCCTAACAATGACAAAAGGGCTTGTTGGACTCGTTATTACAGCTATTTTGTACGGAATTGGATTTGGAGCAGCGCAACCTGCTCTTCAAATAGTAACGTTACGATTAGCTTCACCAGAGAAAAGAGGAGTAGCGAACGCTACATTTTTTACTGCTTTTGATTTAGGAATTGGTTTAGGATCTATTATTCTAGGATTTGTTTCACAAATCATGGGATATCAAATGCTATTTATTGTTTGTGCTGTATCTGGGTTTATTAGTCTGCTAATTTTTATTTTGTTTGTAAAAAAGACATTACTATAATGTTTTAATTTATGAAAAAGCCCATTAGAAAATGGGCTTTTTTCTTAGAGGTTAATGTTAACTAACCACTAAGACGGTTTGATGGAACATTTATTGTAACATGATAGTGGTTATCTGAAAATGGAAATAACATATGCAATATTGCATTTTATCCAAATATTTCTTCATGCTATATTAATAGAGAACCTGTGGGGGGGGGAAGAGTGTATGCAAAAACTTTTTAAGGGGAGTTTAGTGGCATTAGCGATGGTAACGTGTATGTCTCTAGTACGTAACGAAGTCGCAAAGAATCCCGAAGAAGAAACTGAAGAAGTGGATTTAATGTCTATCTTGCCTTTTGAGTATTAATAAAAAAGAAACAATCGCTTATAACAAAAGTGATTGTTTCTTTTTTATTGATTATATATATCTGAGATAATTGAATATGAATTTATTATGAAAAAGCCTCATTAATCCACGTTTAGCGTAATTAACGTATCCACTCTTCAAGGATCATTACGGTTTTATTTGTTGCATCCATCTCTATTTTCATACCAAGTGGAACGGTTAACATCGGGTGTGTATGGCAACAATCAAAGTCCGCAATAAAGGGTATGTTAATGCCGTCCAAAACTTCTAATAAAATCTCATATGGTTTTTTGTTTGTACCACTATCATGAAATTGCTCATGTTTTCCAAGAATCAAACCAGAAATTTTATGAAATACGCCATTGAGTTTTAGTAATGAAAAACTTCTTTCAATAGTAGCAGCATCTTTTGTCGTATCCTCGATAAAAAGGATATCTCCGCCTTTTATTTCTGGCATATACTCGCTGCCCCAAATGCCAGTTAAAGTATCTAAATTTCCTCCAATTAACCTTCCTGTTGCTTTTCCGCTATTTACACAAATCCAATCATTCTTTATACGTTGTTTTTCCTTCGTTTTTTCTTCCCAATTGATAAACTCATCCGTCCAATACGGCGGCTTTTTAATCGCATATGGTAATGTTTGTTTCTCTTCTAACATGTCACTAAAATATTCGTATGTAAAGTGAACAAATGGTTCAAACTCACCAAATGAAGGGATTAATGCAGGGCCATAAAATGTATGGATTCCAGTTTTGGCGTATATCCCAAGTAAGATTGCAGTAACATCGGAATAACCGATCATGATTTTCGGTTTTTTTATAAAAGCTTCATAATCAATATAAGGCAATATTGAATTAGAATTCATCCCACCAATGGTTGACATGATACATTTGATGTTAGGGTTTCGTATTAACTCGTTCAGTTCTTCTGCCCGTTCTTTAATGCTTCCAGAGCGATAGTTGTCATGTTTTCCAGTTAAATTTCCTTCTATTATTTTGAACCCCTTGTTCTCTAGGAATTTTTTTGCCCGCTCAAATCTTTTCGGTGCAGTATAAGTTGCGGGTGATGAAGGGGAGTAAATCCCAATTAAATCTCCTTTTTGTAATCTGCTAAGTTTCATAGTTTTCTCTCTCCCCTAAAAAGTGTTTTCTGTACAACGGTTCCTTCTTTTTGATTATTTTTTGAAAATTCCTTTTTATCCAATGTATAATAAATGAAAAAGTGCTGCAATATGAGATTCGTAACTATTCCGAGATCATCACGCCAATGATTAAAGGATTGGCTGAAAGTGGTGATTTATTTTTCAAACTTTATTTGCAAAGTAAAGTAGAAATCACTGATTCTCACGTTTCACCGCTGCTATCAGATCAGTTAAGCAACATGCCGCCAACATTAATTGCAACTACCGAATTTGATTATTTAAAAGTAGAGTGCGAAGCATACGCAGCAAAACTTGCACGAAGCGGCGTTCCTACAAAGCTGATTCAATACAACGGTACAAACCATGTATTTATGGACAAAATCGGTTTATATCCGCAAGCAGAAGATTTGATGAGTGAAATTGCGAAAGAAATGAAAAGAGTGTTTGTTTAATTAGAAAGAAGCTGGCTTCAAAAGGCACATAAATTCCTTTTGAAGCCAGTCTGTTTTGTTATCGACCGTTCTTTGCAATATATCGGCGCTTCGAAACGATTCAAAGACCATTCGACGATATTCGACATATGAATAGCACTAGATCATACCGAAAAGAAGAAGAGAAATTATGGGATCATGATCTCTCTTCTTTTTTATGTTTCCATTGTTTATGACAGTCAAAACATTGAGAAAAGGCGTTATCGCTACATTGTTCTGGATCACGTTCACATGGGTTAAAGCTAGGATTAGGTAGAACCTCGTACGGTCTCATCATATCGTAATCTTCATGTTCAAGAATGTGGCAGTGCCACGGATAGATTCCTGTAAATGGCCCAAAACGTGCAATAATTCGGGTTACTTCTCCGGGATTAGCACGAACCGTATCTTTCCATCCTCTCTCGTTTGGATCGGGTGGTATAGGCGGTCCGACTTTGAGATTAGAACCATTTGGATCGCCAGTAAATACGGCGCGATTCAAAATTTGAAAATGGACAAGGTGCAAGTGAATTGGGTGAGTGTCTGGTGTCGTATTGTACAGCTCCCAAATCTCTATCGTTCCATTATACGGTGTTTCTGTAATTGGTTCACTCCACTCCATGTTATTTAATAATGGCATAGGGCGCCCAAAATTATCGGTAGCTTCAAGTAAAGTGTTTTTTCGTGTTATTACAGCATACTGCGGGTTCAGGTGTTCCAAACAACTCAACTTTTTTGGAATTTTGCTTTTGTCAGTTCTGCAGCATGTTTGTTTCACGCGAAATTGCATAATCTGCCTCAAATCTTCAGAGGGACTTTCGCCGTCAGGGAATGGGGTTGGTGCGTCATTTGTTAAAATAATACTCTGACCGTTATGGTTTGAAAAATCAACAATGACATCGGCGCGTTCCGCAGGTGCAAGGATGATTTCGGATACTTGGACTGGTTGTTCCAAAAATCCTCCATCCGTACCAATTTGGATAAACTTTTGCCCAGAGCTCAGCCGCACACGATAAAAACGAGAATTGGAGCCGTTTAGGATGCGGAACCGGTATTTACGTGGCTCCACCTCAAGATAAGGCCATACTTTTCCGTTTACTAAAATTGTGTTGCCGAAAAATTCAGGTGTGACTGACGGATTTGGTAATGTAGGGTCGATTGGCGGAGGTGGCTGCGGTGCTGGTGGTGCCATATTTCCTGGTTGGGATGGATAGAATAGTTCACCATTGGCATAGAACGAACGATCTTGGATGACGAGTGGAATTTCAAATTTTCCACTCGGAAGATTCAATTGTTTCTCTTCTTCATCTCTGAGAAGATAGAAGCCTGCAAGACCGGCATAAACGTTCAAACGGGTGATTCCAAGGGCGTGATCATGATACCAAAGTGTTGCCGGACGTTGACAGTTTGGATAATAGTAGACTTCAGTCACAAATTTCGGCCCAACATTTCTAAAATCTCTTGTGAACCATGCTTCAGGATATCCGTCATCTTCTGGACGAACCCGAGCGCCATGTAAATGGACAACGGTCCTAACAGAAGGCATGGACGATTGCGCACCATGAACCGTTTGGTCGACAGGCAGCAGGTGTTCAAAGGGCAATTTATTTTTCCATTTCACAAGAATAGGGTGATTTCTTTCTACTTCGAATGTAGGGCCCGGGTACATACCGTTGTACCCCCAGACGGTAGTTGGCGACAAATCACGATGTAATTTTTGTTTGACTTGCTTCATTGTTACTTCATAGAATGGGATTCCATTATAGCTACTTTCTGGTTTTAAGACAGGAGGAATGGGTAAGGCATCGACAAATTTTTTTAAAGACAATTCAGTGCCTCCTTTTAAACAATTAAATGTTGTATGTCATATATCATATGAATTTCATTTATGATGGTATAGACGAAATTTTTCATTTTAGAGGATATTTTGTTTTGTTAGCTTGATAGTGATGGGCATGCGTGTCAGGCCCTATAGAATATTATTCGAACATTTTGTGAAAAACAACAAAAAACACCACAAACTACTAGGAGTAGGTATTAATTTCCTGGTGTCCATTCGAAACGCTATGTTACACTAAGGGAGCTTTAACGATCCATTCTAAAAACAGTAATGAAATGGGGTATTTACTTGAACTTTCCACAGTTAAAAATCGGTCATATGATGCCAAAGGTTCCAATTATGCAGGGAGGTATGGGCGTAGGTATTTCATTAAGCAAACTTGCATCTGCTGTTGCAAATGCTGGAGGAATTGGAATTATATCAGGAACTGGAATTTCCATCGACGAAATGAGACTACATATAAGGAAGGCGAAGGAAAAGGTCCAGAATGCCGGCTATATTGGAGTAAACGTTCTTTTCGCGATGAATGATTTTGCTGAAAAAATGAAAGCGGCCATTGAAGAAAAAGTTGATTTCATCATATCAGGTGCTGGGATTTCAAGAGATATGTATACTTGGGGCAAAAAGGCCGGCATACCAGTTATTTCAATTGTTTCTTCAGCAAAGCTTGCTAAATTATCTGAACGTCTGGGTGCATCTGCAGTTGTTGTAGAAGGTCATGAAGCCGGGGGACACCTCGGAACCGAAAGACCTTTATTCGATATATTACCTGAAGTAGTTGCAGCGGTTAAAATCCCGGTAATTGCTGCTGGAGGAATTATGACCGGAAAAGATCTTGCTCGTGCCTTAAGTATGGGGGCCTCTGGAGTACAGATGGGGACGAGATTTGTTGCAAGTGATGAGTGTGACGCACCCTTATCATTTAAAGAAAAATATGTACATGCTCGAACGAAAGATACTATGCTGCTCAAAACAACTGTAGGTCTCCAAGGTCGTGCAATTAAGAATAACTTCACTGAGCTGATAGCTGATGATAAAAAGATAAAAATAAAGAAGTGCATGAATTGCCTAAAAAATTGTTCTTATCGTTTTTGTACGCTAGATTCTTTGATAACATCAATGGATGGTGATTGTGAGAATGGTCTTGTTTTTGCTGGCGCAAGAGTGCATGAAATCAAGGAAATTCTACCAGTTAAAACAATCATCAACAATATCATGACAGAATATAAAGCCTGTATGTAAGTAAGAATTAATGTCGATCCTCTTATATTCATCTGAAGAAGGTACTAGAAAATCTTATAACAAATGCTATAAAATATTCACCGAATTCAATGAATATAAATATCGATTTAGTAGAAGAGCAAGATCAATATGTTTTTAGCATAGAAAATGAAGGTGCTCATATACCAGATGAGGATGTAAAGAATATTTTTAAAGAGTTTTACAGGGTTGATAAATTAAGAAATAAAAAAACAGGTGGAAATGGTTTAGGCTTGGTAATAGTAAAAGTTATATTGGAAGCCCACCATATTCAATATGATATAGAGAATAATAAAAAAGGCGTAAAATTTACAATTTATTTACCTGGAAATGAGTGAATTATTTTAGTATTAATTATAATGAACCGTATCACAAGTGATAGCAAAGCGGAAGTTTGAGTTAGACGTCGTAGAAGAGTGGTTTTAAGAGTCATGAAAACAAGCCTAACGTATTTAGTTAAGCTTGTTTTTTGTATAATGTATTAAAGATTTCTAATATAATTATGTACAAGAAGAAAGTAATTAATTAAAGTGGCATATTAGGTAGTAAAAATTAAGTAGCGCGGAGAATCATATTATATGATATTAACGATATTTTTCCGTATAAATAATAATTAGTACTATATTTTTAATATTAAAGAGCAATTGCATGAATGGTTACTCTTTTATTTAGAATTTTTAAATGCGGTAAATAACTTGTTGAAGGGTTATTTAGGTTCTATAATTTTTGCAGATAAGGGGAATGATAATTTGTTTAGTACGAGGGAGTATGGCATTATATTATGGTTAAGCATTATCATTATTTTTGCTCTATTTAAAAATGGAAAGCAGATTGGGCTTAGTTTGTTGATTGCTTACTTATTTCTCATAGTTTATTTGTTATTTTATTTAAAAATAATGGAATTAGAAATGATAAAGGATTATGTTATTTGGATATCCTCAGCCTTTTTTCCTGCGATGTATAAAGTTGTTATACATCGGAATGTTAGTATATTTAAAATGTTTAAGGACTTATTCAAATTTAGTATATTCTATATGTTTATTATAAGCGAGTACACCTTTAACTTTTGGTTAGAGTCAATAATAATAGTCCCGATTTCTTTTATATTAATACTTATATCATCTTTTATAGATATTGAAAATAAAGCAGAATATAAGCAGCTTAAGAAAGTAATAAATGTTTTATTGGCACTTCTAGGATTTATTATCCTATATTATGCTATGATTTCATTTATCGGTTCTATTAAAGATGTAGAAAAGATCATTTTTTGGAAAAAATTATTTTTTGAAATTATTATATTCTGTTTACATATACCTATTTTATACTTTAGTCAGATTGTTTCGGTCACCGAGCAAATTATATTAAAAACGAATTTAATATGGGATTCTAAAAAGAAGAAGAAGGCAATGATTTTGCTATTATTAAAATCTAGATTTAAGAAAGAAAGATTAAATGATTTTTATGAAATAATCTTAGCCAATAATCGTGTGAATAATATGAGAGAGTTAAAAGAATTAATTAATAATTAAGTTTCATGCTATGCAAAGTCCATTTAAATATTTGTAGAATGTATGCTATTTCTCTTCAGGATATGTAATGACTATCAAAAGATGCCAAAACTATGGGCTATAAGCTTGTTTCCAGTTCTGATTATCATCCAGCTAATTTTAGTCCTGTTTGGACAACGACCGGATAGCCTTATTCGTGTATTCCTTGAAACAAGTTCTTTCAACTATTCGAATATCCCTGCGCCAAAACCAGAAATAGTGCCAGGTGACGGGCATTATTTGTGTACGGTCTCTGCTAAAGGACATAAAAAATTGGTCAAGCCAGTCAGGGCAGGTATCAGAGGTGGGGCAAGAATTCCTGTGAACCGCCAGCTATTAATTGCCAATGCATTTGAGAACATTCTTGAACAATATGTTCCAAACTTGCATAGAGCCATTCGTAACTTCTATGACAAGTATGGCTACCCAATCAGCAGGCACATCAATTCAAAATGGTCCGCAGAAATCGTCTATCTTATAATGAACCCTTTGGAATGGTTATTCCTTGTTGTGTTGTATACGGTAGACAAAAAACCAGAAAACAGAATTCATATGCAGTATAGTGAGTTGAGGAAGTGAAATAATCAAGGGCGGTTGATATGGTGACAAAAGGTGATTCTTCAAAAAAGTAAAACGGGTCATTTATCCCGTATTAACGGGCAGTCAGACCCCCACTGACGGAAGTTTCACTTTATCGGCGCTTTTTGAAATATATCGGCGCTTCGACACGATATAAAGATACCTTGACAATATTCGACATCTTGGTTAGTTCAAATACAAAAGAACGTCATCCTAGAAAGGATAACGATTTTGGATGAAGAGATGATTGATCTCGGTTTATAAATGTAGTGGTATCAAAATGATTTTTCTTATAGTACAAGTTATTTAAATGATCAGTTTGTGCAATTTTTAAATATGAGGGTAGACGAATAGCCCGTGAAGAAAGTCTTCATGGGCTATTTACTTATAAAGATTGGAACAGATAGTTTATTTCTCTTTCAGTTCTTGCTGCTTCCCTAATAGTAAATTCCTGAGCACGTGCGCTCGGTAACTCTCCAACTTCCGCCCCTCATAATAATTTACGCCAAGCTTCTTCAACTCATACACGTACCAGCCTTTAGTTCCGTAATACATGACGAACCTTCTCCTTTTAAATTTTTTACAGTATATGCTCGAGTAGGAAAAGGAAAGCTTGTTTTACTTGCGAAAAATGTGGATTTTTCTGCATGCTATAATAATAGAAAAATATAGGAGGACTTCTAATGCCAATCTACAACAAATTAGTACGCGATCGTATCCCAAAAATGATTGAAAAGGCATGTACAACTAGAATTTTAGAGAATATATAGAAGAAATATGTAAAAAAACACAAGAAGAGTTAGCGGAGTACGTAGAAGCAGAAATACAGGAACATAAAATAGAGGAACTAGCGGATTTACTTGAGCTTGTTAACGCACTAGCACAGCATGAAGGCGTAACGCTTGAAGACGTGGAAAAAGTCCGCGTAGAAAAAGCTGAAAAGCGCGGTGGATTTGGGAAGAGAGTTTTCTTAATTGAAGTAAGTGATAATGAGGCAGAGTGATTACGTTAGGAAAAGAAAAAAGGCATTACTTATATAAGTGATGCCAAGTTATTTGTTAATTTTAAGCAATACACGAGTTCATCGTGATGACCTTTTTCAATCTCGCCAGTTGCCTCAAAACCGCTTTTTTCATAGATTCGTTTTGCGCGTTCGTTATCGTGGATTACCGATAAATAAATTTCTTTACATTTGTATTGTGCGCTCATTTCGTCAATTACTATTTGTAATACAGGAATGCCATACCCTTTTCCTTGATATTGATGCCCTAACATCATGCTAATTAATTCGTATCTTTCATGTTCTTTTCGGTAGCCATAGGAGGCAAATCCGATTAAAGTGTGATCGTCATAAATAGCTTTTGGGACAAAATTATAAGTTTGACAGACCCCAAGGAAAAAAGCGTTAGAACCGACCCATCTTTCGAATATTTGAATGCGTTCTTCTTGGTCTTTATCCGATTTCAAACTAATAACATCCCAAAAGTTTTCTTCTGTTACCGCTCCTAATTTTAGATTCATTCTTCGCTCCTTTTTTAACTTACTTTTCAAAGGGAAAAGCTCCTCCCGTACAAGAAGGAGCTTCCTTTTATTAAGCCGACTGTCTCCTTGCCTTCTCAAGTAGACTAGCTAAAATATGCGTACGAAATGACTCTAGTTTTCTTCCTTCATAAGTACGGATACCTAATTTTTTTAATTCGTGTACGTACCAACCTTTGCTACCGAAATGCATATAATCGCTTCCTCTCTTGTTTGGAGTAATTCTGATTGTCTTTTTTGTGGAATGATGAATTTCCATAGGAAAGTGGTTAACTTCTTTGTCAAAGACATATATACTAGAAGTAGTATATGTTGAGGTGGACTGAACAGCGTGATTATTGAAAAACACGAAATTCAAATTGATCAGATTACGAGTGGGAAGGTCAATATTATTACGTTTTATCGTAATAAGAAGCAAATTGACCACCAATTTTTACAATTGCAGGAGCCTTCTCTAACTGCGAATTATTTTTTTCATTTTCATCTAGATGCGGAAAGCTTGCGTCTCTTGCATGAAGAGTTTCCAAGTATTTATCCGTACAATCCAAAAGAGAGCATTCAGCAGTGGACGGATAAAATGAAGGATGAGTTAAAGCACCTTATTCAAACAGGTATGTGGAATAAGCGTGTTCGATTTGGTAATCGAATTGTAGAAGTTGTGTTTCTGTGGTGTGAAGAAGATATACTATGAAAAAGAAGCGGTGTAACGCTTCTTTTTTAACGCTGGAATAAGACAAGCTTTCCGCTTGAAGATGTGCAGCGGTGCGTGTGACCATACAATTGTTTGTCTTGTAAAAGGGCTTCGCCTTTTGATTTTGCTTCTGCTTCTGTCGTAGCCTCAAATGACTCGTCTAGTACTTTTGAACCGTCTTTTTCGAAAACTGTTAGTGTGTATACGCCCATGAAAATTCCCTCCAAAAAATAATCAGAATGTTATAACTATTGTGTCACAAAATACGCAATTATGCAAAAGAAATATGTGACAATATTTGTAAAGATTAAGATGACTTTTGTATCTATTTTTTTGGGGGGAGAAAAAGGGTTAGGTTCTTTTTGGGTTTTTTCCGACAAAATATGACATAACAAAGACATTTCCTTTGTTGTGATATTTTTGCATAATTAGAGAAACATGGAATTATGAAAGTTGAATTCACTAAAAAGAATAATAAATGAAGATTTGTTAGAAACGATAAAAACCGTCAGCTAACAACTTTAGATTGGTTTTCAATAGCGAAAAGTTATGCGACATTTAGCGATGTGAGGAAGGAATTTGATAAAGTACCATAGGTTGAAATAGAAAGTAAGGGTAGGGATAAGCCAGATGATAAAAAGCATCTGGCTTATTTTTGTTTAGATGTGGGGTGCATTATTTCTGAAGTTATAGTAGTAACTGTTTTTTAGAAACGGGAGATATAGAACTATTTTCAACAAGATAAATGAGGTTTTGCTCCGAAGCGAAACCTCTCTTTATCTTGGATTTTTATATGGTAGTTGAGTAGTTACGTTAAATTTATGTTTAACAGTTTAGAAGTAAAAAGGTATAATCTTAAAGGGATGTCTTTACAAACAGGGAAAAATTTTCATGAAAAAGGGGTAATGAGATTAGATGATAATAGGGATCATATGTTTAATTTTAGGAATAGATTTAATTTGGTGGAGTAACGGGAATTTATGGTTATTGATACCTGGCATTCTATTTACAGCTGTGGGTGCTATATTAAGCGTGACGTTTATTTGGTTGAAGAAAGAAGTAAGAAAATCAGAGAAGAATAGTTAGAAGTTATATAAATGCAAAAGTGAAACCTCCATTAGTGGAAGTTTTTTTGAAAGAATAGTTTTGTAAATGCCGTACCGTAGTCTAGTAAACAATTACTTCGAAGTGATAAAAAATCCTGAGAAATTTCTCAGGATTCTTTTTTATCCCGCATTTATATATCTTTAGCGTAATGCCGAACTTCCATATCAAAACAGTTTCTATTTGTTCTCTAAAGCAATTTCTTCTTATTTCAAGAAATGTAATATGATTTAACTCAAATCTTTAAGTAGATTATTTTCCCATGGAACAATACTTAATAGAGTTTTTTTATAATTAAACAAGTGCAATACGTAATTAATATTATACTTATCTTTATTTATAAATTCTATATCATTTGCGTTAAAGTGGCTGCCGATACGAAAGGCGTTAAAATACTCGTGCCAATCTGAATAAGAATGTTGTGAAAGTCGTGCAGCCTGTATCATAAAGTTCTTTGCTTCCTGTTTTGATAAATAACCGAGTCTTCTACCGACCCGACATAAACAAATGCACCATGCATAATCAAACGCTGCAATTCCGGAATCCGTCAAAATATGTAATCCGTAATTAGCAATATAAAGTTTTTCATAGTCAGGGTGGTCTTTCGATAATTGCTTTCGCGCTGCCTCGGAAAGAGGAGTCAATTGCTGGCGTATACGATTAAATTCCTGCCGTGTTCCTTCTTCTAAAAACCAATTGATTTTCTCTTTTAACTCCGTCGAATTTTCAATCTTCCATGTCCATAACACGTTCTTCAAAAAACGTTTCCCAATAAGGCGGTCTCTAATAAGGGTGAATTCATATCGGGTAAAGTAGTTTGTAAGATAAACACAATTCAAACAAACGGAAGACAAACAGCGGAAATATAGTTCGAGCTGTTTCTCTTGTTTTCTTTTAGATAAAATAGGCATTCTGTCTCCTCCTTATGCCCATGTTTTAAGCCTAACGAATTTCCATGCTTCCCAAATAAGAGGGAGCAGGAGAAGTAATGCATATTTAGATGGTAATGGGGTTAAAACAATAAGAATCATAAAGATCAAATAAACCCAGGTGCGGCTAATAGATATAAATAACAAGTATAGCGCATAGTGGATAATAAACTTCATATTTATTTCTTGTTTCTGTCTCTTCTCTGGAATTTCGGTGTGAGCTCGAACACTGTATGAACGAAATTCTAAGCGTTCCGGATAACGATTTATCACATCCAGCGCCTTAGTGGCTACAGTTTCTATATCACCTGATTCGAGCGAATACTTCACTAATAAGAACAGTGCGTCCATATGCTCCGGCTGAATCGAAAGTAGATGCTCACAGTCCTTGATGGCATCGGTAACTTGGTCACGGCTATAATAAATTTCAGCGCGGTACAGTAAACCATCCGGATTATCTGGATCAATGGAAAGTAAGTCGTTAAAGGATTGTAGCGCACGCTCTTTATTTTCTATACGTAAATAATAAACGCCTTGCATGCGTAAAAGTTCTGGGTCTTCTTGATAAAGATCGTATGCAAAATCCAACGCACTTTTTGCTGCTTCTAAGCTATTGTTCATAAGTGCGTGCTGGGCTTTCTCACGTAAGTATAAATATGCTTCGAAATATAAATCGTCACTTTTCTTGAAAATATCGTAACGCATTTCCCCTGCGCCGCTAATTCTTTCTAGTAAAAATTGTACTGTTTCTTCACCGTACTCAAACTCTAATTCCTGTTTTTGTTCACTAAAGCGAAAAACATTGTCGATAAGTTCCCAAATCGAACTAGAGAAATGGTAATGATATTCTAAAAAATCTATTAATCTATCTCGAATCACTTCGGCATATTCTACATTCCATATTACATCGGAACTTAATAGGTCTTCCCAGTTTTTCAGTTCTATTCGTGCAAAGAAATCGTCATACAGTGTCTCGACTTTTTCCATAAATGCGTGAACAGGATGCTCTGAAACGAGAGTGGAAGCAAGTTCAGGGTTATTGTCAATCCAAGTAGGGAATACAGGATTGACATATGAACCTTCTTCGTTTTCATCTATTTCTTGCAATTCTGCTTGCATTTGTTTTGCGTTTTTTATTGCCCTATCAAACGCTTCTCTTAGTCGCTGATATCCTTCTGGGTCATCTTCTGGATGGTAGACTTTTAGAAGTTTTGCGTAAGCTTTTTTAATAGCAGCAATATTGTCAGTAGGTTCAATCTCTAATGTTTTCCAAATACTCATTAATGAGTAATCCACCTTTCTATACTTTCTAAATGCTCTTTCAATGCAATAGCAGCCTCTTTAATTTTTTTATCATTTTGTGAAGTGAGCACAGTTTCGAATTGTTGTAACAAGATGGAAACTTTCTTACGTTCGTCACCGAGTAACTCTTCATAGAGACGTTCGCCTTTTGCGAGCAACAAGCGATTTTCAGTCCGGTCGCGGGGATGAATTTTAATTTCTTTCAATTCTAGTAGTCTAGCTTCAATTTCTTTTTCTGTAAGATTTCCGGCATTTTGTTGGATAATTGCTCTTTTTTTCTCTCCAGTCGTTGTACTTATTACCTCGACTTCGAGAATGCCGTTAATGTCATATGTATAACGAATGTCAATTGCCTCTTGCCCGGCAGGAGCAGGAGGGACTTTAATTTTGAGTTCGCCAAGTTTTAAGTTATTTTTAACCAAGCGGTTTTCTCCTTGATAAACATCAACAAGTATGGATTGTTGTCGATCATTGACAGTATAAAGTCGTTCCACTCGGCTCACAGGAATCGGTGTATTTCGTTCAATAATCGGGAAGAAGTATCCGAATTCTTTTTGTCCATTTCCTAACTCTTGAACAACACTAGTTCCTAACGTATAAGGACAAACGTCCGTTAAGATAACTTCTTCTAGCGCTTTGTTTCGTTCTTTTAAAGCAACTTGAATCGCAGCGCCTAAAGCAACTGTTTCATCAGGATTAATATTTGCATAAGGCATACGTCCAAAAATTTTAGAAATGATGGATTTGATAAGTGGCATTCTTGTCGCTCCGCCAATTAGAATTACAGCATCTAAATCATTGGGATTTAACGATGCATCACGAAGTGCCCGTTCAATAGGGTAGCGAAGCCGTAAAAGAAGCGGGGTTACTATTTTTTCAAATTCATTTCTGTTAATAGGAGTTTCATATGTCTCATTATGAATTGTGACTCTCATACCTGCGCTATGTTCATTACATAGTGTGAGCTTACAACGTTCTGCTTGCGTATAAATTAACGATTGAGTTTTCGAATCAAGTGAATTCAAATCAAGTTGGTGTGACTCTAAGAAATAGGACATTAAGCTTTTTGTGAAGTCTTCGCCCCCAAGGTAATTATCGCCGGCGATGGATTTAACATCCATTACTCCTTCAAATAATTCCAGAATAGAAACATCGAATGTACCACCACCTAAATCAAATACAAGGAATTTTGTTTCTGTTTCCTCCTGGCATAGTCCGTAAGCGATCGCAGCAGCTGTTGGTTCGCTAATGAGTCGTTCAACTTTTAATCCGGCAATTTCTGCAGCGTGTTTCGTGGCTTTGCGCTGAGCATCATTGAAATAAGCAGGTACGCTAATTACAGCACCAGTAACCGGTTCATTTAAATATGCTTCTGCATCTTGTTTTAAAGACTTGATGACAAAAGATGAAAGTTCTTCAGAAGAAAAAGTATACATACCTAATTCATATTTTTTCTCTGTTCCCATAAATCGTTTAAACGTTGATGCTGTAAAATGCGGATGGGTAATCAGCCGTTCTTTTGCAATACGTCCGACTAAAATCTCACCGTTTTCTTCAACGCTGACGACCGATGGTGTAAGATATTCGTCAAGTGCATTAGGGATAAGGATTGCGCCATCATCTGTCCAATAAGCCGCCAAACTATTTGTTGTTCCTAAGTCAATTCCGATCGTTGCCATACTGATCACCTTTCTTCTTTATATTTTCTATATTTTCTATATTTTACTATATCATTGCAGTAGGGAAAAGTATCTAAAAAATAGCATAGAAAAGCTGTAATGGGATATTCAAAAAATGTAAAGCAGATGGAGATTAGGAGTGAAATAGGGGGATAAACCTTTCAAGAACTATATATGGATTATTATGTAATTACTCAATCACTCTATGAAAAAAGGCAGAAAAGCACTTTTTTCTTATTTCGACGAGATATGACAAATCAAAAAAGTTTTATTTGTTATAATATTTTTGCATAATTAGAGGAATGTGGAATTATGGAAGTTGAATCATAATTAAATCGCAAAGGTAATCTCTTTTGATAGAGAACAAAGTAGAACGTAAGGGTAGGGATAGGCCAGATGATGGAAGATAATCTTAGAAGAATTCGAGATTTACTGAAGGTTGGCGATGCTGATCAGGCAAGGAAAGAAGCGGAAATGCTTATAAAGGAAGACCCAAAAGACGCTTCCGGATACTTTTGTTTAAGTCATGTTTATTTTTATGGATTTAGTGATAAGAATAATGCAAGTAAGTATTTAGAAGAGGCGCTTAAACTGGATCGTTTAAACGAGCAAGAACCTGCGGTAGTTTCAACAACGAAATTATCACCAGAAGAAATTGAACCACCATTATTGAGCACTGAAGCTGTGTTGGAGAAACAGCTGACGGAAGAAGTAGCTGCAGCCGAACAACCGCAGTTATCACTGAAAGAACATAAAAAAATTCAATCGGATTCAAAGGATGAATCTCCTTGGTATAAAAAATGGCAAATCTATATGGCCATTACGCTGTCTATTATTCTCGTTTATCGTGCTGGGAAATTATATAACGTTTATCATAAATCAAATGAAAATACGATGCCAAATATAAGCCAAGAAGAGAAGAAGGTTATTACTGAGTCTGCAGATAAGATACTTAAAATAAAACAAAAGAATTTCAATGTGCATACAGCTGTGCTCAAATTATATGGATTAAAAATAAGTGACTTTAGCGAGAATTCGCTTCGTGAATATGTATCCGATCAGTATGTACCAATTGTCATGGAAAAGGCTGGGCAACCGAGTGTAGAGAACTTAAAGAATTCACATCCTGCTAAATTTTATGAAGAAGAGACAAGTATGTACTTGTCAGTGAAAAGTGATGATAGTACTTTTATATTGGAAATTGCAGGGGATAGAATTAATCATATTTACGGAGAAACCTGGGATAATAGTGAGCAAGAAATGCAAAGGTATCATGAATTACTGAATAAGTTGGAAACGCAAGGTGTGGAAGCGAAAGGTAAAAAAGACTGAAGTATAAGCAGAACAACAAAAATAAGCTGGATGTTTTTTCGCATCTGGCTTATTTTTGTTGTTTGCATCAAGCCGCTTCCGGCGTATCCTCAATTTGAAAAAAAGTGTTAAAATAAAGTGAAACTTTCCTACCTGTGTGTCGAATATAGCCGAGGAATCTTTAAATCATGTCGAAGCGCCGATAAATGATACATTTGCGCCGATATATTGTGAGTCTCGGCTGACCAAGCAAAGTAGGACGGAGAAAGGACGTTACAGTGTGAAAAAAGTAAAGTTTATTCATGCGGCAGATTTGCATTTAGATAGTCCGTTTAAAGGGATGGAACTGAATGTACCCTTCTTTATATGGGAAAGAATGAAGGAAAGTACATTTCGTTCGTTTCTGCGCATTGTGGATAAAGCGATTCAAGAGCAAGTTGATTTTGTTTTGCTTGCGGGGGATTTGTATGATGCAGAGACGAGAAGTTTGCGGGCGCAGGTGTTTGTTCGTGAGCAAATGAAGCGTCTGGCGCAGTATGATATTCCGGTATATGTGATTCACGGCAATCATGATCATTTAGGCGGGAGCTGGGCGGCCATTGAGTTTCCAAGTAATGTGCATGTTTTTACAGAGCCTTATATAGAAGAAAAATCATTTTATAAAGACGAGGAGCTGCTTGCCTCTATTTACGGATTTAGTTATCAGCAGCAAGCTGTGACGGATAATATGACAGCGCAATATAAAAAGATGACGGGTGCACCGTTTCATATCGGTATGCTGCACGGAAGTGTGGAAGGGGATTCGGATCATAACCGGTATGCGCCGTTTCAAATTCGTGAACTGAAGGAGAAGGGGTTTGATTACTGGGCGCTTGGTCATATACATAAACGTGAAGTGTTAGCAGAAGAACCGTGCATTGTATATTCTGGCAATATTCAAGGGAGACACCGAAAGGAAACGGGAGAGAAAGGTGCGTACGTAGTTTCCTTGTCTTCGCAAGGGACAGAACTAACATTTTTTAGTACGAATGATGTGATTTGGGATGAGATTTCGATTCCGATTGATGAGTTAGAAACGGTTGATGATTTGATTCACGCCTGTACGGAGAGCATGAACGGTGTGCGAAGAGAAGAGGAAGGTTTGCTTGTGACGATGACGTTTACAGGGCAATCTGCGCTTGCTTCTTATTTGCGTGATGAAAAGCGCGTGGAAGAAATCTTGCAAATTGTCTCATCAGGCGAGGAGCGCAGCAATTTTGTTTATGTTGTGAAATGGAAGAATGAAACGATTTCGTTTGCGGAAATTGAGAAGTTGAAGAACGAGAACCATTTTATCGGGAATGTGCTGCAAGAGCTTGAGTCGTTTTCGAGTATGGATGAGGTGCTGCGAACCATTTGGACATCACCTGTTGCGAGGAAGGTACTTCACTCATTTTCTGAGGAAGAAAAGAAAGAGATTCAAAAGTCAGCTGAGAATATTATTTTAGAGCAATTACTAGAGCAAGAGAGGAGTAAAGCATGAGAATAGAAAAGCTTCATATTTACGGATATGGAAAATTAGAAAATGCTGAGCTGAGTCTTTCCATGCTTACGGTATTGTACGGAGAAAATGAAGCTGGCAAGTCGACGATTCGTTCGTTTATGAAGAGCATATTGTTTGGCTTTCCGACAAGGGGCCAGCGCCGTTATGAGCCGAAAGAAGGCGGGAAATACGGCGGTGCGCTTACGGTTTTTACTGAGGAGTATGGACGATTAAAAATTGAACGTCTTCCCAAAACAGCGGCCGGTGAGGTGACGGTTTATTTTGCGGATGGAAAAACAGGCGGTGAGGAAATTTTAAAGCAACTGTTAAACGGAATGAATGAGCAGTTGTTTGATTCTGTGTTTTCTTTTGACATGCATGGGTTGCAAAATATTCACCATATCGGCGAAGGGGATATTGGTAACTACTTATTTTCAGCAAGTGCAGTTGGCAGCGACGGGTTGTTACGCCTAGAAAAGACGCTTGAGAAAGAAATGGAGCAGCGCTTTAAACCAAATGGCCGCAAGCCGGAAATTAATGTGGCGCTGCATGAGTTGAAAAATCTGCAAGACCAGCTCGCAGATTGGCAAGGGAAAATTGCTGCGTATGAAGAGCTTGTCGGAAAGAAAAAGAGTATGGAAGAGCGCCTTTCTATTATTCGCACCGAGCAGCAAGAAGCGGGAAAGCGAAAGCAAGATTATGAAGTGCTAGAAGCGCTGCAGCCGCTTTTTTTAGAAAAGCGTGCGTGTGAACGGTTTTTACAGCAACATGCAGAGCATAAGTTTCCTGTTGATGGTTTGCAGCGTTATGGAGGGATAAAAGCACGGCTTGAACCGCTTCAGCTCCAAGAAGAGGGGCTGCAAAAGAAAATAGCTGGTGCAAAGTTTGAAATAGAAGCATTACGAGTAAATGAAGAATTGCTTCAACAAGATATGTACGTAGAAGAGCTTCGTTTGCAGCATATGTCTTATGAAGCAGCGCTACAGGAAGTGCGGGATTTGACGGGGCGCATTTTACATATCGAAGAAGAAATACAAGATTTGCAGCAGCAAATCGGCGCTACATTTGCGCGCGAGGACGTTCTTTCTTTTAATGTGAGCCTAGCGATGAAGGAAACGATTACGCAAATGGTGCAGCAAGCAAAAGAGGTAGAAAAGCGAAAAGGGCAGTTAGATGAACGATTTAAAACAGCGCAGGAGCAGTTAGAGGAACAAGAAGAAGCCGTGAAAAAGCTGCAGTCGCAAACATTGCCAGACCAGGAGCGGGAGAACTATTTGCCAAAGGTGCAAAGTGCCGCATCTCGCCAAAAGCGAAATCGCAAAGCACCGCAGATGAATAAAACGGTGCTGATTGTATTCGGTATGGATGTTTTACTGCTGCTTGCCGGTGTTTTTATGGATAATCGTAAGTTGTTGTTTGCAGGAGTCTTTTTGTTAATTGGCCTTGTAGTTTTTTATGTGATGTATATGAAAGGGTCAGATGAACAAGAAGGCAATGAAGCGCTTGAACTTCAGTATCGCCTTGAGAAAGATGATGAGGTGCGGAAGTTATTAGAGCGCGAGGAATTTAAGTTAAAGCAAATTGAGCGTGGGTATGAACGTGTTCTTTCTGAATATGACGAGTGGGAACGCGATCTGTTTAGTGTGAATGAACAGGTGAAATTGTATAAAGAGGAGTATACGTTGCCACATAATTTTACGCACGCACACATATTGCCGGCGTTTGAACGGATCGAAAAGATACAGCAACTGTACCGAGATTTAACGAAGCAGCAAGAACGAAAAGAATTACAGGCAGACATGATTTCCGGGTTTGAACATAAACTAATGAAACTAACGGTTGTTACAGAAAGAAGCGCCGAGACACCGTCGTTATTTTTGTATGGGTTAAGTAAAGATGTGCAGAAAGAAAAGGAAAAGCAATTACGGAAAAAGCAGCTGCTAGAAAAGCGTGCGGCGTGGGAAGAAGAGTATGCTGCATATCATCAGAAGATTCATCATCTATTAGAAGAACGTCAGCATATTTTGGACATTGCTGCGGCAACTGATGAAGAGGCGTTTTTAACGGCGGCAAAGCAAGCGGAGCAAATAGAAGAGAAAAAGCAGCAGCTGAGCCGGTTAATTCCGCAAATGGACGTACTAGAAGGGCGACTCATGACGTCAGCGCTAGAGAATGGGTATCGTCTAGAAGGATATGAAGAGGAGCGGAAGAAAGAGCAGGAACAAATAGACAGGCTAATGCAGGAGGAAAAAGAGTTGACGCATACACTTGCCGCTCTTCGTCTTGATATCACCCAGTTAGAAGAAGGCCGGACGTACGGTGATGTCCTTCATGAATGGGAGCTGAAAAAATCACAAGTGCGTGAACAGGTGAAAAAATGGGCAGCTTATGCAGCGGCAAAGGCGGTATTAACGAAAACGAAGAAGTATTACCATGAAGTGCAGCTGCCGCGTATTTTGCAAAAAGCAGAAGAGTATTTTATATATTTAACAAGTGGAAATTATGTAAAAGTCTTTTCGCCAGATGCAGAAGAGCCGTTTATAGTAGAACGACAAGATGGACTGCGTTTTTATAGCCATGAATTAAGCCAAGCGACAGCGGAGCAGCTCTATTTATCGCTGCGGTTTGCGCTCGCGCATACGTTTGAAGGGCAGTATCCGTTTATTATTGATGATAGCTTCGTACACTTTGACGTGCTGCGAACGGAGCGAACTGTGCATCTGATGAAGGAATTAGCGAAGGAACGACAAGTGATTTTCTTTACTTGTCATAAGCATCTTTTAGATTTCTTTGTAGAAGATGAGATTCAGCGATTAACGCAGTAAATTAAAAAGCCGACATAAAGCCCTCTCTTTTTTTAGATGGTCGAGAGCGGTTAGGGTCTATTTTTGCCCTGCATAGCAGGGATTTATATGTTGGAAAATCAAAATGGATATATATATGCTATACTAACTATATCGATGACGGTGGAGGAAAGTATATGAAAAAGAAAATTGCACAGTACGAAGTTGGTGAGCAAGTCGAGTTATTTTTAATGATAAAATCGGCAACAAAAGGGATTGCAAGTAATGGGAAACCATTTTTAACAGTCATCTTGCAAGATCAAAGCGGAGATATTGAAGCGAAGCTATGGGATGTGTCACCTGAAGTAGAGCAGCAATATGTAGCAGAAACAATTGTGAAAGTAGCAGGAGATATTCAAAATTATAAAGGCCGCATTCAACTTCGCGTTAAGCAAATTCGTGTGGCGAATGCAAATGAAGTAACTGATATCTCTGATTTTGTGGAAAAAGCACCGCTGAAAAAAGAAGATATGGTCGAGAAAATTACACAATACATATTTGAAATGCGTAACCCAAATATTCAACGCATTACAAGACATTTACTGAATAAGTATCAAGGGGAATTTTTAGATTACCCAGCCGCAACAAAAAATCACCATGAGTTTGTCTCAGGGCTGGCATATCACGTTGTATCGATGCTTGACTTAGCAAAAGCAATTGCAGCGCTATATCCGTCTCTTGATAAAGACTTATTGTATGCAGGCGTAATTTTACACGACCTCGGTAAAGTCATTGAATTATCAGGCCCAATTTCCACAACGTATACGTTAGAAGGAAACCTACTAGGTCACATTTCTATCATGGTAAACGAAATTGGAAAAGCCGCAGACGAACTGCAAATTGAAGCAGAAGAAATCTTAATTCTTCAGCACATCGTCTTATCACATCACGGTAAAGCTGAATGGGGCAGTCCGAAACCGCCTCTTGTAAAAGAAGCAGAAATCCTTCATTACATTGATAACTTAGATGCGAAGATGAATATGATGGACCGTGCACTAGGCCGCACAAAACCAGGCGAATATACAGAGCGTGTCTTTGCGCTCGATAATCGTTCGTTTTATAAACCGACGTTTCATAATTAAAAAGGAGAAGCTGATCAAAAGTCCACTTTTGGTTAGCTTCTTTTATTTTTTTGGTATGATTTAGTGTTATTTATGTGTCGGATATCGTCGAGGAATCTTTAAATTGTGTCGAAGCGCCGATATATTTTAAATTGTGGTCGATATATTGCAAAAAGCGCCGATAAATGCACCATTTCCGCCGATATATTGCTGGGAACGACATCATAACTAAAAAGATTCCACTCCAGAAAAATTATCGTAATAAAATAAACTGTATTTAATTTTCGATATATTACAAAAATATTGAAAATTCAGCTGTTCGATAATAATATATAAATATCGACAAAAAGAGATGAGTCGATAACTTATACATAATGGAGGAGGGACTACGTTGAAAAAGAACAGAAAATTAAAAACTTTTTCAGTGTTGGCAACAGGGGCAATGTTAAGTTCTATGTTTGCTTTCGGTGGTCATGCTGCTTATGCAGAGTCATCACTGGCGCCATCTAGTTTCATAGATGAGCATTTAATACCGGAGGATCGCTTGGCAAATGCGTTGAAACAACGCGGGGTTATTGATTCTTCTGCATCACAAGCAGAAACGTCAAAGGCTGTAGAAAAATACATAGAGAAGAAGAATGGCGAAAATCCTGGAAAGGAAACAACGCCAGAAGACAGCCTTACACAAGAAGCTACTGACTTTATGAAAAAAGTAAAAGATGAAAAGATGAAAGAAAAAGCGCAGCAAGTAGAGAATGGTCCAGCAAATGGAGAAGCATCTGGATTTACTGCTGGAAAATTGAATGGGAAAGTTCCGACATCTCCAGCGAAGCAGGCTGAATATAATGGGGCAGTTCGCAAAGATAAAGTTCTTGTGCTACTTGTAGAATATAGTGATTTTAAACATAATAATGTCGATCAAGATCCAGGATATATGTATGCGAATGATTTTAATCGTGAGCATTATCAAAACATGTTATTTGGTGATAAGCCGTTTACATTATTCAATGGCACGAACATTAAAACATTCAAGCAATATTATGAAGAGCAATCAGGCGGCAGTTATACAGTCGACGGTACTGTAACAGAGTGGTTGAGTGTTCCAGGTAAAGCGGCAGATTACGGCGCTGATGCTGGTACTGGTCATGATAATAAAGGACCATTAGGACCACGTGATTTAGTAAAAGACGCATTAAAAGCAGCGGTGGAAAAAGGTATTAATTTAGCTGATTATGACCAATTTGATCAATACGATTACAACGGCAATGGTAATAAAAATGAACCAGATGGAATTATCGATCATTTAATGGTTGTTCACGCTGGTGTTGGACAAGAAGCTGGCGGTGGAAAATTGAAAGATGATGCAATTTGGTCTCATCGTTCAAAACTTGGGGCAAAGCCTTATGCAATCGATGGAACGAAATCATCTGTTCCAAACTGGGGCGGAAAGATGGCTGCGTATGATTACACAATCGAGCCTGAAGACGGTGCAGTTGGTGTATTTGCGCATGAATTTGGTCATGATTTAGGTTTACCGGATGAGTACGATACAAAGTATTCTGGACAAGGTGAGCCGATTGAAGCTTGGTCTATTATGAGCGGCGGTAGCTGGGCTGGAAGAGTTGCTGGAACAGAACCGACAAGTTTCTCTCCGCAAAATAAAGAATTCTTCCAAAAGAATATGAAGGGTAATTGGGCGAATATTGTTCAGGTAGACTACGATAAACTTCGTGGTGTTGGATCGGCAACGTATTTAGATCAAAGTGTTACGAAGTCAAATCGCCCAGGAATTATTCGTGTGAATTTACCTGATAAAGAATTGAAAAATATTGAACCTGGTTTTGGAAAGAAATTTTATTATAGTACAAAAGGAAATGACATCCATACAACATTAGAGACACCATTATTTGATTTAACAAATGCAACGAATGCGAAATTTGATTACAAAGCATTCTATGAATTAGAAGCAAAGTATGATTTCCTAGATGTATATGCGATTGCAGAAGATGGAACGAAAACAAAGATTGATAGAATGGGTGACAAAGACATCAAGAATGGTGTGGACACAACGAACGATAAATGGATTGATAAATCTTATGATTTAAGTCAATTCAAAGGTAAAAAAGTAAAACTACAATTTGACTATTTAACAGATATTGCTGTAGCATACAGAGGATTTGCGCTTGATAATGCGACTTTAACAGTAGATGGTAAAGTTGTGTTCTCTGATGATGCAGAGGGACAACCAAGCTTTACGTTAAAAGGCTTTACGGCTTCTAATGGATTGGAATATAAGAAAAATAACTACTATTTAGAGTGGAGAAACTACGCTGGTTCTGATGAAGCACTGCAATATGGACGCGGTCCAGTTTACAATACAGGACTTGTTGTATGGTATGCAGACCAAAGCTTTACAGATAACTGGGTTGGTGTACATCCAGGCGAAGGATTCCTTGGAGTAGTAGATTCTCATCCAGAAGCGATTGTAGGATCATTAAATGGTCAGCCATCTGTGAAAAGTAGCACGCGTTATCAAATTGCAGATGCTGCGTTCTCATTTGATCAAACACCGGCGTGGAAAGTAAATTCACCGTCACGCGGCGTATTTGATTATAAAGGGTTACCAGGTGTGGCTAAATTCGATGACTCTAAAGTATATATAAACAAGTTAATTCCAGATGCAGGACGCAAACTTCCAAACCTTGGCCTGAAATTTGAAGTAGTAGGTCAAGCTGATGATAAGTCTGCAGGAGCAGTTTGGATTCATCGTTAAGTAAAATAAAAGAGTCATAAAACCTTCCTTCCTTTCATACAGTAAAACTAACCAAGCTTGTCTGATGAAAGGAAGGAACTTTAATGGAAAATTTACCATGGTGGATTTATCTCATTATTGTTGGAATTGTTGTGAGCGGTTATATGGTCTTATTTACGTCGAAACAAGAACAAGAAATTGATAATGAGTTTATTGAAAAAGAAGGCGAAGTCTATATGAAACGCCTCGCTGAAGAACGGGAACGACGCCATCAAGATAAGGATAAGGATTCCGTTTTGCTTTAATAGTATGAAAAGAGGATGCGTAGCCGAATGGTTACCATCCTTTTTGTTGTGGGGTTTTGAAATGATTAAGACCAAATATTTAAAGTGTAATTCAAACGAAATATCTGGTAGTTCATTAACGTTTTGAATCTTTAGTAACATTAGGTCTTGAGATTCTTTTCCCGTCTTTATAGTCAAGACAAGAAACCTCAATCATCAACCCATTAAATACTGTAAAGTAGAAGCCATAACTACTCCCTCTCATCATATAAGGTTCTTTATCTATTTCAATACCTCCATCGATTAAGCGGTTATATACTTGATCAACCTCATTAGGTTCTTCTACTAAGAAACCAATATGAAACGCCTCTGGATATTGCGCATCTTTACCATCTTTAAACGCTTTTGGATCACTTAATACGAGAATGAATCCATCATTATCACTCATTACTACAAGAGCTTTTCCTTTCGCTTCTAAAAATTGAAAATCAAAAAATGTTTCAAAGAAATTTCTCGCTGCCGCTAAATCATTTACACATAAATTTAAGTGATTTAGTTTCATATACTCATCTCCTTTTCATCATATTTATATTTCAGGGATTTTCTCCTTTAGAACAGTTTCATGTGTAAGCTAAAGAATGCCATACTTCAAGAAGGAAGTATGGATACTATCATTTCGCGGATTTTGTACGTTAAGGTGAGGGGATACCATACATGCCTATCAACTAGAGAAAATGCACTGTCTCCAAATGTAAAAAAATGAACAATAATTTGTAAAAAAGTTTGATCAAAAGTATTGTGTAGGTATGTAGGGTTCTTATGTTTAACATACGGGCCAAATTGTTAAATGAAATCAAATCCATGTCCCTGTTGAACATTGTTGATGAACGGTATTTGAAATCAGATAATGAGGAGAATGAGAAAATGGGCGTAACGATTAAAAAATTTACAGAAGAAGACCTGAATTGTTCTGTCATCATCAATGATCGATTCACAGTAGATTCGATTCTTTTGTTAACGGCAACGGGGCATTCCATCCAGTATACGGTGAAGAAAGTTCGTCCCTATGAAAAACAGTATTCAGATGATCCAGATGATCTACTTTGCTTGCAAGAATACATTGATCATCCAGATCAGGCGCTATTCTTGGCAATTGAAGGAAATGATATTGTCGGCCTGGTCATAGTAAGACGAAACTGGAATGAGTTTGCTTACATTGAAGACATCAAAGTAGCCCAAAAATATCGGCGACATGGTATCGGCCGCCTACTTATGGATAAGGTCAAAGATTGGGCTCAAGACAACCGAATGGCTGGTATGATGTTAGAGACACAAAATAACAATGTGGGTGCATGTAAGTTTTATGAACGCTATGGTTTCTTTATTGGTGGCTTTGACAAATATGTCTACAAAGGTATCAATCAGCTGAGTGACGAAATAGCGATATACTGGTATTTTATATTTGAGTAGACCTCTACAATAAGCTCATTACTTTTATAAAACCAGAATTGATTATTTGTAATAAATTAAAAATTATATGGCTCTTTTATCAAAATTTGAAACTGGTAATTCCAGTAAGTCGCTTTGATCATATAAGTTTAGTAAGTGTTTTTCTATTCCCATACAAATTTCTTCTAATGGAAGGTCATTTGAATCTTGACCAAATGGATCTTCAATTTCAACTCCTATTGCTTCAATTCCTAAAAATGCAAAACTAATAAACATCGTTGCCATAATCGTAAACCATCCCATACTATCAACCAGCCCAATTGATAAAGTCCCACAAAAAATGATAAGTAAACTTTTAATATGTGCAAAGTATGCAAAGGGAATGGGTGTTGCTTTAATGCGATCACAGCCGCCTATAGAATTTAACAGATTATCCAATTCATCTTCCATATTCATTAAGGTATTTGGAGGAAGTTGCCCGGATTTCAATCCCTTTGTTATGACAGCTTTTAACATGAAAATTATGGTAAGAGGTAAATAGTTGGATCTCACCAACATTTCCTTATCTTTATCCGAACATAGTTCTAATAGATCTTTTATTTCGGATAGATCTTTTTCATCTCTCAAATGTTGTTTAGCTAGTTTTGGAAAAGCAATTAATAAATGTAGAAACTTTAATTTTTCTTTATCCATAGTATTTCCTTTAGAATCCCAGTAACATAAAAAGCTTACTGCTAAATTTCTAGTCGAATTACCGACTCCTCCAAATAGTTTTCTTCCTTCCCAATATCGATCATATGCAGTATTTGTTCGAAATACTAATAATAAACCTAAAGCTCCCCCTACAATAACCCACGGAGTCGAATTTATATGTATTCCAAAGTAGTAGTTAATAAGAACAATACAAATAGAAATACATGTATAAACAATGATCTGTTTAAAGATGTTTTTTATAATTGTTCCCTTTAACGTAAAGATTTGTTTTAAACTTTCTTGATTGTCGTAACGAATCATATGTGAATAAACCTCTTTTCTTCTATAAGCTGTTTGCAATTGTGCGATAGTGTTAATGTCTCTATCATAACTGTGAACCTAACAGACTTAATATATGTATTTATTAGATGGAGTTACATGGATAAAACATGGAAATTATATTCTAATACATTTCCCGGAAGAACAATGCTAACTTTCTTACGCAAATCAATAGATTAATATTTTTATCATAGCTAGAGTCTTATTGTCAATCACCATTTTTATATACTAAGAGAAATGGATTTAACTGTATTGTTGACCTCATGAAAGAGTGGGTTATATGAGTTTGAAATTATTCTATGATAGCAATCGTTATGGTTAGCTCGGGGATATCAACACAAATTCTGTTAACCAAACACAACAACAATATGAAGCTTCCCAGTATAATGGTTACGGAAGATGTACAATTGCAGGGATGATTGGTAGTTTATCTGTCATTAGTTAGTATCTTATGAAATGACCAGCAAGCAGGCGTCTACAAAAATGAAGATGGTGCTATGATTTGGAATTTGCTTAGCAGGAAATTCGAGTGGATTCACATAAAAGATGTCGATTTTTTTCATAGCACAAATGATTCCATAAACAGGTCATATATGATAAAATAATAGAAACGTATGTTCTATTTCTTATTTACATATGTTAAACATTTTAGAAAGAGGTGCTTGTGATGATTTTAGGTATTAATCCGTATGTAGTGACAAATGGTAATGGGCAAGAGGCTATTAAGTTTTATGAACATGCATTGGATGCAAAAGTTGTAAGTCTTCAAACGTTTGGAGACATGCCTGAAAACCCGGAATTCAAAGTTCCCGCTGAGGCGAAAGACCTTGTGTTACATGCTCATTTAAAAGTGGGTGATACGAATCTAATGATCTCTGATACATTTCCAGGTCAGCCATACCAAATTGGATCGCAAGTGACTATCGCTATTCACATACAAAATGCAGACAAATCAAAAGAAGTGTTTGAAAAGTTACAAGATGGTGGTCAAGTCGTGATGCCGCTTCAAGAAACGTTCTGGAGCCCATTATATGGCCAAGTCAAAGACAAATTCGGCGTAGAGTGGCAAGTTTCAACGGAAGGCGCTAATATGTAAGTCATTGTACGGGACTGATGATCAGTCCCGTTTTTTGTGTCCACCGATATCGGCGCCTTTCGCAATATATCGGCGCTTCGACACGATTTAAAGATTCTTCAACGTTATTCGACGCATGAATCATGGAACCCATTTGGAATGAAGGTCCCATCTTTTCTTTTTCCTTAATTTGTGTACTATAAGAAGTAGAAAGATATAAAAAAGGGGACTTTCGAATGGAATTTCATGAACAAAAAATATTACCAGCGGTTCGGCAAATTAAAGATTTAGAGAAGCTATTACATAGCTCCTATGAATATATCGTTATTCTTGATATTCATGTCGGTCAGTTGAAAAGTGTTGTGGCATTAGCGAAGCAGTATTGTAAAAAGGTCTTTTTGCATGTGGATTTAATTCATGGTTTGCAAAGTGATGCGTATGCGACGGAATATGTATGCCAAGAGTTTCGTCCGTACGGGGTGTTATCTACGAGGTCTAGTGTGATTATAAAAGCGAAGCAAAAAGGCGTTGTGGCGATTCAACGCGTTTTCTTAATTGATTCTAGTGCAATGGAAAAGAGTTGTGCTCTTTTAGAAAAGACACAGCCCGATTATATTGAGGTGCTTCCAGGTGCTTTAACAGGCGTAATTGCGGAAGTGAAGGAGCGGACTGGATTATCTATTTTAGCAGGCGGATTTATTCGCACTGTGGATGATGTGGAAAGGGCTCTGGCAGCTGGTGCAACGGCGATTACAACGTCGAAGAAAGAATTATGGAAACATTTTCATGAAAAGTGACAAAAATATGAAAAAACCAATTGACAACGCTTTCAAATGAGTTTAACATTATAAATAAGTTAATAAACGTGACGGAGAAAAGTAGAGATCCACATTTCATTGCTTCTATGATTCTATAGAAGCGTGCATTTGTGGGTTTTTTTCATTTGGAAATGAATGGACATTCAATTTGTCTCTTTCACTGAAAGCGTTTTAATTTGATTATGGAGGGGTTATATGTCACCATTTTTAGGGGAGTTAATAGGGACAGCATTACTAATCATTCTTGGCGGCGGCGTTTGTGCTGGTGTTAGTTTGAAGAAATCATTTGCACAAAATTCAGGATGGATCGTCATTACGATGGGATGGGGCTTAGCGGTTTCGGTAGCTGCTTATGCAGTTGGATCGATTAGCGGAGCGCATTTAAATCCAGCGGTAACAATTGGACTTGCGTTTAAAGGAGCATTTCCTTGGAGCGACGTACCAGGCTATATTGCAGCACAAATGATTGGGGCAATGATTGGGGCATGTATTGTATACTTACATTACTTACCACATTGGAAAGAGACAGAAGATGCAGGGACAAAATTAGGTGTATTTGCAACAGGACCAGCAATTCCAAACACATTTGCAAACCTTTTAAGTGAAATGATTGGGACTTTTATTCTAGTATTTGGTATTTTAGCAATTGGAGCAAATAAGTTTGCAGACGGTTTAAATCCGTTCATTGTAGGTTTCTTAATCGTAAGTATTGGTTTATCATTAGGAGGGACAACTGGTTACGCAATTAATCCAGCACGTGATTTAGGACCTCGTATTGCACATTTCCTTCTTCCGATTCCAGGAAAAGGCGGATCGAACTGGAAATATGCATGGATTCCAGTAGTAGGACCGATTTTAGGCGGATCATTAGCGGGATTATTCCATCAAGTTGTATTTGAAGGAAAGCAAAACTCAGCACTTATTTATGTAGCGATTGCAACGGTAATTGTTCTAGCAATCTCTTATATGACAAGCAAACAGAGCGGAAAAAATACAAATAGTAGAAAAGTAGCATAAGGGGGAAATAAACATGGAAAAATTTATTCTTTCATTAGACCAAGGAACAACGAGTTCACGTGCGATTCTTTTTAATAAAGAAGGTAAAATTGTACATGTTGCGCAAAAAGAGTTTACACAGCATTTTCCAAAGCCAGGCTGGGTTGAGCATAACCCGCAAGAAATTTGGGGATCGATTTTAGCGGTTATTGCAACTTGTTTAAGTGAAGCAGAAGTAAAACCTGAACAAATCGCAAGTATCGGGATTACAAACCAACGTGAAACGACAGTTGTATGGGACAAAGAAACAGGCAAACCTGTATACAATGCAATCGTATGGCAATCTCGTCAAACAGCGGAAATTTGTGACGAGTTAAAAGAAAAAGGCTATGGCGATATGGTTCGCGAAAAAACAGGTCTTTTAATTGACGCATATTTCTCTGGAACGAAAGTAAAATGGATTTTAGATAACGTAGAAGGCGCAAGAGAGAAAGCAGAGCGCGGCGAGTTATTATTCGGAACAATTGATACGTGGCTTGTATGGAAATTATCTGGCGGCAACGTTCATGTAACAGATTATTCGAATGCATCTCGTACATTAATGTATAACATTCATGAGTTAAAATGGGACGAAGAGCTTCTTGAAATGTTAACAGTACCAGCAAGCATGCTTCCAGAAGTACGTCCATCTTCTGAAGTATATGGTCATACAGTTGATTATCATTTCTTCGGTCAAAACGTACCGATTGCAGGGGTTGCAGGTGACCAACAAGCGGCATTATTCGGCCAAGCTTGCTTCGGTGAAGGTATGGCGAAAAATACATACGGAACAGGCTGCTTTATGTTAATGAATACAGGTGAAAAAGCAGTTGCATCTGAGCATGGTTTATTAACAACAATCGCATGGGGCTTAAATGGAAAAGTAGAATACGCATTAGAAGGTAGTATTTTCGTAGCGGGATCTGCGATTCAGTGGCTTCGTGATGGACTGCGTATGTTCCAAGATGCAAGTGATAGTGAAGCGTATGCAGCGCGCGTTGAGTCAACTGACGGCGTCTATGTTGTACCGGCATTTGTTGGACTTGGAACACCATATTGGGATAGTGAAGTACGCGGCGCGGTATTCGGTTTAACACGCGGTACGACGAAAGAGCATTTTGTTCGTGCAACGCTTGAATCGTTAGCATATCAAACAAAAGATGTATTATGTGCGATGGAAGCAGATTCCGGCATCGAGTTAAAAACATTACGCGTAGATGGCGGCGCAGTGAAAAATAACTTCTTAATGCAGTTCCAAGGTGACATTTTAGGTGTGCCAGTAGAGCGTCCAGAAGTGAACGAAACAACAGCTTTAGGAGCGGCATATTTAGCTGGTCTTGCGGTTGGTTATTGGAAAGATCAAGAAGAAATCGCAGCGCAGTGGAATATGGATAAGAGCTTTGCACCAGCAATGGAAGCGGGTACAAGTGAAGAGCTATATGCTGGCTGGAAAAAGGCAATTGAAGCAACGAAAGCTTTTAAATAAGTATAAACAGTGTTATAATGTTGATAAGTTAATATTTCGGTAGGAGATTTGGAGAGACCACAGCACGCTATAGAAGCAATTCTATGGTGATGTTTGTGGTCTCTTTTTTTCGTAATGAAAGGGAGGAATTACTATGAAATTCTCAAGTAACGGGCGTCAAAATGTTTTAAATGAAGTAAATAAACAAGAAGTAGATGTGGTTGTCATTGGCGGTGGGATCACAGGAGCGGGTATTGCGCTAGACGGAGCAAAACGCGGATTATCAACAGTTGTGTTTGAAATGCAAGACTTTGCAGCAGGTACATCAAGTCGTTCTACAAAGCTTGTTCACGGCGGTTTACGTTATTTAAAACAGTTTGAAGTGAAAATGGTAGCTGAAGTTGGGAAGGAACGTGCCATTGTATATGAAAACGGTCCTCACGTAACAACGCCAGAGTGGATGCTGCTACCGTTCCATACAGGCGGTACGTTCGGTGCATTTAGTACATCAATTGGACTTCGCGTATACGACTTTTTAGCAGGCGTTAAGAAAAGCGAGCGCAGAAAAATGTTTAGCCGCGAAGAAACGATGAAGAGAGAGCCGCTTGTGAAACAAGAAGGGTTAAAAGGCGGCGGTTACTACGTAGAATATCGTACAGATGACGCGCGTTTAACAATTGAAGTCATGAAAGAAGCGATCAAACATGGTGCAAAAGCAGTCAACTATGCGAAAGTAGACGGCTTCTTATATAAAGATGGAAAAGTATGCGGCGTTCGTGTAGTCGACTTATTAGACGGAAACGTATATGAAGTGTACGGTAAAAAGATCGTCAACGCGTCAGGCCCTTGGGTCGATACACTTCGTGAAAAAGATAATTCGAAAAAAGGAAAAGTCTTGCAGTTATCAAAAGGTGTGCACCTTGTCATCGATCAAAAGCGTTTCCCACTAGGGCAAGCAATTTACTTTGATACGCCAGACGGACGGATGGTATTTGCGATTCCGCGCGGAGGTAAAACATACGTAGGCACAACAGATACATTCTATGATAAAGATGCAGCAGTACCAAAAATGACAACAGAAGATCGCACATACATTATTAACGCGATTAACTACATGTTCCCGAGCGTAAAAATTACAGAGAAGGACATTGAATCAAGCTGGGCCGGCGTTCGTCCATTAATTTATGAAGAAGGAAAGAGCGCATCTGAAATTTCTCGTAAAGATGAAATTTGGACTTCTGAATCTGGTCTAATTACAATTGCTGGCGGAAAATTAACAGGATACCGCAAAATGGCAGAGATGGTCCTAGATTATGTCACATCGTTAATGCAAAAAGAAGGTCAAGGTTCATATCCAAAAAGTACAACGAAACATATGCCAATCTCTGGCGGTCATGTTGGCGGTTCGAAAAACTTCCCAACATTTATTGCGAAAAAAGCACAAGAAGGGAAAAAATACGGTTTAACAGTAGAACAAGCAGAGCAGTTCGCAAAATTCTACGGTTCAAACGTCGATGTACTCTTCGAATTAGCGAAAGAGTATAAAGGAGATGCAGAGCGTCATAACATGCCGCTTGACGTCATTCTTCCACTCGTATACGCAATGGAGTTCGAAATGACAACAAAACCAGTCGACTTCTTTGTACGCCGCACAGGAGCAGTATTCTTCAACATTCACTGGGTATATCAATGGAAAGACGCTGTGATCAACTACATGGTAGAGGCCTTAAACTGGAGCGGAGAAGAGAAGCGGAAGTATACAGCTGAATTAGACGCAGCATTAACAGATGCAGTTGTACCAGTCGATCAACAAGATCAGGCATCTGCGCTGGCATAAAAATGAAAACCACACTGTTTCTAAAAGTTTAGAGATGGTGTGGTTTTGTTTTGAAAAGATTTTTAAATAAAAACGAAATAAGTCGTTTAATATTCTGGAATTAAAAAGCTTTAAATGTTAATAGGGGTACCGTCCATGTCCATTAACTTAAGAAATTAATTGTTTCCCAAAACAAAAAAATGAGCCGAATTCTCATAAATAACTGTGAAAAGGTGAATTTTTCGTTATGGGAGGTTTCTCAAATGTTAGCTTGATGGGTATGGAACGATCCCCCTAAGAGCATTCTTTTTGAGAAGAAAATAGAATTTTAATGATTTGCTGAAGATGTGAGTTTAAAAAAGTTTTGGTATAATGTGGATATAAATATTTAGATAGATGGGAATGAATTGATGGAAGGAAAATTATTGGTAAAATATATTTTTTACTTTTTTTCTTATTTACTTGTTTATATACCCTCATTTC
This sequence comes from Bacillus sp. 491mf, assembly GCF_900112415.1. Classification (GTDB taxonomy): domain Bacteria; phylum Bacillota; class Bacilli; order Bacillales; family Bacillaceae_G; genus Bacillus_A. The sequence goes on from NZ_FOLV01000035.1 coordinate 35,434, forward strand.
CAGTTATAGTTGTTCTTGGTTTAGCTGGTGCTTCTCCAGATGTAGAACATACTGTACTGGAATGGATAATTGCTATTTTTGAGATTTTAGTTACAATGTTGGGAGCTTGGGTTTTTAACTTTATTTTCAAGAGTATTATAGGAATAAAGAAGAACACAAAAATCACTTGGACTATCTGTATTCTTCATTTAATTCTAATCCCTTTGACATGGAGACTTCTTCTTTATTTTTAAATTATTCATTTATAACTCTGTATTTAATCAATCCTTTTTTCAAAGTAACATAAAGAGGAAGATAATGTACTTAATAAATTTTATAATTTAAATAAAGAAAAGAATCCCTTTAAATGATCTAAAAGACTTCTTTTTTTGTATATTTGATATAATCAATATTGATAACTAACTTGTCAAAACAGAAATTTCACTTCACCTATAGTATCAGCCCCACCTACGCTAGATACCTTGATAGCCACACTTGCCATCCAACCCATTATCATTATAATAGAAAGCGCTTACAAAGTAAATGATTTCCTCTTAGAAAACATTATTTTTCTATGCAATTAAACTTTGTTTTAAACAGTACAACTTTCTTTCAAAATCACAATTAGCGGTTTTATGTGTAATTGCAGCGTTATTTGCATTTATATGGGTGAAGCAAAATGAGCATACTTTTCAGATGTTAGAAGAGTAGCTGTTTTGCCTTTTTTATTTGTTCTTATTCAACTAAAACACAGGAATCTTTTTTCATTGTATTTTTTGTTTTGATTTTGTCCTTTGGTTTTCCATTGTTTTTTGTTTGGAGTGTTGGCTCGTCGTGTGGGGGTGAGACCCCACGGTTTGAAAAGTAGCGATATAGCGGATAAGAGAAAGTCTGGGACGAATGATCTGGCGGTACTTCTAATAGAAGATTAATTAATATATGCAATTTTGCATATATTAATTAATGTATCTACAAACTCAACATTAGATGTTAAAATTACGTTTGCCGATGGTAGGATCAATTGTGAAAATAAGGAGGAATTAAGACATGTTTATGAAAAGAAAACTCCCAATACTTACACTCTTAGCATTAATATTTAGTTTGATAGTTACTGTTTTTCCGACAAATACTGCTTTTGCAGATGAGGAAGATCGTATACTTGATATTTATGGTGATCCAGTTACCACAAATAAAGACTATATGTTAGTAAATAAGTATTGGGACGTGGTGGGGGTTCATCCTTCAGAACGTATAGCAGCTGTAGGTCAGAACAAATTTGGATTATCTTATGAGAAGTACGCTGGTTGGCATTATGCAATTCAGTATAGACAAGCATCTTATTATGGATCAGCAGAAATGCATAAAGATACAAAAGGTAATCAGTACTATGGTACACCTATAAATTTTGAAACTCCAGATGGATTAAACAGTGATGGATATGTAAGACATAATACGCCAGTTACAATGTCAATGTGGATTGGTGGGCCAAACGCTGATGCCGGAGGAACAAAAAAATATATAAATGCCAAGGATGCTGGATGGATTTATTTTAGCGACCAATCAAAAAGCAAGCTAATCGTTCAGAAAAGAAATTCGAAGGAAATAGACTTAGCAACAGGCACTACCGAGATTCTTAGGGATAAATTTGGTAGACCTTGTGATTGGTATAGTGCAGATCCAAAGAACTCTTATTATGGGGTTACATCAACTTTCCAAGTACAGATCGCACAATATTTAGGCTCAGATCATCAGAAAATGTGGGCAATTTCTGCTCCTAAAAGTGTTGCTGGCTACGAATTAGTACCTTTGCAGTGAAACTATATATTAAATGGAGGAATGTAGTATGAAAAGAAAAATTTTAGCTATAGCTTCTGTAATTGCTTTAACAGCTCCTATTCAAAGTGTGGCGTTCGCACATGAAGATGACGGGCAAGTTGAGCCACCTATCGCTCAAAAATGGTCAGCAGAATCGATACATAGTGAAGGAGTAAGTTCTCATTTATGGATTGTAAACAGAGCCATTGATATTATGTCCCAAAATGAAACTGTTGTGAAGAAAAATGAGACAGCTCTATTAAATGAGTGGCGTACTGATCTAGAGAAAGGTATTTACAATGCGGATTATAAAAACCCATACTATGATAATTCCACATTCGCTTCACACTTTTATGATCCTGATTCAGGAAAGACGTATATTCCATTTGCTAAACAAGCAAAACAAACAGGAGCGAAATATTTTAAACTAGCTGGTGAAGCTTATCAAAATAAAGATATGCAAAATGCATTCTATTATTTAGGATTATCACTTCATTATTTAGGGGATGTTAACCAACCAATGCATGCTGCAAACTTTACTAACATTTCGCATCCATTTGGCTTCCACTCAAAATATGAAAACTTCGTCGATACAGTGAAGGATAATTATAGAGTAACGGATGGAAATGGTTATTGGAACTGGAAAAGTGCAAATCCAGAAGAGTGGGTTCATGCTTCAGCAGCTGCAGCAAAAGCTGATTATCCATCAATTGTTAATGGTAGTACGAAAAATTGGTTCCTAAAAGCAGCTGTATCACAAGACTCTGCTGATAAATGGCGTGCGGCAGTAACACCGGTAACAGGAAAACGTTTAATAGAAGCACAGCGTATTACAGCTGGATATATTCATTTATGGTTTGATACGTACGTAAATCATCAATAATAACTGCACTTACTTATGTCATAAAGTAAAATGGAAACGACTATTGGGTTCATGTTTCATCATATGGAGATAAAATCCAGACTATGCCCCACCAATGCATGTGTCTCGGCTGAATCCCAATTATATGTTGGAGAAACATCACATCCATTAATTTGTAAATTGACATAAATAACAATGATAAAATAAGAAAAAACGTTGCATCAATTGATTGCAACGTTTTTTCTTATTTTATTTACTTTGCACTTAATAGCCATTAAATCTGAATGATTTTAAGAAATTCATTGCCAAATATACGAGAAGAACAATTACTTATATAATGAAAACGAGAAAGGGGGAAATGGAAGCATGCCAAAACATATCGTAGATCTATCAAAATACAATGATAATATCGATTGGGATATAGCGGCGCCGCAACTAGATTTGGCAATCTGTCGCGTTCAATATGGCTCAAGGAAGATAGACCAACTATACAATGAACACGTCCAAAATTTAGAAGCATATGGAGTTCCTCATGCGGCTTATGCTTACGGTTGTTATGTAAGCATTACAGATGCTATTGTGGAGGCCGAAGATTTTCTGGCACGTGTAAACCCAAATGCGAAATTTCTTGTGTTAGATGTTGAAGAGGACACGCTAGCAAGCTGCGGAGCTACGAATCTAGCAGAAGCAGCACAAACATTTATTACTACTTGCAAAGATGTTGGTTGGAAAGTTGGCTTATATGTAGCACATCATATGTATGGATCTTATGGGTTACAAAATGTACAAGCTGATTTCTTATGGATTCCACGATATGGAGGCAGAAAACCTAAATATGAATGCGATTTATGGCAATATGCAGATGGTGAAACAGGTGGATGGATTGATGGAATTGGAAAAGTAGATTTAAATGTTTTAAACGGAGATAAGCCGCTCGAATGGTTCACAAATGTTCAGGAACTTTATCGCATCTTTGTAGGAGACTTCAATTCAGTTGAATGGATGGAAGATGTATATCAGACAATCAAAGTTATTTTTCCAGACTACGGGATATGGACGCAATCTCTTGATGATGGAAATCAGCGTATCATTATTGGTGATTTCAACTCCAAAGCGTGGTGTGATGAAACGTTTGCGAAGTTGCAAGAAGCTTTCCCGTCATATGGTATGTGGGCCCGGCGAATTTAGCTATTTACGTCCAAAGTTATTTTCAAAAATATGTTAATGTAATGTATAAATATTTATGAAAAAATTATACAAGAGGAAAAGGAGTCAGCCCCGCAGCTTAAAAGCTGTGAGGACTGACTCCAAAGTTCCTTCATATTATTATCTTTGTTATTGTTTGATAGTAAGTCTTTTTCAATTATATGATTAATATTGCAAAAAGAACCTGCTACATCCTCATATGCAACATTGCATATGAAGATGTATTGATAAAAACATAGGCGCTTACTATAATAAGAGCATAAAGATAAATCACATCGTAGCAAAAAAAGAGGAGGAAATACTATGACAATCGCAATGGCAATTTTAAAATTTTTAGGTGGAGTACTTCCATTCGTTCAAGAACTTTTAAAAGCATTTATGTAAGTTCACTATTTAGCAATTATTGATAAATAATTTATCCTTAATACGAAAAAAGGAAGGGGTTGAGTTTTTTGAAAATTACAAAAAATACAAAAAGCACAAAAGGAATCAAATTACTAGCGTGTTTATCAATTGGCTTATGCACTTTTACTTATTCTTCTATTTCCTTCGCTGAAACACCTAAAAGTAATTCAGCTAATGCAACAAAAAAAGCTATTAACATTGATACTGGTATAGCAAATCTAAAGTATAATAATCAAGAGGTTTTAGCAGTAAATGGTGATAAAGTAGAGAGTTTTGTTCCAAAAGAAAGTACAAATTCAAATGGTAAATTTGTAGTGGTTGAACGTGAGAAAAAGTCACTTACAACTTCACCAGTTGATATTTCGATTATTGATTCTGTGGCTAACCGTACTTATCCAGGAGCAGTACAACTTGCAAATAAAGCTTTTGCAGATAATCAACCTGATTTATTAGTGGCTAAGAGAAAACCTTTGAATATTAGTATCGACTTACCTGGTATGAGAAAAGACAATACAATTACTGTCCAAAATCCTACATATGGTAATGTGTCTGGAGCAGTAGATGAGTTAGTATCTACTTGGAATGACAAGTATTCAAACACACATACGTTACCTGCAAGAATGCAGTATACAGAATCTATGGTGTATAGTAAATCTCAAATCGCAAGTGCTCTTAATGTTAA
>NZ_FOLV01000012.1:0-47743 GCF_900112415.1 Bacillus sp. 491mf
GCATACTTATGTAATCCCACGTCAATTCCTATCGCACGATTGGTATCGATATCAGATGGTACCACTTGTCTTTCGACACTGAAAATAGCGTACCATCTTTTTCCTTGAGGAAGGGGAATTCTTTTGGAAATATGTTAAATTTTGATTGTATTGCTGTTTATTTTTTTCTTAAAAAATTCAAATTTGGCTTAAAATCGAATTGTCCACCCCTTGGTATGTAAAGCCGAAGTGCAACTGGTTCTTTGTTTTCCCGACATTATAAGCAATATTAAGGGCAAATGTTGTTTTTCCCATCGATGGTTTGGCACCAACAAAAATAAAATCATCTTCATGATGTTGCATAAATTTTTCAACACATCCTGTACAAAAGATACAAATTAAAATCCATAAGAAAAAAGAGTACTTTTCTTTAAAGCACTCTTCCAAAGAGATTTACCATTCTCGCCAATCGTCATAAGCACGATGATGTCTGCTTTTAAAATTATTTTCATCAAAATCTCTTTGTTTGTGTTTGTGTTTGCGTTTACAATCTTCACAGTCACAATCTCGATGATGGCTGATTCTAAAATCGAAATCGTCAAAATCTCTTTGTTTATGTTTGCGTTTACGATTACAGTCATTACAATCGCAATTATGATGATGGCCACTTCTAAAATCACAATCATCAAATTCTCTTTGTTTGCGTCTGTGTTTACGATTACAATCTTCACAGTTACAATCACGATGATGTCTGCTTCTAAAATCGAAGTCATTGAAATCCCTATGTCTACGTCTACAAAACATGAAATCATCAAAATTTCTATGTCTACATCTACCGAACATTAAATCGTCTCAAAATCTACTACAATCTCGGAAGCGTTCGAAACAACAATCCTCTCTCATGAACATGATTCTCCCCTCTTCCAAATAGGATTATCATATTCTATGTTTAAATCCCAAAAACAGATTGTTTACTAGTCTATATTTTCTATTTTAAAGTGAATAAAAACCCCGTTACCTTCCCAGGCAACGGGGTTTCCCTTATTCATTTTCTTTAATAGCTGTTTTAATCGTCCCTGATTTTGTTTTATTTCCATCAAAGAAGCGTAACAAATCACCTTGTATAATATTATCGGACATCTTCAATTCTGACTGCGCTCTATCAATAAGTGATTTTGCCTCTTGTTCTGGTACTTGAACGACTTGACCGTTTTCACGGTTGTAGAATGTGTTATTGTAATAAATATATTTGTCTGTAATAAAGCTTCCATCACGTTCTACAACAAATGGTTTACGTTCTGGTGAAAATAAATCATGACCAAACTCAATATCATTAGAAGTATCAACCCCTAATAAGTGAAGAATTGTCGGTTTTACATCTACTTCACCAGCAGGAGCAGTCATCGTTTTCCCCTCAGTTTGACCTGGAACATGAATAAATAATGGTGTACGTTGTAACAACATATGATCATACGGATTAATCTCATTTTTCCCTAAAAATTGTGCCATTGCACGGTTATGGTTATCTGAAATACCGTAATGGTCACCGTAAAATACGATAACTGAATTATCATATATTCCCGTTTCTTTTAAGCGTTCAATAAAATGTTTTAATGCTTCGTCTTCGTAACGTGCTGTAACAAAATAGTTATCTAATGTTTCGTCACCTGAATTAAATGGTTCAATCATTTTAATGCTGTCATCATACGTAAACGGGAAATGATTCGTTAACGTAAGAAAGCGAGTATAGAACGGCTGTTTAATCTTTTGTAATTTATCCACAGATTGATCAAAATATTCTTTATCCTTTAATCCCCAGCCAATTTTCGTCTCAGGCGTAACTTTATAATCTAATTCATTGTAGTATCGATCATATCCTAAAGATGGATACATCATATTACGATTCCAGAATGTAGCATTATTCGCATGAAATACAGCTGTATAATAGCCTTGCTGGTGTAAAATTTCTGGAGTTGCTACAAATTCATTTCCAGCATTTGTAAAGAATACAGAACCACGATCTAACGGATATAAAGAATTATCAATCATAAATTCTGCATCCGATGTTTTCCCTTGTCCTGTCTGATGATAAAAGTTTTCAAAATAATAACTTTCTTTTTTAAATTGGTTTAAAAACGGCGTAACTTCTTGTCCATTTACTTTCGAATCAATTAAAAAAGACTGCGTTGATTCTAAAGAGACAACGATAACATTTTTCCCTTTTGCCATCCCAAACATATTTGGATCAGGCTTTACATCTACTGTCTTCATATAATTTTCTGCTTCTTGAATTTTACTTCCATCTGCAAATACTTTTTGTGAACTTGTCTTTGCTTGCAACCCAAAATCGTATACTTGATGAACATATAATCCAAGGTTTTTCACAAGCATCACGCGGTCAAATGAACGAGTTAATAATTCAGGGCGTTCTTTTTCTGCAAAACTAAGGTTTACCATAAAAATTGCAATGCAAATTAAAAAATATAATGACTTCATAGAGCCAGAAACACGTTCAGTTTTTGCAAAGTTCGGCTTCTTTTTAGCAATGTAAAACAAAACAATAATATCGATAAACATTAATATAAATTTAAAGTTTAACAATGCTTTAACACTAGATCCTAATCCATCCATATTCGATGTTTGCATTAATACGGGCAGTGTAACAAAATCATTATAAAAACCATAAAACATTACATTACCGATTAAGATAATGGTCATAATAAGGTTAATAACGGTAGCTATATAATTCCGTTTTTGCCCCTTTGCAAATAATGCAAGTCCAACTAACAATAAAGAAGACGCTAATGGACTAATAAAAAGAATCCATTCCTGCATTGCAGATTCTAGCTTTAAATCAAAACTAGTTCGCGTAACAATATATGTTTTTAGCCAAATCAAAACAGCGACTAATAATGGAAAACGCATATTTTGAAATTGTTTTTTTAACGCTTCTTTCATTTTCCTCTCCCTTTCTGACTGAACAGTGGTAGTAATAGTAATTTCTCATTATATTTATGTCTTTTTTCTCACCGCCACATTGTATCGGATACATTTGTATTCCGTGTGAACTTTTTCGTTTTTTTTTTTGTAAAATGAAAACAGAAAAAAGAAGCTTTTCTATATAAGCTTCTTTTTTACAAAGCTCCTTCAAATTCCATCCTATTAGAAATTTATGGTCATCCTCCAAATCGAAGAATCACCTTCCTTATTACCCTATATGTTAATTTTTCTTTGCCTCAATTTTTTCTTTTACTTTTTCAGCTTTATCTAAAGATTCCCCAATTTCTTTTTGCTTTTCTCTTATTTCCCCGACGCTATCTACCGCTTTAATCGCTTTATCAATCCCTTGTTCTTCCACTTTCTTTCTCTTTTCTTCTCTCGTTATTTCCTTTTTCTCAATATCTTTTGCCTTTTGCAACATATCTTCAGCATTGGACTTTACTGCTTTTTCAAGTGTCGGATCTTTTTTCATATTTATCACTTGATTCGAGTCTTCCATCACTTGTTTATACTCTCCATCTTTTAATGCAGTCGCGCCATGTTCCATCCGTTTTGCAACTTTCATAAATGTTTTTGTTTCATCAGTAGATTTTTCTTGGTCAGCTTTTTCAAACCACATTATTGCATCACTATACTTCTCATCCTTCAATGCTTTCATACCAGCTTCAACATGCGCATCATAATTGCTAGTACTGCAGCCGGCTAACATAATACATAAACATCCTATAGTTAAAATAATTTTTTTCAAGCTATTTTCCCCCTACAACCTTATACTACTATATTATATTATTTCCGAATGCTTTTACTATCAAATGAAAACTTATTAATTTTTTTGTTTTTCAACATATGAGTCTCTACTATACCGAACTTTTCACTTAAAAAGCTCTAATTCTTTCTTTGTCCACATAAAAAGAAGCCCTTCTATATGAAGCTCCCTCGTTCTATAATCCCTTTTCAATTTCCTTTTCTAACTGCTCTGGTTTCGTCTGCGGTGCAAAGCGATTCACTACTTTGCCATCGCGACCTACTAAAAATTTTGTGAAATTCCACTTCACCGCTTTCATTCCTAATAATCCTGGTGCTTGCTCGGTTAAATAGCAAAATAATGGATGTATATTATCACCTTTTACATCAACTTTCATAAACATAGGAAACGTTACACCATAATTTAATTCGCAAAAATTCGTAATCTCCTCTTCTGTACCAGGCTCTTGCCCTCCAAATTGGTTACATGGAAATCCGAGTATTTCAAAACCTTGTTTTTCATATTTTTCATACAAAGCTTGCAATCCTTTATATTGCGGTGTAAAACCACATTTACTGGCAACATTCACAATTAATAATACTTTTCCTTCATATTCGCGTAACGACTTTTCTTCTCCTAAAATTGTTTTTGCAGAAAAATCATAAATTGTCATATTATATCGACTCCTTCATGTCATACAATTCTATAGTTCTATCATAAAATGTAGGGTTTATATTGTCTAATGAGAGCGTTTTATTTCTGTTCAAAAAATCGTCACAATTCACTAGACATTTTCCTCGGAAAGTTTTACAATAAAAGTGTGAACAAAATGTGACGGTTTAACTTCTAAATTGTGACATTTTCAATTCCATTATAAAAAAAAGGGATGGTGTTGATAATGAAAACTGCACAACGTGAAAAGCTTTCTAATCGCGAATTTTATTTCGTACTATACATGATGATGTTACTAGTTTTAGGTTGGTTTATGGATGTTAACGGTATTTTCTTAAGCAAATACTTTACACTTGCAGGGATAATTACTGTTCCAACAATTGGTGGTCTTTTCGGCTTCTTTATTATGACACTTAGCAAACAACAAAATAACTAAACGTATTACATAAAGGCAGAAAACGATTTTTCGTTTTCTGCCTTTTCTTTTATAATAAAATAATAATAGGACACAAGGAGTGATAATTTTGAAAAAAGTAGAAAAACTATCTTCACAACTATACCTTATCGACGATCACGACCTACAACATGAACAACGTACAGGTACATATGTCTTACTAGGTGATGAAATCACGATAGTTGAAACGTGCGCCTCACCATCTGTTCCTTATCTGTTAGATGGATTACAACAATTGAATATCCAACTGACCGATATAAAAAATATTATTGTTACACATGTTCATTTAGACCACGCGGGTGCTGCTGGCTTAATGATGGAAAAATGCCCAAATGCAACGCTGTTCGTTCATTCCAGAGGCGCTCGTCACATGATTGATCCAACAAAACTCATTCAAGGTGCAAAAGCTGTTTACGGTGATTCGTTTGATAAACTTTTTCACCCTATTTTACCTATTCTCGAAGAACGTGTTCACATCGTACAAGATGGTGAAACATTACAAATTTCCGAAAACCGGACACTGACATTCTACGATACGCCTGGTCATGCAAAACACCACATTAGCATTCATGACTCTTTAACAAACGGTATATTTACAGGCGATACGATTGGTATTTACTACCGTCAATTAGCAGAACTAGCTGTTGAACTTTATTTGCCAACAACATCTCCTACACAGTTTCAACCTGAAGCTATGTTAGCTTCAAAAGACCGTATTCGAAATATGAATGTCGATTTTATTTATTTCGGTCATTATGGTGCCTCTTCTCATATTTCTGAAGTTTGCACGCAGCTAGAACATTGGCTCCCAATATTTGTTGAATCAGGAGAGCAAGTGTTTGAACATGAACAAAACTTTGAAAAAGCGAGCCAAGAACTATCCCTTTTATTACTTGAAAAAGTTTCATCGCATCTGACAAATCAAGGTGTTCCATCGTCACATTCTATTTATGACTTGCTAAAACTCGATTTAGAAATCGGGGCTATGGGAATTATTGATTATTTGATAAAACGAGAACAAACAGAAACAACTTCAAAATAAGAATTTTACTATCTTAGACAACATATTGATCATTGTAACAAAAAAAGAGTCCATTTTTCTTGTCATGGACTCTTTTTTGAAGTTTATTCGATATGTTATTTGTGTACTTTTTCACTGACATAATTCATAAAATGATCCGCTTCTTGAAATTCTGCTTTATATTCTTCAGGCACCTTATCTATCGTTATAGGTTCACTTGATTTCATTTTCACTTGTATTTTTTCATATGTCATTTGGGCATGTATATATTGCTTAAATTCTTCAGGAGTTAACACTTCTTTACTTGATTTCTCTCCGTTTAACTTATCGAAATACGGTTGAATAACCATGTAAGCCCTCATCATTTCCTCTTGTTTCTCTTGAGAAAGCTGATCATAATCAATATTACCATTTGCATCTCCATACTTCATTTTTGCATCCGTTATTGCTTTTAATAATGTTGTAAACTCTGTATACTCCTTTCCTCCCATTTCACCTTTTGCTTGCGATAACTTCGCATTTACATGCATATATCCTTGAAATGTTGCATTTTTAAGATGTTTCTTTACATTATCAAATGAGCCATACACACCATCGGCCAAAAGAGATTGATACGAAAAAGCACTTGTTGGAATAAGTAACGTCGCTGCTAACACACCCGTTATAAGACGTTTTTTCATTGATTTCCCCCCGCGTTTTACTTTCATTTGATTCATTACTTTCTCTTTCAATTCCGGTGATGGTACAATTCCTTTTGCTTCTTCTTGCAAAGATTCTCTTACTTCGTAATCAAGACTCATTATGCATCCCTCACTTTTTTTAATAGAATATTTCCTTCCCGCTCTTTTTGCCGTAATTTCTTTAAAGCTGCATGAATTCTAGACTTAACCGTTCCAACTGGTACATCTAAAATATTTGCTACTTCTTCTTGAGAGTAATCATGTAAATACCGCAGGATGATGACTTGTTTTAATTTATAAGGTAACTTATGTATCAATATAATAAGCTCTTGATTGGACAACTTATTGACAAGATCATTAGAAAAATCAAATTCAATTGGCTTTCGCTGTTCTTCTGCTTTTTTCACAATCCGTAGACGCATCCATCTCTTTCTCCTATAGGAATGAATTTGTCTTACAGCAAGACCGATTAACCATGGCCGAAAAGGACGCTGCCGATCATATTGACTAAGCGATTGATACAATTGCATATATATTTCCTGAACAACATCATCTACATCCGACTTATCCTCTATTAAAAAGTGAGCTGTCTTATACACATCTTCAATTGTTTTATCGTATAGTTCACTGTATGCTTCCTGATTTCCTAATAACGTCCGTTCGATAAGATAACCATATTCAGCGGATTTCTCCATGTTTCATCCCCTCCTTCCTTAAGTCGTACACTATATATTGGCAAGAACAGAAAATTTCGTTCGATTTTTTAGAAATAAATTTTTCATAACATTTTCTTATAACTCCTAATAACCATTATATAATTTTCCAAATTATGATGGCCGTTTAAAATAAACGATAGAATCTACTTTAGGAGGACTAATCATGAAAGCAATTGTTGTAACTGCCTTTGGAGGCCCTGAAATGATGAAGTATACAGACGTCGCTATGCCGTCTATTAACGTGAATCAAGTTTTAATTCGCGTCGTTGCAACAAGTGTGAACTTTGCTGATATTAAATCTCGATATGGAAAAAAGGGAACTGGAAATCTCCCTTTTATACCTGGTATCGATGCTGCTGGAATCGTAGAACAGGTGGGGGCTAACGTAACGAATATTAAAGTGGGACAGCGCGTTATTGCTTTTCCAATTAACGGATCGTATGCCGAATATGTTGTAGCAAATGAAGAGCTTACTTTTGTTTTACCAGATGAAATTGATTTTGAAACTGCTGCGGCTTGTCCAATTGTTTCCTTTACAAGCTATACACTGCTAGCAAATGTTGCAAGGTTACAACAAGGTGAAACTGTACTTATCCATGCCGCTGCAGGAGGAATTGGCACAACTGCTATTCAACTAGCTAACATTTTAGGTGCTGGAAAAGTCATTGGAACTGTTGGAAATGAAGAAAAAAAGAAAATCGCTTTAGAAGCCGGGGCAGATTATGTTATTTGTTATAAGGAAGAAGATTTTGTACATAAAATGAATGAAATTACGAATGGAGAAGGCGCAGACGTTATATTAGATTCTATTTCCGGAACCGTATCAGAACAAAGCTTGCAATGTCTTGCTTTCTATGGGCGCCTTGTCCATTTTGGAAATGCAAGCGGTGCTATTGGAACATTTCAGACAAAAGATTTACATGCAAGCTGCCGGTCTATTCTTGGCTTTAGCTTTGGCACAACTCGAAAAAAACGGCCTCATTTACTCGGGCATACTGCAGAGCAAATATTTCCTCTGTTAAGCAATGGTAGCCTACAAATTAAAATCGGAAAACGTTTTTCGCTTCAGGATGCAGGGAAAGCACATGAATGGGTCGAAAGTAGACAAAGTACAGGAAAAGTTCTATTAAATGTTCAACCAACATAATACGGTTCTCAAGTGGAGGTACAGCTCATGGGCTCAAGAATTATGCATGTTATTATAGCGGATTTAGTTGCAGAAAAATTAGAGATTCAAGACAAAACCTCTTTCCTACTCGGAGGGATTGCTGCTGATGCAGTTCATTCAAAAGAGGAAAAAGAACTATCACACTTTTATACTGGATCAGTAAAGAACTATACAAGAAAAATTGATTATGATGCATTTCTTAATAAATATAAAGCATATAAAGATTTCCCTTTCATATTAGGATATTATACCCACCTCATTGCTGATGATATATGGCTGCAAGGGTTCTATCTCCCTTGGCTCAAAAATCGAATAGACCATGATCCTAATATCCTTTCTTTGTATCATCACGACTTTAGGCTTTTAAACGGAAAATTACTACATGATTATGATAGAGATAAGAGTACATTTCATATTTTGAATATGAATGCGAATTTGATAGGTATTGAGGAAGTACCAGAGGAAAACATTCATTCTTTTAAAGCATTAGTTTTTGAGGATATACTCTATCCACAGCAAGATTTATATGAGCCCCTTCAAGTATTCACAATGAATCAAATTATAGGTTATATAGAAACTTCTCTTCACAAAAGCGTGTTCTATTTAGAACAACTGCATATTACCTAATAACAAAAAACCGTTGCTACATTATATTCGTAGCAACGGTTTTTCAATTTATCTTGGCTTTTTCTTCCCGTTAAATGCTGGCTTCTTTTTCTTTTGTTCTTTCGGTTTCGATTCAACAAACGATCCTTTAAACATTTCTTGTTTCTTAAATTGAATACCTAGCTTCTTTGCAAATTGAAGTAGCTTTTTCTCTTCTTGCGGTGTTACTAGCGAAACAACTGTACCCTCTTTCCCCATACGTCCTGTGCGTCCTGAACGATGAATATATTGGTCCAGTGTATCTGGCAATTCTAAATGAATAACATGTGTTAAATCATTAATATCTAATCCACGCGCTGCGATGTCTGTTGCTAATAAAATCTCTACTTTTCCTTGACGGAATGCACGCATCGTTGCTTCACGTTCTTGTTTGCTTGCTTCCGCATGAAGAGCCGCAGCTTTCATCTTACGGAATTTCAATTTCTCAGCAATTTCATCTAAACGGAACGGATCATTTAAGAAGGCAACTGCTTTTACATTACCAGTATGCATAATTTTACGAACAAAATCATTTTTTTCTCGGCGTTCACAAACGATATACGTATGTTCCACTAAACTTTTTGTTTCCGCACGTTTAATGCGAACTAATTCTGGTTCAACCGCAAAATCACGCGCTACTTCTTCTGCATCTTTTGTCATTGTTGCCGAGAAAAATACAACTTGACGATCACGCATTGTCGATTTAATTACATCGGACACAGCATCAATCATCTTTTGTTTTACAATTTGATCAAACTCATCAAATACAATTGTTTTCACTTCATGCATTTTCAATTTTTTCATACGGATTAATTCTAAAATACGTCCAGGCGACCCAACGATTACTCGCGGATGTTTCTTTAGCTTCTCTACTTGACGCTTAATATCTGCACCGCCAATTAAAGACGCACCTGAAATTTCCGTACCTGCAGTAAACTTTTGTACCTCTTCATGAATTTGCATTACAAGTTCACGCGTTGGCGCTAAAATAACCACTTGAGGTTGTTTCACCTCAGGGTTAATTTTATGTAAAAGTGGTAATAAATACGCTAATGTTTTACCTGTTCCTGTTGGAGATTCAGCAATAACGTCTTGTCCTTCTAAAATTGTTGGAATAGCTTGCTTTTGAATTTCAGTAAACTCTTTAAAACCAGCCTTCTCCCAAGCTTGTTGCAAAAATGGTTGCATCTCTTTTATCATTTCTTTTTCTCCTTTATCTCTATTTTTGAAGAAATTGTTGTATTATTCGCATCGTTTCTATCATATGAGAAATAACAGCTATTAAGTCATCAACGTGGTCTTCTGTAATCGCTTTTTGAAATAAGATGTCTGCTTTATTATGATATGAAATCGCTTGCTTATTATAATCGTATGAAATTTGTTGCGTAATCATTCGTTCTTTTCCCCATATGGATTGTAGCAACGCTTCGATTTCTTGGCAATCTTTTTCTGGTTGCCCAATAGGAAATTCAAAGAACAGTTTCATTTCACAACCAGGAACAAAATTTGGTACCTCCAATATCTCACCTGATAAATTCTTTGCATCAACTGATAATAAAAATGTCGCTTCCACTAATGGTTCTGTATATTCTGTAAGCTGAAACGAAATGGTATATGTACGGCTAAGTAATGCCAAATCCATTATATCTTTTCGATTCGTTACAATGATGTCTCCATGTAAATCAAAATCATATACAGCTCCTTCAACGACAACTTTTAAATTTTCAAAAGCAGTTGGATCAAACATATATTCCTCCAAAAAACAAGCGCCTTTCCATCGAAAGGCGCCGTGATGTACGTATAGTTTACCGATAAAAGAGAAGAAATACAACCTTTTAGAATAAACCTACTGCTTTTCCATCTTCATTTACGTCCATTTGCAGAGCAGCTGGTTTCTTTGGAAGGCCTGGCATTGTTAACATTGTTCCTGTTAATGCAACGATAAAACCAGCACCAATAGATGGTTTAAATTCTCGAATTGTCACGATAAAGTCTGATGGACGTCCTAGTTTTGTTGGATCATCAGAAAGAGAATACTGTGTTTTCGCCATACAAATTGGTAAGTTACCCCAACCTTCTTCAGCAAATTGCATTAATTGTTTACGAGCTTTTGGCGCAAATTCGATATCTTTTGCACCGTATACTTTTTGAGCAATTGTTCGAATTTTCTCTTCTAGAGAAAGTTCTAAATCATATAAAGGTGCGTATGTATTTTCACCTTTTTCAATTACTTTCAATACTTTCTCTGCAAGGTCGACACCACCTTGACCACCTTTTTCCCATACTTCAGTTAAAGATACTTCGTAACTGCGCTCATTGCACCACTCTTGTAAGTATGCAACTTCTTTATCAGTATCTGTAATGAATTTGTTAATTGCAATAACAAATGGGACACCGAATGCTTGAATTGTTTCAACATGTTTTTGTAAGTTTTCCATACCTTTTGCTAACGCATCAACATTCTCTTCTTTTAATCCATCTTTCGCTACACCACCATGCATTTTAAGGGCACGAATTGTTGCAACAATAACAACTGCTTCTGGTTTGATTCCTGCCGCACGTGCTTTAATGTCTAAGAATTTCTCAGCACCTAAATCTGCACCAAAACCAGATTCCGTAATTACATAATCACCTAATTTCGCTGCCATCGTCGTTGCGATTACACTGTTACAACCGTGTGCAATGTTCGCAAATGGGCCACCATGAATGATTGCTGGTGTATTTTCTAACGTTTGGACTAAATTCGGTTTTAACGCATCTTTCAATAACAGTGTTAATGCACCTTCTACACCTAAATCTTTTACTGTTACAGGTTTATTATCCATGTTATAAGCTACAACAATGCGTGCTATACGTTTTTTTAAGTCTTGTACATCTGTCGCTAAACAAAATACAGCCATAATTTCAGATGCAACTGTAATATCAAAGCCATCTTCACGCGGTACACCTTGTACTGGTCCGCCAAGTCCAATTACAACATTACGAAGTGCACGGTCATTTAAATCTACACAACGTTTCCAGACGATTTTACGCGTATCGATGCGCAGATCATTTCCTTGTTGAATGTGATTATCAATAAATGCTGCAAGTGCATTATTTGCAGTTGTAATTGCATGAATGTCACCTGTAAAGTGAAGATTAATATCTTCCATTGGTACAACTTGCGAGTAACCTCCGCCTGCTGCACCGCCTTTTAATCCCATAGTTGGTCCAAGAGAAGGTTCACGCAGCGCAATCACTGCTTTTTTACCGATTTTATTAAACGCTTGTCCTAACCCAACTGTTACCGTTGATTTTCCTTCCCCAGCTGGAGTAGGGTTTATTGCTGTAACTAGTACGACTTTTCCATCTTCTTCGCCTTGTAAGCGTTTAAAAATATCAAGAGATAACTTTCCTTTATAATGACCGTACGGCTCTAATTCTTCTTCTAAAATGTTTAATTCTGTTGCAATCTCTTGAATTTTCTTCATGCTTGCTTCTTGTGCAATTTCAATGTCTGATTTTACTGTAGTTGTTGCTGTCATATTCCCTAATCCCCCTTTAATTGTTTCTAAAAAATATTGTATCAGTTTTTTGTATTTTCTGCACTTATAATCCAACTTTAAAGTGAAACTTCCATAAATTCAGATTTACCACTTTTTATCAGCAAGAAAAGTTACTTCTTTTGAAACATAAATACCCACATAAATGTTAAAGATTGCTGCAATTCAAGTGGAAGTTGTCCAATCATCTTTTCATTTACTCCTCGTTTATATACTCCCATTCCATCTATTAAATATAACCCTTGCTCCTGTGCAAGTTTTTGAAATTCCCATGGCATCATTGTGTTACAAATGACATTTTTTCCATATAAACGCGGATAGCTATTCTCACGCGGTTTTGCAGTTGGTCCTAAAATAGCAATACAGGCATAACCTTCTTTTCCTAACACTCGTTTTATTTCTTGCAACGCTTGAAGAGGAGCTTCGGTCCATTCTAATGAATTTACCGCTATAACGGATGCAAACTCCTCATCTTGAAACGGCAATGAAGTAAGGTCGCCTACTATAAACGATAAATTAGAATGTTCACCTCGCTTTTTCCCTTTTTCAATCATTTGCTCCGATAAGTCAACGCCACAAGCTTTATAACCAGCTTTACTTAGTTTATATGTACCATATCCATCCCCGCATCCTACATCAAGAACAGTTTCTCCGCTTCGTATGTATTTTTGAAAAAACGGAATAATTGTACTGCGGCTACCATGATCCCACATTTCTTGACTATTTTGATTCCAAAAATCTGCATTATCATCCCATTTTTGCTGCGCTACTTCATGCCAATTAAATTTCGTCATTCTTCCCCCACCTTTCCAATTTACATCTATGTAAAAGTCATTCTACACCATTTTACATTTTTCCTGTTTATTCTTAAGAAGAGATGGATAATATAGCAACAGATCATTGTTTTTCCATTTTTTTCTTTAGTTGTATAAAAATAATAAGCATGTTTTCTTGCTTTAGAAAAAATACTAAGCATACCCTAATTCGAAAGAGAGGGACATTCCTTGCCAAAAAAACGAACACATCATCTAAAAAGCGGAGAAAAACAAGAAGAATATGCGGTTGAAATTAGCCCTCAGCGACTTCCGATTAGACGTCGTCGCACAGAAGTTCACAAAGAAGAAGAACGAACAGACATCGGTATAATTGTTGGATACGTTGCATTATTTCTCTCTTTGTTCTCAATTGCTTTCTATCCCATTACACTTGGATCTCTTTCCATTTTAATTGGACTTCTTGCTGTTCATTACGAAGCAAAAACACTCGGATATACAGCCATTGGCTTCGGAGGATTTTCTTTACTTTTTAGTTTATTATATCCGTTCTTTTTATCAGCACTTTGATAAACAATTTTTTGATACAAACTATGACACGCAATATTTACCTACTAAGAAAAAGGAGTGAATCTGTCACTCCTTTTTCTCATATACAGCTTATTTTTTCGCCAATTTATCCTAGACCTAAAAGTTTGTCCATTTCAAAATTAATTCGTATACTTTCTCTTTTGTAAGGGATGCTTATTAACGAAATAACATCACATATCCGCAGCTACTACAATGATAGGCAGTGATTTCTTGAAACACTGGATAGTTCTCCTCATCTCTCTGTTCAATAAATACTTTTTCAAAGCGATACATATTTGGTGCATATGCCCAGTCTTGTTTTGTACGAGCATATAATGTAGACGAAAAAAAGTCTTCTCCCCCGCAAACCATGCATATCTTATTCAATATTACTCCCTCCCTACGCTTGTCTTATCCTAACTATATGAAAGAAAGTACAAAAAAAAGACCTTCAACATTAGAAAGTCTTTTCGGAGGAAAAGAGAAACATACCCAATACTCCAATGGCGCTATACGTCTTCTTTTTTTCTGTTTCTGTTTGAAAAGTCTGCTCAATCTTAATAAAAAACACACCGTTTCGAACATCCTTACTAACAAACTCCATTTTCTCTTCTTTTTGATCTTTTTTCTGCGTACAATGAAAATCCACTTCATTACACACAATTGAATACTTGTCTTCTAAATGCTTTTGAAAGTCCGCTTCTTTCGGACATGTTAATAGCATAATTGCAACAAGTATAATACTACTAATACCTATTATTATAAATTTCTTATCCATCTTGTCTCCTTTCCAAAAAAGAAAGAAAACTTGACTCATATCGTCAAGTTCTCTTAATCCATTATCCATTGCCACTCTAGCTCTTTCTTATCAAAGATAAGCCATCCTGTTTTAGAAGCTTCACTTTTCAAGTCTTCTAAACCATCTAAAACTTCATTTGTACTTTCATACGAACCAATGACATAAACAGGAATCTCTAAACCGCGTCTTGATTCTACTTTTCCTGCTAAGTCTAAGTATAAGCCCTCTTCCATAAATGGCAGAAGTTCAAGAATAACCTCTTTTGAAATTGCTGGATAAATTTTCGACTTTTGAAAAAATGCGAATCGTTTTCTTCCAAATGAGCCAAGTTTATAAGGAATTGCCTTACTAAGCATGCCAACAAAGTCCTGTATTCTTCGATAGTATACTTTATTATACCATCCGTCATCGTGAGAAAGATAAACAAATCTATTTTTCAAAAGCGGGAAAAACGCCTTCCCAAGCGGCTCCTTTTTGTGCGCCAAATAAAGCAATTCTGCTATTTCTTTTGGCCCCAATTCATCCAAGTCGGTTACATCATCAAAATCAACCCAACAAAATTCCTCAAATCCCTCGACATCTGCTGAAATTAATTTATGTATATTCTCTTCTTCTACATATTCGAATAAAGTATGATAATGAAAATCCGTCCATTCAAAATTATGCTTTAAAAGCAGCATTTGATGAAGCGGTGAAGGAATATTGCTTGCAAATTCCTCAAACGTAATTCCAGATGTGATAAAACAATGATTGCGACGATTACCATTAATATAAATCATATTCTTGATTTGGTCAGATCCTCCAGACAAAGCACCTAGCCACCTTCGTTTTATATGTTTCAATACTATAGGATATTTTATCACGAAAATTTTTAGAAATATAGAAAAAACTACAAAAACTATTTACATTTTCATGTGTTTTATTACATCTCCATTACAAGAAAAAATGCCTGTTTATAAACAGGCATTTTTCATACGATTTCATCTGGATTTTGTGGATGATGTAAATGATCTTGCTTTTTATTATTTTGAAACATCGACTGAATTCTATCAATGGTTTGCGGTGCAAGTTCAATTACTTTCTCTGCCAGATGCGTTGCATTTTGTAAATGAAGGATATTTACACCGTCCTTATTTACTACAAGAAAAGCAACAGGAGTGATAGAAACTCCCCCGGCACTACCACCGCCAAATGCAGGCTGACCTTGTACCTTTTGTACATCATTTGTGGAAAAATCTGATCCACCTGCTCCAAAGCCAAACGCTACCTTTGAAACAGTTAAGACAATGCCGCCATCAGCTGTTTGAACAGGCTCACCGACAATTGTATTTACATCAACCATTTCTTTCAAATTTTCCATAGCTGCTTTCATCAGCCCTTGAATTGGATGATCCACCGTCCATAACCTCCTTTTTCATATCCTTCCTAGTTTTTCCTAAACGTTATGAACTAAACATAAAATTTTGTTGATTTTTAAAATAATACGTACTAATATTTAGAAAATACAAAAAAGAGGGGTGGCACACATGATTCGTAAATTAGCAGAACAAGATCATGAGCAAGTACTTTCTTTCTTAAAGAAAGAAGCTACATTTAATTTGTTTTTAATCGGTGATATTGAGGCATTTGGATATGATCAAGACTTTCAAGAACTATGGGGGCAATTTACGATAGAAAATGAATTACATGCCGTTCTTTTGCGTTTCCATGATTCTTTTATTGCTTATGCTAGAGATTCATTCCAGCCAGAGGCATTCATTCATCAATTTATTAACTATGACCATATTAAACTCTCTGGAAAATCAGAGATTGTCGAACAGTTTGAAAATCTCACGAGCTTAAAACTTGGTAAAAAACAGCATACATACTTTTGTGAATGTACAACTACCAAACAATTAGCCAAAACTACAAACAAAGGGGATATAAAAATTGCAACCATTGAGGACGTAGATCGTATTATGCATTTACGAAAACAAATTACTGAATTTTCGTTAGCAGACAATAGCGGGAAACTCCTTCGCCAAGCAATTGAAACAAACACAGGCCGGACATATTACATAGAGAAAAATGGAGAAATCATCGCATCTGCATCCACATCCGCTGAAAATTCATTATCCGCTATGGTTGTAGGTGTATGTACACATCCAAATCATCGCGGTAAAGGATATGCTTCCCAAATCGTAAGTAAAATGATTCAAGAGTTCATTGCGGAAGACAGAACGCTTTGTTTATTTTACAGTAATCCTGCTGCCGGGCGAATTTATAAACGTTTAGGCTTTGAGGACATTGGAACTTGGACGATGTATCGCTAAAATAAAATTGCCATCAGCATAGGATATTTTCATTCCCCACTGATGGCAGCTTCATTATATTGATGTTAAATCCTATCTTAGTCTACACACTGAAAATGCTCTACAATTGGAAACGGCTCATAAAAGTGGTGTAATCTCTTCTTCCATTCTTCATACTCACTCGATTTTCGAAATCCTTCCGTATGATCTTCTAACGTCTCCCAATTCACTAATAGAAGATATTTCCCCTGGATTTCTATACATTTATGAAGTATATGACCACGGTAACCTTTCATAGAAGAAATAATATTAGAAGCCTCTTGAAAGGCATGTTCAAATTCATTTTCCATTCCAAGCTTCACTTGGAGCATCGCTGTCTCTAATATCACCACCATCATCTCCTAACTTTTTATTACACGTCGAAATTTGCAAATTCTATCCTTCTCGTAATATGCCTGTTATCACTGTTTCATAATACTTTCTATATAAATACATTTTAATTTTTCGACAAACAAGTCGTTGCTACGCAGAATATAACATAACCTATACTTGCTTGTTCCCTTTGTTTTAAACCTCGCATGTGGCAGGAAAAAGTCCTGACCGCTTCTATACACGGTCAGATGCTCTCGTCCTCCCTAAAGAAATGGGAGGTTTTATGTCGTATTTTTCAACTTATATATTACGTATACCTTTCTTAGATGTAATCTTTTATCCCCTGTTCAAATGCTTTTCTATCATTATTCCTTAACCCAAATAATGCTTCTTGCAAAGCAAACGTACTTCTATAAAAATTCATTCTATCCATCACTTGATTAAAATTTGGATACAGCGATGAAAATCCCTCTAAAAAATGGCTCCCATAGCTAGATAATAATCCTGCAAAATCGTATGCTGGATCACCAATACCCGCCCCGCCAAAGTCAATAATCCCTGAGATTCTCTTCTTCTCACCATCATATAAAATATTTGTCATTCCAAAATCTCCATGAATAAGACATGGCTGAAATGTAAAATGACTGTTATCACTTAAATAAGCTTCAAAAGATTGAGAGACATCTTGCCTTGCACTTTCTTTCATATAAGAAAACAAGTTCTCTTTCAATTGAAAATATAAACTTTCTATTTCACTATATATATCAGCAGTATTTCCTTTTAAAATCGAACTAATTTCCGACACTGGTATACTATGCAATTCTTTCAAAAAATTTGCTAATTGTGCTGCACTTGTACTTTGTTCTTCTTCAGACAACTGAAAAAATGTTGTATTCCAAAATGGCTCCCCATTAATTTTGTGATAACCAGAAAATACTTCCCTAGGCTCCATTGGCTGAAAATGTTGATAGCTTGGACAAGGGATGGAAAGTGAAACATAGTTTTGTATTTTCTCTAACAGCTTTGTCTCAGCAATGAGTTTTGCAATTCCTTCTTTATATTTTGGAAAACGAAATACTATATTTTCATTTACAATTAGTACATCGTTATTTTGACCAATATCATTTACATAGGCAGTCTGCACGTCAAGATTCGGGTAAATCTTTTCCAAGTATTGAACGTACTCATTTTCTCTTACCATTTCTTCACCTTCTTGACTCTAATTGTTGCGGAATTCTACTTTTCTTCCCAATTTATTTACTCTCACGTCTCAAACTCATAACAGTTTGCCTCTCAACAAACCCCATTTCTTTATACAACTCTTTCGCAAAATTCCCTGCAAATACGTTCAAACGAATTTCTGAGTAGCCCAGCTTATCAAGTTCATCAACCGCTGCTCTCATAAGCTGTCGTGAAAGCCCCTGTCCACGATAAGGATGCAACACATACAATTCATAAATAAAACCTATTTCTTCTCCAGAAAAATAGTCCTTATTGCTCCCAATCAATACCCATCCTTTTAAAATATTATCTTGTTTAATAACAAGATAATATGCTCCTTTTTCTAAAAGTGGCATCGTAATTTCTAATACTTTTTCTTGCGTAAACTTACTCTTTTTCATCGTCCCTTCATATAACGACTCAGCCGCATGAGTTAAAATTTTTTCCGCATCACTTTCAGTTGCTCTTTGAATCATAGAAGCTTCTCCCCCCTCTATTAAATATGTAATACCATTCTTAATGTTTTCAGCATATACCCGTCAAAGTCATCTTCAAACGCATCTACCACTGCAAATCCCTTTGCAGTATAAAATGCTTTTCCCGTTTTATTTTCTGATTCTACATTAATATATATCTTCTTAACACCTTCTAATATTGTAATTCCCTTTCGTAATAACGCTGTTCCCATACCATTCCCTTGGTATGCTGGCAATAAGTAAATCGCTCCTAACTCAGCTTCATTTTGATACTTTATTAGCGAAAAATTAGCAAATCCGACAACTTTTCCATCTACTTCACCTACAAATAAATGTGACTGTTGTAAACGATGCTTCATCATGTCATGAGAATAAGCATGCTCTATAAATTTCTCTTGTACTGCTACCGGAATAATGTCTTTATATGTATCGTTCCAAGAAGTCTTGGCCACATATTGTACAGACGGAATATCCTCCTCTTTCATCTCACGAATCACAAAATCCATAGAGATTCCTCCTACTTCTTTTTATACATCTTCCAAATCATTCATCAAGAGATCTAATAACTGGGTACAAATGACTTATCTCTTCGCTATTTTCATCTCTTCCCATTCCTCACGAATCATTCCCATCCGAATTGAATCATAATACTCGCCATTATAATAACGGCATTTTCTCATTCTTCCTTCTAACTGCATACCGAGTTTCTCAGCTACTTTCATCATACGGCTATTTCCTGACCATGTTGTCAAACCGATCCTTCCAATCGTCATATGCTGGAATAGAAAGTCAATATACATACGTAAAGCTTCTGTACCATACCCTCCATTCCAATATGCAGGATTGTAAATCGTAATCCCAATTTCTAACCAACGTGACGGCTCATGTTCCCAGTAATACGTTACAATTCCGATAATTTTACCATCTTTTTCAATAAGAAACTTTGAATATGGATCTTTCATTAATTTAGAACGTAGTCCTTCTTGAAAAACAGCAAACTCTTGTCTTACGAACGGAAAATACGGTGCATCCCATTTTTTCCACTCCGGATTCTCTTCTTTATAAACTTCCTGCCATAGTGGGTACAGATCCTTGTCTTCTATAGCTCGAACAACTATTTTTTCGCCTTTTAAATACATTTGTGTCATAGAATCCTCCTAAAAGTACTTTCTTGTCTTTTAAATAAACTAAATAACCACTATATTTTTTACTAGTTTTATTTATTATAATATTTTTTCTGAAAAATCAAAACAAATAGTCGATTATTTTGTATAATATTGTAAAAATGGGTTTTTGGAGGGATTTTATGTTAAGGAAACTATGGAAATCTTCTATGCAACTACTAACTGTTTTTATTACATTACTTATTCTATTAAACATCCCATCTCTATTTATAAACGAAAGCAGAAATATTTCATTTCAACCAAGCCAATTCATACAAGCCATCGCTAAAATGGGAAAACAAATTTTTTCTTTACACTCGCTTACTTTTCAAATTCCTACACCTACAGGTAACTTTAAAACCGTTCCCTTGTTTCCTAGTGTATTAGAACCATACATGTATTCATTTACCATTTTATTTGCTGCCCTATTTCTTTCTTTATTTGTTGCAATAAGTATTGCTTATTTCTATTTTTTATCATCAAAGCGGTTTAAAAATATGATACAGCGAACTGTTTTCGTATTGGAAGCCATCCCTGATGTAATGATTATGCTCTGTATACAAATGTTTTTTATTTGGTATTTTCGTCAAACAGGTGAATTACCTGTACATATTATGACATTCAATGAAAAAAAAGCCTACATTCTCCCTATTCTTTGTTTGTCGATACTCCCTACAATTCAAATGTTTCGAATGATGATATTGTACATAGAGGAAGAGCGTATAAAACCGTATGTTGAAGTTGCCTACGGGAAGGGCCTTTCATCAAGTTATATCATCCGTAAACATTTATTTAAGAATATTTTCATTCACCTATTCCATCATTCAAAAATGATTTTTGTCTTTTTACTTTCCAATTTATTTGTACTAGAATGCGTGTTTCACATGTCAGGTATTATTCAATTCCTTATTCTCACAAATCATTTTTCAACATCCATTACATTTATTGTCCTGTTAATGATGGTCATGCCTTTTTACCTGTTGTTTCAAATTTGTTCTTATTTTATGAAAAGATGGCAAACACAAATGAATGGAGAGATTATATGAAGGCTATTTGGAAATCAAAACGCTTTGTTATCGGATTAACATATATTGTTATACTTGTCATCGCTAGTTTTATTTACGGTTTTTACTTCAAAGAAGACACTTTAAAGCCAATGAGATTGTTATACGATGAGAATGGAGAGTTAATTGCCGCTTCACCATTTTCGCCAACACAAATGCCTCCGCTTGGTTCGGATCGCTTCGGGGAATCTATCTTCTTTCAAATATTAGATGGGGCAAAATTCACAATTTTATTTGCGATTGGAATAAGTTTATTACGTGTTTTTCTTGGTGCAATACTTGGTGTGTTATTAAGCTTATATGTTACGCGATTAAAATCTTTTGTAAAAACATGTACAGAAGTATTTTATTATTTACCAACCGTTTTCGTTGCATATTTATTAATGCGACCTATGAACAAAATGTTTTTTTCTAACTTAGATAATAAGCTAGAAGTGAATTTTTCTCTTCTAACTTATCAAGCCATCGTTCTCGTCCTTGTTGTTTTGCCAACTATAACAACATATGTATCTTCTGAAATTGATGAATTTATGAAGCAAGAGTATATTTTAAGTTCACAACTATTGGGGGCTAGTCGCCTATATATTGTTCGTACGCATTTACGCGTATTATTAAAAGATCGCCTTTTCTTATTATTTATGCAGCACATTGTGCAAACACTTCTATTAATTATGCACCTTGCGTTAGTACGTCAATTTATTGGAGGGGTACAAAGGAAAAGTGCAGATTTTGGAGAAGATAAATTTATTTCACTTTCTAATGACTGGGCAGGACTAATCGGCCTCAACTATTTTGAACTAAATGTATCTATGTGGATTGTTTTTAGCACACTTATTGCTTTATTTTTAACTATTCTTGTCTTAAAACTAATGACAACAGGAGTGCAAGATGCTTTAACAAAACAAAATTATACTATTAAAAAAGTTGAAAGAATAAATGAAACATCTGAATACAAAAAGGATAATTACTCCTTCACCTTCGCTAACAAACCAGAACCCCCTCATCGGTCTCCTTTAAATATGTAGAATGGAGGAATTTCTACGAAAAATAAATTGAGCTTAATTTTGCTTTGAAACATCATTCTATACTTTTTCTTACCAGCTGAAGTCGTAACAAAGTGGGATTTCAATGGAAATCCCACTTTTACTTTAACGAAAGGAACACATGTAACAATTGCTATTACTTTATCATACTTTGTCGCCTCTATCTCTTTTAAAATGGACAGATCATGTAAACAAGCTAACTCTATATATATTTATATATTCCTATCTTTTTTTATTCCTTTTATATCTGTACAAGTTAAAAAACGACGTAAAAACCACTTTCTTTTTAAGAGAAGACGAGAGCAATTGGCTGTACGTAGAAGCGGTCAGGTCATTTTTCTGCCACATGCAAGGTTTAACAAACGTATTTTGCATAACAGTGATTTATATGCCTAAAATTAAAATAGATTTATAAAGATATAACCATATTTATATTTTTCTCCCTTTCTCAAAAACATAAAAGAGGATATTCAAAAAGTTCCACTTTTTGAATATCCTCTTTTATATCTTTCTATATTCCCTTATGAAATGCATAACTCACCTTTTCATACCCCTCCCGTTCATAAAAACGGTGCGCATCTATTCTTGGAAACGCTGAAGTTAATACGGCACAAGTACAATCATTCTCTTTTCCCCATCCTTCAATATATGATAGCAATGTCTCTCCGTATCCTTTCGAGCGATGTGCTCCTGCTGTAACAAGATCATATATAAAAACATGTTTCTTATTATAAAAATTTGTACAAATTGCCACTCCCGCTAAACTCACTACTTCTCTCTCACTATTATACAAAGCAAATAGACGATAATTTTCTTTTTTCATTTTCCCCAAAAGAGACAGCGCCTCTTCTCTAGAGAGTTTAGTGCGCAGCTGCTGCAACACCGGTAAAACCTCACAAAATTCACGCTCTGTTTTTACCTCTTGTATATGTGTATTCATATTCTTTCCCTCCAACTATTTATCAACAATTCAAAATGTTTTATTATTATTATTATAAGAATCATATGCCCCTTTTATAAGTGACAGTTTTATTCTTTTTTACAGGGGCAGTTTGAGAGGTTGATAACGATGGAGCTTACCATCCCATTAGACTCAAAAAGTAAAATACCTATTTACATACAAATTTATAACTATATGAAAAAAGAAATCTTACAAGGAAGGATCAAAGTCGGTAGCCGCCTACCATCTCATCGGAATTTATCTTTGCAGCTTAATGTAAGCCGTAATACAGTGGAATATGCATATCAACAGCTAATAGCTGAAGGATATGTAGAGAGTAAACATAGACGTGGTTTATTTGTAGCAAGTATAGATTACGATATGATTCGAACAGCAAATAATAAAAATATAGGAAATAGAAAGCAATCTATTCAGGAGAATTTCCGTTTCGACTTCAGTCATGGAAGCATTGATACCTCATCTTTTCCATTGTCAAATTGGAAAAAGATGACAAATCATTGTCTCTTAGAGTATGAAAAGGAATTATTTACAAAAGAAGACCCTCAAGGTGAATGGCAACTACGTTCGGAAATTTCTCGTTATCTCTATCAAGCACGCGGTGTTCAGTCTACTCCAGAACAAATTATTATTGGAGCGGGTACACAGCCACTTCTTTGGTTACTTTTGCAATTACTTGGTTATGAGAACAGCTATGCAATGGAAAATCCCGGCTTCCACCGCGTAAGAGCTATCATGCAAAGCTGCGGCTTACATATACAGCCCATTTCTCTAGATGAAAAAGGAATTCATATTTCTTCTTTATATGAAAGTGGCGCTACTGTCGCATATGTAACACCATCTCATCAGTTTCCATTTGGAATGATTATGCCACTTTCCCGCCGAATGGAACTACTAAAGTGGGCTAACGACAATAACGGGTACATTATAGAAGATGATTATGACGGGGAATTTCGTTATATCGGAAAACCGATTCCTTCCTTACAAGGATTAGACACTAACGGGCGCGTTATTTATATGGGCACATTTTCAAAATCATTTTTACCTTCATTCCGAATGAGTTATATGGTTCTTCCGCAAACGCTACTAGCAAACTATGAACATGATGGAACCATTTTCAAGCAAACTGTCTCCAAAATTCAGCAACTTACGTTTGCTACATTTATGAAAGAAGGATATTGGGAACGACACTTAAATCGCCTTCGTACTGTATATAAAAAGAAACATCACTTATTCATCCAAACCATTCAACAAGAAATGGGCTCTTCTGTTGATATCATCGGTTCTCAGTCTGGGCTTCATATTGTATTACACGTTCATAACAGGATGAATGAACAAGAGCTTATAAATAAAGCAGCTGAACAAAGCGTGAAAGTGTATCCTTTATCTCCGTACGATATGGTAAATAACCTCCAGGTTGAGTCTTATGTTTTGATGGGATTTGGAGGAATATCGATAACTGACATTCCATGTGCCGTTCAATTATTGAAGAAAGCTTGGTTTTAACAAAAAACTCAAAATAACGTATCCTTCCATATTTTTGGTAGTTGTTATATAATTATTTTAAGTGAATTTTCCGACAAGTAATTATATATATGAAAACAGAAAATCATATCGATACTTATGTCGTTTACTACCTTTTCAGAGGAGCATCAATCTAGTTGGATTACCAATCTTTCTTCTAATTCATACACTAAAAAAGGAGAATATTCTATGCAAATTCAAAACAAATGGAGTAAAAAAGACAGCGATTATATTAGAAAACAACTCATTTCCTTCAATAACTCACAAGTTTCAGAAAGTAAACCATCACCTCTAAAAGATGTCTGTTTAACAGTGAAAAATGATGATGGAGAAATCGGAGCTGGTTTAATCGGTATTATTTTTTGGCAATGCCTACACGTTGATATTTTATGGGTCGGTGATAGCCTGCGTCACCAAGGTTATGGCAGTAAACTTCTATTGGAAGCTGAACGAATAGCGAAAGAAACTGAATGTACGCTCATCAAACTTGATACTTTTAGTTTCCAAGCACCTGAATTTTATAAAAAGCATGGCTATGAAGTATATGGTGTTTTAGAAGATTTTCCAAAAGGACATACTCATTATTACTTACAAAAGAGAATATAAAATAGAAATTTTTAAGCTATACAAAAAGGATAGATAACACAGAGACTATTCTGCATTAACTATCCTTTTCTTTTTTCCCCTATACAGGAGGAAAGTAAGGTATGAATTATTTAAGCATTATTTGTTTCTTAATGGATTTACAATACCAACAATTTTATCATTTTCTTTATAAACACGGGGAATTCTTCGATTTAACATACACGTTACCTCATAGTTAATTGTCCCTAACATATCAGCAACTTCTTCTACTGCAATCTCTTCATTACCTTGCTTACCATAAAAGACAACCTCATCGCCAACATTTACAGGCATTGCTTTCGTTACATCTAACATAAGCTGATCCATACAAACACGGCCAATAATCGGTACTCTCACGCCATTGATTAGCGCATGCCCTTTACTTGACAATTGACGACTAAATCCATCTGCATATCCGATTGGAATCGTAGCAACCCACTCTTCCCCTGTCGCAACATACGTATTGCCGTAGCTTACCCCTTTTCCTTGTTTCGCTCGTTTCACATGAGCTACTTTTGACTTTAATGTTAAAACCGGCTGAAGTGATACTGTCTTATGATTCACTTCTTTCGATGGATACATTCCGTATATCCCAATCCCAACGCGAACCATATTTTGAAATTCATTATTTAGTTCCATTGTTCCCGCACTATTCGAGCTATGAATAAGCGGCAAATGAATTCCCATATCTTTTGCAATATTGACAGATTTCTCAAATGAATTTTTTTGCATCAACGTATATGTTTTATCTACTTCATCAGCTGTAGAATAATGAGTAAACATCCCTTCTACTTCTACATGTTGCATCTTTTTCAATTCTTGAAGAAACGGTACCACTTCTTCTTCTTGTAAACCAATCCGGCTCATACCTGTATCAATTTTAATTTGGATACGTACCCTCTTTTGTAGACGCTCTGCTATACGATCAATATATTTTAAATCTTCAATTCTGTATACAGTCATCATAAGATCGTATTCAATTGCTTCTTCTACAGCATCCTCCGGTGTATACCCTAATATTAAAATCGGTGCTGTTACACCTGCTTCACGAAGTTCAATTCCTTCATCCACAAAAGCAACCGCCAGATGACTTACTCCAACTTCAATTGCAGCCTTCGCAACTTCTACCGCTCCATGTCCATAACCATTTGCTTTTACAGCTGCCATCATTGCAATATTTTCATCGTTTACACGTTTTTTAAATTCTCTCACATTATGTTTTACTGCCTCTAAATTAACTTCAACAATTGTATTTCTTCCGTATCTTGAAATCATTTATTTTAACTCCTAACTCAATAATTCCATTCTATTTATCGTTCAATAGGACCTTTAACACTATAATACTTTTCATTTTCCCAGTCAAACTACTAGAATCTTCAGAATCTTAAGTATGATATAATTTCTTTAAATCCTTATTATAAACATATGCGAGGAGAAATACAATGTTTATTCAAGCTGCACTGCACCAATTAGAAATTGCGATTGATTCTACAATACAGATGTTAGAACAGGTTACTTATGCTGAATTACAACAACGACCGCTCGATAATAAACGCTCGCTCTTTGAAATTTGTACGCATCTATCCCTTATTTGTCATGCTGATTTATTTATTTTAACCGAAGCATCAAAGGAAGAGTTAGATGCATTTTACTTACAACATACACCGCATACGCTTGAAGAGGTGCAACAGACAATGAAAGAAGGTTTCCAGCTTCTTTCTAAAACATTTCAGGCCTATTCATTAACAGAACTTGAAGAAGTCACCCATTCTTACTGGGGCACTTCCTACTCTCGATTTGAGTGGTTACTTGAAATTGTTGCTCATTTTTATCATCATCGCAGTCAATTACATACCTTATTAGCTGAATATGTAAAAGATCCTCAAATTTCTTTGTTCGAATAAGAAATTTGAGGATCTTTTCACTTCTTTTAAAGTATTACTCACGTCATCGACTCCAAAAACAGAAGAGAAATGGCAACCATTTCTCTTCTTCGTTTCTATTGTTCTTTTGTCGTATCTATAGAAGGCAGCTTTTTCTCTTTAAACAACTCTCCAATTGCTCCTAAGCTTCCTAATGTTTCAACAGCATTTGACGGAAGGAATACTTTATTTGCAGGTCCCTTTGCAATCTCCGTTAGAGATTCAAATGACTGGTATGCAAGTACTCGCTCATCAAGTCCTGACTGACGCAACATTTGAATCCGGATTTGTTCTGCTTTTGCAATTTCTTCAATCGCTCTCGCTTCCCCTTGTGCTTCTAATTCTTTCGCTTCTCGTAAACCTTCTGCCTCGCGAATACGCGCTTCTTTATCCCCTTCAGCCATTAAAATTTTACTTTGTTTCTCCCCTTCGGCTCGAAGAACTTTATCTTGTTTTGCTGCCTCAGCTTCAAGAATAATAGCACGTTTATTCCGTTCTGCTTTCATTTGTTTTTCCATTGCTGCTTGTATATCTTTTGGAGGGTTAATATCTACAACTTCAACGCGTTCAATACGAACACCCCATTTTTCTGTTGCTTCATCAAGTGCCAAACGGATTTCTGTTGAAATTTTTTCACGTCCAGATAATGTTTCATCGAGCTCCATTTTCCCGATAATTTGTCGCATTGTTGCAGATGTAATATTACGAACCCCAAATTCATAATTGGAAATACCATATGTCGCTAGCTCTGGGTCTATAACTTGATAGAAAATAATTGTATCAATCTCAACTTGTACGTTATCTTTCGTAATTACTTTTTGCGGTGGGACATTTGTTTGTTGTATACGCAAATCATGATAAAGGCGTACACGATCGATAACTGGGATAATTATGTTTAAACCTGGATGCATAACACGATGAAATTTACCTAAACGCTCTACAACACCTACTCTTTGCTGCGGAATAATTTTAATTGATAATGCGATAAATACAATAACAATTAATGCTAGAATAATTGATAAAGTTAAACCAACCATTATAATTCACACTCCCTTTTCACGTGCACTACTGTGCTGCTTCTCTTTACAACAATAACGCTTTCCCCATCCAAAATTGGTTCGTCTGATACAGCAGTCCACATATCTCCCTCTATTTTTACAATGCCATTCGCTTCATTTGTAATCGCTTGCAAAATAATACCTTTTTTTCCAACAAGCTGATCCACTGCATCAGTATAACCTTTCGCTTCTCGAAAATTTTTAGAAATTCGTTTTGTGAAAAATGTCAAACTAAGACTGACAACAGATGCTATTACAACTTGAAGTAGCAAAGAGTTGGGTATAAATAGTCCGATTAGACCTCCGACCACGGCACCTATTCCAAGCCATAATAAGTAGAACGTTACAGTCAGCATTTCTGCAATAAATAAAAGACCGGCAATAACAAACCAAATCACCCACCCTGTCATGTGCAACCCTCGCTTCCATTCTATTTTTAATATGTATATGAGGGAAAGAGAACTTTATCACGTTGCATACGCAACATTCATTAATAGGTAAAAAATATATTAAAATTATATATTAATATATTCTTTATTATACATGATAAATCCTCTCGAAAAATATAATAATTCCTCTCAAAAAGTGACAAAAAATCAAAATCTTCTCTAAAAAAGAAAATTTCTCATTATAATGTTACACATTATATAAGAATAAAAGAAGGGGATAGATACAAGGTTAATCCAATATCATTTTTTTATTGATGTTTTGGATATCCCTTTGAATATTTTCATTTAAACGGCTAAGCTTATCAGGATTCGCCACCATGTAAATGGAATTGATTTTCCCTTCTTTAAACTCAAATGAAAATACGTAGGCCAGGTAACCGTTAATCATAACAACAATTCCTGGTCCACCAATAATGGCGACATCAAATTTATTCATTTAAATCCCTCCTATTCTTTTCATTAATCAAGACGGATAGAGGGGTTCAATTGTGACAAAAAAATTAATTAATGAAAACCTTTTTTAGCCTAATATACGAACCAGTTTATCTATGGGCTATATTCATTATTGGACATATGGCGGAACAATTCTATGTCACTCAATGATTCCTTAATCCACCTTTTATTCAGATGTTCTATTTCCTTTAGTCAAAAAAACACCCCTTTAGACAAAAATAGCCAAAGGGGTAAAGATTCGCGACTTTTTTCAAAACATCGCTTTCTTGTTTACTCATAAACTTTTTCTTTTATAGCATCGTCATTTCCCTTTACTCTCTCACATTAATGGGCGGTAAGACCCCAATTGATAAGAACCATCTATTAGTGACCCACTAATGGATGATTCACTTTATAGCTTCTTCTAAAGTAAGCTGATTTTCATACAAATAGGCAGCATATGGATTTCCAACATAGCGAACATGCCATGGTTCATACATATACCCTGTTATATCTTCTTTTTCTTTTTCATAACGGATAATAAACCCAAACTTATGGGCATTTTCAGCTAGCCACTTTCCTTCTTTCGTTTTTCCAAAGGAAGAATCTAATTGAAACTTTGCCGATTGTGATGTAATATCAACAGCTAATCCAGTTTGATGTTCACTTGTTCCTGGAATTGCACTAGACATCGCTGTTTTTGCTTCTCCATCTTGTTTTTTATACATCGTATTTAATGCTTTTTGTCTTTCAAATGAACGAAATGCTGAAACAGCAAATAAAATAATATTTTCACGCCTCGCTTGTTGAAACATACGCTCCAATGATAGAGCTGCTTCTTTACGCATTTTCTTTTTTTCATTATTGCCTTCATATAGAAAACGGACTTGGGGTATCACTAAATCTTGCGGCTCATACAAATCAGGTAAGCGCCTTTTCTTATTTACAAGAACAAGCGTTGAATCTGGATTGTTAACAACTGCAAGCCCACCTTCTATTTTTGCAATTGTTTCTTGTACCTTTGGAAAAATAACGTTTCCTTGTGCTTCTATCGCTTGCTTTTCATTATTTTCTATATAATGAAGCACTGTAATTACGCAAATGGCAATCACTATACCAAACAACATCCATTTTTTCTTCATATAACATCCTTTTATTCTAATAATTTTTCCAAACAAAACTTATCAACTTTCGCTTTAACCGTAATAGTTAATTTTAAAACTAATCATATACCATATATTTTTCCCGTTCTCTCATCGATTTAAACATTTCTCTCCCTATTATCAAAACGATTCTAATTCTTTCCTTATCATTTATTCAGACATACAGTTTTACATAATATAATTATGCGTAGAAACTTCTTGATACATGAACATTCGCTACTATTTTTCCAAATTCCTTTTCCATTTTCATAAGATAATGATACAAATTTCGATACAAAACAAACAGCGTAAGCAACGTTTGCTTACGCTTAGCCATTCACCTTTTCAGCCTGCCAGTAATACTCACTAAATGCTTCTGCAAGTGCATCGATACTACGATCGACTTCCTCTTCTGTATTATCAACACCGCCTACTTCAATAAGAATAGCTTGACCGGATAAATCTTGATTGTATACACCATTTCCAGTACTAAAATCTTTTTGAATAACCCCTCGGCTTAATCCAGGATATTTTCCCTTTAATGATTCATGCAGCGCTGTTGCCAATTGCAGGTTTTTCGCATAATTTTTATTTCCCTTACCAATAACAAATGCTAACTTCGCATAGGATTTATCACCAATTGTTTTCGTTGTGACCTCTTTCCGCGCACTATCTCTATGCAAATCAAAAAAGTATTGCAGCTCTCTATTACTTGTCATTGCTTCTTGCACAATTTCACGAGACATTTTATAAGAACTGCGATCATTTAATCCTCGGCTCACTAACATGTTACCAACATCTGTTTGATCATTCGTTGCACCTATTCCATAATTTTCTAGTTTTTCACGAAATCTATCTCCGAATATAGAAATGTTCTTTACTGAACTCGTTGCTTTATTCGAGTTTGGATTATTCGTTAAATTTAACAATGGTAAATATGACTCCCAACTATGCGTATGATAAATAAACGCTACTTTTCGACTTCCTGTCGTTTGGGCTGGCTTCTTTTTTTCTTCATGTGATTCGTTATTTTTAGATTTCCCTTGTTCCCCCGCCCGTTCTTTTACAAGCTCTTCTAAAGGTACACTCGATTCAATAGGTAAATTTGTATAATTTGTTCCTTCTCCAGCAATTACAATTTCCGTATCATATTTCGAAAACCCAGGAAGCTCTAATCCAATTAAACTACGAACATCATCAAGGCGAATATTTGTCGCAGCAGATAAAACAAAAGAAGAAATCGAAAAATCTGTATTTAAATGTCGATATTCTTGTGTAAAATAACGATTTTCTGAGCCAAGTACATACATATAGCCATTCATAGACAGTTCATTTAACCATTTATATAAATACGTTGACTTTGTTTCTTTTAATGATGTTACGATCATACTAACAAATAAAAAAGCTGCCATAATGCCCAATAAAAGTAGAAAAATAAATTTCGGAAGACTTGTCCGTTTCACATAAAAATAGCTTCGATTCATTAAATCACCCTCTCTCTCTAAACATATGTACAAGCTATAGAGAATAGACCAAATGAAATTTGGCAACATTGCTACTGAGGTGAAAAGAATTGAAGCTGATGATTGGAGTGTTTCCTATTGAGTTGTCGTGTATCTTTGTTTTACTTGCGATATATTCAACACTATTTTTACATAAATTGATTAGACTTCCCTCTAGGAATACTTAAACACGTCCATTCTTTTTCCTTCAATAGTTTCCCAATATAAATCATTTGCCCGATATGTGAAGCATAATGGGCAATTTGTCTTTCAATCGCTTGCATCACCGTATGGGGCTCTCGGCGTATATAAACTGTTTTTAGAACATCATTAACTGTAATAGATTCCAACGCCCGAAATACAAATAACCAGCCTTCTTCCCAAGAATATAACAATTCTTCTTTTGAAGCGTATCCACCTTCAAATTCATTATCACGATTCCGATCTTTCTTTTCGCCATCTGTCGTTAGAAAACTTGTCCACCTTGAACGCATATTCCCATATAAGTGTTTTACAAGAATCGCAATACTATTTGCTTCTTCATGAGGAATCCAGCACATTTCTTCATAAGTAAGCTGCGATAACGCCCGATCCCCTTGCCTTTTAATAGCTTGAAAATTTTCTACTGCACACTGTAAATAAGCTTTTGCTATGTCCATTTTTTGTCCCCCTATATTTTAGCTAATCGCTGTCCCATTCGGCACTTCCATACCCGGTTCTAGTAATATAACATCTCCTTTTTCAGGAACACCGCCAAGGACAAGTACTTCAGATTTAAATCCAGCCACTCGTTTAGGCGGAAAATTGACAACCGCAACAACTTGCTTTCCAATAAGTTCTTCCACTGTATATCGTTTCGTAATTTGTGCACTTGATTGTTTCATTCCAAGTTCACCAAAATCAATCTCCAGCTTAATTGCAGGCACCCTGGCTTCTGGAAATATCTCTGCATGATGAATCGTTCCAATACGGATATCTAATTTCATAAAATCTTCAAAAGTAGCCATTTCTATCTCTCTCCTTACTATTCATATATAAATTCATTTTGAGTTATCAACTAAGTCGCTGCTATGTAGAACAAAACTTAACCTGCACTTATTTTAACCTTTGTGTGCGGTAGAAAAAGACCCTAACTGTTTTTATGTGTCCAACTATACCGAAAGAACTTTTTTGCCTTTATTCAATCTATATATTTGACAATCTCTTTCATTTTCCTTTACAAAAAAATGCTTACACATCTTTCTTTCATACTTCCTGTAACACTTTCGAACTATATGTATCCATTTTAATTTTTTGACATATAAATCGTTTCTACGCAGAATACAAAGTTACCGCTACTTGCTTTCTCCCTTTGTTTTAACCTTTCATGTGGCAGAAATAGGTCCTGACCGCTGATATGCATGACTAGATGCTCATATTCTCCCCTAAAAGAAAAGGAATTTTTTCTATTTCATTAACTTATGTATAAATAAAAATCCACCCCTTATTTTCGGGATGGATTTGCCTCTTACTCTACAATCTCCACTTCACGTGAATCTTTCATTTCTTCTACATGTATAACACGGAATCCATGGTCCTCTAAATCTGTTAAAAGTGTTTGTAAGTCTTCTGCCGCAAACTCTTCTCCTAATGTAAACATAATTCTACGTACATATAGTGCCTTGTTATCAAATGTCATTAAACTTTGGATCCCGTTATACTTTTTCAATACAGTTGATAATTTTTGAATAGCACCATTATAATCTTGTGTTCCGATCATAACCGAATATACACTAGAATGAAGACCCCACGCATCTTCTAGTAACTCAAACACTTTTTTATGCGTTAAAATTCCAAGAAAGATTCCATTATCATTCACAACAGAAATATATGGTAACTCCTTAATTGTAAAGAAAACTTTAAAGAATGAAGAGTCTTCTTTTACGTAGCCATCTTTATTGCGCAATAATTCTTTGACATTATTGTCTAAAGAACCTTTGTATTCTAAAACATCTACTTTGTAAATATTCCCCAAAAACATTTCTTCTTTTTCATCTAGAACCGGGACACATCGGTATCCCGTTTTATTCAAATGATCTAATGCTTCTTGTAACGTGAATGTTTCCTTACAAAATAATACCTCTTTTTTTAAAACATAGTTTCCCTTTACTCTCATAAAAATCCCCCTTATGTTAAAATAATTTCTGTGACATAAATATATAATATTTTTAGAAAAAAATAAACGAATTTATTTAATTCTTCTGAATTCTGTTTATTATTCGTCACAAATTCTTCTTATACCTTTCGTTTTTTCAACAAATATCAAAGGAAAATATTCTATAAAAATTTTCTTTCCTACCTAAAAGAGATTGTATATTCGAAAAAAAAACGTTACAATAATAGAAATAATTTTCAGAATATTATAAGGTAAGGTGGTGTGTATGACAACTTCTATTATTTCTTATGTATATCGTTGTCTTTTTGGGATTATAGTTATTATTCTTATTAGTCCAATTCCTTCCGTTTTTCTAAACAGTGAACAATCCTACTCTGAAGCATTACATACAATGATTAATCAGTTGATGCATTTTCGCTCCATCACGATTCCAATAACGGATTGGATTCATGAACCATTCTTTTTCTTTTCTTACTATCCAGAAAATATAACAAAATCATTTCATTCAACTGGATTGTTCCCATACATATGGAAATTATATTTTTTATCTATGATACGACTCTTCTTTTCACTTACTGTTGGATTTTTCATCAGTCTTGGAATTGGTCAATTTTTCACTAAATTATCTTCTAAAAATAGAAAACATTTTTTAGTATTACGTTGGGTTCCCTTTTCATTTGGAACTGTTTCACTTCAATGTAGTGTCATTATTCTCTATCTATTCCTAACATCATACATACCCTTTCCATACTTTTCTTCTCTTTTAATTATTTGGAGTACGTCCATGGTCATTATTATCCAAGCCATTAAAAAATGGATTCCTTTCTTACATACAGCCCAAAAAACAACACATATACATGATTCAGCTTTTCTTAGTAATACACTGTTTGTTTCTCTACTTGCCAGTCATAAATCTATCATTGGATCCATATTAATTTCCTTTACATATATGGAATGTATTTTTCATGTAAATGGATTATTTCAATTTATTGTACAATACTGCGTTACTTCCCCTATACTTGTTACAATAGGCCTTTTATTACTTTATATCCCATACATGCTGCTTTCCCTTTTGCAAATATTATGGAAAAGAAATCGTTATACCGAGCACATTCATAGCCTATCTCGCACAACAATAAAGTGAAACTTTTCTTCAAACGATTCATTAGTTATCCGATTGAGGTCCTTATTAGCGATTCCATTTTTTAAAATCGCAATAAGGACCAATAAATCAAACCTTTTATCAGCTCTTTGCTCCCCCTTATAACTGTTTTTTACTAAAATATTACTTTTTCTTTACATTCTTTGACTATTCTTTCCTTTTCCATATATTATTAAAGTAATACTTTTATTCAGGAGGTGACATCTTTATTCTAATTTTAGAATAAAGAATATCCTTGGACATATTAAAACTTTTCCTCATCGCTTTACTCATTCTTATTTCTGGATTTTTCGTTGCGTCAGAGTTTGCTGTTGTTAAAGTACGCAAAAGTCGGATTGACCAACTTGCTAATGAAGGCAACAAACAAGCAATTCTAGCAAGAAAAGTTATTTCAAATTTAGATGTATACTTATCTGCTTGTCAGCTTGGTATTACGATTACCTCATTAGGTCTCGGTTGGCTTGGTGAACCTACCGTGGAACATTTATTAAAGCCGCTTTTTGAAAAAATAAATATAACAGGTAGGGTGGCGCATACGTTATCCTTTGTTATAGCCTTTAGCATGATTACGTTCTTTCATGTTGTACTTGGTGAGCTCGTTCCAAAGTCATTTGCTATTCAAAAAGCGGAAGAAATTACATTGAAGTTCGCAAGACCTTTAATTCTATTCGATAAAATAATGTATCCTTTTATCTGGTTATTAAATAGTACAGCACTCTTTTTCACAAAACTATTGGGATTACAACCAGTAAAAGAAAATGAACTTTCTCACTCTGAAGAAGAGTTACGTCTTATTTTAAGTGAAAGCTATAAGAGTGGAGAGATTAATCAATCGGAATACAAATATGTAAACAATATTTTTGAATTCGATGATCGAGTTGCAAAAGAGATTATGGTTCCGCGTACTGAAATGATCTGTTTATCAACTGAAAATTCATTAGCAGAAAATATGGAGATTATCTCCACTGAAAAATACACACGTTATCCAGTTATCGGAAAAGATAAAGATGATGTTGTCGGTATAATTAATACTAAAGAAATCTTCCATGATCAAACAAAAGGAATTTGCAAACCGCTACAATCATACATACATCCTGTTTTAACAGTATTTGAAACCGTACCAATAAAAAAGGCGCTCATTCACCTACAAAAAAACCGCGTTCAACTAGCAATTATTATGGATGAGTACGGTGGAACTGCAGGCCTTCTTACAATGGAAGATATTATCGAAGAAATTATTGGAGAAATACAAGACGAATTTGACACTGATGAAACACCAATGATTGAAAAACGTAATCCGACATTAACGGTACTTGATGGAAAAGTACTCATTTCTGATGTAAATGATATGTTTGGCCTTCATATTGATGATAGTGATTTAGATACAATTGGAGGATGGTTTTTATCACAAACCATTGACATAAATATTGACCCTGGTCATATGATTCAATATGAAAATTATCAATTTAAAGCATTAGCAATAGATGGACATCAAGTAAAAAAAATTGCGGTTAGTAAAATGGATATACAAAAAGGAGTTACGCCGTGAATTTCTTATTAACAATATGTATTATCGCTTGTTTTATCATATCATTTATCGCGTTCATCTACCCAATCATTCCAGGTATACTCGCTTTATGGGCGGGATTTTTCATTTATCAAT
This sequence comes from Bacillus sp. 491mf, assembly GCF_900112415.1. GTDB lineage: Bacteria > Bacillota > Bacilli > Bacillales > Bacillaceae_G > Bacillus_A. The sequence goes on from NZ_FOLV01000012.1 coordinate 36,986, forward strand.
TCGGTATGAACGACTTACAATTAACAAAGTCATTTTGGATTGTTCAAATTATATTTACAATTATTATTTTCATAGCTGATTTTATTACGAATAGCTATTTCTTAAAAAAGTATGGAAGTACAAAATGGAGCGAACGTGTCGGTATAGTTTCGATAATTGTTGGATCATTCTTTTTTCCGCCATTTGGGCTGATTATTATCCCATTCCTTTCCGTTTTCGCAACAGAATTAATGCATAAAAAGGCTGTGAATGAAGCCTTTATGGTCGGGGTTGCAACTGTCATCGGATTTTTAAGCAGCACGATAGCTAAAGCGATTTTACAAACCATTATGATTATTATATTTGTATGTTATATTCTTTTTTAGCCATCCTTATCATAAGGATGGCTTTTTAATAGGCAATGCCAACTCGTTTTTTATAATGAATATCATGATAAAGTAATTGATAAACAAAATGGGCTGTATCTCCAACTGTGATCTTCATACCATCTAGCGGTAACATATCCTCTTCAGTACGATAAATAGTTGTTTCTTCTCCATCTATTAAGTGTGTTGGGCAGACAATCGTCCATTGTAATTTGCTATTCGCTAAAGCTAAATAGGCCGCTACATGGTCTTCCGCTGCAGCCGTTGTCTTTCGACGTGATTCACTGGATTGAAAGCGATATAATTGCGGATTCACACGTGCCTGCAAAATCCCAGCCGTTCCAATTGTTATAATTCTTATAATCCCTTCCTCGTTCATAGCGTCTATAATATGCGGCAAACTTTTTGATAACGTGCCGTTTCCATCGGTACCAAGTGCACTAATTACAACATCTGCTCCCTTTACACACTCTTTCACATCTTCTTCATTCCATACATTTCCTTCTATTACACGAAAATTCTCATGTTGTATTTGTAGCTTCTCTTTATTTCTCACAAGCGCTGTCACCTTATGATTATCCTGTAATGCAAATTTTAAAATTCCGACTCCAACTCGACCTGTTGCCCCAAATAAACATATATTCATACTAACTCACACCCTTTCGCTCTCTCTATTATTTCTGAAGAAACAAAAATACACAACAAAAAAGCTTTCTCATTGATCGAGAAAGCTTCTATCATCATATAACATTTATTTCTTTTCAGTGGAGCTTGAAGAACTATCTTTCGAGTTTTTATCTTTTACTTCTCCACTCGTTTCTTTTTCAGTTGTCTTACCTTCTTGTTGCGTCGTCTCATCTTTCTTTTCCTCATTCTTACTACAACCTACCACAAATAAAGAGCTAGCAAGTGCAACGGCTGTTAACGATTTAACCCATTTATTCATTTGCTTTTCCTCCTTTTGATAGAATATGTACATACTCATATTACTTCTCTTTTTTAAAGGAAATATTATAGATTAGTAAAGAAATAGTAAATCATTGTTAATTTTCTAAGGTTTGACTATATATAGGTTAAAAAACGACATAAAACCCCTTTTTTATGGGAGGACGTGAGTATCTGGCCATGCAGAGGAGCGGTCAAGGTCTTTTCTTGCCACATGCGAGGTTTTGTGCAGGTCATGGTGTATATTGCAAAGCAGCGATTTATATGTCGAAACATAAAAACAGACTTATATAACATTTTAATTCATAGGATTGTGATACTAATCAGGTTTTGTCTTTTGAAAATATGGAAAATTTTAACAGATTAATTAAAAAAGACAGCGATATCACTGTCTTTTTCACCCATATTTCTCTTCATCTATCATTTCTTGTATGCTATATTCTTTTTTCACTACATATTGCCATACACTGTAAGCATTTCGGTTCATTTTCAAGAAACAACTTTCTAAAAAAGAGCGAAATTCTGGATTTGCTACTTGTATTGCTACTTGTGCATATTCAAGTGCTAACCGTTTTAAATATGAAATATACGAAATAGCAATTTCTATATCACTTTTTTGTCCGTTGTAGGTCGTATGAATCATTTCCATTGAGGATAAAAGTGGATATTGGTAAATGATATGCTGTACATTTTCACATTCTTGAAAGTTAATTTGTTCATTGTATGCCTGCAATAAGTATGGTAAATGTTTTTGTAGCAATTCCTTTAATTCATGATCTCGTACTTCATTCATATATTCACCAATCACACATATGACTTCATAACTATAATCCATGAGTTTCTCAATATGCTCCATTCAATATTTCCTCCTCTCTATTGATATGTATGCTCGAAATAGAACGACAGAACTTTTGTGAATCTTACAAAACTCTCCTATACTTATGTTTTCAAAAATTGTCTGGTCTGCTAAAAATCCATCATCAATTAAAGTAGTTGTTCCATGAAAAAACCATCTAAATGTTAATATACTTTAGCTCTAGAACCCCCGTAATTTATACGACATACTTTAATAACGAGACAACATTGTTAAATCACTATTCTTATATATTTCCATCTTCCTCTTTCCTTATACAAAAAAAAACGTCTTTATATGGCATATATCCCAGTCAAAGCATTATAAAAGTGCATATTGTATTATGTACTTTATAACTAAAGGAGGAAAAAACAATGGGCTTTGGACATCACGGCGGCGGGTTTGCGTTAGTTGTTGTATTATTTATCCTCTTAATTATTGTTGGTGCTGCATGTTTTTGCTAATTAGCTAAATGCTCCATACAACACTTATGTAGACAAAAAAACTATGAAAAAGAACATCTAATGTTTAGATGTTCTTTTTCTGTATATACAAGTTAACAATTAAAGCAAAAAAACTTTCTTTTTAAGGAGGACGAGAGGATCTGGTCACGCATAGAAGCGGTCATGTTGTATACTGCATAGAAATGACTTCTATATCTAAAAATTAAAATGGATATATTCTCCCTTATCTGCTTTACATTAAAAAAAGCCGACTTTATCAATCGGCTCCTCGATATACATATTGTTCTTTTGGAGATTCTACTGTGTTCCATTTTGTAACTTCTAATACAGGGATATTTGCATGAAACGGTTGATAAAACTCTGTTGAAATTGTTCCTTCGACTTGAATCCATTCATCATTTTTCCACTGGGCATCTTCAGGTTTCTTGACCAGCATGCCATATACACCCGAATCAGCAACACAGTGAATAATTCCAAAGCGAAATAAAAAATATTGTTCTTTTTTAGCAGAATCATCACGAAAGACAAAACCTTTAAAAGAAATTGTTTTACCTGTAAATTCACCAGGATAGTTATAAATAACTTCCATTCCTTTCAAAAAGTTTGTATCTTCTAAAGCAATTTTATCTTTTGCTACAAATTGCTTTTTCTCTTTTTCCATCACTTCTCGATATCCTTCTTTTGCATAATAAATACTTGTATCTGGTCTTAAAAACTGTCGATTCATAAACGGATCTTTACTTTCTGGTTGCGCAACAGGGAAATGAAACCCTTTTGCTTTTACAATGTCAGAATCTAACGTTGCAATCGGAAAAAAGAGTCCCGAAATGATCGGAAAACAAAATAGTGTGTATGCAATTGTACGTTTCCACCATGTATTTTCGTCTTTTGAATGATCATGACCACAGTGACTTTCATTACATCCACATTCATGATCATGGTTATGATCTTGATTATGTTTACCATGCTCTTTTTGAAATACAATAATCATTTGGATTACAGTTAAAAATCCTAAAATAATCGCTGCTGTTTTTGATAAATACGCATATTTCATATTGATATATTTTGTAATATCTCCTGAAATATGAAGTTGTGCTAATAAAATTGTAAATCCAAGTAAAATATAAGCGCGAAACATTAATTACCACCCCATCGCATAAATGAGTAGTGAGCTTGCATAAACAACAACTGTAATTAAAACAACAACAATAATAACAAAACGTGTTTTAAAAGTTGCAAGCATCATAAACATATTTTTAATATCTACCATCGGTCCGTACACAAGAAACGCAACGAGAGACGCTGTTGAAAATGTGCTTTGGAATGAAGATGCAATAAACGCATCAGCTTCTGAACATAACGACAAAATAAACGCCAGTCCCATCATAACAAGTGGTGAAGAATACGGCCCTTGTCCAATTGTAAGGAGTGTAGAGGTCTTCACAAAAGTTTGTACACTTGCTGCAATAAGCGCACCAATAATTAAAAATTTTCCCATTGAGAAAAACTCTTCGACAGCATGTGTACATACGTCCCAAAATTTTTCACGGAATGGTCGATTATGATTTACCACCGGAAAATTAGTATTCCGTAGTTGATGGTCTTTAAACATAAACGATAAGACAAGTCCGACAATAATAGCCACAATAATAGCAACAATAGCGCGATACCAAACCATATGCATACTACTCCCAAACGCTACATATGTCGCAAATAAAACGACAGGATTAATAATGGGTCCAGTCAACATAAAGGCAATCCCTGCGTATGGTGGTACTCCTTTCCCAATAAGGCGCCGAACGATCGGAACAATTCCACACTCACACCCAGGGAACATCATCCCTAGAAAAACTGCTAATAAGACAGACAGAAAACGATTCTTTGGCATCCACCTTGCTACCATATCTTCTGTCACAAACATTTGAATGAATCCTGAAATAAATACACCTATTAATACAAATGGCAGTGCTTCAATTAATATTGAAATAAAAATCGTATTCATTTGCAGGAACGCTTTTGGTAAATGAAACATTTCCATGATGCATATCCCCCATCTTTTCATTAACAATATGTAATTGTAACTGTAATCTGTAGATTGAACAAGTAGTTATAAAAATTAACCTAAATGGAATATTATACATATTTCATTCCATCAATTCATGAATAGCTGTGAACAAAAAAGCTAATTTATCAATACTTTATAGTAAAAAAGCTGTTTTGGAAGTGTTCCAAAACAGCTGAATTTCATATTAAAAATAACGTTTCTTCCAAAAAACAAAGGCCATTAAGCAAGATAATACCGCCGATATAATCATGGCCATTAAAAACCCATGAGGATTTTCGCTTAAAGGAACTGGAACATTCATTCCAAAAAAACTAGAAACCATTGTTGGTACTGATAATATGATTGTCATAGAAGTTAAAAACTTCATAACACTGTTTAAATTATTGGAAATGACAGAACTGAATGTATTCATCATACCACTTAAAATATGGCTATATATTTCGGCCATTTCAATTGCCTGCTTATTTTCAATTAATACATCTTCAAGTAAATCTTGATCATCTTCATACATTTTTAAAAATGTATTATTGCGCATTAATTTTTGAATCACAATCTTATTTGCCTTTAAAGATGTCGTAAAGTACACTAAGCTTTTTTCAAGCCCTAATAACGTAAAAATCTCTTTATTTTTCATCGATTTATTGAGCTCATGCTCTAAATCGGTTGTTTTCCGATTAATCTGTTTTAAATAACGTAAATAATAAGTAGAAATCGTGTATAAGAGCTGCAGTGCAAAACGTGTCTTTTTAAAAGTATAAAATTCTTTAATACGTTGATTAATAAAACGTTCAAAAATCGGATTTTCTTCCAAACAAATTGTAACAAAACATTCCGGCATGACAATCATACCAATCGGAATCGTATCATACATTGAATTTCCTTCTTCGTCATGTCTAACTGTTGGAATATCGACGATAATTAAAGCATTATCATCTTCTTTTTCAATACGCGAACGTTCTTCATCATCCAAGGGGTCTTTAATGAAGTCCAGTTCAACATTTAATGTTTGAACTAAAAATTGAATTTCTTCTTCCGTTGGATGGAGTACATTAATCCAGCAGCCCTTTTGTATCTCCTCGATCTCTTGTAGTTTTCCGTTTCGGTCTGTTAAATAAATATTTAACATACTATCACCCCGATTCTTTTTACATGTAGGAACCAACCTCACTTTGAAATAACAGTCTATTTTAAACCGCCATTTTCAGCATATGAAACAAATGAAGAGATTTCAATAGAAAATTGTTTTGAAAACGCTTTTCTTCACAAATTATTCAAATAGAAAAAGACAGAGCATTCTCTGTCTTTTATAGACATTATGTTGTCTTTATAACATATTTAGAAAGTATCCACAAGTTAAACGAAACAGAAACAGTATAACCAGCATACGTCGCAATAATAAAACTGATATAGTCAAACTGTGGAAGTAACACAATGTTTAATACAATTTTGATCCCGATTCCTATAAGTAAACCAATTACTGTTTTTCCCTGTTGATTAATCCCTTGTAGCATAGCTGCTGTTACAGAAAATAACGAAAATAATATACAAGCCGGTGCGTAATAGCGTAAAATCACACTTCCTAGCGCAGGATCATTTCCTGTCCCAAATAGTAATGTATATACTGGTTCAGCTAAAACCATCATTCCTAACGATGCTGGAATCGTTAGAAATACTACGAGCAAGTTTGTTCTTGTAAAATGTTTATATAATAACTGGTCATTTTTAGCTATATACGCCTTCGTCATCTCAGGAACGAGTGACATACTAAAAGCTGTAGCAACCGAAACTGGAATTAACACTACCATTTGTACGAGCCCAATCACAGCATTTATTTTTTCCGCTTCTCGCTGTAAATATCCCATTTGCATTAATAACTTATTAATTGTAAATGTATCAATTGTTTGATACAAGGGAATTGCAAGACCAATAACAACAAATGGAATAGAATATGCAAATAATTCTTTATACAGTGCGAAAAATGATTTTGTTGTTTGCGGAACACTCATATTTTCTTTTTTCTTTAAATGCCGTCTTCTCTTTAAGTAATATGTAATTAATATTCCAAGTCCTGCTACAGCTCCTACAAAAGCACCAAACGTAGCAACTCCAACCGCCACCGCTGTTGATCCTTTGTTTATATGAAGCACTGCAAAACTTCCAATTAAGATTGTTAACATTCGAAAAAACTGTTCCACTACTACACTTAAAGCAGATGGCCCCATCGATTGAAACCCTTGAAAAAATCCACGTAATAAGCTCATAGAAGGAACAATTAGTAAAGCAAAGCTTACAATTTGAATATTATATGTAACAGCTGTTACACTATTACCTGTTTGATCTCCGCTATCTATAACACCCTTTGCTAGATAGGGAGCTAAACAATATAACAATAAAAACGATATTACTCCCATACCTCCCATAAAAATAAGCCCGCTTTTTAATACTCGTTTCACCGTATAATAATCGTCTAATTCATTATATTTAGATACCATTTTAGAGACAGCTAAAGGAAGTCCCATCGTTGCGATACTAAGCATAATTGTATAAGGACGGTAAGCATATGTATATAATACATATCCTCCCGTTCCAACCATCGCTGTAAAAGGAATAACATATATAAAACCTAACATTTTCGAAATCATAGTTGCCATTGTTAAAAAGAATGTTCCGCGTAAAAACGGTGATCCTTTCATGAAACTCCTCCGCTATACTGTTTTACTACACAATATGGACAACTTGCTTCTTTTAGAACTGATATAAGATAAAACTTTAATCACTCAGAACCTTAAGTTTGCATCTTACTTCCCGCAAATAGCGAGACAAACAAAGAAAAAAGCCAATGAATACTCATTGACTTTAACGAACTGTTTTTCTTTTTTTCAATAATTTCATACCTATGTATACAGCAATAAAAAGAATCGCCCCTGCGATGAAATAATGCGTGTAATCAGCAGCATATTCTTTAATATGACGCCAATTCCCACCAAGTTTTTCACCTAAATAAATAAACAGGATAGACCACGGAATAATCGCGAGTACTGTATATACTGTAAATCGTTGCAATGACATTTTAGCTAGTCCTGCTGGAATCGATATTGCATGACGTACAAATGGGATAAAGCGCGCAGAGAAAATTACGCCTGCACCATATCGATTAAACCACTCTTCTGCTACATCTAAATGTTTCTTATTAATCAATATATATTTACCATATTTTTCAACAAATGGACGTCCGCCGTAATATCCAAGCCAATACAAGAAAATTTGTGCTAACGTTCCACCAATCGTCCCGGCAATTACTGCCCCAACGAAATTAATTTCTCCCTTAGCAACTAAATAACCCGCATAAGATAATACAATTTCACTCGGAATAATTTCGATCATCAGCCCTAACGCAATCCCGGAATAGCCTAAACTTATAAAAAATTGTAGTAACTGTTCAACCAAATTTGCTAACATTCTTCATTATCTCCTTTTTTCTACGCACACACACTTTCTTATTATTTCATAAAAATCTACCCTTGCCAATATGCTACTACTGTATAGTATAAAATTATGCAATAATAAAAAAACATACTTACCTTTTCTATTTCAAAAGGAAAAAGTGCACGATGGAATATAGATTACTAGAAATCATTCCAAAAGACAAGCAAGTTATCAAAAATTTACTAATTCTTCACAAAGAAATATTTTAATCAACCAATCTTTCTTTATTCGGATCTTTCATATAAGAAAACATTTGTCGGATTTGCCATTCTGTGTTTCTTCCTATTGAGAGTTCTGGCAATTCTTCTTCTCCAAAAAAACGAACATCTTCTGTTTCAATACCGATTTGTCTTTCACCACCTACTATTTCACAACTAATAAATATTTTATATACATCAATTGCAGAAGGTGATGGTTGATGTTTCTGTTTATCAAAAATAGATAACAAACGAAAATTGTCTACTTTGTAACCTGCTTCTTCAAAAACTTCTTTTTGCGCAACTTCCGTAGGTGTATATCCAATATCAGCCCACCCACCTGGAAGTGCCCATTTCCTATCACTTTTTTCTTTTACAAAAAGTAACTTTCCTTCTTGAAACACGACTGCTCGTATATCTACTTTTGGAGTTTGATAACCCGTTTCACTTGCAAATAAACTCTCGACTACTTCCCAATCCGTTTTTGTATAATGTGACATCATTTCAATCGATAATTTTCGAAGCTCTTGAAAACGTTCTATATCATATACATCTTTTGAATATGCTAATCCCGCCTGCGCGATTGCCTGTATTTGTTTGACCCATTCGATCCATTTTATTTCCATCATTTCACCTTCTTCAATTTAGATTATTCTTATTATATAACAAAAAAGAGATTGATCGTTCAATCTCTTTTTTTTTCGCCTTCATAATTCATCTAAATGTTCTCGTATAAATTCATGACGCTTTTCTATATATTGAAAAATCAAACTTGCCTCACTATCAAACACATCTATTTTCGATTTCACATACGGATCTTGCAAAATATGTGGACGAAGTTCTTCGTACATTCCTTCTACTTTCGGTTTTATATATTCTACTGTAAATTGATGAGAGAGTATATCTTCCAAAATTTTTCTATATTGCTTTCTAAATACATCAACATCAAGTAATCTAGCACTTAACGTATTAAACCCTTGAATACGAACATAATCATGATCCATCTTTCGGCCTTGTACATCTCGTCCCCACGTTGCATCATAATCCCATGGAATCATTTCAAACAACTTTGTGTCTTCATTATGATAGAGCGCATAATTGTGCACAAATCCATCGAAGTTTTGTGTGCATACAACACCCGCTAACCATCTTAAATATTTATCAACATCCACATATTTTACAATTTCTTTTTCATAAGCTGCTCTGGAAATCGTATTCAGTTGATAGATAAATTCGCTAATGTGTTCTTCACTATGTTCATTTCCATACTTCACCTCATACCCTAAGGACAATTTCGCTTTTATATCTTTATCTAACTCACTCACTAATGAAAAATTCGCATCATCATCGACTGCATAGTAAATCGAACCATTTGGTAATTTTCGTTTTCGCAAAAAATCTTCATCTACCGATTCTAACTGTAAATAAACTCCTTCAAATCGATTATTAACCTTCACAAGAACATGTTGCGCCTTTGGCGATAACGTACCAATGTCTGAAAAAAAATCTAGTGATAACTTATTCCGTATTAAAGAAGAATCGTTAAACTCCGAATTAAAATGCAGCTCTTTCACACCTTGAAAAAATTTTGGTTTATAGAACTTCACATGATATGATTTTTTCTTCAATTTTCGAATATGAGAGCCGCGATATACGATATCAACATCATACTTTCTTTTATTATATGTTAACTTAGCTGGAACAGGATCATCAGACCAAACATCTTTTCGTAACTCGACAATATACATTGGATGAATAAAAAAATCATAAGAAGGTATCATTTTCTCCCTTCCCCTCTCTTTCATCTACAATCAATGTATGCTTTTTTTTTCCGATTGTCACATCCGCCATAATTTCATTTTTATCAGCCATATATGCTTCTCCGATGCAAAAAATAAATTCTTCATTATGTAATAGTACGAAAAGAATTTCTTTTTCAAATTACTAAAATAAGGAGGTATTCTTTATAAACTGTGATATTCAAAAATCTGTAAATCTTCTAAAACCTCGTATCACTCCTGCAGGTCAAAAAGATCAATATACTAATTCATAAATAGTTGGCTACCTATCACAGTCTGTTTTCTTTAGGGTATAACACCATTTTTCAAAAAGAACAAACACAATTTATCTAGTCGACATACCCTATTTATAGAAAGTTCATTATTCAAAATTCAAAAATAAATAAAATCTCATTTTTTATTAAGGAGGCTTTTCATAAATGTATTCAAAAGACGACATTCAAAAAGCAGTGGAAGAGATAAAAGCGACAGGAATGGAAACCTTTCTAAACCAAGAGCCTAAATCCAACCGTAAACGTTCTCGTTCTTGCCGTTCTGATCGTTCTCGTTCTTGCCGTTCTAAACGTTCTCGTTCTTGCCGTTCT
>NZ_FOLV01000012.1:47838-48060 GCF_900112415.1 Bacillus sp. 491mf
TCTCGTTCTTGCCGTTCTCGCCGCTCTCGTTCTCGCTGCTCCGGTCGCTCTCGTCGTTCTGGTCCTCCAGGTCCTCTCGGTCGCTCTCGTTCTCGCCGCTCTGGCCGCTCTCGTTCTCGCCGCTCTGGCCGTTCCCGTTCTTGCCGTTCCGGTCGCTCTCGTTCTTGCCGTTCCGGTCGCTCTCGTTCTTGCCGTTCCGGTCGCTCTCGTTCTTGCCGTTCC
>NZ_FOLV01000012.1:48105-118868 GCF_900112415.1 Bacillus sp. 491mf
GTCGCTCTCGTTCTTGCCGTTCCCGTCGCTCTCGTTCTTGCCGTTCCCGTCGCTAATATAATATATAATTTAATCCAACTCTATAACATAGAAAAAATATCCTTCGCTTTTTCAAAAATGCAAATAGACCGCTTTAAGCGGTCTATTTATCTATTAAAACAGATTACTTCTCCCAAAAAGAATGGGAATTTCTCCTTATAAACCTTTACACTTCTTCAAAATGCGCAATATCAGCAAATAAATGAACTGTACTTTCTCGCTCTTTAACTTCAATCATACTTAAACTTGTACTGTGCATAAAGGGACCATCCCATGTTTTTTCAATAGAACGTCGCTCAAAGTGTCCCATCATAAGTAACGCTGTAACAGCATGAGAAACTATTAAAACACTTTCTCCCTCATGCTTTTGAAGAATGTATTTGAGCCCCTTTAATACACGCTCTCTCGCGGCATAAAAACTTTCACCTGAGTTAGATTCATATTGATGTGGTGCATTCCAAAATAAATCTAACTCTTTCGGATATTTCTCTTGTAATTCAACTTGTGTTTGCCCTTCCCAAACTCCCATATCAATTTCATATAAATGTTCATCTGCTACAATTGGAATATCTCTGTCTCCTTTAATTAACTGAGCTGTATGCATTGTTCTTCCGCTTGGACTGCTGTAAATAACATCAAGCTGCATATCTTGCATACGTTTCCCTAATTGTTTTGCTTGTAGTATTCCAGTTTCCGTTAAATTTGAATTTTTTCTGCCTTGCATTCTTTTTTCTACATTCCATTCTGTTTCCCCGTGACGCGTAATATATAACATTGTTTTCATCATCATTTTCTCCTTTACCAACTCGGTCTAGCATCCCATGGTTCTAATGTTCCGACAATCCATTCCCGTTGTTTGTGTTGAATTCCGGCTATAACACCACTCGCAATCTCATCATGTGTTAACCACCTCGAACGTTTTTCTTCTACTATAAAACCTAATATAATTCGATAATATCTACATAAAGAAGAACATCTTATTTTTTCTCCTGATTTATAAGCACTGCTTCCAATTATATGAAACAATTCCCATTCTTTCGAAAATGTTTCAATCTCCTCACTAATGATTTGCAATGCATCTACAGCTGTTGAATGAATCCAAGCAACTACAAGCGTGACTGGTCCGTTTTTTTGAATTGAATTTTTAATTTTAACACGCAACTCATCACTATTATGATAATCAACCTCTAAACATGTAACTCTTTCAGGAGTATCACATGAATTCCGCATCTCCTTTAGGCGTTTTATGTTTCGACCGATTACAGAAGTATGAAGCTCTTGCTCAGTAAACCACTTTGATACTTTCTGTAACATACCAGTTCCACCAACAACAAGTACATGTATAGCCCTCTCCCCCTTTTCTATATTTAGTAAAACAACATATGCGGTTTTTCTTCTTTATAATATTGCAATCTCTCTTGCAGCGTCCCTGTATGAAATTCAAATTTATGTCCATCTGGGTCTGTAAAATAAATAGAATGGCAATCTCGTACATCACGCTCTCTTCCTTGTAAAATATGTACTTTATTCACTTCAAGACGATGTAATAAAGCTGTAAAATCTTCTTTTTCTATCGAAAACGCAATATGTGTATACGATTGATAGATTTCCCTTCTTGGAATATCCTTTTCTTCATTTAATGCAACCCACATTCCGCACAGGTCGAAATAGGCAAGTGTTCTACCTTTTACAAGTAACTTCCCTTCCAACACTCGTTCGTAGAATTGTATAGATTCCTCTAAGTTTGAAACAGAAAAGCAAAGATGATTCATTCCTTTTATCATTCTCATTATCTCCTCACAGTAAAAAAAAGATGCGCAATATTCGCGCATCTTCATCGTACTATTCTTTTGTAATATATGTCCATTTATAACTAAAATCTCCTCCAAATGTATGCCTAGCAGTTCCTTTCACCTTGGATTTCTCAAGAAAAGCAACGCCCTGCTGATAAACCGGAGAAATGGCTGCATCATCAAATAAAATTTTCTCTGCTTCAGAAAGAGCCTTCCATCGTGCTTTCTCATCGGTTAACAACTCACCTTTTGCTTTCGCAACTAGTTCATCATATTTCTTATTAGAATATGCCATTTCGTTAAATGCACTATCTGTAATAAACATATCAATAAATGTCATTGGATCTGGATAATCTGGGCCCCATGCTGATAAAGAGAACTCATATTCTAATTTCTTTTCTAAATCTAACTTTTGTTTAAACGGCTGCTGTTTAATATTCACTTTCAAACCAGGTAAGTTTTTCTCCAATTCTGCTTTAATATATTCTCCAACTTTTTTCAAGTTATCCTTATCATAGTTCAACATTTCAACTGTAATTGTATCTTGCCCAAGCTCTTTTTTCGCTTCTTCCCAAAGTTTTTTTGCTTTTGCTGCATTATCTTTACCATCATGAAAGTTTTTATTTGTTTCACGGAAGTCTTTTCCATCTGGTCCTTTTGTAAATTTTTGTGCTACTAAGTAATATGCAGGTAATGATCCATCGTTTAAAATCACATTTGCAATTCCCTTTTTATCATATGCTAAATCAATAGCTTGACGCACTTTTTTATCCGAAAAAAACTGATTTTTCTGATTAAAACGAATAAAAAACATACGTGAATCTAATTCCGATTTAAATTCATCACTTTTCTTATATTTATCAACAAATTCCGAACTTAAAATAACTCGATCTACTTGGTTGCTATCATATAAATTTACAGCTGTTGATGTTTCTTTTACAACGCTTACATTAATTTCCTCTAACTTCACATTATCTTTATCCCAATAGTTTGGATTTTTCTTTAACTGATAACTTCGTTCATGCTTCCATTCACTCATCATAAATGGTCCATTATATAATAACTTATCTGATTCTAATGCGTATTTGTCACCTTGTTCTTTTACAAATTTTTCATTCAATGGGAAAAATGTTGGGAATGTTGTAAGAGCTAGAAAATACGGTGTAGGTTTCGCTAACTCAACCACTAATGTTTTATCATCCTTTGCCGTAACACCAAGCTGTTCAAGTGGCAATTCTCCCTTATTAATTTTCTCAGCATTTTTAACATCGAACAAAATAAACGCATATTCTGATGCTGTCGCTTTATCAACAGCACGACGCCAAGCAAATACAAAGTCTTGTGCTTTTACGGGTTCTCCATTCGACCACTTTGCATCGCGTAAATGAAATGTGTATGTTTTCTTATCCTCACTTATTTTCACGTCTTTAGCCATACCAGGTGTTGGTTTGTTCTCTTTATCTAAGCGGTATAATCCTTCCATCGCGTTTACAAATACCCGAAATGATACTGTATCAGTTGACTTTGATGTATCCATAGAAGGAATTTCTGCTGTTTCAAGTAAATTTAATACTTGTTTATCAGCTAGTACTGCATTCCCTTCTTTTCCCTTTTCAGTTGTTGATGCTTTCTCCCCACTTCCACATCCTGCAACCAACACACTCGTAGAAAGGGCAAGTGCTGTAATAAGTGACACCTTCTTCTTCATAAGCCATTTCCCCTCTTTCCCTATATAACAACTAAAAATAAGATCAAGTACTCTTGAATAGTATTATACATAATCTTCTGATAATTTAAAATACTATCTTTTAAAAAATAAAAAAGGGACATACGCCAGCTTTTTCTCTATCTTATCATTTGCATGATTCTATTTTAATTTTCCGACATAAATGTCGCTGTTACGCAGAGCATAACATGAACTATACTCGCATGTGGCAGAAAAGGGACCTGACCGCTTCTAGGCACGGCCAGATGCTCTCGTCTCCCTTAAAAAGAAAAAGAGTATTATATCGCTTTTTAACTTAAATAATTCAATTATCTAAAAACCCTTCATGTTTTAATAGCCACTCTTTCCGCCAAAGTCCCCCTTCATACCCTACTAATTTCCCGCTCTTTCCTATAATCCGGTGACAAGGCACAATAATCGAAAGCGGATTTCTACTATTCGCTCCGCCAATTGCTCGTACAGCCTTTGGGTTGCCAATTTTCTCTGCAATATCAAGATAAGAAGCACTTTTTCCATACGGAACACTGCAAAGTGCGTTCCATACTTGTTTCTGAAATGGAGTTCCATTCGCTTGTAACGGGACAGTAAATTCCGTTCGCTTCTTATGAAAATATTCATCTAGCTCCACTATACATTGCTCAACAATTGGATGAGAAACATCTTCTTGATTTTGTTCTACAAATAATATAGAAGAAATACCGCTCTCATCCCCTTTTACTTCAATCCATCCAAGTTCGCTTTTATAATATGCTTGATACATAAAAAATACGTCACCTCTCCTTATATTTATTATTAAACCTTTCATTATAAAACATCGAAATCACAGTCATTCTCTAAACATAGACTCATCATATCATTTCTTAAAGCATTTTGTTATGGAAAAAGGGAGCTAGGTGCTACAATAAAATAACACTTCTATAAGTTAAGAAATTATCATTGAAATATGCTCATTTAACAAAATTAAGGAGGATTCTTATTTTGAACAATCAATTATTTTCACCATATACAATAAAAGATGTTACACTAAAAAATCGAATTGTGATGTCACCGATGTGTATGTACTCCTCTGAAAACGAAGACGGAAAAATAACGAATTTTCATCTCGTCCACTATGCATCACGTGCGGCTGGTCAAGTAGGGCTTGTCATGATAGAAGCTACAGCCGTAACATCAGAAGGCCGCATTTCCCACAAAGATTTAGGCATTTGGGACAATGAACATATAAACGGTCTACGTCAAGTCGTCGATATGATTCGTGAACACGGAGCGAAAGCAGCTATTCAAATTGCCCATGCCGGTAGAAAAGCTGTCCTTGATTCAGATCCTATTGCGCCATCACCTATTCCTTTTGATTCCACTATGAAAACTCCAATACAAATGAGCAAAAAACAAATTAACGAAACAATTTCAGCCTTTCGTAACGGAGCAGAACGTGCTAAACAAGCTGGATTTGATATTATTGAATTGCACGGTGCACACGGTTATTTAATTAACGAATTTTTATCTCCGCTCACAAATCATCGTACAGATGAATATGGTGGATCTTGTGAAAATCGCTATCGTTTTTTACGCGAAATTATTAATGCGGTAAACGAAGTATGGAGCGGTCCATTATTTGTTCGTATTTCCGCTCATGATTATCATTCCGAAGGTTTAACTGTAGAAGATTATGTAACGTTTGTACAGTGGATGAAAGAACAAGGTGTTAGTCTCATTGATTGTAGTTCAGGAGCTGTTGTACCAGCACATATCGATGTGTACCCTGGTTATCAAGTTCCGTATGCAAAACATATAAGAGAACACGTTTCAATTGCTACAGGAGCTGTTGGTCTTATTACAAGCGGCGTACAAGCAGAAGAAATTTTGGCACAAGGAGCTGCTGACTTAATTTTTATCGGCCGTGAACTATTACGGAACCCATACTTTCCAAGAACAGCGGCGAATGAGCTAGGTTTTGAATTAGCTGAACCATTTCAATATAGCCGTGCTCCAGGAAAACTTAAACATACTTCTAAATAAAGAAACTGCCCGAAATAGTAATTTTGGGCAGTTTCTTTATTGTATACAATCAATATTATCTATAAGAAAAACATTTCTAGTAAAAACCACTTTTATTTCATTTTAGCAATTTCCGAAGATTCATGTATATGAACCCCAGCCTCTTCTCGCAGCGCTGTTACATACATTCCTTTCGCTACTTGCTCTGCTGAAATCGGCTTATATTTTGAAAAAGAACCCTTAAATAAAAACGGTATAATTCCCGAAATTTTTTCTCCCATTCTTTCTCCAAAACGAAACTCGTCTCGTTCTCCAAGTAAAAGGGAGGGTCTAAAAATATGAATGCCTCCTATGACTAGTTTTTTTATATCTTCCTCCATCTGTCCTTTTACTTGTGAATAGAAAAATAGCGACTTCGGATTTGCCCCTAACGAAGAAATAACAAGAAAATTTTGTACCCCTTGTACTTCCGCTACACGAGCTGCTCGTAATGTATAATCATAATCAACCTTTTTAAAACTTTCTTTCGTCCTTGCTTTTTTCATTGTCGTACCAAGACAATGAAACACATCATCTACAGCAAAAAACTCTTTATATTGTTCCAAAATCGAAAAATCTACCTGTTTTTGTTGAAGCTTTTCATGTTCCCAGTCTAGTGATTTTCTCACAAAAATTGTCACTGAATCATAATAATCTGAATCAAGCAATAACTGTGTCACTTCTTGTCCAACTAGGCCACTAGCTCCAAGTACTAAGGCTGTTCTTGTTTTCATCCTCTTCCATACCTCTTTATCTTCTAATCTTTTTCTCTATCATAAGCAAAGCATACTATTGTATGCAAGCGCTTTGTTTATTCTTTTTCTTCTTTTGGCATCTCAGTAATTTTACTTGGATCCCCTAAATTACGAATAAGTCCTTTTAAAAAGAATAGTACACATGATAATGGAAAAATGACAGCCAATATTAATAAAACCGCTTCACTTATATATCCCATTCGCTCATCTCCTTCTCTGCACCCTCTATCACACTATATGAAGCGACTAGCAGGATATATGCAAAAACAAAAAAAATAAACCAGAGCATTGTGACAAATTTATAACAAATTATAAATCGTAATCATTATTATTTATTGCAACATTATCAAAGATGTATTATACTAAATCAGGAACATAAAGCGTAATTATTACGTTTTACAAAAAGGAAGTTATCCTTTCTTTTTATTGTGGAGAAAATATATTTTAGAAAGTAAAGAAACGAGGCAAACAAAATGAAAAAAAGATCAATTATATTTTCATTCGTTCTAATGTTTACCCTTATATTTGCTGGATGTTCAAACAAAGATAATACAGCAAATAAAAAAAATGGTAAACTTTCCGTCTATACAACTATTTTCCCTTTAGCTGATTTCGCAAAAAAAATCGGTGGTGATTATGTAGAAGTAACATCTATGTATCCACCAGGTGCTGATTCTCATACGTATGAGCCAAGCCAAAAGCAGACTGTACAAGTTGCCAAAGCTGATTTATTCGTGTACAACGGAGCTGGATTAGAACCATTTGCTGAAAAAATGGAAAAAACATTAAAAAATGAAAATGTTAAAGTTGTGAATGCATCAAAAGATATTCAACTACAAGCTTCAACTGAAGACGAACACGAGGAAGGTCATAAAGAAGAACATCATCATGATAAAGATCCTCACGTTTGGCTAGATCCAACACTTGCAATGAAACAAGCTGAGGCAATTAAAAATGCACTTGTTGAACTACAACCAGAGCACAAAGCAGAATATGAGAAAAACTTTGCTGCATTGCAAACAAAATTCACAAGTTTAGATAATCAATTTAAAGAAGTTACTGATCATGCAAAAACGAAAGAAATATTAGTTTCTCATGCAGCATACGGATATTGGGAACAACGTTACGGTTTAAAACAAATTCCAATTGCAGGTATTTCTGCTTCTGATGAACCATCCCAAAAGGCACTTGCTTCTATTACAACAACAGCAAAAGAGCATGGATTAAAATATATTTTATTTGAAACATTCTCTACACCAAAAGTAGCAGAAGTTATTCAAAAAGAAACTGGAACGAAAATTTTACGTTTAAATCATCTTGCAACAATCTCCGATAAGGATGCGAAAAAGAATAAAGATTACTTTACACTAATGGAAGAGAACATTAACACTTTAAAAGAAGCAACAAATTAATATAACGATTCATTTCTGACCGCTGAAAAATGTTTCTGCGGTCTTTTCTTATGCCACCTCTTTCCAGATTGCTTTGACTTACAAAAATCGTATAGTAAAATTATCCATAGTAGTTTGTAATTATAAGAAAGTGAGATGGAACTATGAATCTTCACATTTGTGAAGTAACAGCAACGAATTGGCGTTCAGTAGCTGCCTTAGACGTAACAGCGGAGCAACGACAATTTATTGAAAGTAATGCATTTTCTTTAGCCGAATCGTTATATGAAAGAAATGCAACATCACTAGCTTTGTATGATAGCGATACACTTGTTGGATACGCAATGTATGGATGGTATTCCGAAAAAAATGAAAGTATATGGTTAGACCGATTTATGATTGATCACAACTTTCAAGGAAACGGCTACGCGAAACGATTTCTCCGTTTATTAATTTCATATTTACAACAAAAATATCAATGCAAAAAGATTTATTTAAGTCTTCATCCTAACAACAAATTAGCTATGAAACTATATGAATCGTTTAGCTTTCATTTAACTGGTGATATTGACGATGAAGGTCCTGTTGTTGGCGTTGTGATGGAGTTACTTTTAGATAAAGTAAAACTTACATAAGGTAATATAAAATAAGCCTGCAAATGCAGGCTTATTTTATACATTCTTGAAAATGTTGTTGAAACCATTCTTTATTTAAATTTTTACCAATGAAAACAATCTCACTGACCCGCTTTTCCCCTTCTTGCCACTCTCTGTCATATGTAGCCGCAAATAATGTATGTACACCTTGAAACACAACGCGGCGATCTACTCCTTCAATAGATAATATACCTTTATAACGATATAAATACTCTCCTAATTCTTGTACAACAGCTGACATCCATTCATTTATTTTTTGTAGATCAAGAGGACGTTCTTCTCTTAGTACAAAGGACTTTACCCCTTCTAAATGATGCTGTTCTTTATGCGGATAAATTTCTAACTTGTCACGTGTTTTAAATGTTTGGATATCTAATAATGAAGGGATATCTACTTCACAATTTGTTGTTGGAATTAATTTTGCTGTTGGATTAATCCCTTGTAATTCAATAAGTAAATTCTCCATTTCTTCCCGCTCAACTAAATCTAATTTATTTACTAATACCATATCAGCAAAAGCAATTTGTTCCTTTGCTTCTAACCCTTTTTCAAAGTGTTTCTGTATATGATAGCTATCTACTACGGTAACTACACCATTAATTTGGTATGCCGACTGAATAATAGGGTCTAAAAAGAATGTTTGAATAATAGGGCCTGGATTTGCGAGTCCAGTTGTTTCAATCACTAAACCTTCAAAATCCATTTTCCCTTCCACCTTTACTTCTAGTAAATGCTTTAATGCGACAAGCAAATCTTCACGTACTGTACAACATAAACAGCCGTTTGTCATTTCCATTATTTCTTCTTCTACATTCATAATCAATTGATTATCGATACCAATTTGCCCAATCTCATTTACAATAACCGCAAGCTTCTTACCATGTTCTTCAGATAAAATACGATTTAATAACGTTGTTTTCCCTGATCCGAGAAACCCGGTTAATATTGTTACTGGAATCACGATTCTACATCTCCTTGTAATGTGTCTAATTACATAATTATATCATAGGTTGTCTTTTGATTTTCGAATATACATATATCCAAGTTAAAAAAACAATATAATAACCACTTTCTTTTTAGGTGGGCGAGAGTATGTGGTCATGCATAGGAGCGGTCAGGGTCTTTTCCTGCCACATACCAGGTTTTAAAACAAAGGGAGCAAGCGAGTAGCCCATGTTGTATTCTGTATAGCAACGACTTATATGTTGGAAAATTAAAATAGATTTATAGAGAACATATTAGTTGTAGGCATGTCTTCACAAATATATAATAATAGTAAATAAGAGAATCATAAGTACACAAAAGAGACATTAGATATATTCCACATTCTTTTTAAATTTGTAATTGATTAATTTCTGCTGCACTTCGAATTCCTGATTCAATTGCCCCTTGTATCCACCCATGATACAACGTAGTATGTTCACCTGCAAAATATATTCTCCCTTCTGGTTTCACAATGTGAGGTTGTAATTCTGATTCTTGGGTTGCCTGAAAGATTGCAAACCCTCCTAATGCGTATGGGTCTAACGTCCAGCTCTTCGATAAACCAGAAATAAATTCATCATACACTTGATTTCCAAGTATTGTTCCTAAATTTTGCAAAGTATAATAAATACGATCACTTTCAGATAAACCATCCCACAATAATGCATCATACGACCATGTATAACTCCCAAGTACCATTCCAGGCCCTTTCGTTCCAATTCCATAACTTGGATAATACGAAAAACGAATAGGCAAATCGGTAATGATGCGGCCACCACGTTGACCTTGTTCTTCCCAAAAACGACTTTTAAATTGGATTCCAATTTTCGTCGCAGCCATGTAATGTAGTTCTCGAATCGCTTTCCGCTTTTCATGAGAAACCGAATCAAACGGTTCTATTTCAACAAATCTCATTGTTGTAAACGGAATTGTGACAATGACAATATCTCCTGTAATACTGCTATATTCAAACGTTTTTTCATTACGACAATATGCGGTAACTCCTTTTTCGTGCTGCACTAATTTCATTAATTTTTGCTGAAAGATAATATCAGCTTGCAATTGTGGTAAAAAAGACTTTGGCAACGCATCATTGCCGCCTTCAATTTCATAAAACCCTGTAGATTGCAGTAAAATGTAAATAAAGCGCAACGTTTCTACAAAAGACCTTTCTAAAAATCCTTCTAAATCAAGAAGTACCCCTATCATTTCTACAGCAGCTGGTGAAAAAGCTAACTTATATTGATGAGGATAATCCTTCAAGAACTCTGCTGTAGAATACCGACCGAAATCTTTCTCTACAATACTCCAATTTTTTTCTGGGTCTCTTTTAATAAAATCAAGAATGGGTTGTATTGCTAACATCAACAACTCTTCTGATGACTTTCCTTCTTCATTCACTGCAACTGGATAACGCAAAATACTCGGATTTTTCTCATATTGTTTCAATGTAATTTTGCGACCATTTGCGTATATAATATCCGTTTCATTTCGATTAATAAATGGATTTAACTTCAAACCAAACTTCTTATTATAAGCAAGTGTTAATTCATGTGTATAAGGAATCCGCATGGCTCCAACATCTAGATATAAACCTGTTTCTGGCATTCTCATCGTATAAATGCGCCCACCAATGCGATTATTTGCTTCTAATATTTTCACACGATGACCAGCATCCTTTAATAAGGATCCTGCCACTAATCCAGCCATGCCCGCTCCAATAATAATAACATTTTTTGGTACTGTCGTTTTTGGTAAGCCATTATCAATGATAGATACCATCTTTGTTGTAAGATGGGATTGCATATTCAATCGCATCAGCCCCACCCCTACTTATAAGTACAAATTCATAGTTCAATGAATTGTATTCAGGAGAAGGATGTATCATGCTTTTATTTTCTGAATTTTCACTAAATCTTCAAAGAGATATGCACTTATTTCTGTTTTTTATCCGTATAATAAAAATGAAGGTAAAAAATGTAAGGAAAGGGATGGTAACATGAAACGCTCTTACACCTATCATGAGATTAAGAAACAATTAGAAAACCAGAAATCTCAACTATGTAAACGATTAAGAGATGTGAAATTAACAGAAAGCGAACGCAATGAAATTATAAGAATGGTTGATAATTACGATTACATTCTTACCTTAGTTGAAATGAATCATTTTGAAAGAGGAATCGCTCACTAAAACAGGTATATAAATTTTTAAGACATAAAGTAAAAATTCCATCAGTCGGTTTTTTCTTTCCTCCACTGATGGAAACCTTGTCGATGCCGGCACATATTAGCAGATGTCCCCCGCCTCCTTTGTTTCTCTCTGCATCTTGCGGGGACCTTACTGCGAGTTAAAACGAGTATATATGTTTGAATAAAGCATTCAAAAAAGAAAAAGGCCTCACCTTTAATGAAGCCTACTATATAAATCCATATTAATTTTTCGACATATAAATCACTGCTATGCAGAATACAGCATGACCGCTACTTGCTCCCTCACTTTGTTTTAGCAGGAAAAGGCACTGACCGCATCTATGCACGGCCAGCTGCTCTCGTCCTCCCTTAAAAAGAACGAGGTTTTTATGTCGTTTTTTAATTTGTATTTATATAGTTATTACTATTATCCTTTTTTAACTCCTGAATTAATTTAAGCGTGTCATTATACAAACTTAATTGATATCTATAGGGCTCTAATTCTGGTGAGATATTAACTTGAACAGAAATCGAAGAAAGGTCCAGTAAGTCTAGAGTATATTTAAAGTTTTGATGATTCTCTGAACTTTTGTTAAGTTGCTTTTCTATGTATCTCCCCAGCATTTGCAATTGAACAGTCCATAGTTGTTGATCAGCTTTTGAAATGATATTTGTTTTGGACCAGTCATTGAATGTGTTTTGTATGCCAGAAATATAGGTATACCCTGTCTTTAGCTGTGAAAGGAGTTGTTCGTTTTGTTTTAAAATTTGTTTTTTATTTTTAGTAAATGGATTTAATTTTAAACTTTTTTCTGCTAGCTTAAAATCTTTTTGAACATCATGTAGTTCCTGGAGTAGAGTTGCTGTACTCTCCCTTAATTGTTGTCCTGTAACAGGATCGCAGTTAATAGTTACCCAAAGGGCCGTCTTTTCAAACAACTGTACAAGATGCAATCCAAATTGATTTAACGTCGAACGAGCTTCTTTCACATAATTAGGTGGAAAAATTACCATATGTACGATAATGGCGATAAGCGCACCTATGATCGTATCTCTAATTCGATCTGACACATAATAATTCGTTTTATGTACAAAGACAAACACTAGTAAAATGGTTAAAGCTACTTGATGTATGATGGTTTTATGAACCCTAAATATAACTGGAAGCAACATACCGCCTAACAGTAAAAATCCAATCGTCCATCCATTTACTTCTAACTGACTAATAATAGAAACGGAAACAGTAATTCCAAAAATCGTGCCGATAATTCTGTAAACAGCATACGCGGCAGAATGCTGGACAGTTTCTTGCATGGAAAGAATAACAGTTAATGGTGCCAAATAAGGGTGTTTTGATCCTAACATTTTTGCTAATTCCCATGACACACCAGAAGCTAAAGCTATTTTTGTTATGAGCATTAACCCTTTTAGTAGTCCTTTATTTTGTTTATCCGTTTTTTTCATAAAAACTCCCTTGTACAAAAAATAATCTTACATACATTTTTAATCTGCTACAGTTATTTCACCCCTATATTTACCATAGATATCATGATTACCTCTGCACTGCTCTATACTTTTTATGCCCTCATTATCGTATAGCTTTATCTTTTCCAACAGTTGCTCTTCCAATAACATTAATTATCTAAAAATGATATACATACAAGTGTATCGAATACAGTAACTTTTCTTTATGAATTCTAATGCATTTCTCATTGTTATTCTCCATTCTAAAACAGACAATTTATGCATATCGTTATAAAAACATTCTCTTTTTGGAGTGTTAATTAGAAAAAGGACAAAACGGTGTTTAACAAAAATGGTGACACCTCTTTTTTCATCAAAATTCCCATTCCGTTTAATAGAGGAGGGATACATTTATGCACAACATTAACTTTCTATGCGAACAATTTGCTACAATTCTGAAAGGGAAAAGTAAAATCAATCAAAATTCTTGTTCAGTATCTTTCCATCGCAATTTTAAGGTGCTTGTTCAAGGAAAACCGAGTATGTCTGTAATACCTGTCGGCGTAGGCTTTGAATCTTTGGATCAAAGTGGTAATGCGTTGAATTTAGCTGAAATTGCTGTTTTGCAAGAAGAAATCCCCTCATTTATGCGATCAATCACTCAACAAGGAATTATTGTTAGCGCCTTGCATAATCATTGGTTATATATGAATCCATTAATCATGTATATTCATGTTCAATCAGTAGAACCGCCATTACTTTTCGCAAAAAAATTGGCAAATTCTTTTTCAGTTCTTAGTAGCTACCCTATCGCTGATGAATGAAGTAAATACCTTAATATATTTTTAATAATTTGATATATAATAATGCTCAAACAGAAAAAGAGAAATGCCCTATAAATAATCTGTACCCTTTGTAAAGGACATTTTGAAAAAAGTTATGCAACATCAAGGAGATGATTTCTGTATTCAACAGGGGTCATCTTCTTTAAATTCCATTGATATCTATAATGATTGTAATACGTCATATAGTTCTTAATTTCATTTTCTAATTGCGCAAAAGACTCACAAGGTTTTATATATGCTTCATCTTTAAAATGACCAAAAAATGATTCTTGTGGAGCGTTATCCCAACAGTTTCCTCTTCTCGACATAGATTGTCCTAGCTTACACTTCTTGACTAATTTCTGATAAGTAGGGCTTGTGTAATGAACTCCTTGATCTGAATGAATAAACGCGCCTTCAGCTAATTTGACTCTCCTATTCTTCTTTAGCTTAAGCACGGTATGGGTAGCTATATCTAACGTCAGCCGTTCTGAAACATGATAAGCTAAGATTTCGTTCGTGGATCCATCTTGAATTGTGGACAAATAAGCTTTCTTATTCTTACCGTAAACTAAATAAGTGATATCTGTTAGAAGCGCCTTACCAGGAATATTTTGTTTGAACTCCCGATTTAATAGATTAGGTACAACTCGATGTTCTTTCGTCGCTTTCATCATTTTTTTATAAGGGTTCGCCTTGCGAATCGGACAGACAATCCCGTATTTTTTCATAATTCTACGTATACGCTTTAAATTGTAGACAACTTGAAATTGACCCGCTAATGTCATTTTAATTTGACGAGCCCCTTTATTTCGATTTTTAAATTGAAAAGCTTTTAAAATGATTTCTTTTGCCATTTCATCTTGAGCATTCTTTTGTTTTCGCTGTTCTTGAGATTGTAAAGAGAAATAATTATAGTATCCAGAACGTGAAACGCCAGCTGTTTTACACAAGTGACTTACCATATTTCTTAAGTTATATTTTACGATGACAGAACGAATCAATAGGTATTTTTGACTAGGTGGTAACACTATTTTCCTTTCATCCTCCCTTCCATAAGTTTGATCTTTTTTAACAGTTCGTTTTCAGCCTTTAGTAAGTTTCGTTCAGCTTCTAAACGTGCATACTTTTCTTCTAATGTAAGTTCTCTTTCAAGGAATCTTCCGGAATTCCCCTTACGCGTATCACGTAAACCGAATACACCGTTCTCTCTATAAGCACCACGCCATCTACTTCCCGATGATATAACACGTTGCATTCCAATCACATCTATGTCAAAATCACATTCTTCAAAAATGTCTCGAGGCAACTTTCCTTTTTCGTTTTCTTCAATAAAAATACGTTTGAATTCGTCTGTATAAGTAATGACTTTTTCACTTACAGATTTCACATATGGATTCCTTGATAGAATTTGAACTTCTTTTTCTGTAAACAGCTTTTTCGTCATTTTGAAATTTCTCCGATCCTAATTTTTCTCCTATTATACAAGAAATACCCTATAGAACAGACTTTTTTTAAGTGTCTATTCTATAGGGTACATTTTAAAAAAAAGGTATTTCTCTTTTATATTTATTTTCATATCGCCAGGCTTACTCATTCATTACTTTGCTTACTTTAATGTCCTTATTTTTTAACAGCTGAAACATTACATAATATAAAATCGCACTCAAAAACGCAAGTACCGCAATGATATAGAATGTATATTGATAACCTATCCAGACTGTTAAAGGAATCGCAATCGGCGCAATTGTTCGGCCAATAGACCACCGAAGTGTTGCTGCTGCAAAATATTGTCCTCGCATATGTTCAGGTGCTAATTTAGAAACGAAACTATTTTGAATTCCAACAACTAATAGCTCTCCAAACGTGAAAATGAGCATCGCAATAACGAGGCCCCAGACTGATATAGTGTGAGGAAATATAATCATTGCGATTCCATATGCAAAAGAAGATAAAACAAAGATAGTCCTCTCAGAAAAGTAATTTGCTAGCCTTGTTACATATACAGTAAATAGTGCAACCAAAAATCCATTTTCCGCAATAATCCAACTAAATAATTTCTCTCCATTTATCATTAGATTAAAAAATTCTTGCGTAGGAACATTTTCTTTTATGTATACAGCTAACAATAAATCCATCTGTGTAAATGTTTGAGCAACAAGAATACCTGCAACGATGAACAACAGAAAGACACCATCTTGAAAAATAATTCGATAATTCTTTATCTGTTCATTCACAACAGTAAGCCATCCGCCTTGCTTTTCCACTTTTATTTTATTCTCTGGTAACGTTTCTTTTATAAACTTAAGTAATACAAATGCTAATATAAAATTAATAATAACGCTTGCCATTAACAACTCAAAACGATAAGAAAAAAAGAAAAACGCTCCTAAAATCGGTCCCAATACAACATTAATATTTATCATTGTATAAAAAACCGCAAATACTTTACTTTGCTGTTCTTCAGGTACTAGATCTGCAACCATCGCTGCACTCGCTGGATAATATAAAGAACCCATAATACCAATAAGAGAAAAAGCTACAAATGTTAAGAGAGGCGATTGCAACCACGGTGAATTTGCAAAAGCAAATAGTACAAAGGCAATACTTTGTACAAATGTAGCAATCACCATCATACGTTTACGGCCGTACGTATCCGCTAAATAACCGCCTATTAAATTAGCAAAAACAGATAATACTTGCGATAATACAAGTAATATTCCAGCAGTAGTTTTCCCTAGTTCTTCCGCAAAATATATTGCCATAAACGGAAGAAGCATCCAAAAGAAAAGTCCGAAGAGCCATTCCCCTACTAAACGAATCTTTAAATTTAAATCCCAATCTTTTAAAACCATGAAGTTTCCTCTTCTCTACACCTTCCGCATGATGTTTATAATAAAGAAACAGCAATACATCATTGTTATTTCTTTATCGTACAGTAGTTGTACTTACTTTATCAGGTTTACTTGTCACTAAATAATGTTTCTCTGATACATATAAATTTCGTTTTAATCCTCTTTTTAAGTATGGACCTAACTTGATTGAACAAATAAGGCGATTTTCATTTCCTTCAACGATTGGAAAAACTTCTTTTTCCGTTACATATTGATCTACAGCACGTTGTACATCATCAATTTCTTTAACAAGCGTAAGGTTAGCGTTTGTATCCTCAAAGACTTCTAGAGTCTCCTTTGTAATAATAAATGTATTCGTAGGAAAAGCAGGTAAATAAGGTTTTAATAAGTCATAATTAACCGTGTAGTCATCATTTACTAACACTGTATATACAACATTAGCATTTGCTTCAAGAAATTTTGCCATAGCAAGTTCTAATTCATCTTTCGTAATCTCTCTTTCTTCCTTACCTTTTTTAAAAAAGCGAAACATCTTCTCCGCCCCCCTTTTCTTCATTATACCATAAATTGCTAGATAAATATGAATTATGGAAAAACACATCTAAAATCTACCGATAAGCCCTTCTACTTGGCTCATATTTTAAAAAATTATGTGAAATTCTCACTTTATCGTATGTTTGTCCTCACTCATTCATATGTATGAAATAAAGTAAAGTTTTCAATAGGTAGTGAAACTTCTTTTATCTCAAAATTCAAGAAAAACGAAAAAAGAAAAGCAAGAAATAACTGATTAAAGTTTCACTTTATCTTATTTTCAAAATCTAAGTAACAAATAAATGAGCTCATAGCATAAGAAAGAGGGATCACATGGATAATCAGCAATGGAAAATAGCTAAAAAAATTGCTGCTACTTATATAGGAACTGTCGTTGGAGCTGGATTTGCGACCGGAAGAGAAATTGTTGAGTTTTTTACAATACATGGCACATATGGAACAATTGGCATTTTAGTAAGCGGCATTTTCTTTATTTGGTTAGGTACAAAAATGATGCTGCTTTCTTCACAAATTAAAGCGTTTTCCGCACAAGAATTTAACAAATATTTATTTGGTGATGTCTTTGGGAACGTTGTAAATATTTTATTACTCCTTGTATTATTTGGAGTAACAAGCGTTATGCTCTCCGGAGCTGGAGCGGTTTTTGAAGAGCAGCTTCGCCTCCCAAGACAACTTGGCATCTTTATAACGATACTCGCTTGCATTATAATTGGCAGCCGTGGATTACAAGGGGTATTCGAAGTCAATTCACTCGTCGTACCAATTATGATGATCTTTATCGTGGGACTATCTATTACAACACTCTTTCATGATGTATCCTCTATGTTCAACATGACACCTTCTGAAAATTGGAATATGAAATGGGTTACAAGTCCAATTACATATGTTGCACTAAACCTCTCCCTCGCTCAAAGTGTACTTGTACCATTAGCAAGTGAAGTAAAAGACCAGAAGGCCATTAAATGGGGTGGTATGTTAGGCGGGGCTGGCCTTTGCTTAATTTTATTATGTAGTCATTTCGCCATTTTAACTGTCGAACAATTTTATCAATATAATATCCCGCTGGCAGAAGTTGTCCGTCGCTTCAATGCTACTTTTCATTTCTTTTTTGTATTAATTATTTTTGGAGAAGTATTTACAACGCTTGTCGGTAACATATTTGGTATGACGAAACAACTTCAATCTATCACCGGCTGGAGAAGTAACATTATTATTTATTTTATTTTACTTATTAGTTATTGTTTTAGTTATATCGGTTATAGTGAATTACTTCATATGTTATACCCTATGATTGGATGGATTAGCTTAATCCTTCTTCCAATTATCGCATTCAAACAACAGCGAAATACATAAGTTGAACGAATTGAGCCTTTATCAAACTAAATCGAAAAGCACGTGAATCATCTTATTCACGTGCTTTTTTTATTACACCTTAAATCTCACAATACTAATTTCTTAGATTCCTACTTAAGAACATATTCACCGTTATCCCAACTTATTTTCTTTGAATTCCGCAAATCCTTGAGGGAGAAATCCCTTAATGACTACAAATGACAAAATAAAAAACATCCGTTAATAACTAGATGTTTTTTACTCGCAATCTTCACACACTTCCCAATACAATCCCATTTCAACTGCCAAAAACGGTTTTAACTGCAATCGAATCATGCGGCTTGGCATACGATCTAGTACAAATTGAATGCTTTCTTCTTCTTTTATAATATCAATCTTTTGGACAGCAATACGTTGAAACGTTGTTATCGCCTGACCATCTTTATATAAAACAAGACGAACCTCATCTTCTGTATTAAAAAACAATTCTATACTTGTACCTGTTAATGAAATTGTGTTTGTTATTAAATATGTACCTTTTTCTTCTTGAATATAATACTTCCATCCTCGTGTTCCGTCTTCTTGTGGAAGAACCTTAAAAAATGATGCAATCTCCTCGTGCAGCATAAAATATCCCCTCTCTTACCACTTGCTCAATATACCCTATGGATATTTATTGTATCACAAACAACAATAACAGCTGTATTTCCCTGCTCAAAACTATATCTTACACATTATACTTTTATATTGTAACATTCAAATACCGTTGTCCACCCATAAAAAAACTCCAAAAGCGCATATACGCCTTTGGAGCTTTTTCTATTTTTTCTGTCTCATTTGTTTTGTGACATCTTTCCATTTATTACGCTCTGCACGAGCTAAAAGAGCATCTTGCTTTCGCATCGCATAAGCAATTTCTTTTTGTAGTTTTCTATAACTGAACAATCGAGCTTCTTCCAATGTTCCCTCATCAATCGCAGCACGAATTGCACAACCAGGCTCATTTTCATGCTGACAGTCTCGAAAGCGACATTTCTGAGCAATTTCTTCAATATCGGAAAAAGTTGCGTGCATTGCACCGCTCCCCTCCCAAAGCTGAAGCTCTCTCATTCCCGGTGTATCAATAACAAGTGCACCAGTTGATAATTGGAACAATTCTCGATGTGTTGTTGTATGCTTTCCTTTACTATCACTCTCACGAATTCCCCCTGTTTTGGCCACTTCATTTCCGATTAACGCATTCAGTAGCGTGGATTTCCCTGCTCCCGAAGAACCAATAAGCGCAATCGTTTTTCCCGGTTGTAAAAATTGTTGTAATTGGTCTATCCCTGTTTGCTGCAAACTATCAACTGCAAAAATAGGTACGCCAATTGCAACCGCCTCTGTTTCCATTATTTTTTGCTCTACATCTTCACATAAATCACTCTTTGTTAAAATAACGACAGGCATTGCTCCGCTCTCATATGCTAACAATAAATAACGCTCAATTCGCCTTACATTAAAATCAGCATTTAACGCATTAACTAAAAAGAGATAATCCACATTTGCTGCAACAATTTGTTCCACTGTTTTATCTCCAGCTACTTTTCGAGAGAAAGAACTTTTTCTTGTAAGCACAGTATGAATCAGCGCTTTTTTTTCATTTGGCAATTTTGTTATACTTACCCAATCTCCTACTGCGGGATAGTCACCCTTCTCAATTGCTTCATAACGAAATTTCCCTGTTAACTCAGCTACATATTCGCCATCTTCGCATATAATCCGATACGTATGTTTATGCTCTAATAAAACACGTCCTACTTCATATTGCTCTAATAATTGATCTTCAAAATGTGTATCCCATCCAAATTCCATTAAATAATTACGATTCAATCTTGAATCCTCCCTATTATATTTACTGCGGAAGGATATAACGAATCTTTAAAAAGCTTCGTCCATTCCTTCCTTACTTGTATTAACTGTATACATCTTCTTAACGTTCGCCATAATACATCACTCCGCTCTTATTGTATTTAATTACATTATATGAAATTTCAAACAAAATATCCATAACTTTCGACAGAATTATCAGATTAAATCTTATATAACAAAAATATTACCCAAACAAACTTTCTCAATACACACATCTACTATTTAAAAAGGAGTAAGTACGTCAAAAACAGAATGGTATTTACTAAAAGGAGTGAGTTTGATGGATATGTATTCGTGGCTAACTGCTCTTCTCGTTGGTGGAATCACCGGTTTTGTTGCCCACCTTATCAATCATCAAGGAAAATTATTGCTTCCACGCCGCCTAAAGACATTTTTCCATCTTGGCTTTTTAGCTGATATCATCACTGGTAGCCTCGCTGCCCTACTCGGCCTTGTTTTATTTGATGCGACAACAATAAAAGAGATCATTAAAGTTGCAATCGTTACTGCTATTTCTGGTCAAACATTTTTACTCCATCAAGCGCTTGGAGGAGAACAAGCAAAGAATACACAAATGAATAAAGCAAATGAAAAAATACAAGAAATTGACAAATTATTAAGGCGTTAATATGTACTACAATTTGCAATTTACTGATATAATGAAAAATAAAAATGCTGAATGAAAGCGTCTGTCAGAAGAGAGGGTGTTTCGTATGGCAAACAAAAAAACAGAAGATTTCTTAACAGACTCTGAAAAAGAGGAGCTGATAGAAAACTACAAATGTTTACGAGAAGCCCGCACAAAGCGAGAAGCAAACTATTTTGGCGAAGCAGTAAACGATTTGTTAGATAAAGCTAAACAACGTATTATTAAAGAAGCTGGTATTAAAGATGAAAATGCTGCAACAATTCAAGCTAAACGAAAAGCACTGTTTTAGTATATACATGAAACAGTGCTTTATTTTTAATGTTTACATAATATATTTTATGTTTTGCACATTCATTATGAAACTATTTTCTGTTTTGTTTCAGATTCTATATTTTGTATAATTCCTGCTCGTTTAAACATGAATAAAGAAAAAATATACATGCTAGCTGTAAACATTCCGATAGCAAAAAAATTGTGAAATATTACATATAAAAAACCCGCTAAAGCTGCTCCAATCATTTGTCCAATATACATTGATGAATTAGTAAGTGCTGCAATAGTACCTCTTGCTGATTGTGATAGTGTTTGTAATGCACTCATCATAATAGCAAACAATATACCTGTTATAAAAAATATAATAAAGAAGAATACCTCTATAAATAACACATATTTTAAGTGAGGCAATATCAAATACAAAGCAACAAGCACAGTAATCCCCCCATAAAACGAGCAGGTCTTACCAAACTTATTGACAAGTTTAACCCCAAACAAATTACCTATTAAATTCCCAAATCCTAATATAAGCATGGCTATTCCGATTTCATTTAATTTTAATTGAAACTGATCTGATAACCATTTTCCCAAAAATGAAAAAGCTGCAAAGTTTCCCGTTTGAAATAAGAAATAAGCAAAAAATGATGGTACTGTTTTTGATATTTGTAATAACTCGTTATAACGACTAAAAATTGTTTGTTTTTCAAATTCTTGTTGCAGCGGTCGTAAATGAGGCAGTGTAAAATATATGAGTATTCCCAGTATAGCGGAACAAATTCCAATTACAAAAAACGGCGTAGAATAATGGACAGATGCAAGGTAAGCTCCGATAGGTAATCCCAACATTTGTGACAGAGATAACCCAGCTGTAACAATTCCTATACATTTCATTATATGCTGAGGTGATACAAGAAGCGGAATAGACGCCCATACTTGCGGTGATACAAACGCTGCGCTAACACCAGCTAAAAAACGAAAGGTGATCATCCACCAAAAAGTAGGAGCTATACCACATAAAAATGTACTAATTGAAAAAAACATCATTCCCCCTACTATAACCCGTTTTCTATCTATGCCATCAGAAATAGGACCCGCAATTAACACCAATAGAGCATATCCTAATGCGTATGCACTTACCATCCAACCTGATATTTCTGTAGAGACATTATATAATTCTTGCAGTGTAGGTAAGAGAGGTGAAATTAAAAATGTATCTGTTCCTATCATAAACATGATTAAAAAAAATAAAAATATCGTTTTCCTCACTATAATCACCCTTTCTACTTATTCATAAAAGCAACACATGCAGTTTTTATCTTATTCCCCTACTAAAATAGATTGAATTGTTCGCAAATCACTCTTAAGTAAAGTAAAATCATTTATTTTCACATTTTCCCTTACTTGCTCTACGTGTTTGCCTCCTGGAATGACAACATCAATCCCATCTTGTGCAAGCAACCAAGCTAACGCTAAATTCGGCATATTCGTACTT
The DNA here is from genome assembly GCF_900112415.1 of Bacillus sp. 491mf. Lineage (GTDB taxonomy): Bacteria > Bacillota > Bacilli > Bacillales > Bacillaceae_G > Bacillus_A. The sequence continues at coordinate 71,032 of NZ_FOLV01000012.1, forward strand.
CTTTCAGTTGCAAATTTCTTTAATTTTTCTACTTTCTCATAATTCTTCTTAAATACGTCCTCTTCAAATAAAGAAATACCTCTTCTCCAATCCCCCTGGCTCAATTGCAAATCTTTTGGATACTTACCACTTAAAATTCCAAAAGCAAGAGGGCCATATGGAATAAATGAAATATTTTGTTCCATACAATACGGAATTAATTCTTTTTCCGCAGTCCGCTCTAACATGTTATATGGTGATTGCAAAACAGCTATATCCCCATGCTGATTCGCTTCTTTTAACTGCTTAATATTGACATTTGAAATGCCAATCGCTCGAATCTTTCCTTCTTCTTTTAAACGTACTAGTTCTCCAACTGACTCTGAAAATGGAGTTGTTGGATCTGAAAAGTGCAAATAATATAAATCTATATAATCTGTTTGTAACCGTTGTAAACTATTTTCTACCGCTAATCTTATGTAATTAGGTTTATTATTTATACGAGTATTAGCTCCTAATAACTTTTGAATCCCCCCTTTCGTAGCAAGTACAATATCATTTCGTTTGTTTCGTATCACCTCCCCTAACAACTCTTCTGAACGTCCAAATCCGTATACATCTGCTGTATCAAAAAAAGTAACTCCTTGATATAAAGCTTCTTCTATCATTTTCGTTCCTTCTGCCTCATCAATATTTGAGAATAAGTTATAGCCACCAACCGCATTTGTTCCAAAACCAATTTTTGAAACTTCCAACTCCGCCTTCTGTAAAGTTACTAATTTCATTTTTCTTTCCCCTTTATATTTCTATTGTTCGAATATATTCGAACAATAGAAATATATTATGATAAATGTTATAATGCAAATAGAATACATCTTCTCAAACAATACAAGGCTCTTACCAATTGGACTTATCATACTTAATTTTTAATATTGTGGTGTGGAATTTTCTATCCGCAAATTGAAAATAAAATACGTTATGAAAAGCAGGTGAAAAAATGCGTACTCTATATCATCCAAATCGTGAGGAAATCCGACTCTCCTCTGTGTTATATGCACTTAGTGATCAAATTCGATTAAAGATTGTAAATGACTTACTAACAAGCGGTGAACAGTCTTGCGGTGCTTTAAACATTCCTATCGCAAAATCTACACTCTCGCATCACTTTAAAGTATTGCGAGAGTCTGGTGTTATGTATACGAGAATCGAAGGAACACAGCGTTTTATCTCTATTAGGACAGAAGACTTAAACAAGAGATTCCCAAGATTATTAGATGTTATTTTACAAGCAACAGAACCATATTAATAACCATATAAATCTATTTTAATTTTTCGACATATAAGCCGCTGCTATGCAGAATAACGCATGACCGCTACTTGCTTTCTCCTTATGTTTTAAACTTTGTATGTGGCAAAAAAGGCCCTGACCGTTTCAGCCATAGCCAGATGTTCTCACCCACCTAAAAAAAGGAGCTTTTATGTTGTTTTTTACTTGTATATAAAAAGAGCATCTTCATTAAGATGCTCTTTTTCGTTATTAATATGAAAATGTAATTGTTAACAATGAATATCCATTTTGCGCCTGGTAAGGAGCTACTTGATATGACACTCGTTTTGTCCCTTTTGGCCAGGCAACTTCATTCAGTACTTTTTTAGCATCATTCATCGTATTATTGACTGGTTGATGATAACGTAATTCTACCTTTTCCTGTTTCGTTTTGAATTTTTGCTGTAGTTTTTGTTTTAATTGGCTATAATTTTCAGCTCCAAATTCTGCTGCTAAATAAACAAGGTTTGTATCTTTTAAGATTTGTTTATATATAAGTGCTTTCTTATTTCCTGCCTTAATTTTATTTGTTAACTCATTATAATAACTTGTATTGGCAGCTGGATATTTACTACGGTCCCACTGATGATCTTTACTCATTTGTTCATCGGACATGTTAAAATAAGAATATGTAACACGTCCTTGTTTATCCGGAATTGGATCATCGAATGTCGTATCGAGGTGATACCATTTCCCATCAATATTTACTAAATTCCACGCATGAGACTGCCCATTTCCAGTTCCTGTTACAATATGAGATTGAATTCCCGCTTCTTTTAATAACTGATAAGTTAATAGTGCATATCCTTGACAAACTGCCGAATGTTTCGCTAATGCGTCATATGCAGTATAAGAACGCAGTGATGTGTCATATGAAACATTTTTCACTACATAGTCATGAATCGCTTTTACTTTTTCATTTTGATCCATTCCGGCTTTAACTATTGAATTTACAATTGATTTTGCTTGTTTCATCACATACTGTGATTGTTCTTTCGTTTCTCGGTATGTAATATTCAAAGTAAATGAATAATTCCCTGGTACACCACGAATCGAAAATTTCGTACCACTTACATTATATTTTAAATATTCATTCTTTTCTAACGTTTGATTATAAGCTTGCACCAGTGTATTCAAAACTTCTTTTATGTTTGCATTCTTTGTCTTATAACCAATTGTAATATTAGTTTCATGATTATTTAAACGCTGTTGTAGCTCTTTTTGAAATGCTGCAATCAGTTTCGCATCGCTTACAGAACTAGTATCAGTTACTTGTTTTGTAGCAGCATATGATACTGAAGGCATATGAAGAGTGCCACTTATAATAGACGAACAAATTACAATAGTTGATAAACATTTTACAGATTTCTTCATTTCACCACATCCTCTTAATCTAAAATAATTATAAAACACATTTATTATATATAAATTTGAGTTTTATTAAAAAAGGAAATACACTTTTTATATTTTAACGCATTTTTGAAAGAAATCCACATAAAAATAAGGTTAGACAACCAGAAACTGTTGATATCACCTAAAAATCTATGTGCTTATTAGTAATTCAAACATTATTAAACTATTTATTCGAGTTTATATTAAACCTGTATGATCTAATCAACTCAATACAATTAGAAAAGCAATTTCTGTTCACACGTGAAACTGCTTCTTCTTCAACTTATAAACTTTGTAAAATACAACAAACATTTTCAAAACGGCGTTGCTTTATATCTTCGTTTGCAATACAGAAATATAACATTCCCATATCTCCCCACATCATGTTCAAATGTTGCTCATCAGAATCTACTTGAAATAACAATGTCATCTCCCTATGATGCACATTCATAAATTCCTGCGCTTCTTCAAATACTTCTGTTTGAACGGAAAATGGTGTACCAAAAATTTGATGATTGTCATAGTGATCCGGTATTAATTCCTCTAATAGTTGTAAGAAACGGTCTGAATCGTCTTCGTTTTCAATAAATAACTCAGGAAGTTTTTGCACCTTTTCAAATGTAATTCTACACTGAGAATATTGCTCTTTCATTTGATGCGTTTTTTGTAATTCCTCTATTGTTCCTTCATAATATAAAACACGCCAGCCTTCTTTTACGTTCGAATTTCCATACACTTCATAAAAACCTTCCTGCTTTTCATCAGCAAAATAAAAGAAATATAACATTCCCTTTTCAGGCAAATCATTTTTTATACCTACAGCTTGAATTTCAGCTAAATTAAACTGAGCAACAAAGTGAAGAGGGTTTCCTTTATAAGTAGGGTATGCTAACTCTGCTGGTAAATCAGGTGATCCCCCCATTTTTGAACACCCTATCGGTAATATCGCTTCTTGTGATGGCACTACTTTTATACATTCAAACGCCGCCATTAACAATTCATCCTTTATATGATTTAAGTGATACTTTTCAATTAATGATTCAATATGTTTCATCAAACAAACCCCTTCTTCTACATGATTATCTACATCATATCATGATATTTTATAAATCTTCTTTCATTTTCCCATCTATCTCTACTGCCCATTAAAAAAAAGGGCTTGTTCATTATAATCGAAAAACCTTTCTAAGACATAATATACAGTGTTCCTACAAACATGCAAACTTATCATCCTTTGTAAGACATCTTCATACTTTCCACTTTGTTTACCCAAATTTTTATATTAAGGAGGAAATAAATATGGGTTATGGATATGGTTACGGTTGTGGAGGATTTGGCGGTTGTGGATTTGGCGGTTTTGCTTTATTAATCGTTTTATTTATCCTTCTGATCATCATTGGAGCTAGCTGTTGGGGCGGCTTTGTCTGCTAAGTAACCTTTAACAACTATTATAAAAAAGCACGCGTTTATCGTGCTTTTTTATTTTCGTTTACTTTATAAATAATACATTGAAGGGAGGAACCTTTATGAAAATAGACGGTGTCTTTGAAGGAGGCGGCGTTCGAGGAATTGCACATGTTGGAGCAATTTGTACATTAGAAGAACACGGTTATGAATGGGAGCGAGTTGCTGGTACATCAGCCGGTGCTATAATAGCCGCACTGCTTGCATGCGGCTATACAGGAAAAGAATTAAAAATAATCATAAATAACGCTAATTACCCCAACTTTCTAACAAAAACATGGCTAGGGAAAATTCCTCTTATCGGAAAAGGAGTAAATGTATGGTTCAACATGGGTATATATAAAAATGACTTTATAGAACAATGGTTAGAGAATTTATTATCAAAAAAGGGCGTCTATTGTTTTAGTGACTTACCTAACCAGGGCGGTTTAAAAATTATTGCTTCAGATATTAGCAATGGTAATATGGTAATTTTCCCTGACGATTTACCACAATATGGCTTTTCAAACAAAAAATTTTCTATTGCCAAAGCAGTAAGAATGAGCAGTACGATTCCTTTCTTTTTTCAACCTGTAAAATGGAAAACTCCTAAGTGGAAGAACCCTTGCTATATGCTTGACGGAGGTATTCTCAGTAATTATCCGATATGGATTTTCGACGCACCAAACATTCCACGCTGGCCTACCTTTGGATTTCATTTTGTGAAAGACGAAATTCAAGCTGAACCTGTGCACTATGAAGAACCTATTTCTATGTTTAAAGGGCTATTTAAAACAATGATGCAAGCCCACGATTTACGCTATCTCAATACAGAAACAAGGGCACGCACAATTAAAATCCCTACTGGGAACATTACGAGTACCAACTTCAATTTAAGTGATGAAGAAAAAGAATGGCTTTATCATTCTGGTTATCAAGCAGCTGAAAAATTTCTAAGCTCTTGGAATTTTAATCAATATATACACCGATACCGTCGTGATTCTTCTGATTCAAATAACCAAAACCAACCGTAAAATTGTTAATTCATCCTCTTCCATTTAAAACTTACTTATTCACTTTCAGCCTTTTTTCTTACACAAAAAGTAACTGCTTTTGTCTTTAATAAAACAGGCTGTTCATCCCTAACAATCTGATACTCTAGTGGCTTTACTACTACATGTAATTCTTCCCACCCTCTATATATCTTTTGTAGCATACAAAGCATTTCTTCTGTTGAAAGATTTACTTCAAATAAAGGGTCCAATCTTACATGCGTGTTCATATCAATTTCTTCCACACTAGAATTTATTACAATATAATTAGCTCCTTTATCTTTCGTCCCAATTTTCATATTATGCAATATTTCTTCCAACGCAGTTTTGGAGGATACATGCTCTAAACTAGATACCGCGACAATATAATCGTATTCATTCACCGTTATTGGATAATCTTCTATCGCACTTTCTACTGTTTGAATCCGATCTGCAACATGAAAATCACCACTATATTGCTGCAATTGGTGCAATGCAAAAGAAAGCAAATCTACACATACCACTTTCCCTGCTTTCATTCTTTGCGCAATCGGTATGCTGTTTCTGCCGACCCCACATCCTAAATCCAGTGCAGTAACACTTTGTCGGTCTTGAAATAAATTCATCATCTCAATTACATCCGAAACTGGCTTATATAGCCATGACCCTTCTTCAAATAACTTATGATTAGCATAACACTGCTCGTGATATTCTTTTTCCTTCTGTCTTATATGTTGAATTCGGTTCATTTTTCTCCTCCTTCGGCATTTATTCTTCTATGGATATATAATATCTCCATCAAAATTCAATTTCTCTTCATACAAAAAAATTTATTCATAGTTTCTAATTCATTTTCACTGAAGAAAACAAATATCCAAGCCTACTAAGCAATATCATGGCATTGGGTTTATCATCCAAGCTAACATAAATGAGAAAAAGATAAATATAAACATAAACGCATATAAACTAAACGCCCATATCGCACGTTTCCGACTCTTTTGTTTTGTAATCATTCCTGTTACTGAAAACACTAATCCAACTAGTATCATCACATAGGCATATTCTCCTATAAATACATCCTCTAGCATCATAGTAATATTTATATACAATAAAGTGATTAACGCTAGCAACAAGGAAAATGTTCCTAACCACGTTTCTTGTTTATATATGCCTGTTTTTCGTTTTCTTAAGAATGCCAATTCCATAATCTTGTTTCACCCACTTTCCACTTTCTCACATATTCATTTTCTAATATTTTTTCAATTTCTTCCTTCGGTCCAGTAACTACCGCTCCATACGATTTAATTCCATTCTTTTCAATATAAGCAATGCGCTTTGGTAATTCTAGCGTTTTCGCTCGTGCAATTTCCCCTGCTAACTTCTCATGTTTCTGTAATGATTTCAAAATAGTAACAAACTGTTTTTCATGAGGTACTTCATTCGAAAAAGGGCCCTCAAGATTTGCAATGCTGTCTGCTGGAAAACCAATTGGAGTAACGTAATATCCATCATGCTTTCCTCGTTCTTTTTCTAACCCTGTATCTACCGCATACCAGACAACATCTACATTTTTAAAAGTTTCATTAACCGTTTTAATACTAAGTAACTCACGAAAAGACACATACACTTCTACAACAGATTCTTTCGGTAGGCCTTGTAATACCTCTCGTTCGTTTCCACTGTTATACGATGTATAATAATTATCTGGATGAAACAGCACTTCATTATCTTCATACTGCACTTCTGGAATTGGTTCATCGATTGAATAATTTCGATTTACTTTTGTTGGCACACTAAATAGAAAATGTATATTTTCTGTTCCGATACGAACATCTTTCTTTCCCACTCTTTTAGATAGATCAAACTGTAATTGCAAGCTAAATGGCAACAATTTTTGTTTCATGTATCTTTCCTTCATATAAACATTTGGCTCAGTAATACTTAACGTTTGTTTTGTTACTTCACGAATTTCTGAAGCATTTGTTGAACTAAAATTATAGTAAATCATCGTTGCAATATACAAAATCGGTTGGATACATAATAAGAACGTAAGAACTAAGCATATATTTGTAAATCTTGCTCGACTTCTTCCTTTTTTCAACGCTTGGTCTTGTTTTTCCTCTGCAAGAGGTGTTACCGTTTGCTGAAGTGCTTCATTTAAGAATTCTTTATATCCTTCTTGCTCAGAAGGCGGTCTATCTTTTGTCATTGTGACTATTCTCCCCCTCTATTAATTTCTGAAGTTTTTTTCTCCCTCGAAACACATGGCTTCTATATGTATTTAACTTTATATCAAGTACAGAAGCTCCCTCTTCATACGTTAACTGATGCACATCACATAACAAAATGCACTGTGCTTCCATAATTGGTAGTGTATGAATAAATCCAATAAGCTTTTCATAACTATTTTTCGCCACAACATATTCCTCAGTCGAATCACTTGCCTGTAATGTCTCTAATAAGCTTTCCCCTACACAAGATACCCTTTTCTCTTTCCTTATATAGTCGACAAAAGTATGATACGCCACTTTAAACAACCAAGACTTTACGTTTTGATTTTCGTAATCTTCTAGATACAAATAAGCTCGGTAAAATGTTTCTTGGACAAGATCTTCTGCCACATGATGACTACGAGAAAGAGAATACAAATAGCGGTATACATCATTTATATACAGCTTATATATTTTCTCAATCGCCAATTCCATCCCCCTTTCACATATAACACGTTCTTACACTTTAAAAAGTTGCAGAAAATACAAAAAATTATATACGTAACCTTCCAAATAATAACTATCTATTATACTATCAAAAAATATGTACATAGAGGCAAGGACGCTTTCGTTAATAAGGATTGTACGGACAATTGTTCCCTTCTCCTTTCAACATAGGAGTCTTACTACACACAAATATAAAAATGGTAGCCATAATAGCTACCATCCCTTTACGGATATTGCAATCCCTCTGCTTCTTCCTCCGTAATAACAATATAACGCGCTCCCGTTCTTAACCCTAACAGTTCTGCTTTTTCAATCGCTTCTTGCTTTGTTTCTGCATAAGCAGCTAAATATTTTGTTCCATTTATCACTTGGCAAATGACATAGCGTCTCATTTTCATTCTCCTTTTATTGTTTTATTTCTTGTATAATTCGAGCAAGCTTTTCAATTCCTTTTTCAATATCGTGTAGTGATGCATAAGAGTATGAAATTCGCAAATGTTGCTCAGCGTGCCGATCATACAAATTGCCTGGATTCAGTAAAATGCCTTCTTGTAATGCTTTATAAAATAGTTTTTGCATAGAAAATCTCAAATTTATATGTAACCAGATGTAAAAACCGCCTTCTGGTATATTCCATGTTGCAATATGCGCAAAATGTTTTTCCAATGCATGTAATGCAATATCTCTACGCATTTGTAACTGTCGCCGGGTACAATCTAAATGTTCTTCGTACAATCCACTTAAAAACCACTCAGCAACAACTCGTTGTGACAAAGAACTTGATCCATAATCTGTTTGCATTTTAATATCTGCTAATCGATTAATAACGGCCTCTGGTCCTACAATCCAGCCAATTCTCAATCCTGGACTAATTGTCTTAGACATACTTCCAATGTAAAGTACACTCCCACTTCTATCATATGCCTTTAATGGCTTTGAAGATGGAGATCCGAACCACAAATCTTGATACACTCCATCTTCTACTATAGGTAGACCAATTTCATTACAAGTTTCTACAACCCCCTTTCTTCTCTCATGATTCATCAAAGTCCCAGTTGGATTATGAAAAGAAGGAATCGTATAAAGCAGTGAGCTATCAAATTGCTTTGTATATTTTGAGATAAGTGTTGGTTGTATTCCATCTTGATCCATCGGAATACCAATTAAACGCATCCCTGCTGACTGAAAAATATTAAGTGAATATAAGTAAGAAGGTTTTTCTACTAGAATTGTTGCTCCTTTTTGTAATAGCCCCATAGAAATTAACTGCAAAGCCTGTATACCGCCAGAAACAACTAAAATAGCTGATGTTGACGCCTGTATCCCTAATGTTTGTAAATACTTTGCTAGCTGCTCGCGTAGTAAAATATCCCCTTTTGGTTCTTCATACCCTAAAGGTAAACTCTGCTTCGAAAGTATATTCATAATATATTTTGTTTTCTCTTGCGGCAAAAGTTCTGACGAAAGTTCACCTGTTCCTAATCGAATGATATTGGGATCAAACTCTGCTCGGTTAATTTCTCGAATTGTAGGTAAATTAGGATAATGCATTCCAGTATCAACATATGAACTCCAATTCAGAGGTGCCGAAGAAGTTAATAGCCCCCATGTGTTATTTATTACTCTCGTTCCTTGTCTTCCTTTTCCTTCAATTAATCCTTGAGCAGCTAATTCATCTAATGCAGTAACAATTGTACTTCTGTTCACTTTAAAGGCATCTGCTAACGTTCGTTGAGACGGTAATTTCGTACCGATTGTCCACTCTCCATTTGCAATTTTCTCTTTTATATAGTCTTCAATTTGCTTATATAAAGGAATTGGAGACAAAGTATTAGGTTTCCAATCAAGCTGTTCCATAATATCACTCCAATTTTATTTCTACAATTACAGTATATACTTTGGTTGGGTCATCATCCATCCATATGGATGGATACAATTGATATTTCACTTTATATACTAGACACCAATAAGTAATTATTGCACCAAAAAACGCTTTTAAATAGGAGGTGAAAAAATGAGTGAAGCATTTCTTCACGGCATCATTCTTGCATTTGGACTTATTATACCTTTAGGTGTACAAAATGTGTTTGTTTTTAATCAAGGTGCCAGTCAATCTACATTATTTAAAGCTGCTCCAGTTGTTATCACGGCGGCAATCTGTGACACTATTTTAATTTTAGTTGCTGTACAAGGCGTATCTCTTGTACTATTAACATTTTCTTGGTTAACAACTGCACTCTACACAATTGGATTTTTCTTTCTTCTTTACATGGGATGGGCAATATGGAAAAGTGAACCTACCTCATCCCAAAATGAAGAACAAACAATTTCAATAAAAAAACAAATTGTCTTTGCAGCTTCTGTCTCTTTATTAAATCCACATGCTATTTTAGATACGATTGGAGTGATTGGAACAAATTCCATTCAATATATAGGAACTGAAAAATGGGCATTTACCTTCGCAACAATTTTCGTTTCTTGGCTATGGTTTATCGGATTAGCGATTGCTGGACGGATACTGGGGAAAGTTGATGCATCCGGAAAACGAATACAACTATTAAATAAAATTTCTGGTGTGATTATTTGGACCGTTGCGTTTTATATGTTGGTGAAACTATTCACTTAGTTACATTCGATTATTTAAAATATCCTGATATAAAGTGAAACTTTAATCAGTGGGGGTTTTCTTCATCCCCCACTGATTATCAGCCCTCACCAATCGGGCTTTTACGGGCAGTTTATCTCCCGCCTAACTTCTTAAGAAAAGCGGAAGCGGCTCGTTCAGAATCGCAGGACGCCCACGCCCCTGACAGAGAGGTACTTTTTGCCTCGTCCGAGGGGGCGAAACGACCGGAGATTCTAGCCGCTAGAGCTGGACAATGCTTTCGCTGAATTTTGAGGTGGGAGTATTACTGCCCACAAATAGCGGGATAAATGCAGATAAGTTAGAAAACCGATATAAAACCTCTTTCTTTTTTATAGGAGTATACGAGAGCATCTAGCCATACATAGGAGCGGTCATGGCCTTTTCCTACCACATGCGAGGTGTTCAAACAAAGGGAGCAAGCAAATGCAGATCATGATGTTTTCTGTATAGCAGCGGCATATTAAAATAATTTTTAAATAGCTAAGAGACAATCTTTGTAATTTAAACAGTTTCTCTTAGCTATTCTTTCAAGTTAATTTTTTCCAACAACTTTCTTTAACAATGTGACCATTTCTTTAAAAACAAATATGCCTAACTTTTTTCACAGGCGGAGTTTGATAACTTCCGTTTAAAATACGAAAATTCGGTTGATAGTAACGCATAACTAAATTGAAATTCCCTTTTGGAACTGGTAACCAATTTGATTCTTTCCCCTTTGGCATTTCATGTTGCATATAAATATCTAAAGAACCATTTTCATTATAAGTTAATCCTTTTGTCCGATCTCCGATTGCATAACGGTGGAGAATATTTTTAATTAAATAAAAATCCACATTATATACGGTTACTGACCAAAACGCATCCACTTCTGGAAGATTGTCTTTTTCAAAATGTAAAATATATTTCTGTTTCCCGGTTAATTCTTCTCCCATATCATCTATAAATGATCTTTGATAAATGGACTCTTCCTTTACATTCGCCCCAAGACCCGAATAAGCAACAACAGCTCTTACTAAAAAATCTGCACCATATACACCAATTTTATTTGAGTATAGCCAGCCATTTCTTGCTTTTACAAATTGATTACTAGATTTAATAATATTCGCTGCGTCCTTTATCGCACGGTTCACTCCTTTTAAAATATCTAAATTTATGTTTTGAAATGTAGTTGATTCAAAAGGATTAATTCTAATATATTTAAAAGTCTGAAACAACATTTGCTCTTCCAGTGGAGGAGGATTCTTTCGTATCTCTCTATTTAGTATTTCAATAAATTCAATAGCTGATAAATCTTCTATCGCAGTTGTAGATAATATGTTGTCTTTATGTTCTTTTACTATAGGACTATTTCCACTTAAAGTTGTAAAAATAAACTGTTTCTGCAGCTCTCGAACTCTAGAAATGTCTTCATCACCTCTCACTAATATACGCCCTAAAGCCCATACAGTGTTTGTTGGAGCTGTAATTCTTATTATTTCAGAAGGTAATGTTCCTTTCCAATAAGGACCAACTATAGCGAAACGTCCTTTTGCTGTACCTGTTTTTCTTCTTCCTATATTCGCGAATGTGTTCGTCCAAGCATCTAATAACTGCACTGTATAATACCGATCATGCGTATTCGGAACGTGTAATATTACAGGTTGCCCTGAAACATCTAACCAAGCGTACATATACAAAGTATCTACATTAGGAGACACGATGAATTTTTCAGCTGGATTCGCTAATTCTTCTTTGTATACAAATTGATTGAGTACTAATCCATTTTCTATGGGGGCGGTGAGTTGTCTCGTTCTATTTACTACTAACAAGGGATATCCATAAATATAAGCTTGCAGCCCGATACTATAAGCTAAATTTTCGATTGAGGACATGGTCCCCCTCCTCATTTTTTACAAATATGTCCTCCTAAACGAGTTTGCTTTGCACCCTTTCTATCCTTCTCATTCTATACCTACAAAAATATATTGCTTGCGATGCAAAAATAATCATGTCAAAGCTGGTTTTTCTAAAAAGCATTTATAACCGAATAGTAAATAAGAAAAGGCTGGCAAAAAGCCAACCTTTTCTTATTTATTAGATTCTGATTTCCCAGAAATTCCAAGATGATCATTCAATTGTTTCGATATTCCTTTTACATTTTGCTCGTCTGGTTGATAATAATAAATACCTTTAATACGTTTGTCTGTTCCTTGTACTTGTATCTTTTCTAATTTTAAGTCTGTTCCTGCCATATTTTTTGTAATTGCTAGCATATCATTGAATGTTAAGTTTGTTTTCAAGTTTTGATCCACTGCATCTAATAATGAACTAAGCTTTGTAATGGAATTAACTGATACTGCTTTTTTGATAATTGTTTCAATTACAAGTTGTTGTCTTTGACCACGCATTGCATCGCTATCGATTTTCCGTGTTCTAGCTAGCGCAAGCGATTGTTCTCCATTTAAATGTTGGTACCCTTTTTCAAGATGGATGGCACCAGCTTGGTCTTTACTATTTTGTTCTGTAAAAGTAACCGGCACATCCAAATCAATTCCACCAAGTGAATCTACTATTTTGATGAACGATTCAAAATTAAATTTCACATAATAATCAACAGGTACATTTAAAAAACGTTCCACCGTTTCGCGCGTACTTTCCACTCCACCAAATACGTGCGCATGTGTAATTTTATCTACTTTCTTTCGAGACGGTATATATACGCGCGAATCACGAGGAATGCTCACTAATTTTACCGATTTATCATTTTTATTAATCGTTGCCAATAATAACGCATCCGTACGAACCGCTTCACCATATTGGCTTTTTCTTTTCTCACTTTCATCAACACCCATTATTAAAATAGAAATATTATCTTTTACAGGCGCCACCTCTGTATCACGTTTATCAGATTTATTTATTTCTGCATAAGAATTACTTACAACCGCTTTTGCTTTACTATATATAAAGAAACTGTAACCTATTCCTCCTGTGACGAGAAACAGCACAGAAATTATCAAAAGCCATAAAAAAACTCTTTTTTTAGAGCGTTTTTTTTTCAATTCACTTCTACTTGTTGCTTCCATGTCTGCTTTCATTTCACTTCTCCTTTCAGAACATCTTCTTTTAGTTTAATTGAAATGTAACATTTTTTGTATCGAATTATATTTCAGCAACCTTACGTTTTTGTAAGGTTTTATCATTTGCCATTCATAATTTTTTGCTATCCAAACAAAAAAGATCTAGCCTTCAATCATTTGAAGGCTAGATCTTTTAACTTGCTTTAAAGCCACCACCTAATACATCTCGTACATCATGAATAACGACAAAGGCATTTTGATCTTTTCGGCTCACTACTTGTTTTAATTGAACGAGTTCTTGTTTATTAATAACAACATATAACACTTCCTTATTATTTCCTGTGTAACCGCCTCGTCCTTCCAGTACTGTTACACCACGTGTCATATTTTGCATAACGGCTTCTCGAATTATATCTGGATAATTTGAAATAATAGTCACTGCTGTTTTTGTATTTAACCCTTCCACAATAAAATCAATAACCTTTGCACCGATAAAGACCGCTACAAGTGTATACATAGCTTTCTCTTGCCCAATAATAAATACTGAGCCAGCAATAACAACGATATCGATAATGAGTACACCTTTTCCAACACTCCAGCCTAAATATTGATTTGCCAACCTAGCTATGATAGCTGAACCGCCTGATGTACCACCCGCACGGAACATACATCCTAAACCAATACCAACAAACACACCTGCAAATAGAGCTGCTAATAATGTATCATTATTTACCGGAGTTGCCACACCTTCTGTAATATATAAAAAGAAAGATGTAGATATAATCCCAAGAATTGTATACACCATCGTTTTCTTATCAAAAAATTTGTAACCAATTGCAAGTAAAACAGCATTCATTATTAAGTTTACAGTACCAGGAGACCAGTCAAATAAATAGTAAGTAATTACCGTAAGACCGATAATTCCTCCTTCTGATAATCGGTTTGGAATTGCAAAATAGTTAATTCCAATCGCGAATAATAACGATCCAACTACAACAAGTATAATTTCTTTCATACGTTCATTCATTACGTTTTCCTCCCGTCTATTCTTAGGTGTTTCTTTTCTTCTAATCTCTATACACCTTAGGAAACTAAATTGTCTCTCTCCAGTTCTCTGCATGTTTCTCAATCATTTCTATTAGTTTCTTCATCGCTGGAGTTAACCATTTATTTTTATGATATGCCAGTTCAGTTGTCACAAAATCCTCACTGTACTTCCATGGCAGCGCGATTAACTTTCCACGCTCAATCTCTTCCTTAACTGTAATAAACGGTAAATACGATAACCCTAACCCGCACATTACAGTTTGTTTAATTGCCTCTATACTCCAAAAATGAATACGCGAACAGTTAACCCCTTCTTCTTTTATCCATTTTTCTAGTAAGTCTCGATAACTTCCTGGCTCAGTAAGCAATAACATTTCTCCTTCTAAATCAGAAGGAGTAACATCTTTTTGCTTCGTTAACGGATGCCCCGGCGGAGCAACAAGCACAATCGCTTCTCTAACAAGTGAATGAGTGACAATATCTACACCTAGTTTTTCTGGATTTGTAAATAAAGCAAAATCAAATTTCCCTGACTTTAATTCATTATGCAACTCCTGGCTCTCTGATGGTTGTAAAATGATATGGACATGCGGATACTTCTTTTTAAATTCATATAAAATAACAGGTAATCGATATATCATTAAAGACTCATTTGCCCCAATACGTATCGTTCCCGATGGTTTGCCGTTTAATTGAGATGATTCTAGTGCCTCATTTGATAATGCCAATATTTTTTGTGCGTAAGAAAGCATATGCTTTCCTACTTCAGTTAAAACGACCTTTTTTCCGAGGCGATCAAACAACGGGCTTCCAATTTCTTCTTCCAAAGATTGAATATGATTAGTGATTGTTGATTGTGTATACCCGAGTCTTTCTCCAGCCCGTGTAAATCCACCGCTCTCCGCTACAATAATAAAAGTTTTCAAATGGCGTAGCTCCATAATAATGCCTCCTGTTGTACAATCATTATTTCATCTTCAATAGCATAAATTACGGTTTATGTATGTATAAAGATTACAAGATTTTTGTATCATCAACTTATTGTTATAACTACATATCCATCATAATGAAAAATGGTATTAGAAAATATATAAAGTAAAACCTTTTCTCAAACACCTATGAAGCTAACTATTCTCATAGAAATAGTTAGCTTCATAGGTAAACTTTATACATTCTTAATCTTTCACATCTAAATTAAAAACGAAAGATATTAAATAATAATCCTATACACTCACCTAATCGCTATTATATATTTATATTGGAAATAAATAAAATGAATTATTTTAATTAAAACCATTAATAAAAATGATGGATGGATTAATCAAAAAACATGTAATTATATTCACACACTTCTCTTCACTATCATTTTATAAAATGATAGCTATAGTGAATAACCACTTCTTCATGTTCTCTCCATCAGCAATTACTAAATCGAAGTATATTTTAGTTTCCAATATATCTAACATTAAGTTTCCTTTACAAACCACACAACCATCTGCTATTATTACCTGGTACTTAAAACTAGTTATACCCAATCTATTAAACATCAAAAAAACTTAACTTATATAAATTTATATTCATCATCTATTTCAATTTTCCAAGCATAATCGGTGCCTTAGCTTACTAGTAATAACAACATTTTAGTAGAACATATTTTTTCTACAATAGAATTGAAAGGGGCATACTTTTGCAAACAAAAAAAGATTTTGAGAAAAAAACTATTATATTCATTCATGGATTAGTTGGAAATCGTCGTGCATTTAAAAAGGAGTGTAAATTATTTTCCTCTTCTTATAACATCATCACGTACGATTTACTTGGTCATGGTGATGACAAAGGACAAGCCATTGATTTTTCTTTAGATCGATTAGTAGATCAATTGTCAGATTTATATGAAAAAGAAGGAATCCAACAAGCTCACATTTGTGCCCTAAGCTACGGATGCTATATTGCTACTATATTTGCACATAAGTATCCAGAAAAAGTATTGAGTCTATGTCATATTGGAGGTCATTACAATAACCCCTCTAAGTTATTTAATGTCTTTAAAAAGTTTTGGGACAAACGAAATAATGAGTACTCTTCTTGGCTTAATCAGTATGCTAGTACTATATTTCCAAGTGGCATTCTAAAAGCAAACCCATTTGCGATCGTTTCCAAAAATATTTACTATCGATTTGGATTACAATTACACAGATCTATTATTCGAGAGTCACTACGGCATCGTTTAGAATTCGATTTAAAATCCCGATTACGAGAACTCACGCAACCAATTTTATGGGTAATGGGAGAACATGATCATCTCTATAAATCTTGTTTATTTGATTTGAAATCCATTCTTCCAAATGTTTCATATAAAGAAATTCCATTAGCTGGTCATGCTGCAAATATTTTTCGCCCAAATTATTTTTACGATTTGTACTCTCAATTTTTACAACGTACATCATCATAATATATGAAAGAGAGTCGCAAACTAACGCGACTCTCTTCTCATATGTAAATTATATTTATTTACAGTCTCACTTTTCTATACTTATCTAGTCCATATTTTTAAAATTTGTATACATATAGAAATATATTAAAAAATAATGTTCTTCACATCAAAGTGAAATCAAGTGAAAAGTTATTCATTCGCTATTACTCTACTTTTTAATACTCTTCACTACAAGCGAGGTATATGCATCTTCCCCTGCTTTCGTCAAATGGACCCCATCTGGTTCAAAATATTCCTTCTTCCCAGCACTTGCTGAATTCCAATCAACTAGCGTAATATTTGAGAATTTTGACGCTGTTTCTTTTAACTTGTTATTCACCACTGATTCCCATGGACGCGGCACTCTTGTATTCACCAATATAACTTTACGCTCATTACCTATTGATTGCATTAATGATGATATTTGCTCAGTCGTAAATGCTCCGTTTGTACCCAATCCAATAATAATACACTGACCTAAAGAACCCTCTTTTTTCATTCTATTAACCGCAGCAGTCGCTTCAGACATTTGCCTTCCAATCTTCGCATCAATCTTAATATTAGGAAAAACATTTTTTAAATTGGAAGAGACATCGATCATAATTGAATCTCCAATAGCTGTAATCGATGCAGATTCTTTAGACCCCGTAGAATTCACTTCTTCTTTGCTTTGCGATGGTTTATCAGCTGGTTCTTCCCAAACTACGTTTGGATGTTTAGGCTGATCTTTTTGCTCTGTTTGTACCGACTCTACTTTGTTTTTAGAACTCTCTTTTGCTTTGCTTGCAGTCGTTAAGCCAAAACTTGCTGTCACAGTAACAAAGATCGCAAATGCTAAAACTAACTTACCAGCTAGCTCCAAATTTCTTATTCTAAAGTTGCGCCAATGAAAGTTCTTCAACGCGCCTTTGCGAATTGGATTTTCGATAAATTTCCATGAAAGTTGCGCCATAAATATAATAAGAAAAAATTGAAAAATTGCTCTTGTAAGTTGAAATTCTCCAGCACTTCCTTGAGGACTTGTCAATGTGATTATCGGATAATGCCAAAGATAAATCCCATAAGATCGAACACCAATCCAGCGTAAAGGTCTAAACCTTAAAAAGACACTAATACGGCTAGCTGGATGGGCAAGATTTGCTACTAATATTGCAGTAGCAATCGATAAAAGGAACATTCCTCCGCGGTATAAGAATGGATCGTATTGATTCGTCTTCCAAAACATACCAAGAACAACAATAAGAGCTATTCCTCCAATTATATCAAGAACAAGACGAGCCTTTGGAATAATTTTTTCAGCCAATCTACTGCTCGGCCAAATGAAAGCAAGTGCTGCACCAATCAGTAAGGCAAACGCTCTTGTATCGGTACCATAATAAACTCTACTTGGATCATCTCCTGGTACATAGATTATCGCCATCGCGACAGCTGAAGCAATCGCTCCGAGAAAAATAAATAATGTTAGACGTGATTGTTTTTTTACATAAGAAAGGCCAAAACCAATGATAAGCGGCCAAACTACATAAAACTGTTCCTCAACAGCTAACGACCAAAAATGATTTAGTGGAGAAACTGTACCGAAGCTATCAAAATATGATAATTTGTGATAAATGTACCACCAGTTACTAAAATAAAATATAGCAGCTACAGAATCTCCACGCATTTTCCAAAGTATCGAGCTATGGAAAATTGTAATCCACGCTAATGTTATAACAAGCATGACAAGCATCCCTGGAAGCAATCTCCTTGCCCGGCGCAACCAGAAATCCTTTAAGTCAATTCTCCCTTTTTCCTTCCATTCAACAGCAAGAATATCCGTAATTAAATAACCCGAAAGTACAAAAAACACAGTAACACCTAAAAATCCTCCAGGCAACCAATTAAAATTAATATGATACAAAATAACACCTAGTATGGCTAGGCCCCTTAAACTGTCTAATCCAACCATATAACGACTATTCTTCTTTACTGGTGTGGGCATTCACAGTCACCCCCATCTTTCTCTAAAAACTATGTAAGTGTTTACAAACTCCTGCCGATCACACTAAAAAAGTATAAACGAAATTCAAAATAAAAGGTTTACAAAAATAGTACATTATCATAAAGAACATACTTATCTTGTATAATAATGCACACAATACATAAAATTTTACCATATCATTCATTATAATAAAATTGTTTGTGCAAATAAAATTAGATATTTTATTACTTTTCTTTTCCGAAATTGAAGTGTAAAAAGAATGGAATATCATACTAGACTCTTTAAATTCTCTTTAACAAATAAAGCGGGTTTCCATATTAAAGAAGAAATTCCACTTGTTAGTTCTTAATTAAGAACATATAATTAACATAAAATTAAATGGGAATTATATGAAAATTAAATATATTAAAATAAAGGAGATAGCTATGATTGAACATATACACAAAGAAAAAATATCAGTTATTATTCCTATTTACAATGTAGAGGATTATCTTGAAAGATGTTTAAATACAGTGTGTGGACAATTATATAAAAACCTTGAAATTATTCTTATTGATGATGGCTCAACAGATAATTCCTTACAAATTTGCAAGGAATCCGCAAAAAGAGAGGACAGGATTAAAGTTATCCACCAAAGCAATCAGGGTGTAAGTTCGGCAAGGAATATGGGTCTTGATGTAGCAACAGGTAATTATATTGCATTTGTTGACCCTGACGATTATATTCACCTTGATATGTATGAACGTTTATATTCATTACTTAAAAAGTACAATGCAGATATGTCAGCTTGCTTTAGTAGAGGGTGCTGGGACAGTAATTACGCCGAACCTCCAAGAGATGATATTGAAATCAGCGTTTATGATAAAGTTGGTGCAATCAAGACAGTGTTTGATCCAAAATATGAAATAAATGGCGTAGGAGTTGTTGTTTCTAACAAACTGTTTAAGAAAAATCTATTTAATAATCTTCGTTTCAACACTCAGTATAGACGTGCGGAAGATGAGCAAATTATTTGTTTTTTGTTGAAAAGGGTCAATAAATACGTGATTACTGATGAAAGGTTATATTACTATTTTAATCGTCCAAACAGCATACTTCATAGCAAATCAACCGACGTTCAGAATATTAAAGAACATTTGGATATGCTGAATATATACGTCGAGAGGCTAGCATTGTTCAGAGAGGACGAGTTCGATGATATTTATAATATCTGTTTACTTAATATGATGAATTTGACTATTACATCTTTTTTTAATATGAATGACAATAAAATTAAAAAATCACTAGTCAAAAGCTATCGCGATCAGTTCAATGAATTTAGAAAAAGAATTTTCAGTGAATTAACTACAAAAGACAAAATTCGCTTTTTTACATTTAAAATCTTCCCGCAAATGTATATATTGATACTTTTTGCCTCAAGAAAAAATCAGTCAAGTAACGTTTGACATTATAAAAACTGTGATTGCTACTCTTACTCATAAATAACCAGTAAAAAAAGCGAACACATAGACAATTTGAAGCGGAGAATCAAAAAATACCACAAAATATCATTATGTCTGGCTATCTGAATAATGGACCCTTTTTCATACTTTCTACGTTTCCTATATTCCCAGAAAAAAATATTATAAAGTGAAACTTCCATCAATGGGGGGTTTTTCACCCACCACTTCTTTCGCGCTTGAGCTGGAGGTCTTCTCGCCATATATGATATAGTCCAGTCAAGTACACTTTTAATGGAACACATTTATATATTTTCAGTTCCGTTTATATTCACTTTTGTTTCATTTGTTTCACCAATAATTGTTTTACTTCGTTATAAGTTAAACCAGAGTTCTTATTTAGCTCCTTCACTTCATCAATATCAGTACCAACAACAGTGTACTTTTTCTTTTTGTTCATATTGCACATCCTTTTTCACAAAATTAACACATGCTATGTTTTTTAAAATACAATTGAATTTTTTATGAATAGTTGTAAATGAAACATTGTTTTTTCGTATTTATTCCCTACAGTTAGAACTCTTATCCATTTACCACATTTCTAATTTCTATCTCGATTTAAAGAAGGTGTTACATAAAAAAAATTCTTTACTAACAAATAGCATAATCAGCACATTTATGAATTAGTAAAGAATTTTTTTCTTCATTGGAAAGTTCCTTAAGTAGGGTAAGAACCCAGTGCCTTTCCTTATTTCTAATCATCCACATCAATTACGGCATAGTTTTGCGACTCAATTGATTAGCAACGGAGCACTTCTTGAAGTAATCCGTTGTTAATCATAAAAAGAGTGAAACCACAAAAATATATGCGCAGCTAAGTGGATTGTTAGAATAAAAAATAGCTAAATAATATAGAATCTAAAAATATACTACTTAACTAGTGTATATTTTTATAGATTTATCAATATAGTTGACTAAAGAAGTCTAAAGCTACTGAAAAGTACCCCACTGTGACAAGGAATGACAGTATTAAAAATACATT
Organism: Bacillus sp. 491mf; assembly: GCF_900112415.1. Classification (GTDB taxonomy): domain Bacteria; phylum Bacillota; class Bacilli; order Bacillales; family Bacillaceae_G; genus Bacillus_A. Next base: position 92,606 of record NZ_FOLV01000012.1, read on the forward strand.
TCTTTTTGTTTTATAAAAAGTATTCTTATCCATTTTATAGTTTAACTCAAATGAGAAAAATAATAAAAGAACAATGTTTGTTACAAAACTCACATACATAGGTGTTACTTGAGATAACCCGTACATAAAGCTTAAAATCAATGTAACTGTTACTTGAATAATAATACCTTTAAATAATAAGTATCTTACTGCATTTAAAAGACCTATATCCTCTATCTTAATGTCTTTCTTTATCATCTTCTTAATTATAGCTATTAATAAGTCTTTCTTAATAAAGTAAAGAACGACCATTAGAAAAATAGCTAGTTATAATGCAATTATTATATAGTTCATCAGTGAAGCATAAGAAGTCATATCGTTATCAATAAGTCTCCCCCTAAATACTTTTAATAAGCTTTATTTCCTCAATAAAGAATAATACTAAGTGCATAGCGTTTATTACAAACCATAGCATGAAATTTGAGTTCTTTACAGTCTTCAACTGATTTGACTTTGTATCAGACAATTCTATCTTTAAAGACGTTAATATAATAGTGTTAGACATAAAACCTAACAATATAAATCCGAATAAAGGTAAGTTTGTTATAGCTCCTATTACCATAATTCCTATGTATACTATAGTTAACTTCTTAATATACTGTTTATCTTCTTTTAACTTCTCTATATCTTTACTTTTAAACCGGTCTCTTACTATTCTTCCAAAGACAATACTTTGAAATACTAGTACAATTATACTTACAAAGATAAGAAACAAAGTCTCAACATGATTTTCAATTAAGTTCGCTATACCGTTCATTTCGTCTGTACCCCTTTTATTTATGTAATATTGACTTTAGTACTTGAAAGTAAAAGTATGCTCTTCTGAAATAAGTCCACCGCTATACAGAAAGAACAATAGGTTTCGAAAAGACTTCGCCCAAACTGACTTCTTAAATTTAGGTGTACCTTTAAACTTAAACCTGTGAATAGTAAGAAGTAATATTTAACCGCAAAATAGATGAGTGAGATGCTGATAAATAATACGTTTACTATATAAACAGTTAAACTTTATTTAAAAGCCACCTTTGTGTTTATTTACGTCTTTCTGCTGTTATTGTATTCCCTTTACCATCTATCATTTTCAAAGAACCTGCTCTGAAAAACTCAACATTATAGTCTCTACCGCATTCATTTGTTTCTCTTCTAGCTTTTTACCGTCTTTAACAAACTCTTTAGGGATGAATGTAATTTGCTTTTGTCTGCACTGTAGAACCATGTTCCTGTCATATGGTTGTCTTCATACGATGTTTTACCTGTATCATCATATGCGGTATATGTACCATCTTCTTTGAATTCTAAACCTACATAGAACTTAGAACCTTTATAACTACCCCATTCTCCTAACAATTCATTACCGTTTTTTGATATTTGTACCGTTTCATTATCAAAAACAGAGGTTTCAAAACAATATTCTTTTGAATTGACTCATTAAATTCCCCCCTTATAATTATAAAAAAAGGACATACCTAAGCATATAATTGCTAGAAAGGTATATCTTTTTTCATATTTTCGGTTAAATTTGGTTATCTGAATATTATTTTATGGTAAAAAAAGTAATGCGTCAAAATAATTATAAGAATATTATAGAAAAAAGGCATAAATCATCGATTGCTCGACAATTTATGCTCTGGTGCAAAGATAAAATAATAAAGAATATAGCGTATATATTTCTAGCAGAATTGTATTTTATGCTGTTAGCTCAAACAATTGATGGCTGAATTCTTTCTGATTTTGAACAGACTGATCTTGTAAATCAATCTGTTCTTTTTTAATCATATGCATGACTTCCGCACCACTCAATATAGCGATTACTGTTTAAAATGATTTGGACCCCATATCAGCCCTTCTTCATTCCAAAATTAATACAGAACTTTTTTATTTATTGACAACTTTCATTTCTCAAACACAAAATTAATCTTATTATCTTTCCATTCTAACTTCGCATCAAACGTTTTATCGTTCTTTTTAAACCCTTTCATTAACTCCGTTTGTTCACCTTTTAGTAACTTCATCATATTTTTTTGTGAAATCGTTTTCCCTAATATTTTCTTTGAAATTGTAAAATCGCAGTTCGTTGTATTGTAGTTCGAACATCCGTAAAATGTTGATTTATCAATGATATCTCCATCACATTTTTTACACTTTCCTACCTTTTTACCAACTGTAAATTTTGAATTGGAGCGTTCAATCGATTCTACATGTAATCCTGTAAAATCCCATTTATCAGACATTTCAATTGCATCTTCAATAATTTTTGCTGAGAGCTTTTTCGTTTGTTCCATAAATGCAGCAGGCGAAGCTGTTCCTTCTCCTATTTCTGCAAGCCGCTGCTCCCATTTTGCTGTCATTTCTGGCGAAGCTAATATTTTATCACCAATTGCAGTTATAAGTACTTTTCCTTTATCAGTCGCGTACACTTGGTTTTTCTTTACGTCAATATACTTTCTGTCCTTTAGCATTGTAATAATACCAGCACGCGTTGCTTCAGTACCTAACCCCTCTGTCTTCTTCAATACCTTTTCCAACTCTTCGTTCTCTAAATATTTCCCTGCTGTTTTCATTAACGTAATAAGCTGACCTTCAGTATATCGTTTTGGCGGCTGTGTTTTTCCTTCTTTCACTTTCACCTTTACAACTTTACCTTGTTCACCTTCTTTTACAATCGGAAGAATCGCTTCTTCATCTTTATCATCTTGAAAAATGACCTTGCGCCATCCTTCTTGAATTTGTTGCTTTCCTTTGGAAACAAATTCAGCACGGCCATCAACAAGCGTTGTAATTGTAGTGTAGTCAAAAATCGCCGCTTCATAATGCGCTGCAATTAAACGTCTTACAATCATATCATAAATTTTTCTTTCATCACCTGATACTTTATTTGGATTCGTTACTTGTTCAGTTGGAATAATTGCATAGTGATCTGTAACCTTTTTTTCATTTACGTAACGCTTATTATTCATAATAGAAGGAATCGGTACTGGCAATACATCTTTATATTCTTCAAACTGACTTAATTTCTGTAAAATATCAGGAAACGTTGCAGCTTCGCCTTCTGTTACATAGTTAGAATCCGAACGTGGATACGAGACAATTCCTTTTTGATATAAAGCTTGTGTTATATCAAGTGTTTTTTTCGGTGAAAACTTAAATGCTTTATTCGCCGTTGCTTGTAAAGATGACAAGTTAAATAAAAATGGTGGCTGAAACTCTTTCCGCTCTGTTTTCATTTCTTTCACTTCAGCCGGTTTATTTTGACAAAATGCCGCAATTTTATTTGCCATATTTGGATCTTTTAGGCGCGACTCATTATCTTGTTCCCACTTACCTTCATATTTTTTTTCATCTATATTAAAGGTTGCGAACACTTCCCAAAATGGCTCCGATTTAAAGTTTTCGATTTCTTTCTCGCGTTTCACAATTAATGCAAGTGTTGGTGTTTGCACACGCCCAGCGGAGAAAACATCATTCATTCCTTTTTTCTTTAGTAAAATGCTAAAAACACGGGATGCATTCATTCCAACTACCCAGTCCGCACATGACCGTGTGTATGCTTCATAATAAGTATTCACCGTATCCGCTTCATCAAGTAAATTTTTAAAGCCTTGATAGATTGCTTGCTTCGTTAAAGAAGAAATCCAAAGACGTTTCATCGGTTTTTGCACATTACAAAGATGAATGATATTCCGTACAATTAATTCCCCTTCGCGCCCAGCATCTCCCGCATGAATAATTTCCGTCACTTGCGGATTATGTAGCAGCTGTTTCACAACATTAAATTGCTTATACTTTGACTTCGTTACTTCAAACTGAAACCGTTCTGGAATCATTGGCAACGTGTTTAATGACCATTTTTTCCACTCCGCATGATAATGTTCCGGGTTACATAACTGCGTTAAATGACCAATTGCCCACGTACAGTACGCCCCGTTTGGAAACAGTTCATTCGCCTCTACTTCTAAATAGCCATCTTTCCGCCTGTATTTAAATTGAGAAACAAGCGCCAAACCTTGATCTGGTTTCTCGGCAATAATTAATTTCATTTTAAAACTCCCTATCTGAATGCCAGTGTTACTTACATTTTATCATTCACAATTCCTCTTATATATTTTAGACCTATAATATTATACGCTTAATTTTAGTCCCTTCACAATAGAAAGTCATTATATTACGCACTACTAAAAATGCTAAAACAACATGAAAAAGACGCCAAACATTAGGCGCCTTCGTTCTTCTTATTTTACAACGATCTGTCTATCCTTCACATTTGGATTATGTGCTCTCATGAAATCTTCAATCTCTTCAACTGTTCGGATTATGTCCTTTGACAGATTTTCATATCCATTTTCGGTAACAAGAATATCATCTTCAATCCGAATTCCAATTGCTTCTTCTTCAATATACAAACCAGGTTCCACTGTAATGACCATGCCAGCTTCGAGCACTCGATCTTTGTATGAACCTACATCATGAGTATCTAAGCCAAGGAAATGGCTCACTCCATGATAATAATAATTGGAGAGTTCTGAGTCTTCTTGGATTAAACCAATTTTCTTACATTCTTCTGCAAGTACCTTTTTCGTATGCTCATTTAGTGCAGAAAATTTTAATCCCGGTCTCATAAGCTCAATTGTTTCCCTCAATGCTTTTAGTACAATATTGTAAATCTGTTTTTGGCGATTCGAAAATGTTCCGCTCACTGGGAACGTAAAGCTGATATCAGCATTGTAGTAATCTTTTTGAGCTCCAAGATCAAGCAACACTAAATCACCTTTATTAATTTTAGAATCATTGTTTTCATAATGCAGCACGGTTGCATTTTTCCCACTTGCCAAAATCGTATTGAATGCATGATTCTTTATACCAGATGATTTTAGTGTAAAATCAAAATGAGCTTCTAATTCATATTCCATCATGCCCTCTTTCGCATGTTTGAGCACATTGTAAATACCTTCTTTTGTAACCATAATTGCTTCTCGTATCTTTTCAATTTCTTTATCCGTTTTAAATACGCGCAATTCAGTAATATTTGGATAAACGTTACCGATTGTAAGGTGTGGATAACGTTCCTTTACATGTTTAGCGAATGTTAATGTCCGTGTCTCTGTCCCCGCCCACTCACGACGTTCTAAATCTAAATACACGTGCTCTACATGTTCTGTAAAAAACGTTCTCGCTATTGATTGTTCAAAACTTTCTAAGTACACAACCGTTTTTATCCCTGTAATAGCTTGTGCTTCTTCTTTTGAAATTGTTTTACCTACCCATTTTTCAAGAACTGGATCTGCCTTCTCAATAAAGAGCATTTCTTCTACTATTTCGCCTACTTTTTTTAACACCAAAATAACATTCGGCTCATCAATACCAGTCATATAATAGAAGTTTCGGTTTGGCACAAATTTATAATGGTCATCGGCTGACTTATAAGGCGCCTGTCCAGCAAATAAAATGGTAACAGATTCATCCGGCAATGTTTCTGCTAATTTTTTTCGATTGCGAGTAAAAAATGATTGCTTCATAACAATCCCCCCCTTAAGTTCTATAAAGCCCTTTAAAACTGACTATCCATTCTATTTCATTGTATTATTGTTATAATTTTCCGTCAATTAATTCGAAACATTACAACTCCCTATGAAAATATCGTTATTTACTCTTGAAAAAATGGAGCGATTTCATTTGCCATACTTGGCTCTTTTAGGCTCCACTTACTTTTAGCATAAATACAAGCATCGGCTATATCACACAAACAACGTATGGTGAAATTCACAGGTTATCAGTGATATATATCACTACATAAACTGAAATTTATTGCTATTTTTAATCTAGATATAAAATTAAAATTTAATGGAGGCATTCATATGGAACATGTATTTACTGAGACTTCTGTGATTGGTGATATTGTTACGAAATTCCCAAAAGCAAGCGACCTTTTCAAATCATATAGAATAGATTTTTGTTGTGGAGGTAACAGACCACTTATCGATGCAATTCATGAGAGAAATTTATCAGTAGAAGAAGTTATAACAAACTTAAATACTCTTTATCATGAAACAAAAGTATTAAATGAATCAAAAATTGACTGGACAACCGCGAATTATAGTGAATTAATTGACTATATTGTGAATAAACATCATCGCTATTTAAATGAAGAATTGCCACAGTTAAGTCCATATGTGACAAAAGTATTCCGCGTTCATGGATCAAATCAGCCTCATTTAGCTCAAATTCATAAGCTATTCCATGAACTAAAAACAGAATTAGAACAGCATATAATTAAAGAAGAAACAGTAGATTTTCCGTTAATTTTAGCATTTGAGCAAAATCCAACTGATGAAAATTATGCGAAATTACGCAAAGTGGTAGAACAACTGGAAAGTGAGCATAGTCATGCTGGTGATATTATAAAAGAACTTCGAAACATTACGAATGACTTTACTCCTCCAGAAGGAGCTTGCGGTACTTATCGTCTTGTCTATCAACGACTTGCAACTCTTGAATCCGATCTATTCCAGCACATTCATTTAGAAAATAATATTTTGTTTCCGCGTGCAATTGCAAAGGCTTAAGTACAATCTATAGATATCAAATTAAGGTTCAAAAACAACATTTTTTGATCTTAAATAAATAAAAAATTTCTTAAATAGATACCGCTTATACGTAAAAAATAGAACATAAGCACTTTTTGCTTATGTTCTATTTCTTATGTACTTTTTCTGTTACTGATAAAAGTTTCACTTTCTCACAAATATGATTTTTATCACTGCTTCATTTAAAAAATTGATATAAATTTATTATAAGAAAATATCTTGAATTATTAAGGAGTTGTATATATGAAAGCAAAAATGATAAAAAAACATTTACAGGAAGTGCCTCTCTTTAAAGAACTTTCAGAGGAAGAACTTCAGCCTATTGTAGATATTTCACAATTACGAATGTATAAGGAAAAATCGTTTGTATTTATGCAGGGCGACATACTTGATCGCGTGTTTTTTATCCACTCAGGTAAAGTAAAAATTCAAAAAACAGACGCAACTGGAAAAGAACAAATTGTTTCTGTACTTCAATCTGGAGAAATGTTTCCTCATGCTGGCTTTTTTCAAAAAGGTACCTTCCCAGCACATGCTGAAATACTTGAGGCTGCACAATTGATCGTTACTCCAATCGCTGATTTCGAGAAAATTTTAATTCAGCATCCTGAATTATGTATTAAAATGTTTAAAGTTCTTGGAGAAAAAATTGTGGATCTTCAGAACAGATTAGAAGAACAAATTCTTCACGATACTTACGAACAAATTATTATGTTATTGCTTCGTTTATGTAAGTCAAATGGTGTAGAAATGAATGGTACATATACTTTAACGACCCAGTTTACGAATCGAGAACTCGCCAATATGATTGGAACATCAAGAGAAACAATTAGTCGCACAATTAATCAGTTAAAAAGAAGAAAATTGATCACTATTGATGAAAATGGTTATTTCATTATCATTCCAGAAAAATTAAAAGCAGAAATCATTTAATCACATAGGACACATCGCACCCTATCCGTTTTCTCTATGTTGCATTGTTATTTTTCCAGGGTGAAAATGATAACAAAAAACGATTGACTTTAGGAAAAAGATCTAGAATTAAAAGGAAATCCCTCTAATTCTCTGGCCCTAATTTGATACTAATAAAACAGTTCTAATCATATTCTTATAAAAGAAAACAATTAGAAGGAGTGTCAAATTAGTTGATAAAAGTTAAGGTTAGTTTACGACCGATTGTAAGTAAGATAAATTTACCCACTGTTTTGAAAACAGCTATACTTCCGGGTGACTCAATTGAAAGATTATTTATTGTAACTCAGGTAGGAGAGATCTTTTACATAGGAAACGGAGTTATAAGGACTTTTTTAGATATTCGCTCGCGAATTATAAAGTTAGGTAGTTCTGAACAAGGTGTTTCAGGTAGTGGATATGATGAACGGGGATTGCTAGGGCTAGCGTTTCATCCAGAATTTTATTATAACGGTCTGTTTTATCTTCATTATTCAGTAGCTGGAACACAAGGTCCAGGGGCTCTTTCTGAACATTTTAAGCCTAACCCGTGTGATTCCAATACTTTAAATCTAAGGTGGATAAATAGAGAAACTCAATATGATCATATTGATACAGTTGAAGAATGGATTTTACAATCGAACGGTCAACCTCAAAAACGACGGACATTACTTAACATAAGAAGACCATTTTTTAATCATAATGGTGTCAATAGCTTAAACTTTTCACCTGAAACCAGAAAACTTATTTTAACAACTGGAGATGGCGGAGCAGGCTATGACCCATTTAATTTAAGCCAGGATGATATGGAAATAGCAGGTAAAATAATTGAAATTGATGTAGATAAGAATACATTTAATTATAATCCACCTGTAGTCACACGTTTTAATGAACTTCCCGCACCTATTCAGGAAACACTTACGGTAATTGCCAAAGGGGTTCGTAATATAACAGGCATTTCATTTCAAAGGTTTAATAACCAATATATCAAATATGCGGGAAATGTCGGACAGGACCTGGTAGAGTCAATTTTTTCATTCGTTCATTATAAACCAATACCGGTTACTCAGCTTATTCAAGCTTCTTTAACTGATCAAGAAGGATTTATTAACTTTGGCTGGCGAGGGTGGGAAGGTGCTTTTCCTACTTCGTTTATAAGGCACTGTTCCGTAAATCCGACTTTAGATGAGAACACAATTGCTTATTACAATGAAGCAATAAAAACTTTAGTAGGGCGTCTTCAGCCTTTAACTAGTTATTTTCATAAGGATCCTAGACCCGATAAATTTGGAGGAACTGCACTTACAGGAGTTCAGCCATATATGGGGAATGGAATCCCAAATTTAACAGGAAGCGTTGTGTTTACCGATTTTGCCCAGAAAGAAGAATCTCGATCTCCAGTTAGAGGGGTTTTAGCTTATACCAGAGTAAGGACAGATTGTAAACTAAATGATTTTAGTGTTATTGAAACTGATTATAATTTTGAGTCTCAATCAGCCTATTATGTTACTTTGGGAACGAATCTGGATCAAACCAAACTATATTTAGGGGTTTATGGTTCTATGAAGGTGACTGATTTTAACCAAGGTACTGTATTTGAAATTGTTCCGTGATTTATGACGATAAAGACAAAGAAGGAGAAAATTTCAAAACAGAGCGAATTGTAGCTTTAAAATAAAGTTTGTTCAAAAACACCTCGCAAATCCACATTTTATGATAAATAAAAAGAAAACATTTTGAAAAATGATTAATCAAAATGTTTTCTTCTTCAGCAGACTTTAGTTTGGTTTTTATAAAAAAGCATTCCCGATTTCAAGATAATCTTAACAGACATTAATACCAATCTTCAGTTACTGCCCCTTATATGTCCTAGTGACGAAGTTCTTACCATAGACCACAAAGTACCATGCTGTCAATGATTCTCCTAATTCTCTTCTTTTATGATTTAAATATAATAAATTATAGTATTTCTATATACCCTTCTGCTCCATTCACCCTGATCCTTTGTCCATCCTTGATCAGCTTCGTAGCATTCTCCACACCTACAACTGCTGGAAGACCGTATTCTCGAGCAATGACAGAACCATGGGTCATCAAACCACCTACTTCCGTAACCAAGCCTTTGATAGCTACAAACAGCGGTGTCCAGCTAGGATCGGTAAAGGCGGTAACCAATATATCTCCCTCTTCTAAATTCGCATTTTCCATATTTAAGATGACACGTGCTCTTCCTTCGATAACACCGGAAGAAACAGGTAGACCAGCAATAGCATTAGATGGGAGATGTTCCCGTTTGTATTTACCTACAATGATTTCGCCATCAGACGTGATAACACGAGGGGGATTTAGTTTTTCATATAGTTTGTACTCTTCCTTTCGTTTGCTGATGGTCTGGTAATTCAATTTTTTTGTATCTACAACTTCACGAAGTTCCTCAAAAGTAAGATAGTATATGTCTTCTTTTTTACGAATAACTTTGGCTTGTACAAGCTGTTCGGCTTCTTTCATCAAAGCCTGCTTATAAACGAAGTAGCGATTAATCATGCCGTATTTTGGATATTCCCGATAACTGATGAAATTCCGGATCAGGCTGATCATTCGTTTTGTCTTTTCGGCTTTTTGTTTACCACACGGTAATTGATTCACTCGGTCTAATAACTCTTGTTCTTTTTTCAAAGCGGCCTGTCGCCCTTGCTCAAATTTTCGCTCGCTAGCATTAGGCTCAAAGTTTTTGATGTTACTGAGAATCATGGGGATAATTGTAGTTGGTTTTTCGCTCCAACGAGTTTTAGTAATATCGATTTCTCCGGGACATCGCATTCCGTATTTGTTGAGATAAGCATTGATAGCGTCTTGGATTTCCTGCCCACCATCAAACTTAACCAGTTCATCCAAAAAGTTATCATCTTTTACTTGTTGTAAATAATCAATTACTTCTGGATAAGGACGAATCACATCTGCGACATCCAATAGCGCCAGACCCATTTCCGAAGTAATATTGTTTGGTACAGATTGAGAAAGCGTGTCTGCTACGTTTTTTTCACCTAACCACTTCTCCATTTTTTTATTGATCCATGATGAAGCATCTATAGCTGCCATAATTACCCCCAAACTCTGTGGGTCAAATAATATCTTCTTTAATTGCTGGATATCTTCTAGAATAAAATTAAATACATTCGATCCTGATTTCGTTTGGATGTTTTGTTTTAACTCTTCTATCGATGTTTGACTACTCTTGATCAAATCAGTAACGATTGTCGGATCGTTTTCGATTTGTGTTAGAAAATCCACAGATTTACCATTATTACTTTGACTGGAACTTTGTATTTCCCCATCATCTGGTAAAAATTTTATAAAATTTTCTCGTTCGACTACGGTCATAAGTGCGTCTTTGATAAGCGGATCGGATTGTCCCAATGCATCTATTATCGTTTTTCTGCTGACAGGTAAAGCCAGATTATTCGTGATATCAACAAATAACCTCCCACCAGCTTTAAACCTAGGTCCAAAAGATATTAACTGGAATAAAGACATTCCCAATGGTTTCATGGGATCGGTCATCATTTGTTGATGACCGACAGATACATAAACACGATTCTCCTGATCATCTGCTTCAGGGACAGGGTATAAAGTAGTAATCGGACGACTTTGCACGATATAAAATGTCTCGTCAACCAGACACCATTCGATATCTTGCGGGCAAGCAAAATAAGCTTCTACCTGTTTTCCTATGCGTGCTAATTGTAGAATTTGTTGGTCAGTAAGTGTTTGACTTTTTTGGTGATTGGGTTCTATTTGCTGTGTTTCTGTGCCTCCTTCTTTTAGAGCATAGATTGCTAGTTTTTTGGTTGCAATCATTTTATCGATGATCTTTTCTTCTTGCACCTTATAGCAATCGGCAGACACCAAGCCAGAGACAAGGGCCTCACCCAGTCCAAAGCTAGCATCGATAGATAGTAGCTTTCGATTGGAAGTAATCGGATCAGCAGTAAATAAAATTCCTGAAGCCTGCGGGAACACCATCCGTTGAATGATAACGGATAAATACACTTGGCTGTGGTCAAACCCGTTTTGCATACGGTAAATCACAGCACGATCTGTAAATAGGGAAGCCCAACATTTGCTGATGTGCCGCAAAATGGCTTCTTTTCCAATGATATTTAAATAAGTGTCTTGCTGACCAGCAAAAGAGGCATGTGGTAAATCTTCAGCAGTTGCACTGGAACGTACTGCATAAGCATGTTCCTCGCCAAACTGGGAGAGATAGTGAGCAACAGCTTTCACAACATCGGAAGGAATCTCTACTTCCATAATGATTTTCCGAATCTTCCCGCTGATTTCACCAATTTGATCTCGATCCTCTACTTTTAGCATTGTTAATCGATCTAACAAAGCATGATACGTTTCGTTTTGTTCGATGACTTTTTGATATCCCACTGTTGTAACACAAAATCCTTCTGGTACTTGTATTCCTTCAATTTTTGATAATTCCCCTAAATGTAACCCTTTTCCGCCAACGAGCAAAAGCTGCGTTTTTTCCATTTCCTGAAAACCGAGAACCAAAGAACTCATTCCACATCTCCCCTTACCATTAATGTTCTATTGATTTTAGCAGTAGTAAATGAGAATAAAAAGCCTATATTAACCATTTTCTAAATGCTATAATTAAATTAGGAAGAGTTCAAAAAAATAGCTAGACCTTACCATAAACTAAAAAAATGCTACCTCCAACTAAAGAAGTAGCATTTTTTTGTGCGAATCTTAAACTATATTATAGAAAACACTATCCCTAACGCTTCTATATCATGTACCACAAAAAGTTCGGTAAGGACAGGATGATGGCACAGGCAGTGTAGCGTACTCATCTTGTTCTTTGGAGTACTCGTAAGGATTTGAAAGAACATTAAGAAGACGTTCCATCACGCTATAATCTTCATGTTCTACAGCAGCTTCTAATGCTTCTTCTACCCTGTGGTTCCTAGGGATTATCGCAGGATTGCTTTTTCGCATTAATAATTGTGAGGAAGCTTTCGATTCTTCTTGTCTACCTAGTCTTTCCTGCCACTTTACATGCCACTCTGCAAACTCTGTAGTCTCAAACAAAGCCATGTCCCTGAGCTTATCAAAAGTTAACGCACGGAAGGTATTCGTATAGTCCGCACGATACTTCTCCATTATAGTAAAGAGCTCTTCAAAAAGGAGTTTATCCTGCTCTTCTTCATTAAATATCCCTAATTTAGCTCTCATTCCAGTGAGCCAGTTTGAATGATATAACTCATTAAAATTTAAAATTGCATTTTGAGCCATTTCCATTGCTTTTGCATAATCACTATGCAAAAGCGGTAATAAAATTTCAGCAAACCTTGCAAGATTCCATCCACCAATATATGGCTGATTGCCATAAGCATAGCGACCTTGAATATCAATGGAACTGAATACTGTTTCTGGATTATAAGTATCCATGAAGGCGCAAGGACCATAATCAATTGTTTCTCCGCTTATAGCCATATTGTCAGTATTCATCACCCCATGAATAAAGCCCACAAGTTGCCATTTCGCAATTAACGAAGCTTGACGCTTAATCACTTCCTCAAGCAAATAAAGATAGCGGTTTTCAGCCATCTCACTACCTGAATAATGTCGCTGTAAAGTATAATCAGCTAAAATTTGGAGCTCTTCATCAGTCCCCCACTGAGAAGCATATTGAAAGGTACCCACACGAATGTGACTTGCAGCAACACGAGTAAGAATTGCACCAGGTAGCTCCCTTTCACGAATGATTGACTCACCAGTTGTCACTACCGCTAGACTGCGGGTAGTAGCAATACCAAGCGCATGCATTGCTTCACTGATAATATATTCGCGTAACATTGGCCCTAATGCCGCTCGTCCATCTCCCCTGCGGGAGTACGCTGTTCGGCCAGAACCTTTCAGATGAATATCAAACCTTTCATCTAAAGGCGTCATCTGCTCGCCAAGTAGTAAAGCCCTGCCGTCCCCTAACCTGTTAAAATGCCCGAATTGATGCCCCGCATATGCTTGAGCAAGAGGAAACGCACCTTTTGGAATCCGATTTCCTGCCAGTACCGCTACACCTTCGTCACTTTCTAGTTCCTCGGCATTCAACCCCAAAGATGTTGCCAACGAATGATTAAGAATAGCCAATTTCGGTGAGCGAACTGGAGTTGGACTAAGGCTCGTAAAAAATGATTTCGGTAGACGGGCATAACTGTTATCAAAGTTCCATCCAGTTTCTATGCTTTCTTTTTTCTTTGTCATCGTATCACCGTCTCTTCTCTTATCTTTTTTTATATCAAACAAAATTTAAATTAGGTGGTAGTTATGTATTTCTACATCAATACAAAGCAATCTCTTTTAATGTCCACTGCTGCTAATTTATTATACCCTTTCTATAGAAATATGGAGAAAGCAAATCATGTTTTTTTCTGCATAACCGTAACTTATATGCGAAAAATTGAAATGAGTTTATGTATTTATAAACAAATAAGGTTTTAGATAGAAATAAAGCCCTATCAAAAACATACAACCTTACCAGCAAAAACAAGGTGGTATGTTTTTCATATATTATTTACCTGTAATTAAAAGCATTACTGTCCTTTTTGTACAATTTGAACTATTTAAGGAATGAAGATTCCATTTTACAAGAGAATAAGTATGAAAACACAATAACCCCGAACCATGGACTTTTCTAAGTGTCCACGATTCGGGGTACAGTTCAGTTAGAATTATTTTTATCATTTTCAAATCATACAATGCTTACCTTGTATTAGATTAAATCATCTATCGAAAATGCACCTGGTAATAATTGTTCAACTGTTACTTCTTTTTCATCACCTTTTTGATTCGTCAATAATACTGGCATTTGCGGATCACAAAATTCTGCAATAACCTGTCTGCAAGCTCCGCATGGTGAAATAGGTCCATCAGTCTTCCCTGTTATTACTAAGTAACTGAAATCACGTTCACCTTCTGATACTGCTTTAAATATTGCTGTTCTTTCAGCACAATTACATAAACCGTAAGATGCGTTTTCTATGTTACAGCCTGTATAAATTTTCCCAGCTTTCGTAACGAGCGCTGCTCCAACAGGGAACTTTGAATATGGAATATAAGCCTTTGATAACATCTTTGTAGCTTCTTCAATATATTTTTGTTTATTCATATCAATTCCTCCTCAAAGTATGTAAATCTATTTTAAATTTCCAACATGTAAGTTGCTACTATGCAAAATACAAAATGGCAGCTACTTGCTTTCTCCTTTTGTTTCAAACCTCGCATGTGGCAGGAATAGGCCCTGACCGTTTCTATGCACAGCCAGATGCCCTCGCCCACCCTAAAAAGAAAGGAGTTTTTCATTTCAGTCTTTCAATTTGTATTTATATACATTACATTCTATTTAACATTAATCAGTAATAACAGTGTAAATTAACTTTGGAGCTTCAGCCTTTTCTGCAATAGAAATATTTTCATAAATTTTCTCTTTTACATCCTCAACATCTTCGCGATTTGTATAAATCGTTACTAATGGCTCGCCTTCTTTTACAGCGTCACCAACTTTTTTACGTAACATTAAACCAACAGCTAAATCAATTTCGTCTTCTTTCGTTGCTCGTCCTGCTCCTAGAAGCATTGCAGCAATACCAATTTCATCTGCAACAATGTTAGATACAACACCTGAAGTTTTAGCTGGTACTTCAATTACATATTTCGCTTGTGGTAATTTTTCTGGTTGATCGACAATTGAACTGTCTCCGCCTTGATTGTGTAAGAATTGTTTGAACTTCTCAATTGCTTTTCCGTTTTCCATTACTTCTTTCAACATTTCACGTGCCTCTTCTAACGTATTTGCTTTTTTAGCAAGTACAACCATTTGGCTTCCTAATACAAGCACCAATTCTGTTAAATCTTCTGGACCTTCTCCTTTTAATGTATCGATCGCTTCTTTCACTTCAAGCGCATTACCGATTGCAAATCCAAGAGGTTGCGACATATCGGAAATAACAGCCATTGTTTGACGACCAACATTGTTTCCGATTCGTACCATTGCATGAGCTAATTCAATTGCATCTTCTTCTGTTTTCATAAATGCACCAGCACCTGTTTTCACATCTAGGACAATTGCATTAGCACCAGCTGCAATTTTTTTACTCATAATAGAACTTGCGATTAATGGAATTGAGTTTACAGTTCCTGTCACGTCACGCAAAGCATATATTTTTTTATCAGCAGGTGTTAAATTTCCAGTTTGTCCAATTACTGCAACTTTATCACGGTTTACGATGTCAATGAATTGTTCTTTCGTAATTTCAACGTGGAACCCTTCTACTGCTTCTAATTTATCAATTGTTCCACCTGTATGACCTAAACCGCGCCCAGACATTTTCGCAACTGGTACATCTAAAGCTGCCACTAACGGTCCTAAAACTAATGTTGTTGTATCACCAACCCCGCCAGTTGAGTGCTTATCTACCTTAACTCCTTCAATCTCTGATAAATCAATTGTTTCTCCAGATTGAACCATTGCCATTGTTAAATCTGCACGTTCACGGTCAGACATGTCTTGGAAAAAGATAGCCATCGCAAGTGCACTTACTTGATAATCAGGAATTGTTCCATCTGTATATCCTTTAATAAAAAATTGAATTTCTTCCGTTGTTAGTTCTTTACCGTCACGTTTTTTCGCAATGATATCTACCATTCTCATTCTAATCACCAATCCTTTTAATTTTTAGTTATTAAAATTCTTAATATATTAAACCAACGATAGTGGCTGATAAAAAGCTTACTAATGTTGCCCCAAACAGTAATTTCAAACCAAACCTTGCCACAACATTCCCTTGTTTTTCATGTAAACTTTTAACTGCACCAGCAATAATGCCAATAGATGAAAAATTTGCAAATGAAACAAGAAATACTGATAAGATTGCAGTTGTTCTTCCTGTAAAATGAAAATTCCCTTGAGCTAAATTTGTCATCGCTACAAATTCATTCGATACGAGTTTTGTGGCCATAATACTACCAGCGTTAACAGCTTCATGCCATGGAATTCCTACAATAAAAGCAAATGGGGCAAATACATATCCAAGAATTTCTTGGAACGAGATTCCAATTACTCCTTTAAAAATAGCATTGATGAAAGCGATTAAAGCAACGAATCCAATCAGCATAGCAGCAACAGTAATCGCAACTTTAAAACCATCTATAATATATTCCCCTAGCACTTCAAAAAAGGTTTTTTTCTCTTCTTCTTGTACTTCTAAAATGTCTTCTTCATCAGTAACTTCATACGGATTAATAATAGAGGCAATAATAAATCCACCAAACAGGTTTAACACTAAAGCGGTTACAACATACTCCGGTTTTAAAAGAACCATATACGATCCTACTATAGACATCGACACCGTTGACATTGCAGACGCGCATAATGTATATAATCTTCTTTCACTCAATAACCCTAACTGTTTCTTAACAGAGATAAATACCTCTGACTGGCCTAAAATCGCTGAAGCTACAGCATTATATGATTCAAGTTTTCCCATTCCATTCACTTTACTTAACACGAGACCAATGTATTTCACAATGAATGGCAATACTTTAATATGTTGTAAAATACCAATTAAAGCTGAAATAAATACAATTGGCATTAATACCCCTAAAAAGAACGAAAACTCATTTTTATTTACCAAACCACCAAACACAAAATTAACACCATCAGCAGCGTACTTTAATAATTGTCCGAATCCATCTGCAATCCCACTTATTAAGATGTTCCCTACACTTGTATTTAATAGCAGAAATCCTAGAATAAACTGCAAAACAATCATTGTTACAATCGGACGAAATTTTACTTTTCTACGATTATTACTAGCAAGCCATGCGATAGCTAAAATAATAACGAGGCCTAAAATACCAATTACGTACTTTATAACATTCTCCTCCCTTTCGTATCCGCTTACATATTTTTCAAGTGTTACAGCAATAGATACACTATGCCTTTTCAACAACTCGTGTATCTATTACTTGCAACTGTTTATAGATTAATAAGTACCTGTACCGCCGTTTGTGTCATTTAACACAATTGCCACACTAGCACTTGCTCCAATTCTAGAAGCGCCAGCTTTCACCATTTTCTCTGCATCTTCTCTTGTACGAACTCCACCAGATGCTTTCACGCCAACGTTTTCTCCAACAGTTTTGCGCATTAATGCAATATCTTCTGCAGTTGCCCCACCAGTTGAGAATCCAGTTGAAGTTTTTACAAAGTCAGCACCAGCTTTAACAGCTAATTGACACGCACGAACTTTTTCTTCATCTGTTAATAAGCAAGTTTCAATGATAACTTTTACAAGCGCTTTTCCTTTTGCAGCTTGTACAACCTCATAAATATCCTTTTCTACTAATTCATTTTCTCCATCTTTTAAAGCACCAACATTGATTACCATGTCTACTTCAGTTGCACCTTTTGCAATCACGTCTTTTGTTTCAAATACTTTTGTCTCAGTTGTATTTGCACCTAAAGGGAATCCAATAACTGTACAAACATCAACATCATGCCCTGCTAATTCTTCAGCAGCTAATTTTACCCATGTAGGATTAATACAAACTGAAGCGAAATTGTATCTTTTTGCTTCTTCTAAAACTTTCATAACGTCTTCTTTTTTAGTATCTGGTTTTAAAACTGTATGATCAATTAACTTTGCAATGTTCATTTTCTTCACTCCTCATATCTTTTAACAACTTCATTCTAACTCTATCTTGAACAAATGTAAACACACTTTTGAAATTTTGTTCATAGAACTAAAAAAAAGATCTCTCAAATGAATTTTGAGAGATTTCCTGTTCCTATCCTTTTTGATAATTTAGCAACTCTTTTGCCGTGTGTTGATCGATAATTAGCACATTCGCATATCTGCCTCTTAACGCACCATCAATTGCCTTTACTTTTCTAGCCCCTCCTGCAACTAGAATTGACCGATCTTTTAAACGCAGTTCCTCTAGATCAATGCCAATTGTGCGCCTATTTATTTCTTCACTGCAAATATTTCCATTTCCATCAAAGAAACGTGAACAAATGTCACCAACCGCTTTTTCTTTTAATACGCTCATCTCATTTTGATTTAAATATCCTAATCGGAATAATAAAGCCTCGTCCCTAACAGTTCCGACAGTAAAAATAGCTATATTCGCTTGTTTTCCCATCTCAATAATATGATGAATATGACGATCCTGCTCTACTAATTCCTTTGTAATTGCATTATCAAATATAACTGGAAGCGGGAGGTTTCTTGGAGTTGTTTGAAACGCATCTGCAAAAAAGGCTATTGTTTCATTCGCATATGTATTTACATTGGAATGACTAATGCCTCCTTTTAACTGGACAACTTCTACCCCTTTTACATGCTGAGGAACAGTTTTTCTAGCAATTTCATACATGGTCGTCCCCCAGCTCACACCAACAATATCACCATTTGTAACGGTCTTCTCCATATACTCAGCAGCAAACTTACTAATATGTTCCGTAATGACCGTATATTCTGGTATTGGAGAAAATACGACATGCGCCTCTAATAAATGATATTTTTCTTTAAGCAAATTTCCGACATTATCTAAATCAGCAAATGGATCAGCAATTTGAATTTGAACAAACCCTTTTTCTTTTGCATATTTTAACAATCTTGAAATAGTCGGCCTTGAAATATTCAATTTATTTGCAATTTCTTGTTGACTATAATCGGATTGGTAATATAATCTTGCAACTTCCACGCTCAATTGTTGTTTTTCTTTATCCATATTCGTTATTTCTAGACCCCTTTCAAACTTATTTTAGCTTAATGGCATCATAACATTTCATGTTGTAAAATTCGACTATCTAAATTGGAGATGAAAGTATTTTATTTAATAAGTTAATTTTTAGATATTTAATTTTCAAAATAAAAAACATGCAATTGTACCATTTGGAATACAATTGCATGTTTTCATCACATTACTAAAATATCTTTGAAAGAGGATGCCACGGATGAACATTCGCGTAAAGTATGTTGTTAAAAACAGCGGGGCCATGACTTGCTAATTCATAGTTCATTTCATACGTTGCGTGATAGGCTTTTGTAATATAATCAATAACTTCACAAATACGTTTCTGTACAAACTTACGAGTTTCAGGTTGATTACAATTTATACAAAAACGGATAGTTGTCCTAAAAAGAACAGCTATCCGTTTTTATTATTCTAATCATCTATTTTCTTATGGATTTGTTGACCATAATCCAGCAGATTTAATGAATATACGTTTATTTAATTTCAGCTGGGCTACAATAAATTCTGCAATATCTTCAGCCTGCATAACTTTATCTGGGTTACCATCTGTCAATCCTAATTCTACTGCCATATCTGTTGCAACTGTACTTGGTGTTAATGCTGTCACACGAATATTATGTTTACGTACTTCCATCGCTAAAGATTCTGTTAAACCAAGGACACCAAATTTTGAAGCACTGTACGCGCTTGTAACTGGCGCTCCCTTTTGTCCAGCTGTTGATGAAATATTAATAATATCACCAGACTGCTGTTCAATCATTCCCGGTAACGCAGCACGAGTCACATAATATACGCCCATTAAGTTCACTTGAATAATTTTTTCCCATTCCGCGACATCTAGTTCCAGGAAATTGCCAAATTTAGAAATTCCGGCATTGTTAATTAAAATATCAATAGAACCTAAACCATTTTTTAATGTTTCAATTGCTTCACTTACTTCTTCATATGAAGATACATCAGCAGTAGCGGTTACAGCTTTTACGCCTTCTGCCTCAACTTCTTTTGCAACAGCTTTTAAATTTTCTTCTGAACGTGCTAAAAGTCCTACATTCACACCTTCTTTTGCTAGAGCGATTGCTACAGCACGGCCAATCCCTCTTCCAGCTCCTGTAATTAATGCATTTTTCCCTTGTAATAATTCTGCCAAATATAACACTCCCTAATCTTTCTAAAATACTATTTTTATCATAGAATGAATTTTATCTAAATATCGTTAAAAATACAATCATGCCCTTTAATCTTTGTAGGTTACCTATAAATAACTATTCAGTTCGTTTTTCAGTTAAGAGGCCATTCTCTAGTGTATTAAGCACTATGCTCAACTTGCTTCCTTTTCCCTTTTTTCTTATGTCGTTTCCAATTCACCAACTTCTTTACAGTCCCTAACATACCCGTTGGAAGACCTAATAAGACGATGATATACAATAAACCTAGAATAATTGTCCACCGCTCAAATATTGGATACTGTGCAGCAAGCTCTGATAAATAGTATTTCAACGATTCAATGATTCCAGCCCCTATTATCCCTCCTACTAATGTCCCAATCCCGCCGATCGTTGTCATTAATAAAGCATTCAACGTCATGTCAATTGAGAACACGGTCGTATTTACAAATCGGAGTGTAATAACAAATAAAGCGCCGCTCACAGAGGCGACAATTCCAGCCACAACACTCGCAATTACTTTATAGTGAAGGATTTTATAACCGAGCGCCTCCACACGTTGTTCATTTTGCGAAATGGCTTTTAATACTTTTCCAATTGAAGATTTTGTAAACAGTTGTAGTAATAAAAAAATGATCACAAGACTGATTAATGTAATATAGTAGAATGAATAGCGATCTCGAAATATTTCAGGGACACGGAATGTAAAGCCATCTCCCCCATGCGTGACGGTTCTCCACTTTTCAGCGAGCACAAAGAATAGTTGAGAAATCGCAAGTGTTAGCATCGCATAAAAGTGACTTTTTAATCGCAAGGAAAGCATACCAATCATATAACTAATAACTGCAGATAAGGTGATTGCTACTATAAGCCCTATTAAAAAACTTGATATCGATGCCTCTTGTCGATCAAATAAGAGTGCGACGCAATAAGCACCAATTCCAAAGAACATACAGTGCCCAAACGATACTATTCCCGTATAACCTAGTAAAATATCAAAACTCATCGCGAAGATTGCGAAGATGAAAATTTGTGTGAATAAGATTAACATGCTCCTTGAATCGTTTAAGAAAGGAAATATGCTAAAAAAGAGAAGCACTGCACCTCCAAAATACAAATTTATTCGATTAGATAATGTGTTCATAACAGTCTCACCCCTTTTCACCAACAATTCCTGTCGGCTTAACTAATAAGACGAATAACAGCATTAACATGTTTATCGCAAGTGATAAATCTGGCACATAATATGCTGTAAAAGCTCCTGCCAACCCAACGATTAAGGATGCAATTACCGATCCTTGTACACTACCTAATCCACCAATGATTACAACGATAAAAGCTAAAATCGCATACTGCATTCCCATTTCAGCAAAAATAACTCCCGAATAAGGCGCGAGAAGAAAGCCACCTAACGATGCCATTCCAGCTCCTAATAAAAACACGAAAGAAAAGATGGCCTTCACATTAATTCCAAGTGCTTGCACCATCTCTTTATCCATTACACCAGCACGGATCATTAGCCCAATTTTTGTTTTTCGAAGTAGCAAGACAAATCCGATGTAAACCAATAAACCGATTAAAATAACAAATAAGCGATATTTGATTAGTATGATCCCATCAAATGTAAAACTTCCTTGTAACCAATTCGGTAATTTAGCTCCGATCGGATTTGGTCCCCAAAATAATTTTATACATTCACTTAGCACAAGCATGCCCCCTAGTGTAACGAGCAGTTGCCGAACATGATTTCCATAAACAGGACGAATGAGAAATCTTTCTAATATCAAGCCAAGAAACATACCAATTACAATCGCACCAAATAATGCAAACATATAACTGCCTGTTAAATCAAACAACCACACCCCAGTAAAAGCACCCCATGCAAATAATCCACCATGAGCGAAATTAAGAACGTCCATCAAACCAAAAATAAGTGTTAAGCCAGATGCTAATAAAAAAATTAACACGCCTGTCGAAACACCATTTACAAATAAATTCACTAACACATCCACGTTTTTCACCTCACCCTAATAAAGGTTAAGAAATCCCTAAATACTTATGGCACGTCTCTTTATTTTCCTTTAGTTCACTCATCGGGCCATTGTATACAATTTTCCCGTTATCCATAATGTAAAAATAATCACCAATTTGACTGGCCATCATAAAGTTTTGTTCAACAAGTAAAACTGTTGTTTTTTCCCTCATTTTTAAAATGGAGTCCATCAACTTCTCAATCATAATTGGTGACAAACCTTTACTAGGCTCATCAATAAGCAGCAGACCTTCGCTATTAATATAGGCCCTTGCGATAGCAAGCATTTGCTTTTGTCCTCCACTTAATAATCCACTCTTTTTATACCAAAATTGTTTTAAGTCTGGAAAAAGATCCAACATCCATTCCACTTTTTCATCTGTTTCGTCATTTTTTCTCGTTTGAGCAATAGCAAATGTTTCTTCAACCGTTAAATCGGAAAAGATCCCTTGATTTTCCGGTACATACCCGATACCTTTTCGCGAAATCATATGTGTTGTTAGCCCATTTATTTTTCCCCCATTATAATAAACAGCTCCGTTAGAAATCGTATGAAATCCTATTATAGAACGCAGCGTTGTCGTTTTCCCTGCTCCGTTTCTTCCAAATAAGACTGTAATGGTCCCTTCCTCTACTCCAAAAGAAACACCTTGTAAAATATGAAACTGATCTAAATACGTTTCAATATTATCCACTTTTAATAGTGTCACTGAATAATCCCCCTAAATAGGCAGTCTGTACACGCTCATCTTTCATAATTTCTCCCGGTAACCCTTCAGCTAATAATTCCCCTTGAAATAACACAACGAGATGATCAGATAAATGCAGAACCATATCCATTTTGTGCTCAATTAATACAATTGTTTTTTCACAATCATTTTTTATATGTTCAATCACTTGTAGAATAGCGGGAACTTCTTCAATAGAAATACCAGCTGTCGGTTCATCTAACAACAACAACTCCGTTTTTAGTGCTAAAAGCATTGCTAATTCCAATTTTCGCTTTTCCCCATGAGCTAAATCCTTTGCAAGTACATTTTCCTTTTCATTCAGCAACACAGACTCAAGTAAATGGCGTGCTTCTTGTTGTTGTTGTTTATAATGAGCTGGACGCGGGAAGAAACGATAATAATCTTTCGCATAAGACTGTACACCAAGTCGAATATTTTCAAGAACCGTTAATTCTGGAAAAATGTTTGTAAGCTGAAAAGAACGTCCCATACCAAAACGCGTTCGCTCTGAAATCGATAGTTTTGTAATGTCGCGTTCTTTAAAATAAATCTCCCCTTTTGTTGGAGAAAGTTGACCACTTAACAAATTAAAAAGAGTCGTTTTCCCTGCCCCGTTTGGACCAATAACGGAAATAAATTTTCCTTTTGGTATTATTAAATTTACCTCTTTAATAACATGATGTTTTCCAAACGAAACAGACAGATTGTGAGTTTCTAACAATTTCTCCACATTATGTCCTCCTTACAAAGGATTCCTATAAATACAAATTGAAAAAATGACATGAAAATCAGTTTCTTTTTAAGTGGACGTTTCCTTCATCACTCAGTCATGTTCTACCCGTAATTCCCCATCTAGCTTCTTTTTCTCTAAATCAGTTATCCATCCCTTTTACAGGAATGGATAACATTCAACAATAGTCCTTATATAAAGCTGCCTACAATAGATAATTTGTATATTCCTAGCAATAATTAATTTAACTATTCTGATTATTTATTACGAACTGGCGGTTCTGTTTCTGTCATTTTTAATTCCCGCTCTAAAATTGGAACAGGGTAATCACCCCCGTCTTGTTTTTTCAAAGTAATCGAATAAAGCGTTTGCAAAGCTTGATGATCTTTTGCACGGAATTTCATTGTACCTTTTGGTGTTTCAAATTCCATTCCTTCCATTTTCTTTATGAGCGTATCGACATCAGTATCTCCTTTTGTTTTCTTTAAGGCCTCAACAATTGAAATAGCGGCTGACATCCCACCAGCCGTAAACAAGTCTGGAACAGCACCGTTAAATCGTTTTTTATGTTCTTCTACTAACCAATCATTCACTTTATTTTTCGGAAGCGCATGATAATACACAGAAAATCCTTGCATACCAACTAACGCATCCATCGTTTTTAGCGCTGAAATATCCGGTGCACCCGTTGAAATTTTAATACCTTGCTGCTCAACATTCATATCTTTTAGTTGTTTCCACGGCGAATTTGCACCTGCCCAAACAATAAATAAATAATCTGGTTTGGAGCTTATAATATTTTGGATATTTGCCGTAAAATCAGTAGAATTCGCATCTGCATATTGTTCATTTACAATGTTTGCGCCTAGCTTCTTTGCTGCATCCTTAAATGCCGCAATCCCTTCTCTTCCGAATGCATTGTCTTGAGCTAACGTTGCAATCTTTACATCTTTCTTAGCAATTGATGCTGCACCAGCAATTGCATCTTGAGATGAATTTCGTCCTGTTCTAAAAATATATTTATTCCAGTTCTTACCGGTAATACTATCTGCTACAGCTGGCTCAACAACCATTATTTTTTCATACTCCTCAGCCAATGGTAAAACTGCTAGCGTATCGCTTGAACTAGATGAACCAACTAAAAAGTCTACTTTATCTTCTTCTAGTAGTTTCGTAGCCTTCTTTACTGCTACATCTGCTTTTGTTTCCGTATCTTCTACAACAAACTTAATCTTTTTCCCTTCTACTTTTCCCGTTCCACCAGTTGCATAGTCGAGACCGAGTTCAAATCCATTTACTGTTTGCTTTCCATACGATTCAAGCGGTCCAGTTAACGAAGCAAGTACACCGACCTTAACTGTTTCCTCACTACTTGTACTTGTTTTCTTTCCAGAGCACCCAGTTGAGACAAGCAATGAGCCAAGTATACATCCTGTACACACCATCTTTAGCCACTTACGTTTTTTCACTGCCATCATAATTCCTCCCCTATCATTTACATTCCTAGAGAATTGAATACACTGAAGCGAAACACCCGTAATTATGACATCTATCAACCGCTACGATGAAACAAAATTTCCTGAAGTACCTCTAATTTCTCCAACCATTCCCAAATCCCTTCCAGTTCATTTATAAATATTCACTACATAAAGTTAATATCCTCAATAAAATAGGGAATGACTAAAAAATAAGTCCTTCCCTCATGCCCATCAAGCTAAGGTTATATAAGTTTAATTTCAGGTGAGATTTTTTCTTTTTTCTAAAGATCCAGTGTAAGTTCTTTAAAAATCTGCATATAAAAAGCACCTCCAATTGTTAGACTATGTCTAACAATTGGGGTGCACTTCTAATTGCATCCCTTACACGGGCTTTCCGTGAGGCATCTTTCGTTCTTTTTTCATATCCCACTATTTTTGCACTAGAACCAATAATAGTGAATTAGAATAATGATCTAATACTTGCTAGAACAGTAAGTATACCTATAATAATAACAAATACATTGCTCGCTTTCCCTCTGTATTTAGCTAGTACTGGTACTTTACGGATCGCATACATTGGTAATAGACATAAGATAGCAGCAACTAACGGACCACTTAGGGCATCAATGATTCCAAGAATACTTGGATTTGCATAAGCTACATACCAGCATGTTAATACAACAAACGTAAGGATCATTGTCTTAACTGTTTTTTCTCCCA
>NZ_FOLV01000036.1 GCF_900112415.1 Bacillus sp. 491mf
ATAAAGTGAAACTTTAATCAGTGGGGGTTTTCTTCATCCCCCACTGATTATTAGTTGAACCAATCGGGCTTTTACGGGCAGTTTATCTCCCACCTAACTTCTTTGCTTTCGCTGAATTTTGAGGTGGGAGTATTACTGCCTGTTAATGCGGGATAAAAGAAGAATTGAATGATGTTAAGGAAGGATTCGAGAAATTCAACTCGTGTTATGGAGTTTTGAGAATCCCTTAGCGTATAAAAACGTTAAAATGTATGTCCTACGCCTTATTGAATGGAAGAATCTTTACCGCAATAAACAGCACAAACAAAAAAATCCGCATTTGCGACTCATGAACTTATAGAACTAACGCATGCGTTAGTTGAATTACTTACCGTTTAATCGCACCAACAAAATGCGATTAATCAACATTTTCGTATTTTAGATGATAGTGATTATAGGTGGTATAGCACGTTTGAAGAGGAAGATGTTATAAATCGTTTTCACGAATTAACTAACGAGTAATTAAAAAATAGGGACTACTTATGTGGTAAAATAATATAAAAATTCAATTTAAAGGAGGTATTAAATGAAGTGGCTATTAAAAACCTTAAAACCAATGAATATTCCGGATTAGAAGGAGAAGCCTATTTCGAATTATTTGATCAAAACATTCTGGTATACATAGACCAAGATGCAGATATCGAATACGCAGAACTATGTATAACATACTTAAATTCCTTAAGTGAGGAACTGATAAATAAACTTTGTAAAGCATCTATTAGATACTGTAATGACTTTCTTGATGATATAGGTGAAGATATTATAGAATTTTCTAAACCGACAGATGTTCTACCTTATATTACACCAAATACTATATGTATTCCGAATCCTAAAAATAAATCTGAACCTGTCATTGATTTAGAATTAAATTGCACATGGGAAGAAGAACATGGTATGGAATGGATCATTCGCAGTGGGAAAGTTATGTATGTCGGAGCATTTGAAGGAATAAATCCATATGGGAATTGTGATATCGGAAAAGATTGGAATTATGCTTAATGTATGATTTCATAGAAGTGTAATCAAAGAATATACTAATTTTCTTATTAAACTAAAAGGTGCTTTCGTTTAATAAATTTGTATGGCTCAATATATTATTAAAAAACTTTATTATTTCTATACAGTTATTATTTGTTGTAGCTTTGAAATAAAGTCGTACTGTTTATAAAAAAGGCTCATTCCTCCTCAACATTCAAGTTGGAATAAGCCTTCGAAATTTATTAAGCATATTTGTCAGTTACCTTTAAAAACATCTCTTAGATTTTTGCTCAATTTATACCTTCTTTTTTCTTCAGGTTTATATTTGAAAGGAAGCTCTAAGCTATATGTATATTAATCCCCAGTGTTCATAATTCATTAGTCTTTTTCTGTTAATCCCTATTAACAAATTTTATATTCAAATCGCAACATCTTGGTAGCCTACTTCAGTTACTTTTTCATTTAATAGACGAAGCCCTAGTCCATTTTCTGTGTCCCATGTACAATTAAATGTAATTCCGATATCTCGACCTTCAAAAATACCCGCATATGAAACAACAATTCCATCTAAACTTATCATTTCTAGTATTTGATCAGTTGTTTCAATTAATGGATAATTCTCATTTACTTCAATATCATAACCTAGTCCATGTCGTGTTTGTTTGTAATAGTCTAATATTGGTTGCAAAAAACTTTTTTGTAAGTGTTCCCAATTTTGCATCAGTGAGGTATATGCTGTATATTGCTCTTCATCAAATTTACCATCCTCATCACCATCGACCATCAATGCTATTTCGAATTCATTTCCAAAAAAATTAATAGTAGTATCCTTAGACCATGCATAATTATATTCAAGTTCACCAAAAACTGCATCGTTTATTATCATTTTAAACTCTCCTTTTTTATTGGCGAATCCTTCACTCACAAATACATACTTTAATAAATATCCATAAAGTTTCACTTTATCTATAAATACTTAATTTCTTTAACTAGTCATGAGCGCGGATGAATTGCTATAACTGATGATTAGACTGTATGTAGCTATTTATGAGTAGTCATGTCTCTAAAAGTAATGAAATTTGACGCTTACATTCATAAGTTGTGCGTTATCATATCCACTTGTAAAATATAAATTAAGTAGTAAATCTAAGTCATTAGAACGAATCCTATATCTCTATTCGCGTAGTAATAAAATACATGCTTATTCTATTATTGTACTGGTCCCATAAAACCAGTAATAATAAGAATATGTTCCTTCAAATTGACCTTTTCTTTTTCTATATACTTCACATATGCTTTATGTGTCATTTATAGTTAGTAAAACAAACAATATCAATCTCTCTTACTTATTCTTTTTCACCCATCTTCATCTTTAAATATTCAGCAATTGCTGTTTGCCCAAATTCTCTAGCATATTCATAAGCATTCATATTCTTAATATTTTCTCCAGTGTATCTAATTGAAATATCTATTCCTTTTTCAACTAGAAACTCAACTACTTCTTTATGTCCACCATAAATCGCTCCAAATAATGGATTTCTTTTTGCTAAGGTCACATCTAATTCTGCGCCTGCCTCTATTAAATACTTTACTATCTCCAAATGCCCCGCTCCTGCAGCCAATCTTAAAGGAGAAGCATCAAATATATCACCTTTTGTATTCACATCGATTCCTTTATGAATCAGATATTCTACTATTCCAAAATGTCCTTTCTTTGCTGCAACATGTAACCACGTGCCAAATGGTGTCATTGAATGTAAAGATTCTGGATTATCGCCTATTAAACGCTTTACTTCATTACTATCACCAAGCTTAATAGCATTTCTTATAGTTTTATTGAGACTTTTTTCATCCATAACATTACCTCCTGTATTTCTACTATCTTGTACTAGCTATGTCTCTTAAATCTTCAAGAGCTTCAACAACCCTTAACCGATTAACTACTTCCTCTAAAGCATCAAGACTATGTTGTCCTATTACGGCATTTGGTGCCCAAACAAGATTTTCTTTACCAATTATTAGTTCTATCCCATACCTTCTTAATATTTCTTGACCTTCTCGAACCAGTTCTTGTTACTTCTGACCAAGACCTTTTTTAAATAGAATATGATGTGCAGGTGGATCACCTAGTAATCCTCGAAGATACTTACCAAAATCAATTTTAATTAACGCTTCATTATATTCTTTAGTAATGCCTAAATCAGACATCTTTCTTCTAATCTCAGACAGCTCATCTACACTAAAAGTATTACTTTGACTTCTCTGAATATTCCTTTCTAATTTTTAAATTCTCCTGAGCGATCGTTTGATTTAATATTCTGAATATTTTTCTGAACTATATAATAATATCTGTACAACTTCCGCAAGCGGGTAACTCTATAAATTAATCTGTTGTTCCCTTAAGAATGCACCTTCTCCGTCAATTTCCAGCTAAATTGACCTTCATCAACGACTAATGAAAAACCACCATTATTTTTTCTCTACTAGCGTCATAAACTTTGCACAACCATTACAACCTATAAAAACAACAATCAAAATTTAACAGTATGATATCTTTTTACTTCTTAACAGATATCACGTTTAAACCCACGGGCTTTTTCTTTTTCGTATGCAAATATAAATTGGGTATAAAAAGCCGTAACCAATCTTGGATGCCTTCTTATAATCAGACTCTTAATTAAAAATAGATTGCTTACATAAGAGGTCCTAAAATAACATCGCATTCCAAGGAAGCTACTTTTTCAATTCATTTCAGCTTTTAAATCATTTATCAATTCAACAAGAGAATGGGCAAGTAATTCATTTTCTTCTGTTTCAAAATCTTCCATAAATATCTGTCCTGTTTTATTATCAACCGAAATAGCCATATCCTCAGGAGAGATAAATCCAATTTGAATATACCTAAGTTCCCCCCCATTATTTCCCTCATATTGTTTCATTACTTGGAAAAATTCTAATACACATTTACCTGATTCTACAGGTTCAAGATTAACTAGTCGTGAGCCATAAAAACCTTGTAAGTTTAGAAACCAATATGAATTAAAGTATTCTTTAATAGAGCTATGAATTTTAAGACCAAGTACTTTTTCAATTTCTGAAAAATCCTCTAAATTAACTTTTTCAATAGGTTTCCAATACACATATTCTTCTTCATCTGGGTCACTTAAATATAATTTCGGATCAATATTTTCATCCCAAGGTGCCTTGGGATATGTACCATATTCCTTCTCCCAAACATACAAAAGTTCTTTAAAATAATGTTCTAATGCTTTTTTAATTTCCATGTTATACCTCCAGCAAACTTTTTCTGTTCAAAATATTGACTCAAAAGAGCCAAAACTTTTACTTATTATTTTTTAATATCTTATGAGAGATTTGGAATTAGTTCTGTTAAACTATCACTAATAACTTCGAAACTTCCTCTTTCGTAATCTTCTAATTTTATGTGTCCATGTTCGTTATCTACAACTACCAAAAAACCATTAAATTCCATACCAATAGGAATATTATTTAATTGATTATCATGTGCACTTCTGTATCCTTGTAAAGATACATAAAAATCATGCAGTTCAATTCCTGGTATAACAGGATTTAACTCAAGATCATAACCTAAATGATTACCTCCTAATTCTAAAAACCAATAAGAATTATAATATTCTTTGACTGAATTATGTAATTGTATTCCTAAACCTTTTTCTATATCAGAAAAATCATGAATTACATCTTTTTCTACAGGTTTCCAGAAAACATACCCCTCTGCATCTGCTTCCCCTTCATAAATAAAAGTATCTGCTTCTTCTATCCATAAAGATTTTGGCAATGAATTATTAAAATCTTGCCACTCCCTAATTATCTTATCAAAACAATTTCTCATTTCATTTTTCATTTTTATTTATCTCCTAATTTATCATTCTCATTGAACTACCCCCACCTACCGTTACGCGCTTGAGGTAGGGGTCTTCTCGCCAAATATAATAAAAAATTTCTCCAAAAAAGTATTTCTCTCTTTTGGAGAAATACTTCGCTTACATCGCAACATCTTGATATCCTACTCTGGCTACTTTTTCATTTATTAGAAGTATACCTAACCCATTTTCTGTATCCCACGTACAGTCGAAGGATAACCCAATATATCTACCTTCAAGGCTTTTCGTATATAGTACAGAAATTCCAACTAAACTTATTCTATCAAGAAGTTGATCAATCGTTTCAATCAAAGGATAATTTTCATTAAACGTATCATCATAACCAAGTTCATGTCGTTTTTGTTTGTAATAATCTAACAAGGGTTGTAAAATGTCATGCTGTAGTTTCTTCCAGTTTTGAATGAATGAATTATATGCTATATATTGTTTTTTTAAAAATTTACCATCCTTTTCACCGCTTACCGATAAAGAAATTTCAACTTCTTTTCCACAAAACTCAACATTAGTGTCCTTAAACCATACATAATCATATTCTAGTTCTCCAAAAACTGCATCATTTATTATCATTTTGCACTCCCCTTTAATACATTTCTATTTTGTAGCAAATCCTTCAGGCGTATACGCCCCTGCATTTATCTCTCCTACCCCACCAAGATGTCCAAGTGTACTGT
Organism: Bacillus sp. 491mf; assembly: GCF_900112415.1. Taxonomy (GTDB): domain Bacteria; phylum Bacillota; class Bacilli; order Bacillales; family Bacillaceae_G; genus Bacillus_A. Next base: position 5,615 of record NZ_FOLV01000036.1, read on the forward strand.
TTATGCTTGATGGTACAAGTTGCACCGTTTTCACATCATTTAATTCATGCCATGTTAAATTGTTTGCGAGTCGGAAATCTTCTATATCGCTTTTGGTCATATTCCCAGGCTTCATTCCAAAGTTGCTTGTTATTTTGACCTCTTTTACAATTCTTCTCTACTATCATCGTACACTGTACACAGCCATTACAATCTATAAAAATGTAATACTTAGTGCACTTATAAAATTATAATATGCCTACTCATTTCTATCCTAAAACGCCAAAAAGCACTTGTTGTCACCTATAAGTAGACAAGTGCTTTAAGTTTAAATGTTTTCTAAATGTAAACGACTCTTAAAGTTTGTGTTTTTTATCATTTTATAGTTTGATCAGACTTCCTGCATTGCTAATTGTTCATATAAATTCTTTGGAGTGGTACGTTCAGTAGAACCTCTTCCAAGAGATTAAACAAAAGCGATAACTAGGTTACCAATTATCGCTGACTAATCCAAACCATTTGGTGCGCTATAAAGTAACAACGATTTTATTATCTATGATAGTTCGAAAGTTGGAGTAATTTCTCATCATATTATTACCGTATGCACTAACAGCCTCATTACCATATATCATACTTTCATAATTACCTTTAAATTCTCTTTTTATTGACTCTTCCAAACTTGCATAGTATCTTTTGATAGCTTCTTCTGCTAATTCACGCGATCCATGCATTAAGATAAAACTAATATCAACCACATAACCTTTTGGAGGATAAAAGCCCCTTATAACAACCTCTTTTACAAAGTTGTCCAGATCGTTCATGCATCTTTCTACAATTGGCATGAATACACTATCTAACCAATTAGTGAATTCATTAACTGTCCCGCCCCAATCTTCTCCATTTGCTATGTTCCAATATAATTGGCCACTTGGCACATTACATTGTTGTGTATTGATATGAAATATTTTATCTTTGGATTTTAAAGGGATAATTGCACATTCACCATAAAATGCTACATTCTTATCAGATATATTATTCCAGCTTGTATAAAAAAATATCTTATAGATGAAATTCTTATCTTTTTTGGTCATCCAACGACTAGACTTAGAATATTTCCAACCACTATCTAAATATTTTTCGGATATTAGATTACATACATTCTTAAATGCTTCATTTGCTTTCATGCCTACACCTCAAAATTAGAACATATCTTTAACTGTAAACAATTTAAAGGTTATTACTTTTTACCTCCTCAAACCACTCACCCGCAATATCACTGGCCGTTTTAATATCATCATTCGTATATACTAAATCATACTTGTATTCAGCCTTGAAGTTGCCACTCTTAACATCATATATTAATTTCATCTCAGTTGGCATGTCTCTTTCGTATTCTTTACACAATGCTTTAATTTTTTCGATATCTTCAGTTAAAATATCTAATACCATAAACTGGCGTTCCGTAGACACATCATACCTTTCATCCCCAGCCCCCAATGCATCATTCACTTTATGAGGCTTCACATACTTATTGTTAACTAGATAAAAGAACTTGCTCGAAATAATACTTTCTTCACATGAAGCGTAAACATACACTTTATCAGCTCTATCTTCAACATATTCCATACATATGGATATCATATCTGCTTGCAATTCACTAAATCTATCTTCAAATTCTTTCATACTACTTTTGCACCCCTTAGATTAATTATTAATAACCTCAGAGAACGACTCACCATCAACAGTGTATTTTACTGAAAATTTCTCGGGACGCATATTATTCCCAGAGTAAATTATAGCAACATTAACTGTTACTTTTTGGTGAGGTGTTTCTTTTAAAGCTGCTGCCCATTTATCTTCAATTTTCTTATATTGCTTCAAAGTGTAATTCTTTTTCTTTCCTATTTCCATAATTCTACTACACCTCTATTCCTTCTTCTTTCAAATTTTTTAATTCAAAAAAACCTTGAAAAGCATATAGCTAATCAAGGAAAGGAATTATCAATCTTTTATATTATATTTATCTTTTATTTTCAAAAAAAGTTCTTCCACGTTCTCAGTATGCTCAGGGTATCTTTCAATGTAAAATTCGCATACGGTTTGAAGATATTCACATAATTCTTTGTAGGTCACAATATCCTCCATACCTTCATCTACACCATAATAGAATAAAACTTTGTTTTCTCCAAAATACTCCTCATCATCTTTATAAAAGTCATCTGAATATACTACACCGCTATAATCCCGTCTTTCAACATATTCCTTTAAAAAACCTTCTAGTATCCTAACAAAGTTATAATTCATTACAAAATCACCAAGCACATCAATAACTGATCCCTTATTTAGTCCTTTTTCTTCGTACATTTGAATCAACTTATTTTTATCATCAAAATTAGTGCTCATTATATTTTTTCTACTCTCCCAGTTAAATGTTCAACATAGTAGCCCTCTTTGTACTTAATATTATCCCTTCAAACCAATGTTTTCTCTTTTTATATCAAGTACATCTAAAATACTAAATTCAGCAAATTTCCCCATTAAATATTCATGTCCTTTTTGTAAAGCCATCATTCTTTCTTCTTCATAAATAGGTATTAAAGTATAAAAATTGATTATTCTATTTTCCGAATCTATAAAACTTCTCATCTCTTTAGATTTACCGATCAAAATACATGATAATGCTGTATTAGAAGCAAATGGCATTGGAGGTTCTCCATTTGGAAGAATGACCCCTTCCTCTAACCATCCATCATATCTGTGAGGGATGTGAGCAACCATTCTCAGCCACTTCAAAGGCCAATAATTACTTTCGTTCGTCATTTCATTTTTACTTAATGGCCAATTTGCAGGTAACTTTAATACCAATTCAGCATACTTAAATCCCTTACTGTCTTCTGAATCATCCATTGCAAAATCACTCATCCCTGTAGTCACAAGAGTTATAAAATCGCATTCTTTTGATGGCAGTATAACTTGAATATCAACCGCTACCTTACTGCCAGGTATGATTTCACTGATTGTATTATTAATGGGACCAAATTGTTCTGTTATATAATCTAAAATCTCAGTTTTCCCGTTTTGCGTAGTATCCTTATATTCTTCTTTTTTACCAGAATTCAATACATTTGCTATCTCTATTTGTCCTTGTTCATGTGCAAATGCTACTGCATTCATATTTTCCATATATTCTCCTGTATACTTAACATGAATGTCAATGCCATTTTCAATCAGAAGTTTTACAATATCTATATATCCACCCTGAATAGCACCAAACAAAGGATTCCTTTCCGATTCACTTACATCCATTTCAGCTCCACAAGTCAATAGATACCTGACAATTTCAAACTGTCCTTTTGAAGCCGCTTGGTTAAGTGCCCCACCACCATATACACCACCGTGCTTATTTATGTCAGCACCTAATTCTATAAGTCGCTTGACTATTTCAAGCTTTCCATGTGTGGCTGCAACATGAAGAAAAGTTCCAAACGGTCTCATCGATATATTCAAGATCTCCATATCTGAATCAATTAACTCAACTACTCTTTCAACATTATTTTGCTTGATAGCTGTACGAATTTCTTTAGCTAGTTGGATATTTTCCATATTATCACTACCTCCTTTTGGCGGCTATGTTACCTAATTCTTCAAGTGCTGCAACCAATTTCGTACGTCTCCACTTACAATAATGAGACCTTGATTCAAAACAAATGTAATACTACAAAGGCAATAAAAACCGTAAAAGGCATATAGCCGATTAAGGTTTTTATTTATATCCCTTTCTTACTATCAACAAAAAAATTGATAACATCTTTTTTATTATATATCTCGGATGTTCTTAAATAATTTAAAAATTCTTCTGTTTCAATTTTATTCGTTATATTTATTGAAGAATAATTCTCTAAAAAATGACTTAACAAACTGTCATCAACGTTTTCTATTGGTGATGGTAAATATAATTCGGCTTGTGTTCCGATCCATTCTTTTGCTTCTGTTTCTGCTATATCAAATGGCTTTCCTTTAGCCATTAATTCAGCAATCTTATCTGCTGCTAATTTATTTTTTATTTACGCTACTACTAGGTTTACTTTAATAACATACACTAATTAATTTTTAGTAATTTCCTCATAATAATTTTGCAACCACCCTATATCATCTTGTAAATATTCACACTCAAATTCATTCAAACATTCCTTTATATCAATGCTTTTGTATAAATCTAAAATTATTTTTATATTACTTAAATCATCTTCATCAAAATTTCCTTTATTTGTACTTTGTAGCCCTATTATAGTTGAAATTACAACAATTGATTCTATCCCATTATTTTGTATTTCTTCATAAAAATCATCATAGCATCTTCCAGCAGATTGTTCTGGTGTATATTTATCAATATTTAAATATATATAGTAGTTCCTAGTAATCTCATATTTAATTTGAAAAAAGCTTTTCCCCATTTTTAATACCTCCATTTGTTATTTTTTCTTTTAACACAATATTTTAAAGTAAGATATCTTGAAATCCTATTTCAGTAATCACTTAAAAAATTAATAATAAACTCACTCATTTCTATAACTAAAACATAAAAAAGCACTCATCGTCGATTGTAGACAATCAAATGCTTTAAGTTTGTAAATTTATGGTTTGTTCTCAGTAACAATAATTCGTATATTTAAAATTGCTTCTCATCTACGTATCGTTCTTATTTTTATAAATAAATATCGTTATATAGCTCCATAATTGTCTAAACATCATGAGTTCTTTATTCTACACACTTATTTTCTTATATTACTAGTTACGGTAATTATGAGGTAAAAAGGTTCATTCACTACTGGGTATAAGTACTTTCTACTTAATCTCATCGTCATTAAAAATGGCCTCAAACTCCTCATCAGTATAATCTCTATTACTTGATAGATGATAACGATGAGGAATCCCGTTATGGTCTAGAACATGATCTACAACACCTTCCTCATCAGAAACAACAAAAGTAATTTCATCATTACCTTCATATGTCTTTGGGGTTATATCTGCCAAAACGAGCCACGCATTTCCTTTAATTCTATAAAATTCATTATAAAATCTTACGGACCTTTCTATATCATCATGTATGATCCCGTGTAAATTATGCTTTTTCTGATATCGCTTAGCAATTTGAATAGCTTGACTTGCAGTTAGATTTGTTTCCTTTTCTTCCATCACTATTTCTCATATCCTTTCCAATTAGGTAATGGCCATTGTCTACTTCTAATGAAAAAATATATCTTTGTGCTTCATATATCTCTTCAGCAATACATTTTTCCTTATTCTGCATAATTTCATTATAAATGTACTCTTCTCTTGCTGATCTTGATTGTTTCAAATAATTTTCTTGTCCAAGTTCTCTAGATTGTTTAGCATGGTAGGATTCATGAGGGGCACTTAAATTTAATACCAATTTCATTCATACTTTTCTTAAATTCCCTTAAATCTCGAATACTCATAATCCTTAATCCATCATCTGTTAGACGAGTTTGACCACTAACAGGCATCTCTTCCCATTCTTTAAAATCAAGATTATCCGTACCCTATGTTATAAAGTTAAAAAAGAAGCTGTTTTTCGCTTGAAAATCACGAAAAACAGCCTATTTTAATAATTTCCCCCCTCATTTTTCCTCCTCAATCACTTATATTTCATTCACAATCTATTTATATATTCTCTTGAATGTTGTAATATTTCAGTGTTATAAAGATTCTTGATATACTTGCCTAGGTTTAAAAAAGCCTATTCCTTAAGGTCTTATAGGAATAAGCTTCTCAGTGTTTCTTATATTTAATCGTTATTTTCTATACTTTTAACTTCTATCATTTTTTGTTCAATCCAATTCATAGCCGTCTCTGCCTCTTCTCGGGCAATCACCCGACGTTTGCATTTGTATTTGTAATTTTCATAAGCCCATACTAGTATAATTTTTACAAATTCAATTGTCTCTACTTTACAGATAGGTTCAATTTCATCTTCTTCTTCATCATAAAAAGGGTCTTCAATTATTGTAATGTCTCTATAAGATATAACGCTAGATGCATTTCCTCCATGTCGATATTCGGGTAGATGTCCCTTTAATAATTCAATATAATTATCTACATCATTTTTTAATTCATTAAATCTCCAAGATATATCAGAACCAAGTGGGTCGCTTATCATATATGCAAATTCCAAAGAATTTTCTTGATTAAAGTCCAATACTACTTCATTAATAATTTCTTTAAAATCTAGTAAATATCTATACTTCACCATAATATGTATCCCCATTCCATTTTCTAGTATAACGGATAAGCTGAAACAACCTTATTATTCTTAATTACCATCCCTGCATCTGTACGTCCCCTAAATTTATAATTCATTCGTTTTAAGTCCATTCCATGTCTTTTCAATGAAATGTCATCTCACCTAATTCTCACGCTTTTCTTTCTAGCCCAGTTGTAAAAATAAAAAAGTCAATAGCCACTACGTTCTCCTAACGTCGCTATTGACTTCCTTTATTAAGCATGTACCTTTGTCAGTGTCCAAGTAACTCACAAAATAGGCACATTTTTCAACTTATTTTTCTATTTTTAGTATCAAGTCTTCCAAATTCAAAACATCTTTATTATTTTGACTAATGTTCATGCGAAAAGTTTCAAATAAATTTGCAAGAACATGAACGATTACCATAACACATGGCGTTATTACAATCGTATATGGCCAAAAATGGTACATTCTAGATAGCTATGCAATCTTGATATTAACTTATAAGGAAACCTTGACCGGAGTCAAGGCTGAAGACGTACAATATTAGGTCTATCTATAATACTTGATACACCTTTCTTGAAAAGGGATTCTATCATCGTGCAGCACTTCTTCTTGCAGCAATTTTGCTATATTCTCTATTTTTACAATGAATAGTGCGAAGAAGTCGCCCGAATTTGGATATGAAAATAGTCCATATCCCTTTGGTGACAGTATTTTGTTGACCTCCTTGATCTTTTCAGGTAAAAATTCATAATGAAATGCTTCTAATTTCTCGAGTTCTTCTTGTGTTGCTAATTCAATTTGGTGGGCAAATTCGTAATCAAGAATAAAATTGACAATTTCTTGGTATTCCTCACCTTTATAGTCAACGTATAAAAACTGTTTCGTCGTTAATCCATATTTTAATAGATCTTCATGTAAGTCATAACTTCCTTGCTCCCTCAAAAACGTTTCCAAATCCTTGCTATCAGGAAATATAATCTGTGCTATCCCTTGATCAGGCATATTAGCTTCCTGGTTTAAAAAACTTATAAAAATCTATCAAAACGTTGGCGAACCAAGACAAAAGCCAACTACCGAAAAGGAATCTCACCTTTTTCCTGTCCGTAAGGTTATCACCTTCTCATTCACCTACTGTGAAAGAATAACGGCAGGTTCCTGTTAGGAACGGTCTTGTTTTGCGCATAATCATTCATCCGAGTCAACTATGCGCAAAGCGATATAAGTTTTAAACCAGGTTCCCTCCCTTCTTGATTTGAAATAAAATTTGTTGATTACTCATATACACTGTTTTATGAAGGATACTCCATAATTTCCAGTTGTGATCGTCTTTCCATGTTGCGATGGTTTGTAACCATTTCTTATATATCTTTTTTGGATTCTTATTACTTTCTTCCAATGAAGCAATAAGAATCCGAAGTTTCGTTGCGATTTGGTTTTGTAACAAAGAAATCATTTCTTTTGGTAGTTTTTCTTGTAGTCCAAGCCCACGACGTGCAATCGTAAACGCAGCCGTTTCATGAACGCTAATCCCATACTTTTTACTATATTTTAGTTTTCCAATCACGCTTGTATAAGCAGGATTCACCATTTTGACGGAAAATCCATTACGAAGCCCCATTCTGATTAAACTATTTAACATCTTCTTGTAAGTAAACTGATGAAATTTGCGATTGCTGTATGTGTCTGTATCATGAGAGTGTTGAAAACGTAAATCTTCTAGGACAATGCCGCCAACATGTTGAGAACATAACCAATCTTTGATTTGTTGTGTCATTTGCCCGATTACAGTAGCACGTTTATCCGTAGAAAACGTATCTAGATTGTGTAAATAAAAGATTTTCGATCCTTTGAAATTCCCTTGCTTCGTGCATAAACTAATGGCTATACGATCAGGATTGACATCGATTCCTGCAATCACATCAGATATTGGGACTTGTTTGAAGTCTAACATACGACCTGTTTTCGTTTCCTCAAATGTAATATTCACATAGAATTCCTCTTTTTTACGAAGTAATTCTACACTATATGTTTGATGGTCAATTATTGGTTTTCCTTTTGGATTCACACCTGTTTGTGTACCCATGACCACGCCTGTGATTTCCTTGTAATAACGATACGGAATTATAATCGGTACTACAATACGAGGACTTTTTCTTTTTCCTGAAGTCAACCCTAACGGATTGGCGATTTCTAACCAACCTTGGCCATTATCATCAATTGTGATCCGTATATTTAAATTTCCTTTTTTACTTTTATCACCTCTTGAATACAATTGCCGTGTCCGTAAATCCTTCCATTCTTGATTGGAAATGTTTTGTTTCATACGTTCATAAAAGGCTTTTCGGCCACCGAAAATAACAGACGGTAATGTACCGTTTGTGATATGCGTTTCATACATCGAAACTTTTTGTTCTAATTTTTGTTTTCGCTTTCGTAAACCATTTAAACAAACGTCTAATGGTACTTTTTTTGGTCTTTTTCTACCACTTTTATATTCTTCTATTTTTTGTATGGTTTGTTCTAACTTTTTTTGATTGTTTTCTAGATAAACAAGAAGGAGTTCTTTTTGAGAGGAAATGATGGTTTGTGCTTGTAAAACTGCATCTTCACAATAACGTTTATTTAAGGAATACACGTGTTGCAATTTCTTGATCAATTCTTTATCATGATGTCCTTCTGTTAAACGATTAAAACTATAACGTTTGGCACTTTCAAATGTACGAATCAAATCGAGAAGTTGTTCCCTTTGTTCTCTTGTGATGGTTTTAATTTTACAAGAACGTGTTGTTTTCATCTATTACTCTCCTTTCGTTACTCAATTTTCAATCTCTTTACTTACTTTTTTCCCTCCACGTTTTCCACTTGTTTTTTTGTGGAAACACAAGCCCGCCGCTTCTTTAATTATTATCATTCTTCCCATAAAAAAACAACTCCCTTTTTGTTATAGAGTCTGACAAAACTGGATGTGTATGCAGTAGTTTTTATTATCTTTTATAACTTTTTATAAATTTTTTTGAAACTGTCGGAACCTCCCTTTTATTAAAATAATTCTCCATGCTTGTTAGGAATATATTCCGGGTAGTTTTTACGATAAAATTGATCGATCATCTGAAGTACAGGGTCCCATTCAGGGTAAGGCTCACGTTCTCCAAATACCATTTTCGCTTCTGGAGTATTCATCAGAAAATTATCGAATTGAGTAGGTACTGGCAACCCTAGTTGTTTCCTTACATGGATCAAGAATAAGATCTCAAAAGGATAAAATCCGAATCCGAAATCACCAAATTCACCGAACTGTCCGATTTCAGAAGCTAATGCAGAATGATACTGTGACATTATCGAAATTAGATGTTCTATTTCTTCTAAATCACCAGTTGACCAACGTCCCAGCACTTCATCATAAATGTTCAGGTCTTCAGGGATTAAGTCGCATCGTAGTTCAGCTTCCTTAAACTTATTTATCACGGCTAGATGCAATTTTTCATTCGTTCCCATAATGGTTTTATTTCTATACTGCAAGTACAGCTCTAGCAAAAACCAAATATGTCTATCTTCTTCATTGGCATCTATTAAATGTTCACCGAAGTGATGAGTCATAAAATTATATAATATATTTTCTTCTTTCTCCCATCCATACATTGCAAAATGAACTAATGTGAAGACGACTTCGCTAAACGTATATCCCAAGAACATCCTTGGATACCTGATTGTATAAAGATCCTGTCCCATGCACTGGTAAAATAAAACCTTCTGCATGTTTTTTAATCCTTCTGCATTGTTTCCACCGCTGATCAATACATCGTTTTTCCATAGTGACAAGTGATATGAGGAAATTTTGCTTAGATTTATTAATAGTATGTGATCTTTCTCTGTTTCATTTTGCTCAACGATTTCCTCATTCTCTCTTCTACTAACATCATATTTATCTTTAACATCTTCAAATTTGATTCCATCCACAAAATTTTTGCTATATCTTCTAAAAGCCATTTCTAACTTTTTTTGGTTTATCATTGCATTCTCCCTATGAATTAATCTATTTCCTTATTCCAGTCTTTTACCCTTAACACCTTTAAATAATTAATTTATAGCCTTTTTTGCAAACTCAACATCCGTTTTCAAATCTAATTCAGGATATCTTTTTTCTAGTAATTCCAAAGTATCAATAAATTTCTTACTTTGTAGTTTTTCAGATATGTCCTCAAATATTTCACTTATCCATTCCAGTTCCTCTTCCTCACAATTCTCTAAATATTCAATAGTTTCTTTTTCACTTTTCTTGAATATGTCTGTTAACTCACTCCACTTTTTTTCTACCGCTGGATCATCTGGGTGTAACTTTTTTCTTTCCAAAATTATTTTTTTATTATCAATCATTAATTATTACTATCTTTCTAATCTTTATTTAAACTTTTTTATGAAGACCACCAAGCGAAAGCGCGGTAGAAATCTGTGTCTATTATCTTGACATAGTATCATAATTATCAGCATTAGGATCATAGTCGAGTAGTACGTTATTAAGTTTATGATTGACATTATTTATTCTGGTCAAAAGATTCTCAACCTCTTCAGATAACAATTCCTTCTCTAATTCCTTCCTATCAATGCTTCCTAGCTCTTTTTTTATGGCATCAACCACACCCACAAAAACTTTTGGATGTGTCACTATTATCTCTCCCATGGCTAAGTGTACTAATACATTTTCTGTTTTACCCTCATTACAGACGGTTTCGAATTCATAAAATGTTCTTGCAGTAGCATATTTATATCCTCTGTCTTTATTTAACATATTATCATACATTTCTTTGACAGCCTCAGTTAATTCATTATATTCCCAATCTTCCATTTATCTTTCTCCTATAGGCTATGACTTTAATCCCGTTATTATGGATAACCTCTAATTCTATATTTTTAGCAAATTCAGCTATTACCCTACTACAACTATCGCAAGTATCTAGTTCTGTAAATAACTTTATTTTATCTTTTGCCTCAGTATTATTTCCAAGTCTGTGAGTACTCAATATCAGAATCTCTTGGGTACTCAATTCCATTCTTATCTGCTGCTTTTAAAGCCTTAAAAGTTGGATTATTAGGCTTTAATAAAATATCCGCTACCCTTTCCTCTAACACACCATTTAGTTCATTTATGCTACTTTGAGCAAAAAACCCTGATTTATCAATACCATTAACATCCACTTCTGCTAGAGCAAAGTTTTCAGACTTTTCATATCCACTAGTCAATTTCCTCCTTAGCTCTTTCACTCTATCAATGATATGAGCTTCTGCTACTGAATCTATTTTTCTTGTTGGATATACTTTATCCGTACCCTTACCAAGTAGATTTACAAATTCGATATTTTTAGTGAGAGACTTCCATGTATGTACGATAGAAATAACCTTCAAGATTATTGTTTCTATTTGCATGAAAAAATAGCAGAGATTTCCAGAGTTTATCTCTACTATTTTTCGCTATTAACTTCTAAAACAAACCAATTTTCATTCCATATAATCGCACAGATACTATTCAGATAAGATTATCAAATGAGAGTCTCTTATCTCTGTCATAACTTTTAAAATTATTTTACTCATATCTCAAGTCACTCAAATTCGTCTAAACTATTCAGAGTTTCATCACTTATGTCAGAAGGCTCAAATTCCTCCCAATTGTTTAATTCAAACGATGCTCCATCTACATTTACAAAGCCACTTCGCTTATAGAAATAACCACCGCGTTCATAAAGTTTTATTACTGGCTCAAATAAATCTTTGTTTTCAATAGCGATTTGATTTCCCTCATCTATAAGTGCATTTAGTTCAAGGAAACTTGTAACTATTGCCTTTTGATAACTATTCTTCACTTCATTAATTAATTCAATTTCTTCTATATTTGCTTGCGGTGATGTGATTGAATTAGAAATACTTATAAAGGGGTAAACACATTTACCTGGATACGTTCGGAAAAATATCACCGTTCTCCTTAAATACTCTTTGCACAATTGGACATTCGATTTTCTTTCTATTTCCCCAATACGACTCCAATCAATTGCTGAAATTCGCTTAATTGCTTGCTCTAAATTCTCCAAATATTCTCACCTCTTACGTATTTTTCATAATATAATCAAAAGCTCCTGGAAATTCACCTGCATTTTGTATATCATCTCTTGTCCATGATTCATGGGAACCACGACTGACCAGTCCCTGTTCTCTTAATAGGAGTTTTATGATACGTAGCAATCCGATTTTTATTTCTTTTAACTGTTTTGGAGTAAATATTTCTTTTGGAATTTCTCCCTTCCCTATAGCTTCCTTTAGCATTTGAGTACACGCTTTAAACTGCATATCATCTGGCTTAATATATAAACTTTTATCTAGTCTCATTGTAAGCTTAACATCATACCCTTTAAATATTGGGAATCCTAAAATATCAAACGGACAAACTATAATATCAATGGTATTGTCGATGAAATTAATATTATTGAGGATTTGCAAAATTTCTTTACAAGCAACGAATCGAACAAGACATGGGAAAAGCTATCCTCGAAGTTCGTAAAAACAAATTAAATAATCTACGAATTGCTTATAAAAACAAAGAAACCATTAACTTAAACGAAGATGATGAATAGCTCTTGTCATGAAATAACATTAAAAAAAGTCAACAGACCACTACGTTCTCCTAACGTTGCTGTTGACTTCTTTTATTGGGCATATATTTTTGTCAGTGCCCGAAGAACCTATAAAACAGCTATTACCTTAGTTAGTTCCTCGAACACATACAGCTTAACATGCCCACCGTTTTTGCTTTAAGATTTCATATTGAGTTTCCAAAAGATTCTTTCCCCTCAGAATCTAGCAAAATAATTAATTCAATTTCTATTCTCCCAAGAGCATGTTGACTCTTAGTGAATATATACCGTCTTTATCAACTTCAAAGTCTCCTTGTGAAAGAAGATTATCAATTTCCGTTAAGTCTTCATTATATTGAAAATTTTCTTCAGGTGATAGATTTTCTAAAGATTGTTTTTTAACCCTTTCAATTCTGGTAAGGATATAATCTGGTATAAATCCATGCTTTAAACTAATAAGAGCTAGATTCAAAAATACAGACGCATATTCCACTTTGTCTTTTTTCATAGGAATAACAGATTCTTCAAAAGTAGCATCTACCGATTGCTTAACTGTAAAATTTTGTTCACTTCTAAATTCTTCATAAATTTCCATGGTACATTCTTTAGCTTCCATATAAATTTTCCCATCCATTTTCTCACCTGCTTAGTATATATATTCAATTTTATGTTAGATGAGCCTTCGATTTTTATATAATCAGCTCATGTACTCAATCTCTTATAAATATCACTGTTCTGCTGAGGGATTATAATCAAACTCTGCATTTTTTAATTCTTCTATTACTTTATTTATTCGTCCCGATAAGTCCTTTACTTCTTCTGATGTTAATTCATCTTCTGCTTCTTGTGGATTAAACAAACTTAAACTCTTTGTTATACCTTCAACATAACCAACGAAAACTTTATCATAAGTAATTAAAATCTCTCCTATAGCAACATCAACGATAATATCCTCTATTTCACCTAAATTATTGAAATAGTCTACTATTCTTGCTATTGCATGTCTATGCCCTCTATTTTGAGATAAAAACTCTTTATATACCTCTTGAATTGTTTCAAACAACTCGTTGTATGTCCAATCTTCCATTAAAAATCTCTCCATTACTCATTAATTTAGTTTTAATCTTTTCATTATTACGTATTATCTCTAATTGTTATTATTTCCTACAATTTCTTTGCATGGGAAAAAGAGATAATGTTTCTTATTTGAAACACTACCTCTTTTCGTTGTCATAACATGCATTTGCTTTTATTTACAATTCACCACATTATTTTATCAAACAACACTTTTATGTTGTTACTTTATTATATACTGCATTCAATATTACAAAACTACTTATGCATATATTTTAATTCCATCCTTTAATACCTAATTTGGGGTTAATCATCTTATCTGCATCATGTTCTTCAATAAAAAAATAAATTAAATCTACAAAAAGTCTTAAGTCTTTCCTGTCTACAATATAGTACCACTCTTGCATATGATCTCCACCTATACAATACTTAAGTCCTCTTTCAGAAACTTCATCATCAAATCCCCACATTCCCATTGGCGTGATAATGTTATATCCATTATAATTCAACCAAATATTTACTTTATCTTCATTTACTTTTATCTTCAATTGACACTTATCACTGGTATACCATAAAAAATCTTTTTTATCTTCTATTTTCCAAATCATTTTAACTTCCCCCATGATATATATTATATAATCCAACACAAGCATCCATACCTGGGTTACTACTTACAGATGCATTAACAACTCCCTCTAATGAACCATATTTTTCAAAAAGGGACTCTGGTGTTGGACCTTCTGCATTATTATAAGTTTGTAAATTACTCTTTCTTACTAATTCATATCCCTCCATATCATCTTTTTCAATATAGCTATTTAACCTATTTGAATTACGTTCATTAACCATCTTTCTTGCAATATCCTCTGTAGAATATCCCTGACTATAAAGATTATTCAACATTTTCTCATTATAAACGCACTCTTCTCTTACTGATCTTGATTGTTTCAAATAATTTTCTTGTCCAAGTTCTCTAAATTGTTTAACATGGTAGGATTCATGAAGGGCACTTAAAAGTGATTCGTCAGGTCTCAAGACCATTTGTCCAGTATAGGTATTAAAGTCCCCCGCAACATTTCTAGTGAGAATCCCCCCTTTTTGTCAAGAAGAACTTTCATACCGATTTCATTCATGTCTTTCTTAAATTTTTAGAATAGAAAAGAGTCAATGCTTCTTTCATTAGAAACATTGACTCTTTTCATTGTTATGATATATATTTGGCTTTCTTTTTGACTACAATTCCCTTTTAGGAGAAAAAGGGGTTCAGAGACAAGGAACTCTAAAACTATTTTTTAGTTTCATCAATTTCAAATCACTTTTCAATTTTATCTCCCACTCTGCTGCCCTACTCACTGCTTAATTACAATTATCCAGTAACTTAAATTTAAACGCTCATTCTATATTACTTAATTTTTTATATTTTCTACTATTATGCAGTTACACATATCTTAGCATCCTATTTTATCAAAATCTATACTAGAAATTAATCCCTTTTACTCATTGCCTCAACGAATTTACTAATTGTTTCATTATCCTTTAACAAACTACTAATATACAACAAAACGTCAAATTCCTCTTCGTCAATATCATAATACATCATCCCTGAGTCAACAACTGGTTCATATTGAATTTCACATACCTTTTGATTCGAACTTAATATAATAAATAATCTATCAGTTTTAGTAATGTATTTATTACTACAATTGATATTATTTTTATTCAGCTCATATGATTTTGCATTTATTACAAAAAATAACTTTTTATTATAAATATATAAACCATATAATATATTATTATCAGTTATCCCTCCAACTCCATTTATCATACTATTAATGTTCTCTATTTTGTACTCGTTATCATGCAATACTATTTTTGAGTTTATATCAAAATAATTTCTTAAAATAATCACACTATATATCCTCCTTTTTCATGGAACCACTTATAACTGCATCCCATACTTCATCATCATTTTCCCCTTAATACAATTTTTTGCTGTAATTGATTTTTATAGTTTGCAGGAAAAAAGCACTTCTAAATTTATTCAGAAGTGCTTTTACTATTACTTATTTAATATTATATTTCTCTTTAATTTTCATCAACAACTCTTCAGCAATCGCTTTCTTTTCAGGATTTTTTCCTATGTAAAATTCACATGCAGCACTTAAATATTGATACAATTGATCATAATTCACAATATCGTAGTCATCATCACCATCGCCAGAATAAAATAAAACCTTATTTTGTCCAAAATACTCCTCATCATCTTGTTCATATTCATCTGAATAAATTACTCCATTATATTCCCGACGCTCTCCCTCTTTACCTTTAAAATCTTCTAAGTGTTGTAGAAAGTTACGCCCATTTACATATATATTCAAAACATCAATAACTGCCTCTTTATTCAAATTTCTCTGTTTCATTATCTCAATAAATCCCTCATATACGCTCATATTAATCCACCCAATCTAATACTGGATGAACATTCTCTATCTCTCCAGTTTCTGAATTCATAATACCTTCAAATTTTAAGTTTTTTCCATTTTAACAAAAAAGCGACTGAACTTATCTTGAAATTTAAACCTTTGATTATTGAGGAAGTTGAAATGAATCATACCATTAGTTGAACATTACAGGAAAGTGCTCATCTTGATGGTGACGAATAGGCAAAAGAGAATCTGTAAGACTTTACTCCTTTTCAGATTCTCTTTTTCTTGAGATTTTACTACTTTCTATATTTTTCAGCAGCGTTCATTAGATTGTTATCTAGTTCACTACTTAAGTTTAATTTAATGCCTTCAAGATTAATTTTTCCATTTGCATAAAAAAACAGCAGAGATTTCTAGTATCTATCTCTGCTATCTTTGTTATTACCTCCAAAAAAAATCAATCTTTTATACTCTGTTATGTGTATTCCTAAAAAATAGTAATATTTAAATTGCAACATCTTGGTATCCTATCCTAGCTACTTCTTCATTTATTAGACGAATGCCTATCCCATTTTCTATGTCCCATGTACAGTCAAATGTTAGTCCAATATATCTGCCTTCAAAACGTCTAGCAGAGGGGACATAAATTCCCACTAGCCTAATTCTTTCAAGAAGCTGATCAATCGTTTCAATTAAAGGGTAATTTTCATTATATGAAACATTATATCCAAGCTCAGGTCGTTTTTGTTTGTAATAATCTAAAATTGGTTGCAAAATACTTTGTTGAAGATGTCCCCAATTTTGTATTAAAGAATTATACGAAGCATACTGTTTTTCACTAAATTCACCATCTTCTTCACCATCTATCATCAAAGCAATATCAGCTTCTTTTCCGCAAAACTCAATGGTAGTATCTCTACTCCAGACATAATCATATTCAAGCTCACCAAAAACTCCATCATTTATTTTCATTTTGAAATCCGCCCTGTCAACAAATGTTATTAATGTTTCATCATCTACACTTTCCACTATTTGGGGTGGGTAGTTGTGATCTTCTTTTCTGTAAGCTTGCCAGGTTGTATATGCAATAGCATATAAAGCAGTATACCAAGCATATATTTCTTTCGTATTTTTCGCCCTGTCGGCAAATTCCATTATATCCTCATAATCTTCACTATCTATGTAATTACATAAATCATTTGCTTCTATATTTCCTCCTTCAAGCCAGTTCCAACAGTTATCTAACGCTTCTCTACCAATTTTATATTCATTATAATTATCACTTATATTAAGCAATTCAAACATTTTTTCGGCTACTGTTAATCCTATTGCAACTTTTGCGTTATTAGTAACATTGTCTACAAAGTTTATAAGAAAAACTCCTCCTTGTTCATTTTTGGGTTTTTCTTATTTTAACTATCTATTAATCATGTAATTTGTTTAAAAACTCAGTGAAGCTACTTGCTACATAAAATACATTCTCTCTTGCTACTTCCTCTGCTTCTTCTGCTGTAATCCCTTCGCTTTCCATTAGCGCTTCTTTTTCCCACGCATCTTCATGTTCCCAAAAGACAACTATGGGATCTTCTTCATGATTTTTATAATCAAAGCAAATTAAATTTCCTGCCGGGTCATTCGCAAATGGAATAATTCCTTCTGGAAGAGTTTCTTTACGAGAATCATAAGCATCATATATATTTTCACTACTACTTTTATCAAAACTATACAGACAACCAAACATCCGTTCATTCCCTTGAACATCGAATTCTGAAGGTGAAACAATTGCTCCACCATTTATTTTTACACATTCTATATACTCATCTGGAAATTCTATTCCCAACTTAGCACCAAAATTTTTAATCTCACTTTCTTCAACTCTCGAATCAGCAAATTCCCACTTTAAATCTTTTTTCACCTTAAACCATCTCCCCATAATTTATTTCCACCAAGGTGACTAACATTATTATATATATTTTCTATTACCAATTGCATTTTTCCAGGCATTTGATGATGCCAAGTTAAATCTGATATACGTGGAAATCCTATTTTTATTTCTTTTAACTGTTTTGTAATGTGCCTATATTTAATCAAATATTAACCATTTATTTAATAAGCAAAAAACCTTGAAAGGCATGAGCCAATCAAGGTTAGAAACAATGATTCGTAATCTTCAATTTCTTTACCAATTCCAGTAATAAATATCCAGATTCATTTGCTATTATCTCATACCTTTAAACAGTTAGCGGTTAGTCAGTTTCTGTGTGCTACACGACACTCTCCATCCGCCAAAAGTTGACGGCGGATTGTACATTTAACTAAGTGCTACAGAAAAAGCAGATTCAAGCATAGTATCAAAATCACAAAAGGTTTCCATATGCCCACCTGAAGGCTTATCTAGTTCAACAAAACTTTTTTTAGAAACATTATAACAATACCAAGCTATATCTGAATCTCCCAAAAAAATCAGCTCATCTTCGTCTTTAATTGACTCCCAGGTTTCATTGGCATCAAAAAAACTATCCACCTGATTTATTGGCTTAGAATCCCAAAAATCTTGGTCAATCCCATAAATTTTAAGTCCATTAAATTCAATTCCATTAACTGTTTGTAAAAATTCATAGTATTGCTGTGGCAGTACATCTTCACCAAATTTTTCTACTACAGATTTATGAAATCTTGATAACTCGTTTTCATTGGTAGGTAAATTGAGTTTTCGATTTCGTTTCTCTCTTATTTTGGAAATCTGACTAACTTGCTCTCTCCACATATAATCACCTTCTAAAAAATATTTATTCCTTACTAGGAGGATAAATGTCTCCTTGTGGAATAGGAAAATCCGCTATTTTAATGCCCCCAGGTTTCATACCCTTTGTTAATGAATTTTGTTCATTTGTAATAACCTTGTGATAGGGATGGTTTTTTGCTAGAACTAGGTTTTCTGCATCATTGGTACCACCTTGATCCAAGGGGATTTTATGTTTGTTGTTATTTTAATCCTTTTTACAATTTTTTCTCTACTATTATATAGCCATTACAATCTATTAAAATAATAATAAAGATTCAACACTTAGTGCACTTATAAAACTATAATGCACCTTTTCTTTTCTATGCTAAAACGCCCAAAAGCACGCATCGTCTTTTGTGGACAATAAAGGTGTTCTATCCATCTATTCCCTTAACATTTTTTTGATCCAATATTTATACATGATTATCACTAATTTTAGTATAAGTTTCATCTTTCATATTAATCCAGACTAGCTTGCAATCTCTTTTATTCGTACTGTGCACAAAGGGCATTAACTAAGATTAAATTTTCTCAGTCAATGCCCTTGATTTTAATGATTCTTTACTACTTCAATTACATTCTCAATATTATCTTTCAACTCTTTACTTTTACCTTCTTCATATTGATAATATCCTTGAATTCCTCTATGAATGATAGAATGCATAGTTGGATGAAATGATTTATCTGTACACTCAATTAAAAAATTACAGAATTCCGCACTAGCTGCTGGAGAATAGAAGAACATTTCTATCAATATATCAATTGTAGCCCCCTGTATCTGTATGGCATTCTTTTTATTTTTTAAAGAATAACCATTTATCATACCAAAACAAAATGTTGCTACTATTTGCTTTTCTTGTTCGTTTAACTTTTCTGGAACCAATTGCGAAGTATTTAAAAACTGCTGAATCATTTTTTTCACTTCACTGTAATATTCTACATCATTAGTCATTTTTGTCCCCCTAGTATATAAATAGATTTCCTTCTGGATACTTTCCATTCCATCCACAAGGAATATGCCCACTTAAATAGATTTTTAGCATTTCGTTATAAAATGCTGACTTATAATATTTTTCATAAGATAGTACCATTATTATACTTACTACATCGAACTTAACAGCATTTAATATATCTTTTGGTAACCCCAATATCGTTATTTGTTTTTCAATATTGTCAGTGATTTTTGGTAATACCTCTGCTTTGATTTTTTTAACTAAGGTGTTCCAATTTTTATTATATATTTCTGGTTCATTCTTTGCTAAATAACCCGTTAAATTATTACTTTCTTCCAGACAAATATTTCCCCATTCTATCCCGTTCACACTCTTAACCATTTTCTTTTTATTTGATACATAGGTATACTCAATTCCTTGAGGAAAATTACTCTCTGTTCCACAATGCTTTAACCAATTACTAGACAATACCGCTTCCACTACAGAAGTATTTAATTCCATGTAAATGCTCCTTTATTTACGTTTTGGTAAATTAATTCTACCAGGAATCCTTGGAACAAATGAATCTCCAGTTAATTTATAAAACAATTGTTGTTTCATTGCTCGTTGAACAACTTTCTGAGCTTGTATACCACTAAGTTATATATATTAGACCTTGCTTTTTACTTACTTTTTACTTTTCCTCCTTGTCTTTTTTGCATGCGAAAAAGGCTTATTCCAACTCATCATTCAATTTGGAATAAGCCTTTTAAATTTATTAAGCGTGTTTGGTAAACTTTTTAGCGTTTGATTTGTTAATTGTATCGTACAATCCCACTTATCCACGAATTGATTTTCATGTACATTGTGTTTATCTAATATTAAATTTATGTCTAATTTCTTTCAAGCAAGCTTTAACTTCCTCTGCATTATGTGGGTTCCGAGATACATAATTTTCACTGACCTCTTTTAAATAATTATAAAATGTTTCATAGTCTACAATTGCATAGACTTCCACACTTGTTACTGGCGGAATCGTAGTAAAGTTAACTCCAGTATCTCCAAAATATTCCTCATCATGTGGTTGACATTCGGTAGCAAAGTAGCAACTTGTAAATCCAATTCCAAATCCTTTAACAAGTTTAAAATGATGTAATGCTTCTAAGAAATATCTGTCCCCAATGGTATTAAAATAAGCTTCCATATTCTGAACTTTTTCCTCAAAATTTTCTACGCAATAAATTTCATCATCCATTATCACCATTCTCCTTATACCCTTGTTTAGGTAACACATGAAATAAATTTCCACCCCTTCAGTTGACTTATCAATATACCCTATAAATTGTAACCAAATAATTTATAGTTTTTTAGTAAAATTATGCTCTTAATTTTAAAGCTTCTTAAGAGTGTCTTAATCCATTCATTCCTTTATTGAACTACCCCCACTTACCGGCTAACACCACTTGAAGTGGGGGATTCTAGAACCCCTTGCTCCGATGACAACAGGTTCTAGAACCTCCTCCGTTCAACAAGAGAAGTTCTCTATACCGTCAATCCGAAGTATCTATAGATGACCCAGCTCTGCCCCTGTATAAGCAGACAAAAAAAGGTACGCCTTCTTCAAGCGACATAGAGGAGAGAACACAAGGCAATGCACCCAACATCATCTGCTCTGGTGAAGGGAGTAAAAGACTGGTACCCTATGTTCTGTTTTGTGTTGGTAAAAAGTAAATCAAATGATTCGTAATCTCATCCTTTATACGCAAGTAATTTGCGCATTCCTTTTCTTTCTTCTTCCGTTAGCTCCATATGAGATCCATTTATACCATCATGAGGCCGATTTACATCAATCAACGTATATAATACATGTGTACGAACAGCTAGTTGTTTGTTCCATATGTTCCACTGTTTCCAATGATGCATGTTCGTTAGATCCATATAGGTTTTGAACACGTTCGGTACCTTCTCTTGATAACCTAACCCGCGTCTCCCAATCGTGAAAGCAGCTGCTTGATGAATGGAGACGCCAAATTTGCGCATATACTTCATTTTTCCGGAAATCGATGTGTACGCTGGGTTTACTTGTTTTACATCCACCCCCATCTTATTTGCCCGGTTTTGGATTGCATCTATCATCTTTCGGTACGCAAACATACTTTTTCTTCTGTTTCTTTTCTTACTATCGTACTTGTTTCCCGTTTTCGAGAGCGTAGTATCCAGCTTCTCGAGCACAATCGGCTTGTTCTTTCGGACAGCCAATTCGACAAGACGAATCGCCTCTGCTTCTAAGATTTTTGTAATGGCACCGGAACATTTCCCTTCTAAAGAAAAAGAAAGACTGCCACTTTCGAGATAGTTTCCATCTTTTGAAACATTTACCCAGGCCAAATGGTCATAGTTACAATCCACTCCAATGACACCATCACTTTTACTGAAATTAATGTAAGGATTGGGTTCTACATCTACCATACATTTGATGAGGTAATACACTCCGTGGTCTTCGATCGACCAAGAGATCGGCTGACCATACTTCTTTTTTTGTTTACACGCAATTTGTGCGTCTACTACATGATTGACGATGTCTTGTCCATACGGAAACATCAAAAATGGGAAAGTCCAGACGTTTCCATGTATAGAGCTAAAAGAGAGTTCCTGTTTTTCGATGTTGTATTGAAACACAAAGTTACCACAGCGAGCATCTTTGCGGCCAGAAATCATCATCTGTTTGTTTCGGGCGGCAGAGAAAAGGGTTTTCCATCCTTCATGATGGGTTACAAATTCTTCTTTTGTAAACTGAGATCGAAATAATTTTTTTGTGCCAAACACAGCACTTGGAACAGATTTTTGCAGCTTTTCTTTCTTTTGTTGCAGGCGATCGAATCGGTGCTTCAACCGTCCGATTTTTGCTTTTGTATTCTTGATTTTTCGATCCAAATAGCTATGTTCAAAAGAATAGAAGGTCAGCCAAATCATTGTTTTCTTTGGAAGAGAAAGGGAGACAATCCCACTTGATTGGATGAGAAAAGAAGTGTTCTTAGGAAATGTCGGTTTTCCTTTTCTAAAACTCTCTTTCACTTTTTTCATCTTGGTTAGATAGGAGCGTTCAGATTTGAGTTTCTTCTTGAGGTCTTTGATTTTCTAGTCAATTTGTTGAAGATGGAGTGTTTGTTGTTCTTTTACAGCGGAGAATAGGGCAATCGCTTCTTGCCTAGCACTATTGGCATAATAGTCGTTAAGACCAAAGCGTTTTTTTAGGACAATCTGTAGACTTTCCTCATGCAGATTTCGGCTCCAGCGCTTTTCACGAACCAAAGTTTGAAAAGCAAAATGTTTCGCTTGATTGAAAATGTGCAAAACATGAGACAATTCGTTCACAAGTGCGGTTGGTAAGGTATGTTTATACACCCTTTGAGAAAAATAGGTTTTCTTCATTTTCCTTCTTCACCACCCAATAAGAACATTCGTTCCTTTTCTGATTCTATTTTATACAAGCTAGGAATCGATTTCAATAAATATATGAGATTTTTCTGAAAGATTTCATGTTTATGAAAATCAGACAGAAAAAGGAGTAGCAAGAGCTCCCATTCATCCCCTCCTTACCGCTAGGCTCTGCCCTTCACGCGTTTGAAGAAGGGGTCTTCCGGGATAAAATGATAAAACTTAAAATGGAATCTTTACTTAACATCAAATTACTTAGATATAATAAATAATCGAATTCATCCTCATCATCGCCAAAAGTTAAAACGAATGGGCTTATATATGGTTTATATGTAATATCACACACAACCTTATCTGTTATTTTAACTTGAAAATTGCGTTTTCCATCATCTATTCTCTCATTTATACAGATGATCTCATCAGGAATTGCCTCATATTTCTTCTCATTATATATAAAAAAGAATTTATCTGAATCAACATAAATACCTATCAATTGTCCATCTTCACTAAATCCTCCCACGCCTTGTCTAACTAACTGTACTTTATTTTTTTCAACTACTGAATATCCACTAGGCTCTAATATAATATATGTGCCAGTCTTAGAGTAATTATTCAGTATTATCATAAGCTCTCCCTCCTAATGCACTAATCCTAATAGTGTATTTATTACATCATCTTTTTGCATTGATTTTTCAATTATAATTTTCCATATTTGTTCATCTGATTCATAAATTCCTTTATCAATGTATGAATCTTTTATCTTATCAAACATACTTTCAGCTGTTGGTCCTATTGGATTACCATATTTTTTAATATTTCTTTCCTCTAAACCAGCTCTCTCCTCAGCAGTCATATTTCCCCTTGCTGCAATTTTTTGCTGTAATGATTTTTATAATTTGCAAGAAAAAAGCACTTCTAGATTTATTCAGAAGTGCTTTTACTATTACTTATTTAATATTATATTGCTCTTTAATTTTCATCAACAACTCTTCAGTAATCTCTTTCTTTTCAGGATTTTTCCCTATATAAAATTCACATGCTGTTTGCAGGTATTCACATAATTCTTCGTGGGTCACGATGTCTTCCCATTCTTCGTCTATACCGTAATAGAATAATACATTATTTTCTCCGAGATACTCTTCATCATTTTGATCAAATTCATCTGAATATACTACGCCAATGGTATCTCGTCTTTCAACATCCTCTTTAAGGAATCTCTTTAAAATGTCTACAAAATCATAATTAAACACAAACTGTCCTAATACAATAACAGTATAATTCTTTTTTAAGTTCTTTTGTTCAAAAATATCATAAAATTTTTCAAACTCTTCTTTTCTGTTTTGTATTTGCTCTCACTTCCTAACTACACTATATATCCATTTTAATTTTCCGACATATAAGTCGCTGTTATGCAGAATACAACATGTGACCGCTACTTACTTTCTCCTTTTGTTTTAAAGCTTGCATGTGGCAGAAAAAGGCCTTGACCGTTTCTACGCATGGCCAGATGCTCTCGCTCGCCTAAAAAGAAAGATGGTTTTTATGTCGATTTTTTAATTTGTATCTATATAGCTAGACTTGCTCCTTCTATAGGAATGGCTATCACAATCGTGATAGCACTAAGGATAATAGATACTCTTATTAATCCCTTATCAAGGTCAGTTAAATCCTCATCTGTTATCATATCAAAGCTCGGATGCATTTCAATCAAAGGTTTAATAAAAGTGACATCAAGTATACTTGACAAGAAATTTAAAATTGATTAGTGTATCTTGCGATCAAATTCACCTATTTTTGTAAATTATTGATGTACTCTTCGAATGTTGTACTATCTTTCAGTCCACCAGCATGTGCTAACTGTATATATTCATTTTTATATAATTCTACAAATGAATTCACATAAGGTTACTTACTCTTAACCAAAGTACTATCAGATGAAACATCTACCATAAAGGCAGCAAATGTGCTCCTGAAAGAGAATTGTTAGCTCTCTTTAAAAAGAAAGTCACGTTTAATACTACTGTTCAGTTTTTTCAGATCATTCCTCAATAAATGAAAAATCCGAAAATGAACTAAGAGAATTTCTTATTGAGGAATTAAAGTTCGAGGAAAGAACCGATTTAGAGTTTATGCGTATTATAAATCGGATTTATAATATGGAAATCGAAGATACTATCGAGGAGTCTTATATTAATTTGAAACATTTTACAAACAAAGCTCTTTTTAAGAAATTATTTGGCAATGTAGAAGAAGATAGAGATATTAGTATTGATGAAATAAAAGCATCAGAAGAAAATTCATAAATACTCCTCTGAAAGACAACAACACCCACAATGACGCTTCATCAAAGTGAGTGTTATTCATTTCTGTTCCATTAGATTCCACCAATATCAGTTAATGTTCAAGTCCATTTAAACATTGCCTTTATTATCTATCCTATCTAATTCTTCATGCTTAAGCTCTTTAACAATACCATTTTTCGGGAAATCGTAACAATTACGTAGCCAAGCATATTTCCCACAAAGTAGTTCATTTTGGTGATAACTTATCCTACCACCTCTTTCATATAGCATGATTATTGGTTCATACAGATCCTCAAACTGCATAGCAATTTTATTCTTTGAACTAATCAGATACGACCATTCTAAAAAACTCTTACATAGATATCTAGCAGTCCAACCATACCTTAGTAAATTTAGGTCATTAACAATACCTTCAATATCCACTTGAATCTCAGCGTGTATAGTCTCAGCTGCACTAAAAATTGCTAAACGATACTTATTTTCTGGACTATATATATCCCTGAAAATATTACCTCTTCTAATAAATTCTGAAACCAATAATTCAAATGATGGTTGATTCTTCTTTACATCATCCCAATTTATGTCTTTTATTCTTTGAATTGCATTTTCAAATTGTGTCACAAAATCACCATCCTATATCTGGAATAAAATCTGGAAAATCTCCTGGAGGCTCTGGAGCTGAATCATGCGCTCCAGGGGGGTTACCAGTTGGGCGACCATCTTCAATCGCATTTACATCTCTATAAGGCAAACCACTCTGCATCAATCTAGCTTCTTCAAGTTCATGTTCGGCTAACTGCTTAAACCAAGCTTTTTGCTCTGTGGTTAATTCACCTTTCAAAGCAAGCTCCCAGCCATGAGCAATGTGCATGTCGGGTTGAAAGTAATCAGCGAAATATGTTCCCTCACCATAATTCACAAGATTTTCATGTTTTGTTAAAAATAAATGCTACTTCAAAGCAGTCGCTTCCTCAACACTTAATCCAGTGTTCTTTGTGAAAGTTTCTATCTCTTTCATGTCTAGACCAGTTAATCTTAATCTTTCATATGTTTCAAGAGCAATTCGATCTTGATTAAATACTATCTCATAATCCAATGGATTCCCCCTTGGTTCAAGTCTTTCTATAACTCTTCTATCACCCATTCTCTTAGCAAGCGAAGCCTCAAGCCCCTGAATCTTATCATTCATAAACTTACTACTCTCTGCATGGTGCGTATTGACCCACTCATTAATCTTTCCTGGGCCACCTTGCTTCCCTATCAATGTACCGTCTCTAGCTGGTTCAACGCCTTTGAAGAAGGCAAATGCATTATCCATACCTTCGGCCATTTTTTCTGCCAAGCTGATACATTTTTTCATTTCCGGATTCCCCTGTTTTTAATCCGGACAATTTGAAATAATCTAATTATCATTTTACCTACTTGAATGTTTTATCGAAACTATTTTTATACTAAAACAAAAGGGGCTGTTCCATACGCAGGTGAAACCTACTTTTGGAACAACCCTTTTATTTTGAATACCTGTTAATCATGTAATTTTTTAGTTCGTATTTTACTGATTGTATTTTAAGCCCCTGCTAATTGGATCGTAAACTATAATCCTAAGATCTAATTTATTTAGGACATTTATCTATATACATCCTACTTAATTTTCCGACACGTTTAAACTCCTAATCTTCTTGTCCATACTGTTTCTAGAGCGAAAGATGAAGGAGCGAAGAAATATAAGAAAAGGATTAACCATTATAAATACGCATGGCTGGACGGTAGAACGTCTTCAAAATTATGAGAAAACCATAAAAAAGGTATCTATGGCAAAGCGAGTAGCGGTCATTCGATTGATTATGCAAGGCTATTATGCGATTCAAGTGGCAGAACTTTTGAATGTACATCGTGAAACAATTTCAGGCTACGTAAAGAAGTTTAATCATGGTGGCATAGATGAATGATTACACCGTGATTATTCACCTGGTAAACCACCTTTTCTATCATCTGAAGAAGAACAAGAATTAAGACGGATGATTGAGAACAGCACACCGGCTGAAGAAGGGTATGGCTGTGAATCAGGTTGGGATACACGAATTTTAAAACATGTGATTGAAAATAAGTTTGGAATTATAATGTCTCGCAATGGAATCGGTGATATGTTGAAACGATGGGGTTTTCGCTATACACGTCCTACTTATACATTGAAACGTGCAAATCTTGAGAAACAAGCCGCTTTTCAAAGAGAGCTTAATATGATAAAAAAACGCCACAGACGAATTAGTTTTCTTATATGAAGATGAAAGTCATATTCGTGATTATCAAGTGTTACGCTCTACATGGAGTATAAAAGGAAAACAAAAACAGATTCCTACATACGGTCATCATGCGACAGTAAGTTTATTTGGTTGCGTAAATGTCCAAAATGGTGAATTTCTCTGTATGGAAACAAATCAATGTAACGCCCAAACGTTTCTAGCTTTCTTACGCTATATTCTTATGCAACACAGCGATTAACATGTAGTCATGATTTTAGATAATGCCCGGATTCATCACGCGAAGATTCTAAAACCATTTTTAGAAAAGAACGAACAACGTCTAACACTGCTTTTTTTACCACCGTATTCCCCGAATCTTAACGCTGTAGAGCGTATTTGGGGATGGCTGAAAGGAAGTGTAATTGCGAATCGATTTCATGCCACACGAAAAGATATTCGAAAGTCAATCGAGGCTTTTATGGAATATCTAAATGCATATCCGAAGAAGGTACTCCAACGAATTGGATCACTAGCCATGTCGGAAAATTAATCGGGATATATACAGTTATAATATTATACTCCCTTCTCATTAGGAGTCTTTATGATTTATACGCCCCTGATTTAATAAAATTATCTACTAAAAATTTATCTGTATCATTTAGCTTACCAAAAATTTCATTAAACATACTCTTAGCATCATCGTTATCCAATAGTGCCAATGTAGCTATAGCAGCATGTCCAAACTGCCATGGTCCAACAAATTTATTATCTTTCAAAAGTTTACCTAGTTGAGTTAACCTATTAACTATTCTCTTATCACAATAATTTCTCTCTATTATTTTAAACATTGCCATAGCTACAACTCTTAAATTTTCAACCTCTAAACAAATAATTAAATCTTTATTTTTGATTTTATCATTTTTAATTTCTTCCACTAATTCAGCTAATAAAGCCATAAAAAATCATCCTTTCATAAATATTCTATTCTATAGGTCCATATCTTTCATATGATATATTGTTTCTCAGCCTCAAAGTTCTTTTGAAGTTGTTCGGCAACATTATCTAGTCCCAACCTTTTTGCCTCTTCAATTTCAATATTGTAGACTTTAAGTTCATCTGCAATTCTTGCTTCTCAATTTTGATATGATTCCGCAGCAGACGGAAATCCATTTGCTTTAGCTTCTAAAAAATGACTATACTCGTGTCTCAAAGCACTCATAGATGCATCAAGATCAATCAGAATCTGTTCAGATTCTCCTTTTCTAAGAGGTCCGTATCCCATAGCACCTTCTCCAGGAACCACCTCTACTCCATTCTCTTCTAATTCATTAATTAACTTATTCCATTCTTCCGGATTTGATTCAGAACCTCGGCCAAATACATCTCTAAGTGGATCGGCAGGATTATCAAATTTAGTTATCTTTTTTGCATTTTCTATTAACTCATCAGTAGCTTTACCCGCCCCCTCTGCAGGAAGTTTCTCCCCAGATAACCGGTTCGCATTTTGCGCTTGCCTTACTTCTTCTATAGGAATCCCTTCATCAGTTACACCTATTCCAGTTTTTCTTATACTCTCCGCAAGCGAAGCCTCAAGCTCCTGAATCTTCCCATCCATAAACTTAGTACTCTCTGCATGGTGCGTATTAACCCACTCGGTAACCTTTCCTGGATCGCCTTGCTTCCCTGCTACTACACCGTCTCCAACTATTTCATCACATCTGCAGAATTTCTTTACAAGCAACGAATCGAACGAGACATGAGAAAAGCTATCCTTGAAGTTCGTAAAAACAAATTGAATAATCTACGAATTGCTGGTAAAAACAAAGAAACCATTAACTTAAACGAAGATGATGAATAACTCTTGTCATGAAATATCACTATAAAGAAAGTCAATAGACCGCTAGGCTCTCCTAACGTCGCTATTGACTTTCTTTATTGGGCATGTTCTTTTATCAGTGCCCGAGGAACTCACAAAATAGCTAATACATTAGATAACCCCTCGAGCTTTTTTAGCTTAACATGCCCACCGTTCGCTGTAGCATTCGAACCTGTTTTTCAAAAATCTTTTCTCTTTGCCCTCAGAATCTAGCAAAATAGCTTTTAAAGACTTATATAGAAAAACAGTATCAGTAATTTTTTATTCACCAATACTGTTTCAATAATATATAACCACTAACAATTTACTTGTTAGTTTAGATTTACTCCCTCACGTAAAAGTATTTTGTGACTAAAATGGTTTTTCATTTACTATTTCACATTTAAGACTTTCACTTGCAATAATTATTGGCGCCTCTTCGAAATCTTCAGCGTTAATTTTAAAAATATAATTTCCTTCTTCAACTTGATATCTATCAATAATTTTCCACATTTCATCTCCTTCTACTAGCTCTATAAATGGTTTGGAATCATCCAAATGCCAATTTAATAAACTGGAAATATAATAGGGTATTCCAAATTCTATATTGATGGCAAATTCATTGTACGAAGTATCTATTCTACCAGCTACAACAATATCTCCACCATCCATTCTTGCAAACTCAAAATCCATCCATAAACATTTTTTTAAGTAATTGTTAATTTTCAATATCTCATTACTAATTTCTTCTATATTCATATTTTTCTCCTTTTTCTCTATTTGTCAACAGGTATATGAGTATCTTTAGCTGCTTTATGATTAAAATCAGGATTAGGTGTTCCACCTTTATGAAATTCTTTTAGCACACTTTCATGCCACCAATTCCCATCAACATCCATATATTCCATTCCGCTCCCTTGTTTTCCCGGAACAGGAGTAGCCTTTTTTGACACTCTATATATAGATTCAGCATCAGTATGTGCACTATTTCCAGGATGAACTCTTACTTCATAATTATAACCATCCTTTGTCCATTTCTGTTTTAAATTTTTAGGAACTTCGTCTAATCCTTGTTGTTTTAATGCTTCATATAAATAGCTTTTAGGAAGGTTAGCCCCGCTGGCTTTCTCACCAACATCACCCGTACCCCTAGCAAGCGAAGCCTCAATCCCCTGAATCTTATCATTCATAAACTTACTACTCTCTGCATGGTACTTATTAACCCACTCAGTAACCTTTCCTGGGCCGCCTTGCTTCCCTACCAATGCAATGTCTCCAGCTGGTCCAGGACCCTTGAAGAAAGCAAGTGAATTATCTATACCTTGGGCCATTTTTCCGCCAAGTTGATACATTTTGTCATTTCCGGATTCTCCTGTTTTTAATCCAGACAATTTGAAATAATCTAATTATCATTTCACCTACTTGAATGTTTTATCGAAACTATTTTTATACTAAAACAAAAGGGGCTGTTCCATAAGCGAGTAAAACCAACTTATGGAACAGCCCTTTTATTTTAACTATCTATTAATCATGTAATTTGTTTAAAAACTCAGTGAAGTTACTTGCTACTTCCTCTGCTTCTTCTGCTGTAATCCCTTCACTTTCCATCAGTGCTTCTTTTTCCCATGCATCTTCATGTTCCCAAAAGACAACAATCGGATTTTCTTCATGATTTTTATAATCAAAGCAGATTAAATTTCCTGCCGAATCGATTCCAAATAGTACTAGTTCTTTTGGTAATGTATCTTTATATTCATTTTCAATTAAAATTAGAAAA
>NZ_FOLV01000075.1 GCF_900112415.1 Bacillus sp. 491mf
GTAGAAGTGTAGTAAATACAGTTCGAAAGAAGGCTACAGAAGCCGAATTAAATCGTCGATTAAGTCCCTCCGGACTTAATAAAACTCCTGTTGAAGTTTCTAATTGACTACAAAGTTGAGTAAGAGAGGTAGTAGCGACCTGTTGATTTAACCATACACACAAAGATAAAAAATGATGCCCGTGGCATTTACGTTTTCGTTTCATGCCGCCTGCTTCTATAGCCAATTGATTAAGTGTAGCGGGAGACATATATCGATATAACTCTTCGGCAAATAAAGACAACTCTTGTTTTTGATGCATATTCATAAAAAGCACGTCACCCTTTCTCATTAATATAAGAGAATGGTAACGTGCTTTTAACTTCAAGAATAGTCCAAATCCTTAAGTTGATGGATGTGGGGTACCCCAAAACGATAAAATTGATTAGAGACCCTGATTCTTTTATACAAGTCAGAAAAATCAGTGCTATTTTTAAAGGGTTAAGGATTATTGAGTAAGCAATAGCTAATTGATTATGCCAGTATTTTTATTCTTCACCAATAAAGGGAGCAATTATTTTTTTTTCATAAGAAGATAACACGATATTCGTTGATGGCGTACCATATTGCATTGTATCATCAATAAATTGTTCTAAACTTTCTACAGAATACGTAGCTAATTTGACAATATAACTAATTTCCCCTGCTACTCTGTAACACTCAAGTACATCTGGATGATTATAGCAAAAGTTAGCTAATGATTTACAATCTTTTGATTTAAACAATATAAGTGCAGAAATTGGACGGTTTATTTTTTTTAGAGAAACATGTGCATGGTAACCTTCAATAATTTGTTGCTCCTCTAACTTCCGTACTCGCTCAGTTACTGACGGAGAAGATAAGTGAACAGCTTCTGCTAAATCCTTCATTGAAATTTTTGCATTTGACTGTAATAATCCCACGATTTTTTTATCAATTTGATCCATAAATTATCCAACCTTTTTTTATAAAATAGAATAACCTAAATTCTTTATATAATAAAGCCAAACAATCGAATATCCTTATTAAACTTATTTATCAGCCTTCTATATTTGTATAAAATAAGGATATCAGGAGGCGATTTGCGATATGAAAAAGATTTTATTATTATTAGCTGACGGATTTGAAGCAGTAGAAGCTAGTGTATTTACAGATGTACTAGGTTGGAATAAATGGGAGGGAGATGGATCAACCGAGGTCGTAACAGTTGGTCTTCGGAATAAATTAACCTGTACTTGGAATTTTACTGTCATACCCGAAAAAACGGTTGATGATATTCAATTAGATGAGTTTGATGCACTAGCCATTCCAGGAGGGTTTGAAGAAGCTGGTTTTTATCGGGATGCATACAGTAGAGAATTTTTAAATGTTATTCAACATTTTTATGCCAAGCAGAAGCCTATTGCCAGTATCTGTGTTGCATCATTAGCGCTTGGTAAAAGCGGAATTCTTACAGATAAAAAAGCCACCACATACAATCATCCAACGAGTAAACGAAAAGAGCAGTTAAAGAATTTCGGTGCAATAGTACAAAATGATTTAATTATTCAAGATGGAAATATTATTACATCTTCAAATCCAGGTACAGCTTTTGATGTTGCATTTTTATTACTTGAAAAACTAACATCTAAAAAAAATGCTAAACATGTAAAGGATCTTATGGGATTTTAGGCATTGATCTTCAACAAAGGGGTACTTTGTGAGTTTTTAGAGTTTGCTAGAAGTAATGCGAAAAATCGCCATGCTCTAGTTCTATTTGTTGAACCAGGGATACCGCCACATTGCCATCAAGCTAATATTTTGCACTACCTATAAAGCGAAAAAAACGTCATCCTTTCTAATCTAGTTTGTTTAGAAAGAATAACGTTTTTTTATACTTGAGGGTATTATAAAATCTCTTAAGTTGATGGATGTGGGGTCACGTCACATGCCCATCAACTTAAGGACGAAAACAAAATAAACTTTCGTTCAAATAAACTAAAAAACTCTTAAAACACTTTTTCTCCTTAAAAATGAGCATGCCAAATAACCCTAGGTAGGTATTATTTTTAAAGATTATGCAGCTTTCTTTTGTTTTCTAAATCCACTATACTCATAGATAACACCCATCTGTCTTCTTCTCATATCGATGAGATTTCCGCCCGTTTTTCTGTAGTAGGTGGAATAGGCGGATTAGAATCTTTGTTACTTCTTGGGTGTTTTTCTGTATAGCTTGATACAGAAGATATAAATAATCTTGGATCATCCCTATTGCCTTATATTCGCTTAATTCTCTTTTCTTCTTTTGTAAAAGAAGTTGACGTATTTTAAACATAGTAGAGGAGCACAGGAAAATAGCGATTAGCTTTCCATATAGTTGGCACTCTAATCGTTCTTGTTTTACATTACGATAATGATCTATTTTGAAGAGTGATTTCCACGTTTTAAAGACAATCTCTATTTGCCAACGCAAAGTATATAACTCATGTACCTGTTCCATCGGAACCCATTCCCAAGGTGTATTTGTCACGTACACGTTTAATCCCGCTACAACTTTACTTTTCTCTGAGTACGTTCTATTTTTGGATTTTTCTTTTTCCGCGATCTTCGCTCGTCGTTTTTGAAGTTGTTTTTCTGTTAATCGATTAAAAATAACACGCGCAAACAGTTGTTGTTTATCACCAATATAGGCATGTTTTAATTCAAATGTTTCTCCGGGCTGTAGTTGGTTTAGAAGCTGTTTCACATCGATTTGTATGTATTCCGATTGTTTCTTAATAGCACCATTTTTAAAGTATTCTGGATCTGGATTTTTCACATATACATTCGTATTTAATTTTAAACGAGAAATATAGTATGTACCTCGTTGATCCATTTGATCTAAGTCTTCCAATGAAAAATAACCCAAATCTCGAATACATAAATCTCCTGGTCGTAAGGTATCTAAGCACTCCGTACCAAATGTTTTGTCATTATTTTTCCCTGGTCCAACTTGAAAGTTAAGAAATTCCCCACTGTGCAGATCATATTCTAATTGAATTTTGATTCCGGCTGTTTGGGCACATCCTCCAGAGCCTGGATATGTATTCTCTAAAGCATTTGGCACTTGAAATATGGTGGCATCTAGGATACGAATTCGTTGAAAATAAGAGAAAAGATGGTTAGAAATTTGTGTTTGTTCACAGACTTTTTGTTGTAACAGTAAAGAAAAAATATGTTGTAAAAATAAAACTG
The DNA here is from genome assembly GCF_900112415.1 of Bacillus sp. 491mf. Lineage (GTDB taxonomy): Bacteria > Bacillota > Bacilli > Bacillales > Bacillaceae_G > Bacillus_A. Next base: position 3,232 of record NZ_FOLV01000075.1, read on the forward strand.
CCTTTGTATTTAAGCGTTTATTTAAGCCCTTAGGGCTAAGTAAAGTGCCTGTCGCAGCATGAAGCCTACTACATAATCGGACTAAGGTATCACTTGCGACTCGTTGACTAACCCAGATACAAATGGTGGCTAAGTCTGAGCCGGAAAACTTACGTTTTCGCTTTACAAACCCAAGTTCTCTTGCAAGTTCTTCTAAGAATACAGGTGTAACATATCGTTGTAATTCTTCCGCAAATGGTTGTAGTTCATCTTGAATCGAGATATTCATAAGAAAACGTCATCCTTTCTAATTTAGCTTGTTTAGAAAGGATAACGTTTTTTGGTGTTTGAAGGTATGAAAATCTCTTAAGCTGATGGGCATGTGTGGTGAGGCCTGATATATGTTTTAATCTTACCGCATCAATGCTTAATGCTTCAGTTATTACAAATAAAAATAATGAAAGACTTTTGTAATACTTATGTAAGTCATTTGAAAGGAATATAAAGTAATATGAATTTATTGATGCGAATTTTATTTTTACCACTAGAAACTTAAAAATGTAACAGGAGAATGGAAATGACTACAAAAAAGAAAAACATGAAAAAAACAAAAAAAATAGTACAAGCTTTAACACTAGCTACCACTGTTGTTGGTGGATCATTGGCATTTAGTTCTACATCTGCACATGCTGATTCTCTAAAATCAATTGAAGAAATTGGAAGTGGTGCAAAAGTTATGACAAGTTTGGACACAACTTACCATAATGATGCAAACATAAAGAATTCAATTAAAGTTTCATTTATTGATGATCCCACTGTTGATAAAAAATATGCTGTTATTTCCACGGAAGGAAGTAACATTGGTTCGAATTTAAAATATTACAATAATAGTTATTATGATGCTGATGTGGATTGGACGTCGGCTTTTAAAACGGGATTAGAAATCACAAGTAATGATAGTGCAGCATTTTATAAAGTTTTGCCTAAAAATTCGATTGAAACAAAGAATGTCTCTTCTACAGTTGCATATAATGTAGGTGGAGGTGTGGAAGTTAAACAAGATGGAGCTGGAGCAAGTGCATCAGCTGGTGCATCCTGGTCAACTACTGTATCATATGACCAAGCAGATTATAAAACATTTTTAGAAAATAGTACGAATAAAAAAGTAGATTGGAAAGTTGCTTTTGATAAATATTATAATGTAAATGGATATTACGATAGAGATTCATGGACTACTTTTAATGGTAACCAATTGTTCATGGTTACCACGTCTGGAGTTCGTTCTGCAATAGATAATTTAGTAACTCAAGATAAACTGCCAAGTTTAACAGCATATGGTTTTCAACCAGGTACAGTTGCAATTATAACTGCAAATAAAAATGAGGATTCAACTGATTTATCTGTGAAGCATAGTAGAGAGCAAGATAGATACGGTTTACTAAAACCAGTAGGTTGGAAAGGATTTAATACGAAAAATATTCAGCTTGATGAACATAAAAATACGTCTGCAGATCATTATAAAATTGATTGGAAAAATAATAAAATCGTTCATCAATGAAAGTGAACAATACATTTGTTGAGGATGTTGTAAAACTTATAAATATTCAATAATAAATGTATTAAAAAATTCGCCTTTTTGAAAGCTAAAAGTTAAACCTAAAATAAATGTTTATTAGATATATCAGCACTATAAATGAGCAACAATTTATAGTGCTGATTTTTTTGATGTGTTGTGAAATTTAAGATTTAATGTAATCAAATTTGGAATGTATCAAGTATACTTTCTTCTTTATTAATTCCAATATATTTAAGGGTAATTTGTGGTGTACTGTGATTGAGTATTTCTTGCAACATGGCTACATCTTTTGTTTATAGAGCCCGCCAGAACGAAATTTTATGTTAACTTGTAGCAAAAAAAGCACATTTTTTCTATTTGGGGTTGATCTGTTTTCTTAAGTTGATGGGCATGGGGTCACGTCACATATCCATCAACTTAAGAATTCAGAATTAGCCCAAAACGAAAATTACACATTACTTGTTTCTATCATTGCTATTATTTATTGTGGGAGCAATCAGCTCAACATGGGCATGTATGGTGACCCCATATAGGTTTGTCAGAATTGAGTGTCCCATTCATTAAGGTTTTTTATTACTTTTTTTCTTAAACGGGGCTTTAACCTTGTTAGCGTATCTTGTAATTGGCTGTTTAATATTAAAAATTGAGCATCCATCATTAAATAATATGTAGCATCATTTACATACCTATAATGAGATGTATATTGTTTAGTAGTAATGTCCGAGTTTCCCTGATTTTGATTTAAATTTTCAATACTTTTATAACAAGCCTCTTTATCTATATTATAGATATCTCTATTTTTAAAAGTCATTTTTCCTCTAGGATGTCTATTTACAAACAAAATCTCATTTTCATATTTTAGGCTATTAGCTTGAAAAGATGTTTTGGCATGTTTTGTTAATATAAAATTAGGATGTATAATAATATCTTCGACTGGAACTTTAAAACAAACCTTTATTAATTTATGACTATAAGCTATATCCAATTTATCATGAAAGCACTCACCAGATAATAAGATATTTGTATCAATTTTAAATGAAAAGTCTGGATTATTTAAACCACCTATTTCTATTTGTCGAAGGGCTTGTGCTAATTCGATAGCATTTAAAGAGCGATAGACCCGTACAAATCCTCCTTCTTCTATTAAGTTACATGTTTTTAACATGTATTGAGTATGCTCGTATATATTTTGTATTTCTTTAACCGCTTCATAAAACATCTCGTCAGAAATTGAATTTGCTAACTCTAATGTATTTTCAAAATATTTCCGACGATTAATATTTCCTCCATATTCAATTGGCATGTAATATGTTTCTTCATAGCCTAAACGCCTTTGAATATTAAAAGCAAATTTAATCAAAGATGTTAGATAATATCTTGTGAAATTATAACGTTCATTTTGCAGGGTAAAAGATATGATTTCTGTATTATTTATTGTACCGCCCTCAATACACGCTTCAATTAAGGGAGAACGTACTCGATAACGATAGAGGTTTGCCAAATCTGATGAAGTTGTATCATGGAAACAGTATGTTTCTTGGTCTTCACAATCTTGAACGTATTTCATAAGCTCTCTCCTTGTATTTAAGTGCTTATCTTGGTAATGTGAATTCTTTTTCTTTAGATGGATCTGCAGTCCAACAGCTACTAATATTATAGGTTTTGCACATTTTATATGCCTCTTCACTCAGCCATTGTTTGGTTTTAGCGAGGTTCTTAGGTCTAACTTTGTCACCCCTTATCGTGTTGTCTCTCCAGTCATAAAAGTAAATTTTCTCCGGTTCTTCTACATCTTTTCTATAAGGTGCAAAGTCTCTTGGTTTTGGAATCTGTCTTGGGCTTGTGGTATTTGGAATTCTGCTGTTAATTTCCTCATAAAATTTTTTAGGACTAAAAGGTTGTGAGGGGCTTGAAGTTAATCCTAGCGCTTCACAAATGGCCCCGTATGTGTCACCTAAATACGGATTAATAACAAATCCTTCTTTGACGGCAACTTCAAAGAAGAGATTTTTATTTCTTACTCCAATAGCAAGTGCATGAGGCGTAGAATCTATTATGTAAATAATACTAAAAACGGCTTTATTAATAGTTATTGAAAATTTTACACGTTGAAGGTTTTGTTCAATCATACTGTTATACAATGGCTCTAGTCCTGTTAATTTCATTTGTAAATTCCCCCTATAAAATAATGATTTAACTCTTATATCTGACTATTATGAATAAAATAATTATAAACCATTTACAATTTAAGGTAAAATAAAAAACAGGAAATGAGTTTTACAAAAGATACAAAATGTTAAACTCATAAAACCCAGTGATATCAGTACGTGTACATGATATTACTGGGTTTTTATTTGGATATTTAACGATGTGTTTTACAAATTGCGAAAATATGTAAACTTAGTTTTACTTTTTGCATATGAACCACCTTATAAAGTGAACGATTGTTTAAAAAGGTGTATCTTTACGAATAACAAATAATGTTGAAAAAGTCGTATTAGTTTTCAGGAAATTTCGCATTTCATTAATTGTAATATAATTCCAAACATATAATGAATTTGCCAATACCTATTAGTTGGTATTGGCAAATAACACTTTAAAGGAGTGGGTTTATGACATTATTCTAATACTGAAACCTAGGGTAAAAGGAGAGATTAAACCATGGAGAAGCTCAAGAAGTTAATGGTAACATGCGGTTTAACTACAACTTTAGTAACAGGTATAACATTTGTATCCCCTATAGAGGAAGCTTCTGCTGCAGATCGAAGATCTTTACGTGTCAATGCTGATTCTGAATTTAGCCAAGGACGGATTTGGTTAGCCCCTGGAGAAAAGGTTTGGTTTCGTGCAGACAACTACGGTATGTACGGAGTACGGGCCCGCGTCTGGCAGGGGAATAGAACCTTTTACGACTATGGAATCCGTAGATGGGATACAGGAACTTACAACGCAGCAGTAGGTTGGGTGAACTACAGCTTAGAATGTTTAGATGCAGATCATTGTGATGGAGAGATGGGGGTTAGAACTGGAAAGTTTAAATAGAAGTTTACTCGATCTTCAATAATCGGGCGTTTTAAATGAAAAAAGGTGAATATATGTTACTTAAAATATATTCACCTTTTTTATATTTTCTGCATGGATTTAGCTATTTTAATTAATTCCTCTTTGGATAACTTTACCTAATTTGATTTTACGGTAGCCGATGAGGCTTCGTCATTCCATATTCTTTCCCCATCACCCATAGAGCTAATTAAATTATAAAGAGCTCCTGTATTTGCTAGTCCAATCGCTCGACCTTTCCCATCAAAATCTTCATATATAATTGTATAATCTCCATGGGCATGTGTACGAACAGAAGAAATAGAATCATTAGAATCCCCAGTGAAATTAAAAATTTTCACAGGATTTTTACTTGCAGGTATATTTATAGTAGCCCCGTTACCATCAGCATCTTTATAAAAAGTCGAATGTATGGCCGCTCTATTTACCACTAAGCTACTATTATTCGGGTTCTTTCGATTAACAGGATGTTCTTTTAAGTAGTCTTCAAAATCAGCTTTGTTTTTAAAATCAATTGACATTTGTGGTCCAATCATTCCTTTAATCATTACTTGATAAGGTGCAACAGATTTTGGTAGAGAAGCTGCAGAGGCCTCTGAATTAGATACACCTAGCACTAGAGTTCCAGCTAATAATGCTGTAGAAAGTACGCCAACTGTACGTTTCAATATCAACACTCCTTTAAGGTTTATAATACATATTCTATATGTAACATCATAATCTTTAGAAGTAGTGATATTAAATTCACCTAGTTACATTTTAGAAAGTTTCTTTGTCTACAAGGGGTCACCTTATTAAAAAAAAAGAAAATTGTACGTTAAGGGGTACAGACCCACATCCATCAACTTAAGGATTTGGACTATTCTTGAAGTTAAAAGCACGTTATCATTCTCTTATATTAATGAGAAAGGGTGACGTGCTTTTTATGAATATGCATCAAAAACAAGAGTTGTCTTTATTTGCCGAAGAGTTATATCGATA
>NZ_FOLV01000017.1 GCF_900112415.1 Bacillus sp. 491mf
ATATGTTGCTCAATTTGATGTATCTTGGGATGAATTCTCATATGATCAAAATGGAAAAGAAGTATTAACTCATAAAACTTGGGATGGAAACGGTAGAGACAGAACTGCTCATTTCAATACAGTAATCCCACTACCACCGAATGCGAAAAATGTAAAAGTTCTAGCAAAAGAATGTACAGGTCTTGCATGGGAATGGTGGAGAACAATTATTAATGAACAAAATGTTCCATTAACAAATGAAATAAAAGTTTCAATTGGAGGAACAACATTATACCCAACTGCTAATACTAGTCATTAATTAGAAGTGGAAGCGCCCTGTTTACAGGGCGCTTTTTTCATGACCAGAAATATATCGGCGCTTCGACATGGAAAAAAGATTCCTCGACCACGTTCGACACAAAAAAGCCACCTCATCATCAAAATGAGGTGACTTTATTAGTACGCTTATAGCGAATCCATAATTTTTTCATGCCGATGAAAATGCTGTAGCCGATTAATGCGCCGCTAGTATTCAGAATAATATCGTCCACATCAAAAATACCAGTAAAAGTTAGTGATTGCAGTAATTCGATAAAGAATACGATTTTAATAAAAAGCTTACAAGCTAATTTCCAGTTGTTTACTTTCGGGCATACATACAAATCGGATGAAATCTCACCGGATTTTTCTCCTTTAACAAGGATAGTGTGTTAAATTTTTGTTTTATAATATGGAAAATTTTGAATTAAAATGCTTTACGTTGATAAATGATTAATGATACTCCCCATGAAATCATATAAGCACATGCGATTATAACTGTAGCTATGCTACACAATGCAGGTATAGATAAGCTGAAAATAGCATCGGTAACTGTATTAAACTCTGTTGCAAGAAATTGTACCGCACCTGGACCAAAGAAAGTTAATACTAAAAATAAGCCCATAATAATCAAAAATAGATGATCTTGTTTAAATTGATAAAATAGTGGAAATGTAAAGGCGGCAAATAGTAAAAATAATGCATTGCTCATTATAATATGCTCTACAGTAAATGACTTTTGAAAGATGATAAGCATTGCGCTTGTTACAGTAATTGCTAGCAACATGTAAACAATTGCTCCAATATAACGTGAAGCGACAATTTCCTTACGTGTATATGGTAAAGAATTTAATAAAATATTTGTTTCTGCCTTTGCATCGTAGGCATGCGTATTAACTGGAATCAAAATACTTGCAATCGTAAATATTAAAATAGGATGCTTGTTCATCACAATAAAAAAGATAATAAAGCCTAAATAAAAGAGCAATTGTTTCTTCTGTAAAATTAAATCGCGTTTGATTAAATTAAGCATGATGCCCTACTCCTTTCGAGTAATACATAATATCTTCTAATGAGGCGTGTTCAATTATAACCTCATTACCAAAAATTTGTTCAACCTCAGCTACATTATTCGTTAATGCCTCAAAGCCAGTCGGTGCACGATGAACATGCATAAAGGCTTTTTCTGTATCGCGGTCTAATAAATCTGTACGACCTTTTACTAAGGCATAGTTTTCTTCCACCTCATGAATCGACTGATTAAACATTAATTTTCCCTCTTTTAAAAAGGCAATAAAATCAGCGATGCGATCTAAATCTGTCGTAATATGTGTAGAGAAGAAAATTGTGCGATTGCCATCAAGCATTAATTCATGTAGTAAATTGAGTAACTCACGTCTAAATATTGGGTCTAAGCCTGCTGTTGGCTCATCCATAATAATCAACTCGGCATGATGTGATAGCGCAAGTGCTAATGAAGCTTTCATCTGCATACCTTTTGAGAAGGTTTTAATCGCTTTATTCATCGGCAGTTCAAACTGCTCTACATACTGCTTAAATATCATTTCATCCCAGTTTTTGTAAGCGGGTGCGACCATTCGCTTAATATCCTTTAGATTTAAGCCCTCATAAAATACGTTACTATCAAAAACAAAACCGATGCGCTCTTTAATTTCCTTTTCGTGCGATGCGTAGTCTAAGCCGAAAATTTTAATCTCACCTGCATCTGGCTTTAATAAGTTCATCATCATTTTAATGATTGTCGATTTACCTGCACCATTTGCGCCAATGAAGCCTGTTACAAATCCTTTTTTGATTTGTAAATTTAATTGCTCTATCGAAAAACCTTGAAATGTTTTACTAACATTGTGTAGCTCTACTATATTCTCCATACATTTTACTCCTCATATAAAATAGTTAATAATTCTCGCAGTTCCGTTAAGGGTAGCCCGATTTCCTTACTATTAGTAATGACAGACAATAACTGTTCTTCAATAACTTTTAATTTTTTCTCACGTACTACATCTAAATTTTGTTCAGCAACAAAAGAGCCCCTACCTACAATTGAATAAATAAAGCCTGCTTTTTCTAACTCCTCATACGCGCGCTTTGTTGTGATAATACTGACTTGTAAATCCTTGGCGAGCTGGCGCATTGATGGGAGTGGCGATCCCTCTTTTAAATCACTACTCAAAATTAGTGATTTTATTTGATTGGTAATTTGTTCGTAAATTGGCTCCTTAGAACTGTTTGAAATAATTATTTGCATGCAAATCCCTCTTAGTCTTTATATTGTATATATACTTTATATACAATATATATATTTTGTATTAAAAATGCAATGTTTTTTCAGAAAATTTTTAAGGAGAATCTTTTGCTTTTTCACCCAATGAGAGTACAATGTAAAATAGCAAGAAAAGACGAAAAGTATTTACAGGATTTAAGCTTATATATAGCGTAAACAAGAAGTATGAAATTGAGAGGAGGTTTTTTCTCTGCAAGAAGTAACGATTCATCTTTATCATACGAATGATATACATAGTCATTTTGAAAATTGGCCGCAAATTTCTCGTTTTGTGTTAGAAGAGAAAAAGCGTCGTCTTGCGGCTGGTGAAGCGGTCTTTACTTTAGATATTGGCGATCATGTTGATCGTTTTCATATGATTTCTGAGGCAACGAGTGGAAAAGGAAATGTGCAGCTTTTAAATGAAGCATTGTACGATTATGTAACGATTGGGAATAATGAAGGGATTACACTTGCTAAAGAGCAACTGGATCATCTTTATGACGATGCGAATTTTGAAGTGCTTGTTGCTAATTTATTTGAAAGTGATCAAACGCGTCCGAAGTGGGCAAAACCATATGTACTGCAAACGCTTGATAACGGAATTACGGTCCTATTTATCGGTTTAACAGTTGCATATCCTGATTTTTATGCGAAGCTAGATTGGCATGTTGAAGATCCGTATTTGCATTTAGAAGCGATTTTAGAAGAGGTGCGTTCGCAGGCAGATGTGATTGTTGTTTTGTCTCATTTAGGGAAGAATGCAGATGAATATATGGCAGAGCATTATGACATAGATGTGATTTTAGGTGCGCATACTCACCATTTATTTGAACGCGGCGTATTGGTAAATGGAACGCTTCTTTGCTGCGGAGAGAAGTGGGGGCATTACGTCGGACATGTGCAAATAGACGTGGATGTAGAGACAAAGAAAGTGACGAAAAAAGATGGGCGGACAATTAGTACGAGGCGATTAGGTGCATACAGGGACTCACAAATTTTATTAGAAGAGCTTGAGCAAGAGAGTAAGCTGATTATGGCGGAGCCTGTTGTTACTTTAAATGAACCGTTAGAAATGGATTGGTTTCAGAAAACGAAATTTGCTCATATGCTTGCTGAATCGCTCAGAGAATGGTGCGATGCTGAAATCAGTATGGTAAATGCAGGCGTTTTACTTGAAGGACTGCAAGAAGGTGTCGTGACAAGAGGAGATATTCATCGCATTTGTCCACATCCAATTAACCCGTGCCGTTTGCAGATAACAGGAAAAACATTACGAGATGTCATTTTGAAAGCGCGTCGTCCCAATATGGAACAGCTTGAAGTAAAAGGTCTAGGATTTCGCGGAAAAGTTATGGGGAAAATGATATATGCGGGCGTTGAGGTGATTCCAGATACGATTCCGGGGAATAAACGATTACTCAAAGATATTATAATTAACGGAGAATCCTTAGACCTAGAACGAATTTACACAGTAGGGACAATCGATATGTTTACATTTGGCTATTTGTATCCAGAGCTTGCAGTTGTATCGGAAAAAGAATACTATATGCCAGAACTACTCCGTGATGTTTTGACAAATACATTACTGACATCTGTATCATCTGTAAAATTATAGACTACTGCGTTTGTATTCACATTCGTTTTTCTCTTTTCATACAGATAAAGAGAGAGGAGTGTGAGCTATGGTTAATATAGAACCTATTGTAATAAATGAACATACGTTTATAGCAGTGAGTGTACAGCTTCCGAAAACAAATCTGTTAGCTGTTAAGAGCGATAAAGGATATATTATGTGCGGCGCTCTGGATGTGGGGTTATTAAATGAAAAGTTAAGTGATCGTGGCATTCTTGCCGGGCGCGCCGTTGGGGTGAGAACAATTGAGCAGTTGTTAGAAGCCCCCCTTGAATCGGTTACGGTTGAAGCAGAGAGATTAGGAATTACAGCTGGTACAATTGGAAAAGAAGCATTGTTAAAAATGATTTAATATATCGTCCCTCTTTTTTGCATATACATGTGTAAGAAGGAGGGATTTTGTTATGCGTGCGTTTCGCCCCCGAACTTCTCGATTTCGGAAAGGACCATTGCCATTTCGTTACGTATTGCTGATTTCATTCGCTATTTTTATTTTGCTTACCTTACAAGGATTGTGGATTGTGAATAAAAGCATTCAGCCGACTTTAATGAAATATGCAGAAATGCAAACGAAGCGGACGGCGACAGTTGTGATGACGAAGGCAGTGAAAGATAGGGTTGCAAAAGGCATCAACGTTGATTCATTAATGAAAGTGCAAACGGATAAGAACGGAAAAGTTTCGACAATGGATTTAAATACAGAAGCAGTTAATGAAATTTTAACGTCAACAACAACGTACATAGAGGAATATTTACACCAGGTTGAAAAAGGAAATACGAAAGCGTTAGGATTATCAGAAGATGACGGGACGGCACTATCTGTTCCGCTCGGAAGAATTACGGATAACGCATTGCTCGGTAATATAGGACCAGATATTCCGGTTACGTTTACAACAATTGGTCATGTAACGACAAATATTAAACAAGATTTCCAGCAGCAAGGGATTAATAATACGGCGATAAAAATTGTGATGGAAATTGAAGTGGCACTGCAAGTGATTATTCCGTTCCATACAAAAGAAGTAACTGTGAAGCAAGATATTCCAATTGCCACGCGCATTGTTCAAGGTGAGGTGCCTGATTATTATGGAAACGGAGGAGTTGTTGTTCCAGAAAAGAGCGAGAAAAAAGCGGCTAACTGAAATGAGCCGCTTTTTTAAAATCATTATTTCTTGGAGTTCATTCGTTCTTTTCGTTCCCATAAGCTTAAATGCATGTATGGATCAAATGCCCACTCTGTATAGCCATTATCTTTATATAACCCAAAGTGCAAGTGAGGTGGAAATTTACCAGCTGTCCCAGGGGGGCCATAGCCAGTGCTGCCGACAAATCCAATGACGGTTCCGGGTTCAATGATTTGTCCAAGCTGTATTTCTTTTGAAAATCCGCCTAAATGTGCGTAGTAATGGTAGTTGTTGTGTAAGTCACGAATACCGATGCGCCAGCCGCCAAGACGATTCCATCCTTTCGTTTCAATAATGCCATAGCAAGTAGAACGAACAGGTACACCGTGCCCAGCAAAAATGTCTGTTCCCTCATGCATCCGCCGTCCGCCAAAGCTTCGTTTCGCACCAAATGTGCTGCGGTAGCTATGACTGCTGTGAATGGGCAAGGGAAAGGCATTTCCTTCTAAATCAATTCGATTGTAATGTTTATACATACGAGCATACCCTAATATTAACTCTACTGTTTTAGCCCGATGATAATATTCCCACAGCATAATTTTTAGTTGTTCGCGATCTGACCCGCGTTTTCCTAATATGGTAGCCATTGTATAGAGAACATCTTTTTCATTATTCTGGTCTGCCAATCCATCGTTATTTCCGTCTAACCCTATGCCTCCAAATAAGGAAATTGTGTACGGTCTTGTATCATGGAGGTCTGAATTTGCTGGACCGGACCATGCTTCTGGTTTGAAATAAATTGAAATCGTAGCATCTGGTTTTTTCGGAATATCGCGGCGTACAGAACGAATATTTCGCTCGTACTGATCAATGGCAGCGAAGTAGTACCATGGAATAAGAGAGACGGTCTCCATTTCTTTATATAATGTTATTCGCTTCTTATATATATCTTGCTTGTTTTCTTCCCCGTATACGATATTCGCTTGAAGAAGAAAAAAAATAACAAGCAAAAGGAAAAGTTTTCGATGCACGGTAGTAAGCTCCTTTCCGAATCACTACCTTTAGTGTGAGATATACACGATATTTCATTATAAGTAATAATTGGAAAGAATTCTTGCAATCTTCATTTGAGCAAATCGCTTTCATGCGATAGAATAGATATGTTACATTGAAAAAGGCGAACACGGTAAACTATTTCATATTGTGCGGAGTTGATGAACATGACAAAACAAACAGAATACAAGCGCAAGCCCGAATGGTTAAAAATTAAATTAAATACAAATGAAAACTATACAGGGTTAAAGAAGATGATGCGTTCTAAGAACCTTCATACCGTTTGTGAAGAGGCGAAATGTCCGAATATTCACGAATGCTGGGCTGTTCGTAAAACGGCAACTTTTATGATTTTAGGTGCAGTTTGTACACGTGCATGTCGTTTTTGTGCTGTTAAAACAGGCCTACCAACAGAGCTTGATTTACAAGAGCCAGAACGCGTAGCGGATTCCGTGTATCAAATGAACTTAAAACATGTTGTTATAACAGCGGTTGCACGTGATGATTTGAAAGACGGAGGAGCAGCTGTTTTTGCGGAAACAGTGCGTGCGGTTCGTCGTAAAAGTCCATTTACATCTATTGAAGTTTTACCATCTGATATGGGCGGGATAGAAGAAAATTTAAAAATGTTAATGGATGCACGTCCTGATATTTTAAACCATAACATTGAAACAGTGCGTCGATTATCTGACCGAGTTCGTGCAAGAGCAAAATATGACCGTTCATTAGAATTTTTACGTCGTGCAAAAGAAATGCAGCCAGACATTCCAACAAAATCAAGTATCATGCTTGGACTTGGTGAAACAACAGAAGATATTATTGAAGCAATGGATGACCTGCGTGCAAACAACGTTAACATTTTAACGCTTGGTCAATATTTACAGCCGTCTAAAAAGCACTTACCGGTTATTAAATATTACACACCAGCAGAATTTGCAGAGCTAAAAGAAATTGCACTTAGCAAAGGCTTTAGTCACTGTGAGGCTGGTCCACTTGTGCGTTCTTCTTACCATGCTGATGAGCAAGTACAATCTGCAAAAGAGAATACAGTACAAGCAAAATAATGAGGAGATCCTTCTTAGTAAATCTAAGGAGGATTTTTTTTCGAGAAAGATTACTAGATATTGAAAGGACGGAATTCATGAAAGGATTTATATTATTAGGCTTTGCAATTGTAAGTGAGGTTTTTGGAACAACGATGCTAAAGTTGTCAGAGGGTTTTACGAAAGTATGGCCAAGTATCGGAGTTGTTTTTGGCTTTGCATCTGCCTTTTATTTTTTGTCACAAACATTGCAGCATCTTCAAATTAGCACCGCTTATGCGATTTGGTCCGGAGTTGGTACAGCGTTAACGGCAGTAATTGGTGTTCTTATTTGGAAGGATGCTTTTACATGGCAGACACTCGTTGGTTTAGTACTTATTATTGGCGGGGTTGTTGTATTAAATATGTCGGGTTCGGGTGCACATGGATGAAACAAGAGCTGAAATGTTCAGCTCTTGTTTCATCCATATTCTAATACGGTGTTTCCACATGTGGATAAAATTTTTCGTAATTCTTCTGTGGATAAAGAAATTGTAAATTCAGGAACACCAGGTGAAATTAATATTTTTTCGTGTTGATAAACAGAAGAATCCACAATAATTGTTACATCTTGTGTATAACCAAACGGAGCAACGCATCCTGGAATGCATCCGGTTTGCTCTCTTAGTTCATCAGGTGAACAAAGTGATACGCGTGTACCGATGATATCTTTCATTTGCTTCATATCAATACGAGATCCTTCTAACGTAAAAAAGACATAGTAAGCCCCAAATTTTGTTTTCATAAACAGGCTTTTACTCGGTTCGCCATCTAAACCAAGGCGGTTTCGAATGAGCCGATCTGTTTCGTAATCTAAAATGGGTTCGTGTTCAAATTTCTCATATAAAACATTCGTTTTATGTAGCAACGAGATGACTTCTTCGTACATCGGAATACAAGCTCCTTTCGGCTCACTTTTGGAATGTTTTCCACAACTTTTCGAATTTCTTTTTGTTGATAATTTCATGTGTAAGAAATTGCCCATTATAAAAAGCGCTATATGTTGTAAAAGCACACGGCGCGGTTTGAGCAGCTTCTCGGTTTGAAATTTTATTGCGCTGAATGGCAATATTGTATTCTTGTTCAATTTCATTCAGTTCTTGCTGGACATAATAATCGGTAAACGGGCACTGATCTGTATAATAGACAACCAATCCTTCTTGTGTTTCAACGTGCATTTCTTTTGCGTTCGTATGAAATTTCGGAATAGGTGCCCCGGAATCAAACTTATACACAAGCAATTCAAAGTAAGGCGGCGCTGTATCACAAACTTCGAATCCTTTTTTCTTGAAATAACCGCCATCAGATAAATACGGGCGTTTCTTCTTGCTTGAAATCACAACAACACCGTGTTTACCGCCACTTTTTGCATCTTGTATACATTCGTCTAACAATGCCGCGCCGTGCCCATGTCCTTTAAAGCGTCCGGACACCCAAAAGCAGTTTATACACAAATATCCCGGAGCTATAATAGGTACCCAGGCGTATTCAGCTGGAAGGTATTCGATAAATACTTTTCCGTTTACATCTAGTTTTTTGAAGACAAGCCCTTCTTCAATCCGCTCTTGCAACCATGCTTTCTTTTGCTGGACTCCGCGTGCCATTCTCTTGTCGAATATAGCACAGCAAATATGTTCTGATTCTAAATTCTCGGTAGTTACTCTAATTTGTTTCACAATACATACCCCACAATCTGTGGATAATTGCTGCATCTTGTTCGATCGTAATTTCGTATACGTCTGGATTGCTTAAGCTTCTCCATGTGGAAAACTCAATGCTTTCGTCAAAAATCCTTAAGATGAGTGTGAATAAGTTACCGTGTGTAACGAGTAGTGTTACTGTTTGTGTATCATCTTGTAATATGCTGTGGATAAGTGATTGAACTCTCTCTGTCGCTTGGCGTGTAGATTCTCCGCCGGGAAAAGCGATATCTATGTCTGTAAATGTTTGCTCTAGCATTTGTAACCAATTACTCATTGGAGCGCTGCTTAATATACGCTCAGTTAATCGTTCATCCTTTTGGATAGGGAGTCCTATATGTGACGCATAAGGTGTAATGGATTGGACAGCACGAATAAAAGGACTAGAGATAATATTTTCGATTGGCAGCCGTTTTGTGATAAGAAAATTGGCAAGATCGTTTGCTTGTTGCTCACCTATTGCTGTAAGGGGAGCATCATGTTCTTGTCCAGTTGCTGCGCAGTGGCGCACAACAATTAATTTTTTCATAATGTATCCTCTCTTTTCTAACGGGTAGTAATCGTGTATAGGCGAACCTGTACGTACTTCGACAAATAGAGCGAAAAATCCTCTTTTTTCTAATTATTGGGAGCTAGTGACTACAAAAAAAGCTAAGCCAGATTGGCTTAGCTTGCATGTTCTAATGTGAATTTTGTTTTTATGTTACGAATGATCATGTAAGCACCGATACCAAACAGTATCATAAGTCCTTCGATTACGAACAAATGAATTTGTCCGCGTTGGTAGAGTGCTGCGAAAAAGTCAACAAACGCATGAAGGAATACCGCTAATCCTACAAACATGTACTTTTTATACTTTACACCGTATAAGACAAGCATTGTAAGAGCAATTTGCATAATAAAAGCAATGAGTCGTTCTACGCCGCCAAATAAATAGAGATAAGGCGAATTATGTACTAATGCGTCCTGGATAGCGCTAAGCCCTGGTGCCTTTTCAATCATTTTGGCGAAGGTGCCGTTATTAATAGCGAAAGCAAATACAAGAGTTTGGGCGCTGACAGTTGCTCCAATTAATAATGATTCAATTCCCCCGTGACCAATTCCATAAGCGAGACCGTCTTTATATTCTTGATACTTTTTGAGCAGGAAGTAAAAGGCGATAAAACGTCCAAGTTCTTCAAAAATGCCAGCTGTTAATCCGCCATATAGGGCATAGATAAACGAATTTTTTAACAGGGAAGCTGTCGCTGGATTCCCAAATATAAATACATGTAATGTTTTCTCTAAAATTTGTGAGAATCCAATAAAAAATACAACTCCGACACCGACAATTTTGAAAGAAACTCTATGTTTTTTCCGAAAATAAATGAGAGCAATAATCGGAATAAGAACAGAAATCGCGATTTGGACGATTATACTTCCAATTGCTGCATTTGAAACCATAATTTTCACCACTTTCTAATATATATACTCTATATTATGCATGAAAAACGGTGAAATGTTTAGGAAATAACCTGAGATTATCTTCCCAGGTTATTTAACGCACCCCGTTCTAACGGGCCGTACTTTACTTCATCGTATTAGGCATTGTATCCGTTTGCGTATTATTTAAATGTGTTTTTTTGCTCATCTCATGTTTGAGCATATCAATTGTTTGGGCATATTCTTTATCGTTTAATGTTCCTGACTTTAGCCCTTGAATTTGTGATATTAATTTTTGTTCTGTTGATACATATGCTTTGTAATAGCGGGGAACGATAGACAGTGCTGTTTTTTGGACTTGATCAGCAACTAAAGCTGGATCTGTTGTGTTTGCTCGGTAGACAATAAACACTTCGTCATCTGTTACAAGTGTTGCGGCGTTCATTACATCTGGTAGTTTCACGGTTAAATCTGTAATCATTTCTGCTAATCGTTCCTTGTTAATGGAACCAACTTGGCGATTGGACACTTCATCTTTTTGTTTGTGAGAATAGCCAACCCTTGTTAACATTCGGTTTGGGACGTCCTTCCCGTATAGGTCTTTATGTTCTGACACGAGTACACGGCTTCCTTCTTCACGTTCCATTTCTGCTTTCTTTGTTTGACATCCAGTAAAAATGGAAAGAGTGAGAAGGGTTAAAAGCAGTTGTTTTTTCATGATGATGTTCTCCTTATTTGATGTAAGCCCGATTAGTTCAACTAACCTTTTGGAGAAAAGCGCTCCAAAAGGAAGTTTCACCTTATAGCATTTCCCACTAAGAAGGTTTTTTGTATTTGAAATTGTTGGTTTTGTGGCTTTATGATACGATAAAAAGAAGAAAGAATAGGAAAGGGATTGGAAAATGGAGCAGAAACAGGAGATTCGCACTACAGTTTATGTGAATAATATCCATTATGAAGTAATCGAAGAGAACCGAAATGGATTTAATGAAGAAGCATTTAAAGCTCGTTATGCAGAAATTTTAAATAAATATGATTATATTGTGGGCGATTGGGGTTATGATCAGCTTCGTTTACGCGGCTTTTTTGATGATAGTAATCAGCGCGCGACGTATGATACAAAAGTTAGTACGTTATCAGAGTATTTATATGAGTACTGTAATTTTGGATGTTCCTATTTTGTATTGAGAAAAGTGAAGAAATAAAAAGAAGGAGCTGGCTTTAAAAGTCCAGCTCCTTTTTGCTTGGATAGGTTTCAAATTACATGTATATAGAAATGAAGTCACCAGCTGCAAGTTTGGCATTTGGTTTAATTTGTTGCCCGTTTAGTTGAATAGCGCCTTCTTTAATTTTTTCTGTAATGATGGTACGGCTCCATTCTGAAATGTAGCTGGCAAGTGCTTTGTCGATGCGAAATATGCCGTACACGGATTGTAATAGAATGGTTAGTTCAGTTGTTCCCGCAGCTTGATAGGGCGTGATTGAAATGTTGTTGATTGTTTCTTGTTGTTCTTCTTGAAAGGTATTAACTGTTTCGATGTGCTTAGTATAGGTTTTATAAATACGTAACTTTTTGTTCCACGTATGTCCTTTTTCGCATTTGTAAATCGCAAAGCGGTAAATGTTTTTACCGTTCGCGTTATGTCTGCGAATCTGTGTATCCGTAAAAATAACTGTGTAACCACAATTTTTACAATGTTTTTCGATAGTTGTTTCTAATTCAGTTTTATATAAGTTCCAAGAAAGTTGTACGTTCTGCATTTTCCTTCACCTCGTATTTAGATAAAGGAACGTGAGACATCTATTTGGATGTCTTGCGGTATGAAATATAGAAAAAAGAGAAAAATAAAAGAAGGTTCCCCTATGAGGAACCTTCGTAACCATCATACTGCAGATGTGCTACGTTCCTTTGTAATGGGAATTGGGCAGACTACTCCCTTGAAAAAGCATTGTGCTTTTTTGAGAGTAATGCTATCCAGTTGCTGATCCATTACAAAGTATATGTTGGCATACGTAGTGTAACATCCTTTCCATCCAAATAGATTTGTTATTAGTGTACCACAGTAAACTGAAAATTCAAAACTAATAATACAAAAAATTACCAGCTCTATGATAAGCTGGTAATTTGGATTACATCAGTTCAAATAAAAATGAGCGTAATTCTTCTGCGTTTTCTTCAGAAATCGAAAATGCATGTTCTAAGTAGCCAGGTTCTTCTAAATCGTCACGACCGATAATTGCAAATTTATTGCGCTGCATATCAAGGACGATTGTTTTGCCATAATGACGATCGGAGTACAAAAGCGCTAAATCGTGGCGCTCGTTTTCTCCCATAAAGCTTACGAAACGCGTTTTTGTTTCTACTGTGTCATCGTAAAGAAAAAAACGTTCTTCCATGAACATGACTCCTTTTTAAATATCTAAATTTAAGTGTGGTTTATGATCTAAATGATGGTGCGTTTTAATAAAGCGCACTGTTCTTGTTTTATAGCGCATAACGATTGAATATGTTTCTGCTAAATCGCCGCCAAGGAATTTCACACCGTCTAATAACTCGCCAGCAGATACACCTGTTGCTGAGAAGATGGCATCATCACCAGATACTAAATCATCTAGCATTAGCAGTTGACGCGGGTTTTCTAAGCCCATTGTTAGGCAGCGTTCTTCTTCTTCTTTATTCATTGGGACGAGACGTGCTTGCATCTCTCCGCCAAGGCATTTTAGTGCAGCCGCAGAGATAACGCCTTCTGGGGCACCACCAGTACCGATAAATAAGTCGATTCCTGTGCCTGGAAGAGCTGTTGCGATAGATGCACCAACATCACCATCACCGAATAATTTTACGCGTGCACCTTTTGCGCGAACACGGTCAATAATCTCTTGATGACGTTCACGTTCTTGGATAATAATTGTTAAGTCACGAATTTTTTTATTGTTTGCTTCTGCTACAATTTCAATTGTTTTTTCGATTGGATCATCTAAGCTAATTTTACCAGCTGCATTTGGGCCAACCGCGATTTTTTCCATATACATATCAGGAGCATGTAGAAGGTTTCCTTTATCAGCGACAGCGATAACAGCCATTGCGTTTGCAAGACCTTTCGCTACGATATTTGTTCCTTCTAACGGGTCAACGGCAATGTCTACTTCTGGACCGTTTCCTGTTCCGAGCTTTTCCCCAATGTAAAGCATCGGTGCTTCATCTAGTTCCCCTTCGCCTATCACAACAGTACCTGCCATGTTAACAGAGTCAAACATTGTACGCATTGCAGTTGTTGCAGCGTCATCTGCTTCATTTTTCTTCCCGCGGCCCATCCATTGTGCTGATGCAAGGGCTGCTGCTTCTGTTACACGGACAATTTCTAATGCGAGTTCACGTTCCATTGTGACATTCCTCCAATTTCGAAAATCATACAAATATAACTATAACAAAGAACGTGAAAAAGGTGAATTCGAAAAATTGTCGATTTTTTTTGAATAAAGGGTTACAATTGGGAATGAAAATGCTTTAATTTCCAGGTAGGTGACATATATGTATTTTGTAGACCGTAAAAAAATTGAACAAATGTTACAGTGTTTAGAGAAAGTTGTTGCAGCATTTCAAGCAAATCAAGAATATAAGGGAGCGCTTGAGGAATATGCGTTAGAGCGTATGGCGCATCTTATGATTGATTGTATTTTAGACGTAGGTAATGCCATGATTGATGGATTTATTATGCGCGACCCGGGTAGCTATGAAGATATTATTGATATTTTAATGGATGAAAAAGTGGTTACAAATGAAGAGGGAGAACGTTTAAAAGAAGTCATTCGTCTTCGTAAAATGATTGTGCAGGATTATATAAGTATGAACCATGAAGAAGTGTATCATACAGTGCAAAAGCATATTGATATGATCAAACAATATCCTATTAATATTCGCCGTTATTTGGAACAAGAGCTTGGTCCTGTATCTGCGTTTGTGGGAGAATAGATTATTTTTAGCTCTAATGGACCATGATGTATGCTGTCCATTAGAGCTTTTTAGAGGGGAGTAAACAATGGGGGAAGCGGCACGTTCCACAAGGGAGGAACTTATCCAACTTTTGAAAGTACGAGGAGAACAAACTGTTGCGTTATTAGCAGAAGCGTTGCAAGTTACAGAGATGGCCGTACGTCGTCATTTAAGTAAGCTTGAAAAAGATGAGCTCATTGAAATGAAAATGGTACGGCAGCATGTCGGAAGACCAATGTATGTCTACTGTTTAAGTGAAAAAGGCGAGGACTTGTTTCCGAAGCAGTATAAGCAGTTTGCAGTCGAAATGCTAGAAGATTTACAACGTATTGGTGATGAAGAACTTGTTAATGTACTTTTGCGGGCGCGAACAGACCGTATGGAAGAACAATTAGCGAAACGTGTAAATCGAAAGGAAACAACATTAGAGCGCTTAAAAGAAATTGCAATTATGCAAGAAAAAAATGGGTATATGGTACGCGTAGAACAAGAGAGTGAGCATTCTTTCATCCTACAAAAGCAAAATTGTCCGTTAATAGAGGTAGCTGAAAAGTTTCCGCAAATTTGTCATGATGAGAAAAGTATGTATAATAAGCTATTGCCAACCGCTGATGTAAAAGTATTATCGAGTATGTGCGGGGGAGACTGTTTCTGTTCGTATCAAATCATGGAAAAAAAATGAACTTTATGGGACGCTTTTTGAAAAAGCGTTTTTTTCTTTTGGAAAAGAGGATACGATAAGAAGCGAGTATGTATCAAGAAGGAGTGACACCTGTGTATAAAGGCTATTTAATTGATTTAGACGGAACAATGTACCGAGGCGAAGAACGAATTGAAGAGGCGAGCGATTTTGTAAAGGCGCTGCAAGAGCGTAACTTACCTTATTTATTTGTGACAAACAACTCAACACGTAAACCAGAGCAAGTTGCAGACAAGCTTATGCAGTTTGATATTCCGGCCACGCCAGAGCAAGTCTTTACAACAAGCATGGCCACAGCGAATTTTATATATGAAAGAAAACAAAATGCTTCTGTATATATGATTGGAGAAGAAGGGTTACGCGTTGCGCTTGTGGAAAAAGGATTCACACTTGTGGATAGTAATCCGGATTTTGTCGTTGTTGGGTTAGATCGAGAAGTTACATATGAAAAACTAACAAAAGCATGCTTAGCGGTTCGAAACGGAGCGACATTCATTTCAACAAACGGTGATATTGCCATTCCGACAGAACGCGGCTTATTACCAGGGAACGGTTCCTTAACATCCGTTGTAACAGTATCCACAACAGTAAATCCGATTTTCATTGGTAAACCAGAATCCATTATTATGGAGCAAGCATTAAAAGTGCTCGGAACAACGAAAGAAGAGACTTTAATGGTTGGGGATAACTACGACACGGACATTTTAGCAGGCATGAATGCGGGCATGGATACATTACTTGTCCACACAGGAGTCACATCTGTGGAAAAACTAACTGAATATGACGTGCAACCAACGCATGTTGTCCACAGTTTGACGGAGTGGATTGAGAAGATGTAAGAAGAGATAGGCAATCGTAAATGATTGCCTATTTTTTATTACAAAAAAATTCATGTGGTCGAATTGTGTGAGATTTTCTTTCTTTCTTGTTGAATAGATGAATGGTATAATTTGGAACAAATATGATGAGGAGGCGTACATATGAAGTGCACAAAAATGATGAGGGTACAAATTCAAGGGGATAACGTATCATTTACCCTATAAACTGCGTGGTTCCCCTTTAATATGGGGGTATCATCCTGATGGAAAAAGATTTGCCGAATTATTTGTTTACTGATATGAAGAAGGCTTTTTTATGGCTTGGTTTTCTTGCTTTCTTCAGTGTATTGAACGAAATGGTATTTAATGTAGTTTTACCTGATATCGCGAAAGACTTTGGTATACCACCGTCTTTGGCTAACTGGGTAAATACAAGTTTTATGATTTCATTTGCGATTGGGTCAATCGCATGCGGAACATTAAGTGATAAATATAGTGTGAAGAAATTACTTGTCTTTGGTTTGCTAGCTTATAGTGGTGGATCAATTTTAGGGGTGTTGGCACATTCTCATTTTTTTGCTGTAATTGCTGCGCGTTTTATTCAAGGTGTTGGGGCATCGGCAGTGCCAGCGCTTATTATGGTAATTGTTGCACGCTACGTGAAATCAGAAGACCGCGGGAAAGCATTTGGTATAATCGGCTCGTTAGTAGCCATGGGGGAAGGAATAGGCCCAGCTCTTGGCGGGATGATTGCCCATTATGTACAATGGCCCGTTCTTTTTCTGATCCCGATAATAACACTTTTCACGATCCCTTTTTTTCTAAAAGAACTTCCGAATGAATCCACAAAAGAGAAGAGGGTAGATACTTTTGGGATAGCGTTACTGTCCTGTGGAATTGTCACATTCACTATATATACAACGCAATATAATTGGTTGTATTTGGCGATTAGTTTTGCATTGTTTGCAGGTTTCACTTGGCATATACACAAGGCTGAACAGCCTTTTATAGAACCAAGATTATTGATGAACCGAAAGTTTATATTTGGAGTTCTAACTGGTTGCATTCTTCTAGGTACTGTGGCGGGTTGTATATCAATGATTCCTTATATGATGAGAGGTGTACACCAACTGTCTGCAAATATGATTGGGTGGGTGATATTCCCGGGAACGATGAGTGTCATACTATTTAGCACTGTTGGTGGCAGTCTAGTTGATAAACGAGGAACGACATTTGTTCTATGGCTTGGCTCATCTTTCATTCTTGCAAGTTTTTTTATCCTTTCATTATTTGCAGATCAAACACCATTGTTAGTTTCAGGTATGTTAATTGTAATGTTTGGTGGACTCTCTTTCGTTAAAACAGTAATTTCTACGAGTGTTGCGGCTGCTTTAGGGACGAAGGAAGTCGGTGCGGGTATGGGATTTCTCAGCTTCGCCTGCTTCTTAGCAGAAGGATTAGGGATGGCTCTAGTTGGCGGGTTATTAACAAAACATATACTAGAATATCCGTTACTTTCCACTATACAAAATGCGAAAGCGTACTTGTATAGTAATTTACTACTCGTTTTTATTGTTGCCGTATTAATTGGAGCAACCATCTATACGGTAGCTTATAGCCGAAGAAGAAATGAATTGTAATGGATGTTGAGAAGCCGAACAAAGTGTTTGGCTTCTTTTCATTCACCGGAATTTTTTCAAGAACAAGACGATTATGCAAAACTGCAAACTTTAATCATAATGCCTTCACAATCAGTAAATTTATAGAACACTTGCGTTTTGTCTTGTTTCAGGATTTATGTAAGAAACGATTAAATCATTGTGATTTTTTAGATTAGAACATGAAACCGTTACTTATATAAAGTTTGCGAAATGTATAATCTATATATTCTTAATTATAAAAATTGTATAATATTGTTATGGTTTTAAATGGAATTGGATAAAAGGGGTAGATAATATGAATATTATTGAAATTGAAGGTGTAGAAAAGTCATTTGAACTAGGGGATAGTCAAACAAAGGTTTTAAAAGGGATTAATCTTCAAATACAAAAAGGCGACTTTGTTTGTATTATGGGGGCGAGTGGATCAGGAAAGACAACGCTGCTACAGTTACTTGGTGGATTAGATATTCCGACAGCCGGAAATATTAGAATAGATAATACAGAAATATCATCTTTAAAAGAAAAAGAGCTTGCCTTGTTTCGTAGACATAAAATAGGATTTATTTTTCAACAGTTTAATTTAATCCCGGTGTTTAATGCAGAAGAAAATGTGGGTTTGCCTCTTTTATTAGATAACGCCCCGCAGAAGGAAGCGACAGCAACAGCAAAACGGTTGTTAGAGCTTGTTGGATTAAAAGGAAAAGAAAAACATTTGCCGTCACAATTATCTGGTGGTCAGCAGCAACGTGTAGCAATTGCAAGGGCATTTGCCAATGATCCTGCAATTATATTAGCCGATGAACCTACAGGGGCATTGGACTCTGAAAATAGTAAAAATATTATTGCAGCCCTTCGAAATGCGTGTGATGAGCTCGGGCAAACAGCTGTTATTGTAACGCATGATCCGTTCGTCGCAGCTCATGCAGATAAAGTTATTTTTTTATTAGATGGAGAAGTAATTCATGAGCACGCGGAAAAGAAAAGTTGGAAATTCCGTAGCATTCCCCAACAAGTTGCACATATTCAACAAATTATGAATATGCATTTTAAAGTTGGAGGTAGGGACGATGCGCTGGGTAATTAAATATGCTGTGAGATCGATAAAACAAAATTGGCTAAGAAATATGCTAATTGCCCTTGGAGCGGCCCTTGGTGTCATGCTGGCAACAATGTTACTTCTCGGAAATCAATCTGTAGAACAAACCGTTCAGCAGCAAGTTACAAGTCGCTATGGTGACTATGATATGCAATTTGGTTATATGAAAAATGATATTTATTTAACGAATGCACAATTAAAAGAGGTTGAAAGTCTTGGAAATGCCGAAAAAATATCGAAGGTGCTAATTCCATACCCTTTGCAGAATTATCAAGAACTTACTGGTAAGCCGTCCTATTGGGGCGTTGAACCGGACTCACCTGATATGTTGGCAAATAAGGTGGCAGAAGGGCGTTATCCAAAAGAAGGAGCAGAGGTTGCACTGACGAAAGCCTATGCTGATCGGGAAAATATAAAAGTAGGACAAGAAGTGAAACTGCCATTTCCGCCCCATGGTGAAAAAACAGTTAAAGTGGTTGGGGTTTTGAAGCCGCCGATGATGGCAGCGATGGGACATAGTGCTTATTTTCCAATCAAATGGCTACAAGAAGAATTACAGCTAAAAGGAAAATTCAATCTTGTTCAATTAAAAGTTTATCACCCAAGTGAAAAAGGGATAATTGCTGCCGATCTTAATAAGCAATTAAAGGATATAAAAATTGATCAACGTACATATGTGGATAAGGCATTTGAACGACTAAATGTAATGAAACCTTTACTATTTAGTCTTGGAGGAATTGCTTTATTCGTTGTAGCACTGTTAATTATGGGAAGCTTCTTCTTATCAGTTCGAAGCAGATTTAAACAGTGGGCGCTTCTGCGAGCGTTAGGAAGTAATCCAAATAAAGTTATTATGGTTGTATTGTTGGAAGCGCTAGTTATAGGTGGAATCGGATCTTTAGCAGGAGTTATTTTAGGTGCTTCTACACATCAACTTACGGCATCTTTGATTAATAAGTGGGTTAATACAGAAAGTACGGGAAATGAAGTCTTTTCTATTTCAGGAGAAATTTTAATTATAACTTTCTTCTTAGGAGTGATTATGTCTGTATTAGGAGCACTCATTCCAGCTCTTATGGTAAGAAAAATCCCTCCAGTACAAGCTTTGAGACCGGGGCTTCCAAATAATCAAAAAAAGGAAAGAAAGTGGAGTGTTGTTAGTCTCATCATCTTAGTAATAGGGACGATAATTGGTTTAGGTGGAACGACTATTGAAAAATACATTAACTTTAATCCAAGTGCAATTGGAGCGATTTTATTTGCGATCGGTTTATTATTTACAATTCCTTTATTGATTCGTCTCATTACTCCAATCGTTGCGAAACCTTTTTCTGTACTATTTCGAATTGAGACAACGATTAGTAGCCGAAATGTTATACGATATCGTCAAAAAGCAGTTGTTTCAGTTGCGATACTTGCATTTGGTTTTATGTTATCTCTTGTTGGTACGATGTATGTAGATTCTATGTATGCAGGTATGAAGAAGAGTTTGAATAAAATTTTGCCAGCAGATTTAGTCATTCGTGTTCCCGTTGAAGCTCAGGGGACAGAATTTTTACCTTTTAATTGGTTGTCAAAAATTAAAGGACTTAATGGTATCGAAGAAAGTGTAGGAATAGCTTCTGATGATACAGTTAAGTTACTTAATTATAACTTTAAAAAGGCAAATCAAGAATGGTATGAGTTTATGAAGGAGCGTAAATTTGATTACAAGCAGATGGAGGTTGCTGGAGTAGATATTGTAGCATTTCTAAAAATTACGAAAATGGACGTAGTTTCTGAAGGAAGCTTAAATACTCCTTTAAAAGATGGAGAGGGAGTTATTACGAAAGAAACTGCTAAAAATTTAGGGATAAAGGCAAATGATACAATTACAGTACAAGTAAAAGGAAAATCAGAACAGAAAATTAAAATTGTCTCTATTATTGAAAGAGATATACGCTTAAAAGGCTCGTATGTGTTTGTAAACGAAGAATGGGTACGCAATGCATTTCATCCAAAAGGATACGAAGCAATTCACATTAAGACGAATGCAAAAGTACCTTTCGATAAGGTTCAAAAAGAAGTAAAAGAGATTACGACGGGGAGAGATAATGTAGAGGTTATTAATAGTCGCGATCTTTTAAAAGAGCAAGAGCAATTATTATCCCAAATGGTGATGTTAATTCGTTTACTAGTAGGAATTATCTTTGTTATTTCAGGTATTGGATTGATGAATGCAATCGTAGCAAGTTTACATGAAAGACGCGCTGAAATTAGTATGATCCGGGCTGTCGGTGCAATCCCAAAACAAATGAGAAAAATTATATGGTTAGAGGGGACATTACTGGGAGCCATAGCTGGAACGATAGGAATTGGAGGTGGGATGATCTTTAGTTACATTGTATTATCAAGCTTAGAATTAACGACTTTTATTATCCCTTATAATCAAATTGTATTGCTTGCTGTTGTCAGTATTTTACTAGGAACAGGAGCAGCAATGATTGCTTCACTTCAAATTCGTCAGTTTAAATTAAGTGATACGCTAAAGGAATTATCGGCGTAACGTACGAGCAGTAAAGAAGAATGTTTTGGACCGCATTTCAAATGCGGTCCTTTTTGTTCTATTTCAACTGAATTTTACAATAAAAGGGTTCTTGCTGGTTTTCTTTCATTTTCATTAAAACAAACCATCCACAAGCCCTTTCACTTCTTCAAGGTATCGTTTTCTCGTCTCATTATCCACAGATGGAACGCTTGTATAAAAAGCGTGCTCTACTGTCTCAATACCAGTAAATTCAAAAATACCTGCACCAGTTGTTTTCTTGATTGCCTCAAACATACCGCTTGCCTCATAATTTTCTTTCGAATTACCCATTGTGGATAATAATAAACCTTTTTTACCTGTTAATAACTTTTCAATGCCATTTGCACCGTATGCATAAGCAAATCCGTGGCTAAATACACGATCTACATACCCTTTTAAGATGGCAGGAAGACCTGTCCACCAGACTGGATAAATGAAGGTAATCACATCTGCCCATGTAATATGCTCTTGCTCGGCTTTAATATCAGCTGGTGTATTTCCTTGTGAAAATGAAATGAAATCATCAGCAGCTAGTACAGGATTGAAGTTGATCGCATATAGATCGCGAACGCGCACTTCGTGTCCTTTTTCTTGTAGTTGTCCCTGCAGTGTTTCTAAAATTGCATGATTAAAACTTTGTGGATTCGGATGTGCATAAACGATTAAATGTTTCATTACAAGTCCTCCTATATGTGGATATGTGAGTAGTATGTTCAAAATCAATCAAAAACACCTACTGTAACCATTGTAGTTACTAGTTAGAAAGATAGCAAGGAAGATACTTTGCACAACAGGAATTCTTTTCGTCTGAGCGAATTGGTATAAGGAAAGCGAGGAGAACGTACAGATGAACATTCATAACCTTACATTAGAAGAAGCGAGAGAAATCAATACGTGGCAATATGAGGCCCCGTATGAACTGTATAGTTTTACTGGGAAAGATGAGACGCTAAAAGAATTGCTTGATGGTACGTATTACGGCGTTTGTGATGAACAGGATGAATTCATCGGTTATTTTTGTTTTGGGGATAACGCACAGGTACCAGGCGGAAGGGATGCGAAGTTATACACAGGTGAGCGCATTGTGGATATCGGACTTGGCATGAAACCAGCATTAACAGGAAAAGGGCTGGGGATATCTTTTTTACAAGCGGGATTACGGTTTGCGAAGGAAGAGTTTAGGCCAGAGAAAATTCGGTTAAGTGTTGCGGTTTTTAATGAGCGGGCTATTCATTTGTATATGAAAATGGGTTTCCAAAAAGGTGTAGTATTTATGAGTAGAGGTCGGGAGTTTGTATTAATGGAATATGAATTAAAATAATTATAGTGTTACCATGTGATCAGAGGTAAAGATTGACTCTTTTGTATGAAAAAAGTCAATCTTTTTTGTTTATAGTCTGAAAAGAGAGTTAACTCTCTTTATGAAAGGTGAAGGAATTTACGGAGTATGCCGTAATATGTTGATTTGTTTGTTTGTTAGATTCTTTTTCGGATGTCTTTTGTATGTTTTGATTTTCAATCGCAATTTTGATGCGCCGTGAAATTACATTAGCAGCAATAATAGTGAGGATGAAACATCCTATTGGTACCATTGGAATCCAAGGGTGAACAGTGAAAGAACGGAAGTAGAGTCCGATTAATCCAGACCATTCATTGCTGTCAGATTCCACCTCGTTAGCAGAGAAAAGGATTGTCCCTCCAAAATATAATTCTAAAATTCCTAAATGGGATAAAAGAATTAAAGCTTGTATAAATTGTTGCGTTAAGACAATCATAAAAACAGAAAATAAATGAGGGAACAAATGTCTTTTTATAAGATGCCATTTACTTCCCCCAAGTATTTGAGCGGCATGCATAAACTCTTCGGAAAGAAGTTTTTTTGTTTCATTTGCAAAATAAAATGATAGGGTAGGTAGGGCTAAAATGATAAGTACTATTATTTCAAATAAAGCACGCTGATAAAATGGAGGGGGCACAGCGCCATTATCAAATTTCAATACAGTGTTTAATATAAAGTAAGCAATCAACGTCATTGGGATAACTGTAAAACTATCAAAAGTAGCCTCTAATGTTTTAAATTTTCTTTTTACATAAAAAGCCATACAAATCCCAATGCCTATTCCTAAAATTGTTCGTATGAACGCAATGAGGAAGGTAATGCCAATGCTCCATTTTGCCCCTGCTACAACGCGGTGTAGTAGGTCATATCCTTTTCTATCTGTTCCTAATAAAAAAGTGGAAGATGGAGGGAATGGAGCGGCTTGTACATTGCCATTTTCATCAGATCGAATGGACACTTGGCGAATTTTTCCATCAGTAAGTACGGAATTCCCCATACTTGCTAGTACAAAGAGAAGAAGAAAGGAAATGCTAATAATAAAATATTTATCTTTTTTTAATGTACGCCACATGTTAGGCCTCTCCTTTCAATTCATCGGGAATGAAGATATGAAACAACTTGAATAAGAAGAAAATAGGAATATAAATGAGCATTAGAGCAATGGTGAAAATTTCAGGTGTTCCATAGTCTTTTAAAAATGTAAAAATGCCAGAAATGTTAAATAAATATTCAATAATATATAAATTAGATAGCATAAACCATATGTTTGTTTTTGAAAAATATAGCATACTAAGCAATACGTTTCGTAAAACATGATGATTTAAAATATAAAATTTATCAAATCCTTTGGAACGGGCTAACAACACGTAGTCTTTTTGTAGTTCTGTTTCAAATCGCAATAAGAGTAATTTTGTGAACAGTAAAGTGGTGGGGAGGCTAAGGCAAAGGATTGGTAATAATACGATAGATTCTTCACCTACTCTAGCGATATTTATAACAAGTAGATCTGTTTGTTTATAAATTAAAATAACGAGAAATTGAAGTCCGATAATAAGTAAAATATCGGGAATGGCCTCAAGAAACTCGAAAAAAATCTTTATTTTTTCTTTTCTCTTCTCAGACATTTGCAAGAGGAAATAAACGATAAGAAATGAGATAATTATAGAAGTAAGAAGTGACATAAAAAAAATAAACACAGTTTCTTTATACTGTATTAAAATTTGTGGAAATAAAGGCCTCATGTAAGCTGAATATGTTATAGGGGTATTGCCAATTAGTTTAGAAAATGTTGATGTGATCGCATTTATATAATTTGTGATATCAAATTTCATGCCAACAAATAATTGGGGCAATGTTCCTAAAAATAGAATAACAATGATTGATAAAATGAAATGAATTGGTATTTCTGTATATTTGTTGGTAAAAAATTTTTTCATACACAGCCCCCCATAGTTATTGCAATAACGTCATTAGTTAATGTTTTTTACTTTTTAATCTAATATGCAATAAAACCTTATAATAAAAATTGTGAAAGTGAAAAACTGTACTTATAAGTACAGTTTCCTTCCTATGGATCTTTTAGTAATCATCTTCTTTATATGTAGCGGAAAAACTAGTTTTTTGTCGATATCTTTTAAATGTATACGACAGAATATTTCGAAAATCCTTCTTGCCATTTTATATGTTTGTTATATCTTCTTCTTTATCTTCTTCGCTGGAATGAATCATTTTAATAATACCAACCTGTGTTTGAAATCGATTTAAAAAATCTGTTACGAGCTTAATTAATAAAAAAAGAACGATAATTTGAATAATCATACATGCCCAAAGTAAATAATCAGACCAGTTCATGTTTTTCTCTCTCCTTTTAAGTTCTTTGTAATTTCTAAAAATTGCTCTATATGACGATGCATAGCTATAAATAGACGGAAAATTGAAAAGAAAAATACGAAACAAATCGAAATACATATAGATAGAATGGCGCTTTTATTAAAGATATAAGAACCAGATTGTTCGTTAAAAAAAAGCTCTTGTAAACTTCCTAAATATGTTTCATTTTGTAAAAGAACATAAAGAGCTCCTAGCAGAATAGTGTTACGTAAAACTAGAAACCAAGATAATTGGTGATTCCCAGCCATTCCTCCACAGCCACATGAAATATGAGTTCGTTTCCTTAGTAAATTAACAGAAATACCAAGTGTATATAATGTTAATAAAATTAACAATCCCAAGCTTGCAATGGTAGAAAAAAGCCCTACGAGTAGAAAGAAAGCACATAACAATTCAATAATAACTTCAATTGTTGCAAAGAATTTAGCAGTTTGATTTGGAATGATTTGATATTCTTTTATAATAATTATATGTTCGCTAAAATGGGTTAGCTTACTTAGAGCTGTAGAAATAAATAGACAACCAATGATAATTCGTAATATAAGTATTAATTCATTCATATAACAACCTCGCTTTTCTCTTTCTCATACAAGTTAGCTTGTGTTGTATATAGTTTGTAATATGTCTGCTTGTTTTCCATAAGATTTTCATGAGAGCCAATTTCGACAAGCTTTCCATTATCGAGGACAATAATTTTATCAGCTAATTTAGCAGCAGACATTTTGTGAGAAATCATAATTGCTGTTTTTCCTTTTGTCATTTGATTAAATTTATCAAAAATCTCCTTCTCGGATAAAGGGTCTAAAGCGGACGTAGGTTCATCTAAAATCATAATTGAGCTATTTTTAAATAAAGCACGGGCTATTGCGATTTTTTGCCATTGACCACCAGACAATTCCTCACCATCTTGAAGAAATCTTCCTAAATATGTTTTTGATTTATTTGGAAGGTTCTCTATATACTTATAAATACCCGCCTGTTTAGCTGCTTTTTCAATTTTATTCTTGTCATATTTATTTGATATGTCTCCAAAATAAATATTTTCATCAATTGTAAAAAAATAGCGAGTAAAATCTTGAAAGATCACAGTTGTGTTCTCTCTTAATGAGTGTAAATTGATGTTGTGAATTGGAATATCATCAAAATAAATATTTCCAGATGTGACAGGATATAGTCCAATCATACATTTAATTAAAGTTGTTTTTCCAGATCCGTTATGCCCTACAATAACGATATTTTCCCCAGGTTGAATGGAGAAAGAGAGGTTCTGTAAAATTTTTTTATCACTATTTGGATAAGAGAACGATACATTTTCAAAACGAATTCCTTTTTTTAAAACAGCTGGGAATGGTAAGTATTCTGTTTTATCTAATTCAACTTCTTCAAATGAATCAATATAGTTGAAGTAATCATATATGTATAATATATCTTCATACAGTTGTGCAAAGTTTGTTGAAATAGCATGTAGGGCACTTTGTGTGCTATGGACAGCTTGTCCAATTGAAACAAAATCCCCAATTTTTACAGCTGATTTTTTTATAAGCCATATGATGATCCCAGCTGCTCCACAATATGAAATAGCAATGATGCCATCAAGAAAAATTTCAGCCTTACTTTTCACTTTTATAAAAGATAGAGAGTACTTCATATTTTCTTCATATTTTTTTTTCCATCTTTGAATAAAGTGAGGGTATAAGTTAAAGAGTCTTACTTCTTTAGAAGAGTCTTTTTCCATAATGAGATTTTCAATATAAGTTGTTTCCCTTATAATGGGAGTTAATGTTTTACTGAGTAAGAATCCTTTTTTTCCTAAGTGAGATTTGATCATAATCGTAGGAATGAAAACGATAGTGCTAATAAGTGCTAAACTCCAATGGATAGAAATTAATAAAATAATTAAAGACGAAATTGTAATTAGGGATTGTGTGATAGAAAATATGCTATTAATCGGCGACAAAATTCGTCTTCCAGTGTTTGATTTGACACGGTTTGTATGATTATAAAAGTCTGGATTGTCAAAATAAGAATAAGGAATTTTAATTGTTTTTTGTGCAATTTTTTCTGTTAAACATTTATTAAGTTCAAAGTGTAGTTTCTCATCAACATAATGTTGTATCTGTTTTATTACAGTTTCAGCAAGTAAAAGCATAAATTGTAAGATGAGTAAAAAAATTGCTAAATCATAATTTTGCTCGTTATCCATAATTAATAGAGACACTGTATTTACAAGTTCTTTTGTTACCCAAATTGTTGCAGCAGGTAATATTCCTAATATGAGCATAAATAATATGGAATAAAAGAGCCAAGACTTTTTTAGATTCCAGATGAGTTTATACGTTCTGAGAATATAGGAAAATAACATGTTTCCTCACCTTCTTTTCATTTAAATCGCTTTATCAGCTAGTGTGGAAAATTTTTTTATAATTCCTTGTGAGTCAATATGAATAAACGTCGGAAATAGAAAAATATTGAGACGATGTTGTTGCTTTTTTGAAAGTGGGAATACAATTAAATTACTTTTTTTGCTTATATTTTTTGTTATTTCTTCAAATATGATTTTGTCATCAGATTCTAAATACAAGATAAGATTATGAGAAAGATGTTTTTTCTTTGTTATAATTTCGTCTAGTTTTTCATGGCAAAGTTTACAAGTTGCTGACATGACCATAACAATAGATTCTTTATGATACTCATAAGAATGAGGTAAAGTTAAAATGTGTGTAATGTTTTGATCAAGTAAAGGATCTTTATATGGTATAGAAGAATTTAGTTTTGGGAGCATCTGAACTGCTTTTTTAAAAAATTGCAACTTAATAGCTAGTATTAAAATTAGGGATAACCACAGTGAAAATAATAGAATATATGTAATCATGGTAAACGCCTTTCTAAAAAAATGTAATCCAAAGCTAAGGATAGATATCTTTGGCTTTGGATTAGTGAGTATTAGCAACAACCGTTTTTGACTATTCTTCCAGTTGGAAGTAGACGGTATCCTTGTAGGTACTTTGGATTTGTTGAACAAAGTTCATCTCTTTGGCAACCATCTTCGGTCCTACAAATTCACCTTTTGTCACTCCAAATAATTTTGCTAAAATGGCCAGCAACAACCGTTTTTGACTACTTTTCCAGTTGGAAGTAGACGGTATCCTTGATAGTAACCTGAATTTGTTGAACAAAGTTCAGTTTTTTGACAACCATCTTCATAGTATTGCGGTCCCACAACTTCGCCTTTTGTTACTCCAAATAATTTTGCTAAAATGTTACTCATATTATTACCTCCATTTTCGTTTTTTGTAATGAAAGTAAAATTTTACTAAATGGAAGTAGACGATATCTTTGTAGGTACTTTGGATTTGTTGAACAAAGTTCATTGCGTTGGCAACCATCTTCACATCGTTGCAGTCCTACAACTTTACCTTTTGTCACTCCAAATAATTTTACTAATATGGCCAGCAACAACCATTTTTGACTACTCTTCCATTTGGAAGTAGACGGTATCCTTGTAGGTACTTTCGGTTTGTTGAACAAAGTTCATCACTTTGACAACCATCTTCATAGTATTGCGGTCCCACAACTTCACCTTTTGTTACTCCAAATAATTTTGCTAAAATGTTACTCATATCATCGCCTCCATTTGAATTTTTTGTAATACAAGTAAAATTCTACTAATTTTTACAAAAAATTCAACAATTATACTTTTTTATCAAGTTTTTATCATAATTTTAATTTGGGAATGATGAAGAAAACGTTGGAGAACTCATATGTTTATAGTAATAATATAGATTCATATGGGTTTAATTGGATATCGGGAAATCTTTATTATGTAGAGTGGTTATGTTTTTTTTATAAAAAGTTGAGAAAATTTTTTATGCTATTTATTTTAATTCTGATAAGGAGAACGAATGATTTTTGTATATAAACTTATGCAGAGGTTCTTTGTTTTCAAACAAATTCCATAATTTTAATTTTTGGGGGTGAAAAATAAGGAATCGGTGGTTTAGTATTGATATCGTGCTGGTAACAATAGATTGATGTAATAGAAAGAGACGAAAAAATACAACGGACCATGATTTGCAAATCATGGTCCGTTATATTTTAGTTGATTTTTTTGTATTTAAATTATGCCAGCTAAATAAATTCTAACTTTATTCAGCATGTTCAGCTCTATGCGCCAAGCGGCTTGAAGCAGCAGCAGCAATCGCCCCAACGATATCATCGAGGAACGTATGAACTTTACCTGTAGATTTGTCGTTTAAATATTGTAAAATACCTGGCTTTAATTTATCGATATAGCCAAAGTTTGTGAAACCAATTGAACCGTATACGTTGACGATAGATAAGGCAACAACTTCGTCTACACCGTATAATCCTTCATCGCGATGGATGATGTCTTGAAGAGGTGCACTTAGCAAACCTTTTTCGGCAAGAACATCTAATTCAATTCCTGTAATGAGGGCATTTTGTACTTCACGTTTGGATAAGACGCGTTCTACGTTATAACGGCATTCTTCCATTGTTAAATTTGAATGATAATTTTTTTGAAGAAAATGAACGAGATCTGCAATATCGTCAATTTTCACACCGCGTTCTTGTAGTAATTGTAATGCTCTTTCTTGTAGTTCATTTCGTTGTGTCATGTTTATCACCTTTTTTTCTTTTTAATATTGTATACGTATAGGTGTATGATGTGCATAGGCATGAAAGTTAATTACCGGCTCATATATATATAGAAAAAATGTAGGTGGCGAGTACGATGATTCAACATATTTATGAGAACTATCATATACACGTTAAAGAATTTACACCTCTTGGTCCTTATAACAGTTTTTGGGTTCGTAATAAAATTTATGTGCTTCTTCCTAGCGGTCATTTGCAAGAAGAAGAGCTTGTTGAAATGAAGAAATTAAGTGATTATATGAATCAGCAAGGTGATATTACCGTTGCGACGTTTGTGCCAAACGTACAAGGTTATTACGTTAGTGAGATAGAAGAAACAAATTATTGTTTGTTTAAAGGAATACGTACGTTAGAGCGTAATGTCATTTCACCAGGAAGTGAGCTATCGTTATTTCATAAGCGCGGTGCATTCTTTTCGGAAGAAATTGAACATCTCAGCCGAATTGGTGAATGGAAGTCGCTTTGGGAAAAACGATTAGATCAGCTCGAACGTTTTTGGCAATCTAAAATGGTGAGTCACCCTACTGATATGTTTGAACAATTATTTATTGAATCATTTCCGTACTACTTAGGTCTTGCCGAAAATGCGATTCAATATGTAGTAGATACAGAAATTGATGATACTCCTCAAGTTGCTGATGCTGCAACCATTTGTCAGGAACGATTTACACCATTGCTTTGGCGACAGACAAAGCGATTAAAGCTCCCGGTTGATTGGGTATATGACCATCCAAGTCGCGACTTAGCTGAATGGGTACGTCATACTTCTTTGGAAAAAAAAGAGAACTGGGAAGAAACGATTGCTCAGTTTTTAACCGACTACGAACGGAACTATCCATTATCTTCGTTTGGCTGGCGGTTATTATTTGCTCGTCTTCTCTTTCCGCTTCATTATTTTGAAACAGTTGAAGGATATTACTTGGCGGGAAGTGAGTCGCAAAAATATGTATATCAAGATAAGTTAGAAACCATTTTGAAGCGCGTAGATCAGTCGGAACAATTTCTTAAACAGTTTTATGACCTCATCCGTCTACCCATTGATAAGTTAGGGATTCGTAAGCTTGATTGGCTTACGTAATATGTAATTTAGAAAAAAGAGACCGTGGTGGGTCTCTTCTTCTAGTTTCAGCGGCTAGAACAGTCGGTGGCTTCGCGTCTTCCGCCGAGGCAAAAAGCGCCTCTATGTCAGAAGCTCCATCCCCCTCTTGTTCTGAGCGAGCCGCTTCCGCTTTTAAATTATCCAGCTCCGCCTCCCAGCCCCTTGCGTCTAAGAACCTTTCCCGCGAGAAGATAAAAAGCATCTTCTGCGGGAAAGAACCTTAGCCGTCGGGGCTAAACGGTCGGCTCCGCTTTTACATTAAAATACTTGTTCTACTTCAATTACTCCAGGTACTTCTTCTAAAAGAGCACGCTCGATACCAGCTTTTAATGTGATTGTAGAACTTGGGCAGCTGCCGCAAGCACCTAGAAGGCGTAATTTAACGATACCGTCTTCGATATCTACTAATTCTACGTCACCGCCATCGCGAAGTAAGAACGGACGTAATTTATCTAATACTTCTACTACTTGTTCGTGTAAGTTTTCGTTTTCCATTTTTATCGACTCCTTTCATCAGTTTTATTATAATCAAGATACAGGGGAAAATCTATTTTTTCTGTCTTTCTTATGTTGTCAAAATAGTTTATGGAAGTTTCCAGCTTATATGTGACAATAAGGTACGGAAAAAAATATATGTGCAAATGGGGGAGAGAATATGATAAAAGTAAGTGTTTACGGAGCAAAGGTTGTATGTGCAAGCTGCGTTGGAATGCCGTCTTCAACGGAAACGTATGAATGGCTACAAGCAGCGATCGGACGGAAATATGAAGGACAAGAAGAGAAATTCCATTTTGAATATGTGGATATTCATGAGGAGCAAGAAGAGGAAGAAAAACGCGCTTTTGCTGAGCGTGTCATTGAAGATGACTTGTTTTATCCTGTTGTTCTCGTAAATAATGAGATTGTTGGAGAAGGAAATCCA
The DNA here is from genome assembly GCF_900112415.1 of Bacillus sp. 491mf. GTDB lineage: Bacteria > Bacillota > Bacilli > Bacillales > Bacillaceae_G > Bacillus_A. The sequence continues at coordinate 31,862 of NZ_FOLV01000017.1, forward strand.
CGCTTAAAGGATGTATACGAAGAAATTGAGAAATATTTATAATATAACTTATCACTCACAGAGCTCTTGCAACGTAGATTTCAAATCGCAAGGGCTTTTTCTGTGCTTAGGAGGATGAACGAGATGAAGAAAGGGTTTGTAATAGGGATAATCGGGCTTTTTGTAGTCAGTGGTATTGCTTATATGACAGGGGATGCAGCGATGGTTTATCCGTTTGCAGGTTGGCTGGGCCTCTTTTTCTTAGCTAGTGCAGTATTTCTTTGTATAGATGGATTCATTTTAGGAGCACGTGGGACATTTACTTCGGCAAAGCCGACGCGAAAAGAATCTCGCTTTCAATCTGCTAAAATGAACGCATTTGCCGCAATTCCTAATATGGCAGCATCGTTAGGAGTATACTTATGGCTATCGTAACGGAGCGTTCTATACCAAAAGAAGTGGAGTTCTTTTTAAATCAATATGTGAATGAACTTCAAAAAGTCATTTCAAAAGAAAAGCTAGTTGGTGTGTATGTGTATGGTTCATTAGCGCTAAATGCGTTTCATCTGGAAACGAGTGATATTGACTTTGTAACGGTTATGAAAGAACAAGTCAGTGAAGCAGAGAAAGTGAAAATCCGTGAATTACATAAGAGGCTCCGTACAGATGACCTCGGTAAACGAATGGATGGGATGTATATTCCGCTTGTTCATGTCGGAAAGCAAAATCATGAGATGTCACCGTACTTATATTGTTCAGATGGAAAAATAAATGAAGGACATTGGGACATTAATTCTGTGACGTGGTGGACGATAAAAAATAGCGGTATTACGTTTTTTGGTCAACAGGCAAACGAGCTTCCGTATGAGGTAACGTGGGATGATGTTGTAAGCACAATGAAATACAATGTGGAACAATATTGGAGTGAGAAAGTAAAGCGTCCATACTTATTTTTGTCTACAGAATGGGTAGAGTCTGCAGTTGTGACAATGGGACGTATTATGTGCACGCTAGAAATGGAACGGATTGTTTCGAAAGATGAAGGGCTGCAATATATGATGAAACGTTGTAAAGAATGGGAACCGCTTCTGCAAGAGGTGTACTGGGTTCGTCAAAAAGAAGGATTAAAACCGTCTTTATCAAGGTGGAGACGCGCTCAGATGACGAAGCAGTATTTGTTGTTTTGGATAGAGGAATGTAAGAAGAGGTGGGAAAGATAAAATGAAACTTTAATCAGTGGGGGGCATCCCCCACTAATTATTAGCCCTCACCAATCGGGCTTTTACGGGCAATTTATCTCCCGCCTAACTTCTTAAGAAAAGCGGAAGCGGCTCGCTCAGAATCGCAGGACGTTGGAGCACCCGACAGAGAGGCGCTTTTGGCCTCGTCCGAGGGGGTGAAACGACCGGAGATTCTAGCCGCTAGAGCTGGACAATGCATCCGCTGAATTTTGAGGCGGAGTATTACTGCCCGTTAATGCGGGATAAAATGAAACTGCCATCAGTGGGCCATATTTCCTACTGATGGCTAGTTTTACTTTCATATCAACATCGGTATATCACTAACTAGTAGGAATATGTGCAGAAGAATAACACCCATTTTTTATCTTAAACTAGTCATATTGGTTTAACATGTTAGTTAATTTTTCTTTTGTATATTTAATTAATTCAACAGGTTTTTTTATAATTGCATTTTCTCCATATGTGATAAAGTAATTTGAAAAAAAGATAATATCATGTTTTGAGATAGTGCCTCTTACAGCTCCTAAACCATCTTCTCTTTTAATCAACTGAGTATTTGGCCATGTAACGGATTGATATTTTTCTACACCTTTCTGAGTTAACTCTACATATAATTCAAATGTTTCTTTGGAATCATTCAGGATGGAAAAACGATTTTTTAAAGTAATATTGGATAAGTCAATTGGATTCGTATTTTCGTCGTGTTCGACAGATTGTATACGATCACATCGAAAGACTCGATAATCTTTTTTAGAAAAACAATAGGATGGACAATACCACTTTCCTTCATTCGCATAAATGCCAATCGGTTGAATACTTCTATTGCTAGTCCTTCCATTTGTTTCATAATTAATTATAATAACGTGTTGTTGAATGGCTGCATTTAACAATTGTCTTAAAAATGGGATTTCTTCTTGTTGATGTATCGACACAAAATCAACTCGATCTTTCATATTGTCAATCGTATCTCTAATATCGCCAGAAAGATTTAAATAAAATTTCTTTTTTATTGATTCATATTCTATATCAAATGGAAGGGAAATATAGTGTCTTAATGTATGAAGGGCAAAGAATATAGAGACAGCCTCATCCTCACTAAATGCGATGGGAGGAAGAATTCTTTCGTTTAAGACTTGATAACCGCCATGCGGACCTACTTCTGAATAAAGCGGTACACCCATTTCACTTAATTCTTGTAAATCTCTCAAAATTGTCCTTGTTGAAACACCAAACTCTTGTGCTAATCCCCCAACAGTAAATCGTTTCATTCGATTAACCATCATAATCAATTCATTTAATCTTTTTGCTTTAGACATAAATACCTCCAATAACTATGACACAATCTGTCACTATTATAATATACAATCATTAATAGAAAAATGATTCAAGAAGTTAGTTATGTAAATACTGAATGAAGTGATAGTACAGATTCGCAAATAATTATTTATAATGGAGGCATAACTATGTATGTAACAATTTCAGACTTTATTAAAGAATGGAATAGGGAAGCAATGCTAACTCAAAAAGTTTTGGATGGTTTGACAGATGATTCATTAAAACAACAAGTTTATCCAGAAGGTCGTACTTTAGGGAGAATTGCATGGCATTTTACAACAAGTATTCCAGAATATTTAGCTCATTTTGGGTTGAAGATAGATGGAGTAGAACATGCAGAAAGTGTACCAACTTCAGCAGAGGAAATTGCTGAAACCTTTAAGGATATAAGTTTCAGTGCATCCAAAGTTATTGAAGAGCAATGGACGGATGAATCCCTAGAGCAAATACAAGAAGCGTTTGGAAGGCAAGAATCAAATGCTACAATCCTAATGGGACTAATTAAGCACATTGTTCATCATCGTGGACAAGTTACAGTTCTTATGCGTCAAGCAGGAATAAAACCATTTGGTGTATATGGTCCACCAAAAGAAGATTGGGCTCATTTAGGGATGGAAAATCCACCACTTTGAAGCAACAGAAAAAACAAGAGCTGCATGGCGGCTCTTGTTTTTTGTTTAACCATTATGATGTTTATACATCCAAAGAATACCTGATTTTAAAAGGCGAGGTACGCGGCCCATTAACGGCTGGTTTGCGAGTAAACCGAAGCCATGTTTTTTACCAAGAGAACCGAGAACACCTTTTAGTTTAATAACAGGCAGTTCTTCTGGTAATGCTTCATTGTTCCAACGTTTTAATAATATTTGGACAATTTGTTCACCTTGACCTTCTGCAAGCTGTGCAGATGGTGCATGTGGCAGCGCAGCGCAGTCACCTAGTACATATACATTCTCGTAATCTGGAATATTATGATATTTTGTTAATACAACCCGGCCGCTATTATCATGCTCGACAGGCAGATTACGAACAATTTCACTTGCTTGAATGCCAGCTGTCCATACAATTGCATCACATTCAAGTGGTTCATCGTGGTTATACACAATATTTGGTTCTACTTTTGTAATGTTCGAATTGCGAATGATTGTAACATTGTGCTTTAAAAACCACTCTTCTACGTATTTACTTAATTTTTCTGGGAACGGGAAAAGAATGCGATCTTTCCGGTCGAATAAATAAATGTTTAAGTCTGGACGACTTTCGCGAAGCTCACTTGCGACCTCAACGCCGCTTAGCCCAGCTCCTACAACAGCAACTGTTGCATGTGGTTCTAAACCATTTAGTTGTTGATATGTTTGACGAACTTGCTCAATGGATTGAAGGCTGTATGTATTTTCCTTCGCTCCTGGAACGTTGTGATAGTTATCTTCACAACCAAGTCCGATAATTAAGTCATCATAATTGACAACTTCACCGTCCTCAAGATGAACAGTTTTGTTTTCTAGATCAACGTTGGTTATAGTACCGTATTGAATGTTTAATCGTGGATGCTCTGGAAATGGAATGCGAATATGCGTTTCAGAAATCGTTCCTGCCACTAATGCGTAGTATTCTGTTTTAAAACAGTGATACGGTACTTTGTCGATTAATGTTACTTGAACATCATCTGGAAGTTGGTTGCTCGGAAGAAGACGTTGTAAAACTCTCATTCCACCGTAGCCGCCACCAAGTATTACGAGGTGCTTCATGATGGATTACCCCTTTTCTGTTGAAATATCCCCTAATCATAGAAATTTTTATATTAAAAAAATATTTTGACTTTACTCATTCAAATTATATCGAATTTTGAAGTAAATAACAATGCGAGAATGTATACTCTGTTGTACAATAGTAAGAAAGTGAAAGCGATGTTAAAGGCCATTCTATATAAAAATAAGTAGAAGAACGACATAAAGCCCTTTTCTTATTAGGTGAGCGAGTGAAGGTCATGGTGTATTTTGCATAGTAGCGACTCGTTCAGAATTAGTAGAATGTTGTGGTTTTCTAGTAGGAAATGATTGGGTATGTCAGTTGTTTTCGCTGGATTTAGACGAACATCTTAGGCTTACTGTTATAAAACAAGCTTTGAAATAGATACAGGAGGGATTAAGGTTGATTAAACCGTTAATTGAATTTTGTGTTGGCAACCTTGCGAGCGGTGCACAAAAGGCACGTGAACAATTGGAGAAAGATCCAAATTTAGATGTGATTGAGTACGGGTGTCTTGGGTATTGTGGCGTTTGCTTTGAAGGACCATATGCACTTGTAAACGGTGAAGTTGTCAAAGGCGAAACACCGGATGAACTTGTGAAAAATATATATGATTATTTAGATGAAAACCCAATGTTTTAGGGCGTTGCAATGAGGCAGCGTCTTTTTCAATTGAATGTATTAGGAGATATAAAAAAAGAAAGCCCTTTTGTTGAAGGGCTTTTTGCTTACACTATATGTGTAAGCACGACATTGTTACACCAAAATTGTCGTTGAATATGAGAAACGGGGGACATTCTTATTGTTTTCCAAAAGCGCTCATTTTATACTTATAACAATCAAAAATTTTGGAGTGAAAAACAATGGCACAATTTTCTTTCACAAAAATGCACGGACTTGGGAATAACTACATTTATGTAAATATGTTTGAAGAACAAATTGCAGAAGAGCATCTTGCACAAGTTGCTGAAAAAGTATCGGATGTGAATACTGGAATTGGTTCTGACGGAATGATTTTGATTTGCCCATCTGACGTTGCGCCTGTGAAAATGCGTATTTTCAATAAAGACGGTTCAGAAGGAAAAAGCTGCGGGAATGGACTGCGCTGCGTTGCAAAGTACGCATACGAGCATAAACTAGTAGAAGAGACTGTTTTCACAATCGAAACATTAGCAGGAATCGTCACAGCAAAAGTAAAAGTTGAAGGTGAAATTGTAACTTCGGCTACAGTTGATATGGGGGCACCTAGGTTAAAACGCGTTGATTTACCGATGTTAGGTGAAGGGGAAACGCCGTTTATTCGTGAAGATTTCCTTTATAATAATCACCGCTATACATTTACAGCTGCCTCAATGGGAAATCCGCATGCTGTTATTTTTGTAGAGGATATTGAAGAAGCACCGCTGATAACGTTAGGACCTGTATTAGAAACACATGAGATGTTTCCAGAAAGCGTAAACGTCGAATTTATTGAGGTACTGAATGATCGTGAAATGCATTTTCGTGTATGGGAACGCGGCTCTGGCATTACACAAGCATGCGGAACAGGAGCATGTGCTGCAGTTGTAGCGGCAATCTTAAATGGAAAGATGAAGCGAGGCCAAGAAATCACGGTTCATTTAGCCGGCGGAGATTTAATGATTACATGGACAGAAGAAGGAACAGTTCTTATGAATGGTCCAGCAGAAGTCACTTGCAGCGGTGTATATTATTATAAGATTGAAGAGTAAAGATGTATAATAGAACGAGAGAAGAAAGGAAGGTGGATTCTATGATTACTGTAACAGAACAAGCAGCATATCAAATTAAAGATATGTTAAAAGACGCTGAAGAAGGAGAAAGATACGTTCGCCTTGCTGTACACGGCGGTGGATGTAGCGGTCTTTCTTACGGTTTAGGATTTGAAAGAGAACCAAATGAAGACGACACAGTACTTGAGTTTTTCGGTGTTGAATTTGTTATTGATAAAGAAAGTACTCCAATTGTAAAAGGAGTAAAAATCGATTATAAACAATCGATGCTTGGCGGCGGATTTACAATCGATAATCCAAATGCTATCGCATCATGCGGCTGCGGATCATCATTCCGCACAGCGACGAATGCTGGTAAGCCTGAGGAATGTTAGCACTAGATAACATTTGCATAGTGTGCATTTATAATGATTGATCATACAAACCTTCTTGACGGTGAATGACAAAATTCATTCGTTAAGAGGGTTTTTATTTTGCTTAGAACGAAAAGGGGGAAAATGGCGAAAAAAGTAGAAATTCGAGCTTTTTTGTTGTTATTTGCTTATTTTCATGTTAAGATGAATAATCATATAGAAGAGAAGATGGTTTTTCTTTTTAAATTGACAGAATTTTCTGTAATTATTTCCGTGTGGCTTTTCCCGTTTCCTCTTCCTTGTATGTCTCTACACCGAATGAATATAAACAATAAAAAGCACTTATACCTATCTATTATTTTTAACATCAGAAAACATAACGAACTAGCAAATTCGAATAACATAATATAGAATTAAGGGAGTTTTCAGGGAAGAGTACATGGTCCCCCTTACAAAAAATTAGGAAGGTACAGAGTATGGGAATTTCTACACTATTATTAAATGCATTTATTATTATCATTTGTATCCTTAGTTATCAAGTATTTTGGTTGGATAAGGCAGAAAGAAAACCACTTAATCATATATTAATTTCTTTTTTTTCATCGATTGCAATTGTTCTTTGTATGACATTCCCTATTCATTTACATGATGGGTATATTTATGATTTGCGTTTTATTCCGTTTCTTTTAGTGATTCTATACGGAAATAAAAGAAGCATTGTTTTTACAGGTATTGTATATATTGCTTATCGATTTTACTTAGGTGGAAACGGTTTTTTTTTATCAGTTATTATATCTACTATCATTACAACGATTACGATCATATTACGTTATTTTCTTCCCGTTTATTTTAGACGAAACAAAGTATTATTTAACACACTATTGCTTTTAAGTTGTACTAGTTCTTTTTCTGCTTTTGCTATAATGAACGAAATTAAAATATATGGTAAAATCGAAACAGTTTTTATTTGGTTTTTGATTAATTATGTAGTGGTTAACGCCTTCACAGGATTATTATCTATTTATTTAATAGAGGGAATGATCGAGAAATTTAAAATGAAAGAAAAAATTCAAAGAGCTGAAAAATTTTATACAGCTAGTGAATTAGCGGCATCGATTGCACATGAAGTTCATAATCCGCTGACAACTGTATATGGATTCACTCAATTATTCCGTGAAAATGAGCTTTCAAAAACGTCTCAAGATGAATACTTGAAAATTATGTTGATGGAATTAGAAAAAGTACAATTGGTTATCAATGATTATTTATCTCTAACAAAACCACAAAATACAGTGAAAAAACCACTGAATATAAATTGTGTTTTTCGGGAAGTAACAAATATGATTTCTCCGCTAGCGCTTTCATATAACGTTGAAATACATAAAGATATTCCAGAGTGTTTGAATATAAATGCGAATCCTGAAAAATTAAAACAGTGCATCACTAATATTTTACAAAACGGAATTGAAGCTATGAAAGATGGCGGAGTATTACAAATTCATGCGCAAAAAATTAAGGGCAATCTTGTAATCGATATCATTGATTCGGGAGTTGGAATGTCCCAAACAGAAATAAAGCGGATTGCCACGCCATTTTATTCAACAAAAGAAAAAGGAACTGGGCTAGGCACCATGATTGCGTATAGCATTATTAGAGAGCTAAATGGAGATATAGAAATAGAGAGTACAAAAGGAAAAGGAACACGATTTTCTATCATTATACCTTGCTGACTAAAAACGAAATCAAGCGCTTTTTTTATTAGAGATTTTAAATAAAATCATGACAAAAATTCAATAATAAAAAAGAGGTGATTTTGATGGGAAAATGGAACGAACAGGCCACGCCGAATAATAATTTGCCATCCAGCACAATTCGGTCATCTGAACTACTGTTAGGAAAGAAAGCAGACCATGAATTTTCAGAGGAACTTTCCGATGCTGGAGAAAGAGACAAAAACATTCAAATACTCAAAAACAGTTCTAAATAGAAAAAATAGTGGTGATGAAAAAATCGCCACTATTTTTTTGTTTTAAGCAAAAATCAAGGGCTAAAAGTTAAAAACATCACGATACCTATAAAGTGAAACTTCCATCAGTGGGGGGTTTTTCATCCCCCACTGATGGTTAGTTGAACCAATCGGGCTTTTACGGGCAGTTATATCCCCACCTATCTTCTTTGCTTCTCTTTCAATCTTGAGGTGGGGGTCTTAATGCCCGTTAATGCGGGATAAAATCATTCATTCCATAAAAAGGTTCTTTTTACTAACTTAGGATGTTTCAAAAAACGTTCCCCGCCATATTCTCACAACATACGTTTCAAAAATATATGCCAAGATTAAAAAGATTATTGTATAGTTTAAATATTAAGACAATTCTACAGGACTATGCAGCAGTTAGTGATGTTACGTAATCACTTTCGAGAAAAAGATATTAACCTTGTTTCTATTTTATTACTAAAGGGGGAGTAGACATGGCACAACAAAGCTTGAAACGCGAACTGCAACCGCGCCATATTAGGCTTATGGCAATCGGTGGGATGATTGGGACAGGGATTTTCAAAGGAAGTGCAGATACAATTTCAGCTGCAGGACCCGGCATTGTTTTTTCTTATTTATTTGCAGGATTTCTTCTTCTCATTGTTATGAGTGCAATAGCGGAAATGGCGATTGCTTATCCTGGTTTAAACATTCAAGGGATGATTCAAAAAGCTTTCGGTTCACGTTTCGCCTTTGTCATTGGTTGGCTCTACTGGATCGACTGGATTTTAGTTATTATTGTTGAGGTTTTAGCTGGGGGGAGCTTTTTACAATATTGGATTCCATCCGCTCCTTTATGGTTGCTTAGTTTAGCATGTACTGCGCTTCTTCTTTTTATCAATTTGGTTAGCGTTAAACTTTACGGTGAAATAGAGTTTTGGCTTGCGAGTTTCAAAATTATTACTCTTGTTTTATTTATTTTGCTTGGTTTTGCCTTATTATTTGGCTTCATTCCAAATCATGAAGCAACATATTTTACAAACTATACGAGTCACGGCGGATTCTTTCCAAAAGGATGGGGAAGTATTTTCACAGCACTCCTAATAGTCGTCTTTTCTTTCGGAGGCTCAGAATTAATCGGGTTAACTGTAACAGAAACGAAAAACGTGGAACAGACACTTCCGAAAGTAATAAAAGGGGTCATGTTCCGAGTGGTTTTATTTTACACATTACCTATTCTCATCATCACTGGACTTATCCCTTGGGACGAAGTAGGAAAGCAAGGCAGTCCTTTTGTACAGGTTTTCTCTGCAACTGGATTACAAGGTATAGCGCATATTATGAACTTCATTTTATTGACCGCTGTGTTGTCGGCTGCCAATTCAGGAATGTATGCTACTTCTCGCATTTTGTACTCTCTGGCACAAAATAACGAAGCGCCTGCTCTATTCTCTCGTCTTACTAAGCGCGGTGTTCCTATATGGGGAGTTCTTGTCAGTTGTATTGGTTTATTAATTGGAGCTTTTATCGCGTTCCTCACACCAGAGCACGTCTTTGGTTATATGATGTCTATCCCAGGGTTTACTGTTCTGCTTATTTGGACTAGCATCTGCCTTGCGCAATTCAAGTTGCGTAAACAGTATTCTAAAATGCCGTATTTTCGTGTGTGGTTATTCCCGTACAGCACCTTGTTTGCGGCAGCAGCCTTGGCAATTATTTTTATTTTCTTCTTGTTCAATGCAGGCAATATAATTAACTCTATTGTATGCGTAAGTATTCTTCTCCTTTTATCTGGTTTATCTATTTTTATTGGAAGAAAGGAATCGAAATAATGATTCTTAGTTTAGGAGTATTCATTCTATAGGGGTATTGCTATCAACTTTAGAGAAATGCCCTTGATGCCATTGGCATCAGGGGCATTTTTTTACGGCCTTTGAGTAAAATCAATACGCAAAGACAGCTTCCCTTGATCCGCTCTTGCTCCTATTTTGCGTCGTTACTAGTGCCGTGGTCTGCCTCCATTTCTAGAAATTCTCTAAAGAGTAGCTCATACTCCAACTGAATCTTCACACCTGCTTCAGAAGCACTCCCCCAGATCCTTTATAGCTCTCTGCATAGGAAGTTGACAATGGTCTAAAGATGGACACTCTTTTTGTGTGAAAACTAGTTTCGCGTCATCTGCATAGTATCGACTTCTATGATGGGAAAATAAATGTATTTTTTCGTCGGAGTTTATAGATTTCATGAAATGTTCAAATAATTATCCTTTGAAAACAAGAAAGTTATAGTATCATCTAATTAAGTAGAATTTTTCGACAAATAAAGACAAGTTTTTCATAAAGAGTGAAAAGTTTTATAGAAAATAAGGAGGAATGATTAAGATGAAAAAGCATAGTAAATTAGGAAATAAATCTTTTAAAGAATTGGTGCAAGAAAATAAACAAAATATATTGAATGATAAACAAGCGATGGAAAGAATCGAGCAACGAATTGAACAGCGTTATGAGACGAAAAAGTCGGCTTCGTAATAAAGCGAGTTTGTGTAAATAATGAAAATTTGATTCACAGATAGAAAATGAAAAGAAGATAACAATCTATATAAATGTAAACGAAATGAATTTATCCCGCTATTCGTGGACAGTAAGACCCCCACCTCAAAATTCCGAGAAAATCGAAGAAGATAGGTGGGGGATGAAGAAAACCCCCACTGATTAAAGTTTCACTTTATTCTTTTGTAAAATCCTCCTCGGAAATCACTGTAAACCCATGTCGTCTAAATAATGCAGTCGTAACGCCGTAACCATTTTGTTTTTGCCCATTAAAATCCCCAGTGTAAATAATAGAACTTCCGCATGACGGACTGTGTTCTTTCAAAATAATATATTCAGGATTTAAGTCTTTTATTTGATTCAATGCTTTATAAGCACCTGCAATAAAGATGTCTGTTACATCATTTCCGTCTCGGTCTATTACCTTTGCAGTTCCGTCCAAGACATCGTCTCCGTTTCCGCTGATAATTTCAGCAGGTGTACGAGGCGTTGGTAATCCGCCTAACACTTCCGGACAAATAAGAATTGTTTCTTCTTTTTCGAGTAGTTCCCCAATCTTTGCGACGAGATTATCGTTTCCGTCATAGCGGCACGCAACGCCAGCTAAACATGCACTAATTACGATCATTTTTTCACCTCAGTTTGATAAATTTTATTTTAATCATACAACAAAATCTTCCGCCACTTTTATGTTTTTACTCTTATTTATACATGGGGGCGATAAATATGAGTAAATTGTATTCATTAATGAAGCAACATAGTGAATTCCAAAATAAAGAAGAGTTTAATACATATCAAGAGCAGATTTTGATGCAGTATCAAACTGAGATTAACAAAACGGATTTCCTTGTCATTCGTTTGTTAGGGAGATATGCGGTGAATGAAAAACAAAAAACAGTTGGCGTTGCATGTCCGTTAATGGAAACAATCGCGGTGAAAATAGAAAAAAGTATTCGAACTGTGCGCCGCTCTGTTGCGAAGCTTGAACAACTTGAGATTATTAAGCGTGTGTTTACGAAAGAAAGACATAAGCGCGGCGGATATAGTGCGAATTTGTATGTGTTTTGTAAACAGGCTGTTGACCGCATGAGTGACCGCATGCAAATGACCGCATGTGAAAATGGCGAAAGTGCAGAAGACTGTAAGGAGGAGCGCTTGAATGAGGAGACGGAAACTAGTGTTTATGAAAACAATTTCAAAATACAACAGAAAACAAAAACGTATAACATGGATGCGACGTATTGTCGTCATGATATACCACAGCAATTTATAAATGCAATTGCACCGATGTCGCAAAATCCACAAACAATTAATTTTGCTTGGAGTAAAGTGGAACTCGCTTACAAAAAGAGTGGTTTGTACGAGGTAGGGCTGTTATGGGAGCAACTGATGATTCATGATGATATACAAGTGCAAATCATGCGGCGGACAAAAAGTGTTGTTAGGGCGTATAAGTGTGGTGAAATTCGCAAAGATTTTGGAGCGCTTTTATATAGTACGATGCAGGCGTTATTTCTAGATGTTGCACTAGATTGGGGGGCGGCAGCAAGGAGGAATAGCGGGATTGTTTTATATAATCCATTTGAAAGTGAAAAAAGAAAAGAGTTATGCGTCTGAGGCATAACTCCTACTTTTAATCAAATTTCCGTACAACTGGAACGCGAATTGCGATAAAGAGTACAAAGACAATGACCGCAATAGCGCCGCTTTTCATCACTGTAACAATCGGTATTCCGGCTGCTAAGGCAAGTGATGTAACTGCATAAGAAATCGGGATAAAGCCCATTGACGATAGCATGAGTAAGCTCATTACGCGGCCCATCATTTCTTCTTTTACAGTCGATTGAATCATAGCCATTAACGGCACAATTGCCATTGCGATTGTAATGCCGTAAAAGCAGCCGGAAAGAAGCGCTTGCCAAAGTGTTGTACTGAAATTAATAGACAAGAAGAAAACACCTGACAATAGCATCATAATAATGCAAAATAACCCGCGGCGGCGATTAATATTTCGCAGTCCAACGATAACAGCGCCAATGGCCATCCCGCCGCCAACTGCTGCTTCTAAATAACTAAATTGCAAAGAGTCACCGTGCAGTACATTTTTAATAAACAGCGGAAATCCAACTTGCATTGGCCCAATCAAAAATAAGTTTAAAAAGGCGCTGCAAATAAGAAACGTTGATAAAAACGATGATTCTTTCACATAAAGAATGCCTTCTTTAATAGAAGTGAACATGCTTTTATTTTCATTCTTTTCTTCTTGTCCTACATTTGAATGGACTTTTTGAATTAGTATGGCAGCGATAATTAATAATAGAATGGTTACTGTAAAGATTGTCTCGTAATTACTAAATTTAATCAGTATCCCGCCAAAGACGGGGCCGAAGATAACTGATGCTTGGTTTGTCATTTGTGTAAGTGAATTTGCTTGTGTAAGACGCTGCTTCGCTACGAGCTCAGGTAAGATAGAACCATCAGCGGACCAGAAAAAGGCATCAGCTAAGCCGAAGAAAAGTGCAAATAAAGCAAATGTGTATAGTGTGACGTGACCGACAATAAACCAAATGAGAATGATCGCAACAAGAAATGCCCGAATAATATTAGAATAAAACATAATATTTTTTTTCGGAAATTTGTCTGCGACAGCTCCGCCGATAATCATGAAGATGAGGCGTGGAACACTAAGAGCGACAAAAACAACGCCAAGTGATGCTTCTAAATTTAACGTTTTTGCTATGTACCACGTTTGAGAAAACGTAAAAAATGCTAAGGCAAAGCTTGAAAATAGAGTAGCTGCCCAAAGAAATAGGAAGTTTGTATTTTTTAATAAAGGTACTTCCGTTTCTTCTAAGGCGGGTTTACTTTTCTGTAATTCCTCCATATGAATCCCTTTCTGTCATATGTCTTTTTATCTTTGTTAACAGTTTCGAATCTTTCTATACAGATACTTTTTTATTGTATTCAAAAAATCGGGATTTGCCCAGCGGATTTTTTAGCTGAAAAAGGAAAAACCACCAAATGTCTCTTAGGGGAGGTATTGGGTGGTTGTATTTTTATCCTTTAATAACTTGAATTCCTTTTACCATATTCCAAATAAAGTAGTATAGGCTAATTAGGGCACAAATACATGCCACAATTACTGAGCCAATCGCAAGTGTCTCATCTGGTTGATTAAAACCAACACCCAGAACTCCTAATACTGCAAGTCCTATCAAGATTGCAATGCTTGGAAGAATATGTGTCCATAGAGCGCGTTTAGCATGACCTCTTGTTTCATAATCGCCTACAATCCAAACGATTACCGGGAACAAGATAGGGGCAAAAAGAACACTAAAGTAAGAAAGCGCAGATAATATTTTATTTCCATTCATATATATCACCTCATAAAGTTGTGTTTGCTTGTTGTTTATATGCTTATTATGTAGGAGAACTTGTTGGCTTACTATCGCCTAATCTTACAGAAACATAACAGTTTTGTAAGATTAGGCGATAGTAATGTAAGGTTTAAAACGAATGCACAAAAAGACACAGCCGCCGCTGTGTCTTTTTGTGCATTAAGATAGTGCAATGTAAATATCAACTTGAGCATCGTTTGGATCGAAAGCTCGTTCGTCATACAGTTCGAAGTCTGCTGTAAAGGCGCGGTTATTTTCTTTTGACCAGTCCCAAATGTCTTGCCATGTTTCTGCGATGATTTCGGATAGTGGTCCTCGGCGCGTTGTAAATACGGCGTACGTAGCAGCTGGGATTGTGAATGATGTCATGTTTTCTGGTGTATCAATGACAGTAGAAACAGGAACAGCAATTGTATACGTATAGCGACCTGTTTCATCAGATTCATAGTTGGAATATAGTGCAAGTGTTTCTGTTTGTGTAGCTTTGTTTGGAATTTGATTAGTGATTTGTTCTTGGAAGTATCGATTCCATAGGTGAGGGATGTTTCCAGCACTGGACATTTCCAGTTCGTTGTTTGTAGTAATAGAAATCCCGGTGGCTTGAAAAGCTTCTTTTTTTATAAGTGTAGGTTGCATTATTATATCATCCTCTCTTTTTTTCGTTGGGAACAAACGTTCTTATCGATTGTACCATAATTATACAGTGGGAGGGTAGTCGATTGTGTGTCGAACATCGTCGAGTGGTCTTTAAATTGTGTCGAAGCGCCGATAAACGTTCCAATTCCGTCGATATATCGTAAAAAGCGCCGATAAATGCCTCAATTCCGCCAATATATTGTTGGGCGCATAAAAAAGAGACTGATTCCAAATGTACATCTTTGGAATCAGTCTCTTTTTATTAAAACATGCTAGAACTATGCATTGGTTGCAGCTTTGCATTTGGATCGAAGTATGCTTTTGCGTTGTTTACTGCTGTTGGTGCTTCGCCAAATCCGCATGCGATTAGTTTTACTTTCCCCTCGTATGTGCAAATGTCACCAGCTGCGTAAATACCAGGGATGTTTGTTTCCATTTTGGAGTTTACAACGATGCTGTTCTTTTGGATATCTAATCCCCAGTCTTTAATTGGACCGAGAGAAGAGACGAATCCATAGTTAACGATGACATCATCAACATCAATGATAAATTTCTCTTCTGTTTTCACATGTTGTAGGACAACTTGTTCAATTTTCTTCTCACCGATCAGCTCAACTGGAACGTATGGTGTTTTTACTTGTGCGCGTGAGTTCATTAACGTTTCGACGCTATGCTCATGTGCGCGGAATTTATCACGGCGGTGAACGATTGTTACTTCTTCTGCGATTGGTTCTAACATCATTGTCCAGTCCACTGCAGAATCTCCGCCACCAAAGACGATAACGCGTTTGCCGGCAAATTTGTTCATATCATCAACGAAATAGTGTAAGTTTGTTTTTTCGAATTTTTCTGTACCTTCTAATTCTAAACGACGTGGCTGGAACGCACCATTTCCAGCTGTAATGATAACGGATTTAGAATAGTGTGTTTCTTTATTTGTTACAAGTTTGAACACGCCATCTTCTTGTTTTTCTAATGTTTGAACAGCCTCTTCTAAGCAAATGGTTGGTTCGAACTTTTTCATTTGTTCTTTTAAATTGTTAATCAGTTCTTGTGCACGAATTTTCGGAAAACCTGCGATATCATATATGTACTTTTCAGGATATAATGCGGATAATTGACCGCCGAGTTGTGGCAAGCTTTCAATAATTTTTACGCTTGCTTGTCTCATACCGCCATAAAAAGCTGTGAATAATCCAGTTGGGCCTCCACCAATAATAGTGATGTCGTATACCTTTTGATTTTCTGTCACTGTTTACTCCCCCTATAATTAGGAAATTTTTCGTGCGTATCCTATATACACTCGTATGTATGTTATACGAAACTTCCATGAGCGGAGTGCAAGCGCACTCAAGACAAATAATATCATATTTTATGAAAAAATACTGTAGAAACGACTGAATTGTGTATGCACTTCGTATAGATTTATTATATAGAAGAAACTCGCCAATAAGTAAGGATGTAATGTTTGGTAATTATGTGTATTTTTGTTGGTATTTCAGTATATATACGGCATAAGAGAAAGTGAAGGAATCCAGTAAGAAGCTGTATTTGCTTCGCAAATAAGCAAATGTCGAAAACTTAAAAAGACCATGTTATTTTAAAATATCGATAATTCTACAAGTGCTTGAAAAGTAAAGAGAAAACGACTAATATAGGAAAGTAAATGTGGTAATTTTTTGTGACAAATTTCGTAACATTTTTTGAACTTGTTATTGATTTTGTTAAGAATGTGAAAAAATCTACATTCTTAGCAGTTAATTTGTTTTAGCACTATTTTTATTATTTTTAAATATCTATATAAAGAAGAGGGGTGTGATTAGGTTGAAGAAGCCAAAAATCGTAGTTTTAGGCGCAGGTTATGGCGGAATGATTACTACTGTTCGTCTGCAAAAAACATTATCTGTAAGTGAAGCTGAAATCACATTAGTAAATAACAACAGCTATCATTATCAAGCAACTTGGTTACATGAAAGTGCAGCTGGTACGTTGCATCATGATAAGGTTCGTTTAGACATTAAGGATGTAATCGACACAAACAAAGTAAACTTCGTGCAAGACACAGTTGTAGAAATTAAAGCAGCTGAAAAGCGCATTATCTTAAAAAATGGCGAGCTAGAGTATGATTACTTAGTAATCGGTCTTGGTTTCGAGTCTGAAACGTTTGGAATTAAAGGATTAAAAGAGCATGCATTCTCTATCGCTAACATTAATGCAACTCGTCAAATTCGTGATCATATGGAGTACATGTTCTCTTTATATGCTTCAGAAAAACGCGATGAGTTAGTTACAATCATTGTCGGCGGTGCTGGATTTACAGGTATCGAGTATGTAGGTGAGCTTGCGAACCGTATTCCTGAGCTTTGCAAAGAGTATGATGTTCCACGCGAAAAAGCGCGTATTATCTGTGTTGAGGCTGCTCCAACAGCACTTCCAGGTTTCGATCCAGAGCTAGTTGAGTACGCTGTAAAACAATTAGAGAAAAAAGGTGTAGAATTCCGCATCGGTACAGCAATTAAAGAAGCAACTGAAGAAGGTATTATTGTTGCAAACGGCGACGATGTAGAATTATTGAAATCTGCAACTGTAGTTTGGGCTGCAGGTGTTCGCGGTAACGGTATTGTAGAAGAGTCTGGTTTTGAAGCAATGCGCGGCCGTGTAAAAGTGGATGAGTACATGCACGCTCCAGGTCATGAAGAAGTATTCATGGTTGGTGATGCAGCGTTAATTATTAACGAAGAAATTAATCGTCCATATCCACCGACAGCACAAATCGCAATTCAACAAGGTTACAACATTGCACATAACTTAGCTGTTCTTGTTCGCGGTAAAGGCGAAACGCAGAAGTTTGTATTCGATAACAAAGGTTCTGTATGTTCACTAGGTCATGATGATGCAATGGGCGTTGTAATGGGCAAAAAATTAACTGGTTGGAAAGCTTCATTCATGAAGAAAGTAATCGATAACCGTTACTTGTTCATGCTTGGCGGACCTTTATTAGTTCTGAAAAAAGGTAAATTAAAACTATTTTAATTTATAATTCAAAACAGAAATGGCTATCATAGCTATTTCTGTTTTTTATTTTTGATTTTACTGAATATTTGGATGTTTGTAAAGTTCTTTTTACAAAGGGGGTCTCATTCTCCTTTTGGAATCTTTATAGTATAATGAAAGAAAAGAATGAATATTCTGTTCGTTTGTCCGGAAGGGGTTTCTAGTAATGAGTAAACGTGGAAAGGTGTGGTTAGCTGTAAGTGGCCTTGTCATAACATCAGATGGAAGATGGCTTGTCGTTAAGAAGACATATGGCGGATTAAAAGGAAAATGGTCATTGCCTGCTGGTTTTGTTAATGAAGGCGAAACGGTCGATCAAGCAGTGCAACGCGAGGTGTTAGAAGAAACGGGAGTTGCTACGAGTGTAAAAGGAATCATGGGTGTTCGATCGGGTGTCATACAGGGTGAGATTAGTGATAATATGATTATTTTTCTTTTAGAGCCAAAAGGAGAAGACATTGTCATTCAAGAGCGAGAATTGTCTGAAGGAGCATTTTTGTTTCCAGAAGATATCATTCATGATGAAAATGCTTCTGTGTTAATAAAATATTTATTAGAAGCGATGCCAGCTCCGCTATTACAAATGGACGGGATGTTAAATCCAGGGGAACAGTTTGGTTATACAGCATATAACGTTTTTGTTGGAGATACAGAAAATAAGTAAGAAGGGATGGAAATAATGAGCATACCTGTTTTGTTAATTTCTATGATGTTATTCTTAGTTTTATTTTTTGGAATTGGTTTTTTATTAAATATGATTTTACGGGCAACATGGGTGATGCTTGTTGTATATCCGCTTATTTGTGTATTTATTATTGATAAAGTTGATTTCTTAGATTATTTTGTAAAGCCGAAAGAAGCATTTTCTTCATTAGGAACAAGTTTTCTTCATCTTGGACAAGCTGACATTTTCATTTTATCAACGGGTTTAGTTGGTGCTGCTCTGTCTGGTATTGTAATTAAATCATTGCGGCAACGTGGATATCAAATGTTTTGAAGTTCCTTTCTGAGGAGCTTTTTTTCATGAATATTTTCTTCATCGGTTGGGGCACAATAACGATGAAGGAGTGTGGAAAATAAAAATGATAAAACGATATAGCATTCGGATAATGATGGTTTGTTTATTTGTATTTGCATTGTGTGTAACTTGGCAAGCTATGTCAGGAATCTCTCTTTCTGAAATGATTCATATGTATAAGAAAAATGAAGTGAAAGTAGTACACGCAGCTGAACAAAATAAGCAGGCGATTCCAAGTACCGAAGTTATTCGTGCTTTAGAGAATGCAAAAGATTGGTCAAAGTATCGCCAGATGGAAGTTACGGCAACAGGATATACGGCTGGTATGGAGTCAACAGGAAAAACAAAAGGACATCCTGGGTACGGGATTACATATTCCGGTGTGAAAGTAAAGCGGGATATATATTCAACAATAGCAGCTGACCTTCGCGTATTTCCGATTGGGACAATCTTATTCATACCTGGATATGGATACGGGGTTGTGGCGGATAAAGGCGGTGCAATTAAAGGGAATCGTCTTGATTTATATTATGAAACCGTGCGAGATGTATACGATCAATGGGGAAAGAAAAAATTGAATGTTTACGTTGTAAAAACGGGAAATGGCAAACTTACTGAACAAGATTTAGTACTTTTAAATGAAGACGAAACAATGCAAGTGTTTCGCGCACAATATTTAAAACAACAGTAGTCTAGACGCTTGTGGCGCTAGACTATTTTTTGTTAGTTATTATAAAGTGAAATGGAGAAGAAAAAGCGCAGTAAGGGGAGAGAAGTCATGGAAGATTATCCTTTAGCGTATTATGAGTTTTTTATAAAGTATAACGAAGGCGATTATTATACGTGTCATGATTTATTAGAAGAAATGTGGCTTGAAGACCGAGAGAATTTGTTTTTAAAAGGTTTATTACAAATGACAGTCGCACAGTATCATTATAGCTACGGGAATATAAAGGGCGCACGAATGATGATGGAAGTAGCTGAAATGTATTTAACTCCGTATTGCAAGGTTTATTGGGATTTAAATGTTGAAAAAGTTGTACAATTCATTCAAACGTGTCGTAGAATGTTACCGAAAGAGATCGATCAAATTCCATATGAGCAAATTCAGGATTTGCCCAAATTCCCGCCATTTAATTTATATATGGAAGAAGTTTGAATTGTCGCATTTTCCTGAAAACAAGAGTATAATAGGACATAGAAAAAACAGGGGGTGCTGATATGTTTCAAGTACAAAAAGAATTAGCAAGCCATGAAGCAGTAGTTGTTGCTTTATTTGAAGATGAAGTAATGAGCAGTTTTGTAAACGAATTAAATCAAGCGTTCGATGGATATGTACAAGTGCTACTAGATGAAAAGGAACTTTCTCCAAAGAAGAAAGTCATTTCAAAAGTACATAGTTTAGGAAAAACAAAAGCAAAGCGTTATTATTTTGTCGGTCTTGGCAAAAAAGAAAGATATACGACAGAAACGCTGCGCGGTGCACTTGGAAAATTAGCGAAAACATTGCAAAATGCGAAAGTGAAAAATGTTGCATTTATGTTAGATTCATTCGTTACAGATAAGATGGATGCTATTGATGTTGCGCATATTGCAGCAGAAACATATTCTCTTGGCACATATGAGTTAGTAACATATAAAACAGATAAAAAAGAAGCTCATCAATTAGAAAGCTTTGCTGTGATTACAAAGGAAGATTCGCAAGAAATTGAAGCTGCATTAACAGTTGGCTATGTGCACGGACAGGCTACAAACTCTGCGCGTACGCTTATCAATATGCCGCCAAATATGTTAACGGCAACAGCTTTAGCTGATTATGCGGTTGAACTAGCAGAAAAGTACGATATGGATTATAAAGTTCTTGAGAAAGAAGAGATGGAAGATCTTGGAATGGGCGCTCTGCTTGCGGTAAACCAAGGTTCTACAGAGCCGCCAAAAATGATTGCTCTTTTATATAAAGGGAAAGAAGAATGGACAGATGTAATTGGTTTAGTTGGTAAAGGGATTACATATGATACTGGTGGGTATTCTCTAAAACCGCGTGAAAGCATGGTTGGCATGAAAGGCGATATGGGCGGTGCGGCAGCTGTTCTTGGCGCAATGGAAGTTATCGGTGAACTTCGCCCAGAGCAAAACGTAGTGGCTGTTATTCCTTCTACAGACAATGTGGTGAGCGGCACTGCATTTAAACCAGATGATGTGATTACATCGATGAGCGGTAAAACGATTGAAGTATTAAATACGGATGCAGAAGGTCGTTTAGCGTTAGCGGACGGTATTACGTATGCGAAGAAGCTTGGAGCAAATTATCTTGTTGATGTTGCAACATTAACAGGTGGTGTGATTGTTGCTCTTGGAAATCATACAACAGGTGCTATGACAAATAATGAAGCATTTTATGAACAAGTGTTAGAAGCATCGATGGAAACAGATGAGACAGTTTGGCAATTACCAATTTTTGAACGCGATAAAGAACGTGTTCGAAATAGTAAGTTAGCCGATTTAAATAACTCGCCAGGACGTGAGGGCCATGCGATTATGGCAGGTGTATTCATTGGAGAATTTGCAGAAGAAACACCTTGGGTACATTTAGACATCGCAGGAACATCTGATACAACGAGCGCACATGACTTAGGTCCGAGCGGAGCAACAGGGGTAATGGTACGTACATTGGCAACACTTGTTGAGAGCTTTGGAGATGAAGAATAAATGAGGAAAGGATTGGCATTTGCCGATCCTTTTTTTTTTTGAGTGCGTTACTGTTTTTTTGTGATAAATAGGGAATTAAATGTTGTAAAAAAATAAAAAATATTGAGGGAAGCATAATTTTTTTCATATAATGGGACTATGCTGATTGAGAGGAGAAAACAACATGGAATGGAACAAAGAGTATGAACGCTGGATTTCCTTTGCAGATTTAGATGCAGAGTTAAAGCAGCAACTAGAAGAAATGAAAAGTGATGAAAAGAAAATTGAGGATAGTTTTTATAAAAATTTAGAATTTGGTACAGGGGGTATGCGCGGAGAATTAGGCGCTGGTACAAATCGCCTAAATGTGTATACTGTCCGTAAGGCAACTGAAGGTTTGGCTCGTTTCATTGAAAAACAAGGTGAAGAAGCAAAAGCACGCGGTGTTGTTGTTGCATACGATTCTCGCCATAAGTCTCCAGAGTTTGCGCTGGAAGTAGCAGCAACATTAGGTGCTCACGGAATTAAAACATACGTATTTGAAAGTCTGCGCCCAACGCCAGAATTGTCATTTGCAGTGCGTTATTTACATACGTACAGTGGTATCGTTCTTACAGCGAGCCATAATCCACCTGAATATAATGGCTATAAAGTGTACGGAGACGATGGGGGACAATTGCCTCCAAAAGAAGCGGATGAGTTAATTCATTATGTAAATCATGTAAGCGATGAATTGACAGTAGAGGTTGCTGATGTAGAGCAACTGAAACAAAATGGTCTTTTACAGATTATCGGCCAAGAAGTTGACGATGCATATTTAGAGCAATTAAAAACAGTTATTCTAAATAAAGAGCTTGTGAAGGAAATTGGACAAGACTTAAAAATTGTCTTCTCGCCTTTACATGGAACATCTAACATCCCGGCTCGCCGCGGATTAGAAGCAGTTGGATTTAAAAATGTAACCGTTGTAAAAGAACAGGAACAGCCAGATCCAAACTTCTCAACAGTAAAATCACCAAACCCAGAAGAGCATGCTGCGTTTGAATTGGCAATAGGGTATGGTGAAGAAATTGATGCGGATGTCTTAATTGCAACAGATCCAGATGCGGATCGTCTTGGCGTTGCAGTTCGTAATCATGATGGCGAGTATCAAGTGTTAACAGGAAACCAAACGGGTGCTTTAATGCTGGATTACTTATTATCACAAAAGAAAGAACAAGGCATTTTAGCAGCAAACGGTGTTGTATTAAAAACAATCGTTACATCCGAGTTAGGACGTACAATCGCAAAATCTTACGGACTTGATACAATCGATACGTTAACGGGCTTTAAATTTATCGGTGAAAAAATTAAGCAATATGAAGCGAGCGGAGAATATGAATTCCAGTTCGGTTATGAAGAAAGTTACGGCTATTTGATTCGTCCGTTCTGCCGTGATAAAGATGCGGTACAATCTGTATTATTTGCATGTGAAGTTGCCGCTTATTATAAAGCGCAAGGTAAAACATTATATGATGGTTTACTTGAAGTGTTTGAAAAGTACGGATACTTCCGTGAAGGACTAGTTTCCTTAACGTTAAAAGGAAAAGACGGAGCAGAACAAATTCAAAATATGATGACATCGTTCCGTGAGAATAGACCGACAGAAGTGGCTAATTTAGAAATAACGATTGCAGAAGATTATAAAGCGAGCGTTAGAACAAAAGTAGAAGAAAATGTGACGGAAGAAATCAAATTACCAAAATCAAATGTATTAAAGTATTATTTGGCAGATGGTTCTTGGTTCTGCTTACGCCCATCTGGAACAGAGCCGAAAATCAAGTTTTACTTCGGTGTACAAGGAGATTCCTTACAACATAGTGAAGAGAAGCTTGAAGCGATTAAAGAAGATATTATGAATCGAGTACAATAAAAAAGGGAGAAATCCCTTTTTTTTGTTGTATAAAGATGTGATAAATTAGTAAAAGGTAAAGATATTAAGAATTTTTTCATTGTAGAAAATGGTGGAAATAAGGAATGTGCATAGTAAACCGTTTCATGGGAAAGGACTTCTCAAAATAAAGGGTTTCTTTCGCAAAATCAGTTCACATATCGTTCGCTTATTATGTTATCAATCTATGACAAGTTTGAGGAAACCTTGACTAATGAAGAGACAATCATGTAAAATTTGTAGGGAATGTCACCTTGTCATAAAAAACAAGGGAATATTACAAAGCAAAAAGGGTGTAAGATTCCTAGAGCGAGATAATACAAGAGTTAATATGACGGGGTGTTTCGTATGTATGTTCTCTATATTAAGTGTGCTTTGTACAATAAATTTATCCTGTGTAGGATAAATTAACTGATAGGAAATAAAAAATGTTCGCCATGTAAAACCATAAAGAAAGAGGTTGTAAACATGAAAAAAGTAAGAAAAGCTATTATTCCTGCTGCTGGTCTTGGAACACGTTTTTTACCGGCAACGAAGGCAATGCCAAAAGAAATGTTACCGATTGTTGATAAACCAACAATTCAATATATCGTTGAAGAAGCAGTAGCTGCTGGTATTGAAGATATTATTATCGTTACAGGTAAAGGAAAACGTGCAATTGAAGATCATTTTGATAATGCTTTTGAATTAGAACAAAATTTATTAGAGAAGAAAAAGTATGAGTTACTTGAAAGAGTACAAGCTTCTTCTAAAATGGTTGATATTCACTATATCCGTCAAAAAGAACCAAAAGGTTTAGGGCATGCGGTATGGTGTGCGCGCAAATTCATTGGTGATGAGCCGTTTGCTGTATTACTTGGAGACGATATTGTGCAAGCAGAAACACCTTGCTTAAAACAATTGATCGATGAGTATGAAAAAACATTGTCATCTGTAATTGGTGTGCAAACAGTTCCGGAAAATGAAACACATCGCTACGGTATTATTGACCCATTAGAAAAAGAGGGTCGTCGTTACCAAGTAAAACAATTCGTTGAAAAACCAGCACAAGGTACAGCACCTTCAAATTTAGCGATTATGGGTCGTTATATTTTAACGCCTGAAATCTTCCGCTTCTTAGAAGAGCAACATATCGGTGCTGGCGGTGAAATTCAATTAACGGATGCAATTCAAAATCTAAACGAAATTCAACGTGTATTCGCTTACGATTTTGAAGGAACACGTTACGATGTTGGTGAGAAGCTTGGCTTTATTCAAACAACAATTGAAATGGCACTGCAACATGACGAATTAAAAGAAGATTTACTACAAATTATGCAAAAGTTAGTACAAGAACAAGCGGTTAAAAATTAATTATTTATAGATGTGCAAGATTAGACATAGTGAATTGGAGAATGAGGTATTCTAAGGGAAACGTCCAATTTACTATGTCTAATCTGTGCTTATAAATTGTTCTTTACTGAGAAAATTTGAAAAAGAAAGGGGTACCTTCTTTGAAGACTATTACAATTTTAGTGCCGGCATACAACGAAGAAGAAGTGTTAGATCAGCTGTATAGTCGGTTGACGGGCGTAATTGAGTCGGTGCCAAATTACAACTTCGAGATTTTATTTGTGAATGATGGAAGTAAAGATAATACATTAAATATGATTAAAGAGTTCCGAGTACGCGATAATCGTATTTCTTATGTAGATTTATCTCGTAACTTTGGAAAAGAAACAGCGATGATCGCAGGACTTGATCATGCGGCAGGTGATGCAGTTATCATTATTGATGCTGATTTACAAGACCCGCCAGAATTAATCCCAGAAATGATTCAATATTGGGAGCAAGGCTATGATGATGTTTATGCAAAAAGACGTTCTCGTGCAGGCGAATCTTGGGCGAAAAAATGGACAGCTGGAAAATTCTATAGCCTATTAAAGAAAACGACAAGAATCCCAATTCAAGAAAATACAGGAGATTTCCGTTTATTAGATAGACGCTGCGTGGAAGCATTAAAGCAAATTCGTGAAACACAGCGTTATACAAAGGGAATGTTCAGTTGGATTGGTTACAATAAGAAAGAAATTTTATTTGACCGCGATCCACGTGCAGCTGGTGAAACGAAATGGAACTACTTTAAGCTAATCGATTTAGCAATTGAAGGAATCACATCCTTTACAACGGCTCCATTACGTCTTGCATCCTTCTTCGGATTCACCGTATCATTTGGTGCATTTTGTTACATGCTTTGGATTATTATTAAGACACTTATGCATGGGGAATCTGTAAGCGGATATCCATCAATGATGACAGCGATTTTATTCCTTGGCGGTGTACAATTAATTGCAGTTGGAATTATCGGTGAATATTTAGGGCGTATCTTTAACGAAACGAAAAATCGTCCACTATATTTTGTAGATGAGTATAACGATGATAAAGTAACAAATTTAGATGAAAAACCGGCAGCAAAGTTATATCGCGTAGAAGACCATAAAGTAAAATCAAATCGTTAGGGGATTAGAAACGTGAATAACAAAACGAAAGAAATCTTTAACTATTTGCTTTTTGGCGGTTTAACGACGCTTGTTAATATCGTTACGTATTTTGTTTGTGCAACTTTAGCAGGAATGGATTACAAAATTGCTACGACAATTGCATGGATTGTATCTGTGTTGTTTGCATATTTTACAAATAAAAAATACGTATTTAACAGTCAACCAACAAGCTTTGCCCACGCGCTGAAAGAATTTTTCTATTTTATGGGTTTCCGCGTATTATCATATTTTATTGATATTGCATCCATGGTTGTATTAATTGAATGGTTAGGTATCAATGATTTAGTGTCCAAAATTATTGCAAATGTTATTGTTGTAGTTGTTAACTATTTTGCAAGCAAATATATAATCTTTAAAAAGAAGGTCGACGTGAAACAAGGCCAAAATGCATAAAAAACAAATAGCTTGGCTTGATGCCGGCTATTGTTTTTTATATATATATTTTCGAACTAGGAATGATATGGAGGAGTGTAATGCAACAGCTGTTAGATTTATTTAAGAAAAAGAAATTTTTATATGCATTAGCTTTTTTCCTTCCGTTTTCTATTTATGGTGTAATGTTTATACTGATTGGTATTGCTCCATTTGGACAAAAGTCAATTCTTATTACTGATTTGCACACACAGTATGTACAGTTTTACACGTATTTATATGATGTTATAAAAAATGGAAAAAGCATTTTTTATAGTTGGGAAGGCGGAATGGGACTAAATTTTCTTGGCGTATTTGCCTACTATTTAGCAAGCCCGTTTTCTATTTTAATTCTCTTTTTTGATCGTGCTCATATTCCAGAAGCAATTATGGTTATGACATTATTGAAGGTTGGATTAGCTGGTGTGACAATGACGCATTATTTAAGTCATATGATGAAGCGTCGTGAGATTACAATCGTATCATTTTCAACTTTTTATGCATTAATGTCATTTGTAACAGTGTATTCCTTCTGTGTTATGTGGTTGGATGCAATTTACTTACTGCCACTCATTATGCTTGGAACTGAGAGGTTGTTGACAACTAAAAAATATGGATTGTTTATTTTTAGTTTAGCTCTTACGTTTATTACAAACTTCTATATTTCTTATATGGTAGGGGTCTTTACATTTATTTACTTTGTGGCGCGTTTCTGTGTCCTGTATGACGTTCGTAATGTAAAGCAATTTATGCGAAAATTTGTATGGTTCTGCATTGGAACAGGTTTAGCAGCTGGAATGTCAGCGTTTATTGTACTGCCGACATATATGGACTTAAAGAGCAACTTTGCAGAACGTACGAAATTGCCATTTTCTACAGCGTTTAATTTCGATCCATTTGATTTTTATAGTCGTTTCTTTAATGGAATTACCGATACAACAGTTAATGGAATGCCAAATGTGTATGCTGGTGTATTAACGCTATTACTTGTTCCATTGTTCTTTGTAACAAAGAAAATTTCATTAAAAGAAAAAATTGTGTACGGGGCAGTAATGCTGCTTTTAGTTCTTTCTTTTGAAATACCGTTTTTAAATATTGCTTGGCATGGTTTTGAACCACCAACAAATTTCCCATATCGTTATTCGTTTGTATTGTCATTCTCACTTATTTATATGGCTGTTCGAACGTTTATGATCTTTGGAGAAGAATTGTTACCGGCATTGAAAAAGGTTGTTTTCTTTAACCTATTTATGATTGTTTTACTTGGGAAAGTAGCACCTTCTTATATGCAATCCAACAAAATGATGGCAAACATCTTTTTCGTTGTTGTGTATGCGCTGTTACTATACGCAAAAGTTCGAGTGAAAAAGAACAAAGCGCTCATATCTTTCGCATTAGTAGCTATCGCTTCGTTAGATATTGCACTCAACACAGTATATATGATTAAGTTAATGGGTTATGAGTATGGCTACATTAATCGTCAGGAATATGCATCTCCATATCCGAGATATGAAGAAACAATTCAAAAGGTAGCTGAAAAAGACAAAGGGCTATATCGCATGGAAACGACAATGGGAAGAACTTGGAATGACGCAATGCGCTTTGGGTATAAAGGACTTACTCATTTCAATTCTGTTGCGAATGGGCACTTGAATTTATATATGCAAGATTTAGGTTACGGTTATTTGGACGCATTAATTTTGCAAAACGGTCAAGGAATTGTTTCAACTGATACCTTATTTGGTATGAAGTATATGATTTCAGATCGTCCATTAAATAAATATGGTTTTGAAAAAGTCGATAATGTCGGCGATATTTCCGTATATGAGAATAAAAATGCTCTTCCGTTTGGATATATGGTCAATAAGGATGAGTTTGATACAAAAGGAAAAGCGAAATTAAAGGTTGAAAAAACGAACTATACAAACTCATTTGAAGAGCAAAATAAACTAATTGGTAAGTTAAATGGACAACCTGTTAGCTATTATAAACCGCTTGAACCAACTTCTGTTCAATATAATAACTTGGTGGTAGCAGATACAGAAAAAAGTAAAAAGCAACTTGCTGCTGAGAAGAAAAAAGAGGCTCTTACAAACCAAAAGCCAATTCAGTTAGTTAGACAACAAGATGATAAGACAGCGAGCATCAAATACGTGTTGGACGTTAAAGGAAAACAACAGCTATACACAAAATTACGTGTAGAACCAACTGGTGTAACAAAGGTTTACGTAAATGGAAAAACATTAGGTAAAACAATTGGTGAAGGACCAGACAGCGACGTATCTGATTATCCATCTTATTATTGGAACAATGGTATTCTTGATCTAGGCTATTTTGAAAATGAAAAAGTAGAAGTAGAAGTGAAGGTAAAACGTCAGTCCGTTGAATTAGATCAACAGTTGTTCTATGGACTTGACATAAATACATTTGAGAAGCGTGTAGATGAATTAAAACAACAACCACTAAACATAACAAACTTTACTGGCCGCAGTGTTCAAGGAAAGATTGATGTAAAACAAGATAATCTTCTTTTCTTATCTATCCCATATGATAAAGGATGGAAAGTAACAGTTGACGGAAAAGATGGGAAAGTACTGAAATTGAATGATGCATTTCTTGGAGTAGAACTACCAAAAGGAACACATACAATTGAATTGAAGTATACATCCCCTGGGTTTGTAGTAGGGGTCATCGTTTCTGTTATTAGCTTATTGGCAACGATTGTTCTTTGTTTTATCGTGTCAAAGAAGAGGAAGTAATGTGAAAGAGAATCCTTTCTAAGCAGGGGTAACAGAACCTGTTTAGGGAGGATTTTTTTTACATATATTCAATAATGTGAGAAAATAGAAAATATGCAAAAATAAAAATAAAACAGGAGCATAAAATAATGAAACAATTAAGAGGGTTGTATGGGATTCTGTTCTTTTTTATTCCATTCGGGATACTGCTTTTAAGTTATGCCATATTTGGTATGTATCCGTTTGGGAATTATTCAGTATTAATTAGTGATTTAAGCACACAATATGTTCAATTTTATTCTTATTTACATAGCGTATTTACAGAAGGTAACAGTTTACAATATACAGTAGAGTTAGGCGGGGGACTTAACTTTATTGGAACATTTGCTTATTACTTATCAAGTCCGTTTTCTGTTCTTCTTTATTTCTTTAATAAAGGAAACCTTCCAGAATTTATTTTTCTTATTACTCTTTTAAAAGTAGGATTCGCGGGAGTAACATGCGGCTTGTTTTTACGTTATGTGATAGGAAAACAGCATAAAGGGTTGTTATTGTTTTCAACTGCTTATGCATTATCAGGCTTTGTTATGGCCTACTCGTTTCATGTAATGTGGCTAGATGGCATTGTGTTTTTACCTGTTGTTTTACTAGGGGTTGAAAAACTTTTACGAGATAAAAAGATTATTTTCTTTACGTTTGCTTTAGCAATTATGTTTATCGCAAATTTCTATATTTCCTTTATGTTTGGGATTTTTACCTTCCTTTATTTTATGATTCGACTCTTTACACAATATGAGTTTCGAGATATAAAAACATGGGGAAAACATTTTCTTCTTTTCTGCATCGGAACGGGACTAGCTGCTGGAATAGGAGCGGTGATTATTCTTCCGACTTTTGAAGCATTAAAGAGTAATCCGTATAGTATCGGTTCAACGGAATTCAAATTAGAATGGAAACTTGATTTACTTCTTTTCTATTGGAAGCTATTATCTGGTGGATATGATTCAAGTTTATTTGGTACACCAAATGTATATGCATCCATATTAGTACTCGTACTATTACCTGTATACTTTGTTAATCAAGAAATTAACAAAAGAGAAAAATTCTTATCTATATTTGTATTTCTGTTCTTAATTTGTAGTTTTGCAATTCCATTTTTAAATTTAGCATGGCATGGAAATAAGTGGCCAAATGCATATCCATATCGTTTTGCGTTCGTCTTTGTGATGTTAGCTGTGTTTATGGCAGCGAGAGTATTTCAACATATTAGTCGAAAAGATGTATTGCCGTTATGGATTAGTTATATCATCCATTTGATTTTATTGTATGCATTGTCAGTGAAACATTATGAAGTAGTTCATAGTAAGATACTGATCATAAACGCTATCCTGATTACATTTATTGTAGTCGTATTGCATATTCGCATGATGAAACCGTCATTAACAAAAATAACGACAGGATTATTACTTCTTTGTTTAATATGCGATATAGGTTTTAATACAAGAAAATATATTCATGGACTACATAGAGAAATGGCTTATACAAAGCGTGACGAGTACGAAGTGAACAAAGATGCCAAACAAGCTATTCAATATGTAAATGAAATGAATACAGAGCGATATCGTGTAAGTTCTAAATATCAGCGAACGCTAAATGATTCCCTGCAATATGATTATCCATCTTTCCAAACATTTAACTCGATGGCAAATGGATCATTTCATCGCTTTTTAAAGCTAACGGGCTATTCAACGTCTCCGGACTTTTTAGTAGCCAATAACCATGGTGATACGTTGCTCATGGATGCGATTTTAAAAATTGGATATAAAATTGAAGAAGGCATCGTACCAAAATATGGACATGAAAAAATAAATCAATTTGGTATTGCGAATGTGTTTAAGGTTAACAATATGATTCCATTTGGTTATCCAATCGAACATATACCTTCTAAAAAAGAAGAAAATCCTTTTGTTTTCCAGGAAAAATTGATTAATATAAAAGAGGGAACACTCTTTAAAAAGCTAGAAGATCCAAAAATTTCTCTTCAAAACATGGCGGCTATTTCAGGACAAGAAGGGAAATATGAACGAGTTAACAAGGAAAAACCGGGATATATTACGGTTCAAGTAAATATACCAAAAGAGGTTCAATTATACGGATTAGCTACAGGGATTGAAAATTGGAAAGACGTTATGGTGAATGATCAGTATCCATGTTATTTACCACCAGATATCGAAAAAACTTTGATTGATTTTGGGTACTTCCCCAAAAATGGGGTCACAACGATGAAAATCAAGGTTGAACAGGAAGATGTCTTTTCATTGAGAGGTTTACAGTTCTATGGATTAGACATAGACAAATTTAATGAGACAATAAAAGCATTACAAAAAAGTAGTATGAAGGTTACTGAAAATCACGGAAAAATGGTTAAAGGAAATATTGCATTAAAGAATGATGCTACATTCGTATTCCCGATTCCTTATGATGCTGGTTGGTCAGTTACAATCGACGGGAAAGAGCAGCCTACTACAGCAGTTGTGGATGGATTGCTAGGAGTGAAGGCGGAAGCTGGTAATCATGAAGTTGTACTTTCTTATCATTCGCCAGGATTAAAACTTGGTATGATAATTTCTGGTGTGAGCATCATCCTTACGATATTGTTTACGATTGTGCAGGTAAGAACGTTACGGAAAAAGTAATATAAGAAAGAAAAAAGCTACTGAACTCTCAGTAGCTTTTTTTCGTGGCATGCTGTATATACCCGGCTGTTAAAAAGAAATACATCATAAATGAAGCATTTTCTAATATGTTATAAAATGCGCTGCCAATAATCGCTCCAACTATTAAATATAAAGTAAGAGGAGCGAACGGTACCTTTCTCCTATATTTCCAAAGAAGAGAAAGGAATCCAAAGGTAAATCCTGCACATAAGAGCACGCCGATTATACCTGTCTCAGCGAGTATTTGAATGTATTGATTATCAGAATAAAAATTCCATGTAATCTCATATTTTTTGTAAATAGGCGATGAGAAAGTTTGCGTAGCAGCATCCCCAAATGTCCCAAATCCATAGCCAGTAATTGGTTTATCCTGAAAGATTTCAACAGCTTTTTTGACGTAGTAAATGCGTCCGTCTTGTTTACTAAGTTCAACTGTGTCTTCTGATAATGCCTCTGTAAATCGTTTTACGCCTACTTGGTCTCCCTCTAAATAGTTCGTCATTTTTGAGATGCCTACCGCACATAGGGATGACAAAAGGGAAATGACTAGCAATGATCTCCAAATTGGAATCTTTCGGTGGATACATAGATAGATAAGCCCAAAGACGATAACTGTTAAAAAGGCACCACGTGAATACGTAAGCCATAATGTTGTGGCTATAAGTGTAAGCCCTATATATGTGACATATTTCATTTTCCCTGATACGTGTTGAAGAACGTATAAAGAAATAAGAAGAGCTAACGTCAAATATAATGCCAATTCATTTGGACCGCCTGCCATTCCGTATATCCGGATTTTATTTGTCGGAGCAAGCACAAGATCTTTCCAAGCTTCTGGTAATAAAATGGTGCGTAGTGATAGTTTTTCAATTAAACCTTGCACGGATATAATGACAGAAGCAATAAAGGTAATCTTCGCAAAAAATGTGATATCCTCATGCTGAATAGTGATGCGCGAAACGATATAGTATAAAAAATAAAATAGAAGCAATGTGTGTAATTGCATAGCAATTGCAATGATTGAAACGCCGTTTAATAGACCGACCCCAGCGCCAAACAAGCAGAAAATAAAATATAATATTTCAAAGTAACGGAATGAAAAAAGCTTTGAAATATTATTTCGATATTGCAATAATAGACGCACTAAGAGCGCAATGATAATAAATAGACCGATAAACTTTAACCCGGAATTAAAAGCAACGAGAAAAGGGCGCATCGGAATAAATAGTAATATATAAGCAATACCGAGCTTTTCATCTCGAAAAGTAGCACATGCTAGTACGAAAGAAATGAAAAGCCCGGTATAAACTGATGGAAACAGTAAGCCCAATATAATGAAGAAGATACTTGCCCATATATAGTAGAATCGAGTTGAATGTGTCATATATATTCTCCTTTAACATGATGATGGTATGCGATAAATTGTTGTAACTTCGTTCACCATTTTTGAGAAAGTGAAGTTTTGTAAGTAATGCTCGCGTCCGCATTCTGCTAAGGAATGATATAATTTTTCATCTTGTAATAATTTTGCTAAGGAGGCAGCTAATGTTTCTTCCGCTCCGTACGGTATTAATAGCCCTGACTGATTATGAACAATTACTTCTGGCAAGCCACCAACATTTGTTGCAATCACAGGTTTTTTCATAGCAATTGCTTCAATTGCGACATAGGATAATCCTTCATTTTCTGATGGAATCACAATAATATCATGTTCTGTATACTCTTTTATAATATCGTCTCGAAATCCTTTTAATGATACATGTTCATTTAGTGATAACTCTTGAATCATAGTTGATAACTCTGTTTTCAATGGCCCTTCACCGATAATATCGCAGTGCCACTGTAAAGATGGGTGCAAAGCTTTTAATTTTTGCAAGCTTGTTAATAAGAACGGTTGTCCTTTTTCTCTGCTCAGCCTCCCGATCACAGCAATTTTTCTCGGGCCATGCTGAGAAAGAGGGGCATCTGTATATGGATCGGCAACGCCGTTATAAATAACATGTATCTTTTTTTCTGGTACGCCCTTTTGGCATAGTTCCTGCTTCATAAATTGAGAGATGCAAATGATTGCATCGTTATAGCGAGTAAAAAAGGAATTGCTGCACTTTAGGTGAAATGGCATCGGCACATTGACGTGATATGTCCAAATAACCCGAACAGGAGCACCTAATAGTTTAGCTAAAATCGCAATATAGTTTTCACGTAAAAATTGTGCATGAACAATATCGATTTTTTCTTTTTTTATAATCTTCTTTAATTGCATAGCAGCTTGTATATCAAAAGGATGACGCATGTTAATGCGGTACATTGGTACGTTTAGTTG
This sequence comes from Bacillus sp. 491mf, assembly GCF_900112415.1. Classification (GTDB taxonomy): domain Bacteria; phylum Bacillota; class Bacilli; order Bacillales; family Bacillaceae_G; genus Bacillus_A. The sequence goes on from NZ_FOLV01000017.1 coordinate 66,247, forward strand.
TTCAAATTTTTTTAAGAAAGGACCAGGGATAGAGTATACAAGGATACAGTGCTCTGGACCAATAGATTCCATTAAATCTAGAACATATTTTTCTGATCCTCCATCCCCGATATAATTTAAAAGGTACATAATTTTATTCATTTATATCCTTCCTTCTACCTAAAAATAGCGATAGCAATTGTTGTAGCTCTTTTATCTTTAATGTGTAAGTGACGAGTAAGTAAACGATGGCACCAATTGCTATTGCTAATAAGATAAGCAACTTTGTATCATGTAAGAAATGAAGCAGCAGTTTGGAAGTATACAAACTTACAAAAGATGCAACAATACATTTGAATAAAAAGCCACCGTAGCGTAAGTTCACCTGTTCTTTCTCTTTCATGAATTTTTGGAGCATCCATAATAGCATCAGTACAGTGCTCACCGATGCTATTGAAGTGGAAAGAGCTGCACCAGCTAAACCAATCTGGTTAACAAGTATAATACATAATATAACATTTATAATCATGGATATAATCGATGCATACATAATGTATCGATTTAGCTTCAAAGAAAAAAGCAAACGATCAAGTAAGTCTTTTAATGGCTGCATAAGGGCAGCTAACGCATAAAATTGCAATGCGGTTGCGGTCATCATAATAGAATCTTTCCCAAAAGCCCCGTAGTTATAAATAACTTTAACAATTTCCTCTGTAAAAAAAGTGAAATAAATAAAGACAGGGATAAATAAATATAAGAGCACTTTTATATTTGTTTCCATTAATTTTGCGAAATCTTTCCAGTTCGATTGATTGACGTATTCAACAAATTTAGGATACATAACTGTTAAGACAGGAGCAGCAATTAACCCAAGCGGAATAAAGTATAGCTTTTGGGAATAATTAAGCGCCGCAATCGATCCTTCATTTAATCCAGAGACTAGTGTACGATCAACAAGTAGATTAATTTGAACAGACGTACTTGTAATAAAAGCAGGGATGCTCAAAGAAATCATCGTTTTTAAAGAAGGGTCTTTAAAGTCGATTATAAATTGATAACGATATCCTTCCCTCTTGGAAGCGACATAAACAAGTATATTTTGCACGATGTTTCCGATAATAACACCGAGTGCAAGTGCATAAATTCCAATCCATTGTACAAGGGCCACAAAAATAATAAGGGTAATTCCGTTTAATACAACCCATTGCATACTTGTAATACGAAATTTATGTAAACTGTTTAAATAAGCATTAAAAATATCAATCATGAATGTACAAAATACGGTCGGAAAAATAATTTGTATTAAATAAGCTGATAACAAAGCTGTTTGCTCAGGAAGCCCGTGCGCAAATAGTGAAATGAAGAAGCGGGGCTGTAATTCAATGAGCAAAAGCGGAATCAAAAAAATAAGTAGAACAATGTTTAAAAAATTATTCATGAATCGATATGCTTTAACCGGATCTTTTCCCTTTAACTCCATAAAAATTGGAATGAAAGAAAAGGCGAAAGCCCCTGTAATACCAGTGAAAACAATCGTAGGTATATTTAAAGCGACAACGTATGCATCAACTGCATAATTTGTACCGAAATAAGCTCCAAGTGTTACTTCTTTTGCGAATCCAAGTAGTTTTCCTAAAGCTGTCCCAAGTGTGAAAAATAGTGTTACAATGAGAAATTTTTTTGTCTGATCTTGAGAGGCTTCCCTACTCATTTCTAATCAAATCCTTACTTTAATTTAATTCTTTTTCAAGCATAATTTATTTGTATGTAAAAATCAAATATATATCTTAGCAACAGAAAATGTTTCCTATGAAAAAGAGGATATCATCCAATAGGAGAATATCCTCTTTAGTTCGTAATAAAAGACAATAACGATTCCCGTCTTTTATAGCAAAACAACAGTATACGATTCGCGAGAAATAAGCCCCTGCTGATGGTTATGATGCAAGGCGACTATTTTGATACGCAGAACGGCGAACTGCATAGTATATACGAGGTGCAATGACTGCACCAATAATTGTAAAGATAATATCTTTTACAGCAAACCACATCATAACTTTCCAGGCAGCTGCATAGCTAATGTTGCCGTGCATCCAGTAATTGATAGCTAAGTACATATAAGTTGTTCCAATCACATAGGTAAGAATGATGCCGACAGTAGAAGCTGTAAAGAATGTCCCGAATTTGGGAGTTTTCACTTGCTCAACAATCTTACCTGTTACATAAGCAACAATAATGAAAGCAATGATAAACCCGCCAGTTGGACTTAATAATTGACTAAATCCAGCTTTAAATCCAGCGAATACAGGTGCTCCGGCAACTCCAACTAATGTATAAACGATCATAGATAAGGCCCCAAGGCGGCTTCCAAGAAGAAGACCAGCTAAAATAGCGAAAAATGGCTGCATAGAAAGCGGAACACCTGCAACTTGTAGAAACGGTGCCCAAGATGTAATATTGGCACCAATCGCCATAAGTGCGACAAACATCGCGGCGAAAGCTAAGTCTAATGCACGAAGTTTACTCAAAATGTTAACCCCCTGTTATTAAAAGTTAACATTATAGTACTGAATTCATCTAGGCATTGTCAATTAAAATAGTTTGATATTTCGGTTCTAATACTTCCCGAAGTAGCGTATACGGAATACGGAATTGTGGAATGCCGCTGACGTACGGTGCAATTTCATACAACGGGAAATAAATCATTAAATTGTCTTGTTCTAAAACGTATTTTAAATTCTTTTCATTCATTACTTTCTCGGCAGCGTCTGGAAAGTAATTCTCCTTATTTTGTTCAATTTGTCTAACGATCTCGGTCTTAATAATGCTTTCATATGGACTATCTTTTTGAAATAAATCTGCTAAGCGAAGCGGTTTATTTTGCCGAAGATCGAACGTATTTGCTTTCCATTCATACATGCCATGTGCACCGCCTGTGTATTGATAATAATTTACATACAGACTGAGTAATGGAAATGTATTGAATGGGACCTTGTAGTCAACATTCGCAACATATGGATGAAACGGAGCATCAGTTTCTTGCGATTGTTCATAATACGTTTTTGCATCTTTTTCTAATTTCTTTTTGAACTTATCTATACTTTTCTCATAATACGTATTTAACTTCTTTTGAAATTGTCCATCTGGAATGTTACGAAATTGCGGGTAATTGATTTGATATTCAAAATATGGTTTCTTACCTTTTTGGGTTGCAGTATGAATTTCAATTGTAATGTTAGATGTTTGGGCTCTTATTGTTTCTTTTGGTACAATAGCAATTGAGAAGAAAAAAAGTAACATGATATATAATAGTTTCTTCATATAATAGACCTCCATATATGATATTACTAATAGTTTGAAAAGAAATAGATTATATTATGCGTTTTTTGGTAAATTGAAAGGGGACAGCCGTATGTCTAAAACATTAATGGAAGCGTTAGGTATTGAATTATTAGAAATGACAGATGATAAAGTTGTAGCGACGATGCCAGTACATGGAAGTACGCATCAACCATTGGGTTATTTACACGGAGGAGCCTCTGTTGCTTTAGCAGAAACAGTTGCTAGTGTCGGTACATACAATTTAATTGATCAAGAGAAATATATTTGTTTCGGTCTTGAAATTAATGCAAATCATTTGCTGTCTAAACGAGACGGTATCGTCACGGCGATTGGAACGCCGCTTCATAAAGGGAAAACGACAATGGTATGGGACATTCGCATTATCGATGAAGACAATAATTTAATTTGTATTTCAAGATGTACAGTTGCGGTGAAAGCGAAAAGATAAATGTGAAGAAATGGACTATCCGCGTGTCGAATACCGCCGAGTGGTCTTTAAATTGTGTCGAAGCGCCGATATATCGCAAAAAGCGCCGATATATCGGTGGGCAATAAAAAAACGACTGCTTGAAGCAGTCGTTTTTTTCATTAGAATTGAATTTTCTTTTCTAAGAATCCTTTTAGTTCGCTAATTGGCATACGTACTTGTTCCATTGTGTCACGGTCACGTACTGTTACTGCATTGTCTTCAACAGAATCGAAGTCATATGTGATACAGAATGGTGTACCGATTTCGTCTTGGCGGCGGTAACGTTTACCGATAGAGCCTGTTTCGTCGAAGTCTACCATAAAGTCTTTCGCAAGTTCTGCGAACACTTCACCAGCACCTTCAGATAGCTTTTTAGAAAGCGGCAGGATCGCTGCTTTAAATGGTGCCAATGCTGGGTGGAAACGAAGAACTGTACGAGAATCGTTTTCTAATTGTTCCTCTTCATATGCATCACATAAGAATGCTAATGTTACGCGATCTGCGCCAAGAGATGGCTCGATGCAGTATGGTACGTAACGCTCATTCGTTTGTGGATCTACATAGTTAAAGTCTTCAGTAGAATGTTCCATATGACGGTTTAAGTCAAAGTCAGTACGAGATGCAATACCCCAAAGCTCGCCCCAGCCAAATGGGAATCTAAATTCGATATCAGTTGTTGCGTTACTATAGTGAGATAATTCTTCTTCACCATGGTCACGAAGACGCATGCTTTCTTCGTTCATACCAAGTGAAAGAAGCCAGTTTTTACAAGTGCTGCGCCAGAATGTGAACCATTCTAAATCGTCGCCAGGTTTGCAGAAGAATTCAAGTTCCATTTGTTCGAATTCACGCGTACGGAACGTAAAGTTACCAGGCGTAATTTCGTTACGGAAGCTTTTACCGATTTGGCCGATACCAAATGGAAGCTTTTTACGCATAGAGCGCTGTACGTTTTTGAAGTTTACGAAAATACCTTGTGCTGTTTCAGGACGAAGGAAAATTTCGTTTGTGCTAGATTCTGTCACGCCTTGGAATGTCTTGAACATTAAGTTGAACTGACGAATTTCAGTGAAGTCTTCGCTGCCGCAATCTGGGCATTTTACTTCGTGTTCTTTCATTAATCCAGCCATTTGATCGAAAGTAAGACCATCAACGATCATTTCGATACCTTTTGCTTCTAGTGCATCTTCAATTAATTTATCAGCACGATGGCGTGCTTTACATTTTTTACAGTCGATCATTGGATCGTTGAAGTTTCCAACGTGTCCAGATGCTATCCAAGTTTTTGGATTCATTAAAATTGCTGCATCTAAACCTACATTATACGGAGATTCTTGAATGAATTTTTTCCACCAAGCTTTTTTCACGTTGTTTTTTAATTCGATACCAAGTGGACCGTAGTCCCAAGTATTTGCAAGACCGCCGTAAATTTCAGAACCAGGGAAAACAAAACCACGATGTTTTGCTAAGTTTACGATTTGCTCCATTGAAGCCATTTTTAATTCCTCCTTAAAAGATAACGTATTGGCGATGAAAGATAGTGTAGTACTTGGAGAAGCGATTAGGTGAGCAAGCCGCTTCCGCTTTTCAAAATAAAAAACGCTCATCCCAAGGCTTATTTGCCTAGGGACGAGCGTTTGCCCGCGGTTCCACCCTAGTTGACACACAAAAGTGTATGTCCACTTTATATTGTATTGCTCGGGACTGCCGTTTCCTTGCAGTTTCAGGCTTGCACCATCCCTGAATCGCTTCTTCTTTACAAGTACTTATTTGTCCTTCATCGCTACCATATTTAAAAAATAGATGACCATATTCTATCATGTTCTTTTCTAATTCACAATAGAGAGCGTGTGTTTAGGTTAGTATATGCAGTGTCTGTTATGTAGTATAGCCCAAAACTTATTGCGCAAATCCATTTCTAATATGTTTAGTAGCTTCACGTTTACTAAGCGGTGCGAGCTCATGTGTTTGGACGAATTCCCATACAGCTGGAGGATTTGTTTTTGCGTATTCACGAAGTGCCCAGCCGATTGCTTTTTGAATGAAAAATTCTTTAGAGTGACTCAGCTGTTCGATGAATGAGAAGAGAAGTTTCGTATCTGTTTTTTCTTTATACTTGAGCTGGAATAGCAGGCATGTTCTTTGGAGCCACATATTGTGAGATGCCATCCATTTTTGGACATACGGTTCGATTAAATGTGGATGTGCTGCTAAAATAAGGCCGACAAAATGACTTGCGAGCATATCCACGGAATCCCACCATGATTTTGTCGTAATGAGCTCTTCTAAAAGTGGGATATGAGTTTCATCTAAATGTTTTCGATATTTATCCAGTAGGGTTAAAGCAACCATTTGAAATTCTCGTTCTGGTAGTGTCCAAAGTTCGCGAACGATTACGGGAAGATCTGTTGCTTTCGGTGCTTCATTGTTTTGCAGTACTTCACGAATTAATAGCTTTCGCTCTGGTGTTTGAATGCCGAGAAAGGAAAAGTGGTTTTTCATATAACGTTCCATTGATTCTGCTTTTTCACGGTTTCGATGTGCTTCAAAGTGTTCTTGTAAGCTTACGGTAAAAGGATGCATAAGGCTCACTCCACATTCATATTTTTCAATTTAAGTGTAGCATAGATAAAGTGAAACTTTAATCAGTGGGGGGGTTTTTCATCCCCCACTGATTATTAGTTGAACCAATCGGGCTTTTACGGGCAGTTTATCTCCCACCTAACTTCTTCAGAAAAGCGGAAGCGGCTTGCTCAGAATCGCAGGACGCCCACGCCCCTGACAGAGAGGCGCTTTTTGCCTCGTCCGAGGGGGCGAAACGACCGGAGATTCTAGCCGCTGGAGCTGGACAATGCTTTTGCTGAATTTTGAGGTGGGAGTATTACTGCCCGTTAATGCGGGATAAAAAAAATTATATTCGCTTCTTAATACTTTCCGTGGCGAATATATAGAAAAAGAATGGAACTAAGACAGAAGGGGGTATTAAAATGGATGACCAAATTGTAATAGACGGTGTATCGAATGATGGGATTATCGCTGGATTTTTAGCGTTAGGACTTATTTTTATTAT
>NZ_FOLV01000042.1 GCF_900112415.1 Bacillus sp. 491mf
CAAAAAGCGCCTCTCTGTCAGGGGCGTGGGCGTCCTGCGATTCTGAGCGAGCCGCTTCCGCTTTTCTTAAGAAGTTAGGTGGGAGATAAACTGCCTGTAAAAGCCCGATTGGTGAGGGCTGATTAAAGTTTCACTTTATCTCGCTCTTTGCTGCATCTTAAGATTGGAAGAAGTGAAGAAGATAAGTGGGGATGACTACATATGAAAGTCTAACTGAGCAATTCTCCTCATTGATATGAACAAAACTTTCAAGTTCTTACTCATTATTTGGTGTAAAAACACTATTTTAAGCAACTCAAGCTGTAAAAGTAGAGGTAGGAGTTAGAGTGTATCTGAATGGAAAATGCATATTTGAAAAATTGAATACCCTAGTCCGAAATAAGGAAACATCAGCAAACAAGACAAAGCATAAATAGCCTATGAATTAGGGAAAACGAAAAAGCATGACCCCGCTAAAATCGAGTTCATGCTTTTTCGTTTGCTTAATGAAATAATCTGCCTAACTTTGAGGGGGCACTTCAAAATATAGGTTTTTTAGCATTAACCTTCTTTATTACAAATTTCTATATATATCCAACTTGATTTTTTAACACATAGATTGCTGCTATGCAGAATACAACATGCCCGCTACTGGGTTGCTCCTTTTGTTTAAAACTTGGCATGTGGCAGGAAGAGGCCCTGACCGCTTCTATGCCTGGCCAGATGCTCTCGTCCATCTAAAAAGAAAGGTTTTTTTATGTCGTTGTTTCAAGTTGAATTTATATAGTTAGTAAAGTTTAATACTACGCTGATTGATTGAATTCACTATTTTGAATACTCTCCTTGTCTTTCGAAGAATTTCGTTTCATTTTCATTTCTCGAATTACAATAATTAGTAAGATTAAAAGACTAGACAATGTAATAATTAGTCCCTTTAATAAACCTGGTGGTGTGTAAGACAATTCAATTGAATGTTTTCCTGGGTTTGAAATTTGAATTCCTATAAATCCACCTATTTTTTCTGCCGATACTTCTTTTCCATCTAATTTAACATTCCATCCTTTATCATAAGGAATCGATAAAAATAGGGTTGAATCTTTAGTTGTATATATTTCTCCATCTAACGATCTTTTTCCAACTTCTTTTATGTCCATTGGTTGAGAAGCCATCTCTTTTATTCTGTTTTTAAAATCAAGAGTAGAAAGAGCATAAAAATGAATATTGTTTAGATTGATGTTATCACGTACTTTAATTTTTACAGATACCTTCTCTTTATTATACAATCCTAAATCTATTACCCCAGAGTTATACTTTGAAGGATAATTAAATTGAATATTTCTTTCATTAATTATTAATTGAGTATCATCAGAGGGTGGGATAGTAATAAAACCATATAATTCTTGTTGCCCAATTACCTTTAAGTTCAATATCAAATATGATTCTTGGTCATGTTTATCTTTACGATATTCATCCCCATCTTTTGTTAGATTTTCCATCTTAATATTAACAGGTTGTATTTCTTTAAAATATTCTTTGTCCTGATTGATGCTCATCATATTATTTTGTAGTTGAAATGGATTTGTTGAATTTGATATCCAATTCTTTTTATCAGAATCTAAAACAAAGCCTAGTGGAAGCGAATTATCATTTTGATATGTAACGTATGATCCTTCTTGTTCTACTTTTTGGTAACCAAAATGATTAAATGTTTTATCTGCAATTACATACTTTGTCCCAAGAAGTGCTTCAGTAAATAATGTACTACCCGTATTATTTAATGCTAATCCGCCTCTTTCTTCAACTGTGTAACCTAATGACCCCATATAATTGTGAAATTTGACATTACCTGTTGAGGTATAATTTGCAATACTGTTATAAGGAACTTTGAGTGAGTCATTTATTTGATATATATTTTCTGCCTGATTAGTAGCAACTTTTTTTTCAAGACGATAAAATTCTTTATCATTTGACTTTATATTTGCTATTAAAGAACGTATCTCTTGTGGAATTTGATATTCATAGACTTTTTTATAAGCAGAGTCCTTATTTAGTCCTTCTAGAATGGTACTAGAGTTAATTGTCATTTCTGTAAAAACAAAGCATATCAAAAGTACTTCGAATAATCTCTTGAACTTATTATTACTTTGCAACAGAAAAATTAAAATACCTAATATGAAAAGCAATAAAATATTAATTAAAATTTTATCTTTGCTTATAGAGACATGATCCCATTTAGAAGCTAGTGACAAAATAAAGACATTAGCAAATATAATTAAAAATAAAACTTTACTTTTAATATTCTTAACCCTATGGTACACATTCCAAGATAAAAAGACCAATAAGAATGAAAATACAAAAGAAAATCTGAATTCATAACCATTTGGATGTTTAAAACCATGCCATACGACATAAAGTGGATACAATATAAAACTCAATATAAATACTATGATATTAAGTCCCCATACTATCTTTTCTTTTTTTGAAATTTTATCAGTTAAGAAAAATATTGGTACAAATAAAACAGCTAAAAGCCCTACATATATATAAGGAGTACTGAAAAACACCCCATCATATGCCTGATTAAATAATTTTAAATAAATATCAAATGGTGTACCAAAGGTCTGTAATTGTGACCATGGAATTTTTCCCGCATTAGTAGATACATCTTTTAAAATTTCTAAAGTGGGGAATATTATTATAGCAGCAATACCAGCAGCTAACACTGTATGTAACAAAAATTGAAAAGCTTTATATATAAATTTTTTGATTTTAAAATCATCGTGAATAATGATTAACCGTGAAAGGAAGTACATAAATGTAAATGCACCCACCATATACGATATATAAAAATTGGATATAAAGAGCACAGCTAAACTTATTGTTAAAAAGACTCCGCTTTTATCTTTAATCAACTTTTCCACACTTAATAACACTAGTGGTAAGTAGATTAGGCCATCAATCCACATTAAGTTTTGATAAAAGACAATAGTATATGACGCTAAGGCGTACATAGTAGAAAAAATTATGGCTTCAACATATTCCGCTTTAAACCCTTTACGTAAATAAAAACACATTGATATACCGCATGATCCTAATTTTAAAAATGTAATCATTGTTATTGCTTGTATTAAATGATCACGAGAAAAGAAGGAAATGATTAGTGAAAATGGGCTAGATAAGTAATACGTAAATACACCAAAAAAGTTCATCCCTAATCCAGCTTGCCAATTAAAAAGTAAACTTGCATTTCCATGTAATACGTCGTAGAAATAAGCATAATATTGGAAATACTGAAACCCCATATCCAATATGAGGATAGTTTTATCTCCAAAAGGGTAAAAGTTTTGCAATTTAAAAGCCACTAATAATGCAAGGCATGTTATAAAAAATACTACTCCATACAATAAAATGTTATTAACGATTTTTGACTTTCTAATCAATCTTATTACTCCCTTACTTTTGAAATGGAATATAATGATGATGTTGTTGATTGTAAATGTAAAATTAAACTTAAATGGAAATCCCATCAATATTCCGTTTAATATTACCATTTTAAATGTATGATGGAAACCCTATGGAAATTTTAGAGATATAATTATTCATCTTATAGCCATAACAAATTTAAGGGGAAACTAAAAGGCATGGGCCCGATATAATACCGAACCCATGCCAGAAAAGTTGCCTAATGAAATAATATTTTTAACGTTATGGAGTTACTTCATTGTGCTAGCTTTTTATTACCCAAATAATTTTGACCATATATTAGAGAAGAAGTCTCCAATAGATCGCATCGTCAATACGAACCAATTTGCTTTATCTACTTCCTGTGTTGTTTTTACATTGAATTTCGTTTGTTTATTTCCGTCAAGGAAGCCATATTGATCAGTAGATTCTAAAACAAGTGAGCCTACTTTGGCATCCTTTTTCACAGGTGCAACTAAGCTTCCGTCTTCGGAGATTGATTTGTTTGCATCATAAGAAATTTTGTAAGGAGGTTTACTTCCTTTTTTTGTGACTACCGTTATCTCTTTTTCAGGTGTCACAGCTACAGTATCTTCTTTTCCTTTTACGACAGGAATTGTATTATTTCTACCTATTTTCAATTTCTGCTTTTCAAAGTTTTTGAAACCGTAATCCATTAGTGCACGGGATTCTATGAAACGCTCATCCATTGATTTTGTTTTAATAATAACGGAGACTAGGCGTAAATCACCGCGTTTGGCTGTAATGGTAAAGCAATATCCAGCTGAATCAGAACTTCCCGTTTTTAAGCCGTCTGTTCCTTCATATGCAAATGCAGCGCCTGGTAACATCCAATTCCAGTTTTCCATACGAATTGGAAGTGGATGATTATCTGGGAAGTTTCTAAATCTTTGCTTTGTATCTTCTAATATTGCTGGATACTTTGTCATAATTGTTCTAGATAAGATTGCCATGTCTCTAGCTGATAAAGAGTTTTCACCATTCGGATCTGTTCCTTCTGGATGCTTTCCTTTTAAATCAGCATTATTTAATCCTGTAGCATTTACAAATTTATATTTCTTTAACCCTAGTTTTTTTGCATGTTCGTTTGCAAGACTTATGAAATTCTTTTCACTTCCTGCAAGAAGTTCGGCAAGTGCAATACTTGATCCGTTTGCTGAGAAGACAAGAATAGAATGATATAATTCCTTAACTGTATATTGTCGTCCTTTTTCAAATGGAACGTTGGAAAATTCGTTGTTACGGGAAATCTCATAAGCATAATCAGAGATATTTACTTTTGTATCCCAAGTGATTTTTCCTTCTTTAATGGCTTCTAAAACGGAGTATATAACCATGAGTTTTGACATACTAGCAACTGCAAGTAATTCGTCGGGGTTTTGCTCATGTAGTATTTTTCCTGTGTCTGCATCAAACAGAATAGCAGCAGCGGCTTCAATATGTATGTCTTCTTTCGCATAAGAGGGAGTCGCTCCTATGAAAGAAAACATGAGTGTAAGCCCTAATAAAATAGATAACATTTTCCTCATAATCAATTATCACCTTCGCATCGTTATTAGCATGTAGCTTGTACTATTCTAACATGAGTTTGAATATGGAAAGATTACAATTTTGTAAGCAATATGGATAATTTTTCTATTTTTTTAAAGGGTTCCTATTATATAAAACAATAAAAAAAGGACGATTTTCGTCCTTTTTTGTTGTTATACGTGTAAAAATTTCGCAACCTTTTCGCTTGGTAAAATGTTTCCAACAAAGAATGTTCCGAACTCACCGTAGCGTGCACTTACTTCATCAAAGCGCATTTCATATATAAGTTTCTTAAATTGAAGAACATCGTCGGCAAATAATGTTACGCCCCATTCATAATCGTCAAAGCCAACAGAACCAGTAATGATTTGACGTACTTTTCCTGCATATTGACGGCCGATTTTTCCGTGGCTATACATTAATTTTTTGCGATCTTCCATCGGTAACATGTACCAGTTGTCTTCGCCTTGACGACGCTTGTCCATTGGATAGAAACAAACGTGGTTTGCTTTTGGCAACGTTGGGTATAGACGCGCAAGAATTTGTGGATTTTGATATGGATCTTCTTCAGCAGGAAGATAGTTACTTAGTTCCACAACAGAAACGTAAGAGTATGTAGGAAGCATATACTCTGCTAATGTTGTTTTATTGAATTCTGCTTCAATTTCATTTAATTCTTCCATTGTTGGACGTAAAATCATGAACATAATATCAGCCTTTTGCCCAACGATTGTATATAGGGCATGGCTACCTTGTTTTGCAGCTTCTGTTTTATTCCATTTTTCAACGATGTTTAAAAATTCGAACATTGCTTGCTGACGTTCATCACTAGACAATGTTTTCCATGCTGCCCAGTCCATAGAACGGAAATCATGTAAACAATACCAACCATCTAACGTTTTTGCTGCTTCACTCATTAGATTCACCTCGAATAGTCAAGTTTTACACGTTAACTATATCATATATAAATGAAAAAGCATGTAACTTCGTCTTAGGCGCATAAAATTGTCACATTTCCTGGCGGAATTTTGGGAAAATATAATCATTTATATTTTATCAATTTTTTAGGGGCAATACGTTTAAAATAGAGATAAAAAGCGGTATTCTTAAATATGGATTTGAATTCGTAGGAGGGTTATTGGTGAGCGATTTATTTACAACAGTAAAAGAAAAAGTTCAAGGTAAAAACATTTCTATTGTACTTCCTGAAGGTACTGATGAAAGAATTTTAGGCGCTGCAGAGCGTTTAGCGAAAGAAGAATTAGTAAGACCAATCTTAGTTGGTAATAAAGAAGAAATTAGTGCGAAAGCTGCTAGCATGAACTTAACATTAGCAGGTGTTGATATTTATGACCCAGCTACGTACGAAGAAATGGATGCAATGGTAGCATCTTTCGTTGAACGCCGTAAAGGGAAAGTAACAGAGGAATCGGCTCGTGAAATCTTAAAAGACGAAAACTATTTCGGTACTATGCTTGTATACATGGGCAAAGCACAAGGTTTAGTAAGTGGTGCAGCTCATTCTACAGCTGATACAGTTCGTCCAGCACTTCAAATCATTAAAACAAAACCAGGTGTTACAAAAACTTCTGGCGTATTTATCATGGTACGCGGCGATGAGAAGTATGTATTTGCTGATTGCGCAATCAACATCGCTCCAAACAGCCAAGATTTAGCTGAAATTGGTATTGAAAGTGCAAAAACTGCTGAATTATTCGGTATCGACCCACGCGTTGCAATGTTAAGCTTCTCTACAAAAGGTTCTGCGAAATCTCCAGAAACAGAGAAAGTTGTAGAAGCAACTCGCATCGCAAAAGAAATGGCTCCTGAATTAACATTAGACGGTGAGTTCCAATTCGACGCTGCATTCGTACCATCTGTAGCAGAAAAGAAAGCACCAGGTTCTGTTATTAAAGGTGACGCTAACGTATTCGTATTCCCAAGCTTAGAAGCTGGTAATATCGGCTACAAAATTGCACAACGCTTAGGTAACTTCGAAGCAGTTGGACCAATCTTACAAGGCTTAAACATGCCAGTAAATGATTTATCTCGCGGTTGTAACGAAGAAGAAGTGTACAAGCTTGCTTTAATTACAGCAGCACAAGCGCTATAATTATGAAAAAAAATCCCCGCATTTGCGGGGATTTTTAATTTTCTAACCCAAGTGACTTGTTATTGCGATCAATCATGCGCTGTAAATGATGCTCATATAGCGGTACTTCATCTACTGTAAGCTGTGATGGTGTTAATTTTGGTGCAAAGTGCTGCAGCGTCTGTAAAAGGCGCATCATTAGATCTTGAACAGTAATAGTTTCACCAAGTAGTTCAGACAGTGAAGCCATTGTACTTGGGACAATTTCAGGATACGTAAATCTAGTTTCTTCACCTTGAATTGCTAAGTTGTAAAAATCACGAACAAGTGCTGCACGAGCAGAGCCGCTTTCTATAGCGCATAAGTAAATTTGCACAGCTACGCCTCCGCGAATACGGCGCTGTGAAATACCAGCAAATTTTTTATCGTTAATACTTAAGTCATAGCTGCCAGGACAGTATGAGCCAACGATTTCTTTTGCTTCAATGGTAACATTGTAATCTTTTAACATTTCCTTAATTAAATGCCACATTGTATCATAGCCAAGATCGATATCGATACCTTTATCTGTTTCCTGGAATAGAAGAGAAATGTTTAGAACCCCCTCGTCTAATACAACAGCAAGTCCGCCTGAATTGCGGACGATAACATGGAAGTCCTGCTCTTTCAAAAATTCAATTCCCTGCTTTAAATAAGGCAAACGTGTATCTTGAATGCCAAGAACAATCGTATTGTGATGAACCCAAGAGCGCATTGTTGCAGCGGATGTACCGTTCCCAACGGTTGTACATAACGTATCATCCATTGCGAAAGACTGCAGCGCATGAAATTGTGGACCTAAGCTTGATTGATCAACAATGCGCCACTCTGGTTGAGATAAAATCGAACGAGAATCGCTCATGTAATTAACCCCTTATCTTTAAAATGACAATATTTATTATAGCAAAAAAGAGAGACCTTATATAAATGTAAGTTGAAAACGGGAAAAGCATCTTTTTTTAGGTGGGCGAGAGGGGCTCACTTTTTGTATTAGTTAGCGGTGATTTACATGTCGAATATCGTCGGGGGGTCTTTATATCGTGTCGAAGCGCCGATATATTGTAAATAACGGTCGATAACGGAAGAAAGACTGACTTCAGAAGGCGTTTATGCGCCTTCTGGGTCAGCCTTTCTTTTTATTCTGCAATTTTTTCTAAATTTCCGTTTCGGTCCATGCGAAATGATGTTTGTGTACGTTCTTCGTCGTCCATTAATGCCAGTTTACGTGCACGGTTCATAATTTTCATGAGCGTCTCGTAATCTTCTTGAACGGTTGTGGATTGCTGTTCTAATTTTTCCACTTTCTTTTCTAGTTCAGCATTTTTCCTCATATATTCAACGATGTCTTGTTTCAATCTCTCATTCTCTCTTTCGAGTGCGGATACTTTTACATTAGAAGTTCCGAGAGATTGTAGAAAATGGATTACGTCATGCATCGCAATTGAAGAGTTTGTTGGCATCGCTTGCGTAGTTTGTATAGTTTGAACAGGTTGCTGGGTTTCGATACTAATATTTTCATCAGCCGTTATAGCAGTAGGTGAAGACGGTGGTGTATATAAAAGGCGTTTTTTCGATTGCTCGCCCCCATTTGCGCGCATTTTGTCTTTGCGATGCTTTTTCGCAAGTTGTAATGCTTGATCGTAACTATAGCGTACGACAGCATTCCAGCGAAAACCGCAAGCTGCCGAGGTGCGATTTAATTTATCACCAACTTCTTCAAAGGCATTTAATTGTGTACTTCCTTCGCGAACGTGACGTAAAACAGTTTCAGCAAGAAGTAAATCATCTTCTTCAGTCCAAGCGTCTTGTCTTACTTTCATAGATTCATCTCCCTTTCTTTTTATCAATATCTTATTTTTAGAATGGACAAAATGAATTACTTTTATACAAAGCTCCCAAAATTATGGTAGATTTTGAGCGGAAATATGTTTGTATACCATTTGTTTCTTGCGGGAAGAAAACTTGCATCACATCGAAAAGAAAGGTAAAATACCATTTAGCGTTTATTGTTATATGTACTTGAGAAAAGTTTCAAATAGAGGAAGTGTTATATAAAATGGGAAACGAATTTCGTGTGTGTGATGATTGTCAGGCAACGAATGTGAAGACGTTAGTACCGCGTTTAAAGAAAATAGATGGATGTGCAGATATTCAAGTTGGTTGTCAATCATATTGCGGTCCTGGTCGTAAAAAGTCATTTGCATTTGTAAATAATCGTCCAGTTGCAGCGCCAAATGAAGATGAGTTAATTAAAAAAATTGAAGAAAAGTTAAGCAAGTAAAAAGATACGATGTCGTATCTTTTTTTGTTTTGTGAAATGTAAAAAAGTTTTATATCACAAAATTTATGATTGACAAGTGTCACCTTGCGTTTGTAGAATAAAAGAAAACGATATTGAGAATCATTATCAAAAGTCGAGTTATATTCTTGATTTTCTTTTTTTTGCTTCTTAATGAGAATGAAATTCATTTTCTTGTTATACATATTGAAAGTTAGGATGTTGCATATGGAAGTGAGTATGAGAAAGGTTTATGAAGAAGAATCAGTAGACATAAAAGAGGTGAAAAGTCGTCCGCTTATCGCCTTAATCATTTTAATCGTTGGAACTGCTTTATTAGCTTTAAGTATGGCTACTTCTATTTCATTTGGTGCTGCTGATATTAGTTTGAAAACAGTATGGCAAGCTGTATTTCAGTTTGATATATCTATTACACATCATAGTGTCATTCAAGAATTGCGTCTTCCAAGAGCAATTGGAGGAGTAGCTGTAGGAGCATTTTTAGCGGTATCTGGTGCAATTATGCAAGGGATGACGCGAAACCCACTTGCATCTCCATCACTGATGGGGATTACAGATGGGGCGGTATTTGGCATTGCCATCATGTTTGTATTCTTCCCAAACTCGCCATATTTCATGTTTGTCATTGCTTCTTTCATCGGTGCAGCATTTGGTGCAAGTATCGTATACGGAATTGGAGCAGCGTCTCCGGGCGGATTAACACCAATTAAGTTAGCGTTATCTGGAGCGGCAATTAGTGCCTTACTAGGCGCAATTTCATCTGGGATTGCTTTATATTTTAATCTAGCGCAAGAAGTTAGTATGTGGCATGCAGGCGGCGTTGCTGGTGTGAAATGGACGAGTTTAAACATGTTGCTTCCAGTTGGTCTTGTTTGTCTAATTATTGCGATTATGCTAGCAAGGTACATTACGATTTTAAGTTTTGGTGAAGAAATTGCCATTGGCCTTGGACAAAATACGAAGCTTATTAAGTTTATTGGAACAATTCTTGTACTTGTGCTTACAGGTAGTGCCGTTTCTATAGCTGGGTCTGTTGGATTTGTTGGTCTTGTTATCCCGCATTTAACACGTTTTCTTGTGGGATCAGATTATCGCTGGATTATCCCATGTTCTGCCGTTTTAGGGGGATTACTTGTTGGATGTGCTGATATGATCTCACGTATTATTAATCCGCCGTTTGAAACACCGATTGGCGCTGTAACAGCGATGATTGGTGTGCCATTCTTCCTCTACTTAGCGCGTAAAGAAGGGAGAGGGAAAATGTGAGGCAAGGAATATTAACGAGAAAAAACATCTCAATTTTATCTAGCATTGGTCTGTTCATTTGCATTGTATTTTTCATTAGCTTAAATACAGGTACGTTCAAAATTTCACCAATTGAAGTGCTGAAAACGCTCGTTGGTCTTGGAGCAGAAGATCAAACAACAATTTTATTTGATTTTCGGATGCCGCGAATGATTGTTGCTCTTTTAGTCGGATCAGCTTTAGCAGTATCCGGTGCAATTATGCAAGGATTATCACGTAACCCACTTGCCGATCCAGGAATTATTGGTATTAATGCTGGATCGGGACTGTCAGTTGTAATGTTTGTTTATTTCGTATTTGGGAAAGTAACGATGACTTCGTTTGTATCTGTATTCATTTTGCCGTTTTTTGCTTTAGTTGGTGCAATAGTAGCGGCGGTCATTATTTACGCACTTGCTTGGAAAGACGGTGTTTCGCCGGTTCGATTAGTTCTCGTTGGGATTGCTGTAGCAGCTGGGTTTAGTGCTGTGAGCTTAGTATTCTCGATGAAAATGACAGCGAATGATTTCCGCTTTGCTACGATTTGGTTATCGGGAAGCTTATGGGGGACAGATTGGAAGTTCGTATTAAGCGTATTGCCATGGATGCTTATTTTCTTACCAATTGCTTTTATGAGAGCACCTATTTTAAATGTAATGAATTTAGGAGATGCAGCGGCAACGGGCCTCGGTTTGAACGTTGAGAAAGAGCGCCGTAAGCTATTATTTATCGCTGTTTGCTTAGCGGGTGCATCTGTTGCGGTTGCTGGGGGAATCAGCTTTATTGGATTAATGGCGCCGCATCTTGCCCGCCGCTTAGTAGGCGGAAAATATCAAATTATGCTGCCAACTGCTGCGCTCATCGGAACATTATTGTTATTGTTTTCCGATCTTCTTTCGCGCAGCTTACTTACAACATCAGAAATACCGGTTGGTCTTGTCATTTCAGTAATTGGCGCGCCGTATTTTATTTATTTACTTATAAAAACAAGATAGGGGAGACGATCTATATGCCATCTTTATCAGTTGAGTCGATATCTGTTGGATATAGTGAAAATTTAATTATTGATGGGTTGTCTGTTGAAATACCTGAAGGGAAAATTACGACCATCATTGGTCCGAACGGATGCGGGAAATCTACGCTTCTGAAAACAGCATCGCGTATTTTAAAAGCAAAACGAGGTACTGTTTATTTGGACGGAAAGGAAATTGAGAAACAGCCGACGAAGGAAATTGCGAAAAAGATGGCAATTTTGCCGCAAACAGCAGAAGTGCCAACAGGTCTTACTGTATTTGAACTCGTTTCATATGGGCGTTTTCCACATCAAAAAGGGTTCGGTACGCTATCGGAAGAAGACTATCGTTACATTCGCTGGGCGCTTGATGTGACTGGTATGAAGGAATTTGCAAATCGTCCGGCAGAGGCGCTGTCAGGCGGACAACGTCAACGCGTTTGGATTGCAATGGCGCTAGCACAAGGAACGGATTTACTTGTACTAGATGAGCCAACAACATACCTTGATATGGCACATCAACTTGAAGTGCTGAACTTATTAAGAAAGTTAAATGAAGAAGAAGGAAGAACAATCGTGATGGTTATTCACGATCTCAATCACGCTTCTCGTTTTTCTGATCATATGCTTGCATTAAAAGAAGGGAAACTAATGAAACAAGGAACGCCAGATGAAGTCATGACATCTGAAACGCTTCGCGAAGTGTTTGAAATTGAAGCACAAATGGTTCCATGTCCCGTTGGTGGCAAACCAATTTGTCTTACTTATGACTTAATGACGAGTGCGTAAGCTGGTCTAAGGTTGTTCTAGTGGGCGGTAAATTGCGCCAGTAGATTACTGCCCGTCAGAACGGGAAAAGGTGTGACTTCCAGAAATTTGTATAAATAGTTATATATCTTGATTTTTTGACATATAAGTCGCTGCTATGCACGGCCAGATGCTCTCGCCCTCCTATAAAGAAAGGGGTTTGCTTGTAGCACTTTCACTATAACAAGATAAGGAGAGGAAAATATGAAGAAATTCAAAGCTACTCTACTAGTTTTCGTATTAGCGATTACTTCTATATTATTTGCAGCTTGTTCTTCTGATAAGAAAGAAGAAAAGAAAGCAGACGCAAAAAGTGAAGAGCGTGTTGTAAAACATGCAAAAGGAGAAATTAAAATCCCTGCAAATCCAAAGAAAATTGCGGATTTAAGTGGGTCAACAGAAGAGTTATTAATTTTAGGTATGAAGCCGGTTATTACGGCAAATACGACGCAAGAAAAAATTGATGCACATATTGCAGAACAATTAAAAGGTGTAAAACCAGTTGGTTCTGCTTGGGGAGATAAAATTAACATTGAAGCAGTCGCCGCTGCAAAACCAGATTTAATTTTAGTAAACAATCGTCAGGGAAAAATTTATGATCAGTTATCTAAAATTGCACCAACAGTTATGTTAAGTACTCCATTAGATCAATGGCGTCCGAAGTTTGAAGAAGTAGGAAAAATCTTCAATAAAGAACAAGAAATAGCTGCATGGTTAAAGAAATACGATGAAAAGGCAAACAAATTACATGATCAAATCGTTGCTAAAACTGGTGATGCAAAATTCATGGTAATGGCAGCATATCCGAATGCATTCCGTGTGTACGGTGACTATGGATACGGTAGTATTCTATTTAAAGATTTAAAATTGCCAGCAGTTAATGGTACTCCAGCAGACAAGCCGTTAGTACAATTACAAAAGGAAGCATTAATTGATTACAATCCAGATTTCTTATTTGTATTCACAACAGGTGATGGTACGCAGCGTCTAAAAGAATTCCAAGAAGAAACCATTTGGAAAAATATGAACGCTGTAAAAAATAACCGCGTGTATATGATTAAAAACGAAGATTTAAATAAAGGATATTTTCCACTTGGTAAAGAGATGTTATTAAACGAGCTATCTACGTTTATTTTAGGAAAATAATAATGATGGAGAAAATCACCTTCGTTTTTGGAAGGTGATTTTATTTTCATGCAGGAATATACAGTCTTTCATTTCTTTCTGTTTCGCCTTTCGTTTATAATAGAGGTAAGAACGTATAATGGAGGGCAGTGAAGTGTAATGGCATATGTAAGTGATAAATTAAATGAAACGAAAGTGTTCAAAGACCCAGTGCATAAATATGTGCATGTACGCGATCGCGTAATTTGGGATTTAATTGGAACGAAAGAGTTTCAACGTCTGCGCCGTATTAAGCAGCTAGGGACGACATTTTTTACATTTCACGGTGCGGAGCATAGTCGCTTTGCTCATTCACTAGGTGTCTATGAAATTATTCGCCGCATGATTGATGATGTGTTTGATGGAAGACCGGATTGGAATGCAGAAGATCGTTTGTTGTGCTTATGTGCAGCACTTCTTCACGATGTTGGACATGGTCCTTTTTCTCATTCATTTGAAAAAGTTTTTAATTTGAATCATGAAAAATTTACACAAGCAATTATTGTCGGTGATACAGAAATCCAAGAGGTATTAAGCCGAGTTGATCGTGAGTTTCCGCAAAAAGTAGCGGATGTCATTGCGAAAACTTCTACTAATAAATTAGCAATTAGTATGATTTCTAGCCAAATTGACGCAGATCGCATGGACTATTTATTACGAGATGCGTATTTCACAGGTGTGAAATATGGAAACTTTGATATGGAACGAATATTACGGGTAATGCGTCCATTTAATAATCAAGTTGTGATTAAATATAGCGGGATGCATGCTGTTGAACATTACATTATGAGCCGTTATCAAATGTACTGGCAAGTATATTTTCATCCAGTCACGCGCAGTGCGGAAGTGATTTTGACAAAAATTTTGCACCGTGCGAAAGCGTTGCATGAACAGTACTATACATTTAAATATCATCCTGTTCATTTCTATTCTTTATTTGAAGGGGAAGTAACGGTAGAGGATTATTTGAAGCTAGACGAGAATGTTATGTATTATTACTTCCAAGTATGGCAAGAAGAAGAGGATGCTATTTTAAGTGATTTATGCCGCCGTTTTATGAACCGTAACTTGTTCAAGTGCGTTGATTTTACAGAAAAGCACGGGTTAAACAATTGGGTAGAATTAAATAATTTATTTAAGAAGATTGGGCTTGATCCAGAATATTATTTAGTGGTAGATTCTACGTCGGATCTGCCGTATGACTTTTACCGTGCAGGTGAAGAGGAAGAACGCTTGCCGATTTTACTGCTTATGCCAAATGGAGAACTGCGTGAATTGTCTCGTGAGTCGGACATTGTGGAAGCAATTACAGGTAAAAAGAGAACAGATCAAAAGCTATTCTATCCGCATGATTTACTGTATGAAGATGGAAGAAAAGGGAAAATAAAAGAAAAAATTATTCGTTTATTAGAAGGAAAAGAGTAAGAGAAGCAGCACAGCTGCTTCTCTTACATCGATGATTATTCTTGGTCGCTTAAGCGCTTTCCGCCAATTGCGTAATGATTTTTAGACATTTCTTCAATGAATACAACGATTTTTTCTTCTGGTGCACCAGTAGTTTCGCTTACTGCAGCTGTTACTTTTTCAGCAAGGGCTTTCTTTTGCTCTTCTGTGCGACCTTCTAACATTTTCACTGTTACGTATGGCATATGTATCGCTCCTTTTATGTAGATTACAGTACTATTATAACGGATTCTTGAAGAGCGCAATTAGAAAATAAAAGATTTTTTATTTGGATTATTAAGAAGGAGATGAAGTATGGATAATTTCTTTAGATACCCATTGCACGAGTTACCGTTGTTAGCTCTTGCAGTTGCAATCGCACTCTCTGTACATGAGTTTGCACATGCATATGTTGCTTATAAATTTGGAGATTTAACGGCGAAGAATCAAGGGCGTTTAACAATATCGCCCCTTTCTCATATCGATCCGATTGGTGCAATCGCATTCTTGTTTATCGGTTTTGGATGGGCGCGCCCTGTGCCGGTAAACCCATATAACTTTAAACGTCCGCGCCTTGCGGGGGTTTGCGTTTCGATTGCGGGGCCAATCAGTAATTTATTATTGGGTGCTTTTGGACTTGCTGCCTGGTATAGCTTGCTGAAATTTGGAGTGATTGAAGCAGTCCCAGTAGCAGTAGGAGAGACGCTATTTCAGTTCTTTCAAATTTTTATCGGGATTAATATCGTTCTGTTTATTTTTAACTTGATACCAATCCCGCCATTAGATGGCTACCGTGTTTTGGAAGACCTAGCGCCAACTAATATACGTGCGAAAATGACGCAATATGAAAAATACGGTGCAATCCTTTTATTGATTCTTGTCATTACACCGTTAGATCGCTATACGATTCAACCAATATTTCAAGTTGTCATTCCACAAGTTTTAGGTATGCTGCATACTATAATTGGACCATTATTTGGATTGTATTAGAAGGGGAGGCTTTTCTGTGGCAGAGAAAAAGAAACAAATTGGTTTTAATATTATTAAAAATGACTCTACAGATGGACACGGCGGCTTTGGAGTCGGCGCATTAAGTCTTGAAAATATTTCTCCTGTTATTATTGATGTAACAGAAGGAACGGCAGTTGTAGATATTGGAGCAATGCATGCCCGCAGTGCCGTTGAAAAAGGTATTAAATTTTTAATCAATAAAGAAGGAGTACCAAATGCAAAACCGTACTGGCTTGTTTGGGTAACAATTGAGCGCACAGCAAACGGCGCGTATTATGCAGGTGTAACTGCATGTGAAATGACTGTAGACCGTGAAATTCGCCGTGGTTATAAATCACTTCCAGAGCACGTAAATAAAATGGATAAATCATTAAAGCGTTACATTATGGTTGATCATATGGATGAACCTTCTAAAAAAGTGCTTGGAACATTCTTAAAAGAGCATAATGAGGAGCTATGGAATTCTTCTAGTGAGAAATTACGTAGTGAATTGTTAGGAGAGTAATAGGAGAGGCTGCTCAAAAGTGAAACTTTTGGGTTTATATATAAGGAGCCGACTAAAAAGTCCACTTTTTAGTCGGCTCCTTTCAATTTTCGGTATGATTCAGCTCAGCGAATCGATCACTTTTGCGTCGAATGTCGTCGAGGAATCTTTAAATTGTGTCGAAGCGCCGATATATCGCGAAAAGCGCTGATATATTCCAAAGAGTGGTCGATATATCGTGAAAAGCACCGATATATTGCAAAGAACGGTCGATAACGGGAAAAGAACTGACTTCAAAAGGCGCTTATGTGTCATTTGGGGTTTGTTTGAAAACATGTTTTTAATTGAAGAGAGCAGGAAATGCCGATATTTGTCAGAAATATGTATGTAAATGGGGAAGGAGAGATGGATACATGAGAATAAGTGGGGAGTCTATTTTCATAAAAAGTTTAGAAGAATGTGATGCAGAAGCTATGATGCATTTAGAATCGAAAAACCGAGATTTTTTTCAACTGTATACAGCGTTACGAGAGGATAATTTTTATACGTTAGACGGTCAAAAGGAACGTATTCGAAAAGGGAATGAAAAGCAGGAGCTTGATGAGGAGTATTCATTTGGCATTTATCTAAATGAAACGGGAGAGTTAATCGGGTCTGTTGCATTATTTGAAGTACTACGCTACTCTTTGCAAAATTGCTTTATTGGATATACCTTAGATAAACATCATAATGGGAAGGGATATATGACAGAGGCTGTTAAGCTAGTTGTGTCTTACGCATTCGATGAACTAAAGCTTCATCGGATTGAAGCGGGCGTTATGCCACATAATACCGGATCAATAAAAGTGTTAGAGAAATCAGGCTTTCATAAAGAGGGAATTGCAAGGAAAAACGTAAAGATAAATGGAAAATGGGAAGACCATCAAGTATTAGCGATCGTAAATGATAATGATGAATAGAAAGGAAAGATGCTCAGCGAATCGACTACTTGTGTGTCGAATGTCGTCGAGGAATCTTTAAGTTGTGTCGAAGCGCCGATATATTCCAAAGAGTGGTCGATATATCGTGAAAAGCGCCGATATATTGCAAAGAACGGTCGATAACGGAAAAAGAACTGACTTCAAAAGGCACTTATGTACCTTTTGAAGTCAGTTTCTTATTCATTTCATTTTCCTTACCACGGAAAATACTTCTTCCACCAGCTTTGTTTATTTTTGTCCTTCTCTTTTAGCACTGCTTCAAATTCATCTTTCTCGTCAATATGATCCATGCAGTACTCCGTTGGTTCGGTCCCTTTTACAAAATACATTTTGACAGAAACGGGGCACCCTTTCGTGGCGATTTTCCCGTTTTCAGGGTTAATGTTTAGCGCGACTACATTGGCCGGTTTTTTAAAGTCTTGTTTCGGGGTTTCTTCTAATCCTTTCTCCATAATCGTTGCCCACATATTTTTTGCATAGACTTGCTCAGTTGGATTAGAGATTGTTTTTTGTTTATCATAGCCGACCCAAACACCTGTTACGAGATTTGGTGTAAAGCCAATCATCCAGCTGTCTGTCTCGGTTGAACCGGACTTTCCGGCATACGTGCGGGATAACTTTGGAATCAGGTTTTGCCCCGTGACGGAGGTATAGCTACTTAGCTTTTTATTAAACATACCCGTCATCATTTCTTCCATTACAAAGGCATTGTTCTCATCAAGAATTTGTTTGTTTTCTAAATGAGCATCATACAAGATGTTGCCGTCATGATCGACTACGCGCCGAATAAATGTTGGCTTTACTCGTTTCCCGCCGTTAGCAAGCAAGCTATAAGCATTTACCATTTCAAGTGGCTTTACGGGAGATGTTCCAAGCGCAAGCGATGGGACATCTTTTAATGAACTTGTAATTCCAAATTGTTTTGCGGTTTTTACAAGTGATTTTTCTTCTAAGAAAAGATGTGTTTTTACAGCGTATACATTGTCGGAAACAGCTAATGCTTGCGTCATTGTAATAAAATCATCGGCGTAGTAGTTTTTATAATTAGTCGGATTATACTTTGAAACACCATCGCCTAATGTGAACACGGTATGTTCGCTTTTTAAGCGGGTTGCTGGTGTAAATCCTTGCTCAAGAGCGGCGTAATATAAAAAAGGTTTAAACGTTGAACCTGGTTGCCGGTACGCCTGTGTTGCCCGGTTGAACTGACTTTTTTTATAATCACGTCCGCCGATGAGAGACATAACTTCGCCCGTTTTGGGGTTCATAGATACAATGGCTGTTTCTATCTCCGTTGTACTTGGAATGGTTTCGTTTACTGCATGTTCGGCAATTTTTTGTAGCTTTGGATCTAACGTTGTGTAGACACGCAGGCCACCTCGCGCTACCGTTTGCTCATCGAGACCAGCATCATTAATGAGAGAAGTTTGCACGGCACCTTGGAAATAAGGCGCTATTTCAGCTACTTCTTCTTTTTCAAGCGGAGCGAAGCCGAGTTGTTCTTGTTTTGCCGCTGCTGCTTCTAGTTTTGTGATATATCCTTGTTCTACCATTTCATTTAAAATGAGGGCTTGTCTTTCTTTTGCCCGGTTTTTATGCAAATAGGGAGAATACAAACTTGGTCCTTTTGGAATACCTGCGAGCATACTTGCTTCTGCTAAATTTAAATCTTTCGCATTTTTACTAAAATAGAGGCGGGCCGCTGCTTCGATTCCATAGGCACCATGCCCGTAATAAATTGTGTTTAAATAGCCTTGTAAAATATCATTTTTATTATAATTCACTTCTAGGCGAATGGTGTACATTGCCTCTAATAGCTTTCGTTTCCATGTTTTATCGTGATCTAAATATAAATTACGTGCGTATTGCTGTGTAATTGTACTCGCACCTTGTACTTTTTCCATCGCTTTAATGTCAGCAATCACCGCCCCGCCTATGCGTTTTACATCAAACCCATGATGGTTATAAAAGCGCTGATCTTCAATAGAAAGTGTTGCTTCTTTTACGTAAGATGAAATGTGATCGAGTGACACGTTATATCGTTCCTGTGCCCCATGACTTTGCCCCATAACCGAGTCGTCATTTGCATAAAAGATAGTTGTTTGTGGAACCGCAACAGGTGGTGGTCCTAAAATTTTCGCAACAAGTAACACAATGAAAATGGTAAAAACAAAGAAAAGGACACATGATAGCAGTGCAGTAAGGAAAAAGCGCTTATATTTCGCTTGTTTTTCATTTGTCGTAAGTTCCATTTCATTTGTCACCCCTCATAGCATGCTTTTACTAGTATTGAGGTTTTGGATTGTTTTTAAACTATATAAATTCATTTTGATTTATATAAAAAAAGAGCTTCTTATTAAGAAAGAAGCTCAAAGGCACGTGCTGGCCAGTCGGTAATGATGACATCAACGCCGTAATCTATCATCTTTTGCAGATCCTCATATTCATTAATTGTATAAGGGCGGAATATATATCCTTGTTGCTGGGCCGTTTGTACAAACTCTTTTGTAAGTAATTTGAAGTTTGGATGGAGGCCATTAGCTTGTCTTTTTTTTGCTTCAGTAATTGGATCTGCAAGCGGTTCATCGTATAAAATCGCACGGGGAATCTCTGGCGCTAAAGCTGCAAGTAGGGCAACGGATTCATGGTTAAACGAAGAAAATACAATTTGATTAGCAAGATGAAATTCGCGAACAAGATCTACAACTTTCTCCTCTATACCTGGGTAACGAATAACATCTGTTTTTAATTCAATATTTAATTGCAGTGTTGTTGTAGAAAGCCAAATAAGCACCTCGCGGAGTGTTGGGATTTTTGCTTCATGAAAAGAAGAATCCTTGTAACTACCAGCATCGAGTGCTTGCAATTGTTCGGCTGTTTGTTCACGGACAAGCCCTGTTCCATTTGTTGTTCTATCCACAGTTTCGTCATGAATAACAACAAGTTCGCCATCTTTTGATACGTGTACATCAAGTTCAATGCCATGCGCACCAACGCGCTCTGCTTCTTGAAAAGCAATCATTGTATTTTCAGGGTGTGTACTTCTCACACCACGATGCGCAAGAATAAGTGGTTGTTTCATAATGAGTTCTGCTACTAAAAATATATACAAATGTATACTCTTAGAGTTTTCCTGCTTCTATGA
The DNA here is from genome assembly GCF_900112415.1 of Bacillus sp. 491mf. Lineage (GTDB taxonomy): Bacteria > Bacillota > Bacilli > Bacillales > Bacillaceae_G > Bacillus_A. The sequence goes on from NZ_FOLV01000042.1 coordinate 20,753, forward strand.
ACCCCATTTTGCCAACTACTCGCTACTTTGGTTTATATGGCTCTCCACAGGCGTTAATTCCGATGTAGCCCACCGTACATATATACCTACTATTTATGTTAGTATGGTATATTCTTTTGCTTGTAGAAGGTTGATGCATGCGTTTAAGTCTCTATCCATTTCATTTCCACACTCACATGTATACACTCTGTCAGACAGTTTTAAATCCACTTTCTTATGGCCACAACATGAGCATAATTTAGAAGAAGGATAAAATCTGTCTACTTGGCGTAATTCAATGCAATATTCTTTACACTTTGCTAATAACCATGTTTGAAACGTATAAAAACATTGCCCCGCGACCGCTTTAGATAGATGCTTATTCTTCATCATCCCTTTTACATTCAAGTCCTCTATTGTGATATAAGTCGGTTTGGTTTTCACTAACGTATTCACAACAGCTTTTATATACTCTAATCGTATATTGGACAATCGAGCATGTAGTTTTTGTATTCTAAGAATATTTTTGTCTATATTCGCTCTTTTATTAGTAACAGACGTTTCACCTCTCTTTTTTAGATTTTCATACTTTTGCGATAAAGAGCGTTGCTCACGTTTTAGTTTTCTTTCTAGCTTTCTTACTTTATCTGTTTTATTAATGTTTTCGTGAACTTCTCCGGTACTACAAATAGCAAAATCTTTAATCCCTAAATCAATCCCTAACCCTGTTTCCTCCAACTTTGGCTTTACTTTTGTTTCTTCTACTTCACAAAGTATGGATACATAATATCTCCCTGCTTTTTGAGAAACTGTCCCGCTTTTCACAATGGCGTTTTTAGGGATATAACCGTACTCTTTCAACCTTACAAAGCCAAGAGTAGGTATTTTTACTCGATATCTTTCAATCGTCCAGTCTGTTTTGTTGTTTTTAGGGAAGTAACATTTTACATCTTGATTTTTCTTCTTTTTAAATCTAGGAAATCCACTAACCCCTGTAAAAAATCTTTTAAACGCTTTTTCTCCATTCATAATAGCTTGCTTTGTGGATTTAGACGACACACTTTTTCTCCATGCTTTATCCTCATTATTAGGTATATATTCGTTGTTTAACCACTTGGAAAAATCCATTCCACTTACAAATCTACCTTCTTTTTCATAAACCTCTTTATTGTGAGAAATGTAGAAATTGTAGATAAATCTGCTAACCCCAATAGTTTGATGTATTTTAGATTTTTGTTCTTGAGTAGGGCTAATTTCTATCTTGTAGGCTTTTTTCAACTTCCTCATCCTTTGCGATTTTTTTCTTGTACTTTCTTAACCCGTATATACGACAGCTAAAAATGTGTAGAATAATTAGAAGTTGAACCCTTGTATAGATAATAGTCTTTCTACCAATTTGTTTCTTAGAGCTACCCGTATACTCAAGATACTGTTCATATTTATAATACTTTCTATTAGTGGGGGTTCTAAAAGCCTTTAATTTACCATCATTATCCCATCTGTATAGGACAATAGCGGGCGCGTTTAACAATTCTGCAAATTCTTTGGCTTATAATGTTAACTCATATAATCACAATCTTCGCGTAATTACATTGCGCTATAATTGATTATACTTGTATATATTTTTACTAACTAATGAACTTCTTCTTTATTTTAATTCAATTATGAAACTGAGTAATTCAAAAGACAACCGTTTAAGGAAAATTTACAAATGTGTAATAGTTGCACAAAAGTTAACGTTAACGTAAAATGTAATAATGTTGGGAGGGATAGACGTGTATAAAATTGAGGAAGTAACTAAACAAACTGGTTTAACAAAGCGGACTCTTCGTTATTATGAGGAAATTGGCTTAATTCATCCACCAGAGCGTAGTGAAGGGAATATTCGCCTATATACTGACGAAGACGTGGAGAAAATAAAAAAAATTGTAGAAGCGAAAGAAGTATTAGGTATTACGCTTCAAGAAATGCAGTATTTCTTATCCCTTAAAGAACGTATGGAGCAAAGAAAAAATAGTGAAAATCCGCGTGATCGGGAAGTCATTCAAGAAATAGCCAATATGCTGGCAAATCAAATTGAGACGCTAGACAAGAAAATGTTACAAATGAAGCGTGTGAAAGAAGAATTAGAACATAGCTTAGAAAAAGCAACAAAGTTTTTAGAAAGAGGAGAATGATTTATATGGAGAGTAAACAACGAACGGGGAGACTCATTACAGTAGTCGCTACGTTTCTTGCCTTTTCAGGCATTGGGGTAGTCGATCCCATTTTGCCAATCATCGCCGAGAAAATTGGCGCAACGCATTGGCAAGTAGAAATGTTATTTACAGCTTATATTTTAACGATGGCCATTATGATGCTGCCAGCTGGTCTTCTTGCAGCACGATTTGGTGATAAGCGGATGATGACAATCGGTCTTGCGATTGTAACAGTGTTTGCATGCATTTGTGGGTTGTCACAAACAATTGCGCAGTTATCTATTTTTCGTGCTGGCTGGGGTTTAGGAAATGCGATGTTTTTCGCAACGGCAATGACACTATTAATTGCACTGAGTAAAGAAGTACATGAAGCGGTTGGATTGTATGAGGCTGCGATTGGCTTAGGTATGGCAGGTGGTCCGTTGTTAGGTGGTTTATTAGGTGGGTATTCTTGGCGTTATCCGTTTTTTGCGACAAGTGTTTTAATTGCTTTAGCATTTATTCTTGTTTTCTTTTTTGTAAAAGAACCAGAGCGCAAAGTGAAACGTCAGTCAGCTGGATTGAAAGAATTACTTAACCTAGTGAAGTATAAACCTTTCATACAAGGTGCCATTTCCGGGATGTTATATTACTATGCTTTCTTTGTTGTTTTGGCATATTCACCGCTTATTTTACATTTATCTGCTATTCAGCTTGGATTCGTCTTTTGCGGGTGGGGTCTTGCATTAGCGTATGGTTCAGCTAAACTTGCCCATCGATTAGAAGAGAACTATGAACCAAAAATGTTACTGCGTTTTAGCTTACTTGTATTTGCTTGCTTTTTAGTCTTATTATTCTTCGTGCAAGTAATGTGGTTACAAATTGTACTGATCGTTTTATCAGGTCTAGCATCTGGTCTTAATAATGCATTATTTACAAGTTACGTAATGGATATCTCGCCTTATGAAAGATCTATCACATCTGGTGTATATAACTTCGTTCGTTGGTTAGGCGGAGCAATCGCACCGATTTTATCGGGAGTTCTCGGTCACATGATTTCACCGCAAAGTCCGTTTTTAGTAGGAGGAATTGTTGCGCTAGTTGGATGTGTGATGATTTGTCTACCAATTCGTGAAAATGTAAAAAGTTAGAGCAAAACCCTTTCTTAGGAAAGGGTTTTCTTACTGTTTTATACATAATTGACCAAATATACGAACGAAAACAATTTGTTTCAAATATATTTACGGTATTTTTATAATTTTTAACTATACATTTTATATGTTTTGTTTTATTTTTGTTAGGGGACATTAATGGTGTCCACATTATAATTTGCAACGAAAGGCGTGATCGCACAATGGAACTATGGTTCACGGAAAAACAAACAAAGCATTTTGGAATTACAGCACGTATTAACCGCACTTTACATACGGAGCAAACAGAATTTCAAAAGCTTGATATGGTTGAAACTGAAGAATTCGGTAACATGCTTATTTTAGATGGCATGGTTATGACAACGCAAAAGGATGAGTTCGTATATCACGAAATGGTAGCGCATGTACCATTATTTACACATCCAAATCCTGAAAACGTTTTAGTTGTTGGCGGCGGTGATGGCGGTGTTATTCGTGAAGTATTAAAACACCCAAGCGTGAAAAAAGCGACACTTGTTGAAATTGATGGAAAAGTAATCGAGTACTCTAAAAAGTACTTACCAGAAATTGCTGGTGAATTAGAAAACCCGCGCGTAGATGTAAAAGTTGGCGATGGCTTTATGCACATTGCTGAAAGTGAAAACGAGTATGACGTAATTATGGTTGATTCTACAGAGCCAGTAGGCCCAGCTGTAAACCTATTTACAAAAGGGTTCTATGCTGGAATTTCAAAAGCGTTAAAAGAAGATGGTATTTTCGTAGCACAAACGGACAACCCTTGGTTCACACCGGAATTAATTTCAAACGTGTTTAAAGACGTAAAAGAAATCTTCCCAATTACACGTCTTTACACGGCTAACATTCCAACATATCCAAGCGGACTTTGGACATTCACAATCGGATCTAAGAAGCATGATCCATTAGAAGTAAGTGAAGAGCGTTTCCATGAAATCGAAACGAAATATTACACAAAAGAACTTCACAAAGCAGCATTTGCACTACCGAAGTTCGTTGGGGATTTAATTAAGTAAGAAAAGCGGAGCCGACTGTTCAGGCTTGACGGCTAAGGTTCTTTCCCGCAAAAAGAGTTTCTTCCTTTTCGCGGGGAAGAGTGTGGTAAATCGATAAAGAGGAGCAAGTAGCTCCAAATTTGAGACAAAATGAAAGGTTGGGATACCTTAAGTTCCAGATAGGAGGAAAAGAATATGCGTTTTGATGAAGCTTATTCAGGTAAAGTATTTATTAAAAGTCATCCAAGTTTTGAAGATGCTGAGGTAGTTATTTACGGGATGCCAATGGATTGGACAGTAAGTTATCGTCCAGGTTCTCGTTTTGGTCCAGCACGTATTCGTGAAGTATCAATTGGATTAGAAGAATATAGTCCATATTTAGATCGTGAACTAGAGGAAGTTAAATATTTTGATGCGGGTGATATTCCACTTCCTTTCGGTAATGCACAGCGTAGCTTAGACATGATCGAAGAATATGTAACAAAACTATTAGATGCGGGTAAGTTTCCGCTAGGTCTTGGTGGTGAGCACTTAGTGTCTTGGCCAATTTTTAAGGCGATGGCTAAAAAATATCCAGATCTAGCGATCATCCATATGGATGCTCATACAGATTTACGTGAATCTTATGAAGGGGAGCCGTTATCTCACTCTACACCAATTCGTAAAGTGTGTGATTTAATTGGCCCAGAAAACGTATATTCTTTCGGGATTCGTTCTGGTATGAAAGAAGAATTCGAGTGGGCGAAAGAAGTTGGCATGAACTTATACAAATTTGATGTATTAGAACCATTAAAGAAAGTATTGCCAACACTTGCAGGACGTCCAGTCTATGTCACAATTGACATTGACGTATTGGACCCAGCTCATGCTCCTGGTACGGGAACGCTAGAAGCTGGCGGTATTACATCAAAAGAACTATTAGATTCCATTGTTGCAATTGCAAATTCAAATATAAACGTAGTCGGAGCAGACTTAGTAGAAGTAGCTCCTATATATGATCACAGTGATCAAACACCAATCGCAGCAAGTAAATTTGTGCGCGAAATGTTACTTGGATGGGTGCAAAAATAAAAGCGAAGCCGACTGTTCAGGCCCGGTGGCTAAGGTTCTTTCCCGCAAAAAGTGCTTTTTACTTTTTGGCGGGTAAGGTTCTTAGACTTAAGGGACAGGAGGCGTAGCTAGATAAAGTAAAAGCGAAGGCTATTTCGAATTCATTCGAAGTAGCCTTTTTCTATGTCGTTTTTTCATCGAAACATATATTCATTAACATTCCTTACAATGATGTAAGGAAAGTGTAAGAAAAATCGATAGTGACTATCTTTTGTAAATTTTATACTGAACATAATAATAAGGAAGTATTACGTAAGAGGTGAAAAGCTTTATGCGTATGATATTAAAAGTTGTAGCGGTATTTGTTATTTTATGCGGGGCAGGAGCCTTTTATTTACAATCAAAAACAGAAGGTGTGCAGGCCTTTGTAGATAACTTCTTTTCAAGTAAGAAAGTAAAGGAATGTTATGCTGTCACAAATCAAGGCGAGAAAAAAGGAGACCGGTATTTGTACGCCTTTACTGCTTATGATAGAGAAGGAAATAAGCAAGTTGTGAAAAAAATGATAAATCGTGAGCTACGCCAAGGAGAATACCTGAAAATTTATGCAAAAGGTAGCCAAGGAAAAGCTTGGGCAGAGGCACAAGAGAATGAAGTACCAACGAAAGTGCTAGAAAAATTGAAGAAATAACGAAAACTCCAAGTTTACAATGAACTTGGAGTTTAATGTTTTACAAGGATAGAGATTATAAATTATTTTATGAAATATAGCATTTGTTAGGTTTCCTAATATTTCAGCAGACAGAAACCGCACTTTTTTGATATGATAGGAAAAGTGATTTATTATAAGCTTTATGTAATATCTATAATATTTTGAAAGGTGTGCAAGACGTGGAGAAGCAACTTGCAGGCTTACCAGTACAAGTTCACTTTGTAACAGAAATCCGTGAGGGAGTGCGAAAGGAAACTATTGCTTTTGATACAAATGGTCTATACTATGTAAAGGGCCAAAGTACATATGTAACGTTTCAAGAGCCGAACGAACAAGGCGAAGTGAAGACAATTATTAAAATTCAAGATGATCAAGTTCTCATTATGCGTTCCGGTGCTGTTTCGATGCGCCAAACTCATAAAAAAGGTGAGTGGACAACAGGAACGTATATAAGTGAACTTGGAACGTTTGCATTGCAAACGAAAACGGATAATGTCCTTTTTAAATGGTCGGATGAAAAGAAAAAGGGACAACTCTTTCTAACGTATGCATTGCTTCTAAGTGAACAAGAAGCAGGCCGATATACAATTACCATTAATATTAAGGAGGCACAGTAATGAACTCTTTAGAACAAGTAAAAGAACTTATTAAAGAGGAAATTAAAGCTGCTGTAGTAAAAGCAGAATTAGCGACAGAAGAACAAGTTGCAAACGTCATATTAGAAACACCAAAAGATAAAGCAAATGGTGACTTCTCGACAAACACGGCAATGCAGCTCGCACGTGTAGCGAAAAAGGCACCTCGTATGATTGCTGAGGATTTAGTTGCAAATTTCGATAAAGCAAAAGCTTCTATTGAAAAAATTGAAATTGCTGGTCCTGGTTTCATTAACTTCTATATGGATAACAGCTATTTAACAGATTTAATTCCAACAATTATTACAGCTGGCGAAGCATATGGGGAAACAAACACAGGTAAAGGTGAAAAAGTACAAGTTGAGTTTGTATCTGCAAACCCAACAGGTGACCTTCACCTAGGACATGCGCGCGGCGCGGCAGTTGGTGATACGTTATGTAACGTATTAGCAAAGGCAGGCTACGATATATCTCGTGAGTATTACATTAACGATGCGGGGAACCAAATTCATAACTTAGCGCTTTCTGTTGAAGCACGTTATATGCAAGCGTTAGGTTTAGAAAAAGAAATGCCAGAAGACGGTTACCATGGTGCTGATATTATCGGAATCGGACAACGCTTAGCTGAAGAGTTTGGCGATCGTTATGCAAAAGCTGATGAGAAAGAAAGCTATGAATTCTACCGTGAGTACGGTTTGAAATACGAATTAGCAAAACTTCAAAAAGACTTAGAAAGCTTCCGTGTTAATTTTGATGTATGGTTCTCTGAAACATCATTATACAAAAACGGAAAAATTGATCAAGCTCTTGCAGTACTAAAAGAGCGTGATGAAATATTTGAAGAAGACGGAGCAACTTGGTTCCGTTCTATGACTTACGGCGACGATAAAAACCGCGTATTAATTAAAAACGATGGTTCTTACACATACTTAACACCAGATATTGCGTATCACCGTGATAAATTAGAGCGCGGTTTTGATAAATTAATTAACATTTGGGGTGCTGACCACCACGGTTACATTCCTCGTATGAAAGCAGCAATTCAAGCGCTTGGATACGATAAAGATACATTAGAAGTAGAAATCATCCAAATGGTACAACTATACCAAAACGGTGAAAAAGTAAAAATGAGTAAACGTACAGGTAAAGCTGTTACACTTCGTGAGCTTATGGAAGAAGTGGGCGTGGACGCAATGCGTTACTTCTTTGCAATGCGCAGCGGTGACTCTCATTTAGACTTTGATATGGACTTAGCGGTATCAAAATCAAATGAAAACCCTGTATACTACGCACAATATGCACATGCACGCGTATGCAGCATCCTTCGCCAAGGTGAAGAGCTTGGATTAACTGCAGGCGGCGATGTGAACTACAAACTAGTTGCTTCTGAGAAAGAAGTAGACTTATTAAAGAAACTTGGTGAATTCCCAGCAGCAGTTGCAGAAGCAGCGCAAAAACGTCTGCCGCACCGCATTACAAGCTATGCATTTGACTTAGCAGCAGCGCTTCATAGCTTCTACAATGCAGAAAAAGTATTAAACCAAGATAATTTAGAATTAAGTAAAGCTCGTTACGATTTAATGCGTGCAGTACGCATTACACTTCAAAATGCATTAGCATTAGTTGGAGTATCTGCACCAGAGAAGATGTAATGAAGATTAGAAGTGATATAAAAATATCTGATCAGTCTATAGACTGATCAGATATTAATTTTGGAAAGCTTAAGTAGAAAAACGATGGAAGAGCTATCTCTCAGAAGTCGTTTTTTCTGCTCTAAATACATGTGTCAAAAATGTGCATGTTGATCATCCAAAAAATAGAAAAAAGGACTTAATTGTTGCTTTTTTGTAATTATTCTAGAATAATAGATTGTGAGAATGTTTTCTTTTTTGGGAAAATATTATTAGGAAATGGTCCAATTGTTGCAAATAATGTTGCTACAGTTACGCCAAATATTTCAAAAAAACCTTCATCTAACTAAGTGTCTAAACTATGAGCAAATAACCTTGAAAACTTCCAACCTAGTTAAGAAACTAGAGATTACATGTCTAAAATATATAAATACAAATTAAAAATGACATAAAAAAACTCTTTCTTTTTAGGTAGGCGAGAGCATCTGGCCATGCATAAAAGGATGAAAACAAAGAGAGAAAGCGCGAGTGCAGGTTATGTTTTGTTCTGCATAGTAGCGGTTTATATGTTGATAAATCAAAATGAGCTTATATAGTACATACTGTACAATTTAAATTTTTGTGATTTGATAAGAATTAATGAAAGAATATAAATCTCTCAGATTCTATGTTATTACAGAATATATGCACATGTTAATATTTTGATTTTGAGGATTCAACATCTTTTTAGAAAAACTAACCATTCTTATCAAGTAGCTGAAACGAATATATAAGTTCAGTTTAACCCTTCGACATAGCCACGGAGCCAATTAGGCAAGTACTTTTTCTCGACATTCATTTTACTCCAAAAATGAAAAGACCGATTTTCTTATTTTTGTATGATACGTAGGAACTCGGTTGACAATTACACTCTTTTTTATTACCTCAAAGTTTGTCCTACTGTATTCAAATTTGGAGAATATGACTTTCATCCGCATTGACAAATAATAAATACTTCGTCTGAAGTGCTTTTTATTATATAACACTGAGGTTGAAATACTTCGTGTTTTTCGTGTCAGCTTGTTTCTCTAAATATAAGGCGTTTTAAAGCTGCGGTTTTTTTGGCTTGTATCATACGCTACATTTCTTGTTTTCCTTCAGGATGATAAATATGGAAATCGACTAGATGCAATTTTATTATGAAATAGCTCGTCAATTCCTTTATTGTTCTTGCTAAATAGTAAAAATCAACAATCTCGTCGTTTAGACATATTAGAAAAAATAGATGAGTTTATATAGAAGTAACATTTCGAGTTTCAAGGTAAAAGAAGGGGTGAAGAAAGACAAAAATTCATAATGGTTATTCAACATATATAAATAAAAACAGCTCAATAACATTGATTAATAGAGCCTTTGTTATGTCTTTCTGCCCTAAAAATTACCTATATTGTAATTTGAAGGGGGTAACATAAAGCGTGCATTTAAAAAGAATAACTTCGATTTTCTCAATTATAATGATTTTTATGTTTACTATAGGCCAGAGTTTAATGCCTATAATAGCAAATGCACAAGAGTTAAATACAGCAGGACTTGTAGATAGACTGGATTTGGAAAAAACAGATCTACAGAGCTCAGAGTGGACGCAATTAACTGTAAACTTCAGTGAAAAGGATAGACTTAAGCTGAAGCCTGGAGACACACTAACATTAACACTACCTCCAGAATTACATGGATTTCCTACAAAGATTCAGTTAAGTGATTATGGTGAGTGTAAAGTAACTGGAGATAAAGTGATATGTACGTTTAATGATAAGGTAAATAAACACCAAAATATTAAAGGAAGTTTTTATCTTAACGTTCAAGCTACTAATGTAGGAACGGATGAAAAGAAAGAAATTGAAACAAATTTCGGTACAAATTTAGATAAGCAAACTATAACAATTACCGGTCCAACAGGTGGTGGTGGTACAGATCCTGGAGAGCAACCGTTTTTTTATAAAACAGGTGATACGAACTCAGGTCAGGAAAATGTACTGCGTTGGTTCTTGAATATAAACTTAAATAAAGACAATTTAAGTAGTGATATTGTTGTGAATGATAATTTACATGAAGGTCAAACGCTTAATAAAGATAGTTTCAAGATCCACATTAATAATGGTTCTGGAGTATCACCTCAAGCCTTTGAAGCTCAAGGTTATGGAACCATTATGTTTAATGGTGATAAATCATTTAAAGTTGTGATAAATAAAGATAAAGCGAGTGGTAATGCATTTTCGGTTTGGTATACATCTACTTTAACGGAAGCCGGAAAGAAGCAAGACTACTTTAAGAATGATTATCAGGTTGATTACCAAGTCACTGGAAAAAAACCGGCTTCTGAATCAGGTACTTTCCCAATCAAAAATATGGCAGGTGGCGGTACTGCTGAAGGTGACAAGGTTTCAAAAGGAACGCTAAGAATTGTTAAGCACCTTGAAGGAAATGAAGAAAAAGTAATACCGAATGTTAAGTTTAAGTTGTATAAAGCATCGGGCGAACAAGTTGGAGATGAATATATAACAGATGAAAAAGGTATAATCGAAATCAAAAATTTAACACCAGGTAAATACTATGTACAAGAAGTTTCAGCTCCAAACTATATTGATTTTGATCCTAAGGTAAAAGTAGAGTTTGAAGTGGAAGAAGATGCTGTAAACGGAATTAAGTTGCCGATTTCGAATAAAGTGAAAACTACATCGATTGCTGGAACGAAGACGTGGAATGATAACAACGCATCAGATCGTCCAAGTTCAATCAAAGTAGATTTACTCCAAAATGGCCAAAAGATTAATACGAAGGAAGTAACGGCGGCAACAAACTGGAAATACGAATTTACAGGTTTAGCAGTTTACGATGCAGATGGCAAAGAGTATAAGTACGAAGTGAAAGAACAGCCAGTAAACGGATATGAATCCAAAGTGAATGGTTATGACATTACAAATACAAAAGCAGGAAAAGTAAACGTAGAGGGAACAAAAACTTGGAAGGATAACAATGCAGCAGATCGTCCAAGCTCAATCCAAGTAGAGTTATTCCGAAACGGTGAAAAGATTGACACGAAAGAAGTAACAGCGGCAATAAACTGGAAATACACATTTGCAGATTTACCGGCATATGATGCAAATGGAAAAGCCTACACGTATACAGTGAAAGAACAATCAGTCCCAGGATATGAATCCAAAGTAAATGGTTATGACATCACAAATACAAAAGTAGGTAAGACAAAAGTAGAAGGAATAAAAACTTGGAAGGATAACAATGCAACGAATCGTCCAAGTTCAATCAAAGTAGACTTACTACAAAATGGTAAAGTAGTAGATACAAAAGAAGTAAGTGCGGCAACAAGTTGGAAATACACGTTTGACAACCTACAAGCCTACGATGCGAATGGAGTAGCATACAAGTATGAAGTGAAAGAACAACCAGTCCCAGGATATGAATCCAAAGTGAATGGTTACGACATCACAAATACAAAAGTAGGTAAGACTTCCGTTACAGGAATGAAGACGTGGAAAGGTGGCACAGAGGAAGAACATAAAGCCATCAAAGTAGACTTACTACAAAACGGTCAAGTGATTGACGCGAAAGAAGTAAGCGCGGCAACAAATTGGATGTACACGTTTGACAATCTACAAGCCTACGATGCGAATGGAGTAGCATACAAGTATGAAGTGAAAGAACAACCAGTCCCAGGATATGAATCCAAAGTAGATGGTTTTAATATCACGAATACAAAAGTAGGAAAAGTGAACGTAGAAGGAACGAAAACGTGGAACGATAACAACGCAACAGATCGTCCAAGCTCAATTAAGATAGACTTATACCAAAATGGTACGGTTTTACTGACGCAATATGTAACATCAGCAAATGATTGGAAGTACACATTTGCAGATTTACCAGCTTATGATGCGAAAGGAGTAGCCTATACGTATACAGTGAAAGAACAATCAGTTCCAGGATATGAATCCAAAGTAAATGGTTATGACATCACGAATACAAAAGTAGGCGAAACGAAGGTAGAAGGAACGAAGACATGGAAAGACGATGGTGCAAAAGATCGTCCGAAAATGATCAAAGTAGACTTACTACAAAATGGCAAAGTAGTAGATACACAAGAAGTAACAGCAGCAACAAATTGGAAGTATACGTTTGACAAACTCCCAGCTTATGATGCGAATGGAGTAGCATACAAGTATGAAGTGAAGGAACAGCTGATCGACGGATACAAATCCGAAGTAAACGGTTCAGACATCACAAATACAAAGGTTGGCGAAACGAAAGTAGAAGGAACGAAGACATGGAAAGACGATAATGCAAAAGATCGTCCGAAAATGATCAAAGTAGACTTACTACAAAACGGTAAAGTAATTGCAACAAAAGAAGTAACAGCAGCAACAAATTGGAAATACACGTTTGAAAACCTACCAGCTTACGATGCGAAAGGAGTAGCATACAAGTATGAAGTGAAGGAACAACCGGTAGACGGATACAAATCCGAAGTAAACGGTTCAGACATCACAAATACAAAAGTAGGTGAAACAAAGGTAGAGGGAACGAAGACATGGAAAGACGATGATGCGAAAGATCGTCCGAAAATGATCAAAGTAGACCTACTACAAAACGGTCAAGTAATTGACACGAAAGAAGTAAGTGCGGCAACAAATTGGAAGTACACGTTTGAAAACCTACCAGCCTATGATGCAGAAGGTAAGGCATACAAGTATGAAGTGAAAGAACAGCCAGTAGACGGATACAAATCCGAAGTAAATGGTTATGATATCACGAATACAAAAACTAAGGGCGAAACAGGTGAAGATCCAAAAGATCCGAACAAAGGTCCAAATGAAGATCCAAAAGAT
>NZ_FOLV01000037.1 GCF_900112415.1 Bacillus sp. 491mf
TCAGAATGCATCATATAAGCGTGTATTAGAGGAATTGGACAACGTTTCTAAGCAATTGACAACGCTACTATACAACCAAACGTTATTAATGCAGGAAATACAGGAATTGAAAAAAGGTAAGGTGACGATATGAAAAATAAATATGTGATCATCGGCATAGCGTTTTGCGTGGCCACGGGTTTCGTAGCAACAAACATAATTGTAGATAAACACTGTCAGCGGCAGGGCGGACCAACACAAGATGGTTTACACAATTGGCATAAAACAAAAGATCAGTATTGTGAATGATTGTTATGGTACTTTATTTTTGGTGATGAGTTTTGGGGCTGATTTTTAACTGTATTTCATTCTAATTTAGTAGAAATAAATAAAGTTCCACAAACGACCGTTTTTGTTTTTTTTAAGAAAAAAAGTCTGGATATGCTAGACTCTTTTTCTTAAGATAGTTTATTAATGGAGTGTTTCCATATCAAAACTACTATTACTTCCCCACATAAACATACTTCATAGATAATACTTGCAATATTCCCGAAGATTTCTAATCCAAAAGGTGTTGATTTAAAATAAAGTTCGATTATTTATAATAAAGATTGATAACTTGTAAAAAAGTTTGATAAAAAGATCCGTTTTGTAGAGTATTTCTTTGTTCCACAAGCGGGCCATTTAATGGAATAAAGCTTATTGAGTTAACCGGGACAGGTTGATTAATAAGAAAAGGAAATGAAACCAGTTTTATAGAATTAATTAGGTAATTCATTTTCCTGGAGGGATAACTGAATGGCTGAATTGATTTATCATGTTGCAGTTTCACTAGATAACTTTATTGCAGATCAAGGTATGATAGATAGAAATATTAATAATTCTAGCTTTTTATTTGATGGGGATCATGTCCCAGACTTTTTATCAGATATTCATCAATACGATGCCGTATTGATGGGTAGAAAAACATATGAGTTTGGATTTCAATTCGGTGCTAAACCAGGTGAACCTGGCTATAAGGGCATAAAACATTACATATTTTCAAACTCCATGCAGTTTGAGTCAAACGAAGAGGTCGAACTTATCAAAGGTGATGCTATAGGATTTATTAAGAATCTCAAACAGCAAGGGGAGGGTAAAATTTGGCTATGTGGAGGCGGAGAATTAGCTGGGTCGTTGATTAAACATAAACTCATTGATCAATTGGTGCTGAAGGTTAATCCAATTATAGTCGGTGAAGGTATTTCTCTATTCGGAAGCGTAAGGCCACGTCTTAACTTAAAGTTAGTGGACATGAAACAGTACTCTAGTGGAGTTGTCAAACCGACTTACAATATTATTTATACTTAGGATTATCCTAGAGAACCCCTGTCTTTAATTAATTTTCAACAATAAAATTTCAACCAATTGTTCAATAAAAGGGCGCTTTAATTGAGCAGGGATCACAAAAATTATCAAATTTTTTTATAAAAGGATGATTCAATTGAATATAGAAAAAGCGTGTTTTGATCAATCTTTTTTTCAAAACACGCTTTTTCTATTTGCTCTTTTATCAAGGTTTATTAAGTTAATTTAATCAAACTTTATTCAAAAGCTACAAAAGGTAGTAAAAATGTAGCAATTCCTACTACGTAAGCAAATATACCGCATAATTTAGCTAGTTTATTTTTGTCACCAATAAAAGTTTCTTCCTGATATCCAGCAATAAGAGATAAGCGTTTTTTAATATGAATTTGATAACCACTTATCATAATAATTAAACCAACAATCGTACAAATCACCAATAAAACCACCAACTTCACTGTCCTCACCATCATTTTTATAATTTTACCATAAAAGGTTATTATTCTAGATGCTTAGCGTACGAAATTCGTGTTCTGTTGGCGAGACCCCATCGCTATCAGTATGTCCAAGTTTACTAGACCAATTTCATATATTTTGAAGTTTGCACCAGAACCGTTTAAAAGCCCTGTATAAACAGGGCTTTTACTAGTTATTCAGATTCAAAATTTCCACCACGATTTAATTTTGGACGTTTCTTCTTTTTTGGTTCTTCTTTCGTCTCAATTACTTGTGCAACAATCGGAGCTGTTCCACTAGTATGAATGTATTGTCTAATAGCTGTTCTTACCATTTCTGCCTTACGATTACGTGGTAAAGACTCTAACCATAATTTAATGTCCTTATCTAGAACATCATCATAAGACAAAAGGTACGTCTTATTCGCCATCTTCTTCGCCTACCTCGAATTTTCCGTATCTATAGAAACCTTCTACGTTTGCCGTTTGGCTTTCTTCTAATTTTGTTACTTTACCAATCCACTCTTCTAATAACTGATGGAACGTATTCGCACCACCACCAGAAACAAGTACTTCATCGAAACGGTCGAATGTTTTCCAAGCATTATTTACACCATTTACAATGAAATCATAAACTTCTTTAATTGAAGCTGATTTCTCTTCATTGAAGTCAATTGAATCCATACGTTTAGAAGCTTGATATTCTCCAATTTCAAATACTTTTTCTAATTTATAATCATTAATAGTAGCACTTGTTTCCTTCTTGATTTTAGAAACAATCGGCTCATATACATCATGCATTCCTTTTGGAACAGAAGTAGACTCTTTTTCGCGACGCAACATAGAGATTACATCTAAATCAGTTGTACCTGTTCCGATATCAATAATACCTACAATCATATCTTCATAAGAATCATCACTTACAAAACCATCTTCATCTAAGTAACGGCTCATAACTGTACCTACCGGTTGAGCAAGAACGATTACATCCACAACATTAATCGTTACTTTCTTACCATTCACTTCAATTTCGTGAGCTCCTTGGTATACTTCTTTAATTTCATCAACTGCTTTTGTCCCGATTTCTTGACTAGGAACACCAGTCACAACTAAAACTTCATCATAACTTTTTATGTTTGTTTTAACTGCCATTTCAGCTAAAGCAATCTTAGATAATGTTTTGTATTGATTTGTTTTATAACGATTTTGTTGAGCGTATGTGTTCAAAGTGTTACTCACTTTGATGATGTCATCGCCCCATACATATTCAGCGCCGTCAACTTTATATGTTTTTAACTTCATTTTACCACCAGATAGTGCTTCGCCTACATTAGAAGCAAATGAATAGATAGATGGAAGTGTCTTTTTAAACACATCTGTACGCATTTTAACAGCCCCATTCCCATGATCAATTGCAAATACTTTTGTCATTTTATTTCCCCCTAGAAAATAATTAATAATTATCTATCTGTTATATAAGAATTATGTATTTATGAGTTTATTCTAACTGAAAGTTGGTAGATTCACAACAAATGATTAATACTTATAAAATAATTATATAACAGTTATATAATTATTTAAATAAAAAAGAGACTCATCACCAGAATCTCCACCAAGACTTCTTATTCGTTGCAGCTGCTTCTAAAAGAGCTTTTTGCTCCTGCGAGTCTCTAATTGTTTGCATAAGTAATTGATCTCGTTTCTCTAATCTCTCGTCAATATATCGCTGCTGATCATCTAATTTCTTAGCCATTTGCTTTAATAGGCCATTCTGCTGCTGAATCATTTCTTTTAACTCGTTATATCGCTCGTCATGTTTCTCATTTCGCGTTATAACATCAGTATCGACATCTGCTATATCTTTTTCTTTAATCCATGTCATTATTGCGTTACAAGCCTGTTTTAATGTCATATCAGGGTGCGACTTTATTTCAATTAATTTACGTAGTGTTATAACGTCGTTATCCATGAATCCACGATGGCCATGCTCATTTTTATGAAAGTGATATCCATGTTCTTCAAGCATGATACAGTACTTACGTAAAGTAGACTCCTGGATCTTCAATAACACTGCTACGTCCTTGCTGGCATGTATAGATTGAGAGCTGTCTGTTTTATCTGTCATAGCACCATCACCTCACGTTATAACATTCGTGATAGTGAAAGAGGAATCCTTGTCTTCGCCAAAATCCCCACCTCAAAACCAATAATTCCCAAAAAGGATATTTCTATTTTGAATAATCATAATTAAATGTGATGATTTAGGTAATGGTATTATATATAACTGACTAATTTCTTCATCTTCTGTGCTTATCCGCTCCTTTTTCTTGTCCATACTGGTTCCAAGGACAAGAAAAAGGAGCGGATTATGAATGAAACGTTTGACGATTACAAATACACATGGCCTTACGGTTACTGACTTGCGGATACAAGAAAAATAGGAAAGCAATGCATTTTTTCGCACACGGATTATGGCTGTGCGTCTCGTCATGCAAGGGAAATTGGGCAAAGAAGCAGCCGAGATTTGTGGGATCCATCGCCAGTCTGTTTCCGAATACGTAAAACGGTTTAATGAAGGTGGCATGGACCTCCTTCTTGAGCGTAAAATGGCACCGGGACGCGCATGTTTTCTAACGGACGACCAACAACAGGCGCTCACAGAAATCATTCTAACAAGCACACCGACGGATCAAGGCTTGGGAAGTGCTGTGTCCTGGACTACACCAGTCATTCAGGAATATTTGCGTCGTACGTATGATGTAGAAATGTCGACTACAGGTGTTTTACGCATGCTTTGGCGGTTGAAGTTAAGTTATACCCGTCCGACCTACACACTCAAGGAGGCAGATCCCAAGAAACAGCGTATGTTCCGACATCAAATTACCTTGATTAAAAAAAACTGCTGAATGACGACATGGTTCTTCTCTATCAAGATGAGACGCATGTGCGAGCGTATCAAAGTCTACACGCTACTTGGTCACAACGGGGATCGCAAAAACAGATTCCAACTTACGGTCATCATACCAGCGTAACCGTTTTTGGAACAGTAAACGCCCAAACAGGAGAAGTAGTACACCAGACGGCGTCTTCCTGTAAACAGGAAGACTTTTTGTCATTCCTCTTCTATGTGTTAAAGCAATACAAAGATAAGTTTGTGGTCATGGCCACAGACAACGCTCGCATTCATAAAAGTAAATCCGTACAAAACTTCTTGTATGAACAGAAAGAGCGGCTGATGTTCGTATACCTTCCGCCGTACTCACCGAATCTGAACCCCATTGAGAGACTGTGGAAATGGTTAAAACAACAAGTCATTGCCAACCGATTTCATCCGAAACAAGCATCCATAAAAGAGGCGGTACAAGGCTTTCTATCAGCAAGGAAACATCTTTGGTAATTAAAAATTCGTTTATGAAGCTAACCAATCATAAAACGGAACTTTACCTGTATATTCATGTTCCGAAAGTGACTTAGCTACCATATTTCTATCCAGTTTGTCTGACTCTAATTGTTTCTTTGCATTCTCTTTAATTCTACGAAGTTCCAAATCTTCGATTTTATTAACCAATGCCGTAATTAAATAATCCCTAAAGTTAGAGATTTTCCCTTGATTGTATTTATCCATTACTTTTCGTAAAACAGATTTGAAGCTTCTATCTGTTAATTCATCTTTTGTAGCTTCTCGAAGAGTATTAACGATTAAATTTAATTGCTCTTCAGTTAAGGAAGGAGAAGAGAAGCTTCGCTTATCATCATCAAGTTTTGCTATATCATTTATATATGTTTTGGTATTTTCTTTTTTGGTATTTTCTCTTTGGTTATTTATATTGTACTGACTTTCCGGATTCGGGTTTTCCACATGCGGATTTTCAGGAAGTGGATTTTCGGAGCCCTCCGAACGTTCGGAAACCATTTCCGGATTTTCAGGAAGAGGCTCTCCGAACTCTACACGAACCGTATAATCTTGTGTTTTTAGTTCTTCTAGAGTTTCTTCTAACATTTCAGCTACATCTTCTTTTATCTGTCCATAAATGTAAATTTGTTGTATGAACTTACCCTTTTCTAAAACTTTAACACGGGCAACATATTTATTATGTATCAATTCTTTAAGTGCGTTATAATGTGCATCACGTCCGTTTTTAGAACGTTTAATAATGTCTGGCATATTAACCTTCCAAACTCCATCACGATGCGAACAGAACTGAATTAAAAGGTATTTCGCCATTCCAGTTAGGTTACAATCATCTAATAGTGCATTTTCCACAATACTGTGCCCGCGTTTCCGAGCGTGTTTAAAAACATCATTAGTCATAATAAAAAATCCTCCATTTTCCTCCCCGGCTTAAAATTGGGTATAGGAAAGTAGAGGATTTGTATTTACGTTTTTTTGAAGTTATGATACTATCGTTATAGATAGTATTAACTTAATGACGTAATTTACAAAACCTCTGCTTTTGGAGTTTTTAAATGGTGGTCTGGCGGCCAACCTCTACCATCTAAAAACTGAGCCGGGGGTTTTTTAATTTTATATAAAGTTATTTGTTTGAAAATCTATGTATCTATCCTTCATCATAGCAGAGATTTGCTGAAAAAAGAAGGGTAAAAGAGAAGACCGTCGTTTGATGGTCTTTTTTTGTTATACTTGAACCAAAAGGGGGATGAAGATCATGCATATGTTTTTTGATAGTATCTTAATGTATCTAGAGCATTATGAAATACAGTGTACGTTTGTGTTGAGTAATAGTAAGTCATTAAAGGGAAAAGTAGTTGGAAGAGAACAATATATGATTTATGTTGAGACTGATGAGAAACAACACTTTTTGTTTAAATCTAGCATTGTAGACATTATTCCAAATGAAAAGTTAGATTTACAGAAGGTTAAAACATCTGTAAAAAATCATTTATCCAAGAAAAAAGAAATGGTAACGAAATAATATATAGGATCTCTGCACAATGTGTGGGGATTTTTTCATAAAGAAAAGACACTCTTATGAGTGCCTTTATTTGACTTGATAACCACTTTAATTTCAATAATACTTACAAGTATATCGTATTCCTATCCAACTACCATTTTACTATATTTATATATTGTTGTATTAGGGAAGATAAATTTAAATTAGTACTTTGTTTACTTTATTTGTTCTAGATTCTTCGATTTGTTTAGATTTATTTTTAATTTCATCGGTAATTACAGTTCTGGTGCAAATATATGAAGAAGAACATGGATGGTAGTAGATTCTCGTATTTTATGCTATAAGTCCAAACACTTGATGAATAAACTCTTTCTGACTTTGGACAGACTGATTCCGTAAATCAATCTGTCCCTTTTTTATCATATGCATGGATTCCACCCCACTCAATATAAACGTTACTGTTTTAAATGATTTGAATCCCAGCATAGAGCGTGCACGTTTCTTAATAAAACGATGATCTTGTTCTACTATGCTATTCAAGTACTTTTGTTGTCTAATTTGCATACCATCAGGTGTAACTTTGAAATGAAGTTTGTTTAAAAACACCTCGTAATCCCAAGTTTGACGATAAATAAAAAGAATCCATTTTGAAAAAAGACTGATCAAAATGGATTCTTTTTCAGCAGATTTAATTTTGGTTTTTATAAAAAAGTTTGATCATTTCTACCTATGTTGAAGATTATTGCTTATTCAATATAAGCATCTGTTAATTCTACAAGGGGTTTTGGCGGAAAATTACGATTTTTCTACCAAGGCCCCTACAATAAATTAATTTAAATTTATCGATTTATATTCTTTGTCATACCAATGGTAAATTTCTTGAATCCAAAAGTTTCATAATATGTTTCCAAACTTTCTACACACATAAGTTGAGGAATTACTCGATTTTGCTCACAATGTTGAATAATTCGATTCACCATTTCTTTTCCGATTCCCTCAGACTGATAGCTTGGTAGCACACCCACTCCACATACAATTCCAGTAATTACACCATCCGAAATAACACGTCCCATACCTACTAATTGTTGCTTATCAAAAGCATATATTGCATACCAACTTTGATTACAAATTTGTTCCAATTCATTAACTGTTAATTTAAGTGAATTCCATTCTAAAGATTCATATAGGGTTAGTAATTGCTCAAAGTTATCAGGGGGCTCAATCGTATAATGTATAGATTTCTCCATATAATCACCTCCTGACTTTTGTATATTACATTTAGCATTAACACATAAATTTATATTTTCACATAGCCTCTTCCATTAACTTGTCCCCATTACTTGAAGAAGAAACCGCACTATCATTGTTCCAGTAACGCGCCCGATTGTTAAACCATCCAACATTGTTTGCGAACTACAGTAATAATGTTTTCTTTAGGAATTTCTTCTTCTGATGTAGAATTTTTATCATAGGGTTCTTTTACTTCTTCAGCTTGTTCTTTTGTTAAATCTTCACGAACTTCTTCTAAATCTTTTTCTACTTTTTTAACTTCTTCATTTTCTAATACTGCAATTTTTTTTCAACTACATTTTTTAATGCTTTTTCAATTACATTTGCTTGTGCTGCGGAAAAGAAGAAAGAATAATCCTATTTACCATTTCTCACAACGGAAAAATCCACGCCTAATTTTTAAAATTCTTATTGATAATCGCGTAATTGCTGCTTAGTTAAATTTTCATCTAAAGCAATTACGCCACCACTTTTTTCATGCTTTTTAATAAGCTCGTCGATTTTTTGCTTACCATCTTTGGTGTTTTCATCAAGAATATAATCTTTTGGATCTTGTTCTTTATTTTCCAGTAACTTTGTTAATGCTTCTAAAAGACGTAATAAAGCTTGCTCTGATAATTTTATGGTTTGTGCTACAACTTCCATTGCGACCGGTGTATGTTCATCTACAGAAACCATTTTCATACCAACCCCTTTATAAATTATTTTACCAAATTACACCATATATAAGCTAAAGATGATATAATTTTCAGAAAAATTTATTGAGGCTTTAGCAAAAGGCAAGCTACGGGTTTGGCATGCCAAACCCCAAAAACGGTGTTTTTGACTTGGTAGGAGATTCCTACGACCTTTACAAATATATATAAGCGATTTTTTCAAAATCACTTATATATTTGTTGTCGCTTCGCTCGATAAAATGTTAAATAAAATAAATTATCAGGAGGAAATAAAATATGGTTAGAACTAATACTTATTTTCAAATGAGATTAACCGAAGATGATAAAGAATACATTAAAAATAAATCTGAAGAATTGGGCTATAAAAATGTTTCAGCTTTTCTTATTGATTCCGCAAAATCACATTTCAAACTTGAAGTGGATATGAAAGCTTATAGAGATTTAACTAAAGAAATAAATTACATTGGTAAGAACATAAATAGCCTAATTAGAAGAATCAATACAGATGGAATTTATACTGATTATGATATTGATTTTTTGAAAATTAATCAGAAGAAAATCATAAAATTAATCAATAAAGAATATGACCGATTAATTGATTTAAAAACTAAGTTTAATAGCGATAGCTTGAGTAAAAAACAGAAGGAAAAGTTAATAAAATCATTATCAGAAAATCAAATCAAGATACCAAAAAAATTAGTATTAGAAGAAGTGTATGAAAAGATAAAAGAAGATTTTGTTTATATTATAGAATGTATAGAAAACTCTCCTGAACAAGATGAGGTAGTAACAGAATACGTATGGAAATATTTATATGGAGATACGCTTTATAAGTTAGGTGATGACCAATTAATAAAATTGGCCGATAGCATTTTTATTTTTGCACAGAAATTGAAATTTAAGTTATCTAAACTCGATAATGTTTTTTCAGATGATGATTGGTTTGAACTGAAAGATATATTAGATGAATTTGAAATTTATTAATTAAAGGATTGATTACAATGTCTATTGTTAAAATACAAAAAGTTAGGAATTTAGGGGCATTCATTAATTACGGCATGCAAGAGCATAAAACAAACGAGGAATTAGTTACATCGTATGAGTGTTCTATTGAAACAATAGAGAGAGATTTTAAAAGTGTTTTAGTTGACTACAATGAAAAGAATAATAGTAATAAAAACATGAGTGCAAGAATGATAATTCAATCGTTTGATAGTGATGATATTTTAACCCCAGAGCAAGTTCATCAGTACGGAATTGAATTTGCTGATAATTATCTGAAAGGCAATCATCAATATACAGTAATTACACATACAGAAACAGATAATTTACACAATCATATTATTTTCAATGATATTGATTTTAATAACTTAAAAATGTTCGATTCTAAGCGTGCAAATTCTTTGGATAGATTACGTCTAGAAAATGATAAAATCTCTGAAAAATATGGTTTGTCGATAATCGAAGCAGGAAGAAAAGGAAGAAAAAAATATTTAGCTTTTAACGAATATGTAGCTAGATCAAAGAAGGAATCCTTCAAAGGAAAATTAGAAGAAATAATTGATAAAAATATATCAAAATCAAATTCATTTGATGAATTTTTAAGTTTAATGCAAAAAGAAGGATATGAGCATAAACAAGGAAAATATCTATCGTTTCAGAATCCGAAGTCAGAGAAATTTATGAGGACTAAAACAATGGGGTTTAATTACCTTGAATCTTCTATCAAATACAGAATAGAAAACAAAGGTTATTCACCAATCAAAACAAGCATAATGAACAGACAATGGATAGATAAATCACAAGCGAAATTTAAAAATAATAAGGGACTTCAACGGTGGGCTACTAAACAAAATATTAATTACTTAAATGAATTAAGCTCTAAGCTATATAAACTAAATGTTTCACTTTCAGAACTTGATGAAATTGAAGCGACTAAGGAAGCGTTAATTGACAGCTTTGAAAAGCAACTTTTAGGTATTGATAATGAAATTTTTAGACTAAAGAAAATGAAGGGTTGTTTCCAAACTTATAAACAGAGTCATCCTTTAATCGTGGCGTATAAAAAAGCTGAAAATAAAATGGCGTTTAAACAAGAGCATTATCATGAATTTAAACAGTATGATGTTGCCAAGCGTGATATGAACTATCTCAAAAAGAATTATGACATAACTGATGAAGCTGAATTGCATTATAAGTTGTCATTACTGACAAAAGAACGAAATTTACTTTATGGAAGTTTAGGAAAAGAAAAAGGAGTGGAGATAGACAGACAAGAGCAACAAAGACAGCAGCAACAGCGTAAAAAAGAAAATGAAAGATAAGAAATTATAGGACATCAAAAAAAGGATATTGTATAGTACCTTGTGAATGGAATAAATAAATTAAGATGCTAGGGGGTGGGGCATTTTTGTCATACATATGGAATGAGATCTTAACGGCTCGTGAAGCGAGTATAAAGCTAGGTAAAAACCCTAAATATATATATTTTTTGTGGGTGAGACATTCAAATATGTTATTGAAGGGTAGCGTAGAAATGAAGGGTAGAGAGCTACTGATTACAAGAGACGGGTATGAATATTTAAAAATATTAGTAAAAAATTGAGTAACCTTGTTGTTTAAATACCTTTAAATTAACGTACAAGAGTAATCCATTAAATGGCACTCTTGTATTTTTTTAAGTACAAATTCGAAAAAATGAATCATCATCATATTTATTAAATGCGCCTAGAAATTTATATGGATGGTGAGGAGATGTGAGCCAATATCAAATGTTGTACAGTACACCTTATTTGTATTCTTCGAAAACCCTACGTCAAATGTTTAACAATACAAACAAGGAGGAGGATATTTGTGCTATACAAGAACACATGCTACGGCATGAAGTATACCTAGATCGACAATACAGAGGCTATTATTATTTGAGTCAAAAAATTGAAGATGATTTGTATGGGGATGAACAGGCTGTGTCCTGGAATGAATTGCTTGATGATTATCAATTGTACAAAGATTGCCAAGGAAAGCTATCCATCAAACCGAAAGGGTGGGGTTAACTTGACGATTATCGGAGAATTAGGGGTTGTTTATGGTGTTACTGGTGCTTCAGTTTTAGGAATCAAATTATTGAAAAAGAAAGGTTTAAACCTTCCAGATTGGTTGCTACGTGCGGGGCTTAAATGCCTGCTGATTGGTACAGTTTGGTACGTGCTAATAGATATACTAGATGTGTTTCTACGTTAGTATTACAACTGGTAGTTGAAAATAGTTGTAGTAATGCATCTTGATGTAGCCTTTTTTACCTGCCATACATGCTCAACTACCTAATAGGAGGCATGGAGGAGATGCTGTCACTTTTATTAATCCCAGTAACCTTTATAACAGTAGCTTATTTTTATCAAAATAAAGGGATGACTGATAAGAAAAAAATTGCAACTTTTTTTGAGATTACAAAGGTATGCGTTCAGCACAAAGGTGAACTCCAATACCCCATTTTTATAAAAGAAGTTGAAGATGACATAAGTATGAATTATGTCTACAAATTACCGCTAGGCGTACCTAGCCAACTTATTAAAAAATTAGCTGAAGTATTAGAAGAAGGATTATACAAACCTGTTAAAATTTCATTTCAACAAAGAGAGCTATATATTCGAGTATTTAAGCAACAAATACCTGAGAGGTGGAATTGGTCTAAGGATCTTTTAAAAGAGCACACATGGAGCGTTATGATAGGGAAAGCATTAGATAAACACATATATCATAATTTCGAGAAAACACCACATATGTGCGTAAGTGGCATGACTCGTTTTGGAAAGACAGTATTTCTAAAAAATATAATGACGAGTTTAATTCTACAACAACCTCAGCATGTAAAATTCCACATCATTGATTTGAAGGAAGGACTAGAATTTAGTCCTTATAAAGATCTGTCGCAAGTAGTAGAAGTTGCTGAAAATCCAGAACAGGCGTTAGAGATGTTAGTTAGAGTACGTGAAAAGATGGTGAACCAGATTGAGATAATGAAAAAGTCCTATTTTAACAATGTTGTAGACACATCAATTAAAGAACGTTGTTTCATCATAGTAGATGAAGGAGCAAATCTGTGTCCAACGCAAGGGTTACCTAAGAAACAACGGGACCTATTATATATATGTCAGGAGATGTTATCTGAGATTGCAAGAATTGGGGGAGGTTTAGGCTTTAGGTTAATTTTTTGCACGCAATATCCAACCGCAGACACCCTACCAAGGCAAATTAAACAAAACAGCGATGCAAAATTAGGTTTCCGTTTGCCAACGGCAGTCGCTTCTCAAGTAGCTTTAGATGAATCTGGTCTTGAAGAACTCCCTTCTCTTCCGGGTAGAGCATTATTTAAAACGGATCGTACAGAAGAAATTCAAGTTCCTTATTTAAAGGATAAAGATATGTGGGATTTATTGAAGCAATACAAGGTGGTGAAGCAACATGAGGCATCAAACCCTCAAACAGAAAGCGAGGCAAATCGAGATTTTATCCACTTTGAGTAAATTAGACTTTGCAACCAGAAGGCAATTGCAAGCTATTCATTGCTTAGGGAGTATTCGAAATGCAAATCGAGTACTAAAGGATCTACAACCATATTGCCATATCACTAAATTGGCTCGTGAGTATGTTTATTACCTTAATAAAAAAGGACGTGATTTATTAGGAGTGACAAAGGAAGTAAAGAAAAATAGTCAATTACAACACATATTAATGCGAAATGAAGGTTGGATGTGGCTTGGATTTCCTGAATGGAAAACGGAGCGCCCCATAGAATTTTCAATCAATGGTCAGCAACATCAAATCATTCCAGATGCAATTTACTTTGAGGATAAAGTCCCCCATTTTGTTGAAATAGACCGTATGCAACACATGAAAGCAAATGAACATAAAGTACAGTTATATGGCCATATAACAGATATCTATAAACGACAGAATGATATTGTTCCAGTAATTATATTCTTTACATTATCGAATTACCGACAATCTAAATTAGAACAATATGCTGTAAAACAAAATGTTTTCATGAGAACATTTGTTATGAATGAAATATTATAAGAGTCTTCAAATATCTATATTCCAAAAGTCATGATAATCAATGCCTTTATCAAATTTTCTCAGCGTTTTAATTATTTTAGTTGCTGATGTAAGTGTAGGAACACGATCCTTTTTATTTGCTAAATCACTTATTAATGATTTACTTAATCCGGTCTTTTGCACTAACCATTGTTGTTTAATTCCCCGACGATCTAAATAGTTGCCAAATGGAGTTCTCTTTTTACCTAACCCAAACATGGATACTCCCTCCGAATGATTATTGTGGTACTAATAGCTTGTACAAAATTCCATAAAATTAAACCTTTGTTCATAAATATGGAATTATTTCTTTTAAGAAGACATAGAATAATATAAAACAAATAAAAAAAGTTGTAATAATTTTGAAGAATATAGCATTCATAGTAATAGCTACAAGTTGCGAATAAACTGAAGTATAAATGCAACTTGTTGTAAAGTGTATGCTTAAAAAATAAAAAGCTGAAACTCCTTCTGTAAGAAGGGATTCAGCTTTTTTTGTGTTACATAGATTAGTAATTTAATTTTAATTATTCTGAAAAGACTACGGAAATATGTCGAATGCTATTCTTCTATGAGTATTTTCAATAAAGGTTTTTAAAAATTTCACGCACCATAATAGGATATAAAAAATGCAAACCTAGAATTAAAGTTCACATTTTTTACATGAATTTAATATGTTAATGTTTCTTGATATTGTTAGGTCTGAACACATAAAACATAGGTAATACTACTGAAGTAAGAACAAATGTAAAAACCTAATTAATTATTCGATTACATTTTTTCAATACAGATAAATTACTTAGGTAAGGTGGGAAGTATATGAGTGGTTTTTTAGTTGTTATAGTGGCTTTAATTTTCTTTTATGTATTGGCCAACATTACTTGGAAAAACTCCTATGATCCAGATAGCGATATGAAAAGAAAACAATGTGCAAATAACTTAGAACGAAAAGTTTATGATCAATTGCGTTACATGGGCCTTTCTCCTATTGTTCAAGAAAAGATTGGAAGATACAGGTTAGATTTTGCGATATACGGGAAAAACGGGAAAAAGTTGTGTATAGAAGTGGATGGTTACACTTTTCATAATACACCCGAGGCTAAAAGGAAAGATGCAATCCGAGATTCTTATCTAAAGAAATTAGGATGGGACATTTTGCGGATTAGTGATCGCCAACTAAAAGAAGATTTACACGCATGTATGCGGAAAATTGAAGTAAGACTTTACGAAATGGATTTACTTCCTGAAGAACATCCAAGTATGCAATTGAAATTGCATACAAAAGATGAGTAGTTTATGCTACTCATTTTAAATACAGGGTTTTAAAAATTTCACATACCATAATAGGATATATAAAATACAAACCCTGAATTAAGGTTTGCATTTTACAGTTTAGATCATAATACTATACTTTTCGTCTTCTGAAACTTGCAAGCTTGCGGAGCGAATTGAAATTTCACAATTACCTATTCTTCGTTTAATTTCTGTTTTTAATTTTTCTTTTGCGAATTCTAAAGACTGTGCTGGAACTGTTGCAGATTGTACGGTTGTTACCCTGTCGTTATACATCACGGAAAAGTCAATTTCATATTGATATATCACTGTACCATCAATCCCCTTTCCCTAGCTTACAATTAAAATATATGCAAGTACTAAGCAAAAACTTTCCACTTATTCTAAGAATCTTTTTAAACGTCTTAATATAGTTAATAACAAACAAAATGGAGTACCCCAAAAAGAACTTGTAGTGATTGCTACAAGTTCTTTTTGGGGTACTGATGGCAAAACGCTGATTTTATACGCTAAGGATATGCACGATTTCATGCAGGCTACGGGAACGGTTTGAACTAGCAAATGCTGTTGTGACAGGAATGTATGAAATTCCGCATACAGCGGAGGCAACGGAAGGCTGGAAAACTCTTGGTATGAAGAGTTTTCTGGGATTTGGTTACTGCTGATAATGAGACGTTATGTCAACCGATCATGAATAGGGTATTCATGCTTTTCCTATGTTAAATTTATATAAAAAGGAGGCATTCATTCATGGAAAAGTTACAAATCTTGTTTAATAGTTCAATCCAATCGATAACAGAATTGCATCCTGGATATGAAAATCACGCCAGTAATGTATTGTTAATTAAAACGGAAACCGAGGAAGTCATTGTACGTTCCTCACAAATGATTCAAGAACCTCATAATGACTTCTGGTGGGGGTGTAAACAGCTATTTGGGATTGATCCTCGAAATGTATTTCATTTAGAAGTCATTAATAACTCCTTAGCGGAACTAAGTTCATTTCCTGTACCAAGGGTTCTACGAAAAATGACTATAGATAATAAGGAATACGTGGTAGTAGAAAAGTTAAATGGGCATACGATACATACTTTTTTGAATCAACCATCTTCCATATTAGAAAGCTTGGGGAAAGGATTAGCACTCATCCATCAAAAAAGCTTTAATTACATAGGTAATCCATTAGGGACTCATCAAACATCTATTTACGATTTTCACAGTACGCTTATAAACATAATGCAACAGCTAACTGAGAGATTTTATAAAAATAACCAACAAATATTAGAAGTTCTTCCTGAAATACAATTGTTATTAAAAAGGATTCCTACTCCAACAGAAAGTAATTTTATTTTAGTCGATATGGATCCCACACAATTTTTAAGCAATGGAACTGAAATTACCGGATTAGTAGATACAGAAGCTTATGCTGTAGCACCTAGAGAGTTAGATTTTATTGCTTTAGAATATGTATTGGATAAGAAGAGTGCTGAAGACTTTATTAGAGGATATATATCTGTACGGGATATTCCTGATTTAACTTATGTTAGAAAACCATATAGATATTTATATCGTTTGCTATCAGTTCAAGGTTCTGTTGGTATTGAAGAATGGCTAAACCATCCGACATATTTTTAAAAACAACTTCCGGTAACTATAATTATGTGAACACGAAAGTCCTCCAGTTAAACAATCTGGAGGACTTTTAATAGTCTTCTAAATACATTGAATCCCGATAATGATGCGTCATGTTAACTTTACATGAATATCCTATTCATCCAAATTTGTACAAATCTTTTCTGTTGACTGATACAATGAAAGAAAGAGGTGAATAGATTATGGCAAAGAAAACAAATTGGCTTCAAATTGTTGGTTTAACATGGCTGGCAACCATTATATTACTTTCAACAGACATTATTAATCTAATTCCAAATCAGGTAGTTTCTCTAAGTGTTTCTGTTGTTATAGGTGTGATTGCACTAGGAGCTAATCTGACAGGACTTTACTTACTTAAAAAGAAAAAATATTGAGAGCAAATCGTGCCTCTCTCCAAATAAAGAGGGGTTTGGAATAACTTCCAATAACGGGTTTCTTTGCCCATCCCCCGAAAAAGGGGAATAAGACAGAAAATGCTAATTAATAACCTATCAGGGGTCACCATACATGCCCATCAACTTAGGGATTTTATAACGCCCCCAAAACGAAAAAAATGAGTCGAACTCTTATAAATAACTGTAAAAAGGTAAAATTTTCGTTATGGGGGATGTCTCAAAATATTATCTTAATGCGTATGTAGTGGATCACTTAATACAGCTATACAAAATAATTAATTTAATTAAAAATACATTTCATTCGTTTTTTTTATGTATTTACTATAACTTGAATCTCCAGAAAGCAATTAAAATGCTTTCCTTTTAGTTTTGTTCTCAAGCTTAGTTAATTCATGATTAATTAATGTACCTTTATGTTGTTCCCCTAGGCATACTTTTTTCATTACTCCCGGTTCATCAAAATTAAATATGTGGACTGGTAAATTATAATCACGAGCAAGCAACAATGCTGACTGATCCATAACTTTTAAATTTTTTTGAACTACGTCATTATAATTTAAATTACTGTACATTTCCGCTTCCTTATCATTCTTTGGATCACTCGTAAAGACTCCATCCACTCCTTGCTTTGCGACTAAAATTGCATCACTGTTTGTTTCTATAGCTCGTTGTACACTCGGATAATCTGTAGTGACAAAAGGCTGCCCATTCCCACCGCCAAAAATGACAATATATCCTTTATCTAAATGATGAACCGCCCGTAAACGAATGTAAGGTTCTGCTACAGCTGTAATAGGAATAGATGTCATAACACGTACTTCTTTGTCAGTTTTACTCTTTAGTACCCCTCTTAGCATTAAACTATTGATAATGGTACCTAATGTACCTATATTGTCTGCTTCTACCCTATCAATTCCCCATATGTCAGCTAAATTCCCCCTAAAAATGTTACCACCTCCAACAACAAGGGAGACTTCAATCCCTAAGTCTACAATAGATATAATTTCATTTGCTATATGTTCCAAACATTTAGAACCAAAACTGTTTCCATCTTGATCAGCAAGAGCTCCTCCACTTAATTTAATTAAAACGCGCTTGTACTGTGTCATAATTTTCCTCCTTTGAAATATCACTAAAATAAAAGGAACAAAGGCTGATGCCCCTGTTCCTTTAAAAGAAAATGAAGAATAAAAGAAATAGATTCTATGAAATCGTTCGTATACATGTTCATATCATCCACTCCTTTTCATCACACTTAATTTAGAATAAACACACTTTTTACATTATACAAAACATTTAATTATTTAATCAATATATTTTGTATAGTTCTAATTAAACATTTTACACATAGGAGTCGCCATATACGCCCATAAACTTAAGAGCATTAACTACCCCAAGGTGTACAAAAACGTTATTCTTTCTAAACAAGACTATTAGAAAGGATGACGTTTTTTATGAATCTTTCCATTCAAAGTGAGCTGCAATTATTTGCTGAAGAATTATATGAACATCTTACTCCTTCATTTCTGGAAAATCTCGCTAAAGAACTAGGGTTTGTACAACGGAAACGAAAGTTTTCTGGTCATGATTTAGCTACTATCTGTGTCTGGATTAGTCAACGAGTAGCAAGTGATTCTTTAGTGAGACTGTGTAGTCAACTTCATGCTGTTACAGGAACACTTATGAGTCCAGAAGGACTCAATAAGCGTTTCAATAAAAAAGCTGTTTGCTTTTTAAAACATATTTTCTCTTCGTTATTAAAAAGTAAAATTTGCGAAACATCAGTGATTCCTAGTTCTTCAATCGCTTATTTTCAACGAATTCGTATTTTAGATGCAACGATTTTTCAAGTGCCAAAGCATTTAGCTAGTGTGTATCCTGGATCAGGTGGTTGTGCTCAAACAGCGGGTATAAAAATCCAGTTAGAATATGATTTACACAGTGGCCAGTTTTTAAATTTCCAAGTGGAACCAGGGAAAAATAATGATAAAACCTTTGGAACAGAGTGTTTAGCAACATTACGTCCTGGGGATCTATGTATTCGGGATTTAGGCTATTATTCACTGGATGATTTAGATCAAATGGACCAACGTGGCGTGTATTACATATCACGGCTCAAATTAAACAATAGGGTGTATATCAAAAATGAATTTCCTGAATACTTTCGAAATGGGACAATAAAAAAACAATCTCAGTACATCAAAGTTGATTTAGAACACATTATGGATACCTTAAAACCAGGACAGGTCTATGAAATAAAAGATGCTTATATTGGAAAGGATAAAAAATTATTCACTCGAGTGATTATGTATCGATTAACAGAGAAACAACTTCGTGAGCGTATGAAAAAACAAGTGTACACAGAAAGCAAAAAGGGCATTACATATTCGGAAAAAAAGCAAACGATTAGCTGGCATGAACCTATATGTTACCAATACACCTTGGGAGATTGTTCCGATGGAACAAATCCATAATTTTTACTCTCTCCGCTGGCAAATTGAAATCATTTTTAAAACTTGGAAATCCTTATTTCAAATTCATCATTGGCAACATATTAAACAAGAGCGATTAGAATGCCATGTTTATGGAAAACTCATTGCCATTTTTCTATGTTCTTCTACTATGTTTAAGATGCGACAATTAATTTTACAAAAGAAGAAACAAGAATTAAGTGAATATAAAGCAATCGGAATGATTCAAGATCATTTACACATTTTATATCAAGCCATACAGCAAAACACCCAAGAAATAACAAAGATTCTAATCCGACTATTCCACTTACTCCAAAAGAACGGCCGGAAATCTCATCGATATGAAAAGAAAACAGTCTTTGATATTTTGGGTGTTGTCTATGAGTATAATGGATTGAGAAAACAGAAGAAAGCTGCATAATTTTTAAAAACGATACCTATAAAGGTTTATTTGGTATGGTCATTTTTAAAGACACGAAATATTTCAAGAGTTTTTTCGTTTATATGAACGAAAGTTCATTTTGTTTCCTCTCTTAAGTTGATGGGCATGGGGTCACCATATCAAAAAAAGAAAATTGTACGTTTAGACACAATTTGGACATAAAATATCCGATTCCTTGTATGCTAAGGGACCGGATATTTATTTTACTGTTTTATATAGCGTACAATTTCTCGCTTACGAGGTCTGTGTAGCAACCGAACCAAATCTTACGTTAAGTATTAGTGGACATCAAAAATAGTAATGACTAAACCAGATTAACATCCATCCGATTCACAATTAAATATACCAATATGTTAAATAGCTAAGTAATACAAACGGTATGAAAAGAATTTCTATTCTTTTCACACTTTTTTAAATTTGTTTATAAGTTTCATACGAAATACGTGGAAAGATGGCAGCCTCTCTTTTATAAATAAGGCTCAAAAGTTACCATACCTGACAACGGAAATATTAATGTAACTCTAGTTCCTTTATTCACTTCAGATTCAATGCCAATTTTCATTCCTAATTTTGAGCACAGTTTTTCGCATAGATACAAGCCCATTCCTGTACTTTTGCTAAATCTCCTTCCATTCTCTCCAGTAAATCCTTTTTCAAAAACTCTATTTATATCTTTAGTTATTATCCCTACTCCATTATCCTCTATAGTTAGTATTACTGAGTTAGCTTTCTTAATTGAGTATATACGTATCATTTGTTCTTTGTTATTTGAGTACTTTATAGAATTTCCTATTATTTGATTAATAATAAATTCAACCCATTTTCTATCACTATATACGATTTTATTAATATCTTTTATATCTAATTTTATTCTCTTATGAATAAAATCTCTATAATTTCTTTTAATTACAGTTCTTACTAGATCATCAAGGTCAATTGGTTTTATAATATAGTCCTTACTGACATTATTGCTTCGAGAATAATACAGCACCTGTTCTACAAACCTTTCGATTCGATCCATTTGGGAGTCTATTTTATTAGTTACTTCATTTTGATTGTTTTCAATTATTAGCTTTGTAGAAGCTATCGGCGTCTTAATTTCATGCACCCATGTTTCTATATATTCTCTATAATCCGCTTGCATATCTCTATAATATTTTACATTCTCATGCATATCTCTACTTATTTCTTTTAGTATAGAGGTAAGCTTTTCCCCATGTAGAAAGTTTGCTTCCTTTACTACCTCTGGAAGTAGGTATTTTTTCTCCAAGTTTTCTAATATGCCATTGATCTCGTTATAATAATTTTTGCATTTTATAAATTCTATAGCCATATATGAAATCAATGGAAAAAACCAAATACAAAAGACAAAGAATATTATAATGAACTGAACATTCGCAGTCAGCAATATACCTGCTAGTATAATAAATACCAGTACATTAGATAGTATTACTACCATTTTATCTTTAATAAATTCACCTGTATTCATGGCATTATATACCCTAGCTTTCTTCTTGTTTCTATTGGATTTTCTATACCTATCTCTTCAAGCTTTTTTCTTAATCTATTTATATTAACAGTTAAAGTGCTATCATCCACAAAATAATCAGATTTCCATAAGGATTCCATGAGTGAATCTCTTTTTACAATATTACCGCGATTATTTATTAAGCATGAGAGTATCTTAACTTCATTTTTAGTTAAATCTACGGACTTGTCTTGATAAGTAACCGTTGCATTCGAAAGGTTCAAATGAATGTCTTTATAATGTAAGATGTTATTCGTCTTTATGCCTCCATAAGCTCTTCTTAAAACATTTGTAACTCTTGCTAACAATATTTCTGTATTATAAGGCTTTGTTATAAAATCATCTGCTCCTAAATTCATACTCATTAGTTCATCTACATCACTATCTCTGCTCGTAACCATTATAATTGGAACATCTGAAGTTTTACGTATTTCTCTGCATATATAATAACCATCAAACACAGGAAGATTTATGTCTAGTAATATAAGGTTTGCATTCTCGTTTTCTACATATTCGATAATATGATTAAAATCTATGGGAGCCTTTACTTCATATCCATACTTTTCAAAAAAAAATTGTAACTCTTCTCTTATAATTTCATCATCTTCAATAAGAATGATCTTTTTCATGGATTTTCCCTCGCTATATAGAATATAAGGCTATTAAACCTTAAGTAACAAGATTTAATAGCCTTAATAATTATTATAAAATCAAGTATTACCTTTTACTATATTTTTATACCCGATATATGTTGTGTAGAAATATCCTGCATAAACTACAATAAATATTAGCGCTGTCATGAACGCTGAAAAACTAATATTTGTTGGTTGAAGTTCGTTTACAAAATCATTAGCTACCTTAATCCCGATTACTGAATGAACGAACGCAAGAGTAATTGGAAAACTAAAGTACACTAAGGTTTGAATGAAAATGGTTTTGTCTATCATTTTTCTGTTTGATCCAATTCTCTTCAAAGATTTATATCTTTCTATGCTGTCGCTGGCTTCTGATAATTGTTGAAGAGCTAATACAGCCATACTGGTTATTAAAAATACAATACCTACATATATCCCAACAAATAGTATAATAGTTGTTATTCCCTTACTTATTTCATAAGCTCCATCCCTTGATATGCTAGTTATACTTTTAACATTTATATTCGTACCTTTCTTATAAAAGTCTGCTGTAATTCTATCATCATCATATTTTTTATTATGTTCTTTTTTATTTCCGTCTAAATAATTTACATTAAGTACGGATGTACTAATTTTGTAGCCTGATAAAAACTCATCATTTATAACGATTGTGAATACATTATTTAACCCATCAAAAGTTTGAAGATTTTCTTGTATAACTTTAGGATTTTTTACTAGATATTCTTTTTCTTTAATATTCATCTTATTGCTATTTTTTAATCTTTCATTTATTGGATTAACCAACTCGTTATGATTTGATAAAAGCAAAACTTCATTGTTATTTAAATCGATTTCTTTTTCACCTTTAAGTGTTAAAATTTTATTGTAATCAGATACTTTAATGAAATCCACATCACGACCCCTAAATCTTTTGGGTTTTTTTGTTAAAAAATCACTGACTTTCATCCCTGTATGATATACATTATAAGATACATATTTTTCGTTATTACTTTTTTTAAAATTTATTGTATTTAATGCGTCTTCTATAGTGTAACTTTCATCATTATTTTCCAACATAACACTAGCATCAAAAGGTGTTGCTGCTTTCATTGCTGCGTCTGAACTTCTTTTTAAGCTTATTCCTGTAGATAAAACTACCATTGTAATAAATAACATTAAACAAATTAAAGATATGGATATAAAATTTGTATTAACCTTACTATTTAGTTGTTTGATGATAAATATATTTAACCCTTTAAAATAGACTTTTTTATTTTTCTTTACAACATACAATATAAATCCAGATAAGCTAAAGAAAAACAACAATGTACCTAATACTCCAAGAAGTATTGCTACTATGAGCATAGGATTTCTAAAATTTAACCCTATCTTTAGTACAGAACTATATGCAAATCCAAGTGATACCACGCATAAAATCAATGTTATTACATATATGATAGGATTTTTAAATTTTATCTCTTCGCTTTTTCTACCTGCTGTTAACATGTCAATTATTTTGTATTTAGAAACAACATATACATTAAATAACATAACAAGCAAAAACATGATTCCAAAGTATAATACAGTTTTACCTATAGCACCTGTTGAAACTGCAAACTTATATCCATCTATGGGCAAATCGAATAACTTTAATGTAAATGTAGATAATCCCTGTGATACTCCAATACCTAATATAAGTCCACTTATTAAAGATATAACGCCAACTAAAAATGTCTCTGTTACTAATATTCTGGATATATTTTTTCTTCCCATACCTAAAGTCATATATATTCCTAATTCTTTTTTACGTTTTTTAATTAAAAAATTATTTGCATAGAGTATTAAACTACCCAATATTACAGATACAAATACTGACACACCTGAGATAAAGTCCATTAAAGTGGACACATACGCTCTACCTGATCCTTCAATTTCCGTAAGTGCCTTTTGTGATTCTATCGAGTTAAAGCTATAAAATATACAAACAGCTAGTGTTAGTGTTAAGAAATATATCGCATAATCCTTAAAACTTTTCTTTACATTACCAACAGCAATCTTAGAATACATTATTATCGTCACCTCCAAGAAGGGTTATTACTTCGATAATCTTATTAAAGAATTCTTTTCTAGAATCATTCCCTCTTATCAACTCGCTAAATATTTTTCCATCTTTAATAAAAAGAATTCTACGAGCATAGCTTGCTGTAAATGCATCATGAGTAACCATTAGTATTGTAGCTTTCAAATCCTTATTTAGACTTTCAAATCTTTCAAGTAATAACCTAGCTGATTTAGAATCTAATGCTCCTGTTGGTTCATCTGCAAGTACTAAAGATGGATCTGTTACGATAGCTCTTGCCGAAGCAACCCTTTGTT
The DNA here is from genome assembly GCF_900112415.1 of Bacillus sp. 491mf. Taxonomy (GTDB): domain Bacteria; phylum Bacillota; class Bacilli; order Bacillales; family Bacillaceae_G; genus Bacillus_A. Next base: position 24,546 of record NZ_FOLV01000037.1, read on the forward strand.
TTTGTCCGCCTGACATTTGATAAGGGTATTTGCTTAATACTTGTTCAATGTCTAAATATTTTGCAACTGCTTGTATTTTGCCATCAATTTTTGAACTTTCCTCACCTTTTATTGTTAACGCTAGGGCAATATTTTCATAAGCAGTAAGGGTATCTAATAAATTAAAGTCCTGAAATATAAACCCTAATTCATTTTGTCTAAACTTATCTAGTGACTTTGATTTTAACCGAGTAATGTCACTATTATTTATTATTATTTTTCCCGTAGTAACATTATCAATCGTTGATATACAGTTCAGTAATGTAGTTTTGCCACTTCCTGAAGGCCCCATTATTCCAACAAATTCTCCCTCATCTACCTTAAAACTAATATTATCTATAGCCTTTGTTACATTATCTTTATTACCATAATATTTTTCAATTTTTTCTACACTTAATATATTTCGCATTAATACTTCTCCTTTTTCATTATAAAAATTCTTTAACTCCTATTCATTTATGTAATTCATTTTATATAATTTCATTTATAGTATCGATGGAATTACATTTCATTAACATTACATTTTTGTTATATTGAACGATACCTCTAAATGTAAGTTATCAGAAATCGCGATAGTATAAGTAAGGATTATTGGATACCTTACCAAAGAGGCAGATAAATGTAGAGGTATCTGTTCTGGTGCAAAAAACGATAAGACTTATGTAATTAGTGAAAATAAACAAACTGGTTACGGCGTAACAACAGCTCTATTTAAAAGACATGGATTCATAGTCATTTCAGAAGAAGATTTTGAAAACAGAAAAGGATTTGACCTTTAAGGCCAAACCCTTTTTATTTTTATTATTTCGCAGCTAGTTTTTCTTTCACTTTCGCAGGAAGCTCTTCCTGCTTCACTTCTTCCCAACCTGATACATCTTCTTCACCTTTTTTATCACAGTAGTAGACGCGTAAGAATGCTTCTTTACGAAGGTTTTTTTGAGTATTGAATTCTAATTCTTTTTCTTTACCGTCTTTATCAAATCCAGTTAAATTGTAATTAAAACGTTTCGATGTTCCTCCGTCATCAGCTTTTTCAATTCCATCCGTTGTAATTTGAACATAATATTTATCCTGAGATAATTTACCCAAATGATGTAAACCCCAAACGTTCCAACCCGAACCTACTAATAAGCTTGCAAATACGATTAAAATACTAAAAAGTGCGATATATTTTTTCAATTTCTTCACCTCATGTGTTTTTATTATATTGTTATGTTAAGTCTTTCTCCACAAAGAAGAAATGTAAAAACATAACATTAACATAACACCTTTGTAAGATATTAAAAAAATCGGATGTACAATCATTCCGTTACCAATCAAAATACGTACAGATTTTAAATTCGGATGGTTTGCTACAGTTTCGTTAAAGTGTTGGTGGTATGTTTTATAGGAAAAGCCCTAATTTACTTCTTCATATTCCTTCATAATTTTATAAAAGGTGTTTTTCTTTAGTTTTAACATTTCCATAAATATAACAGCAGTTATTTCTCCACTTTTCCATTTTGAATGAGTTTCTTCTATTATATTTATTTGCTGTTTGCTTAAGGTCAAAAGGTTCACCTGAGGACGGCCTAAATGTTTTCCTTGAGACTTAGCTACAGCAATACCTTCCGCTTGTCGCTGATGAATCTTTTTACGTTCTTGATCCGCAACATAGGACAGCAAAGATAAAAATTGATCTTCCATTAATCGGCCCATATCACCCATATCACGAAATTTCCGACTATCAAACAGGGTTTCATTTTCTAAAACTACGATATCCGCTTGTAATTCTCTTGTTATATACTTCCATTCTGAAATTACCTCATCATAATTACGGCCCATACGATCTAAGGCGTCTATGTAAACAATATCACCTGTACTTAATATCTTTCGTAATAATTGATATTGAGGACGATCAAAATGTCGTCCACTTGCTTTATCGACAAAAATGCGTCGAGCTTCCACTCCTCGTTCCATCATCTTATGTAACTGACGTTGTTCATTTTGATCTTTTGTACTTACACGTATATATCCATAAATATTTGCCACGTTTTGTATTCTCCTTACATTTGTTACCACAATTATACCATTTTGTTTATAAAGGTATTCATTAAAAATAAACGTTTATAAAATGATTTTAATCACCTTTATTAACTTGATATTTCAACGTTTCATAGATAAGGCACGTTAGTTTGTAAAGGTATACCTTTACGAATAAGAAACATTGTTGAGAAAGTTGTATTAGTTTCCAGAAAATTTTGTATTTAATTGATTGTAATATAATCCCAATCATATAATAAATTTGCCAATACCGATTAGTTGGTATTGGCAAATAACACTTTAAAGGAGTGGGTTTATGACATTATTCTGATACTGAAACCGGAGGTGAATGGAAAGATGTAACTTAACTGGGGTCCTGACGTCAAAACGCGGATATTATACGCTAAGACATTTTATGGAAAAATTCCTGGTTTTTATACACTAAGAAGGAAGTCTTGTGCTCTCTAAAAGGGCATAAATAAGTCCCTGTTTTTGGAGTTTGGAGAGTAGTCACCATCTAACGTAACCTTAAAAGGACAAGAAATAAGAAAAACCATCACTGGAGGATGGTTTTCTATATATGGCAAAGTCGCTTATTAAAGCTGTTTCCTATTTCTTCTTGTCAGATAAAGGGAGCGATACATCATATCTTGCCTTTCTAATTCTCCATATACTATAAATGGTTACAAGGATAAAATGTAAGAAACTAATTACCATAATTGCAGAGTAGACAGGATAAAATTTAGCTGTATACACAAAGAAATCAAGTTGAGAAATATCATGAGAATTATAAATTTTTTCCCTATTGTACAGCCATTTTGTGAACTTGGCAGTATATTTCCACTCTTCAGGGTAATCTACTAATTGACTGCCCTGATACCAATTTATAAGTGTAGATACAACGAACACAATGAACGAGAATCCTAGTTGAAACATATGTAGGGTAACTTTGCCCATCCCCCGAAAAAGGGGAATAAGACAAAATATACCAAATTATATTTTATCTTATTCTTCTTCAAGTGAATGTTCTTGCGTTAATCTGGCTAAAATATCATCTTCATTGATGCTCTCAATGATTGTCTCTAAATTTACCACTGCTGGAGATTTACTAAATTCATAACGGCCATAAAAATTGATATGTTGCCAGGCAACCGGTGAAATATACTTTAGTATGTTCATCTCAATACCTTTATTTTGAGATTTCGTTAATAAATTTGATAATATACTCGCATTGTAGTAAATAATACAATTGGTTAGCAACCTACTACATTCATTCCAGATCTGCTGATCTTGTTCAGTCTTGAAACGAAGTTTCCCAAAGTTTGCAAAAGAGACAGCCCGACGTAATTTGTGATAACTTTCCCCGCGGTTTAGCGCCTTTTGAACATTTTGACGTAATGGTAGCGAATCAATGTATTCTAAAAAATATAGACTTTTGATGATATTATCATACTCCCACAATGCACGTTTGGTTTGATTTTTTCGCGCATAGGAACTTAACTTTCGAACAATCACATTTTGAGTAGTCGTTTTTAAAGCAAGAGACAGTATAATTCGTTTAATATTGTCCCATTCCTTCATAATTAGCTCTGTATTAATTTTCCGCAAAGGTTTGATAAGGAATTCTTCATACTGGCTTGGATGCTGAAAACCATATAAATTTCGAGATATTGTCGCATGAATATCTTTATATCTTGGGGCAAACTGATAACCAAATAAATCTAAAATTGCAAAATTAACCTCATTTGTTCCGTGTGTATCTGTAGAATGAATATTAGGCTTTATATCAGTTGTATTATTGTATAAGATATCGAATACATAATGGCTTTCATGTTCATTCGCACCAATAATTCTTGCTTGAATCGGAATATGGTTGGCCACCATTGTATAAGAGGTAATCCCTTTATTCATTCCGAAATATTTAGAGGAATGACGGGACTGCAGCGTATGAATCTGTGTTTCAAATTTTTGACCGTCACTACTCGAATGCACGAAATCATCCATATTATAATATTGAACAATAGGAAGTTTACTTATTGCGTTACTAATACAGTCATTCGCTTCTCTTAACGTTTCTAATCGAATAAAATCAGATGAAATAGTTGCTAATTTTGAATAATCTATATCAGAGACTTCCCCCATTCTATATAATCCCATATTTGTTCCCCAAGCTATTAAACATGGAATGAGAATAGTATCATTTGCTTTTTGATTTGCATAACGTCCCAGGATATGTTCAAAGTTATCTAGGAAATTACATTGTTGATTTACAAAGTACAGAATACTTCTCATATCACCTTGTGGTAATACATCGAAAAACGAATGATTAATAGGAGCTGAAGCTCGAGTATATGGAAGTGTCCAGGAATGATGATTTTTATGCTTTTTTACTTGAACATGTTTGTTTTTTCCTGAAGTAATTCTTTTATTAATTGAGATGATACGAGCTTCTAATTTGTTTTCAAGTTCTTTTAAATGTTGTTCGATGGGCTGTTGTAGCATAGTTAAATGGAGATCTTGAATGATACTCTCTTTTTGTTCCCACTTATCTTCATCGATTAAATCATCTTCAAAACTTCTATACTGTATACTATCTCTACAAAAAATATCTCCTGATTGCAAACGATGCCATAAGGAATAATAAATTAAAAATTCATATCGATCTATTAGTAAACGTTTTGAATGAGGCTCATCTTTCGTGTAAAGATAACGTTTGTTGCTATTTGTTATAAAGGCTTGAGGGATATCTTCGATATCATATTTGGTTAAGGCTTTTCGTTTCGTAAAAACTCCTTTTAAAAAAGTTATTGCATCCATAAGAGAGTCATCCATATCTGTTGTAACAAAATCGATCATCATAAAAATAGGACGAATTTGTCGTTTAAACTGTAATGCCAATGTATCAATACGTTCCCAACGGAATGCTTTTTCATCTATTTTTGTATTATCCAGGATTTGATTGGCTAGTTCAGTTAACTTTGGACGGTCTAGGATAGAAAATACACGTTTTTGAATGTCTTTAAATGCTGTATTATCTGAAATATTTTCATCTACTATAACTTGTAAAACCTTTCCTACTTTCGTAAAATCCTCCTGGTTTTCTGTGTAATAGGTATATATCTGGTCTTTAGCAAAGGATAGGATATCATCGTTGTATTTTCTCATTTTATAAATAAAACTATTAATCAAATGATCATTCATTCTTTGATAACGATGAAAAATAAAGCACAGTAAATAAATATAGATAAGGTATTCATCAAACCGTTTTAATTTATATACGGAATAATATTCTACTAAAGAAGCGTAGTATTTAATGCTTTCATTAGAAATTTTTAGTTGAGGTAAAATAATATTGGCCAGTTGAAAAAAGGAGCGTATATTATTTCCACATTCGATTTCACGCTTAATTTCATTAATACTAAAATCTTTTGGTTGATGTTTTATTCTAGTGATCTCATATAGTCCAGAAGAATTATATAATAATTTTTTTAAATGCTGTTTATCTGTTTCAGATAGATAATTTTGTATAATCATTATGAGTCGTTGTTCTTCAGATGTAATAGCAGTTCCTACAATATCTTGCATAAAACTATACGCGGGAATAATAATGTGTTCTTCTATTAAATAATTGAGTAATTCACGAAAAATGAAAATAGGTTTTCCACTTACTGTTGCAGCCCTACGGGCTTTTTCTTGTAAAACACCTCGATAATATGAGTCACAAATACGGTAATTAGATATTTTAAGAATTAATTTTTTATGAGTTGATCGTGTCTTTTTATCAATCGATCCAAAATCTCCAAATGACTCATTTTTAAAATAGACTTTTAAAATATATTGAATATCTTCTTGGACTTCAGATAATTTAAACTGAAAAAATAAATGTTTTGATTTGAAATATCCAAGTTGAAGAATAAAATACACTTTAGACTTTATAGAACGTAAAGTATATAATAATTCCTTTTCTACTTGTGAAAGCGAAAAGTATAACACACGTTCTTTAGGTGTAAATACAGGTCTACTATAAAGACGATTAATTTCATCAGTTGTTAAAATTTTTAGTCTGTTTTTAGTGTTCATATTTATCTTGGAATCCATCCTTTTACACAAAATATTTTATAATCAAACTCACTATGTCACAAAGTATACGTCATTTTGTATTAGTTCATATTTCGATAAATGGTCATTCTAGATATACCAGATTTTTCAGCAGCCTCTGTGATACTTGCTCCTTGTTCCATTAAATAAAATGCATAACTTAATTTTTCTTTGTCTACAGATGGTCTACCAGGATATTTACCTCGTTTTTTTGCTGCCAGAATTCCTTCTTTTGTCCGTTCTGAGGTTAAATCTCTTTCAAATTGAGCAATCCCTGCAAAAACAGTAAAGAGCATTTTCCCGTGTGCTGTAGTTGTATCAAGCCATGCCTCTTTTAGACTTTTCAAGTTTGCTCCTTTACGAGAAATAAGTTCAGCAATTTCAATTAAGTCTTTAGTAGAACGTGAAAGGCGAGTCAAATCTGTAACTACTACTGTATCTCCTTGACGTAGAAACTCTAACATACGATTTAACTCAGGGCGTTCGCGTTTAACACCTGTTACTTTTTCAAAAAAAAGACGCTCGCAACCAGCATCTTTTAGTTGCTGTTCTTGTCGATCTAAATTTTGATCAATTGTAGATACTCGCATATATCCAAATTTCATAGAATTCCTCCTTTTTTAGTTTTATTGTATCAAAAACGTTGTGAAATAGATATTGTTACAAATTAATTTTGTTACATATTTTTGTTACACTGAGATTGCTAGTTTACTTAACTTCATAACCCAATACCAATCGCTGTCACAAAAACGGTCGTTTTTGTGACAGGTACTTATCAACTTCCTTCAAAATTAACCTCATTAATATATATATAAGATTATTTCTTATCGAAATAGCACATACATTTTAAGGAAACCAAAATATTATAAAGTTTTAAAATAAAATTCAAAAAATATTGAATTTTATTTTCTGATATTTTAGAATATGTATTATAAATAGAAAGGAGGCTTTTAAATGAAACAAACGTATTCCTCACAACTGATTGAAACTATATCCCTGGAAGTAGAATCTTCACCCGTTTGGGAAGTTATCCTAGGCATAGCTGGATACACACATGCACGAATTAGACATACATTTGATTTAGACGAGAAATGGCTGACAGACCAGAGTTCTATGCCTACGTCACTTATAGATGTTCTACAATTGATACAAGAGACTAACTTCTGGTACGGATTGCTTATGCTTCAAAACAGATTATCTTCATCATCTGTTTCAGATTTTTCGAATCATCTTTATAACCTCTCAGCTGACTGTATATATGAAACTATTTTGCCATATGGAGGTCGGGAGCTTGAACCTTTACGAAAAGAAGCTGTCGAGGCTGCTGCTTTCCGTCATAGCTTAGCCTCATTTGAGGAATATGCTACACATTTTAATGACCATGATTATTTATGTGGATACGTTCGAAGTTTAGCTCGTTACTCCCGTGAGGAATTATGTGCCCTTTTTATTGAAGTGATTACAGAGTGGCATAGCTGGATAAGTCAGCAGGAGGAATGGGAGAAGTGGAATAAAGCATTATCTTTTGAACAAAAACAACATGATTCATTGGATATTACTAGACCTGTTGAGGAGATTGAACGTATTACGGACGGAGTGAGATATCAGCCAGAGCCATCTATTTGGACTGTCAAACTGATTCCTCATGTTTCATATCGTCCCTGGGTTTTAGAGCAAAGAACTTCGGACACTAAATTATTATTTTATCCATTGAAGGACGAATATTTGCTAGAACCTGGGATACCATCTATTGATCTTGTTCGCGGCCATAAGGCATTAGGAGATGAAATTCGCTTACGATTGCTATACCAATTGTTAAGGGGACCTTCATCTCTTCAAGAGATGAGCACCCAATTCAATATTTCAAAGACTACCCTGCATCATCAACTTTCACTATTGAAAGCTGCAAAATTCATTAAGGTTGATAAAGGAATATATTCTGCCAATCCAACACAGCTTACTCACTTTTCCAGACGTCTTACCCAGTACCTTGGAGATGACATATGAAGAAATACTCTAAATCATTTAAGGCACTATGGGTGGGCGAAGTTGTATCGGAATTTGGTGGGGCGGCTGGCGGAATTCTAAACGGACTGTTACTATATCAAGTCACAGGTTCTAAGGAATGGATGGGGGTACTCTGGCTTATCTATTTTATTCCTTCTTTGCTTCTACAAATTATAAGTACTCCCTTTCTTAATTATGTTGTAAAGGAGAAGGTGCTTCGTAACATACAGCTTATTCGTTCCTTTGCATACCTTTTTCCTCTGGCTGGATATATCACAGATAAGTACACAGGAACCATCCTAGGGTTAATTATTCTGCAATGTACATTGGGACTGTTGCAGCCCATCTATGCTAGCATTTCTTTTTCCCTGCTCCCTGATATTTGTAAAGAAGAGGAGCTTACTCAGGCAAATGGATTATTAGATGCTACCATTCGCCTTATGAGTTTTATAGCTCCCGGAGCTACATCTTTGTTACTACTAGTAAGTCCTATACATTTTATTTATGTATTTTCATCTATTATGTTCTTTATCAGTTTTCTTTCACTATTACAGATTCCTATAAGAAGTACAGAAAAAGTGGCTACCTGGTCAAAAAGGTTTTGGTGGGCTGAAATGAAGACAGGATACCGTATATTCTTCAAGTATCCTTCTCTCTTAAAATTGTCTCTTCTTTCCTCCACCGTCCAGTTTGCAGTAGGAACAGCAATGGTTATTGGTATTCCGTTTATAAAAGGAGAACTTAACGGTCACTCATGGGAATATGCCATCTTTTCTGGTGCTTTCCCAATCGGCTATGCACTCGGAATGGTCTTACTTACACGGGTTCCTAAAACACCTCAAACTATGTATCTTGGTTTAATAGGAGGAGGTCTCTCCTTTGTCCTATTATTCTTTGTTCATTCCATACCATTAGCTTGGATATGTGAGTTATTCGGAGGGATTGCTTTTCCACTTTTTAATGCTCAAAGTGCAGCCGTTTTTCAGCGTGAAGCTCCTAAAGATCGCCTACCCCAACTTAGCGCTGTACGTTTGCTCTTTCTCCGAATCACTATGCCAATAGGCATAGTGTTCGCATCGTCATCCTTCTTACATATGAATATAAGGCAGACATATGGAATTGCCGGATTAATAATTATCTTACCAGGATTATTCTATTTATTTTCTTCACTGTTTCAAAGCAAACTACCAGTGAAGAAAGAGAAGAAGACAAGTTGATTACAAGAGCAATGTTTTAAAACAATAATTCCTCTTGAGTAGGTAGTCATTTGATATTTTCTACTTACTCTTATGTCTATATTTTTTGTTGCTATCCATAATTAAATCAACAATCTTAATAATCTTTTCTTAATATTGCTGTCTATAGCAAAAATGTTTATTTTGACTACAACCAAAATAGCAACAATTTAGTAAATATTGTATTTCCATGACCTATTTTTACACGTATCTCGGCTGAATCCCAATCTATTTAGTATCTAATTGGTATATTTTGTCTTATTCCCCCTTTTCGGGGGATGGGCAAAGTTACCCAAATTAAGGTTATCTTTCATTGCCTTATCTGTAATACTTAGTATCGCATTCGTATTCTTTGTACAAAAAAAGGATGTCATTTTTCAAGAAGGAAATCCGATACCACTGGCAATTGCTATGTCAAAGATGGTACTTGCAGATAAAAATATAATGGAAGTGCAAACAGATGATATTACCCATCCTTATTTAGTAAAACAAGGAGAGCTAGATCCTTATATTGAAATGAAAGAGAAAAACGGATGGGAATTTATAAGTAGAGATATATACGGAAATTATTTAACTTTTCAAAAAGGAAATACAACAGAAAGTATTCCTTACAGATATTTCACACGATATTATACAATCATTAATTTCCAATATTAGTAAATGCATTTACTTCCAATAACGGGAATTATGGTACGACAAGAAGTCGCATTCCCACAGTGTAGCTTCCGCTACTAGACTAGATGTAAAGTCTATCTCCATCCGAAACTGCGGACTTGGTAACAAGTCCGTGGGTTGCATGAGGAAATGAGGAAACAGAGAGTCTGTACATGGCTCAGAATACTGCTAGGAGAAGACAAGTATGGTGAACGAGTGTGAAGGCTTGCAAGCTTCGTAACCGTTAGCTTGGGATAATGTACAGCGTTGCCCCTCGCTTACCCGACTAAAACTTAACTCCTCTTTTCGGGGGATGGCCAAAAACACCTATATATTTTTTTACAAGAAATAATAAAAAAGGCTTATTCCTTGTAAGGAAATCAAGCCTTTTTATTATTTAGACTCACACAAATGATCTGTACATCAATTTAACTTTGATAAACAGATCATTTATACGATGATAATTCATTGTAAAAAAGTAAAGTTTACGCAAAAGCTTTTAGAAGTTCTTGAAAAAATGGAATGATTCCACCTAAAAATTTTAAAATTGCCATTACAGCTGCCATAATAATTCCTCCTTTATAATTTTCTGAATATTAAGAACTTTATAAGTTCATTTTATTATAAAAGTAATAATATTACAATATGTTTTTTGGATCTTTAAGGAAGTTTTTTTAGAATACCCTTGTATCTTAGAGATCGGGTACGGAAACGATTCTAAATGTGAGGGGACAATCTTAAGTTGATAGATATATGGTGCTACCCCATGTCCATCAACTTAAGATTTTGAAATTCCCCCAAAACGAAAATTTTGTGCATTATGCTCGTTTTTATTGTTTTGAAGTAACCTGTTCTTGATAGCGATGTGGGGCGGTACCCAATAAAGTGAAAGTCAATATTATAAAAACAGTACCTCATTTTTCCAATCAAGGTATAATAGATGTAGGAATTTTCACTCAACTAAAGAATAAAAATGAGAGGAAGTGAATTTAGTGTTTGTACCATCTAAATTAAAAAAAGGTGATGAAATACGAATTATTGCACCGAGTAGAAATGTAAAAATCTTATCTGAAGAAGGTATTCTACAAGCCGAAGTTAAGATAATTGGAAAATGTTGGTGAGCCCCCTTTAAGGAAATAAAGTCTTAGACTGACCGGGAGGCATTAAGCTAACGGACAGGTATGTGCGATCTAGAAAGGAAGCGTTCCTTTTGTCAAAATGATAACAAGCATCTAATTATTACGCTCTTCTCCGCAGAAAGTGAGGTTCTGACCATGACGAGACGTTCAGAAGCTGAACATTGGAACGAGGTGTTTGCCGATGTGAATCTCGGCAAGCCGCAAGTAGATTTTTGGCTGGAAAAATACGAGCCGATGCTAGAATTGGCCCAAGATGGACCGGTCATTGATCTTGGCTGCGGATATGGCAGCGACTCTTTGTTTTTAACAGAACGAGGTTATCGGGTCATCGCCTGCGACTTCTCCTCTGAGTCGTTGGCGATTATACGCAAATATGTGCCAGGCGTTGAAACAAATCTATTCGATATGACAGGAGGATTGCCGTTTCCGGATGGTAGCGCGAGGGCGGTTGTCGCGGATTTGTCCCTGCATTATTTTCACTGGGACGATACTGTTTCTATCGTTAGCGAAATTGCGAGAGTTGTCGGCACTGGCGGATTGCTGCTAGCCCGCTTGAATTCCACGCGCGATGTTCATTACGGTGCCGGCCAGGGCATCGAATTGGAACCCCGTTATTACGAGCATGAGGGGCGGCGGAAACGTTTTTTTGACGAAGCAGATATGCGTCGGTTGTTTGACGGATGGGCGATCAACGTGTTGACGGAAACGGACATGCACCGCTACCGGAAGCCGAAAATTTGCTGGGAGATGGCAGCTTGCGTCCGCTGATGGCAGCCTCGGGAGGGGGGCTGTGTGTGCCGACGAACTTGCCGATGTGAATCCGACCGTCGGGACAGCTGGTCGAAAGCAGCCGGACAAAGAGACTCAAACCTTTTTTGTTCCGCTCACGGGGATCGATAATGCAATAAACCAAAAACTAGTCAATAACACTTTATTTTCGTGTTATTGACTAGTTTTTGGTTTATAAAGCCGGATTAGTATAGATTTTCCTCGAACAGAGTTAATTAAACAACTTAAAACTACATTGAATACATGTAAACAAAGTGACAACCATTGATTTAACAATGATTGTCACTTTGGAGTTAAGATAATTAACGAATGCTGGCGGTACCCCATCGCTATCAAGCTAAGATTTTAAAGTAACCCCTAAACGAAAACTTTGTGTTTTTTATAGCACCGAAGTTCATTTTTATCGTTTTGGGGCAACCTGTTCTGTTAGGTTGATGGGCATGTCGTGTGACCCCTATATAAAAGATTTATTTGAAGTT
>NZ_FOLV01000038.1 GCF_900112415.1 Bacillus sp. 491mf
GCTCAGAATCGCAGGACGCCCACGCCCCTGACAGAGAGGCGCTTTTTGCCTCGTCCGAGGGGGCGAAACGACCGGAGATTCTAGCCGCTGGAGCTGGACAATGCTTCCGCTGAATTTTGAGGCGGGAGTATTACTGCCCACAAATAGCGGGATAAATCTAAAGAAGATGATTTCTGTTAATGCAGAAATCATCTTCTTCATATAGCATCATTTTTTAACGTCTTTTACAAAAGGTACATTTCATTTTCTATATTTCATACTCCGGCTGTTCATCTTTTTGTTTGTTCATCATTTCTTTCACTTTATCAACTGCTTGCGGTGCTAATTCCACTATTTTATCAAGTATGTGCGTCTGTTTATCTAAATGAAGCACTTTCACACCTTCACTATTTACAACAAGAAAAGCAATCGGATTAATAGAAACACCGCCGCTGCTCCCGCCGCCAAATGGATGATGATTATTATTTTCCAACTTCCCAAATTCACTGCCACCTGCCGCAAAGCCAAAGCTTACTTTAGAAACCGTTAAGATAACACTTCCATCAGGTGACTGAATTGGATCACCAATAATTGTATTCACATCAATCATATGATTTAAATGCTGCATCGCTGTTGTCATTAATCCTTGAATTGGATGTTCCATATAATCCCCCCTATATTTATCCCGCTATTAACGGGCAGTAAAGGCTTGAGAAGAGCAGGGAAGAAAACTGCCCGTAAAAGCCCGATTGGTTCAACTAATAATCAGTGGGGATGAAAAAAATCCCCACTGATTAAAGTTTCACTTTATTGCTGCATCGCATGATCTGCCTGAATAACTCCTTGCTTCTTCAGAAATATAAACAACCGAATTGCCATCCTAACTGCTCGATATATGCGAAACGAAGCCGTTAATTCACAATGTGATGCCACAGTTTTCCCTTGAAAGATTGGAGTAATTTCAAGCTGCGGCGCACCAATAATTTCTACATATTGACCGGCAACGCCAACAATGATTCCTTTTGCCGACCATACATAGCCTGTAATAACTCCAGTACTCGCTGCATCACCTGTTCCAATTTGCGAATACCATCTCCAATTGTTGATTTTCACTTTTTGAAGAAAATCTTTAAACATAGTATGGATTTCTTGCAGCCTTTTTATAATCTCAGCTACACTGTCAAGCGCTGCCACCAATTTATCCTCAGTTCCGCCTTCCTCTCCTGCTTTTTCTATTTTTTGACTTGTTTTCCTTTGCTGCTTTTCAATCCGTTCTAGCACATCAAACGTATAATGAAACATCCAAATTTTTATTTGAAGCAAACATTGCTTTTCTGTTTCTGTATATAACAAACTAATTTTCAACGATAATTTCGATAACAAAATAAGTAAGACAAATAAAATAAGAATTCCAATTCCAATCACAAGCCACTTCATCGTACCATCCTTTCATTTCGTATCCATTATCGACACGATATGAAAAAATTAAACGAACTTGAAAATATAGATTTTTCTAAAAACAAAAGGATTTTTCATATTTTTATCGAAATATAATATTTGAACATATTATTTACTGCATGGAGGGATACAAAATGGAAGATCGTCGCAATTTATTTTTCTTTTACGGTGATGACAAATCAACGCTTATCGAAAAAATGACACCAGTATACGACATTTTAAAGGAAAACGGATTTACAATACTAGACCATCCAAAGAACGCAAACGCTATCGTTAGTGTTGGCGACGACGGGACATTTTTGCAGGCTGTTAGAAAAACAGGATTTCGTGATGATTGCTTATACGCAGGGGTTTCGGCAACAGATGATATTTCCTTTTACTGTGACTTCCACATCGACCATGTCGATAGCGCCCTTCAAGAAATCACAAAAAATGAAATTGAAGTAAGAAGATATCCAACCATTCAAGTAACTGTCGATCATGACACATCTTTTTATTGCCTAAATGAATTTTCACTGCGCTCTAGCGTAATTAAAACATTTGTGTTAGATGTGTACATCGATGATTTATATTTTGAAACATTCAGAGGGGATGGCTTAGTCGTTTCTACCCCAACAGGAAGCACTGCATATAATAAGTCACTAAGCGGCGCTGTCGTAGATCCATTAATTCCATGTTTCCAAGTAAGTGAGCTTGCTTCTTTAAATAACAATACGTACCGTACCCTTGGTTCTCCGTTCATCTTAAGCAACGATCGTACGTTAACATTAAAATTAACTCATAACGACAAAGATTATCCTGTTATGGGTATGGATAATGAAGCACTTAGCATTAAGCAAGTGGAAAAAGCAGTTGTTCGTTTAAGCGATAAACAAATCAAAACAGTGAAACTAAAAAACAATTCGTTCTGGGAAAAAGTACAAAGAACGTTTTTATAAAGTGAAACTTTAATCAGTGGGGGGGTTTTCATCCCCCACTGATTATTATTAGTTGAACCAATCGGGCGCATGCCAGCAGTTTTCTTCCCTGCTCTTCTCCGCCCACGAATAACGGGATAAGAAATAAAAGGCGGCATGTGCCGCCTTTTATTTCTTATACACAATCTCCCCATCCACAACCGTCATCATAACGTCTATCTCTTTTATTTCCTCTTCCTGTACGTTAAATATATCTCTATCTAATATCGTAAAATCCGCTTCATATCCCGCTGCAATTTTACCGCGGCTTTCTTCTTTTCCGATTGCATATGCGCTTCCTGTTGTGAACAGTGAAACTGCTTCAAATACTGTTAATCTTTCTTCTGGCATGTAACAGTTTCCATCCACAAAGCTCTTTCTTGTTACGGCGCTGTATATTCCTAAAAGTGGATTCACATGCTCGATTGGTGCATCCGAACCGCCTGCGCAGTGTAAACCAGCAGAGAGGAGTGTTTTCCATGCATATGCATACCGAAGCCGGTGCCCTCCTAGTTTTTCAATAACAGATGGAAAGTCAGAAGAAACGAAGACAGGCTGAATATCTAAAATCACTGGGAGCTTCTTCATGCGCTGGATTAATGCTTCACGCGCAAGCTGACAATGAATAATACGGTCACGCTGTCCTTCTTTTGGCGGATGCATTTCAAGCGCATCAATTACATATTCAAGCGATAGATCACCAATTGTATGAATAGCAACAGGCATATGGAATTCTCTTGCTTGTTTGACGAGTTCCGCAAGCTCTTCGCGAGAAAAAATCGCAACGCCATTCGTTTCCTTTGCATCTTCGTATGCTTCACTAAGTAGCGCTGTTCGACCACCAAAGGAACCGTCTGAAAAAATTTTCATTGCCCCAAACTCAATATAATGTGTATTCTCATATTGCTTACGTTCGTGTGCTACTTCATGATGAACAAGAAGATGCGCTTTAAACGACAAATTTCGAACGACTTCCGTAAAGGCATTGTATGTTTTTTGAAAACCACCATAGTAGTTTAAGTCTTCTGTATGACCGCCAACTAGTCCGTATTGCCAACAATCTTGAATTGCTGTTTGCAGTGCCTTCGTTAAATAAACTGCATCGATTTCCGGTTGAATAGGAGCGATTAAATCCTGCGCTTGTTCATACAATAAACCTGTGAATTCACCATGTTGATCACGGCCAATCTCTCCGCCTTTTGGGTCTTCTCTACCTTGCATAATCTCAGCTTTCTCAAGAATATAAGAGTTCACCAACGTTACATGACGGCAAACACGTTTCAATAGAATAGGATGATGAAGTGATAAATCATCTAAATCCCGTTTATGTACATCTTTTCGATCTGTAAAATTATTTTCATTCCAGCCCTCGCCAATAATCCATTCTCCTTGCTTCGCCCTGTTCACTCGCTCAGCAACAAGGTTTAGCACTTCCTCATAAGATGTGCATGCTGATAAATCTAGGCGAAGCAATCGTTCTCCGTGTCCGATAAGATGCATATGACTATCGACAAGACCAGGAAGCATTGTTTTCCCTTCTAAATTGACGAACTGTTTCGGCTGATACTGTTCTTCTAGTTCTTCTTTCCCTCCAGCGACAATAATTTTACCGTTCTCTACGTAAACAGCTTCGACTCCTCCTCCTTCTTCTTCCATCGTATAAATGTTTCCGCCGTGCCAAAGTTCTCCCATTTTTTCTCCCCCTTTTTTATTAGCTATGAACACTGTTTGTGACACCGGTTAACCTTTTTGAAAAAATAATCGGTGCATCCACACATTTTTTATTTTTATATTCAACTTTAATAAGCGCAATTTCATTAATAACTGCATCTACTTTCTCTATTCTGTTTGTACAATATTGAAACGCTTCATGAAACTTTTCTTCCGTTAAGTGATTAGCAATTGTACAATGCGGAATCCAATTTCCTGGAAGATATAATGAAGATGGATTGTCGCTATATTTTTTCATTTTCTCATGGAAATTGTGATGAAAATCCAATAATGTTTTTGTAGGTACAGGAGATAAAAACACTGTCTGAGATGCTAAAAATGTTCCTAATGTGCCTAGTGTTATAGGAATGCTACTCGTCTCTTGTAAAACTTGATTCATGTCTTCTATAAAAGATTCTGGCTCAATGTTTTGATAACTAGCAATTGTAATATGAGGTCTTCTATTAGGAGCTTCTTTAGAATAATAAGAAATCCCGCTTCCACACAACTCATTCCATACTGCATGTAGTTCTTTTTCTGTTGTTTCATCGAACAAAGCAATTACACCGTACATTTTCTCCCTCCAAAACATTATTTCTTATTATCTCAATTTTCTTATAATAACATTATAAAACACTCCCTCCGATTAAACAAAAAACCCAATTCTATTTGAATAGAATCGGGCAGAGTAAAGTGTGTTATATTACTTGGAGGCCAACTCCATTTCACGTTTTCGCAGCTCTACGCGGCGAATTTTACCGGAAATCGTTTTTGGCAGTTCTTTCACAAATTCAATTTTACGCGGGTATTTATAAGGCGCCGTTAATTCTTTCACATGTTCTTGTAAGAGCGGAATTAACGTGCTGTCTTGCTCATCGATATTTTCTTTTAACACGATAAAGGCTTTTACGATATTTCCTCGTATTTCATCTGGACTTGCCACAACTGCACATTCTCTGACATACGGATGTTTGACCAGTGCATCTTCCACTTCGAATGGTCCGATTGTATAGCCAGAGCTAATTATAATATCGTCGCCGCGCCCTTCAAACCAAAAGTAGCCATCTTCATCCTTTTTGGCCTGGTCACCTGTAATGTAATAATCGCCGCGAAATTGCATAGCCGTGCGCTCTTGGTCTTTATAGTACTGTTTAAATAATGCCGGTGTTTTCACATGTACGGCAATATCCCCTACTTCTCCCGGAAGAACTGGATTACCGTCCTCATCCACGATCTCAACTTGATTGCCTGGCGTTGGTTTCCCCATCGAACCAGGTTTGATGTCCATTCCTTTTAATACGCCAACAAGTAATGTATTTTCCGTTTGCCCATATCCATCACGAACCATTACTTGAAAATACTTTCGAAATGTATCAATAACTTCTCTGTTCAATGGTTCTCCTGCTGAAACCGCACTATGCAAAGAAGAGAGGTCATATTGCTGTAAGGTCTCCACTTTCGCCATTAAACGATATTCAGTCGGCGTACAGCACAGTACATTTACTTTGTTATCACTTAATAACTGTAAATATGTTTCTGGATCAAATTTCCCGTGATACACAAATCCCGTTGCACCTGAACCGAGCGTCGCAAGAAACGGACTCCACACCCACTTTTGCCACCCTGGACTTGCTGTTGCCCATACAACATCATTCTCTTCAATTGCTAACCAATTCGCAGCGCTCGTACGAAGATGAGCATACGCCCAAGCATGCGTATGTACGACACCCTTTGGATTGCCTGTTGTTCCAGATGTATACGATAAGAAAACCATATCATCACACTTTGTTTCTGCTATTTCTAATACAGCACTCTCTGTATGAAGTGCTTCCTGTATATTATTCCAGCCTTCTAGCGGTTTTTCGCTTAATACAAACTTATGAAGGGAATGCACAGCTTCGATTCCGTCGAATTGTCCTATATACGGTTCATAACTTACAATCGCTTTTACTTCTCCGTGTTCGATTCGATATTCAATATCTTTTTTGCGCAGCATTTCTGAACTTGGAATCACGACAAATCCCGCTTTTATTGCGGCAATATACGTCATATATGTTTCAATAAGACGCGGCATCATAATAAGAAGCTTGTCCCCTTTTTGCAGACCGCTATTTATAAAAGCGTTTCCAATTTTATTCGCACCTTGTAACAATTCCCTGTATGTGACTTCTCTTTTATTCCCTTGATCATCTTGCCAAATAAGTGCAAGTCTATTTGGCTCATGTGCATAACGCTCCATCTCTTCGACTAAATTATACATCGGCGGCGCTAATAGCTCTTCCCGGTTCATACTCTTCCCCCTTTATTCTGTCCATCCTCCCTTTAATAATATAGAATTTTCTGTAAATTTTAAACCCTCTTCTTTTGACAAATTTGTTTATATTTTGACCAATTGGCTACAATAGTAGATGTTTTCTCTTATTTTTTGACATAAAACAACAAAAAGAAAGAGCGGGAAATCCCACTCTTTCTAAGCCACTATATATGGTTGTTAGCGTTGAAAACCGCCTAATTGTTGTTCAGCCATTGCAACTAAACGTTTTGTGATTTCTCCACCAACAGATCCGTTAGCACGAGATGTTGTATCAGCTCCAAGTTGTACACCAAACTCTTGAGCGATTTCGTATTTCATTTGATCTAAAGCTGCTTCTGCTCCAAAAACTGCTAATTTGTTTGTGTTTGCCATATAGTATCACCTCCTTGTGAGTATAGAGTGTGATAAACTATATGGCTTCATACATATCTTTTAATGGTAATTTATGGTTTTAAAATAAATCTTCGAATTGTTCTTCTTCTGCTACTTCTACTGTTTGTAATACCATCTTTTCTGTATTTGCAACAGCTGATTCAATAAGCGGTGTAAAATCATAGTATGATTCAAATTTATTCGCTTTTTCACGCTTCGGTTTTGTTGTCGGACTTGCTGGTGTAAAGACTGTACAGCAATCTTCGTACGGACGAATAGAAATGTCGTACGTACCGATTTCGTTAGCAATTTTTATAATTTCTAGTTTATCCATCGCAATAAGCGGACGGATAATTGGATAATTTGTCACTTCGTTAATCGTGTGCATACTATCTAACGTTTGACTCGCTACTTGTCCAAGGCTTTCCCCTGTCGTAAGAGCAAGTGCGTTACGCTCTTCTGCAATTCGCTCTGCAATACGCATCATCATACGGCGCATAATTGTCATTGAATAGCTAGATGGAATTTCTTTATTAATTGTCTTTTGCACTTCTGTAAACGGAACAAGGTGAAGTGTCACACGTTTACAATACTTCGTTAGCTCCTGTGCTAAGTCGATTACTTTCTGCTTAGCACGCTCACTTGTAAACGGGGGACTATGAAAATGAACAGCTTCCACTGATACGCCGCGCTTCATTGCTAAGTAAGCTGCAACCGGGCTATCAATGCCACCAGAAAGAAGAAGCATTACTTTTCCACCAACACCAACTGGAAGGCCGCCAGCTCCCATGCGCTCATCACACATAATATAGCTATAACCGCTTCGAATTTCGACGCGGACATTTACATCTGGATTATGAACATCTACGGTAATATCCTCTGTATTTTGTAAAATATATCCACCAATTTTTGGAAGTAGCTCCATCGTTTGCATCGGGAAATGCTTGTAAGAACGGTGAACTGTAATTTTAAATGTTTTTACGTCACGACTTACTTGCAGAAAAGCAGCAAGGGCTCCTTTTTTAATTTCTTCTAAATCTGTTGGCACTTTCATTGCTAAGTTAAACTTATGAATACCAAACACGTCTTTTAATTTATCCGCAACCGCTTCATGATCTTCACCATTTAACTGAATATACATGCGGTCATGCGTCGCATCAATTTTTAAGTTTGGAAATTTTTTTAATTTATGTTTTACATTATCTTTTAATGTACTTACAAACTTCGAACGGTTCTTTCCTTTTGTTGTCATTTCGCCGTAGCGAACTAAAATATACTCGTATGTCATCATCTTTCCTTACCTCATCACTTCATATAATTTTGGCAATGTTTCTTTTATAATTCCTTCGAATTGTTTTACTTCTTCTATCGTATTTTCCGCAGTTAAACTAATACGAATCGCACTTTCTGCTACCGCATGCGGCAAGCCCATCGCTAGTAAAACATGGCTTACTTCGTTTGCTCTTGAAGAACAAGCAGATTTTGTTGATACATACACACCACGTTCTTCCAAAGCATGCACAACAATTTCTGGCTTTAATCCGACAAATGATACGTTTAGAATATGTGGTGCCGTCTGTTCTTTCGGTGTATTAATTGTAACATCCTTCATACCTTTAAACATGCGAATCAGTTCTTCCTTTAACTCGCGAAGATGCCCCGTATTTTCGGACTGTTTTTCTAAAGTCATTCGCAAAGCTTTGATCATCGCAACAATTCCTGGTAAGTTTTCTGTACCAGAACGGTAACGCAACTCTTGTCCACCACCCGATAAAACTGGATCGAGTCTTACACCATCACGAACATAGAGAAGTCCTGTTCCTTTTACACTATGGAACTTATGCCCCGAAATTGTGCAAAGATCAATATGACTTTCATACAAATCAAGCGGGACTTTTCCAATTCCTTGCACATGATCAACGTGGAATCGTACTTTCGGATAGTTCGTTAATAACTTCCCAACTTCATCAACCGGCTGAACCGCGCCTGTTTCGTTATTGACGTGAATCATCGAAACAAGAATGGTATCATCTCGAAGAGCACGTTTCACATCTTCTACTGATACAACACCATTTTCATTTACCGGCAAATATGTAACGTCAAAACCAAGATTTTCTAGCTGCTTATATGCTTCAAACACAGAAGCGTGTTCAATGTTTGTTGTAATCATATGCTTACCACGGGAGCGATTTCTCATCGCAATCCCCTTAATTGCAAGGTTATTTCCTTCTGTTCCTCCAGACGTAAAGACAATTTCTGAAGGCTTTACGCGAAGAAGCTGAGCTGCAATCGTACGTGATTGCGTTAATAAACGCTCTGATTCTCCTCCAAGGGAATGAATAGAAGAAGGATTTCCAAAATATTTTCCTGCAACTGTCACATAAGATTGCAAGGCTTCCGGGTACGGCTTTGTCGTCGCACTATTATCAAAGTAAATCATTGTTATTCCCCTTTCACCGATATCGAAATCCTATAAAGTGAAACTCCTTTACTTTACGAGAAAGACCTTCGTAGCGGGATAATCATATCATACACTCATGTATTTCCGCTAAGCTTACTCATAGTTTCCGTCATTAGAGCGGAAGTATGCTTTTCTGCTTTTAATGAAAAAATGCTCCATATTCCGCTATTCATTATAGCAATATTACACCATAATGCATACAAAAGTTATTTGCACAAAAAACAAACCCCTTAATCAATTAAGGAGTTTGTTCTAAGTCAACAAATTCAGCAATCTTCTGCACAATACCTGGTTCAATTTGCTCTAATACAGAAGCTGCTTGTTCTAGCGCTGCATCATATTCATATTCACGGAACAGATGCTCAGCGTTATCTAAACTTTTCGCCAACATATCATCATGACTGCGATAACGATTACCATACTGAATTAATTTCTCTACTAAATATGCTTGTTCAATTAACTCTTGTGTTGCTTCGTGAACACCATTTACAACAGCTACCGCTTCTTCTAGTGTACGATTCACCGCCCCCATATCAAGCGGCTTTAATTCTAATTGTTCATACACACTTTGCATCGCCTGCTGTCCGTTTTGCAGATCAGCCACGATACGATTTGGCAACCCAGGTAAATTCGACTTTTGCATCATGCGCTTTGATTCCGCCATCGTATGACGCATTTCCTTTAATGCCTCACGCGCTTCAAATTCTTCTTTACGCATCGTTTGCAACATGTCTTGGTACTCAGCATGAAGTACTTTTAATGTTTCACATTGCTCATAAATTTCTTCTAACTCTTCTCGAATGACAGAAAATGCGATATCTTGCTCTGCAATACGAAGTTGCAACACATCAAAACGTTTCATTAAAATGTGCATCTGTTTTTCAACCACTTTTTGAGACTCGATATCTTTATCCTGTAATTGATAACTTTGTTTCACAAATTGTGTTTCTGCTTTCGTTTCCAGTGCTTGTTCTCGAATAATCCCTAAATCTTCGTATACAGTTACCGTCTGCTGTTCCACATAATGTTTAGCTCTTACTTCTAGCTCTAACTGTTCATATAATGTATCAAGTTGCTCTTTTAACACTTCTATTTTTTCTTTTGCTTCTACTACGTGTAAAGATTCTAAATCGGCAAGGCACGTTTGCAGTTGTTTGTTCATCTCTCTTACTTCTTTTGGGATTTCCAAATGATTTAATACATAGCCTTGTTTTTTCATATCATCGTGACCTTGTGATAGATCTTCTAATTGTACTGGTAATGTCGCTTGGCATTCTACTAATAGCTCTGGTATTTCATGCACAATTACTTCCAAATGTGCTAGTCCTTCTTCTAAACTCACTACAATTTCACGCGCTTTTAAGTAATCTCCATTTTGTGTTGCTTCATCAAACGTTTGAAATTTCTTTGACTCTGCATCAAGCTGTCCTTCAATCTTCTTCTCGGCTGCGCCAAACATATGACGATGAGCAAGCACACCCTTTTTCAAATTGCGATATGTATCACGCAACTGCTCAATTTCTGAATTGTTTTTCTCATAGCTTTCCAACAATTCTTGCAGTTCATTTAAAATTTCTGTAATTCGATGATCTGCCTCATCTAAACCGCTAACGGATTCATTCATTGAATGTTTAGCTTTTCGGAAGGAAAATTGCGCGGCAAATTTCTGAGCGCTTTCTAAGTCTTTTTCTGCTTTCGGAAGAGTATTCGCAACAATTTCATCCCATTCATTGCGCCATTTTCCAAATAGCTCTTCTGTTTGTCCGGTCATCTTTAACTCTTTCACTCGTTTCAGTTCATCCGCTACAGGTTTATCCTTAATTTCTTTCTTCCATTGTCCTAGCGCTTCGATATCTTTATATAAACGATTTCTCATCACAAGTTCTACGATGAGGAAGAGCAAGATAGCACTTACGATGATGATAACGATCGTTAAGATTGAATCCATTCAAAATGCCTCCTATTTATCTGTTTTTTGTCCGTTCCGTTTTTTAAAATGGAAGGCTTTATGTAAGAAAAGGGAAATCCCCTATATTTAACAACTCGCAATGTATTAATCATACCATGTAATTATATGTTTTTGGCCTAGTTTTTCGAAAAATTTCATGAAAGAATTTACCGCTTCTAAGTCGATTCCATACACACCGTTAGCCCAAATTTATAATCACTAAAAGACTGTATATTATTTCTATGCAAAAACCATTGTGATTATATGATAGTTATACCACCATATAAGAGTTCGAAAAGAAAGATACCATTTCATAAAAAGCAAATAAAAACAGCTTATTCCCATACATATTGGCAACAAGCTGTTTTACGTTTTTTGTTTTCTTTATACATACGCCACTCTCGGCAGAGGATATTGTAAATGCCTTATACAAAGCGTTTGCTCCATCCACTGCTCTACTTCCTTCATATACATTTCAATAAAAAAGACTTCTGACGGAAAAGAATGCAGCACTTCTGATATATATTGCGGATATAAATACGGCATACTGATCATTCCCTTTAACTGCGTCATAAACATCGTGAATGATACATTTTGAAATTCTTTCTTTTCTTGCTCTTGTCTAATAAGTTGCTCTATATAGTATCTCTCTTTTGAAAAGTAGATCGTCATGATTTCGCGAATTAACGTGCTATCTAACGAAAGTTCCCTGTAGAAAAATCGAGTAAGTTCTCTTCTCTCAAATTGATATTGTAAAATGTTTCTCACCATCTGAAATAAAACTTCTTTTGCAGACAAAAAATTTCGCTGTTCAAATGTCATTTCAACAATACGTAAGTAGCCCTCTAAAAAGTCTGATACCAACTGTTCCAGCAACCCTTGTTTTCCAGAGAAATAATAGGAAATATTTGCAACATTGACATCTGCTTGTTTTGCTATATCACGCACTGATGTACCATTATAGCCTTTTGCATAAAATAATGAAATTGCCGCATCGATAATCTTCTGTCTTGCCTGTGTCATACACTCACTCCTCCCGCTATTTGTGGGCAGTAAAAACACGATTAATTGAACTTGATGTAAATTTCTTGACTTTTAAGACAAATTCCTTTATTTTTCTATCGACAAAGTCTTGCGAATTATCGCTTATTTTGCAATAATTTTACATTTACCTACAGAAAGGGCGGCGTTTCCATGTTCACAGCAGAAAATTTTACTGGTACACGCGAGGAGCAATACAAGGCAGTAATCAAACAACTCGATGCTCTATTAACAGGTGAGTCAAATGTAGTAGCTAACTTAGCAAATGCATCCGCTTTACTCAATGTGTTTTTGCAAGATATTAACTGGGTAGGTTTTTATGTAACAGAAGGAAATCAGCTTGTACTTGGGCCATTTCAAGGATTACCAGCTTGTGTTCGTATTCCATTTGGCCGTGGTGTATGCGGAGTGGCAGCAGAAACGAAAACAACACAGCTTGTCGCTGATATTCACAAGTTCCCTGGACATATCGCCTGCGATGCAGCCTCTAATTCAGAAATTGTTATACCGCTAATCAAAAACAATGAAGTCATCGGCGTATTAGACATCGATAGCCCAAACAAAGGACGCTTTGATGAAATCGATCAAACATATTTAGAAGAATTTGTCGATATTTTATTGAAACATATATAATGCAAAGGAGCTGACCTTAAGGTCAGCTCCTTCTTAATGCACTTGCGGTGTCGAACATCGTTGAGAGGTCTTTATCCCGCATTAACGGGAAGTAAAAACTGCAGAAGAGCAGGGAAGAAAACTTCCCGTAAAAGCCCGATTGGTGAGAGCTTTCCATCAGTGGGAAAGGCGTCACTGATGGAAGTTTCACTTTATATTGTGTCGAAGCACCGATATATTGTAGACAGCGGTCTTCTTACGATAAAGCTGTTTTTTCTTTTTGTAGTGCCTGAGCTAAGTCACCTACAATATCTTCCCAGGACTCAAGCCCTGCAGATAAGCGTAATAAGTTATCAGAAATCCCCATTTGCTCACGAACATGTTTTGGAATCACCGCATGTGTCATCGTTGCTGGGTGCTGAATTAACGTTTCTGTATCACCAAGACTCACTGCAATGGCAATTAATTTCAAGTTATCCATTACAGCTTGCGCCTCTTCTTTTCCGCCTTTTACTGTAAATGACAACACACCGCCTCCGCGCTTCATTTGTTTATTTGCAAGCAACCCTTCCGGATACCAAACATCTTCCACTAGTTCATGATTTCGGAGAAAAGCAGCAATTTTTTCCGCATTTTCAGAGTGGCGATCCATCCGCACTGCTAATGTTTTTAAACCTCGTAAAAGTAACCATGCATCAAACGGTGCCATTATCCCGCCTACATCTTTACGAATCGGACGAATTTTTTCAGCAATATCTTTCGTTTTACAAATTGTAACACCCGCTACTACATCGCCATGACCACCAATATATTTTGTCGCACTATGCAACACAACATCGCAGCCTAATGTCAGCGGTCTTTGCAAGTATGGTGAACAAAATGTATTATCAACAATAACGAGCAATCCATGCTGCTTCGCTACTTTAACAACAAGTTCTAAATCAATTAATTTCATCGTTGGATTAATCGGTGTTTCTACAAAAATGATTTTCGTATTCGGCTGAATACTATATTTAATTTCCTCTGCTGTCTCCATTTCGCATAATGTATGCGTAATTGCAAATTTCTCTTCTAACACTTCTAAAAAGCCATACGTACAACCGTATAGACCATTCGAACAAACAATATGATCTCCCGCTTTTAAAAAAGCTAAAAGTGTTCCCGAAATTGCTGCCATACCAGAGCCAAATGCCAGTGCTGCTTCCCCTCCTTCTAATGCTGCCATTCTTTCCTCAAATAACTCAACTGTCGGATTTCCAAGTCTAGAATAAATATAAGCTGAATCATACCCTGCAAAGCTTGCTTCTCCTTGCTGCGCTGTTTCAAATGTATACGTAGATGTTTGAAATAACGGCGGTGTTAAACTTCCTTTATGCTGCGTGGCATCATACCCATGATGAATTAACGTCGTTTCGATATGTTTCTTTTTCATACAAACATCCCCCTTATATCTCATCTTATGTAAGCGTTTTCTATCTGTTGCTATCCTTTCCATGAGCATTTACAAAATTCCTTCTTGCATTTTTCCAAAATTTGAATGTATAAAATGAAATTTGATGTTCTTGACTCCCTCCTAATAAACAGATATAATAGCCTTTGTGTAAAATAAAAAGGCAGCTTTGTAATATGAGTTTATTGTTTGTATTTTGTTCCTCACGATGAGGTGTATCGTGTAACTCCCTGCTGCTGGAGCGAGGATACATGAAAATGAAATACGCATAAATGTCAATTACGTCTGTTTTTATTTTACAAAAATAAAAACATTTAAAGGAGGAGTCATTCATGGCTCGTTATACAGGTCCATCTTGGAAACTTTCTCGTCGTCTTGGAATCTCTCTAAGCGGCACAGGTAAAGAATTAGAAAAACGCCCTTACGCACCAGGTCCACACGGTCCTAACCAACGTAAGAAACTTTCTGAATACGGTTTACAATTACAAGAAAAACAAAAACTTCGTCACATGTACGGCATGACTGAGCGTCAATTCCGTCGCACATTTGACCAAGCTGGTAAAATGATGGGTAAACACGGTGAAAACTTCATGATCCTTCTTGAAGCTCGCCTTGACAACCTAGTTTACCGCATGGGCTTAGCTCGCACTCGTCGCGCTGCTCGTCAATTAGTAAACCACGGTCACATCATGGTAGATGGCGCTCGCGTAGATATCCCATCTTACCGCGTTAAACCAGGTCAAGCAATCAGCCTTCGCGAAAAATCTCAGAACTTAGCTGTTGTTAAAGAAGCAGTTGAAGTTAACAACTTCGTACCTGAGTACTTAACTTTCGATGCTGACAAATTAGAAGCTACTTTCACTCGCTTACCAGAGCGCGCTGAGTTAGCTGCTGAAATCAACGAAGCGTTAATCGTAGAGTTCTACTCTCGTTAATCTCGATGCTCTGCAAAGAGTAGTATTAAAAGCCTTAGAAACCTTGTTAATTCAAGGATTCTGGGCTTTTTTTATTTTATTTAATAATGCAATATAAGGCATAAAAAAGCATGTAATTGGGGCCAATTTGGGGCCACAATACAAATAAACAAGGCTGGCGTGTGTATAGAAATAGGTAAGTGTAAATACAATAATAATTGTCCACAGCGGACAACCATACCTACATCAAATTGATGTTAACACAACAATTGTTGTGATTTAAATAAGTAGAAACCTCTCATAATAGATAGAGAGCCCCTTGTTTCTTTATGTGAGTGCAACCTATTGTTTTAAAAAATGGTAAAATGTAGTTTTAGGAGGGGGAAGAATGAGGAAACTAAAAATAACTGTTTTTATCTTATTACTGAGCATACCACTATTCCTATTAAATGGTTGCTCTACAGACACAAAACTATTTGAAAAACCAATAGAAGATTATTTGTCCGAAAACTACGGGATAAAGAATGGGGAATTTAAAATTCTTTCTGCTGATAGTGCGTTTGGAGTTTCTGATCATAACACTTACGTGGAAATAAAAAAACCATACCACACTGTTGCTTATTTAATTGTAAACAGTGACTCCCATTATGAAGTAGTTAAAAATGAAAGCGATGATGTTTTTCTAGAAATATTCAAAGGGGCTTATGTTGAACAGCATCCTGATGTTTTGAAACAATCCGATAAGATGATAAAAAAGTATAACTTATTAAGTGAATCTCCTACCGAATATGGCAAAGGGAAACAAAATTTCTATTACTATTTACATATAAATATAGATGAACAACAAGAAAAGGAATTAATTGAAAATTTCAAACGTGATCAAAAAATAAACACTGACAACATAATGAAAACGTTAAAAGATAGTACACCTAGAGATCATGCTAATTATATAGGAGTCATCAATTTTAGTTACTATTACAATACCTACAAAAATAGTGAAACTGTTCCCAATGCTCAAAATATTATGGATGATTTCGAAAAGAGCCACGTGTTAACAGAGGGTATTTATAACATAGCAGTTAAGACCATCTATTCCAGCACTAATGAAATATCAGAAGAAATGGATGATCGTCGTAATAATAATGTCATGTTTACCGTGGATAAACAAGGGAAATTCGAAATATTAAAACAACTATAGATTCTTGATAAAATACGCCAATTGTTGTGTTTTAAATAAGGGGCGACTTCCCACCAGGAAGATAGCCCTTTTTTTCTTATTACTGTTCTTGTTCTATTACTAATAACCCGGTGGTTCAAACCCACTTAGCCAAAAACGGGGACAGCTCAACTTTGAGCATACCCCCACTGAAAAAGGTAAGTACAACTTTGGATAGTCCTCCCTGCTTAATTAATTGTATAAGCATATATAGTTAAATCTTGTTTATATCCTTCAAAATCATCAATGCGAGTTATGCCGTACTCTTTACCTCTAAAAAGTATTTTCATTCTATGATGAAGGTCATTTCTCCATCGTTTTTACCGCTTTCTTTTTAGCCCCGGTCTCCTCTTTTTCAGCAGCCAATACATGAGGAATTGACGTTTTCATGAAAAACTCAACCATTTCCAACTTTGTTTCCTCATTTGGCGGGTTGTCTAATATATTTTACCCCTTCATTAAAAATGTGGATAAGTTCGCTTTGAGGTATATTAATACCTTTTAAAACGCTTAAAAATTTACTTTAATAAACTTACAGATCATCAACAATTAGTTCTTCTTAAATAAAAAACTGGAGAAGTATTTCTTCAATAATGCGTTTATGTACGATTAACACTTGTTTTTTACAGTTTTCTCCTTAAATTGGTATTATTTACTTTTTAAGGAGGGGAATTACTAGAAGGAAAATACATTTTAGAGGTTCCAGCATCTAATAAAAATTTTGGAGAAATGGATGAATATATAAAACTAGCAAAAGAAAAATATGATATTGAGATTAGATTTAGGGAGGAATAATTATGAGCTTAAAATTAAAACCTGAAATAGAAACCGCACTAAAAAAAATTGACTTTGTTAATAGATACACAAAGCTTTCTTCTTTTTCAAGAGAAAATTATGATGCCGAAGAAATCATTCCTAATCCCAATATTGAAGAAATTCAACAAATACTTGAAAAGCTAGGTTATAAATCAGTTTATGATAAGAAAGAAAAGTTTTTAAAAGTTGGAGAAATAGGTGATAAAAAAGAAATTTTATTTTATTTTAATATTGGTATTAAAGTAAACGTTCTGGATTTTACTTGGGTAGTCTATCATAATGATGAACTAAGATTAGGTAGCCCATGGAGTCTATATTCAAGACTTTTAATTTCTCCAGATACTAGAATTAAGCCAGTACTATTTAGCGATTATGACAGCTTAGAAAAAAATTTTAAAATTGCTTTAGATATGTATGAAGATTTTAAACGAGAATTAATTCCTATCTATTCATGATTTTAGAAATTAACAAGACAATTTTACCTTAAATGTAAAAAAGAAAATCCGACTCACAAGAGCCGGATTTCTTCATTTATCTAAACCATTTTATACTGTTTTATTTGCTCTAATGCTAGAACCTCTTTTCAATTCTAATACACCATTAAAGCTATCATTTCTCGATTTAGCGAGTGTATCTTCTTCTACACCTTCCAATGTAATAAATAAACATATACTGAACAAAAAGCTTACTAATTAGGAAGTGATGGTAGATAAAGCTGAAGAATTAGCCAAACGCGATGATATAACTAAGGTTTATTTAAATAAAGGACTATCAAATGAAATACCAGGAATTAAACCTAATAGAAGACCCGATATAATGGTAGTCAGAAAGGACGGAAAAATTGATCAATATGAGGTTCCAAGTAAAACAGATAACGTGGAGGATTTGCTAGAGAGGATGAAAGATAATCAAAGACTCTTAAAAGATAGAGCTGGAGATATATTTATATTACCACCAAAAAAATAGTAAAGGATAGGATAACTAATGAATGAACGACTAACAACATCTATTGTGTTATATGGAGAGATTGATTCTTCAGATTCTAAAAAATGGTTGGATTTCTATAATTATATTGTTGATTTTACTACCTCATATAATTTAACACCAAATTATATGGGGGCATCTGCAGTGTCTATTAAAAGTAGCAAGATTTCACCTATAAAAAGAATTGAAAAAAAATTATATACATCTATTGAAAATAATGAGGAAATTACATCTGTATCCTTATACAACCTTCCAGATGAATTTGAAATTGCTGCTTTTGACTATAACGCATACATATGTAGAACTAACAGATTAACACCTCCGCATATATTAGTTACTTTTTTAAACGAAGTATTCGATGAAGTTGATCATACAAAATTGATGGAGGACATGAAGGATTTTATAAACTTTAAACACGGTGAAATATTCAAACTATCTAAGTTAGAAAGTCCACATATATATGCATCTAGAGCAAATAATCCATCTACATTTAAAACTCTAGAGGTAATTTGCAAATTTTAAACACTAATAAAGCGATATAAAAATAAATGAAAAATACCGCACATAATGAGGACACTGAAAAAGTCCTTTAAAAACAAAAAGAAGATAGTTTCCTATTATAGTAGGAATTATCTTCTTTTTCAGAAGTCCAAAAACTGAATATTCTATTTTTATCCAAATTATGTTAATGTTTAATCAACTTTATATTCATCGCTTTATTCTCTTCTTGTTTCTCCACATAAACATGTTGTTCACTATAATTTTTTTGTAAGTGACTTTTTTCGTTTTCTGCTAGTTGTCCTGCATTTAACAGTGAAAAAATAATTAATGCTTCTAGTGACATATAGATAACTCCCTCTTTTCTATCACTTATGATGTTTACAGCATACATGCTTGTTATGAACTTGAAGTGAACATACGGAAAATTTTCAAACAAAAGACTTCGGTATTATTACACCGAAGTCCTTTGTTTATTTCTATATATCCATTTTAATTTTTCAACATATAAATCGCCACTACGGAAAATATACCATGACCGCTACTTGCTTGCTCCTTTTGTTTTAAACCTTGCATGTGGTAGGACAAGGCCCTGACCGTTTCTATGCGCAGCCAGATGCTCGGGCGTTTTTATGTCGTTTTCTTAATATATATATTCTTACGCTATTTCTTTACGTTTTTCACCTAAAGAGTAGTTCGCAACTTTTATAATTGAACTGTTTGCAATGAAATAAATCTCCCCATCTTCTGCAACAAGCTGCGTTGTACGAAGCCCTACTTCTTCAATGATACCGTCAATATCATTAATTTTCACTTTATCGCCAACTGAAAATTGATCTTCAAAAATAATAAAGAATCCTGTTACAATATCTTTTACTAAGTTTTGTGCCCCAAAACCAATTGCTAAACCGGCAACACTCACCCCAGCAAGAAGCGCTTTAATATCGATTCCTACTGTTTCTAAAATCGTCATAACAACCATGAAGTATACTACATAATGAATTATATTTTGACAAAGCTTCGTTAATGTTGCTTCACGTCTTTCATTCGTACGTACAGGCGCTTTGCTGCTCATCTTAAATATTTGTTCAATTCCTACAGAAGCGACGCGAATAATCACTTTTGCCACTATTAAAATAAGAACAATTTTAAGAATAATTCCCCCAAATTTTATTAACTTCTCTGGATTTAATACATACTCTCCTAAAATTTCTTGAATATCCATAACATTAACTCCTCTCCCTTAAAATACAAAAAGCGTAAGGATTCTTACGCTTTTGGCATTTTAGTAACGAATTAAGAAATATTTTTTCTTACCGCGACGAATGATTGTAAATTTACCTTCAATGCGGTCTTTTTCTGTTACCATGTAGTCTAACTCTTGTGTACGCTCACCATTTACATAAACCGCACCATTTGTAATATCTTCGCGCGCTTGACGTTTTGATGGTGAAATTTTACTTTCTACAAGTACATCCACTAACAATGCATCTTCTACACTACGCTCTACAGATGGTACATCTTTAAAGCCTTGCTCGATTTCTGCTGCTGTTAATTCTGCAACAGAGCCGCTAAATAATGCTGCTGAAATTTTAATCGCTTGCTCTAATGCTAGAGCGCCGTGAACAAGTTTTGTCATTTCATAAGCTAATGCTTTTTGTGCTTCACGCTTTTCAGGTGCTTCTGCAACTTGTTTTTCTAACTCAAGAATCTCTTCATGAGATAAGAATGTGAAGTATTTTAAGTATTTCACAACATCGCGATCGTCTGTGTTAATCCAGAATTGGTAGAACTCGTACGGCGTTGTTTTTTCTGGGTCTAACCAAACCGCACCGCCTTCTGTTTTACCAAACTTCGTACCGTCAGATTTTGTTACAAGCGGTACAGTTAAACCGAACGCTTTCGCATCTTCTTCTGATTTACGAATTAATTCTAAA
Source organism: Bacillus sp. 491mf (assembly GCF_900112415.1). Lineage (GTDB taxonomy): Bacteria > Bacillota > Bacilli > Bacillales > Bacillaceae_G > Bacillus_A. The sequence continues at coordinate 20,667 of NZ_FOLV01000038.1, forward strand.
CCAGCTGTAATGTTGCCCCATTGATCACTACCACCAATTTGTAATCTGCAACCGTGCGTTTGGTATAAGTTTAAGAAATCGTATGATTGTAAAATCATGTAGCTAAACTCAGTAAATGAAATACCTGTTTCTAAACGAGATGCAACTGTATCTTTCGCTAACATGTAGTTTAAACCAAAGTTTTTACCGATATCGCGTAAGAATGTAATTAAATCTAAAGAACCAATCCAATCGTAGTTGTTTGCGATTGTTGCTGGGTTTCCTTCTTTATTGAAGTCTAGGAAGCTAGAAAGCTGCTCTTTAATACGCTCACTGAAAAAGGCAACTGTTTCTTTTTCATTTAATGTACGTTCTGCCTTCTTACCACTTGGGTCACCAATTAAACCTGTAGCTCCGCCAACAAGTGCGATTGGCTGATGCCCAGCTTGTTGAAAACGACGTAATATTAAAATTGGCAGCATATGACCAATATGTAAACTGTCAGCTGTCGGGTCAAAACCACAGTATAATTTCACACTTTCTTTCTCTAATAGTTCTTTCAAACCTTCTGCATCTGTCTGTTGATTAATCAGACCACGAAATTCAAGATCTTGTAAAATGTTCACCCTATTCACTCCTTTAAAAATCGTTTGTGCGCGGAATTTAAAAACATAAAAAAATCGCCCCTTCAATAAGGGACGATTTTAATCATCGCGTTACCACCCTAGTTACAGGTAAAAAACCTGCCACTTCATTCACATAACGGCTCATCACCGTCTTTCCCCTTTCAGACAAAATCCAATCGAAGAAAGATGCTCTAGGGTCGTAATTCGCGATCATTTATGTGCTGATTTCCACCGGCCATCAGCTCTCTAAAACAGGGAAATGATCACTACTGTTCCCTTTCCACGCCCGATTATTTATATACTTTTCTTTATAACATCATTTGTATATACCTGTCAAATACAGCCCAAAATTTCTCGTTTTCTCTTATGCTTACTAGCTGGCAATGAGTATGGTCAATAAAGAAAGAAGCGGAACACCTGCTAATAGAGAGATATGAAATGCAACTGATAAATCATTACCAATTGTCGCTTCAACAGGATCTTTAGCCGGAGACGCAAGAAAGCGTAAAAATCGATCTCCCCTATTCACTTTTTGTGGAAAATCAGGAACTTCCACATAATCACTATCTAAATGCTGTTTCAATCTATATTCTTTATCAAAGGGATTTTCGTTCAATTTCATCCACCTCCAGCAATTGCTTCAATTTCTTTATACCATGATAAAGCCTCGATTTCACCGTTCCTACAGGAATATCAAGTACTTCTGCGATTTCCTTTTGTGGCATATCATGATAATAAAAAAGAATAAGGACCGCTCGCTGGTCTTCTGGAACTTTCAAAATCGCCTCTCTCACTGTAAGACGGTCTTCTTGCGAAAATTCCTTCTCTTGAATCGGTACAAGAAACGGTATAAGTGAACGCCATTTCTTTCTTCGATTCAATTTATTAATCATAAGCCGATACCCAATTTGAAACAAATATGTTTTAACCTTTCCTTTTTCAATCTCATACATATGTTTCTTACGTTCTAACGTCAAAAACGTATCTTGAACGAGGTCTATGCTCAGCTGTTCGTCACGGTTAAAACGATATAAAAATGTATATAACGCTTGCTACCTTTCCTTGTTTTAAACATTGCACGTGGCAGAAATAGGTCCTGACCGCTCCTATGCACAGCCAGTACCTCTCGCCCATTTAAAAAAATGCTTTTCTGCCTTTTTTTCATAGAATGACTGAGTAGTTACTAAAAGAGACTATGGTCGTTTTTCCAGCGCTAATTTAATTCCAAATGCCAAAAGTACAAAACCACTTATCCCTTGAATAGCCCGCTCTGTAGACGGCTTTTTCATCCATGTACGAATTGCATTAATTAAATAAATATAGAGTATAAACCATAGAAAGGTTAAAACTGTATATGTCATTCCCATAATAAAAAGTTGAAAAAACGTATTTCCATTATGCTGTATAAATTGCGGTAAAAACGTTAGAAAGAAAATAGCTACTTTTGGATTTAACAAATTGGTAAGAAAACCTTGCCTGAAGCAAGAAGCACCTTGATACTTATTTTCAACTGTAATATCCTCTGTTTGTTTTCCTTTCTTCCGTAAAGACCATAATGAGACACATCCTAAATAAATAAGATAAATAGCACCAATATACTTAAAAATAGAAAATAAAAATGCCGATTTAACAAGAATTGCCGAAATCCCAAGGACAGCTGCTAACGTATGAATACTTAAACCGCATAGAATACCAAAAACAGTTTTCATTCCACCTTGTTTCTCATGCAGTATTGTATTTTGAGTTACTAAACCTGTATCAGGTCCTGGCAAAATAATAAGAAAAATTGACATGGCAACAAAAAGATAATATTGCGTCACTAATACCCCTCCAAAAGATGAAATCTTTTCTTTATATTAACATTCTTGCATGATCTGCTGCATTTTACATATTACATATAAGTTATATGTAACACTGAACCATTTAAACACAACTTCACTATACGCTAAACAAGAAAGGTCTGAACGAAGAATGTTCAGACCTTTCTTGTTTAATCTTCCATCGTAGACAAGTCACCTGTTGGTAAGTTTAACTCCCATGCCTTTAATACACGGCGCATAATTTTACCGCTTCTCGTTTTCGGTAATTTATCTCGGAATTCAATTTGTCTCGGCGCTGCATGAGCAGCTAGTCCTTTTTTCACAAATTGACGAATATCTTCTTTTAATTCTTCAGATGGTTCATAACCTGCGCGCAGTGCGATGAACGCTTTAATAATTTCTCCGCGTACAGGGTCTGGAATTCCAATAACACCAGCTTCTGCAACAGCTGTATGTTCAATTAATTTACTTTCTACTTCAAACGGACCAACACGTTCACCAGACGTCATTATAACATCGTCAATACGCCCTTGGAACCAAAAGTATCCATCTTCATCCATATATGCAGAGTCACCTGACACATACCAGTCTCCTGGCATAAAATAAGACTCATATTTTTGCGTGTTATTCCAAACCGCACGCATCATTGCCGGCCAGCCTTTTCCGATTGCTAAGTTCCCCATCGTGTATGGCGGTACTTCATTCCCTTCATTATCAACGATCGCTGCCTTCACACCTGGAATTGGTTTTCCCATTGATCCCGGACGAATTTCCATACAAGGATAGTTACAAATAACTTGTCCACCTGTTTCCGTCATCCACCACGTATCATGAATGCGAAGATGGAACACTTTCATCGCCCAGCGAATTACTTCTGGGTTTAATGGTTCCCCAACACTCAAAATATGACGAAGATCTGATAAATCATATTTCTTCAGCGTATCTTCACCAGCACCCATTAACATGCGAAATGCTGTTGGAGCACTATACCATACGGTGACACCGTAATCTTGAAGCGTTTCATACCAAGCGTCAGGGCTAAAGCGCCCTCCTAACACGACGTTAGAAGCTCCGACTAACCAAGGTGCAAAAATACCATATGCTGTTCCAGTTACCCAGCCTGGATCTGCTGTGCACCAATATACATCATCTTCTTTTAAATCCAGCACCCATTTCGCTGTTTGATAATGCTGCACCATTGCATTTTGAACATGCAGCACCCCTTTTGGTTTCCCTGTTGAACCAGATGTATAATGTAAAATGAGGCCATCTTCTCTTCCAAGCCATTCAATTTTTAGCTTACTAGAAGCTTGTTCAAAAAGCGGATTAAATGCGACAATTTTACCGCCATCTTCTACACCTTCTCCAACAACAAATACCGTTTTTAATGCCGGTAAATCATTAAATGGTATACGTTCTAACAATTCCGGTGTTGTCACAAGCACCTTTGCTTCACTATCCACTAAGCGGTCACATACAGCCGCTTCCATGAAAGCTTCAAATAATGGACCAACGATTGCTCCAAGCTTTATTGCACCTAGTAAAGTAAAATACAATTCCGGTGAACGAGGCATAAAAATAAAGACGCGGTCGCCTTTTTCGACATCCCCATAATTTTTCAAGACATTTCCTGCTTTATTCGACAGTTCTTTCATTTCTTTAAACGTATATTTCTCTTTTCTCGCACCATCTTGATAATATAATGCTACTTTATTTTTTCGGTGGGATTTGGCATGTCGATCAATAGTCTCATAAGCCATATTTACTCGCCCAGTTTCATGCCAAGAAAAATTTTGATTAACTTCTTCCCAATTAAAATTTTGATATGCTTCATCGTAATTTAATAAATTATTTTCCCCTTGAATAACTGGAAGTGTTTCTACTTTCATTCTTTACATCCCCCTTCTATCTATGTACATATAAGTCTATTATAAATATATTTTTTATAATTTTCAGTATTTTTTAAGATTTTCAGACAAATTTTTACTGACAAATTTCGATTCACATCGCATACTGAGTACAGTAGTATAAAAATAGATAGTAGATTCACAAAGCTTTGAAGGTGGTGAGCCTAAAATTGATTCATAGTAAAGTGTACAATGCAAGAAATTTAAAAACACCAAAAGGAACTTTAATTATTGAAGGCCCTGTCAAAACGCATAATTTAGAAACGTATGAGTTTCATCCTGATTTAATTGCCTTTCGACCTGCGGCTCAGCAATATAAAGCAATTGTCGAGATTTCTAAATTACCGGAAGCTCGGATTATTATTGCTCGTCATGAACATACAATTGTTGGCTATGTAACGTACTTATATCCAGACCCTCTTGAACGATGGTCTGAAGGAAAAATGAACAATTTAATTGAGCTTGGCGCCATTGAAGTTGTTCCTGATTTTCGCGGCTGCGCTGTTGGAAAGAACTTATTAGAAGTTTCTATGATGGATGACCATATGGAAGACTACATTATTTTAACAACTGAATATTATTGGCACTGGGATTTAAAACAAACTGGACTCAATGTCTGGGAATATCGAAAAGTAATGGAGAAGATGATGAATGCTGGTGGACTGGAATGGATGGCAACAGATGACCCTGAAATTTGCTCGCACCCCGCAAACTGCTTAATGGTTCGCATCGGAAAACGAGTTGATACATCATCCATTCAACAATTTGACCGCTTACGCTTCAAAAATCGTTTCATGTACTAAAAAGGGGGATTACATCATGATCGTTGAAGAAATCATGAATCCAAATGTAACAACGCTGCGCCCAACCGACACGATTGAAACAGCTTTAAGAACATTAGCAGCACATAGTATTCGGCACATTCCAGTTGTAAATGAACAATATGAAGTTGTCGGCATTATTTCCGACCGTGACGTTCGCGATGCAAGCCCGTCCATTCTTGATGAACACGTTTCAAAAGATTCTCTTAAAGAGCCGATTGAACGTATTATGAAGTATCCCGTTATGACATGTCATCCACTTGATTTCGTTGAAGAAATTGGCACATTATTTTTTGAAAATAAAATTGGCTGCCTTCCTGTTACAAAGGGCGGTAGACTTGTCGGCATTATTTCGGAATCAACAGTATTGTATACACTTGTCAAACTAACAGGGGCTCATCAGCCAAGTTCACAAGTTGAAATTCAAGTAAAAAATGAACCTGGTATTCTCGGAAAAGTTGTTGCTGTTTTCAGTGAACTAAAAATTAACATTGTGAGCGTTCTCGTCTATCCAGCAAAAGAAGAGAGCGACAAAGTTCTCGTTTTCCGCATTCAAACAATGAATCCTCTTAAAGCAATTGAAGAACTAGAACAAAAAGGCTACCATGTTTTATGGCCAAATATTGCGGGGATGGGAACATGAAAAATGTATTCATTTACTCAGAGGATTATCAGGGCTATTCCTTTAGTCCTGATCATCCTTTTAATCAGCTTCGCGTAAAGCTAACGTTTGATTTACTGCAAAAAGGCGGATTCATCCATCCTTCACAGATTATTCCTCCACGAATGGCAACAGATGAAGAAATTGCTCTCATTCATACAGAAGAGTACATAAATGCGGTAAAACGTGCTGGAGAAGGAACAATAGAACGATCACTTGCAATGTCATATGGTCTTGGAACAGAAGATACACCGATATTTCCAAACATGCATGAAGCGAGCGCCCTTCTTGTTGGCGGCACCTTAACTGCGGTCGATACCATTCTTGAAGGAAAAGCAGAGCATGCTCTCAATCTCGGCGGCGGATTACATCACGGCTTTCGCGGGAAAGCCTCTGGATTTTGTATTTATAATGACAGCTCGATTGCTATTAAGTATATACAAAAAAAATACGGTCTTCGTGTTTTGTACATCGATACAGATGCTCATCACGGTGATGGTGTGCAATGGTCCTTTTACGATGACCCTAACGTCTGCACAATTTCATTGCATGAAACAGGCCGTTACTTATTTCCTGGCACAGGGGCTGTCAATGAGCGTGGGCAAGGGAGTGGATATAGCTATTCTTTTAACGTTCCTCTCGATGCTTTTACAGAAGACGATTCATTTCTTCATGCATATCGTACCGTTATCAGGGAGGTCGCTGACTATTTCAAACCTGATATTATTTTAACGCAAAACGGAGCTGATGCTCATTATTACGATCCTCTTACACATCTTTGTTCAACGATACAAATTTACCGAGAAATTCCGAAACTCGCTCATGAAATTGCTCACGAATACTGCAATGGCCGCTGGATTGCAGTCGGCGGTGGTGGTTATGATATATGGCGCGTCGTTCCGAGAGCTTGGGCGCTCATTTGGCTTGAAATGAACAACATCCAAAACATCTCAGGTTATCTTCCCCCAGAATGGATTGAAGCTTGGAAAGGACAAGCACCTACTGATCTCCCCCTTACATGGGAAGATCCTAACAACATGTATAACCCTATCCCTCGAAAACAAGAAATTGAAGAGAAAAATGAATTAACTGTAGCAAAATGCCTTGAGATAATTCGGAATAATATGAAAAAAGTTTTGTATTAAAAAAGCCTTTCTTTTTTAGGGGACAAGAGCACCTGGCCGCGCATAGGAGTGGTCAGGGCCTTTTTCTGCCACGTGCCATGTTTAAAACAAAGGGAGATATGCTTATGTGGAAACAACAATTTATCCATACAGATCGCGGAATCTTTGAACTATTTACAAAGGGACACGGAGATCCGCTTTGTATTACACACCTTTACTCACAATTCAATGAGACGGGCGACTATTTTGCTGACAGCTTTACATCCTTACATAAAGTTATATTAATTAATTTAAAGGATGCAGGAAATTCAATAACTGCTTCTCAAGAAGATGAATTAAGTATGAAAGAAACAATTCAAGATTTAGAAGCTATTCGAGAAGCGCTGCACATTTCATCGTGGCATTTTGCAGGGCATTCTACTGGCGGCATGGTTGGACTTATGTATGCGATAAACTATCCACAATCATTGTTATCGTTACTAGTAGTCGGCGCTGCTGCTAGTGACTATTCAAAAACGAAAGACTGCATTTATCATCCAGAGCATCCGCAATTTTCCTACATGCAACAGCTCATTGAAGATTTAAAGTTGCCGCATCTTACGAAAGAAGAAAGAACTACTTTATCAACTGAGCGTACAAAGCTATCTTTACATCGTCCAAGCCAGTATGAAACATACTTCTCAAAACCAATTTATAAAACGATGGCCGCAAGCCGTATGAACTATTTTGCAAAGGAATTTCGCAGCTTTGATTTACGAGAACAACTTGCTAGCATAGCAACAAAAACGTTAATCATTTGCGGAAAACATGATGTACAGTGCCCGGTTGCATATTCAGTACAAATACAGGAAGGAATAGCAAATTCCTCCTTCATTCCTTTTGAAGACAGCAATCATTATCCATTTTTAGAAGAAGAAGCGAAATTTTCATCTATAATTACAGCATTTTATCATTCATTAACGGAAGGCAGTGAACATCTATAATGCTTCAAAATGGAACTATTTCCATAACAATGAATGGCATACCTCATTGGTGTAAAATTGCTGGTGCAGAACATCAGACAATCCCGATTGTCGTCGTTCACGGCGGGCCAGGAGGAAATCATTATACATTTGAACGAACAATTGGTCTAAAGCTAGAGGAATTTGCAACCGTCATGTATTATGAACAACGCGGGTGCGGGCGTTCTGATGCTCCTAAAAATGAAGAAGATTACTCGATCGCGATTTTAGTCGATGATCTAGAAAAACTAAGAGAGGCATTACAGATTCCGAAATTCCATCTACTTGGTTATTCTTTCGGCGGACAACTCAGCCTCGAATATGCGTTAGCTTATCCAAATCGAGTCGAAACTTTACTTCTACAAGCTCCTTCTTCCGGTGACTATAAACATTCGTATCATATTCAGCTTGCTGGATTTGAAAAAGTTGCTCATCAAGATATGAAACAACAAATTCAACATATTTTGCGACTCCCGATATCTTTAAAGGAAAAATACGATATGGTATGGAGTATTGTTGATACAAAAGCGGTCGATCGTTTACTTTTTCATGATGAACAATATGCAAAACATAATCGTTCACTTTGGAAAGAAAGCGGGCTAACGAATCCAGGTGTTATGGCGAAAGCTTTATTTCAATCTCCGCCTTCTATTCCCTTGAAAGAGCGTACATACGAAATTACTGTTCCTTCTCTTTTCCTCATTGGAAAGCACGATCGAAATACAGGAACGGAAATGGCAAAAGAGCTTGCAAAAAATATGCCGAATGTTTCCTTTGCATTCTTTGAACGTAGCGCTCATTTTCCAGATATTGAAGAAACAGAAACATATGCGATGACCGTTAAGAAATTTCTTAGTTTGTGAAGAAATTCTAAATATACCTTTGAATCTAGCAACTCAAAACTAGCTAAAAAAGTGGTTTTTATGTTTGGCTTTCAATTTGTATTTATATATCTTTTTTAGAAACTAATAACAGAAAAGGAAAACGCGTTCAGTTTTCTGAATTTATTTTCATTCTCTTCTACCCTTTATTTCTATCAAAACTTTGTATAGAATATGTTGATAGGAATTATAAATTTCATAGTGAATCGTGGAAAGGGTGGAATTATACATGTGGAATGAGTTTAAAAAGTTCGCTTTAAAAGGAAACGTTATGGACTTAGCTGTCGGGGTTGTAATTGGCGGCGCGTTTGGTAAAATTGTTTCTTCATTAGTAAGTGATGTTATCATGCCACTACTGGGATTACTACTTGGTGGAATAAACTTCACAGGACTTTCCTTTACTTATGGAAAGGCTGTTGTAAAATACGGTGCATTCATTCAAACGATCGTTGACTTCTTCATCATCGCATTCTCTATCTTCTTATTTATTAAACTATTTAATAAGCTAACATTTAAAAAAGAAGAAGAAAAGAAAGAAGAAGTACCAGCACCAACAAAAGAAGAAGTACTTCTTACAGAAATTCGCGATTTATTGAAACAACAAAACACATCAAAAGATAATGCATAAATAGATAAAGAGAGCAGGTTTTGTAAGCCTACTCTCTTTTTTTATAATGTTTCTGAGTTTGTATGAATAAACAAAATAATTCCTGCTACAAGTAAAATAATGACAGCGCTTACAAGGAATGTGGTAGAAAAAAATATAAATTTCTCATGTACTTGTTCTCCAGCGCTCTCTAAAAAAATGGAAGTAACGTATGTGATTAGGGCTATTCCTGCCAAAGCACTACCAGGAATAAATCGTCTCATACCACTCTGTTTTAATGTCATATAAGCAAATAGAGCCGTAACGCAAAGTGTAATTCCCCAAAGAATGATCATTTCATCTCCCCCCTCACATAGCCTTTAGTATCATTATACTAGAAATAGTGATAAAGCGAAATTTCCATTAGAGAAACAGTTTAATTTCAAAAGGAATTTTCATAAAAAAAACAGAAATGTGTAAAGAAAAAGTAATGGGAGCTGAAACAATTTGAACGACTTATTCACAATCGACTGCGGAGAAATATTGCTGCGAGAATATAGGATTGACGATGCTGATGCTATATACGAACTTACCTCACAACCTGAAGTTTATGAGTTTTTACCAGATTTCAAGACAACAAGGGAACAGCGTTTAGATTGGGTAACAAATTATGAAATTCCATCAAATAAGGCGTTTTTAGCAGCGGTACCTAATATCGATAAGCAAACTTATTTGAGGTTAGCTATCATATTAAAAGAAACTGGTGAGTTTATCGGATTTTGTATGACTGGAATAAAAGAAGAGTTACCTGCTCCTAACCGCGAGATTGCCTATGCTATTTCAAAACATTATAGGAATAGAGGATATACGACAAAAGCAGTAAAAGGGGTGATCAATTATTTGTTTAAAAAAACGAATATCGAGCTTCTAAATGCCATTGCTCTAACACAAAACGTAAGTTCAAATAGAGTGATTCAAAAAAGCGGATTTACAGTTGTAGAAGAAATTGAAATCAAAAATCAAAAGTATAATCACTATACTCTTCATAAGAGTGAATGGCAAAGCAATGCAGAAGCACAAACGTTATCTGCAATTTAATTTTTATTATGGAGCTAATGAAATTAGCTCCATAACAAAAAAGATGCTCAGAATGTAAAAATTCTGAGCATCTTTTTAAGCAGTTAGTGTATTTGCACAAGTTTCTTGTTACTTCGTTGACTTTCTAAACTGAATGCGGTGCGGTAAAATAACTGTATGATCTTCTACCGTTTCTTTGTTCATGTATTTTGTTAATAGACGCATTGCAACCGCTCCGATGTCATACATTGGTTGTACAACTGTTGAAAGCTGAGGGCGTACCATAAGAGCAAGGCGCGTATTGTCAAAGCCAAGTACTTCTAAATCATTTGGTACGTTTAAACCTTTATCTTGCATTGCGTGAATTACACCTAGTGCCATTTCATCAGAAGATACGAATACCGCTGTTGGTTTTTCAGCAAGTTCCCATAGTTTGTCTAATGCTTCCATACCAGAATCGTACGTGTAATCGCCATCCACAACAAGCTCTTCGTCGTATGCGATGCCTGCTTCTTCTAATGCTCGTTTGTAACCTTGTAATTTTTTTGCACTGCCTGATTTATCAACGTAAGGACCAGATACGAAAGCAATTCTAGTATGACCTTTCTCTAAGAAATGTTTCATTGCATCGTATGCTGCTTGTGTGTAATCAATATTTACAGATGGTGTAATATTTTGCTCATCAAACGATGCTGCAAGTACGATTGGAACAGGAGATTTTTTAAATTCTTCTACGTGAGCATCGGTAATATCTTCTCCCATAAATACGATACCATCTACTTGTTTCCCAAGCATTGTATTTAATAAATGGAACTCTTTCTCTTTATTTTGATCAGAGTTACTTAAAATAATATTATATTTGTACATTGTTGCAATATCTTCAATACCGCGTGCAAGTTCTGCATAAAACGTGTTCGAGATATCTGGAATAATAACCCCAACTGTTGTTGTTTTCTTACTTGCTAATCCACGTGCTACTGCATTTGGACGGTAACCAAGACGCTCAATCGCCTCTAATACTTTCTTTCTTGTTGTTGGTTTTACATTTGGATTGCCGTTCACAACACGTGATACTGTTGCCATTGAGACATTTGCTTCGCGCGCTACATCATATATTGTTACGTTCATCTTTTCACACACTCCTTTATAAAATTCATCTATATAATATGTATCAGTTGACTTGATTAAAAAAAGACATCCATTCTACTTAAAGAGGCCACTTCTGAGCCCTTTCACTAATGATACGATACAAATAAGGATTGAGACAATATTTTCCCGAAAAAGTTTCGAAAAAATTCGTTCCTTTTCTTATATTTTCATATTTTTTATATAAAAATACCCATTTTTCCGAAAAAAATCTATGTAGCACACAGCTACATAGATTTTTGAAGCCATTATCCCGCTCTATCCCGCATTAACGGGCAGTAATACCCCCACCTCAAAATTCAGCAAAAACAAAGAAGTTAGGTGGGAGATAAACTGCCCGTAAAAGCCCAATTGGTGAGGGCTGATAATCAGTGGGGGATGAAAAAAAACCCCACTGATTAAAGTTTCACTTTATCTCATACGAAATGCTTTTAATTCATTCATAAATGCATTGAATTCTGGAATGTCCATTTGCTGCGCTGAATCAGAAAGTGCTACAGCTGGATCTGGATGCACTTCTGCCATAATTGCATCTGCACCGATTGCCATTGCCGCTTTTGCAGTTGGCAATAATAAATCACGGCGCCCTGTTGAATGTGTTACATCCACAACAACTGGCAAGTGCGTTTCTTTCTTCAAAATTGGTACAGCAGAAATATCTAACGTATTTCGCGTTGCTTTCTCATACGTACGAATACCGCGCTCACATAAAATAATATCGCCATTTCCTTGTGCAATAATATATTCTGCTGCATACATAAACTCTTCAATTGTTGCCGATAATCCACGTTTTAATAATACCGGCTTATTCACAGAACCAGCTGCTTTTAACAGTTCGAAGTTCTGCATATTGCGGGCACCAATTTGAATAACATCTACATAATCTAGCGCCATTTCAATATCATTTGGATTTAAAATCTCACTAATGATCGCTAAATCATACTCATCTGCTACTCGGCGTAAAATTTTCAATCCTTCAACGCCAAGACCTTGGAAATCATATGGTGATGTACGCGGTTTAAATGCTCCGCCGCGCATTAGTTTTAAGCCTTGCGCTTTCATTACTTCAGCGACTTGACGAACTTGCTCATAACTTTCAACTGCACAAGGTCCCATAATAAAATGCGCATTGCCGTCACCAATTTTTTCGCCTTTAATGTCAACAATCGTATCTTCTGACTTTTTCTTACGTGATACAAGAAGTGCCTTACGATGATCATCTTCTTGCAATTCTAGCCCTGTTTTAAAAATTTGTTTAAATAAATGTTGAAGCGTTGACGTTTCAAATGGTCCATCATTATTCTCCGCAATTAAATCGAGCATTTTGCGTTCACGTATTGGATCAAAACGTTTCACACCTTGTACTTCTTTTAGCTTGCCAACTTCTTGTACAAGACGACCGCGCTCATTTAATAACTTTAAAATTTGTAAATTCATTTCATCAATTTGAGAACGTAACCGATCTAACTCCTGTGATGCCATAAAAGCCACCTCTTTCAAGTGTTATATGTATACTAACAAATATAAATATCATTTATAAGATAATTTATTATATATGATACATATACAGATGTCACTTCATACACATCGCATGAGACTGCGTATGGAATCGTTATTTTTTCTTCATTTAATTAAAAAATATATAGCCTGCTAACATTATTTTCAGAAAATTAAAAAAGCAAGCGTATTTGCTTGCTTTTCCTTAGTTAATATTTTCTTTTAATGATTGCTTTGTAATGTTCCAATGCGATGCATGCCATAGTACTTTACCATCTTTGATATATAATACTTGCGGCGACTCATGTTGAATTCCAAAGTGCTCAGCAATCTTATTGGAAACAGGACGTGCCTCTTGTACATATAAATAATATGCTGGTACAGCTTGCTCTTCACCAAGGTATTCTTGAAACGCTGTGAAACCACCGTGGCTAATCGGACATGTCGTGCTATGTTTAAACAAGATATATGGCTCTTTATTTGCGATGATCTCTTCAAATTGTTCCATTGTTTCAATCTTTGTCATGCTCATATTATTCACCTCTCATTCGAATCGGAAGCCGCGGTAATTTCTTTTCTTTTTTCGGCTTCTTCTCTGTTCTTTCAAATTTCTCTACTTCATCTTCTTTCTTTTTCGTCCGGAAGCGATTGTACACATCAATGACCGCATTACTCCATTGCACTACTTGCGCTACTTTATCAGCATTGTTTTCTACTTGATGAGCAACAGAATCAGAAACGCCGCGTAATCTTGTGTTTAGTGAATGAATCGTTGTTCCGATTCCCTCTACACCTTCCATCACTTTATTTAACGACTCTGATTTCTTTTGGATATCATCTGCTAATACATTTGTTTTATGAAGAAGCTGCTCCGTTTCCACTGTAATGCCCTGCATTTGTTTTTCCAGACCTTCCATCGTACTTGCAACATTTTCTAACGTCTTTTGAACAGATAGTAATGTTCGACATACATATACAACTAATACGGCAAACGCAATTGCGATAATAGCTACACTGACGTATAAAAGAATTTGCATACGAATCACTCCTTTATCTTTATGCTTTTTTCTATTATACAATCATTTTCCGTTTCATTCTAATTGTTCCATATTTGGCTATGAATTTTACCTTTTATTTAAATCAAATGAAACTTCCTCCCCACTGATGAAAAGCCCGCCCAATTAAGTGTATACCAGTAGTTATCCCCCGCATATCTTCTTTGTTTTCTATGTACCTTGAAATGAGAATGCGAGATGAATCCATTTTAATTTTTGAACCTATAAAGTGAAACTTTAATCAGTGGGGGTTTTCTTCATCCCCCACTGATTATTAGTTGAACCAATCGGGCTTTTACGGGCAGTTTATCTCCCACCTAACTTCCTAAGAAAAGCGGAAGCGGCTCGCTCAGAATCGCAGGACGTTGGAGCACCCGACAGAGAGGCGCTTTTTGCCTCGTCCGAGGGGGCGAAACGACCGGAGATTCTAGCCGCTGGAGCTGGACAATGCTTTCGCCGAATTTTGAGGTG
>NZ_FOLV01000047.1 GCF_900112415.1 Bacillus sp. 491mf
AGCGGCTCGTTCAGAATCGCAGGACGCCCACGCCCCTGACAGAGAGGCGCTTTTTGCCTCGTCCGAGGGGGCGAAACGGCCGGAGATTCTAGCCGTTAGAGCTGGACAATGCTTTCGCCGAATTTTGAGGTGGGAGTATTACTGCCCACGAATAGCGGGATAAATGATGGTGTTCTCCTTATGAACATCACTACTTCATCGTTTTAGCGATCGGTAATCATCTACTTCCCAGGTGGAAAATTGCCAATCGTTAGGACCCTGATAGAATTAAGAAGGGAGTCTTGTAATGGACATTTTATTAGCACTTCTTCCTGCATTAGCATGGGGAAATATTTTATTAATAAGTGTAAAAATGGGTGGCGGTGCATATAGCCAAACGGTAGGTATAACAATTGGCGCTCTATTCTTCGCAACAATTATGTATGCATTTACAACACCGGTACTTTCTTTAACTATATTAATTGTTGGCTTTATTTCAGGTTTATTTTGGGCTTTAGGACAAGTCAATCAATTAAAAACCGTTCAAACATTGGGCGTTTCAACAACTGTTACCATTTCAACGGGTATGCAGCTTGTAGCTACTTCTATCTTTGGGGTTATTGCATTTCATGAGTGGACAACTACTACTACAATTATCATGGGAACGATCGCAATTCTCTTAATCGTAATCGGTGTTGTTTTAACTTCTTTAGATGATAAAGAAAATGCACAACCACCGGGACAATTGAAAAAAGGATTACTTACTCTCATTGTTTCTACTTTCGGTTATTTTGTGTATGTAATTATTATTCGTTGGTACAACATTGATGGCTGGGCTGCTATTTTACCTCAAGCAGTTGGTATGTTTGTTGGAGCAGTTATACTGACATTTAAGCATAAACCATTTAACAAATATGCGATCCGTAATATCTTATCTGGTCTACTTTGGGGAACAGGAAACTTATTTTTACTTCTTTCTTTATCAAAAGTTGGTGTTGCAACAAGCTTCCCATTATCGCAAACAGGGATTGTGATTTCAACGTTTGGTGCGATTGTCTTCTTAGGTGAAAAGAAAACAAAACGTCAAATGGTATTTATCGCGATTGGCAGTGCCTTGATTATCGGCGGCGCTATTCTTCTTGGTATGACAAAATCTTAATGATACATCCTAGCTTCGGACATGTTACTCTCTGAGGCTAGGATTTTTTTGTAAGCAAAGAGCGTATTGAAGAAGAAATTCATCAAGCATACACTTGATAAATTTCTTCTTATTAAACTGAAAATTTAAAATATTAACAACCTAATTGACAGTCCTTTTATCTCGGTGATAATATTTTGAATAATCAAAGCAACATAAAATTTAATACTTGTTTATTATGTTTACTCATTGTATCCAGAGAGGTGGAGGGACTGGCCCTGTGAAACCTCGGCAACAGGTTCGCTTACGAATACTGTGCCACTTCCTGCAAGCAATTGGCTTGAAAGATAGAATGAGGGACTTTGTTTATAAATGCGTGTACCTTTATAAACACTCAAATCCCTCTTTTTATATATGAAAAGAGGGATTTTTATTTCCCTCATAATTGTTAGCCAACAAAATAAACAATTTAGGGATGAACAAAACATGAAGAAGAAATTTTTACCCGCTGTCGTATCTGTTTTAGGAGCAAGCTTAGTACTAACAGGATGCAATAACTATAAAGATAACAAGAGCGATGCAAAAGCGAAAGATAAAGCACCTAGTAAGCAGATATTAAACTTAGCTTCTCCTACTGAAATTCGTACGATGGATACAGCACGTGCAACAGATACTGATTCCGGGCAAGTAATGAGAAACGTATTTGAAGGCTTATACAACCTCGGAAAAGACAATAAACCCGTTCCTGGTGTAACAAAATCTCATGACGTTAGCGCAGATAAAACAAAATATACATTTCATTTACGAGATTCAAAATGGTCCAATGGAACACCTGTTACAGCGAAAGACTTCGTATTTGCTTGGCAACGTGCTGTCGATCCTGCAACAGCTTCTGAATATGCATTCTTATTCTTTGACATAAAAAATGCGCAAAAGATTAACAATAAAGAACTTTCATCTGATCAACTCGGTGTAAAAGCAATTGATGATAAAACATTGGAAGTAGAGTTAGACCGTCCTGTTCCATACTTTATTAGCCTAACGGCATTCCCAACATTCCTGCCTGTTAACGAAGAATTCTTTAAATCGCAAGGTAATAAATACGCTTTAGAATCTAACACATTAATTTATAATGGTGCCTTTACATTAGAGAATTGGAAACATGAACAAAGCTTCCAATTTAAGAAAAACCCAAACTATTGGGATAAAGATGCTGTAAAGTTGGAAGAAATTAATTTTAATATCGTGAAGGAGAAATCAACAGAAGTAAATTTATACGAATCGAAACAACTTGACCGCGTTACTTTAACATCTGATTTGGTTGATAAATACCGTAAAGATGCTAATTTCAAAGAACGATCAGCTGTTGGTGTACAATTTTTACGTATGAACCAACAAAATAAAATACTACAAAACATCTCTGCTCGCCAAGCTATCGATAAAACAATCGATAAAAAAGCTTTTGTAAATGTTTTATTGAATGATGGCTCTCTTCCTGCCTACTCACTTATTCCAAAAAACTTTGCAAAAGGACCAAACGGAAAAGACTTCCGCGCTGAAAATGGTGACTTAACAAAAGAAAGTCCAAAAGAGGCTCAAACATTATGGAAACAAGCAAAACAAGAACTCGGATCGGATAAAGTTACACTAGAACTTTTAACAAACGATACAGATTTAGCAAAGAAAACAGGGGCATATTTAAAAGAGAAACTTGAAAAGAATTTAGAAGGATTAACAGTTACATTAAAACCACAACCCCGCAAACAACAAGTAACTTTATTATTACAAGGCAACTATGAAATTGCTATCGATGGCTGGAGCCCAGACTTTGCTGATCCAATTACATTCTTAGAATTGTTCGCAACCGGTAATCCATACAACTTAGACCATTACTCTAATAAGGAATTTGATGATTTAATCAAAAAAGTAAAAACGGATCTCGCTAGTAATGAAAAAGCACGCTGGGAAGCTTTAAAACAAGCTGAAAAAATCTTATTTAAAGATGCTGTCATCTCACCTCTCACTCAAAGAGGATCATCTTACTTAGAGCGTTCTTATGTAAAAGATGTCGTTGAAGTTGATTTTGCAGGGCCATTGAACTTTAAATGGGCAAGAATTGAAAAGTAATGTACAAAGAGGTCGACTTTTCGGTATGATTCAATTCAGCAAATCGACTGCTTGTATGTTGAATAACGTCGAAGAATCTTTATTTTGTGTCGAATCGCCGATATATTGTGAAAAGCGCTGATATATTGTGAAAAGCGCCGATATATTGTGAAAAGCGCCGATATATTGCAAAGAACGGTCGATAACGGAAAAAATCGCTGACTTCAAAAGGCACAGAAGTGCCTTTTGGGTCAGCTTTTATTCTTTATGCTTCATTCGCTTTTGTTACAGTTTGATTTTTCTTCAATGAGATTATATAACTTTCTAATTATTGTCAATCCATTATTTAGAAATACTTAAGAACGATGCTCGTATAAACAACCAGTTTTTCTTTATATTTCATTTTTTATTTTAAAAATAATTCCTTTCTCTTACATAAAAAGATAAATTTTGGAAAAACTTTATTTGAAAACAACTAAGGAGGCTTTACAAAATGAGAATCTTATTTTCAATCCTTTTGGCATTCATGCTATTACCTGCAATGACAGGCTGTACACCTAAGAAACAGGATACAACTACTGATAAGAAAACGACAGAAGGTGGAAAACAAGCAGCTAACCAAGATTTAAAATTAAGCTTTAATGAATTTGATTTAAAAGCAAACTACAAAGATACAAAGAAAGACTACGAAGCTGACTATAAACATAAAACAGCAAGTGACAAGCCAGAGGTAAAATTAGAAGATCGTAAAACAAATGAAAAGCTAGCTGGAAATGAAGCATTGACTAAGCTAACTCCACTCTTACAGCAATTAAAATTCGATAAGGAAACAAAAGATGAAGATGTTATTAATCAAGTAGTAGATGTATTCCAACTGGACAAAGACTATGAAAAATTCGACTTAGAAGTTGTCTTTACAGATGGAACGAAAAAAGAATATAAAGCACCAAAGTAAAAAACGAACTCTAAAAATACACCTGTATTTATCATGAGGATTCGAACAGCTAGAAATAAAGTAGCCCTTTTAACTTTCGTCTAAAGGGGCTACTTTATAATTTTTTTATTTTTCATTAGAACATTTTTTATGAAATCTTTTCCCATCCATTTTGTTATAATATACTTCATATTTCTCTCTTGTAGTTGGATCAAAGTATACTTCTCCTGTAAATAAATAACCATTGGGTACTTCTGTACCATGATTATCTTGTAATCTTTTATCTTTTCTCTTAGCTATTAGTAAAATAATAAGGAAAATAATGATCTGTACACAAAAATAGGCTACAATACCTTTCCACATACTATTCAACCTTTTCTACAATAACAGCTGTACCATACGCTACAATCTCACTCATATTATGACTCAAGCTTCCTGAATCAAAACGAACCATAATAATCGCGTTTGCACCCATTGCTGCGGCATTTTCAATCATGCGATCTAACGCATATTTTCTTGCGTCCTCAAGCATCTCTGTATACTGTAGAATCTCTCCTCCAAATAATCCTTTGAATCCAGCCATAATATCTTTCCCTAATCCTCTTGCTCGCACTGTTAATCCAAATACCGTTCCCAAAGTCTGTTTCACTTCATAACCTGGTAAGCTCTCCGTTGTTACAACAATCATTTCTTTCAACTCCCTTCATTATTATTATCATTATCGATAATGATAATAATATATGTAATAAATGTCAAACATTCCTCCACTCCGATTAAATATTTATAGTCCAACAAAATATCTCTCATAAAGTGAAACTTCCATCAGTGGGGATCTTACTGCCCACGAATAGCGGGATAAAATAAAAATAACTTTGTTCGGAAACAAAGTTATTTCGCTGACTTCTCTTCTTTTTTAAAGCGGTCATAATATTTAACTGCTGTAGACAGATGCACTTCAATATCGCGAATTAATGAAGAATCTTCTTCTTTCGCTAATCGATTTAATTTTTTCACCGCTTGTTCTGATTCTTTTAAAAAGCCTATATATAATTCATTTTCTCTTTCTTTTGACTTTGGAACTCGAATTTCCTTACGTACACTCTCAATATCTGCTAACGTATTGTCCGTTAACTTTTGTACATCTTCTTTAAACTTCGGAAGTTTCATTGCCTTTCCAGATTCCTCTTTCGCGTTTCCCCAAAGCTTCATAGCCTCATTTACTTCATTATTAATTTTGTCTTCATATTGGCTATGTACAGATTGATACACTTTCAAATCTTCAGGATTATCTTCTTTATGATTTGCTTGCTCTACTTTGTCTTTCGTTTCTTGTTTTGCTTCTTTATTACTAGTACATCCTGTTAATAGTAACGCACTACTAAGCAGAATCACACCCCAAGCTTTTTGCCTCATCTCAAACTGCTCCTTTTGTTCACATGTCTTCTCTCATTATTATAGCGATAACAAGTAAAAATTTACACGTATCTGCTCTCATTTATAGCTACAGCCATATTCTGTTCACAATATCGTCACTTTATCCACTACGTGCTAAAACACTTAAGTTAATTAGAATAAAATAACTGAATCTATACAAACTAACAATGGAACATTCATGTAAATCAAAAGGAGCAGATACCCATGAAAAAGCTACTCTTGAAATTCTCACTATTACTTATGTCTTGTACTATCCTCTTATCACCAATAAAAGTAGGCGCAGAAGAAAACGTACGTACACAAAATCCTTGCCCTAGCCAATCAGCAATACAACTGAAAGATGATTTAAGAAGACTTTGGATTGACCATACAATATGGACAAGAAATTATATTATAAGTGCCTTAGCAGGGCTGAAAGATCAAGATAAGGTGCTAGCAAGACTGTTAAAAAACCAAGATGATATTGGAAATGCAATAAAGCCCTATTATGGGGAAGCAGCTGGTAATAAGCTTGCCAAACTATTAAGAGAGCACATTCTCCTTGCAGGAAAAGTAGTAGTTGCTGCCAAAAGCGGTAATCAAGCAAATTTGAAAAAGTTCAATAAACAGTGGTATAAAAACGCTGATGATATTGCTCAATTTCTTAGCAGCGCCAACCCAAATTGGTCAAATGATGCATTAAAAGAATTATTATATACCCATTTAAAATTTGTTGCAGATGAGGCTATAGCGAGAATTAAAAAGGATTGGGATGCCGATATTCTTGCTTACGATAAAGGAGAAGACCATATTATTAAAATGGCCGACACACTTACAGAAGGTATTATAAAACAATTTCCAAATAAATTTTAATAGGAAAAGCTCCTTTCTAAATAGGAAGGAGCTTTATTTTTATCAATTATTATAGATATTTAAGATATCCCCATCAAAAAAATTGTAAAATATGATATTTTCTACAATTGGGGGAATCACATTTTGTTCTTTTCAAAAGCAATGGACTTATATGGTTTTCATAAGCAGCGAAGTAAAGAGTTTCAATTTTCTTCTCTTCCTAGTAGCATTTTAGAAACGAAAGACATTCAAGAATTTTATAAAACCAATTCCATTAATATTCACTTTAAAACAAATAATGTTACTAACCAAAATTATGCTACCATATCAAAGGTTTTATAGTTTATCTATGGGATACTATTTAATCTTTTAATAAATCTTCGTCTAAAAAGAGTTCGATGTCATCTAAATTTACATTTTTTCTTTCATGAATTGAAAATTTTAAAATAAATTCTTCAAAAGAGTTTGCTATAAGATAATAATATTCTTTTCCATCTTCGTCTATTGTTTCACCTTCATGATACCAATAATAAATTTTACCCTTGTATTTATCTTTTAAACCTATACATATTAAATCTCCCCCGTCCGCATCTGCAATAGGCATTACACTACCTCCTAAAATATCCTTATAAGTTTGAATGATTGATTCAATTTCATAGGCATCACTAGTAATACCATAAAAGCCACCTATCGAGTCAAAACCATCCTTGGGAGTTACAGGGGTAACTTCAATTGGCTGATACATTCTATTATCTTTAATAAAACACCCTCCATATTCAAGCAAAAACTCTTTGTAGTCTAATGGTAAATCTACACCATATATTCGTTCAATTGTTTCGATTGACTTATATGCATCTTCTTTTTTTGATACTACCATTTCCAAATCAATTATTTCATTTAATACTTGCTTTATGATTTTGTTCATTTTAATTTTCCTCCTCTTAAATCTTTTAACATAGTGAATTTCCAAAATGCTAGCGACATCTCATATGTAGCTTGTTCAGATGTTTAGAAGAATGGTGATCTAAACAGTGCAACAAAAAGACTGGTTATCAGCTGAAGAAGTAGCCAAGAAAATAAAAGTATCAGCTATGACTATAAAACGAAATTGTCAAACCTACAGTAGTTTTTTAAAATTTAAACAAGGTGAAAAGAACAAGTATTTAATTCATCAAGGATCTATACCTGTTTTTCAATTTATAGCTAAAATGAGAAATAAAAGATACTATCAGCTTTATTCAAAGAAGAATAGCCGCGGAAATACAATAAAAAAACTATCCACCTATTCTAGTGGATAGTTTCTTCTATTCATGCATTATACAGCTTCCTTCGCCTCTGCTAATCCTCTTACACTAGAAACAGCTTCTGCATGCTTTGCTTCATCAAATTCTTTTTCACTCTTTGCGACAACGATTGTCGCAATCCCGTTTCCAATTAAGTTTACAATCGCTCTTCCTTCACTCATAAAGCGATCAACTCCAAGAAGCAACGCTAATCCTTCTAAAGGAATAACCTTTAACGCAGCTAACGTAGATGCTAACACAATAAACCCACTTCCTGTCACACCGGCAGCACCTTTAGACGTTAACATAAGCACTAAAATAATGGTAACTTGCTGTCCAATTGTTAGATCGATACCAAATACTTGTGCTAAAAAGACAACAGCCATCGATAAATAAATAGACGTACCATCAAGATTAAAGGAATAACCTGTTGGAATTACGAGACCAACAACAGATTTTGAACATCCAAATTTCTCCATCTTATTCATCATTCTTGGCAATACAGATTCAGAAGAACTTGTTCCTAATACAATTAAAATCTCATCTCGAATAAACTTTAAATAATTCCATAAGCTGAATCCATACATCTTACAAATAATATTTAAAACAACAAAAACGAATAAGAACATCGTTACATATACTGACATCATTAATTTTCCAAGTGGTACAAGCGACGCAAGTCCAAAGTGCCCGATTGTATATGCCATAGCACCAAATGCTCCGATTGGCGCAGCTTTCATTACATAGCCGATAATTTTAAAGAATACGTGTGAAAGTTTATCTAAGAAATCAATGACTGAGTTTCCTTTTTCCCCAAGAGCCGCTAACCCTACACCAAATAAAATCGAAAAGAATAATACTTGTAAAATATCACCTTTCGCAAATGCATCAACCATATTAGACGGAACGATATGAGTCACAAACTCAATCCAGTTCAGTCCATGTCCCCCGTTTTGGGTATACTTTGATACGTCTCCTTTTGCAAGTTCATTAAAATTCAGGCCTTCTCCTGGCTTCATAACATTTACAACAATTAAACCAACAATAAGGGCAAATGTCGTTACAACTTCAAAGTAAATAAGAGCTTTTCCACCAACTTTACCAACCTTTTTCATATCTCCCATTTTGGCAATGCCGAGTACAATTGTTAAGAAAATAATTGGTGCAATTACCATTTTTACAGCATTGATAAATGTGTCACCTAACGGCTTCATTTCTTTACCAACACTTGGCCAAAACAATCCAACTAACACCCCAAGCACAATAGCCGCTAATACTTGAAAGGTTAAATTTTTAAAGAGTCGTTTCACCTTTCTTCTCCCCTTTGATTTTTCTAAATTTTCTATCCATTAATTTCTAACATAATGATAGCGTTTACATTGGAAAGAGAGAAGTTTATGGTCATAACGAATATTTTGTTCATTTTGGTCTTAATTTTTTGTTTCACGAAATACATAACGATTAATCGGCCTTCCAACCCCGCCATACTGAACTGCCAAATGAATGACACCACTTTTTTCTAAATAATCTAAGTAACGGCGAGCCGTCACTCTAGCTATGCCAATGGCACGTGCCACATCTTCAGCAGAACGAGGTTCTTCCTGCTGTTTTACATACGTTACAATCTCATTTAACGTAAATTCATTTAAACCTTTTGGTAAATTGCTCGTCGTTCTCTCAGAACGCCCAGAATATAATAATAAATCTAGCTGCTCCTGTGAAATAGATCCAGAATCTCTCAAACTTCTTTTATATTGGCGATATTTCTCTAATGCTTGCTGGATTCGATGCAACTTAAAAGGTTTAATAATATAATCTATCGCTCCATTTTGCAGCATAAGTTTAATTGTTTCCCTATCTTTAGCAGCAGAAACAACAATAACATCCGTTTCTAATTGTTGTTTTCGAAATTCCTGTAATACTTGAATGCCATCCTTTTTCGGCATAAAGATGTCCAAAACAACAAGATCTGGATTCATTTTTTTTACAAAACGAATTCCCTCCTCACCATTGCTAGCAATAGCAATGATTTGAAACCCTTTTACACTTTTTATAAACTCTTTATTTACTTCCTGAACCATCGGATCATCTTCGATTAGCACGACTTTAAATTCCTCTTTATACGCCATACAATTCCGCCTCCATCTCCATTGGAAAAGTAATGATAAAGCTAGTTCCTTCACCTTCAAAAGATGAGATTTTAATTTCGCCTCTCCCCTTCTCAACAATTTGTTTTACGAGAAAAAGGCCATAACCTGTTCCATCACGTTTATTCACAGTAAAACCTTTCTCATATACTCTCGGTAAATGCTCTTCTTTTATCCCGCATCCATTATCTTCAATTAATATTGCGCACACGTCCTCTGACTGCTCAATACTAATATCAATTCTTTTATTTGCGGCCTCAATTTGTTCAAATGATCCAAATGCATTTTCTATTAAATTACCTAATAGTACAACAAAATCATGTTGATCTAATTGGTATGGAAAAGCATCCAAATAACTATTTTGATCAATAATCACTTGAATACCAAGCTCTTTCCCCCTACTTACTTTACTTAAAAGAAGCCCTGCAACAGCATCATTTTTAATGGTCTCATTTAAAAAATCACTTACACTCTCCTGCTCCTCGGAACTGTTATATGCCAGTTGTAATGCCTTGTCAGCTTTACCGAGCTGAATTAAGCCTGCTATTGTATGAAGTTTATTCATATGCTCATGACTTTGCACACGCAATGCTTCAACAAAGTTCTTCACCCCAGTTAATTCTTCCGCAAGCTTCGTTACCTCCGTACGGTCTTGGAAAATTGCCACCGCTCCAATTAATTTATTATCCTTCTTAATAGGTATACGGTTACTTAAAATAACTTTTCCACTTACTTTTATTTCTTCATTGTATACTGCTTGATTTTTCTCCACGATTTCTGGGAGCCTTGTATCCTGTAATATTTTTCGAATAGGCTGTCCTACAACATCTCCCGTTACATGAAAAACTTGCTTCGCTTTCTTATTAAAAACCGTAATGATTTCTTGATTATCAATGGCAATCACCCCTTCATTCATGGAATGAAAGGTTGCTGTCCTCTCTTCAAGTATTCTTTTAATTTCATGCGGCTCTAACTGAAACATCTGTTTTTTTATATGATTAGCGAGCATTAATGAACCTATCAACCCAAGTACTAACATTAAGATGACTATAAAAAGAACTTCTCCCCTTAATTCACTCATAATCTCAAAAAAGTTTGGTATTTTATTTCCTACAACAACAACGCCAATTTGGTTTAAGTTTTGATCTTTAATAGGCATAAAAGCACGAATGACAGTCCCTATTTCTCCCTTTGCTTTTGAAAAATAAATATGTTCTGCAAACGCCGCTTCTTCATCTGCTCCTTTTGAAACTTTTCCTATCATTTCTTTCACCGGATGCGAATAACGAACTCGTTCCATATTCATGACAACAATATAATCTGTTTCATTAATGACTCTAATATTTTCAATTACAGAATTTAATGTTACCCACCCATTTGTTTCTTGAAGAGACTTCTTTACATCTGACATTTCTGCTACTGTTCGCGCTGTATTCATCGATCGAATTCTTAATTCTTTCTCTTCCTTTTGTTGAATATTAGCGACGATAATCCCTCCACCAATCATGAGCGAAACAATCACAACTGCATAAGAAAGAATCGTAATCTTCCAACGGATTGGTAAATCCCTCACACTTATACCTCCTTTCCTCTCAAAGCATCTTTACGAATAGAAATCTTCTCGGTATGCTTACAATATCAGCTTTGAAAGGAGAACGAAGATGAAAAAAGCAGCAACTTTTATACTCCTTTTTACCACCTTTATTGCAAGCGCTTTATTTATTCATTATCAGAAACAGTCTCCTCAAAGTGAACTCGCATATGACGATGACCAAGAAGGACTAAAAGACCAGATTGTCTTTAGATTTAGCCATGTTGTGGCAGAAAACACCCCAAAAGGGCTCGCTGCCAACAAATTTGCGGAACTCGTGAATGAAAAATCAAATGGTAAAATAAAAATAGAGGTCTTTCCTAACGGAAGCTTATATTCTGATATAGAAGAATTTCGCGCTTTGAAATCCGGACAAGTACAATTTATTGCTCCTTCCACATCAAAACTTGGAACGTTCTCCCCTGAATGGGGTGTACTTGATTTACCATTTGCTTTTTCAAATTATGAAGCCTTGCAAGAAGGCTTAAACGGAAAGATTGGAGAACAGTTACTCCAATCCTTACAAAAAGACGGAATAAAAGGGCTTGCCCACTGGTCCAACGGCTTTAAGCAAATCACTTCAAACAAAGGACCAATTTATACACCAAAAGATATACAAGGACAATCTTTTCGCATTATGCAAAGTAATGTCATCCAATCCCAATTCGATTTATTAAAGGTTAAAGCTCATCAAGATTCATTCAATTCAACATATCAATTAATTGAATCAGGAAAAGTTGACGGTGAAGAAAATACCATTTCAAATATCTACTCTAAAAAATTCTATAACGTTCAAAACTATTTGACAATTAGCAACCACGGATATTTAGGATACGTTGTCATGATGGATCAAAAAACTTGGAACGAACAAACTCAAAAAACGAAGCAAATATTAACGGAATCAATGGAAGAAGCTACTGCTTGGAATAATCAACAGGCCGCTCAAATAAATAAAGAACAACTTGAACTCATTAAACAAAATTCATCAATTCAAATTCATGAATTAAATGATGAACAACGAAAACATTGGGAAACGGTACTATTACCTATATACGATAAACTTGCTCCTATGATTGGAGAGGATTTGGTAGAAGAGTTGAGGGCATTACAAAGGAAATATCGAACACAAGAACTACAATCGCAAAACCCATAAAATAAAAACATCCGTCCATTCTTAATGTCATAAAGAAAGGACGGATTTATTAATATAACCTAGTTGACACCATGAATGATTGACGTAAATCAAAGGTGTTGTTAAAATTATTACTGGAATCAATGTGAAAGCAATCACAAAGTTTAATTTAAAATGTGAAAAAATTCACAAATTGTGATTTTCAATGTGAAAATATTCACAAACATTAATCTTATTTCTTAAAAAGGAGTTATACGTTATGAAAAGAATCGTAACACTGAGCACTCGTAAACTAATGGATACGGTAAAACACGGTGGATGCGGCGCATGCCAAACATCTTGCCAATCAGCTTGCAAAACGTCTTGCGGCGTTGCAAACCAAAAGTGTGAAAACACAATGAACAGATAGGAAATAAGACACGTACCGCCCAACTGTTTCCCAGATGGGCGGCCATTTTTATTCTGTACGAACAGTTTCACTTTATAGATAAAAGGAGCTTGATTATCAAGTATGATTCATCAATATAAATTAAACGGATACAACATTGTACTCGATACCTACAGTGGATCAGTACATGTTGTCGACGATCTCGCCTATGAAATCATCGCGCTTTATGAGACTACTTCTGCGGAAGAAATCTTGACAATGATGTTAGAAAAATACGCACATAATTCCGATATCTCTGAGAAGGACATTCAAGAAACAATCGCAGATATCGAAGAACTAAAAAATGATGGCCAACTCTTTACTGAAGATGAATTTAAAAATCTCTCAATTGATTTAAGAAATCGCCAAACTTATGTAAAGGCCCTCTGTCTCAACGTCGCACATACATGTAATCTGTCATGCGAATACTGCTTCGCCAGCCAAGGGAAATACAACGGAAACAGAGCAATCATGAGCTATGAAGTTGGTAAAGGCGCTATCGATTATCTACTAGAAAACTCCGGTCACCACCGCAACCTCGACGTCGACTTCTTCGGCGGAGAACCGCTCATGGCCTGGAAAGTTGTGAAACAGATTGTCACTTACGCAAGAAGCAAAGAAAAAGAATACAAAAAGAACTTTCGTTTCACCTTCACTACAAATGGTATGCTCTTAAACGATGAGGTCACCGATTTCTTAAATAAGGAAATGTACAACGTCGTATTAAGTCTTGATGGAAGAAAAGAAGTCCACGATCATTTGCGTAAAACAGTAACTGGAAAGGGAAGCTACGATTATATCGTTCCGAAGTTCCAGGAATTCATCGAAAAGCGTGGAGATAAAGAATACTATGTGCGTGGAACCTACACCCACAACAACGTCGACTTCACCAATGACATTTTTCATATCGCAGATCTTGGGTTCGACAAGCTCTCGATGGAACCAGTTATCTGCGATCCTCGGGAACCATATGCGCTAACTGAAAAGGACCTCCCAGAGATTTACAATCAGTACGAAGTTCTCGCTAAGGAAATGTTAAAGCGTGATGAAGAAGGCAACGGCTTCACCTTCTACCATTACATGCTTGATCTCTCTGAAGGCCCTTGCATTCAAAAAAGAATTTCAGGATGTGGCTCAGGAACCGAATATCTCGCTGTCACGCCATGGGGTGAGCTCTTCCCTTGCCACCAGTTCGTCGGAGATCAAGAATACAGTATGGGAAACATCTGGGATGGAATCACAAAACAAGAGACGCAGTGTCAATTTAAAGAAAGCAACTGCTACTCAAAACCGGAATGTCAGGACTGCTGGGCGAAACTTTACTGCAGTGGCGGCTGCCCTGCCAACGCGCTGCACGCAACCGGCTCCATCAATGGAATCTATGATTTCAGCTGTGACATCTTCCGTAAGAGAGTCGAATGTTCCATGATGGTTAAAGTAGCTGAATCCATGAGAGCTATGGAAAAAGCTGAATAAGTACAAGGATATAATAAGAGGCTGAGATTTATACTCAGCCTCTTTAAAGATTTTTATACTTGTATACTCAAAAACCCTTTGATTTGTTTTTGAATGGCAAAACATGTTGCTCTACTCTTTCATATCGACTAAGCAATTGCTTGATGAAAGAAAATTTCGGGACAAGCCAATACGAAACTAACGCTGAAGTGCATCCTATTAAAGCCCCTATTGCCACATCAAACGGATAATGAACCCCTACCCAAATACGGGAGATCGCTACGCAACATGCGAGTATAAGCCATAACCACCCCGTCTTTTTATGAACAAGCCAAAACGAAAAACAAATTGAGAAAAACAGAATCGTATGGTCACTAGGAAATGAATTATCTACCGCATGGTCGACAAGTTTATTCACATCAGATAGCACTGCAAATGGTTGATAATTGGAATAAAATTTCCCTGCTATTTTTCCAACCATCTCAGCAATCACAAAAGCAACCATCGCTTGAATAATCATCATCCTATTTTTTTCAGAACGAGTAAACCAATAAGCTATAATAATCAAACCTAAAATATATACCATATATTCCGCCAAAAATACCACGGCCGAGTTTAAAAACGAATATTGTTTACCTAAATCATTGATTGCCCGAAAAACATCAATATTGAATTGAGAAAAAGACATTTTCAAATCCCTCCTTTATCGTAAGGTGATTAACTGATTGCCATATACCTTCTTTTGATTATTGTGATCATGTAAAAATACCAACCTTCTTATATGCTTATAATTTTATTATCGGAAAAAAGGTTTAAATGGGGCTTAACTACTCCTTAACTATTTCTTAATTAAGAAGTAGTTACAAAAGATTATTGGAAATAAAAAAACACGAGGGAAAAGTACTTCTCCCTCGTGTGAAAACACCGTTAAGGTAACAATCAGAGCATTATAAATTGTTTAAACTGCCCCTTATGGTACAATAAAAAAACTTTATACGTTTCAATTCCATAAAGAAGGAGAGTTAACCTTGAACCCCATTCATGATCATGTTAAAGAAGATTTAAACATTTTATTTGTCGGCTTTAATCCAAGCATTCGCTCAAGCGAGACAGGACATCACTTCGCCAATCCCAATAATCGCTTTTGGAAAATTCTCTATGAAGCAGGATTGACCCCTAAAAAATATGATGCTTTAGAAGACTACAAACTGTTAGATCTAAATATGGGTCTTACAAACATAGTAGCAAGGCCAACTAAGGCAGCGGATGAAATTACAAAGGAAGAATATAAAGAAGGAAAAGAAATTTTAAAACAAAAAATTATGCGGTTAAAACCAAAAGTAATTTGTTTTGTTGGGAAAGGTGTTTATCAGGAATATAGCGGACACAAAGTAGCTCCGTGGGGACAGCAGCCTGAACCAGTCATACCTGGAACAATTGATTTTGTTGCTCCATCCTCAAGCGGGTTAGTAAGAATAAAACTTGAAGAAATTGTAGAGATTTATAAGCAACTTACTGAATTAGTATGTAAATAAAAATACGACGGGTAGGCAAGCCCGTCGTATTTTTATTTACTCCTCCCTTCTACATTTTTATTGCATCTTCGTTCCGATAACCACGGTGGCATCTAGCTCTTCGAAACTGGCCAACTGCGGTATCAGCCCATTACGAGTGAATATCTCAACAGTATGCGGTGCCTGCCGCTCACTCGTCTCAACAAGCAGATGACCACCGGGTGCCAGCCAAAGTGGCGCCTCGGCCGCCACCCGTCGCTGTATATCAAGCCCGTCCGCTCCCCCGTCGAGCGCCACACGCGCCTCGTGTATGCGAGCCTCTCGAGGTAGCAATCCGATTGACTCAGTAGGTACATAGGGTGCGTTCACAACTAGGACATCGACGCGGCCCCGCAATATGGCGGGCAATGGTTCATAGAGGTCACCTTCGTACACACGACCACCTGCAGCAGTGACGTTGCGCAAAGCGCACCGCACCGCTGCGGGGTCAATATCGGAAGCGTATAACTCAATCCGCTCCCGCATGGCGGCCAGTACAGCGCCAAGCGCACCCGAACCACAGCACAGGTCAACCACGACAGCGCCCGGCCGGGTGAGGGCGGCAGCCTGGCGGACGAGAAACTCCGTGCGATAGCGAGGTACGAAGACTCCCGGATCCACCGCTATCCGCAAACCACAGAACTCCGCCCATCCGATAACTTGTTCGAGGGGCAAGCCAGCTACTCGCCGGTTCACCATGACGATGAGCTCAGCCGGCGTCATGGCCGCAGAAATAAGAAACCGGGCCTCATTTTCGGCGAAAACACAGCCAGCGGCCTGAAGCCTGTTGACAATGATTGTATAAATGGTGCCTCCATAAAAACCACGTTCGGCCTTCTCGAGGCTCAAAGATGCTTTCTTTGAATCCATACGCTCCCCTCCTGCCCATCTTCATAATCTGCTTGTTAGATTAGTGGATTACATTGCCGTTCAGTTTAGCCACCTTTCCGGTCTCCAACTATAGTTTCTATCTGAAAGTTGGGCTGGAATTTTTCTTATTATGCTTTACAAAAAAACACACCAAAAGAGATGTCATCATAATCTCTCTTGGTGTGCTTTTAAATGCCTTTATTATTCCAACATGAACACAGCTAAAATTCATTTTGATGTTGGCTTCACCTATGATCTAGGAATTCACTTTTTTTCCATTACTGCAAAATAATTATTTTCATGATCGGCAAAGTTAAATACTCTACCAGAAGGCATACTTACAATTTCTCCGACTGTGACTTTTTTATCCGATAAATCTTTATATAACTGATCGAGATTTTCCGTGAAAAACATTAGCGAAGGTGTATTCAAATTTAATTCAGGCTGCATTTTAGCAATGAATTCCTTATTGTGAAGAATGATATTCGTTCCTGCTTCCATCGTTGGAGAAATTTCAATCCATCTAAATCCTTGGCCATTATCTTCTTGAGAAACTACGTTAAACCCTACTTTTTCTGTCCAAAATTGCAATGCCTCATCTTGATTATTTACATATAACATAATTTGACCGACTTTATTAATCATTTACTTTCCCCTCTTTCTTCTATTTCAGTTAATATTGATTTTTTCATCGTTCCCTTAATTACAATATTGAGCTACTAACTTATTTAGACGTCCTCTGCTTTCTGAAGATACACTTTCTGATAATCTTGCCGCAGCAATAATAGAAGCCCATCCAAAAACTTCATCCCTAGATAAACCAGTATTTTTACAATATATACGTAAATACATTTCAGCTAATTCTACTGAAGACTGTGAATATAATAGATACGTTCGATAGACATCTGCCCGAATATCTCCCAAGCTAGAATCAACCCAATCAATAATATTCACGTTATCATTACTCATGATTAAATTAAATGGATGAAAATCTCCATGACATAGCCTTGGTTCAAATACCATTGAATCCAATTTTGTTAATAATTTATCCTTTTGTTTTTCATCTATACTATGTACAGATTCAATCTGGCGATGCAATTTTTCTGACATCGACTCAAGTGAATTGGAATCAACAACAACAGCATGCATCTCTTGTTGTACATTGACGCAAATATTTATGTAATGCTCAGCTAGTTCCATATTACTCATTAAGAGATCACCTACTGTTTTCCCTTTTACATATTCCATTATAATTGCCTGTCTACCTGCTATTTCGGTAACTTCTAATACTTTTGGAACGTGGAGCCCACATGAATAAGCGTATTCTTGTTTCTTTGCCTCGTATAAAGATTCTGTATTTGGAAGGTGTTTTTTAAACACTTTCACAATTTGATTATCACAAAGATATATCTTCGCCGTATTCCCTATAGCTATCGGATCACCAAGGCTCAATTATTTTCTCTCCTTAAAATAAATTGCACTAAAGCTAAATTCGATGTAATGATAGTGAAACCCTTCTGCTGCTAGACTGCTCTTTTCGTCAAATAAAAAAATCCATTTTGATTAATCAAAATGAATTCTTTTCGGCAATCATTCTATTTCGGTCTAAATGATAACCCATTGGTCTGCAAAGCCGTCTTAAGTTTAGGTAAGGAGCTTGGTCCCATACCATGAAATTGCAAAATCTCATCTTCACTAAAGTTTGATAGCTGTTGTAAAGAAGTTATTCCATTGTTTTCTAATGCTCGTCTAGCTGGTGCTGATAGTAATGAAAGAAATCCATTGTCCGGTTTCCGTTCTTTCTCACAAACCGGACAAGTGGGACAATCGCTACTTTTATAGTATTTGTGTCCTTTGTCGCAAATTCTTAAACTTTTCTTTGAAGTTGGCATTTTTGATACCCCCTTTTCTACATCACTAACAAGATTGATTTTCACGCCTCAAATTAACGATAATTATAGCATTTTTTTATTTCAGATATTCTTTTTACCATAAAAACACCCCTTTAGATAATCGTATCTAAAGGGGTGAGGCATCATGACTTTATTTCAAATCCGCAGCTTCTGTTTCTTAGACTTTTTCATTAAATATCTTTAAGAATTAACAACAGACCGTTCTTTTTCGCTTAAACCAAGCGTCTGCGCTGTTGAAGTAAAAATTTCTTGGAAAAGCTCTGGGTTTTCCACTAGTGACACGCCATAAGAAGGAATCATTTCTTTTATTTTCGGTTCCCACTCTTTCATACGTTGTGGGAAACATTTTTCTAATACCTCAAGCATAACGTGAACGGCAGTAGAAGCACCTGGAGAAGCACCGAGTAATGCAGCTACCGAGCCATCAGCGGCACTAACAACTTCCGTACCAAATTGAAGTGTTCCTTTACCACTTGCAGTATCTTTGATAACTTGCACACGTTGGCCCGCTACCACTATGCCCCAATCTTCGCTTTTGGCATTCGGAATAAACTCGCGTAATTCTTCCATACGCTTTTCATTCGATAACATAACTTGTTGGATCAAATACTTTGTTAATGCCATCTCTTTTACGCCTGCTGCCAACATAGTGAAGACGTTATTCGGTTTTACAGAACCTATTAAATCAAAATTTGAACCAGTTTTTAAGAACTTTGGTGAGAAACCAGCAAACGGTCCAAACAATAATGTTTTTTTGTTGTCGATATATCTTGTATCAAGATGCGGAACAGACATTGGAGGAGCACCAACCTTAGCTTTACCGTATACTTTTGCATGGTGCTGCGCTATAACTTCCGGATTGTTACATACCATAAATAGTCCGCTTACTGGGAACCCTCCAATATGTTTTGACTCAGGAATACCAGTTTTTTGTAGTAAAGGCAGACTTCCGCCCCCACCGCCGATAAAGACGAATTTCGCAGTATGATATTCGATTTTACCGCTATCGATATCATGCACCTTCACTTCCCATGAACCATCGCTAGTACGTTTAATATCCTGAACACTATGCTTGTAGTTTATCTCGACGTTTTTACTCTGTAAGTGATCAAACAACATGCGTGTTAACGCACCAAAGTTGACATCCGTTCCAGAGTCGATTTTTGTTGCCGCCATCGGTTCATTCGATGTACGACCTTCCATAATAAGCGGAATCCATTTCTTCAGTTTTTCATGGTCATCAGAAAATTCCATCCCTTGAAACAGGGAATTATTTGAAAGCGCTTCAAAACGTCTTTTCAAAAATGTTACATTTTTTTCCCCTTGTACTAAACTCATATGAGGTATTGGCATGATAAAGTCCTGCGGATTACGAATCAGCTTGCTATCTACAAGATAAGACCAAAACTGTCTTGAAAGCTGAAACTGTTCATTAATTTTTATAGCTTTGCTAATATCTACAGATCCGTCAGATTTTTCGGATGTATAGTTAAGCTCACACAGCGCAGCATGGCCCGTACCCGCATTATTCCATTCGTTAGAGCTCTCTTCTCCCGCGCTCGCGAGTTTCTCAAACACTTTGATTTCCCATTCAGGTACTAACTCTTTCAATAATGAGCCTAAAGTCGCGCTCATAACTCCGGCACCAATTAAGATAACGTCTGTTTTCTTCTGCATTTTGCTCATGATAACCTTCCTCATCCCCTATATTTACAAAAAAGAGTAGGCGCTCCTGCTTAAATGTCATAAAAGCAATGCGCCACCTAGACCCCCACCTAGGAACACACCTTTTCTGTCTCAATTATAACCGTTCATATTCTATTATAATTATTTACAAGGTAAAATATCTACTGTTATCTGATAATTATAAACTATTTGAAGCTGTTAAAAAAGGAAGAATTTCATTCAGGAGGCTCTAACCCCGCTTCTTACAAGGGTTAAGTCTTTAGTTTGCCGTTACTTATAGTATGATTCTTTGCAATTAATAGTTTGGAATAAAGTCTGATCATTCTCTGCCTATGTTATATGACAATTGCACCCTATAGTAAATATAACGCTAATATTTGTGCCATATAATTTTATAAAAAATCCCTTGGACGGATAAACAAGCCATAGAGATTTTGAATGATAGGACGTTTTTTACTATAACGGGGAGATCTGTTTCAGTATAGATTTTGCTAGAAAGCCTCTCTTCTACTTTTCCATTTATGGCGCTTCTGGCAATTCGGCATTCATTAATAGTTCGAGGAATTTTTCCTCTCGCAGGACTGAAAATTGTCGATTCTCGTCATCTTATTAATGAAAAATTTGAATTTTACCATATTCAAATGGGGGCTACTCATATTGAACATACAATTTAATGAAATTAGAACACACTTTATTCTATGTCATAAAGTTTGCTTTTTGACATAGAGATTTATCCAATAGAACAGCGCAAAAAGAGGAAAATGTAGTAATTAATGTGAATTTTCTCTATAATAAAACGTAGAAACAATAAGGGGGAGATGTCACCGATTATTTGACTGTACAGATTAAAATTTCAAAGGGGAAAAGTAGGGGGAAGAAACATGTCAAAAAAAATAGTTTCTTTATTTTCTATCATGATGGTTGCAGCCTTTATGATAACTGGCTGTGGTCAAAGCGATAAAGCAAATAAAGAGCAAAAAGAGAATAAGACAGAAAAAACGAATACAACAAAAGAAAA
This sequence comes from Bacillus sp. 491mf, assembly GCF_900112415.1. Lineage (GTDB taxonomy): Bacteria > Bacillota > Bacilli > Bacillales > Bacillaceae_G > Bacillus_A. The sequence continues at coordinate 21,498 of NZ_FOLV01000047.1, forward strand.
AGAATCCAAAGATACGGCGACTAAATCAAGCGATTATTCAAAGCTTATCTCATATATGGAGAAAGAAACAAACGGCAAAACAAAAGTCCTTTATGAAAACAAGGAATCGCAAGTACATAAATTGCAAGATGTTTCCGTATCGCTTGATAACTATACATTAGTTGAGCTGAATGATTTTCATACCGATTTTAACATTCCTTTTAACAACCAAACAAATGGCGGGGTTATTCTTGCACACTATACTGTAAAGAATAGTTCAAATAAAGATGTCTATTATATGCCAACCTTAGACATGTCATTTACAGGCGCTAAAAAGATTTACACAAATTATAAAGAGTTAATTCCAAAAGAAGAACAACTATCTGAAAAATTATCTCCAAAAAATAATTATTTAGTAGAAGCAGGGAAAACTGTTTCCGGTTATGTTGCTTATCCGTTCGGTAAAGATGATTTAACAAAAATTTTAGGACTATCAACGGTATCAGTCAAAGTTCCTGAAGCACAAGCTAATAAAGGAAAATTTGACGCTCCAATCGGAAGTTCTGGGAACTTTGCGTTAAGTTTAAACAAACAAGGTAGTGAGAAGGTTTCAGCAGATAAAACTTTTTATAAAGATAAAGTAACTGTGGATAACATGGGCGAGAAGAAAATGCTAAACGAGAAAGCAAACATTAATAAAAGTGAACAATTAGGTGATGTCAAAGTTACGTTAAATGGACACCAATTCACCAAATTCACGCCCAATTCCGTTGAAGCTCCCCGATTTGAAAATTTCAAAAACGGCATTGTTTTATTGACAGTTCAATTTAAACTCGATAACAAAGGGTCTGAAGATATCGGATTATCTTCTATCAGCACTTCTACACTAAGATTAAATGATGGCACACAGTATACGCTCAGCGAAGGCATGTTGGTAAATTACAAGTATAATGATGTGATCAAAACTGGAACATCTGGCGAGCTATTACAAGTTTACATCTTAGATGAAGAGCAATACGAAAAGATTTGGAAAAACAAAAGCTTTGAGATCGAATTAGGACCTATGAGAAATAAAGAAGCAAAAGACCTTTCAAACGGGAAAAAAGTGAAATTCACATTACCGAAATAAAGTAGCAAGAGAAGCTAGGGTGAGGTTGTTTCCTCACCCTAACCAATACAATCCATAAAAGTGCATTTTGATAAATAATAACTGCGCCGCCCAATATCTCTTTTCTTGACCACTTATGTGACCTAGGTTATTGCGATACCTCTGAACTCCCCTAGAACTTTAACTATCCAATCCCTTAAATTATCCAATTACTCTCTCATTATTTTTAATCAAATTTACTTTTCTTTATTTTATAAAGAATCTTTATTAAAAAGGAAGTCTACAAGAAAAAGCAACTGTTTGAAATATATTTATTCCCTTCTTAAATAAAACAACTTATTGTTACTCAACAATTCCTCAACTAATCTTTCCATTCAAATGTTCTCTCCCTTTAGATAGCCAGATCCAAATGCGGAAAACAGTACAGGACATGTTAAGAATAGTTTTTGAAGAGCGAAACCATCGTTCTATTTATTCGTGCTTGCATATATAAATGAATAGAACGAATTGGAGGAGGGGAATAAATGAAAGCAATTGTGTATACAAAGTACGGTCCATCCGACGTTCTTCAATTGAAAGAGGTAAAAAAACCTACTCCTAAGGAAAACGAAATACTGGTAAAAGTAAAAGCGACAACTGTAACAGTAGCAGATATTCGGTCAAGAAGTTTTACAGTTCCTCTCTCTGTTTGGCTACCCGCTCGAATAGCATTGGGTTTTAGACAACCAAAAAAAGATATATTAGGGATGGAGTTAGCTGGAGAGGTTGAGTCAGTAGGGAAAGATGTCAAGCGATTTAAGAAAGGTGATCAAGTTTTTGCCGCTTCCCTAATAGGCTTTGGCGCTTACGCCGAATATAAGTGTCTACCTGAAAATGGACCAGTATCTATTAAACCCAACAATGTTTACTTTAAAATTCCTCCTCTAAAACGGTTAAACTTTTTTATAAACGGTGCAATTTTTTTCAAAATAATAAAGCCTTGTTTTAACTATCCAATTATCTAATTAATGGGAATCTTGAAAATTGTATGAATATATTTTGATTATATTTGTAATTTATTGTAAAGTAATATACAGGGGTAGGACGCACATTTTAACGTTTTTATACGCTAAGGGATTCTCAAAAATCCATAACACGAGTTGAATTGAGAATTTGATTTAAAGATGAGTTTTGAGATACTATTTATTTTCATTAAAATGTTGGCGGTACACCTACGGAAAGAAGGAAATGGAGGAAAAATAACCATATATGATTATTATTAAAGCAATAATACAATTTATATTTAAGATTGTTGGTATTTTATTAATAATTTTAGGACAAGGTTTAGTATTACTCGCAGTAATTTCGGGATGGTTAATGAATATTATTACTGCAATTTTCTTCTTTGGGGCAATTGCAATGAGTTTTTCAGATATGGCTTTAGGACAAAAAATCACTATTTGGGTTATAGCTATAATTGTTGGAGCAATTGCAACTAATATTTATACACTACCTCAACGATTGGTAAATACAGGAACATATTTAATTGATTATGAGTTTTAATAAAAAACTTAAAGAAGCTTGGCAAGAAAAGGAATTGATTAAATCCTTTAAAAAGCAAAAAAGTAAATAATAAAAAAGGCTACCTATTTATGCAATAGGTAGCCTTTTGGTTCATATTATAAATTTGTTGCCTTTAATCCATAGTACCTACTACTTTAGATACCATTATCGACAATCAAATCGAGCCTAAAACATTTTTTAATGGAACAACTTTTGTAAGTGTTAAAAAAGTTTGATCAAAACCTTGTGTGAAACTTGTTTTTCCAGCAAAAAACAAGAGCTACAATCACAGGCTAAATATGAAAAAAAGCTTCCTTATGAAGACCGTTTCATCCTTATGTATCCTGTGAGGATATCCATTATAAAACCCTAAAATCTTTCATACTTTCTCCAAGAATATAGTGTGAAAACCACATCAAATTCTGCTTCATAATAGCCACATGAATTCCTGGCTGGTCAGAACTATATGCCATTTCTTTAAATATAATTAATTCTGTATCAACTTCCATGTCCTTTAATCCTTGATATAGCTCATATGCATTTAGAGTTGGAATTCTTGCATCCTTTTCGCCATGTTGGATTAAGGTGGGAGTACAAGCTGATTTAATATATGTCATTGGTGATGCTTTCGTATATATCTCTGGATCATTCCATGGATTATTTCCTAAATACATCCTAATAAAGTAAGGTATATCTGTATTTACATAATGGGTACTCCAATTAGTAATTCCACCGCCAACTGAAATAGCTTTAAATCTACTACTAAATGTAGAACAGAAAGCTGATATATATCCCCCGTTGCTCCATCCCATAACCCCTACTCTATCTTTATCTGCAATCCCTTTGTCAACTAGTTTATCCACTCCAGATATAACATCATCGTAGTCAGCAATTCCCAGTTTTCTATAGTTTGCTTTTAAGAATTCATTACCATAACCAGAACTTCCCCTGTAGTTTGGTTCTAAAACTATAAAGCCTTTTTCGATAAACTGTTCAATAGGATATTTCTCATTAAAACAGTCTGAAAATATTGGAAAGGATGCAAAGGCTGGCCCACCATGGATTACCACTAATAAGGGATATTTTTTATTTGCGTCAAACTCTACTGGGGTTGATAAAACTCCCTCTATTTCAAGACCATCACTACTTTTCCATGAGATTATTTCCCTGTTACTTTTAAGCTTTCCTTTGAAAAAGCTATTTTCATTCGTTATTTTTTTATCGTCTAAATAGATTTCAAAGGTTTCATTTGTTATAGCCTTATTATAGGATATATGATTTCCATCCCTTGTTATAGAAGCATCCATTATAAAGCTATCTGCTTTTTCGCTTAACATTTCCACAGTGCCATCCTCAGATAGCAACCCAATAAGGTAATTAGTTTTATTCTGCCATCTAATTAAAATTCCTTTAGCTGTCCACCGTAATGGAATAACCGTACTATCAAAATCTGTTAAAGGTTGAATTAGCTCTCCATTATTAATATCATGTATCTCTAATGTACTGTCTTGTATATGAGTGTTATAGTAATCCTTCTCCCTTATGCTTGCTGAGTAACATATTTTGCTGCCGTCAGGAGAAAAGCAAACGCTCCCTCCCAACAACCTATCTATATTCATCTTTTGTAGCTCTCCAGCTTTAATATCTAGTATATATAGATCTCCATTCATATAATCTCCCATATTTGAGCTTGGTGTAGCCATAAATACAACTTTTTTCCCATCATTTGAAATATCAAATTCATGGATATGAAAATCCTTCCCATCAGTTAGTTGATAAACAACGCTATTTTCGTGTTCATATTTATCATTTTGTATCACTTTTTCTATTTCAATGTAATATAAACAATTATTCTGGTATTCCTTACCTATATGATGAAAGTTTCCATATAGTTCCTTACGTTTCTTTATCACCTCAGATTCTTTTGACTGTGCAACATAATAAAAACCCTTGCCAGTAGACTCCCATTTGAATTTACTGACCCCTTCTTTCTCATCAGTAATTTGAACCCCACTATAACCATCTATTGACTTAACAAAGATCTGATTTTTCTTATTATCCCCTTCACCAACTGGGCTAAGGTATGCGATATTCCTAGAATCTGGAGACCATAATGGGTATGTACTATCTATATCCCTAGTTGTTAATGGGTAACTCTGCCCCTTATCTTTTTCATATATCCATACATGATTCCTATATTGATTGCCCTTCCAGTTAGCTGTCTTCTTGACAAATGCTACGTTTTTGCCATCATCACTTATGTTTGTACCTGATAAGGTTGGTAATGAAATAATCTCTTCTATACTTAGATATGTTTTTTCATTCATTTTCATTAATGTACCCCCTCGTAATGTCTAGTAATCTAATTTGTTCAATAAAGTGAAACTTTAATCAGTGGGGGGGTTCCATCCCCCACTGATTATTAGTTGAACCAATCGGGCTTTTACGGGCCGTTGATCTCCCGCCTAACTTCTTAAGAAAAGCGGAAGCGGCTCGCTCAGAATCGCAGGACGCCCACGCCCCTGACAGAGAGGCGCTTTTTGCCTCGTCC
>NZ_FOLV01000039.1 GCF_900112415.1 Bacillus sp. 491mf
TACAATTAAAAAGGTTAACGTACAAGTGAATGAAAGCGCTTTATTAGAAGTGGAAAATAAAAAGAAACCAGTACCTGAAGTACCAAAAGAAATGCTAGGATCTTTAAAAATTATGAAATTCGACGAAAATAAACAACCTTTACAAGGTGCTGTGTTTGAAGTGTCCAATGAAAAAGGTGATATCAAAACAAATATTACCTCCGATCATACAGGCGTTGCGGAATTACATCAACTTCCTATCGGCACTTACAGCGTAAAAGAAATTCAAGCTCCAGAGGGATATGTACTAGATCCTACAATTAAAAAGGTTAACGTACAAGTGAATGAAAGCGCTTTATTAGAAGTGGAAAATAAACAGATGCAAGGTGAACTAGAAATCTCAAAAGTGGACTTTGCAGATCACGATAAGATGCTTTCAAATGCTGAATTTACTATATACAATAAACAAGGTAATGAAGTCGCTAAAGGTAAAACAGATGCAAACGGTGTTATCGCATTCAAACTACCTTATGGAACATATACATATAAAGAAACATTAGCTCCAGAAGGATACATACTTAGCGAAAATACTGTCTCTTTTGAAATAAATGAAGATGGGCAAATTGTTAAACATATAGTGGAAAATCAGAAGAAACCAATATCCGAAGTACCAGATCCATCAGAAACTTTGGAATACGAAATTACAGTAGACCCACAGCTTGTAGCGAAAACTGTGAGTACAATACAATCAGAAACTCTAGTTAAGAAAATTACAGCAGACCCACAGCCTGTAGCGAAAACTGTAAGTACAATAAAACAAAAGCAAGCAAAAACTCTGGTTAAGAAAATTACAGCAGACCCACAGCATATAGAGAAAACTGTGAGTAAGAAAACTGTGAGTAAGAACACAAAATCTCTACCATCTACTGGATCAAAGTTCCCATTCTTACCTCTTTTAGGAATTGGACTTATCATTGCTGGAGGTTACACATTAAAAATGAGATAATAAATATATTTTTTTTAACAAAGTGAGAAAAGCACCTTATTTAAGGTGCTTTTTCTGAATCTTTTGAAAATATTAAGCCGAATTTTATGGAACTTCGCTACATTACTTAAATACTTCTATTTTTGGACAGTAAGACCTCCACTGATAGAAGTTCACTTTATTGGTATCCATCATAACTTCAAAATGTTCCAATTAAAACGAATACTAGTGCTCAACCATTTGTAATTCCCATATAAATAATTGAAGCACACTATGTATAGAGGTGAAATTATGAATCCTTCTTCATTTTACTCGATTGTGATTATAGTTGCTGCGTTAGTCTTATGGCGCAGAACTAGGGCCATGTATCGTCCGATTAAAGGAAACGGAATCCGTCTTCTCATACCCATATTATTTCTACTATTACCTAGTATTCCCATAATCCTGAATCCAAATGTACATGCTGCTGCCTGGTGGTGGATTTGTGCAGCTATCTTGGGGGGCCTTTTGTCAATTCCACTTATTTGGACCACTAACTATGAACTCCGATCCGATCAGCATATTTATGCTGTAAGAAACAAGAGCTTTATCATCACCTTTCTCATCGTATTTATTATCCGATTTTTACTTCGTGATTATTTAAAATGGCTAGGTCCAGAAACAGAAGCAGCATTATTTATAACTGTAGCGCTGGGATATATTTTACCTTGGAGGATTATTTCTTTCATCAAATTTCGTCAACTATACAAAAGTCGAATCCGAACTAACGACAACATTGACCTCTGATCACACTGGTCATGTGAACGGAAAGTCCCTTCAGTTCTTCTGAAGGGACTTTTAAAGATTCTGTGATGCATTGATTTTATGTTAACAAAAGGTGCTTTCATATACTGAAAACACTTTTTTAACAGAATACTAGGGTCATTTTCACGACATTTCTCTATTTCAGAAAATTACAAAAACTTACAAAAAAACCACCTATTCTCTTTTTCGAACAACAAGTACAATAAAAGTATAAGATTTTCTATCCATAAAATTTGATAAATGGTGGTGGAGAATGAAATGAAACAAAAAATGTTAGCAAAATGGGTTTGCATGTTCAGTGTGCTTATTATGTTGCTAGGAGTTTCTGTTCCACAAGTCAAGGCCGAAGTTATTCATCGGGAAAACTATCAAATGAATTGGAGTTATAGTAAATCAACAGGCAAAGAAGTTAAAGCGGCATTATTCAAAACTGGATCAGGAAATGTCGCCTATTGTTTAATACTAGGCTTACGTACCCCTAACGGTGAGGATTTACCAGAAATGGGGAACGCAAGTGATCCAGTATATCGTATACTCTTACACGGATATCCACAAAAAAGTCTTGCCGAATTAGGTGTATCTACCATCGCAGAAGCACATTATGCCACCCAATTAGCGATATGGATTGCTATGGGACAATTACAAGTAGATGATCTAGTACCCCAAAATCAAAACGTACATACTCTTATGAAACAATTAGTCAAAAAATCTAAAGATGAGTCAGAAACACAAAAGATTGTTTTCAATGTAACCCCTGCTGATCCCCAAACCGCAAAACAACATGGAGACTATTTAGAAACAGGTCTATATACAATTCAAACAAACGCAATTTCTGGAACATATACAGTTCAAACTGAAGATGCACCTCAAGGAACCCAAATCTTAAATGAAAACGGGGAAAAGAAAACTACATTTTCTATCAATGAAAAATTTAAAATTTTGATTCCTAAAAATACACCTAGTGGGGCTTTCAAATTCAAATTAAAATCAACATTAACGAATTTACAAGCAATTGCCTTTGATGGAGGAAAAGTCGTTCAAAATATAGGCGTATTACTACAAAGAAGTAGCGAAAACATGAGTACAGATTTAGTCGTAAATTGGGAAACACTAGGATCTTTACAAATTATGAAATTAGGAGAAAAGAAACAACCTTTAAAAGGTGCTGTATTTGAAGTTTCAAGTGAAAAAAGTGATATCAAAAAAAATATCACTACAAATGAGCAAGGCATCGCTGAATCGCATCAACTTCCGATTGGAACTTACATCGTAAAAGAAATTCAAGCGCCTGATGGCTATATATTAGATAATACAGCTAAAAAAATTGAAATAAAGACAGGTGAAACTGCTTTATTAGAAGTTAGAAATGAAAATATACAAGGACAACTAGAAGTATCAAAAGTCGACAGTGCAGATAACAATAAGAAACTTCCAAATGCTGAGTTCACGATCTATGATATGCAAGGAAAAGAAGTGGCAAAAGGGAAAACGGATCAAAACGGTACTGCCACATTTAAACTTCCTTACGGCAAATACACCTACAAAGAAACTCTAGCTCCTGATGGCTATGTTATTAACGATGAAACCTTTTCCTTTGAAATCAAAGAAGATGGGCAAATTATTAAGCATACAGTAAACGATAAAAAGATTTCTGGAGAATTACTTATCTCAAAAGTTGACAGTGCAGATAACAATAAGAAACTTCCAAATGCTGAGTTCACGATCTATGATATACAAGGAAAAGAAGTGGCAAAAGGGAAAACGGATCAAAACGGTACTGCCACATTCAAACTTCCTTACGGCAAATATACCTACAAAGAAACTCTAGCTCCTGATGGCTATGTTATTAACAATGAAACCTTCTCTTTTGAAATTAAAGAAGATGGGCAAATTATTAAACATACAGTGAAGGATCAGAAAAAGCAAACATCAGGAACACCAGATAAACCACAAACTCCAAATAATAAATTTTCAACAACTACGCAGCAGCTTATAGATAAACCTATAAGTAAGAATAGAAGGTACCTCCCATCTACTGGAATGAAACTTCCGTCCTTACTTCTTTTGGGAATCGGATTTATTATTGCAGGAGGCTATCTGTTAAAAATGAGGAAAAAAGTGTAATAGAAACTATGATAATATATAAAAAACAAAAGAAGATCATCAACGATATAGTAGTTGATGATCTTCTTTTCTCTTTCAATGGACTTTTTTTATGCCCTCAGATTTATCCCGCTATTCGTGGGCAGTAAGACCCCCACTGATGGAAGTTTCACTTTATGAGACTGTTTTGTTATTTTCACTTTATTTATGTAATAACTATATTTTTGTGGATAAACTGAAGTTTCATTTGAAAAGAAATAAAAAAACATCGTTCCAAACATAAACCCTATAGCCTAATCGGGACTTAAGCGATCCTTGCATATAATTTTAAATTTCTCTAAATCCTCTTCTTTTATTTTTGTCATCCACTAATCCCGCTTTCAGTTCAATATAAATCACCAAAACTTCTTTCATATTAAAATGATGTCTTCTTCGTACATAGAAAATCAGTTTACGATTAGCATTTATAAATCTCATTTCAGTTTTTGTTTCGCTTTTGTTCTTCTCTTCTTCTATTTGCTATAAATTCTTAACATTCCTTTTTGTGTTGCTCCCATGTGATATTAAATGACGGAAATTTAAACCGACAGTATGCCAATAGGACGAATTCTGCAGATCTAATAGCAACTGCATATAATACTCATTTCCTCTATGCCTTCCGTTTCGATTTACTTTTTTTATTTTTCTTTTGGTATCTTGGAGTTTCTCTTTTATGTTGCTCCCACGATGTGTTAAATGACGGAAATTTAAACCTACAATAAACTAATAACTGAAATTCCGCTGCCCCGATGGCTATGGCATACATTAAAATAGTCCCTACCACATACAGAACTACAGTATCCAACCCATAATCATTATGAAAATAAATCAAAATTAGAAGAATTAGTGCGTATATTATAGCCCACTTCATCATAGTTCCTTTTGTGTTACTAAAAAATGAAGCAGATCTTTCATCCATACTAAACGCACCTTCACTCGCTTGTTTAAACGTATCAATCGTTGTCACAATATGAACAATCACTGCTCCTAAAAATAATAAACCCGCATACATTATTGTAATCTGGTCAATTGATTTATTAGCTATTTTAGTAACAATCAAAGCTGTGAGTCCTATTGTTGCCATTTGGAATGCATATAATAATACGCCAAGTGTTTGTAACTTTTGAAATTTAAATTGAGCTTTCGGAAATGAATATAAAATTAAAAGGATTATTTGTAAGCTATATAATAACACTTCTAACTTAACAACTCCTATATCAAAGAGAAGCATACAGTAATCCCAACCACTTGGTAAAACAATAGAAAAAATGATTATTGAACTATATAGTATTCCTCCAAACATCAAACCCATAACACCTTCAGGGCTTAAACGATCTTTACATGTCATTCTAAATTCATCTAAATCTTCTTCTTTTATATTCCACATTATTTATCTGCACCTTTCGTGTAGTTTAATTACTACTATGTTTTTAATTACCTATTTAGTGCCTTTTCCAACACTAATACCTAGACTTTTTTCTCCAAGTACCTACCTCTATTTTTCAGAATTTTAATTTTCAAACCATCTGCACTTGCTTTCTCCTTTTGTTTTAAAACTTGCATGTGGCAGAAAAGGGCACTGACGCTTCTATGTATGGCTAGATGCTCTCACCCACCAAAAAAGAATGGTTTTATGTCAATTTTTTAATTTAGATTTATATGGTAATATTCTCCTTTACATAATAGTATACTTCATCTTTTCCTAAAGCTGGTTCGTTACTTACATACTTGATGTTGAAAATGCTTTGGTCGTTTAAAGCCACTGCGTTACGATATGTTATTAAATCAATTACTTCTGGCATCCTTGGAATTGTCTTTGAATGCTCTCCTTGCCATGATTCCTTAAAGTTTGCTGGATATACGTCTTGTAGGAATATTCTCTCTGGAAGCGGTGGTAACCATGGTCTTGGCAACGCATGTGTAGAAAGTTTTTTAGCCACTTTAATACAGAATGTTTTTTAGAATTAAGTTTCATAAAAAGGGCAAGCTTTTAAAGCTATTAGAAGGTATATGAGGTATTACATTAACAAACAATTCAAAAAAAAAAAAAAAATTAAACAACCTTAGTCCTGTTGAATTTAGAACTAAGGCTGCTTAATGAAAATACACCTACTCTTTTACTGTCTATTTGACAGGGATAAGACCATAATACTAGAACCATCTTCTCTATAATTAAAACTCTCAAAAATATACTATTGAATAAATGCGTTCAATAGTATATTTCCATACTCGTCACTAATACGCCATTGATTTCCCTCATGTTTCTTCATACCAATTGTTATAGTCTCTTCAGTATTCGAAGTTTTTGTCTCAGATAATATTGACATTTCATAATCAAATAGTTTTTTTCTTAATTCGAAATATTCAATGTTTGGATTTTCACCTAAAATCCTATTTTTTTCACTATCAACCTTTGAATGCATCTCACTTATCATGAGTGGCTTCACTTTTAACTCTACCTCTGTTGTCTTTCTGTCAGCAGATACAGCTACAGCCTTTGCTTCAAATTTAGTATTCTTCTGCACTGCTTTCCTCAAATTTTTATAATAATTTTCAAATTGTTGTTCATCAATGTCATAATAAATGCCTAGCATTGAAATAGTTTTAAAGTTCTTTTTTACCTTACCCGCATATTGTTGACCATCTTCACCTGATAATTTCTTAAGTTTTTCAGCATCCTTATCATAAAAAGTAGTATTTATATAAGCACTTAACGCTTCAGCTGGTTTATCTAAATCTTTTGCTTTCTTTGCTAGTTCTTTTCCATCAATTTTAAAAGTAATTTTCTCTTCTTCTTCCTCATCTGGATCTTGGCGACCTTTTTTATAAACCAGTTCATATGAAGAAGCATCTTTTGCGTCAAAATATAATGACCCTGACACTTTTTTTTCTTTATCCACTTCGTCAGATCGTAATGAATCATCATCGCTTGAAGAATATTCTTTCATTTCTTCATCTTTTTTATAAAGCTTAAAGTCTTTTTTAGATATATAAAAAGGCTTATCCCCTATATTTTTTAAGTTTACTCTTACTTTAAGAATTTTATCGTTTATGTTTTTACCAAATCTTTCTGGTAAAACATATTCAGCACTTTCAAGCTGAAGTTCAACGCTTTTTGTTTTTTCTTTGCCTCCAACTCTAGATCCCGTTACCTGTGACGAACCACATCCACTTACAATACCAATTGTAAGAAGTGATGCAAAACCAACCATTATAACTTTTTTTAATTTCACAAAAAACCTTCCCCTTTACTTAAAATGTTAAAAAATCAACATATAGTATACTTTACAATATATTGGTTAATTTTTCATATAATAATACCACATTACTATCAAACTAAAATAAAGTGAAACTTCTATCAATGAGGACACCATCCCCCACCTATCTCTTGATCAGTGGACTTTTCACATCAACATATTGCAAGCCCTCATCACCACTAAATATATAGTAAATCGTAAAAATCATCCCAACATATATATATAAATCCAAATTAAAAACTTGACATAACCCCCTTTTCTTTTCAGATGGTCGAAAGCGTCTGGCCATGCTTAGAAGCAGTCAGTTCCTTTTTCTGCCACGTGCGAAGTTTAAACAAAGAGAGAAAAAAAGTAGCAGGCTATTTTTTTCTTGGCATGGCGTTGACTTGTTTGTTGGAAAGTCAAGTCGGATTTATACATATAATTCGCAAATACTTCAAATTTTATATTCAATATTAATTTAGCCCTCTTTATTTCCTCTAAAAACACTAAATATGCTGATAATGACGAGATTAAAAGAAATACACTAGCTCCTATACTCTCGTATGTTTTAAAGAAAATAGGAGCAACTATTACTCCTTTTCACGGTAGTGATTTACAAACTGTCATTAACTGTATATGTAATCTATTTGGATTTTTAGGATGTAAAACTTATTTTATTTCTTTGACTTTTTCCTTTTCCTTCTCTTTATAACGCTTTATGAATTCCTGACGTTCTATTTCATGTTTTTCCCATGAAATAGAAAATGATAGGAATTTAAACCTGCAATAGGCTAATAATTGAAACTCAGCTGCACCTGTGGTTGCCGTGTACATTATTAGAGTCCGCCCGCATACAATCCTAAAATCTTTGGCATATAATCATTATGCACATAAATTAAAGTGAGAAGAGTTAACGCATACATTACAGCACACTTAGTTGCATTCGCCTTTGTTTTATTAAAAAATAAAGACGCACTAAATGCCCCTTACTTACCTTTCTAAAGGTATCAATAGTCGCTACAATATGAACAATGACTGCTCCTAATAATAATAATAAACCTGCATACATTAATGTAGTTTGGTCAATTGAATTATTAGCCATTTCAGAAACAATTAACAGTGTGAATAATATTGTTGATTGTTGGAATGCATATAATAACACGACAAGCGTTTGTAATTTTTGAAATTTAAAACGAGCCTTTGGAAATAAATATAAAACTAAAAATAGAATTTGAAGGCTATATAACACAATTTCAATCTTAAAAATTGTTCTAACAAAAAAAGTGGTATAGTAATCCCAACCTCCTACCATAAACCCTGTAGCACCTTCAGGACTTAAACGATGTTTACTGTATAGAGATACTAAAGCTCTTTAATTTTATTTTCAGAAAGGCAATAACCTCCTATCATATTGTTTGATGGGAGGTTATTGCAGTTATTTTAAATCTGTTTTTCGTTTTAATGGTTTCGATTTTTGCAAATAATAATGTAGTTTAATTTGAGAAGCGAATATTTAAAACATATCCCTTCTTAATCTGCTTTCGTATACTCTTCTCTAGGGTCTAAGTGTACTTTACCCTTGTATATAATGACTTTAAACTTGTCTTTCATTTTTGCCTTATCAAACACTTCTTGTTTGACTGGAATTGATTCATACTTTCCGTTTACTAGAATATCTAACTCATTTCTTGGGAATACATAATAATATGTTCTTTCTAACTTAAAGACTACGGTAGCTTCCTTTTGTTTCCCGTTTTTAATTAAGTTATCTTCTTGCCATCCTTCGATTATGCCCGTTATAGCAATGAAGAGAAAGAAACAAGCGATTCCAATAAAGATACGTTTTCTAGTCTTTTTCTTTTCTTCTTCACTCTTAGGCTTCGTTTCATCAATCTGTGAGTTAACCTGTGCTAAGATTTCTTTTATTTCTTCTATCTCTTCTTTTACTTCTTCTAGTTCTTCTTCATCTAACACCATGTCATAAATCTCGACATTGTCTTCTATCCCACCGAAATGCAAAGACTTACGTTTGTTTTCTTCCATTTCTTGCAACTCTTCTTTTTCTAACTCAAACTTGTAATGAACATTGCCTTCTTTGTCTACTATTCGAATGATAACGAATTCTTCTTTCTCCAACATCTGACCTACCCCTCTTAGAATAACCCTTTTCTTAACTATAAAAATACCAAAATATCCTCATTTTCATCTGCCCACTTGTGCTTGAAGAACACCTTTCTTCCCCTCGAAAATAACCCCATGGACCCCATCCAAATTAAGGTAATAGTAGCACCATTAGTTAAAATCAAAGTCTTCATAGGTTATCCTTGAATATCTACTGCAATTTTCAAATCAACATACTGTAGGCTTTCATCACCACTAAATATATGATAGATTGGTGAAACCATATCAAGTTGATTATCTTCCATGTACTGAAACATCTCAGCATACGCATACTCTGTTAATTTTTCAAAATCTCCTGCGTATCTTTTCATTAGCATGTTATCAACGTAATAATAACTTTGAAACTTCATTGTTTCCGATTTAGGAATACTACTCTCATGTACTGGCATAAATAATTCAATAAACATATCTCCATCTGAGGGCACATTTTTCAACGCATAAAACATTGGACCTTTGATTGTTAAATTCGCTTGCGCAATTTCTTTCAATAAATCTTCTATCGCTTTTTCCATATCAGTATAGTGAAAGAAATATTCTCTCGAAACAACATTTGTATAAGCAATACTTTGTTCTTCAATCATCATCGCGCCAATTCACCTACTTCAATAATAGGAGCATAAATATCCAACCACATATCACCATACACATCTAAGCATACATGGTAAAATCTACCATCTAATTTCATATGATTTTGTTCAGCAAACTCATTTAAAACACGATAAGCGTCTTCAATATCGCCATCTTCATCTGAAAATCTAACACAAAGCGCTTCTTCAATAACAATAGCGTCAATATACTCATACGGTGAACCCTCTTTCATATTCACTCGTCCATTTACTGGAACGCAATACATATATTCACCATATTCCGGTTCATTCTCTAATGGTGAATATGTAAAAAGAACTGGTCCTATTGGATATATATCATTATGAACTACTTGATTTCTAAGCGCGATAGCTGGTAACAACCAATCGTCTTTTTTTACAATTTGAGTGATACTAATTAAATTTAGCATTGACAATGCTTTATAGTGAACTTTCATAAACTCTACCCCTTATACAGTAATTTATTTCTTTCGTCATAAATAAATAAAAATTAGTTTACGATTATCATTTATAAATCTCATTTCATTTTTTGTTTCGCTTTTGTTCTTCTTTTCTTCTATTTGCTATAAATTCTTAATATTCCTTTTTATGTTGCTCCCATGTGATATTAAATGATGGAAATTTGAACCGACAATACGCCAATAGGACGAATTCTGAAGATTTAATAGCAACTGCATATAATATGAATGTCTGCAAGGTATACAATACCATTGGTTTTAACACAAAATTAATACTTACAAAAATCAAAATTAAAAGCACTATTACATAAGTAACCATTCCAATCAACACACGTGAGTTTGAATTAGTAAAAAATGAGATAGCCTCACCTTCCAATCTATCCCCTCCATGTTTGACCTTTCTAAAGATATCAACTGTGGCTACAATATGCATAGCTATAGCTCCTAATAATAATAAACTAAGATACACCAACGTGTTGTTATTATAAGGAAAACCAAACATATCTCTAATGACTAAAGCCATAAATGGTAATGTACACAATTGGATTGAGAAAAATAAAATAACAATTGTTTGGAACTTTTGTAATTTAAAAGCAACCTTTGGAAACATGTATATAATAAGGAAAATGAACTCTAAGATATACAACTTTGCCTCAGTTCGTACAACTATTTTCTCAAAAAGACTTAAAGAAATCTTATCACCATTCAGCAAAACACCTAAAAACATGATCAACATTGGTATAGAAGTATATGCAAAAACTCCCCCCAAAAAAAATCTTATTTTATCGGGGCGTAACCGTTTTCCATTTATATCCTTTAAAAAGTCTAAATCTTCTTCTTTTATATTTCTCATTCATTTATCCTACTTTCTAATGTTATACAAATTACCAAAATATTGATTTCAATTTTTTAAGAGCCGCTTTCCCATTGTCCACTGTTGAGTTTGCCATTTTCATAACTTCTTTATAATTCCCAACCCTTACATTATCATAAAAATCTGCCCCCCATTTTACCAATTTCTTTGTTCCGCTAACCACACTTTCCCCACCAAGCATATCAGATTTCGTATTCACTAGTATCGAACCAACTACACCTACCGCTGTTCCTATCGCTGCTCCTGCTACTGTTCCAAGTGGCCCCAAAGCAGTCCCAATTACCGCTCCAGTTGCTGTTGCTCCAGCTGCAAACGCAAAGTCAACACCTGTATCTAATACAACATCCCTTACATCCTGTAGTTGGAATCCATTGGCTTGTGACTTCACAACATTATCTACGACTGTAAGCGCCGTTCCAGCTATTGCTACACTCTTAAAGATTGTGCCAGTAGTTTTGAGGTCTTTGAATGTTTCTGGCCATTTCTTATAATTAAGATCGGTAAAATTTTTTAAAAATTCAGTTTTAAACGAACCTTTCCATTTGTCCCCGAGTGTTTTTAACACCCCTTCTTCCGCACTAGTCATCCTAAAGTCTTGCAACGCTTCAAATTCAGGTAATTTATAAATATCTTTTTTCGCCTGTGCTATTGCAGTTCTTGTTACTTCTCCATAATCAATTTTAAATTTATCTTGAAAAATAAATTTAATAATAGCATCTTCATTTTCATCTACGGTTAAAAGCTTCAAAATTTTTACCATATCACTCTGCTTGAGGGTTTTCAATATATGTGCTCCTTGTCCTTCTAGAGCGTTAATATCAAATTCAGAACGGAATCCAAGGATTCGTTCCATATAACCCATACGTAACGCTACAGAAAAGAAACTCATTACAAGTTTTTTCCCCTTACCAGTCCATCCCGCAGTTTTTTTTAGCGAAGCGACAATACCTGCAAACCATCCCTCAGGTAAAATTTTCTCTGCCGCACCAATAGAGAAATCTCCACCATTGGCTTGGACTCGATTCATTCCATCATCTAGCTCACGCATCATTCCATCAAAATCTTGTAGATCCTGTTGTTGACTGTTATACGCCTCTAATTTTTCTAATGTATCACTGATTTCTTTTTGGCTATTTACAGCCCCTTCCGTAATCCCTGATGATGATGGATATTGAATTGGTACAATGTCACTAATCGTCCCCACTGTTTGTTGCGCTTCTTCATTAGAATGATTAAATGCTTCACTATATCCATTAACTTTTTTCTTTACCTCATCTAAATAACTACCATAAATTTTCACATCTCCATCACTGTCGACTGAACTATTAAAATCTTCAATCGCTTTTTGAAATTGAAGATTTAGCCCTTCCGCTATAACCATAAATGCAGAGATGATACCTCCTCCGTGAACTGTAGATAAATGCTTTTTAATTCCATCAGCTGTTTTCCCTTGAAAAGAGTTAATTTCCGTAAAATCACCTATTTTTTGTATTAAAGATTCCAGGTATTGATTCAACTCATTTGTACTTGCTTGAAATCTACTTTGAAGCTCTTTTACTTCCTGTAACTCAATATTTTTATCCATGCTTCTCCCCCCCTATTTACTATTACATATTATGATGAGCTGAACTGATTCTCAATTGTCTTTCAAGTTGTTCATCTTGTTCAACCATTTTTTCTCCAGCTCGTTGAATTTTATTTAAATCATTTTCTAAAAGAGTCTCATACTGTTGCACCTTTTGAGATAACTTTTCTATCGCTTCACAATATTTAGTTAATCTATCCAAGTTGGTACGAGTCAACTTCATATCATTAAACTTTGTTTTCCCTACATCACTCGCACCACTTTTTAGTTCACTTACTTTCGAATCAAAGACGGCTTTATTTAACTTAATTTCGCCCATTATCCATTCTCCTTCTTCTGTTTTTCAACTTGAATATTATCGTTCACAATTGAAACACTTTTATTTAATGAAGAAATCGCTGATTCACATGAAGAAATTTGTCCATCAATTTTTTGAATCTCATGTTCAATATCTTCTTTTACTCTATCTAACTCGCTTATAAATCTTCCTAAATTAGAGAGGACTTGTTCTTGATAGGTGGACTTGAAAGTAGTTGCTCTTTGTCCTTTCCACATACCATCATTAATTTCTAGTGATTTAAATTGTTGCTCGTTTTGCCGAATGGATTCAATATTATTTCCAAATTGTCCTTTTGCTTGTACTAATCGTTGTTTTTTTAGCTGCAGAGCCGCTAAATGGCTCTGCTGCTGACTAATGCTACTAAGTAAATTTGCTTTCTGACTATCAAGTTGCGATAATTCCATTAATATCCCCCCTGAATAGTTGGTACCTTAATTTTTGTCGCATATCTATCTTTTATAAAGTATCCTTCAAAAGGATTTAACTTCGTACTACTTGAATCCTTATTGGATACATCAAACGCCATTTGTCCAGATGATTTTCTTAACAAAATAATGTGCGATTGTGTTTTGACTGCTTTTGAAGCTGAATCGTAGCGGCTATCAATCGCATCGACATCACAACCAATGACAAAATGGATTCCCATATATGCACCATTCGTAATCAATTCTGCTAAGCGATATGTTTCACTATCTTCTACACTACTAACAACATCATTTAAGTCTGCGATGACGATAACAATTGGCTTGAACTTTTTAACATAGTCTGCTGGATTTATCGTGTCATTTGAAGCTTCTTGCTCTTCTTTAAATGCAGCTTCCCTTGATCTATAAGCACCTTCGATTTGCTGAATCGTTTTTTCTATTCCTGCTTTGTCAGCTACATATAAGGCTGTTTTGCCCTTAAAGTTTGAGAATGTTTGTGCTCTTGAATCTACAAGACCTACATCAAATCCCTGACTTTCAAGTAATTGGTGAGTAAATTGATAAATCATATTTTCAATTTGGTCTTTTTTTATTCCTGCTACAACAAGGTTTGAAGCTTCTACTAAATCTAATTTCATTGGTGTGACATTCTCAGTTTCAACCCCAAAGGATAGTTTACGAGCTTCCATAATTTTTCTCGTTTCTGGCCATGCAATAAATTCTTTATATTCCAAGATCTCTGGTACCATCGGAATGGCTTTTGGTTTTGAACCAGTCCAAAACTCGTTCATATCTCGCCCTTCAGCTTGTATATGCTCAATTACACCGAGCACATCTTCTCCTTCTGTTGGCATACAAGTTTGGAACACTGTCGGGTCTTCGATTTTTATTAGACCGCGACCAAATACTTCTTCGATTTTCAAATCAGTACGGCCTACGATTGCTCTAGGTTCTGTATCATCGATCATATAGAGAGCAATTTGTGCCTTAATATTCGTATTCACCTGTATTCTCAATGCATTTTGACGCATAGCCGATAATAGTAAATGAATTCCTACCGCGGCACCTTCACGAACGATTTGTGCAATCAGGCGTTCAAAATTATCAACAAATGCTGCCTCTTTCACTCCATCATAATTATCTAATGTAATGAGTATTGTCGGCAATGTTTCACCACTAGCTCGTTCATACATTTCAAGATTAGCAACGCCGTATTTGCTTAATAGTCGCTTTCTTTCCTTAAGCGTTTCTTCTATACGACGGATAAATTTCTCGCATTTTTCTGCTTGATCTAGCGTTATGATATCTGCTACGTGCGGTAGTGTTTTTAATGGCATTAATCCATTTGTTCCAAAATCAAGCAAGTACACATGCAAATGCTCTGGACTATGCTGACGTACCGCATCCATAACGACTGTTTGTAAGAAAGTTGATTTTCCATATCCTGGACTTGAGTAGACTGCAACGTGACCGTCTTTACTTATGTCTAATGTAAGCGGTGTTTGCGCTTGTAGTTCAGGCTGGTCTAGTAAACCAACTGTTGCTTGTAATGGTTTCTTTTCACCTGACCATGCTTCCTTAAAGTTTACTGGATGTAAGTCTTGCAGGAATATTCTCTCTGGAAGCGGTGGTAACCACGGTCTTGGTAATGCTTCGATTCGGTTTTCTTCTGTGTAATCATGAATGTAATTGATAACCGCATCAAGTTCAGTTGGTACAGTTGTGATTTCTGTTTTATCTCCGAGTCCACTCAAGTCCTCACTCAAAATCTCATACTGTCCAAGCTCATTGATCGCATAAACAGTCGTATCTAGCTGTTCTTGATCATCTTTGTCTTCAATATAATCCGCCCCGCTCCATGCACTTTGGAACAGTTCATAAATTTCGTTATTTCCGACTTGTAAGTACGCTCGCCCTGGAAGTGTAATTTCTGCAGCGTCTGGTGTTTTTAAGATTTCATTACTGTCAGATGCATTTTGTACTTTTAGTGCTAATTTGAATTTGGAGTTACTCCAAATTTGATCATTTACGACCCCGCTCGGTTTTTGCGTTGCTAAGATTAAGTGAATTCCTAGGGAACGACCGATACGTGCTGTTGATACTAATTCCTTCATAAAGTCAGGTTGCTCTGCTTTTAATTCCGCAAATTCATCCGAAATTAAGAATAGGTGCGGCATTGCTTCTGTCACTTTGCCTTGTTTGTATAGTTTTTGATATTGGTTAATATGGTTTACATCGTGTTCGCCAAATAAGCGTTGACGTTTTTGTAATTCTGCTTTAATCGATGCAAGGGCACGCATACTTTGGGCGCCGTCTAAGTTCGTAATTGTTCCTAATAAATGCGGTAGGTCCTTAAATAAGTTCGCCATTCCCCCGCCCTTATAGTCAATAAGTAGGAATGCTACTTCATACGGATGGAAGTTCACCGCAAGGGATAAAATGTACGATTGAATAATTTCTGATTTACCAGATCCTGTTGTACCTGCGACTAATCCGTGTGGTCCGTGCGCTTTTTCATGTAAGTTCAAGTTGACGATGTCATCTTTACCGCGTAAGCCGAGCGGTACAGCTAAGCTCTTAAATGTTTCATTTTTCGCCCAGCGTCCCTTAATGTTTAATTCGTGAACTTTTTCAACACCGTACATTTCAAGGAATGTAACACTTTCTGGAATACTGTTTCTTAAGTTTTGCAAGTGATTCAGCGGTGCTAATGCACGAGAGATATCTTCTTTGTTGAAGCCATCTGGGAAGTGATCAAGCGTAAAGTGGCGATTTACTAATTCCCCTTTTTCTAACATGATGTTCCCGTTTTTCGCATCGCGAATATCTATAACTGTTTTTACGTGTTCTGGTAAACTTTGCATCACATCTTCTACAAAGATGAGAGATACACCAAGTTCGCTTGGGTCTTCATTAAAGAATTCCATTACACTATGATCTAAAATTAGTTTTTCATCTGTAATCAATACAACGTAATGAGGTGCAAAATACACTTTTTCTTTGGAGTTGCCTTTCTCTTCCACAGCTAACTTACGTTCTTTCAAAATTTGATACAAACTGTTCAATACTTGATCTCGGCTTCGGTCATGATAAACGAACCCGCGAACATTAATATCTCGTAAACTCGCATGCGGTAACCAACGCATCCAATCCCAGCTTGCTTTTTCTTCTTCTGGGAAAATCGTAATGAATTGTAAGTCATAATAACTATGAAACAGAGCTGTCTGCATAACGAGCATTTGCAGCTGTTCGATTACCAATTTTCGTTGTCCAATATAACCTACTGGGCCGTTTACTAAGTCGGTCACAACCGGTACATTCTTTAAACCCTCATATTGCGAACGTAGGTCTTTTGCAGCTTCTACTAATTCATCTTTGTTTTGCGTAAACTCTTCTTCGCTAAACTTAATCTCAAAACTAGAATCAACACGCCCGAGTCCAACGCGATATGTTAAGAAGTCATGGTGTAACATTGTTTTTTCATAGACTTGAGAATCTACTCTTACTGCCATATCACGAATTTGTTCAATGTTTGGATAGTGATAATCCAGAGCGTGCCTTTGTTCTTCACTTGCAGCATACAATTCTTGTGTTTTCTGCTTCAAATAATTTTGATAACTTTCGTTCCGCTCTTTCGTCTCAATTCTGTATTTCTTTAAATTCTTTAAATACGTGGTTAATGAAATAATTACCGTTACCACTGTCATCCCTAGTGAAGCGAGAATAAAAATTCCGCGCGGCTGAAAAATTGCAATGACTACAGTCAACACAATCATCACAATCGGCGGCACGATCATCTGCGCCAGTTGTTCACTTGGTTTTGACGGCAAATGAGATGGTTTTCCAATCGTTAGCTTTTCCTCTGGCTCACGGTAAATAATCCGCGGGGAACGATGATAATTTGGATATTCTTCCCCAAAATCATTATCAGCTTCGATTAAAGGTGTTAATTTTGTTGTAATGCGATTAGATGAAGCCAATATTTGAATATCTTCTTTTCCAACTTTAATTGTTACACCGTCAAAATAAAGCTGGTCACCTGCCTCAAGCATTTCCTCACCAGTCATACGGAAAAAGTTGTGATATACATAGCCGTCATTCACAATGACTTTAAAACAATCCCCTAATGTTTCACGGATGAACAGCAAGCTAGCTTTCATGTTCTTGATTATTACGTCATCGCGATCCGTTGCGCCAAACGAAATACTATATTTGGACGCTGTATCATACACATACTCTTCTTCTGCATCCGTCAAGTAAAAGTGCATTTGTTTTTCATTAGTGATATCTACTGTCACATGTTCATTTACATGTAAGGCTTCATTCTCAAGATTCCATACTTCGCCATCCCATTTCACCACTACACGCGTTTCTAAGTCCGTGTAAGTAACGGTATCGGACCATTCATTTCCGATTGTGACTAATTCACGTTTTTTCGGATTAAGATGACATTTATGCAGTTGATTGCCGTAACTAATTGTTAGTAGTTGTACCATCTCTATCTCCCGTTTCTTTTATTTTTATTTCGTATGATGTTTAGTTTGCTTTATTTCCTGATGGATTTTTATTTGATAAGTCACCTGAGGAATCCGTATTGTATTTCTTTTGGTAATCTTCCAACTCTTTTTGATATTTTTGTACTTTTTCTTCACGCGCCGAACCAGTTAATTTCGGATTGTTTTTCACTTGTTCGATTTGTTTAATTAACCCGTACATAATCAATTGCGGGTCATCTATATATTTCGCAAGATCTAAAGATTTAGAGAAATCTCCGCGCCCGTTGTAGATCCAATATAGTAAATAACTTTTATCACTTTTTAGACTCACATTCTTCATAATTGCTGCTTTTTGATCATCTGTTAATTTTTCTGCTTTCACGTATGAAGAAGCTAAAACATATTTAGAGGCATCTGGTAATTTCTCAGGATCTTGTTCCTTTAAAGTGCTAATTACTTTATCGTAGTCTGTCGCTAAGAAATTTTTATCTGCTTCTAACAATTTATTTTGATACGGCATTTTTACAAAGCTGAAATAGCCAAGCGGTACAGCAAGAACAACAGAAGCAACAATCATCGAAATAGATAATCGTTTAAATAAACGGAATCGTTTTTTCGGCACAAGTTGCATATTTTTCTCTGTAGTCGTTTGTTCTCTTCTGTACTGATCATTTAACAACTTTACAAGGTCATCAAATGTACTAACATCAACAACACTACGATCAAACGCTGTATCCTTCGCATTTTCCAATGAACCAGAATACAACTCATCAAAACTATATTTCTTCGAGAATAGCGCAACAACTAAACATTTATACTGGCGTAAAAATTTTGCATCATCTAAGCGATATGGTGGTACGATATCACGAATACCACGATAAACAAGATATGGCATATAATTGTCATCGAATACGATATTGTCTGGATGAAGAAAGAAAGTTTTTCGAGTTTGTAAACACTCTTGAAAGCGGGCAACGTTAAGCAATAGTCGCAGTTTATCGTTTTTACCTAGTTTTTGTACATCTTGCCATTCTCTTGTTTGTTCCTTAACGTTGAACTCAAATGTAAACATATCTTCATGATCTTCTACTGTAGCCGGTACAAAGAAATTAGATTTTTCCGTAATTAACTCCAATTGCCGTATATCCTTCACACGCGTCTGCGATTTTGATAACTTCAATTTCCGTACATGCTCAGTCGTTTCAAACAGATAATTCATCGAATCTAGCTGAATCGTTCTTTCTGTCATAGTCCTTTACTCCTCTTTGTCATGTTCTTTTCTATATAAATCCATTTTGATTTTCCCACATATAAGTCACTGCTATGTAGAAATGTCCTACTCTTGCCCTCTACCTTTGTTTCAAACATCGCACGTGGCAAAAACAGGCACTGACCGCTCCAACACACGGTCAGTTGCTCTTGTCCACCTAAAAGAAAGGTTTTTTTATCAATCACTTATGTTTCTATAAAACTTTCAATATATCCCCGTCCGTTACTTGATAATCACCCAACCGATCATCATCAGTTAATAACAGTTCTTTATTAACAACCTTAACAGCGCAGCGCGAAACTTCCATCACATCAAGCTTCAACGCCTCAGCAATATTCATAAGTAGCTGCTTGATGGGCTGATGGGTAGGGATGCGCAGATCGTATAATCTGCCATTCCCTTTATTAAAGTCAATGGTGACATTAATATGTGTTTGTCCTGCCATACGTTCTTCTCCCTTATCGCCAAATTTTCCGTATTACAACATAAATACCACAGCAAATTGCTAATACCACAGCAGCTAGGATTCCTATCATTTGCTTACTAATAGGATCCGTTTCTTGTTGATTCGTATTTTGGCTAGCGTTAACAGCTGTGCTAACCGTATAATTTTGCGCAAACAAGCTGTTCTGTCTGTCCTTCACAGTTGTATCCTTCTTGTTTGATGTCACAAATAATGAGTCATTTAATTCTTTCGCGATGCCCTCTATGTCTTTTTGCTTCTCTTTAATTGCATCTTTTGTTTGTTCTTTAAACAAGTCTGGTGCATATTTATCGAGTTCAGTTTCTTGGTTTTCCTTTTGTTCCTTTTCAATTTTTTCCTGGTTCGTCTGTTCAACACGATCCGTTTTCAAATCCATCTTCCCGTTATGTTCAAGATAGCTATCCGTCTCAGCGTGAATGGACACCGGTGTAAGAATAAGCAACAAAAAAGCGGTAATGAAACTAGCCCGCATGAGAATCAGCTTCATGTCCATCCCCTTCTTCTTTCCGGTATTTGTGTACGACAAGCAAGTTTGCCACAAGGCCAATAACAGCAAATGCAATTAAGCCATACATAATAGTCAGCGAATCTGCTCGGTCGTTTGCGAAACCAGTAAGCATACTTTCAATATATTGGAGCGGTGAAAATTCACGTATTTTAGCAGCAGTCGACATTTTATCAAGGTTCAATCCAACTGCATCTGTCAGGAACAGATACAGGCTAAATGTAGCTAGTAGAATGAACATTCCGATCATTTTCATTTGGCGTAATAAGTAGCCTGAAATGAGAACCAACACTAACATAGTGATGGTAAAAATGCTGATCCATACTAAGAATTTCGCATGACCAATTTTCAATAAATAGCCTGAAATGCCGCCAATTAGAATCCCTTCCACAATTCCAATACCAACTTGAACAGTCGTAGTTGGCACGTTTTTCAATACCAATGACAACTCTTCCTCAAAAGCGCTTTCTTCTATGCGCTTTCGTTCTTGATTTGAAATGACATAAGCCGTAAATAGAGAAACAATGAAGCAAATTAGTACTAATAAATATGGTGTAAACGTATCTGCGGCTACAACAACACCATCATTTTTTGTTTGCACTGGATTTGCAAGGAAGCTATATAAGTTTTCATTTTGTCGCTCGCCAACACGGCTATTCGCTAGAACCTTTGTGAAGTTTTTCAAGAAATCTTTATCGTCAAGCACTTTCTTACTAAAATCGATCGAAAGCCCTGTCGCCTGCTTCACTAATGTATTTCCACTATCTTGAATTGCCTTCGCTTGGTTATCGATATTATCAAACGTTTTATACACATCGTCAGCTGATATTAAGTTACCCTTCGATTGATCCGCCAGTGTTTGACTTTGTGCAAAAATAGACTTGAATGCCCCGTCTAACGCAAGCGTTGCCGTTTGCTCACCATCGCTATTTGTCACAACTTTTCCTTGCTGTTCAATTAACTTACGGCTTGTTTCACGCCATGTCACTAAATCTTTTAGGGCCTGCGTAAGATCTGTATTCATCACACTAGCTTGCTTAGTTGTCTGCTCAATTGCACTTGTTAAGTCTTGAGATTTTTCACCTGCTTCCTCAACCAATTGACTGTAAGCATCTACTTTGGTTTTCAAATCTGTTTTTTGTTCACCTATTTTTTCTGTCGTTTGCTTAGCAACATATTCTGCTAGTAAGTTAATTGCATCACCTTTGTGGAACAGGTAGTATAATGTATATGTTTCTGGGTCTTGACCTTTTTCACTGGCTATATCCGTAAGTAATTTTTCGCTAAAATCTGGTAAATCTTTTGATGCATCAATACCGTAATACAAGTTATACAAGCTAGATAGTTTTTGATAATTTTTAATCGTCTCTTCAACTGCTTGTATAAGTTTATTAGTCGTATCCTGATTCTGATCTAACGATGACATAACTTGGTGAGTGATGTAATTATTATTTACAGGTTTCCAGCCATCCTCTGTACCCGTTTTTTTATCTTTTGTAGGAGGCTGCTCTGTTTGTGGCTGACTAGTACCGTTTTGCGGTTGACTGTCACTTCCTCCTGGCTGACTACCACCGTTTTGTGGTTGACTATCACTTTTCTCTGCCTTCTTCAAAGAATCCGGATTAGCGATTGCACGCGATTGACTTAATATAGGCGGTTCAGATGGTGTTGGTTTTATGACAGGTGGTAATTGAGTTAGAACATTATCCGTATCCTCTTGTGTCAAATTCCAACTCCAAGTTACAGGTTCAAAGATAGAAATATCACTGTTAGCGTCTTTTAACCGTAATGTCACCTTGATCACAAAATCACTTTTTTCTGTAGCTGGTAAAACAATTTTTTTATTTTCAAGGTACTCCTGAGTATAATCTTTTTCTTCTCCAATAGTCAGTTTCACACTTTTCACTTCATAATCGTCTGGTACATTTAATGTGATATATTGTCCTGATTTTTTCATAGCTGGTAGTACTGCTTTATCCGTTACGTCAATACCATTACTTGCCAGATTATCCTTCACATCTTTTACCATTTTCGTAAGCGGAATGCTATTCTCACTTCGGTTAGGTGTATAAGGTTTTTCCGAATTATATTTCTTCGTAATAGCAATAACATTTTCCAATTCTTTTTTAGTCCCATCTGATAAACCGATATTTCGAATATCATTTTCCTCTAGCGATGGCAACCCATCAATAAGCTCTTGGATTTTTTTATTCATATGCTCATCGGGTTTACTAAAAAAATTACCTTCAGAGTAATCTGGAATGTCCTTCTTCAGCTTGTCGGTTATTGCTGTCTCTAGGTCTGGCCCCAATTTATTGGCCAACTCTGTGCTATAATCACGAACTTTTTGACCGTTATCATCAAAATACTTTTGAATAGCAGCTGAATCCGATAAAATAGTAGGCTTTTCTTCCTTCAACTGAAATTGATCATAGATTACTTTATTCGCTGATTCTAAATTAGTAAATCGCTGCAGTATATCTGTCGTACTCATCCCTTGGTCAAACTGAGCCAACTGCGTCGTGAAGTCTTTTACAACAAGGCCATTCGCTTCCTTCATTTTATTGAAATCACCAAAGGTTGTCTGATATGTTTGATTGGATTTCATACCCTCATTTAAATTGTTGCCAAACCCGTTTAAAATCTCTTGTAACCCTTTAAAACTGCCTTTCGATACACCTGTTTGATCTTGCACACTTTTAAACTGCTGTGTGTAACCAGCTAGTGGGCTATGAACCTCATCATTGTACATATTGCTGTAAGTTTGTTCTTTTTTTACAAGAGTTGTAATGTTATCCTGTGCGTTTTGCAAGTTTCCAATAATACTAGCGAAATAAACATCGATAATTCGGCGGTTAAAATCTTCAAGAATTGAACTTGCTGTTTTTTCCGCTTCTGCTTTCACATCATTATTACCAGTTGCATTCACTTTGTAGTTAAGCGTCACTTTTTCCGGTGCATTCGACTCAATTGATAATGCTCTTTGTGAGAAATCGTTCGGAATAACGATCATCATATTATAAACGTTACGTGCTAGTCCGCTCTCCGCTACCCCGCGGCTAACTACATACCAATCATGGGTAGTATCTTTTTCAACACTCGTAATAAACTCATTACCAAATTCAATCTTTTTGCCACCCAGGTTTGCACCTTGATCTTCGTTAACTAGCGCAACCGTCATTTTTTGCGTGTCTTTATTATCCTTTCCTTTCTTCACTTGATTCAGTGCTAGAAAGGAGGTTCCGGCAGACAACGCAAGCGTCAGTATAATAAAAAATACTACGCTCCATTTTATTTTTTTCACACATCACCACTCCTGCTAGTAAAACTCTTTGTCTGTGTACTGTTATTCGTTTACTTCTAGTGGTCACTCTTTTCATGCCCACGATAAGGTAAAACTTTTATTAATAGGAGGCTTATTGTCCACAAATAGCGAGATAAATGCAGACAAACTTCAAGCTACCTTATACTTTTTTACTAAGCATTTATATTTATTTCTTAATATAATCCTAAGAAAAACTGTGGTACATACCTTTGTTTTACAAATAAATCCAAAAAAGCAAGCCACGCAGCACTTGCTGCGTGGCTCACTACTAGGAGAATTAACTCGCGCTCGTTAATATGTAAAGCATGAAAAATCCCCTAATCTACTAACATCACCGTAATTAGCTAAGTCCAAAATTACGAGATAAATCTTCATCATGTCGAGCCACAGCATCTGCTGTATCTTTCAATTGTCTTTCGATGTCATGTAGTAATTGGGCAAAGTTTTTTACCTTTGGTGCTAAGTCGATAAATTGTCGGTCAAAGCCTTCAAATGCACGACCTTCCCATTCTCCGCGTAAGTCGCTTTGTAAGCGTGTTAAATCATTTAGAATGTCCTCAATTTGATTACCACCATTACCATAACGAGCTGCTTTTGATTTCAGCTCCTCTGGGCTCATACGAATTTGTCCAGCCATTTATATTCCTCCTATCAATTTATGAAAATTGTAAAATCAACTATAATTTTACTAATACTATTATAACAATAGTCACAAAAGTATAAAACCCTTTTTGTATACAAAATATCAAATATTGGTAAAATTCTTTTATAATTATGGGACCTCATACCCCTTATCCCCCAGCAGGAGGGATTATGTATCTTCTTCAAGAGATACTGAGCATAAATGATAGTAGGTTTATATAATCTTGTTACTTCATTATTTTAAACAAACATTCAGGAAATTATAGGATAAGGATGATTTCTCTTTTGTCGGTAACGTAAACAAATTGCGCTTGATTTCTTTCTGCTTTGCACACGTTTTTGATACATACGAAGTTGATTTTCATTCATGACTTCTATATATACTTGTAATGTATGGAGAATTTCTTGTTGAAGTGGTTGCAATCGTTTTTCAGTACGCATGGCCGTATATAACTAGCAAATATAGAAGTTTGTTGTATTGTAGAGATTTTTTGCGTTTTAACACATTTCTAGGAAGTAAGGGTATAACTTATAACCTTTCTTGATCTTAATTTGGTAGGTTACATATTCCTTTTTTAGATTTCATTCCCACCTCCTTCTTTCCTTTATTATACCATAAAACGCTAGAAACAGAACATACATTCGTAATTTTTCAAAAATATTTTTACGGATATAACGGCAATTTATCCCCACCTTGCCCTAGCTTTGAAGATAGATTTTTCTTGCTCAGTTTCCGATAAATGAAAATTATATTGAGAACTATAACCAAACAAAAAGAGACTTAATGAAATAATCGTCTCGGTACTTTTATTAATTCGATACATCGATTGTTCCTTTGATTATGTTTTGCAAGCAAAACATAACTAAATTATTGAAACTCTCAATAACTTGTTAGTTGAGACCTAACTTTCCCATCTACCTCTTCTAGCTTTTTCTTTGATTCTAATACCCCTTTTACTACTAATCTTGTTTCCCCTTTATCGTCATAACAACTTATCAACGTTACTTCATTTAATCCATTCTTATCATCCATTACATGTGTTTCTTTTGGAGAAATAACATCTTTTGAAGTTGTTTTATACGTATATACATACTCCTTATCTGTTACATATATTAAATCTCCTTTATCCATATTTCTTGTAGGTGTAAATAATAACTCTTTATTTCTCATACTATGACTACCGAGTACATAGTTTCCCACACCCATTGTCATATTTGGTTTTAAAGTACCTGCACCTAGCATCATTGTCTCATAATTTGTACCGTATAAAATGGGGAGTTTAATATGTACATTCGGAATGTAAATCAACCCGATAATCAGATTTGTATCTAATTTACTTTTTACAGAATTAAAATCCAACTCGTCTACGCTTTGTACACTATCGTAATCAAAAGCATTTACCTTTTTACTTGAACTATCTAAGTTCTCTTTTATCTCATTTGTAGTTATTTTGTTATAGTTTTCTTCATACGATTTTTCTAGTTGTTTAGGGATTACATAATAATTAAAAAGAGGTTGGTACACAATCAAACCAATACCAGTTACAAAGATTAATCCAATTAACACATATAAGAATTTTTTTCTCATATTAACTCTCCTATTAAAATATAGTTCACCTGTAATAAAGAAACCTTCATACTTATGCATGAAGGTTTCTTTATTACTATATTAAGTATTCTTCCTACGTCTTACAATAAAGAATGAAACTAATGCCCCACATACTAACAATGTACCAATAAGAGTAACTGTTAAATTATTAGTTTGATTCATCTTAGGAATTTCTTTTTGTGGTTGCTTAGGCTCTTGCTTAGAAGATTCTTCTTTAGTAGATTCCTCTTTAGTAGGTTCTTCTTTAGTAGATTCCTCTTTAGTAGGTTCTTCTTTAGCAGGTTCTTCTTTAGTAGGTTCCTCTTTTTTAGGTTCTTCTTTAGTAGGTTCTTCTTTAGTAGGTTCTTCTTTAGTAGGTTCTTCTTTAGTAGGGATTACCGTTACAACATTAGAATCTGCCGAAGCGTTATCGTTTAATTGAATAGTTGCTTTGCTGCTTATAATTTCAATAGGTGCGTTTTCGTTAATCTTGGATGTAACTACAACTTTAATCTCTTTACCTTTGATAACTTCTAATTGCTCACGAGTTAATTTTAATGTTACCAACTGTTTATTAACATTAGCTTTTAATTCTGATTCTTTTCCATCAACAATTACTTTTGTACCTACAATTGTTAAATTGCTATCTAATGTATCAGAAAGAGTTAAAGACTTATATCCCTCTAAGTTTTCTGGTACTACTGTTTTTAAATTGTAATTAAACTCTTTACCTTTTGCAATTTCTAAATGGTCTTTACCCTCAACATCTTTTGTTACTTTAGGAGGTACAGGTTCAGAAGAAACCTTAAACGATATATCATTAGCAAAAGCTAAATTTTCTTCTGTGTCTGACTGTAATGTTGCACTTAGGTTTACTGTATAACCGATAGGTGCACGGTTAAAAAAATTAAACTTGACAGGAATCGTTAATTTAGTATCATTAGGTACTTTTGATAGTGAAATAATCGCTACCCTTTTACCGTTTTTTACAAAACCTTTTACGTCAGTAATATAACCTTGATGTTTTGGAATCTCAATAAGATGAGCGTTAACATCCGCTAACTCTAATCTAACTTTGTAGTCTAGAGCAACACCAGCATTAGGGGCTCCTTTAATTTCTACGTTCATATTATAAGTAACTTGTTCATCTCTTTGGAACTCTACTTTTGGAGTTCCATCTGGGTTCTTAATTACATACTCTTGATTAATCTTAGAACCATTTACAGTATCGTTACCAGCACCTAAAGTTACCATTGGTTGCATAAACGCGGTTAACGAGATAAGAAATGCTACGACTAATGACAATAACTTCTTCTTTTTCAATACGACAACCCCTTTTACTTATTGCAAAAACTTTTACGTTTCATAATAACGAAGGCGCTTTCAAACCTTAATAATTTAAACTACGTATATAAGTTTTTATTCCCCCTTCTTGTCTAACATACCGCTACCACTAGGTTTGAAATAGTTACTCTATGTAACTATTTCAATACTCTAACTTTATTAAAACACTGAAATAGTTACATAATTTTATTATCCAATTATGTGGGCACGCTAAAAAACAAGGAAAATCTATTTTTCAATGCATTAAAGAATGCATTGAAACGGGAGAATTAGATCTTTCCCCAACCAAAGGTTAGAGCTAGCGCTTCGTACCAATTGCCCCTATTTGTCTTGCGTTTTTAAATACGGATTGAGTAGTTACAATTTTTTGAAATTAATTGATTATATTATAACAATAATTATAAAACCTTGAGAAGAGATATTTACTTTTTTGTATATTTTTATCACATATTGTTGTTTTTTCCATTCCGACATGTGAATAAAGAAATGGGGCAAAACCTCTAAATTGAGCGCTTGAAAAGTAGAGCTTACCGCCCACGAATAGCAGGATAAAAAACGATTTTGGGAACTGTAGCTACTATGCAAAAAAGAGACTTAATGAAAATTCATCAAGTCTCTTTTTGCGTTTTTATCTTATCTAGCTACAGCGGCTAGAATCTCCAGTCGTTTCGCACCCTCGGACGAGGCAAAAAGCGCCTCTCTGTCGGGTACTCCAACATCCTGCGATTCTGAGCGAGCCGCTTTCGCTTTTATCCTATCCAGCTGCGCCTCCTAGACCCTTCCGTCTAAGAACCTCCCCCGCCAGAAGACAAAAAGCGCCTTCTGCGGGAGAGAACCTTAGCCAACGGGTCTAAACAGTCGGCTCCGCTTTTAATCACGGAAAACGAGGGAATTGTCCAAAGTCCGGACTGCGTTTTTCTTTGAACGCATCGCGGCCTTCTTTTGCTTCGTCTGTTGTGTAGTATAGTAGCGTTGCATCGCCAGCTAGTTGCTGAATACCTGCAAGGCCGTCTGTGTCTGCATTAAATGCAGCTTTTAAGAAGCGAAGTGCCATTGGGCTGTTTGCTAAAATTTCTTCTGCCCACTTCACAGTTTCTTCTTCTAGTTGTTCTAATGGTACAACTGTGTTAATTAAGCCCATATCAAGCGCTTCTTGTGCGTTGTATTGACGGCATAGGTACCAAATTTCGCGAGCTTTTTTATGACCAACCATACGAGCTAAATAACCAGCGCCGTATCCTCCGTCAAAGCTTCCTACTTTTGGACCTGTTTGGCCAAATACTGCGTTCTCTGCTGCGATTGTTAAATCACATACGATGTGAAGTACATGTCCGCCGCCGATTGCATAACCTGCTACCATTGCGATAACTGGTTTTGGAATTGCGCGAATTAAGCGTTGTAAGTCTAATACGTTTAGGCGTGGAATTTGATCTTCTCCAACGTATCCACCATGGCCGCGAACTTTTTGGTCGCCGCCAGAACAGAATGCACGTCCACCTTCACCTGTTAAAATAATAACGCCAACATTTTGGTCATCGCGTGCATGTGCAAACGCATCGATTAACTCCATTACCGTTTTTGGACGGAATGCATTATGTACTTCAGGACGGTTAATCGAAATCTTTGCGATTCCATTGTATGTGGAGTAAATAATATCTTCGTAATTGCCTTCTTTTACCCATTCAATCGTCATGTATTTCTACCTCCTTTTATGGTTTGCAAAAAGCCCCTTACTATTGTATCAAACTTTTGCGGTTGTTCCACATGAATTGCATGGCCAGATCCAATAATTTGCACAAATTCCGCATGAGGGATCTGTTTTTTCATCTTTGTTAAAATGTGAAAGAACTTTTCATCATATTCTCCGCTCATGAGTAAGACGGGCATTTGCAAGTGTTCCAGTTCATTCCACCAAGATGGCTGCGCTCCTGTTCCCATACCTCGCAGGCTATTCGCAAGGCCTCTTGGATGATTCGCTAATCTTTCTTCACGTACACTTGCTTGTACATGAAGAGGTAATTTTTTTTGCGTAGCAAAGAGCGGAATGTTTTCCCACTTTTCAACAAACGCCGCTACGCCTTCTTGTTCAATCTTGTTTGCAAGCTGTTCATCCTTCTGTCTACGCTCTTTCCGTTCTTCTTCCGTTACAAGTCCTGCTGTGCAGTTTTCTAATAAAAGCGACGAGATGCGCTTTGGATATAAACAAGCAAGCGTAAGTGCCAGACGTCCCCCCATAGAATACCCTAACAAATGCGCTTTCTCAATTTGTAAATGATCAAGCACCGCAATGAGATGCGCAGCTACCGTTTTGATATGATAGTGCTGAACTTCTTTTGGACTGTCTGTTTTACCGTGCCCGATAAGATCAACTAAAATAACTTGAAACTGCTCGCTCCACGCCGGAACAAACGAACGCCACGTTTCCATACTGCCAGTGAAGCCATGAAGGACAAGAAGCGGCTCGCCGCTTCCGATCACTTCATATTCGTAAGAAACTCCATGTACATGTACTTTCACTTTTCTTCACCTTGCAATGCTTGTGAAACAACTACTGCTGCTTTTGCCATCATGTCACGGTGAAGCTGCAAGTTTTCTTCACGATCTGTTTTTATTTCAATAACGTGTAGTCCCTTTTCTCTCGTCCCTTTGTTCACCTCGTGACCAAAAGCTTCCCACGTATGGACACGCTCGAATGAACCGTTATACATTTTCACGACATGTTCATAATCAAGTCCGAGCGGCGTGCCAAATAGCGCTTCAAAATGTTCTTTTTGTTCATACTGTGGTAAAAATGAGAAAATACCGCCGCCATCATTATTTACAACAACAATCGTTGCATGTAAATCATGCAGTTTTGCCGCTAATAATCCATTTAAGTCATGGTAAAATGATAAATCTCCTACAACTAAGACAAGCGGCTTGCGAGCTACACTTACGCCAAGCGCTGTTGAAACAATGCCGTCAATACCGTTTACACCGCGATTAGCTACTACTTCAATATTCTTCTCATTTGTGAAGAAAAACGTATCTGTATCGCGAATTGGCATACTGTTACTTACAAATAAAGTTGCCTCCTCCGGCAAAACATCTACAAGTTCTGTAATGACTTTTCCTTCAAAAGCATGCTCATACGATTTTATATCCGCAAGCTTTTCTTTTACTACGGCATTCATATGCTGCCACATATGGAGCCACTCTCGCTTGCTTTGCTGCTTCGTACCATTTACAAGTTGCTCACAAAATGCAGCGTCATTTGCATACACAACTTCTGTGGATATAAGCGCTGGATCTCGCCAGTTTCCGGATTCGTCAACGACAATGTGCAGTGCTCCCGTTTGCTTTTTCAAATACTGCATAAGTGCTTTGGAAACTGGCATACCGCCGAAGCGAATAATTACATCGGGCTTCCAGCTATCACGAAGCCTTTCATTTCGTAAAAAAGTATCATAGCAATCGATAATCGTCTCTTTATCATGAAGACCGCTGCGAAGACCAGAAAGCGGATCTGCAACAATTGGATAACCGTATGCTTTTGAAAACGCCACGACAGCTTCGGCAATATCCGGATGACTATCATCTCCACATATAATAAGCCCCTTTTCCATATGCGAAAGGCGCTCTCGTAAAGATGCTGCATATTCATCCGTCACCGCTATTGTGCCTTGATGAACAGTTGCTCCGTATTCTCCGCGGCCTTTTTCCCATAATTCCTCTAAAGAAAAGTCAGGAATTAGCGGCTCACGAAGCGGAAAGTTTACATGAACAGGTCCTTTTGGCGTTTGCAACGCCCCTGCTACTGCTCGCCCAGCTGTCATCCGTGCATACCGATACATTGGTTCTGCTGCTTCTGGAAGTGCCATTTCGATAAATTGTTTTGCAAACGAACCGAACAAATGAAATTGATTCATCGCTTGCGGTGCCCCAATATCTCGTAATTCATGCGGACGATCCGCTGTCAACACGAGAAGTGGCACCCGCGAATGAAATGCTTCGCATACAGCGGGATAATAGTTTGCTGCCGCTGTTCCTGACGTACATAACAAGGCAACAGGACGTTTTTTTGCCTTGGCAATGCCAAGCGCAAAAAAGGCCGCTGATCTTTCATCTACGTGTAAATATGTGCGAATTTGTTCATGCTGCGCCATTAATAAGGCAAGCGGAGTTGACCGCGAACCAGGGCTAATGACGATATCCTCTACATGAAGGCGCGCCAATTCATCAACAAACGCGCCTAAGTAATATGATAATGCTTCTATATGATTGCTCATCTAGATAGTCCCTCCAAAGCAGAAAGCATCGGCTTAAATTTCAATCTTGTTTCTTCATACTCTAAATGCGGCTTCGAATCGATGACAATACCGCAGCCGGAAAATAATGAAACATGTTTGCCAGACAATAACCCGCAGCGAAGTGCTACCGCAAACTCACCGTTCCCTTGCTCATCAATCCAGCCAATTGGTCCTCCGTATAAACCACGGTCTAACAGCTCTACTTCACGAATCAGTTTTAAAGCTTCTTCTCGCGGCGTTCCTCCAAGAGCTGGCGTTGGATGAAGCTCTTCAACAATCGACAGCAAATCACCGGTTCCCTTTGCCTCTACTGATGTATATAAATGAAGTAAATTTTTCGTCTTCAATAAACTCGGTTCATATGGAATTTCAACGGTTTCACAATGCTTTGTTAACACACTGCGAATCATGTTTACTACATAACTATGCTCTGCTAAATTTTTTTCATCATTCAAAAGTTCATATCCATTCTCTTTCGTTTCCTCTTCTGAAGCACCTCGTCCAATCGAACCAGCAAGACACATAGATGTATATATTTCTCCCTCTTTACGAAGAAGCCTCTCTGGCGTTGCTCCTAAGAAACACGTTCCTTTATAATCAAACGCAAATACATAACAATCCGGTTGTCCCATGCGAAGTGCTGCCAAAACAGAAGTCGAATCCACATCTTTATCCATAACAAGTTGCATTTCCCGAGCTAATACAACTTTTTGAACAGCTCCTCGCTTCATTTCTTCCTGCACTTGTTCAATTGCTTTAAGCCATTGCTTCGGTTCTATCTCTACTTTTGAAAGAATGGTTACATGTTCTTCTGCGGAAGAATGCTTGCTTTGCTGTAACAACTGCTTCTCAGCACTTTGCAATTCCTCGTAAATCTGCTTTGCACAATCATTTCCAGATACGAAACGGTTTACTGTTAACCAAGCTTTTTCATTCTTTACTGTTAATAAAAAGGCTGGTAATTGCAGCGTCGTATCGTCAAACGCATTCCATAAATCTGTTCTTTCTTTTCGCGGGTCAAAAGAAAAACCACCAAATAAAAGTGGGCCTGTTCCAAATTCATAAGCACCGCGGTGAATGACTGCTTCTCCTTTCACCTTCTGCCACTCTTCACGAGCGTTTTGAAAGCGCTTTTCAGAAGAATTTGCTATAGTAAAAGCAGAACCTACTCCAGCGAAAATAACATGCTGCGCTGGGTCTGCAAAGTAACATCTATCTTTATATCCAAATTGTGTTCCTGCTGCATAAAAAAGGAGTGGATCGATCCATTCCACTTGCTTTACAACACTAACGAGTACTTGCTCTTCAGCTGCACGCTGAATTGCAGTCAGAATCACATCTTTGACATCATGTTGTTTCGTTTGAATCACAGAATCTCCCCCCTATGGGCGAAAAATAGTCATAAATACGCTTGATTTTAAGATACACCTCAAATGAAAGGTGTGTCAATGTTTAGCATTTCTGAGAGAATCCGAGCACATTCCTAGAAAATAAACATTGACACTATATGAGGCATTTCCTACACTTAATTGTGGGCTTTACCCATTGTTAGAACTTATTTTATTTTATCCGATAGACAGATAGGAGGATTCCATATGGAAACAAAAGTTGAGACGAACTCCTCTCCCGTGCAGCCAAGTAAACAAACAGGCTGGCGTATTTGGTGGAGCTTATTACGTCCTCATACATTAACAGCAGCTTTTGTTCCTGTTTTTATTGGAACAACTTATGCGATGCAAGTTGAAGGTATTAACAAAATAAATGTACCTCTTTTTCTTATCATGCTTCTTGCTTGCCTTCTCATACAAGCAGCAACAAACATGTTTAATGAATACTTCGATTACAAAAGAGGACTCGATCATGAAGGATCTGTTGGGATTGGCGGTGCAATCGTTCGCGATGGCATTCAGCCGAAAACAGTATTGAACTTAGCGTTCGGATTCTTTGGCATTGCGATTTTATTAGGAGTTTACATTTGTATGAACTCTAGTTGGTGGCTCGCAGCGATTGGCCTTATTTGTATGGCTGTTGCCTATTTATATACTGGAGGGCCACTTCCAATTGCCTATACACCTTTTGGTGAATTAACAGCAGGTTTATTTATGGGTGTTATTATTATTGGAATTTCATTCTTTATTCAAACCGGAATCGTAACATCAGAGGTTGTATTACTGTCCATTCCAAATGCAATTTTAATCGGGGCCATTTTACTTGCGAATAATATTCGCGATTTAGATGGCGACAAAGAAAACGGTAGAAGAACATTAGCTATTTTAGTTGGACGAAACAATGCAATTGGCGTATTAGCATCTATGTTCATCATTTCTTATATATGGACGATCGCTCTTATTCTTGTCGGAATTGCCTCACCGTGGATGCTTGTCGTCTTTTTAAGCGCTCCAAAAGCGTTTAAAGCAGCGAAGGGATTCGTCGGAAAGAGCATTCCAATGGAAATGGCACCTGCAATGATTGCTACCGCAAAAACGAATACAATTTTTGGATTTTTAATGGGGATTGGAGTATTACTCGGATATTTCCTATAAGAAAAGCGCGAGTGCGAGAGCACTTGCGTTTTTTTATTGCGCATGTATGTCATATGCTGTCGAAGCGTCTTTATACTGTGTCAAAAGGTCTTTATCTTGTATAAAAGCGCCGATATATTAGCGTAATAATTCCCGCAATTGAGCTCATACTACTTAAAGAAACAGAATTGTAGGAAGGTGGATTTTATGCTAACTCCACAACAAATAAATCATTTTCAATCTGCATTGCAAAAGCAAAAAGAAGAGCTAGAACAAACGCTGCAAAATCATGAACATCGCGGGCAAGCATCTGAACGCGATGCAGTTGGCGAACTCTCTGCCTATGATAATCATCCCGGGGATATGGGAACAGAATTGTATGAACGAGAAAAAGACTTAGGATTAGTAGAATTTTGGCATAAACAACTGACAGATGTAAAACACGCTTTGGAAAAAATAGAAGCTGGAACATATGGAACTTGCGAAGTATCAGGCGAACCCATTCCGCTTGAACGTTTAGAAGCAATGCCAACCGCAACGACTTGCATTGAACACACGCATAATAAGCTAATCCTAGGCGCGCGTCCGATTGAAGAAGAACTGATCGAACCGCCTTTTGGTAAATATGATATGGATAGTGCCGTTGGATATGATGCTGAAGATGCTTGGCAAGATGTTGCTTTATATGGAACATCCGAAACACCTGCTGATTTAGAGCGCCGCGACTCTAAAAACTTTAATGAAATGTATGTAGACGCCGAGGAGCCACGCGGATATGTGGAGGATTTTGAAAACTTTATCGGAACAGACATATATGGAAAGAATGTACAAGTATACGCTACAGAAGAACATGAAGAATATGAACAAATGCTAGATGACTACGAAGCAAGAACCTTTAAAGGCGAACTTTCCTCAGACGAGTCCAGTTCAAGGCCATAAAGTGAAACTTTAATCAGTGGGGGTTCTCTTCAGCCCCCACTGATTATTAGTTGAACCAATCGGGCTTTTACGGGCAGTTTATCTCCCACCTAACTTCTTAAGAAAAGCGGAAGCGGCTCGTTCAGAATCG
>NZ_FOLV01000008.1 GCF_900112415.1 Bacillus sp. 491mf
AAAAAAGACGTAGCTGAAGCCGTTCTCCATTCGGATCAAGGCTATCAGTATACGTCTTATGCATACAACAAGCGATTAGAAGCATATGGCATAAAAGGCAGCCACTCTCGCAAAGGAAACTGCCTAGATAACGCCTGTGTAGAATCCTTCTTTTCGCACCTCAAGACAGAGAAGTTGTATCTATACCAGTGTAAATCGGAAAGTGAATTAAGACAAGCCGTTGAAGATTATATTTACTATTATAATTATCAACGATTTCAATCTAAACTCAATCAGCGTGCGCCGATTGAGTTTAGACACGCACTAGCTGCATAGTTTTTTTATATTGTCTACTTGACAGGGATAAGACCATAGTTACGGTCTTTTTACTAAACATTCAAGTCTCTTTTTTTATAATAAACATAGGTTACGATCAAAAGTGATAGAATCAATACTAGTGAAATTACTACAAAAATCACATCTAAACCACCGCCATACATGACATTTTTCGCTTCGAAATATTTAAAGGGTGTAAAATATCTTAAGCCTTTAATGTTCTCATTTAAGTCGATAATGATTGATAACATATACATAAGTAATAGGATTCCAGTAGATACTGATGCAGCCGTTTTTGGTTTCTTTTTTACAGCAGCGAGTGCGCTGCCAATAACCATGAACAAGACCTGCAAAATAAACATTGCCGCCATTAAGATGGCGATTTCACTATTAACCTCTTCACCATTGCTATATTTCCCTAAAAGGATAATAGAAGAAACGAATGTTACGAGATTAAAGATCACGATATTTGTGAATGCTGCCATTAACTTTGCTGTAATAACTTTACTTCTAGATACTGGTTTTACGAATAAAAACTCAGATGTTTTATCCCGTTCTTCTTTGGCAATTATGGTTGCTCCGATCATTACCGCATGAATAGTTGCCATTAATAATAAATAGAGAAAAAGCATACCATAGTAACCGCTGGCCTTCGTTAAGTCTAAATCACTAAAACCTAATACAGCCCGCAGCGACTTTGGAATATCTGCCATCAAATCATTTATCGATTGGCCCGATGACGAATACGCTTCATATTTAGTCATTCCTGATGCCACCATTAGGAAGACACCGATGCTCCAAAATATGAGCGATTTCCGATGAGATTTCAATTCTTTTATAAATATATTCATGACCGAACCCCTCCATTTAGCTTTCCGTAAGTAAAGCTATCATTCTTAAACAGAATGGATATCCTTCTTGATATAGACAACATAACTAGTCGCAATGGCAAGAATAATAATAACTGCACCAACAATTAAAAATGTTGCTTCATAGCTAGAATGTTTAATGATATAGGAAGTGTCGAAATATTTAAACGGTGAAAAATAACGTTTTACTTCATCACTATCACTGAACATTCCCACAAAATAAAAAGCAAAGACAGTAGCAAGCGAGACGGTCAACACAGATTTGATTTTTTGGACCATAACGGAAATGATAATTCCTAAAGAAAGGAATATTAGCTGCGTGAAAAAAATTGTAAGCGAAAGCAAAAAGAAAATTTTCAAGCTAAAATCATCAGTCTTAACTTGTAATGCTATAAAGCTAGCTGCAGCGAAATAAACGATATTCGTCATGACAATCGAAACTAGCGCTGCCAATAACTTTGCTGTCAAAATTTTAGTACGAGTAACAGGCTTCGTTAGCAAAAAATCCGCTGTTTTTTCACGTACTTCCTTGTTAACAATGGAAATACCGAGATTCATGGCCTGGATTGCTGCGCAAAGAGTAATAAATGATAATGGGAAGCTATAGAACCCTAGAATCGTAAAGAAATTTTCTTGATTAAACCCAAGTGCATTTCTTATCGCCTCTGGATAATTTTCTAATATTTTCATGAAATCCTCTGCATCCTTAGCAAATGAAGAGTACATCGACATATAAATAGCAATGATCACAATTAACGATAGCGACCATATAATCGTAGACTTTCGATAAGCCTTCAATTCATGCATAAAGATATTCATCGTTTCTTAAGCCTCCTTTTCGTAATAATGTATAAAGATCTCCTCAAGGTCCGGTTCTTCGATCCACAGATTCGCAATTTCAATTTCAGCGATTTTTTTCATCACCGTATTGATATTTCCTTTAAATATAAAGCTGGTTACGTTATTGTTAACTTCTAATTTATTGACCCCGTCGATTTGGAAGTAATTCTTGTCTAGAGCTGATTTCGTCTCAATTTTAAATTTTTTATAGTTATTTTCTTGTAACGTGCTAATCTTTTCTACCGTTACGATTTTACCTTCTTTAATAATGGCAACACGATTACATAATCTTTGAACCTCACTGAGGATGTGCGACGAAAATAAAATCGTAGCACCTTTTTTATTCTCTTCCTCTAATAGTTCAAAGAATTTTTGCTGCATTAATGGATCGAGCCCGCTCGTCGGTTCATCTAAAATAATAAGTTTAGGTTCATGGAGTAGCCCTTGAACAATCCCAACCTTCTTTTTGTTTCCTAAAGAAAGGTCATCAATTTTTTTATTTAAATCCAAATCCATAATTTCTGCTAACTCTTTGATTCTCTTACTGCAATCCTTTTTATAAAAGCTGGCTGAGTATTTTAAAAGGTCCTTTACTTTCATATTGTCATAATAAAAAATTTCTGATGGTAAATAGCCAATTTCCTTTTTTATTTCTGGAGCAAATTGAATACAGTCTTTCCCAAAAATTGTGGCGCTGCCACTTGTGGGGTAAATAATCGATAATAATGTACGAATCGTTGTTGACTTCCCGGCACCATTAGGCCCAATAAAACCGAAAATTTCACCTTGTTCAACATTAAAACTAATATCGGATATTCCTCTTACCTTGCCATAAGTTTTAGTTAGATTTTTAATTTCTATTACGTTCATTTTTAATACCTCCTTATTCATATAAAGAAATTCTTAGTATTTCTAAGTATTCTTCCATTTCGGCCATTGTCCCCTCGATATCGATTTGATCCAAGGATAGTGACAATGCTTTTTCTTGCACTTGATAGGCGAACCCTTCTATTGTCCAATTAATAATGTTGAT
Organism: Bacillus sp. 491mf; assembly: GCF_900112415.1. Lineage (GTDB taxonomy): Bacteria > Bacillota > Bacilli > Bacillales > Bacillaceae_G > Bacillus_A. The sequence goes on from NZ_FOLV01000008.1 coordinate 3,058, forward strand.
CGCCTTTTTTATATCAATTCCTTTTTTAAATTTAGAAAAGTCAATATCAGAAAATAATTGATTATAGGATCGTTCGAGTATTTCTTTCGCCTTGCAGTTTATATCAATTTTTATTGCGGAGGAAGAATCTGTATAAGCCGACTTAGCAAAGTTCAACATTTCTGGATAAATTTTATATATTTCGATTTTCAGCAATGAGATTTGTCGATAGCGGGCAAAAATGTCTTTTTCATCCCAATTTATCTTTTCTGTTATTTTTTTCAGTAGAGTATCGATCATATGTTCATATAAGAATATATATAATTGTTTTTTATTTTGAAAATAATGGAATAACAAACCCTTTGATATCCCCGCTTCTTTAACGATTTCATTAGTCGACGCCTTATCATATCCTTTCTGGGCAAATTCCTTCATCGCTGCATTTATTATGCGGTCTTGTTTGTCCTGATCCAGGTTCAAAAATTTTGAATACATTGGAGAAACCCTCTTTTCTTTCATTCTAAAAATTGCAATTGACCACATCAGTCAATCACATTGTACCCCTGTTGACCACAGCGGTCAATAGTGTTCAAGTTGTATTTTTACAAAAAAATGAATTTTTAGAATTTGTAGTTTTAAAATAGTATTTGATCAAATTTATACTCATAACCTTAATGAATGAACAAAAAAAGAGCGTGTTTAAAAAAACTGCTTCACACACACTCTTAGTATTTTTAATTTCATTCTTCTTTTATAAAAAGTTTAATCATATTAAGCATTATTGCCGGTACAAATTAACCTTTCTAATACTTGTGCTACTCCGTCTTCATCATTGGACTTTGTAACGAAATATGCAATTTCTTTTAGTTCAGGTATTGCATTTTCCATAGCGATTGGGAAACCGCAGGCGTGGAAAAGATCTAAATCGTTCCAATCATCACCAAATGCCATTATGTTGTTTATATTTAACTGAATTTGAACACAAAGATCCATTATAGCTTGTTTTTTAGAAACACCTTTGGCCATAATTTGAATTAAAGTTCCCGAATCAGTACATACAGTGTTTACTTTATGTTCAAATTGCTTTTGTAATTTTTCGTAATATGGATATTGTGTGATTAATAATTTCGAAGCTTTAATTTCTTTCAATTCATCTAACGAAACTACAATTGGATTTACAATTGCATTCATAGCTTTACTATAATCTAGCGTCTTGTTGCTATACCATGTATCTTCAGATTCGATAGAAAGACAAGCACCTGAATGATGAGTAATTACATATTCAATAATTTCATTTTTGATAGCTGATTCAACTGGATAATGTTGTCTGTACTCTGATGTATAATCAATGATTAAAGCGCCGTTGTAATACACAATCGGTCCCATTTCTTGAAGTTCCCAAGGAAGAAAGTCTTTTACTGAACGCGGGGGTCTTGCAGTCGCGAAAATAACAGTTATTCCTTGTCTATAACATTCGAGGATAGCTTGTAAGTTTCTATTAGAAATTTCTTTTTGTGAATTTAGTAGTGTACCATCTAAGTCTAAAACAATTCCTTTAACATTCGATATAAGGTCCATGTGAGCATCTCCTTGTTTGAAAATATCTTTTTCATATTCTATATATAGTTCGGAAATCCTCTTTGTTTAAACTTAATCATAAAAACAAACAAAAACTTGACAAAAAATTTTATTTATGTTATGATTATTATTTTATTTGTTGATCAGAATCGTAAGGCGTGGTAAATTATCATATGTAGTAGTTAACTACTATACAAACACATTTCCTAAGGAGGCTTAATCAATGAAGATTTCAAATGGAGTTGCTGCACTTGAATTAAACATACAAGGTTTCGTCTTACATCCTACACTTATCTGGAATGATGAAGAAGCTGTTTTGATTGATACCGGTATGCCTGGTCAGTTAGAACATATACGTACTGCAATGAATAATCTAGGAGTTCCTTTTGAAAAATTAAAGGCAGTCATTGTAACACATCAAGATATAGACCATATCGGAAGCCTTCCAGAAATACTACAAGCATCCTCTAAGCAAATTGATGTGTATGCACACGAGCTTGATAAACCATATATCGAGGGAAAATTCCCACTTATAAAAACAGACCCTGAGCGTATGGATAAAGAAGCATGGGCATCTCTTCCGAAAGAAATGCAATTGTTATATACGAACCCTCCTAAATGTAATGTAAATCAGATTTTAGAAGATGGACAAGAACTTCCGTATTGCGGAGGCATTCAAGTGATTCATACACCAGGACATACTCCGGGACATGTTAGCCTGTATGTAAAGAAAAGCAAAACTCTTGTTGCTGGTGATGCGATGATATGTACAGACGGTTCTTTACAAGGACCTGTTCAGAGAACAACGTTAGACATGAATACAGCCCTTGCTTCTCTGCAAAAATATTTAAATTTTGATATCGAATCGGTCATTTGTTATCACGGAGGCGTATGTATGAATACTCCAAAAGAACAAATTCATAATCTTGTAGAGCAAGTTGAGATATAAAACTCGATAATTAAGTATAAGATGTGTGACTTATTATACTTAAAAAATTAGTAAAATAAATGTTTTATATAGCGAACGCCTCTTTAAGATTCAACTAAAGAGGCGTTCGCTTTTCATTTAAACTTCCTTTTCTTTTGCTACGATTCATAATCCTGTTACACCACAAAACATAAAGACCGTTTAGGAACAGTTATATCAGATCTTGTACTACAAATCCTGTCATGCCTCCATGGGCCTTTATCACTAATCCTTTTGTATCTTATGGAATATCGAAAATTCATTACTGCATTTTCTGTAAGTTATTTTGCACTTTATGGCACGATTGTTCCTTCTCCCTCTAACATCGAATTTTGAGAATCTCTTAGCGTATAAAAACATTAAAATGTGTGTGCTATTCCTGATAATCCTCAAATTCTTTATCATCTACTACGTAAGGGTGAGGATCCTCACGGATAAATCGTACCGCATTTAAACCAATCATCTGAGCAGCGATGGAAGTGTTTCCATCTGGTAAAATAGGCGAAACGGAAAGATCAGCAACTTTAAGATTTTTTGTACCAAAGACGTTGAGGAATCCATCTACTACTCCTTCTTGAATCGTCCTTCCCATCTTACATTGCCCTCCAAAATGAAAGAAGTTCGAATAAGACGCCCTAACATAATTCTCAAGTTGCTTTCGTGTGCCTGTCTTGAAGATATTTTCCGGAGGGTATACAACCTCACCTATGCCGTTATTAAGAGTTCGAGCATGCTGAATAATATTGTAAGTATTGATATATTGATCTACAAGAAAATCTAGATCATCACGATTTTGCAACGGATTGAAAGTAAGCGATGGAGGAGCTTCAAGATTGCTATGTGCTGCCATAATCGTACCCTTACTTTTCGGGTTAAGATCTAAAATGCCGAAACTCATGATATTGGTATCACTGGATCCATCAAAATTCCAACCATTACTGATCACCTCTTGAATAGGAAGAAATAAAGGTACGGGGGCCCCTAACATTTGGAGACGACGACCCTCCAGACTCGCTGAATTCTCTGCTTTAAAAGCACCTAGGGCAATAGGCTGGTCAGGATCAGCCGATAATATCGATACAAGTTGAGATGTCTCCACTCTAACTCCCAGTCCAACATAAGCATGAGTTTGTAGATTGTAACCCACATTTGGACTCTCTATTAATGTTGATATACCTGCTTTAGCCAAATCGCACGATCTGCCGATTCCTGAACGTTGTAGAATGACTGAGGAAGAAAATCCTGCAGAGACGATAACGCCTTTTCTTGCAAACCTTCTTTGTGAAATACCGTTCTTGACAAATTCAACACCAACCGCAATGTTCAGTCCCTGAATTTCTTTAAATAAGATTTTATTAACAGTTGTTTCAGCTAAAATAACCAACTTTCTTCCATCAACTCCAAACCCATCTGGACGAAACGGGTCTCCTTGACTAACAATATTGTCATTTAAATATCCTGTTGCTGTCGATGAACGAACAAATTGACTATTTTTTTCCTGTTGGGTATATTGTGATTTGTAAAATGTACAATCTCTTACACCTGTATTATAGTCCTCAACAATGTCGATACCCAAAACCTTTGCGGTTGCGTTAGTCAAGGTTTCTATCAGCCCATGAGGAGGAATAAGTTGCTGTCTAACAAAAATAGGACCTTCCGTTCCCCTCTCGTTAGAGCATTGTGTTCCCCCTATATAGGTCTCATTTTTCATAAATAAGGAACGAATCTTGTTGTAACTCCATTGATCACCAACAAGTTCTCCCCATTTATCATAAAGTTCTTTACTCCCGCGCACTGCATACATGTTATTAATATTTGAGCTTCCCCCAATTCCCCGACCATTTTGTGAAAAAAGCGGGCGTTCAATGATTTTCTCTAGATTAGAAGTAACATTAAATGTAAACTTATTATCGCTGGCTAAATGAATTGCATCTGTAATGGAAGCACTGCTTAGCTCATTCGTCATATTTGCTCCTGCATCAAGCACTAATACAGAAGTACTTTTGTCATCCGTTAATTCTTTGGCGATTACTCCTCCGGCAGTTCCGGCACCAATCACGATATAATCAAATCCGGTCTGCTCGGTCGGTTGTATAGGTTCTGAAATAGGTTCTGGAATGAGTTCTGGAATCTGAATAGGAAATGCCACAGGAATAAAGAAGCCTCTATTTTTTAATGGCATGAATAATCAAGCTCCTTTTTTGTATTTAGTATATTAAATGTAAAAAGAGCATGTTTTCTTGTGCTATTGTCTTTATTTACCCAAAAATATAAGCTCTATACATTTTCAGTTAACATAATATATCATTATTAAAATTACCTACTTTCAAAAATCCTTTTGTATCAAGGATTTTTCTGATTCTCGGACATTCTGAAATATGCAGGATTTTATATATCGCTGCAGTGGCGCGGCTTTCAGTGTTCAGGTTGTGTGTCGGATATGCTGAAAAATTATATAAAAAAACGCTGATGATAAAAAATCAGCGTTTTTTTATGTATCCTTTATACATGTAAAATCAACATAATGCGCGTTATTGAAATTGAACTACCCCCACCTACCGTTGCACGCTTGAGGTAGGGGTCTTCTCGCCAGATATGATAAATCTTATTTAAATTTCAATACAGGATTCCGAACAATCTATTTGTTTATTTTTTAGATCTCTTTAACGCAATTTCCTGTTATTGAAACCAACGATAAAACTTCCATATAAAAAGCAGGAAAATCATATATCCAAAAAAGGAATATGAATGATGCCATGCTTCGCTATGAATAAACCATCCTAGCTGCTCCGCAAACCGTTCAGAAATACTCATACAAAGTCCAATCAAAATGATAAATATGATTTTTGAAAATGTAGGTAACATTTTCATAATCCACACAAAAAGAGCAGTAGAAGTAGGTAATATGAATAACGTAAATGCGATATTAATTGTAAATATATGCGGGAAGGGTCTCACTGGAAAGGCATACATTTGTTTATGGACAAATAGTAAGTCTAAATATGTTCCGATTAAACAAGAGACAATGATCGTGGCTACAATAGCTTTCAGGTTATTCCTCCCCTGCTTCTTCTCGGAGCAAGACATTTTTTTTGACCAAGATGGCAAGCTCAATTTTTTCAAGCGTTTTGCAGTATTCGTTATAAATCCTTCCATCTGTACTTTCTCCCTTATCGATTAAATAATCCATAATGCGCCAGTCTTCAAACCAGTCTTCACTTTCCGCTTCTTCATGATTAAGGTCTTTCCATGCGTATATTAATCGTGGGCTATATAAGCGATTCGCACCTTTTCTTAATTGGCAGTTTTTTATTCTGCGCTCATAAAAGGCACGAGAGAATGATTCGTTTACATCATAAAACAAATGCGGCCAGTAGTCTTTTCTTGAGCCAGTATGTGGATGATCATGAGTCCAGTTTATTACCCTTTGTAAGATGTTCTCGCGGCGAAATAATAGTGAGTATAATCGTTTTCCAAGTAGAATTCGTTCATGGAGAGAGGTAAAATGTTTCATCGTATCACCGAATAGCAGTGTTTTTTGTTTAGTCTCATCTTTATAAAATGGAAAGAGAATATGATTAAAGCGGAAAAAATCGTAAAGTTTGAATACAATACTATTCAGTACAGTCTTTTTAAAATGTTCATTTTGAATAACCCTTTTTTCTAAATAGCTTTGTTCATTAATGACGGTGGCAATGGCTAATGTATAGCGGTCACCTGTTCTCCAAAAATAGTTCCATATCGTTTCCATAAACGTTGATACATGAAAAAAGGGTAGAAGATAGAATAAATTTTTTGATCTTTTTACACTTTGTTCGTACAACAAAAATTGCGGATATACATCCTTGAAGATTAACCAGTTACCTCGTTCTAAAAAAGAAAAGAAGGTGAGTTGATCTTTCTCTGACAATAGTCTAGTATATAACTCCCCTTTTAAATCGGTCATATTCCAACCGCCATTACGCGATACCATATGTCCAAGCAATGCCCATTGTATTTCTGGGTATCGAAGGTAAAAACGATAATAAGCGTGCGTTCGCGTCACGTTATTTTTGTTGTGCCCAATTGTTTGTTCTTTAATTTTATGAATTAGCATTGTTTCTTCTTCTGTTAACTTCCATGTTTTAACGGGAAGCTGTTTGTTTTCGCATTTTTTCTGTAGTTCATTTTTTACATCTAAAAGAGAATGCGGCATTGGTTTGGAAAAGTCGTTCCATTTCTTTTTCCGATCGTTTTGGTGCATTCCTCATCCTCCCGTTAACATGAATGTTCTTGTATCATTTTATTACAAACGTGGAGAATAAATGATGATTGTTTCTTATTATTATCACTATTAAACCAATGGAGTAAAATATAATTTTCATCCTAAGGCTAAGATTATTTTTGGGTTTGCTGTTTGTTTCATGTAGTTTTGAAATAAAGTTTGATAAAAAATATCCTCTTCGGTAGTATATCTGTAAGAGGGTATTTTTTACTTTTCTGAATTTTCTTAGGTGTTATATTTTATAAATCCAAAGTTAGGTATGTGAAGAATATGCAAAAGAAAATCCGGATGTGAAAGGAGTGGCGAAAGAAAATTTATTTATTTAAGTGATACGATTACCAGGAGAAAATATATAGTTGCAGAGGTTTATTCAGCGAATGGAAAAAGAGTCAATATTATAAAGTGAAACTTTAATCAGTGGGGGTTCCTCATCCCCCACTGATTATTAGTTGAACCAATCGGGCTTTTACGGACAGTTATCCTCCACCTATCTTCTTCGCTTCTCTCTCAATCTTGAGGTGGGGGTCTTACTGTCCGTTAATGCGGGATAAAGGTTGAAAGAGAGAATCTTTAGATATGTAAGGGCAGATAAAAAGATATTCCACCAACTAAAGGGGTGAAGGTATGGCTAAAAAAACACATATTTTAGTAGTTGAAGATGACAATGAGATTAATCAATTACTATGCAATATTATTAGGAAAAATGGATATTCCCCCCAACCTGTTTTCTCCGGAACTGAAGCAGTTATTTATATTGAAAAACAAGATTGGCAATTAATACTCTTGGATTTAATGCTCCCAGGTATGGATGGGGAAAGGATATTAGAAAAAATAAGTGACACAAAGCAAACACCTGTAATTATTATTTCAGCTAAAGGAGAGCTACAAACAAAAATATCAGCTTTACGAGGGGGAGCCGACGATTTTATCACTAAGCCTTTTGATATTGAAGAGGTTTCTGCAAGAATTGACTCACACTTACGAAGATACAATCGTTTAAAAGAACCTATGTTCACTAACCGTTTACAATATAAAGATATTTATTTAGACATGGATACGAAGACTGTATATGTTAATCATTCATTACTCTCTTTAACAGCTAAAGAATATGCCATTTTAGAACTCCTCATGTCTTATCCTAAAAAGGTCTTTACAAAAATGAACCTATTTGAAAATGTATGGGGAGAGGAATTTTTAGGGGATGACAATGCGATTAATGTTCATTTGAGTCATTTAAGAAAGAAACTACTGGAGGCTAATCCAGATGGAGAATATATTGAAACGATTTGGGGTATGGGATATCGATTGAAATAAAGTTGGATTTTCACTTAAACATACATCTGTCTTTGTCATAAAAAACTTAAGTCTTTCTTAAGGGATTTCTTTATTATTTCTTATGTGTTCCTCCCTATACTAGAATTATCCTATAAGAAAGGCGGTACATTACGCTATGAATGAGTTTGTGTTAAAGACTCGTAATCTTTCTAAAAAATATCAGGGGGATTTTGCCATTAAAGATGTCAATCTTACCGTTAGAAAAGGTGAAATTTATGGATTTATTGGACAAAATGGCGCCGGTAAATCAACATTCCTTCGTTTAGCAACGGGGCTTTCCTTTCCCACAAATGGAACAGTAGAATTATTTGGGATCAGTGATCAGAAAGAAATGACGAAAGCGCTAAAACGTGTAGGAGCCATCATTGAATCTCCTGCCCTCTATCCACAAATGACTGCGTTTCAAAATTTAGAGGTACACCGCTTGCAAAAGGGCATTCCTGGAAAAGAGTGTATAAAGAAGACACTGGAATTGGTTGGCCTCCAACATACTGGAAAGAAAAAGACTAAAAACTTTTCCTTAGGTATGAAACAACGACTAGGTTTAGCTATAGCCTTACTTGGTGAACCAGAGTTTTTAATTTTAGATGAACCAACCAATGGATTAGATCCAACTGGTATTATTGAACTTAGGGAACTTCTAAAAAGACTAAATAAAGAAAAAGGACTAACCATTTTAATTTCTAGTCACATTTTGAATGAGCTCCATCAATTAGCTACTCATTATGGCATTATTCACAAAGGGAAATTGTTAGAACAACTATCATCCAGGGAAATGAACGACAAGTGTAGAAAATATATTCATATTAAGGTTGATAGCCCCCAGCAAGCTGCCGTAATCATTGAATCAAAGCTTGAAACAACAAATTTTGAAGTCATGCCAGATGATACAATTAAGTTGTATGAACATATAGATACTTCAGCAAAAGTATCTAAAGTTTTATCAATGAACGGCCTTACCATTGAACAATTTGCTCTAATGGGTGACACATTAGAAAATTACTTTACAAAGTTAATTGGTGGTGAGGATCGTGAATAATTTAATCCAAGCAGAGTTGTTTAAACTAAGAAGAAATAAGGTATTTTGGACACTAATTGTTTTACTCTCTATAGGAGGGATCGGCTATACAACCTTATTGTATTTGGCCTCAAAAGGAATCATCTACCTTATCATTGGCAAGGGGCTTTTTATAGGTGGACCAGATAAGGGGCCCGCACTTAAAACTTCTGGATCAGAAATATTAATGATAACACTGTTTCAGAATCCGTTCTCTCTAACACTAATTATGAGTACGTTGGCGGGTTTTTTCATCTCTAATGATTATGCAACAGGAGTAATGAAGAACACTGCTTTAAGTGGAAATAACAGGATGCAAATATTTATTGCAAAATTCATTACCTATGCCTTGGGTATCACTATTATTTGCTGCATTTGGCCAACTATTGCTACAGTAGGTTCTACTATACTATTTGGTTTTTGGAAAGTATCCGACCATTCTATATTCATTTATATCATGAAAACGGTTTGTTTATATCTTTTACAACTCATTGCATTTTCTTCCATTATCTTGTTTGTTGCAATTGTAGTGGAAGAGAGCGGTAAAGCTATTATTATTTCAATAGGGGTTATATTATTTGTTTATTTTGGTAGTTTACTTTTAGGACAATCTTTTTCCATTGTAAGCAAATTATATCAATATACAGTATTCTACCAACTGTATGAAATAGGAAATCTAAGCATTAATATAATGAAATCTATCCTAACTGCAATCGGTACGGCTCTCGTATTTTTTCTTTTAGGAAGTATAGCCTTCAAAAAGAAAGAAATAAAGTGAAACTTCCATCAGTGGGGGGCTTACTGCACGTTAATGCGGGATAAAATAATTAAGGTAGTAGGTGAGGAAAATTGCTTTTCATAATGCTTTTTATAACGATTCTATCTATCATACTGGCAGTAATTTTTCTCACACGTTTATTTTTAATAAAAAAAGAGTTACGGAGTATGACAAGTACACTTAAAAACTATGCTAATCAAAGAAGCAACCATAAATTAGATATACAACTAATAGATAAGAATATTGAAGAACTTGCTTTTGAAATCAATCATTTAATTGAACATATAGCACAAGCAAACATTGATAAAGCACGTACCGAAAATGAATTAAAACAAGCTATCTCTAACATATCCCATGATTTAAGAACGCCACTTACGTCCATTATAGGGTATATTCAATTTTTAGAATTGCGTGGAATTACCACGGAAGAAAGAGAACATTATTTAGCTATTGTAAAAAATAAAACGAAACGTTTACAAACTTTAATAAATGATTTTTTCGAACTGTCTGTCATAGATTCTAATGATTATCACTTAAGCCCTCAATTAGTAAAAATGAACCATTTAACATGGGAGATCTTAGTTGGTTTTTATGATCAATTTAACAAGAAGAAAATGGAACCAACGATTTGTATACAGCGCGAGGAAATACAAATAATGGATGATGAAGCGGCAATTAAACGTGTCATGGAAAATCTTATTAACAATGCACTTAATCATGCTAGTGGAAATATATCAATCACCCTAAAAAGGGAAACTTCATCAGTCATATTCATGATTAGTAATGACGTTGCAAATGTAAGTCAACAAGACATACCTTTGCTTTTTGACCGATTTTATACGATCAATCATCATCGATCTGAAAAAGGGACTGGATTAGGTTTATCTATTGCGAAAACTCTGATGTTAAAAATGGGTGGGTCTCTTCAAGCAGAATTAAAAGAAGGGCGACTTCATATGATATGTAGGTGGAAAGTTCAAGATTAAACGGTAATTTATAAAGTGAAACTTTATATTGTTGTTATTTAATGTAAAAAAAGATCTTCATTAACGAAGATCTTTTACTTGTTTTGCCGAGGTATTATAAATTTGTCTATATCATTTATAATCTTCTTGAAGAACACTATATATTTCTAAATCAACAATTCCCTTCCCAGACCATAAAGTAGCTTGTCTTAATACTCCTTCTTTTGTGAATCCGTTCTTTAAAAGTACCTTCTTTGATATGTCATTTTCCGGCATAACCTCAGCTTGTATTCTATTTATATGGACATCCTCGAATAAAAACTTTACAACTGCATAAACTGCTTCAGATGCAATCCCTTTTCCCCAGTATTCTTCCGCTAAAAAGTATCCGATTGTGACCATATTTACCTTTCGATTAAAATCCATCGCTTCAATAATTCCAACCAATGTATCACTATTATTCTTTTGAAAAATCCCCCACTTAATTCTACTTTGTTTGTTGTAGTCTCTCTCAAAGTGTTGAATCATTTTACTTACCGTCTTCAAATTATGTTTCGGGATAATTCCGCAGTATTCAAATACTTTATCGTTACTATAGATTGCATATACGTCCTGTAAATGAACATCTTCAATCTTCTTTAATACTAAATTCGTAGATTCCAAAATCGGAAATTCTTCAAAAGCTATTTCAAGATCCATGTTACTCCCCTTCTTTATAAGTATTAAGCTTTACTTTTGAAATATTTGATCGCTTGGATAAGTAGATGGTAAAGAATTTATATAATCCCAACTTATAATCGTCGCACTATCTCTCCCATGCTGCTGATGTACATGCTGTAATACTGTTTCGATACAATTAGCTAGTTGTATGTTCTTTTTATCTGCATAGAGATCTGTATATAAATTGAATGGTTTTTCGTAATATTGTTCCCCGCATTCTAATAGACCATCTGTTACCATTACAATACGGTTATGCCCTGTTCGCAACTCTCGAACTCCAGATGAATAACAAGGAACTGGTAATGAAAATGTATTGATAAAGCCAATCCATTCATAGAAGTTTCGTTGATTCAGAGTGTACTGACCTAATTTATGCAATTCATCATGCAAAAGATATACTAAACAATCCCCAACGGATAACCACCAGAGATAGTTTGCTTTTCGTACACAAATTAAACAAGCCGTCTCTCCTTTTATCCGCTGACAAGATTGTTGAAATGATTCAGATGAAAAAATAGATAATATATGTCTTTCCACAGATTTAAATATCGTTTCTATCGGTTCATCTAACAAGATTTTTAGATTAGAAAACTCATTTTGCATCGTTTGTACTAATAATGCTGTACTTTCCGCACTATAATGAGCATCTAGAATCATAGCGAGTTCCCAGTCGTTATGTGCCCATACTAATGCCCCGTCTTCGTTCTTTTTAGCACCAGCAGTTTTGTTTCCGCCATATCTCCCGATGATTACATCGCCGCATTGATCAATTTTCACTTGATCGATACACATCTCTTCATTCCCTACCCATGAAAATTGCAGAACTTTATCCGTTATATTCATATTCATTCACCAAATACATTTTGATCCTTTCGCATAATTGTTCGATTTCTTTTTCTCTTCCTAGAGGCGCCCCTGGCCAAGTTGCAATTTTTGCTGGAGACCAAAACTCTTGCGGTGTGTTCGGATAACGCGGGATAAGATGCATATGCATATGTGGTACGCCATTTCCAGATACAAATGCATAAATATGTTCCGCATCTTCGCATTTTTTTAAAGCCCGGCTCACTTTACTAACAATGAGCCCGAATGCTTGCGCTTCCTTTTCACTCATTTCCGCTAATCCTGGTATATGTCTTTTCGTATCGATCATCAGATAGCCTAAATATGTTTCCTCTTCTTCCCAATAAACATGTCCAACATAGACAAAGTCATCTTCATAAATGACATCGCCTGGTACGGATATCCTACCTTCGTGTTTCTGACAAATAAAACAGTTTTGATCATGAGAAAACATACATGTACCTCCCATTTTTAAAATAGAAAAACGTATACATCTAAAGGTACTTCCCTGTTCATATGTTACACATTGCCCATTACAGTTGATTCTAAAGCTTCGTTTCTCATTTCCAATATATATCCCTTTAACACATGGTCTCTCCCGCCATTTTTTTCGTACCAGTCTTCAATACGTTTAAGATGAGCCTCGTCACTTCTAATTTTGGATTCAATTTCTACATAATCCTCGTAACTGTCATATTCCCATATAGCGAAAATTTCTATGGTATCATCACCATTATCCTTCATCCATCGACCTATAAGCCGTGAACCATATTTCAGTTGATTCGGTAAATTTGTTTCATTAAAATGCCTGTTAAAAATCTCGACAAACTCGCTTTTTACAATATAAAACTTTCTTCTATAAAACATAAAGCCCCCCTGTCGATGACAATACATTGCCAATTTAAGATTTTAAAATTTCTACTAACCGCTCTAACGGCAATGCATGTACTTGTCTCTCTTTTTGTCCAGTTATCGTTTCTGCCATACACATAGAATTAACAATTGCTTCTTGAACAGATTCAATCGCCGCTTCAAAAATAAAATCTAACTGTTCTGATGGAAACATATTGATAGGATAAGGTGTTTCATTATCGTAAGAATAGCAATTCCCCGTTGAAAAAGTAAGGAAGAAATCCCCGCTTCCTTCTTCTCCGATACCGCCTAATTTAGCCATTGCTAGCGATGCTCTTTTTGATATCCTTTCACATTGTGAAGGTAATAACGGTGCATCCGTTGCTACTGTAACGAGAAGAGAACCTGCATTTTCCGGGGTACTCCACGGTAATGCCACTTCCATTTCATTTAATATACTGCCAACGGGTTTATGATTCATAATAAAATCTTCTCTTCTACCAAAATTGGTTTGTACAAGAGCACCGACTGTGTAAGTCCCAGATTCACATTCAATAATGCGAGAAGAAGTACCGATACCGCCTTTAAATTCAAAACAAATCATTCCTGTACCGCCGCCAACATTTCCTTCTTCGATTACGCCAGATTTAGCATGAAGGATTGCTTCTTCTAAATCTTCGTATGTCATGGATGTTTTTTCTAAATCACTTAACCATCCATCCCACGTCTCTGCTACTATTCCATTTGAGAAAGGTTCTAAATTTTCAATTCTTCTTGTAGCACGCGAAAGAAAATGATGTGCTAATCCAAGTAAATGACTGCCAGTGAAAACAATCGGAGTTACTAAAGTACCTGTTTCATCAATCCAATGACTTCCTGTGAATTCACCCGTTCCATTAAAAGAAAAAAAGCCTGCTGGAAAATGCGATCCAGCTAGATTCCCGTTGTTAGGTAGAATAACGGTAAGTCCGGAACAAACATCCTTATCTAAAATCGTTTTGTGACCGACGATTACACCTTCTACATCTGTAATCGCATTACATATTCCTGGTTTTAATTTTCCGATATGAATATCTAAATCTCTTAGTCTTTTTCTTTGCATTGTAGACCCCTTAAATAATATGTATTTTATATATTAGTAACGAAGAATATATAATATTTTCATTCTATTCCATTAATTAGGAAAATTCAATTGTTTATAGAGCAAAACTTCTAATGATGGAATTTTACTGTCTGTTAATACATGATAAACACAAAAAAGAGGTTATTGAGCGTTATATTCAACAACCTCTTTTTAAAAAATTAACTGATAATTCCGTCTGCAACACCATTCACTTTTGCCTCTTCTGCTGCTAGAGATAATAACTGCACAACAACATTGCTAGGATCATTTTATCCCCTTCACGATAATCAATAAATCTACATAGATTTTCCTTTCAAAATAAGTTCTGTTTTCAAACTATCCTTCGGTAACAACCAACCTTGCTTTTGCAAGGCTTGAATAAATAATTCCCTTTGTTTCCTAGCTGTTTTTTCATCATTAACTTTAAAAGAGACTTCAACAATATAATCCTCTTCTTTATTTCCGGTATGATCTAGCGGCCAAACTTCTATATCTGTATTCAATTTATTATATTTTCCTTGATATCGATCAACTAACACAGGTCCAAAAATATGAGATTGATTCAATATATTTTTAGCCCAATTTTTATATAGCCAATTATTCATTTTGTCTGGAAGCTTATCAATCATCATTTTCCTTGCTTCCTTTTCCCCTGGTAACTGAAGCAGACCATATCCTTTTGCTTGGTGACTCTTTTTATTAGAAATGCTTAATGTTTTCTTTTCAAATCCCCAATCAATTTGCGCTTCATAGTTATTAGATTTTTGGTCAAAGCCTACCTTTTTTGCTAGTACTAATGCCTCTTGAATATCATCATTTTGAATTGGATATCTTTTCTTATATGTTAGTTCGAAGTCTTGTTCTGACTCTTTCTTCCGAATCCTTGCTGTCCACCCTGCATCATATAAATCTTTTTCATTCGTATCTAAAAATTGTACATTTATCTTTTCCGAACTTGAACTAGCTTGAAAATATTCTAGTACAGATTTGTTTAATTTTCCTTTATCGTTTATTACTTGTTCCGGTTTTAATAGTAGCTTTACTTCAAAATTTGGCTCCATTACACTTGCTGCCCCTACTCCGTTCATGCCATATAAATATAAAGAAAAGAAACTGATACAAATACAAATAAGCTTTTTCACAAAATCCTCCCCCTTATATTATTTAAAACTTATTTCTTCAGCTAAAGTAGCCGAATAGATGTGTTTAAATCCACATTCCATTAATTTCTGTTGTAATTGATCAGTATCGTTTTTAGATGCATGAACGAGTAAAGTATATTGGGGCGATATATTTTGAAGCATTCCCTTAACTTCTTCTATGCCTTGGTGAACTTTATATGGAATATATTGAGTATTAAGTCCTCGTCCATTTTTTATTTTTTCTGCGAAACTTCCTTTTGCGATATTCCCTGTAAAAATAATGGTATTACGATTGTCCGTTTTTAATTGTTTGTACAAAATCTTCGCATCATCTGTCTGCATATTTGCATCCCGTATAAGAATGATTTGTGCACAATTATTCTTTTGCAGTTTTATCCTTCCGTTTATTAGGAATATATTCCGTACCTCTGTATCTTTTTTGGGAAACACATTTTCTTTTAGCCATTCTGTATATTGTTTCATTTTTTCTAAACCATTTTTTATTTCGCTATCTACGAGTATAGGGATCTCATGATATCGTTTTTGTAAGAGCATTAATAAATCTTGAGCTCTGCCTAATGGAGGAACGGGTAATAAAACTGTACCATTCTTTCTTAATGTTTCGTCTATTTCATCAAATAGCTGGAAAATTCGTTCCTTCTGAGACGTACAATCTGTATGATATCCAGCGTCCAGAATCGCTAATTTTATAGATTTTTTTAAATTCGTAGGTAAATCAGCTCGTAATAAACATGATTCTGGTGTATAGTCTCCAGAATAAAAAACATACGCTCCGTTCATATCCACTAAAAACCACACAGCCCCTAACACATGCCCACTATATCCCCATTGAAAACGTAAGCTAGATGTAACATCAATCCACTCATTTGGGCGACTCATTTGATCAATACATATATAATCTAAATTTTCTATATCATATTGATTATATGGTAAGTCTTCTCCTTTTTCTTTATTGTAGCTTTTCCATTTTTCAAAATATAATGGGAGCTGCTGCAGTGTATAACTAGTGATCCAAATTTTTTTCTTATATCCATATTTAGTTAAAAGCGGAAGCCCCATTGTATGATCTTCGTGAATATGGGATATGAAAACTGCTTGTAAAAATGGGATGGTTTCTTTTTCTATTTTGGGATAACAATCTGTACAAGAGCGATGAATGCCACAATCAAACAGAAGCGTTTCCGCTTTATTCTCTATAAAGTAGCAGGACCGTCCATATTCTCCAGCTCCTCCCCACACTTTCACTCTCATGAACTTATTCCTTTCTTTTTTTCTTGTAAATATTGAAGAAGTAACAAACAAAGTGTAGTTAGCCCTACTGAAGCGACAGCCATAGCCATGCCTACCGAAACATTACCTTGTTCAAACTGGGCAAAAATAAATGTTGCTGATGTTTCCACAGATGGTGGTACTACAAGAAGTGATGCGACCAATTCTCGTATCGAAATAATAAATGTCATGGCCCACCCAGCAAGAATACCCGGAACAATAAGTGGCATGATAATCTTCCGAAATATATATAATGGGCTTCCAGAAAATATATTTCCAGCATATAGAAGCGAATCATCAATTTGTCCTAATGAAGCTTTCACATATTGCACCGTGTATGGTAAAAAGAGTACAACATATGTAACGATAACCATAACCGATGTATTATAAATTGGAAGCGGCATAAATGGTGCGTTCCAAAATAAAATGAGCCCTACAACCATAACAATACTCGGAACTGTATTGGGTAAAATACCGCAAATATCAATAAATTTTTCTGATACTTTCTTTCCCTTTCGAATTATGAGTGCTAAAAATACACCGATAATTGTTGCTATAAATGCTGTTATAAACGAAAAGATGAAACTATTCCATAACGCTTTCATTCCTGGAGATCCATTTGCAAATAATGCTTTATAATGAACTAGGGAGAAATTATCAAAGTGTAAGCCCCCGCCTCTCAATTTGGAGAAAGAGGCAATCAAAATTGAAAAATATGGTATACCGATTGCAACGACGAGTAAACATACAACATATCCCCATGCTAAAATGCGAGAAGTACGAGAAAGAGCGTACGTTTTGGACCTTACTCCTTTCCCGCTTACCATTGAATAGGAATACTTTTGACTTAGCACATTTTGTATGTACCAAATCACCATACAAGCGCTTAATAATAAAGAAGATAAGGCTGTCGCACTTCCGAAATCAATAGGCCAGCTTGATATGAATTTATGAATCTCTGATGTTAATACGTGAAAACCGATTCTTTTCCCAAAGGTTGCTGGTGTTCCAAATTCCGCGATCGTTTTTACAAAAATAAGGAGCGCTCCCATCGCATAACTTGATAACAGTAATGGAAAGACAATCTTCCTTAACCAATATGCAAAATTCCCCCCATGAACAGCAGCAGCTTCCTCTTTACTGCTGCCAATTTGAAGTAACGTATTTTTTAACATAAAGTATAAGAATGGAAATAAGTGCAAACTCATAATGAGAACCATACCACCTAAACTAAAAAAGGAAGCTGACACTGTTTTCAAAGATGGAAAGAACTGCTCAAAGTATCCATTAGGTTGCATAAACAAAATCCAACCCATCGATCCAATATAAGGAGGTGTCATAAATGGAATCATAAAAATAATGTCAAGTTTACGATACTTTCCTATTTCTGTTTTACTCATAATAAACGCAAGTGGCAGTGCAAATAGTGTTGCTTCCATCACAACAAGCACACCAAGAAGCATAGAATTCATAAAGACTTCTACTAATCCGCCACTACCAATCACTTCGAATGGTTTCAAAAGATTCCATACACCATCTTCATATACACTAGACAATAAGATAAGGACAATCGGAATGACAATTAACATTGTCACAAGTAGCAACGCAATCGCCATTCCCAGTTGTTTAACTGATATCATTCGACTTAACATATACATTCACCATCTTACTGGAACATTTTTTTAAATTTTTTACTGTCCTCTTCTTGTTCTTTTTGGATTGTTTTCCAATCAATTTGGATTGTTGGAATTTCGTCTGTATTTGGCCGTTTCCCAGCTTTCAGATCCTTTCTACCCGGTAACAAATAAGCATCTGAAACAAGCTTTTGTGCTTCATCAGACAATAAATAATCAATAAATTGCTTAGCAGATTCCACATTTTTAGCATCTTTCATAATCCCAGCTACACGCGGGCTGATAACTGTTCCGCTTTTTGGATATACAATGTCTATTGGTTCACCTTTTTCTTTTGCACTATAAACCATATAATCTACACCAGCTAAGACTATATCCTTTGCACCTGTTATAACTGGGTCTAATGCCTCTTGATTTGCACCTGATACTGTAGCTTTGTTTTTCTTAATTTGTTCAAATAAATTCCATCCAGCTTCTCCATTCTTTTTTACATAACCTGTTACAAAATCGAGCGCTGAACCTGATAAAGTTGGATCTGGGATATTTACTTTTCCTTCCCACTCACTCTTCGTCACGTCAGTCCAATCACTAGGCGCTGTTTTTACATTTTTTGTATTATAAACAATACCTAGTGCTGAGGCACTATATCCAAAATAATGTCCATTTTCATCAGACCATTCTGGACGAAGTTGATTTACTTGTTTCGCATCTTTATACGCCATTGTTTGTCCATCCTTTTTTAATCCTTCCATCGCTGGTAAAGATGCTAAGACAACAACATCAACAACTGGCTTCTTCTTTTCTGCTTCTATCCTCGCTAAAATCTTTCCAGTTGTTCCTTGAAACATTTCTACTTTTATTCCTGTTTTTTTCTCGAATTCTTTTTGAATTTTTTCTGCCAATTCTTTTGGACCTGCGCTATACACAACAATTTTCTTTTCATTGTTCTTCTTGCCTTTTGCATTGGTACTGTTCGTTTTCGTGTTACATCCAGTCATTAAAATGGTAATGAGTAATGTGCATATGACTACAAACTTATGCCAACTGACTTGTTTCATGTGTTTCCCCTCCAATTGTATGAATACGATTTAACGGTACATATAATGACACCGCTTTTCCGATACTTAACTTCGTGTTGTGATAGGCAGTCCATATCCCAAGATGCCCCATGTCTACTTTTACTTCATAATGTCCGCCAAGATATGTAACATGTTTGATTTGCCCTAAATATGATTGACATACATCGCTTTTCGTCCAACTAATATGTTCTGGACGAATCATTTGTTTATTCTTTACAAGCCAGTTTGTTTTCCCAACAAACTGAGCAACGAATTCATGAGAAGGTCGTTCATAAATTTCTTCCGGTCTTCCCTTTTGCAGTACTTCCCCCTGTTTCATTACGATAACTTGATTGGACATCGACATCGCTTCTGTCTGATCATGAGTTACATATAATGCCGTTAATCCGATTGATTGTACAATGTCCATGAGCTCCCATCTCATTTCCTCTCGTAAAATTGCATCCAAAGCACTTAGCGGTTCATCGAATAAAATAAAATGGGGTTTTGTCACAATCGCCCTTGCAAAAGCGACCCGTTGTTGTTGTCCACCCGATAACTCATGAGGATATCTTTTTTCTAATCCTTCTAATCGAACACGTTTAATCGCATCCATCACGTTTTCTTGTAAGCGTTCAGTTTGTTTGGAAGCTCGCAAGCCAAATGCGACATTTTCAAATACTGTCATATGGGGCCATAAAGCAAAATCTTGAAAAACCATACCAATTCTTCGTTTATGAGGAGATATTTTTACTTTTTGAAAAGAAGAATATACACATTTATCTCCAAAGTAAATTTCTCCTCCATCTGGTTCCTCCAGTCCCGCAATCATTCTGAGCAGTGTTGTCTTACCACATCCTGATGGTCCAAGTAATGTTGTGAATTGACCATGTTTCATTACAATATCAAGTGGTTTCAATACTTGAGTTGTTCCATATGTTTTTTCTAATCCACGAATACAAATATCCATTTCCCCACCCTCTTTTTATTCCACTTTTATGACATTGAAAGTTCAAATAAACAATTTCAATTCTATAAATTACACTTTTTGGAACTTTCTTTCATTTTAACTAAGAAGATTATATACAATGTTAATCCTTCGTAAAGATTGAGTTAAAAAAACTATAAACAACTGTTTATTTCTATAGATTTTTTCTATAGTTAAAATAAAAAAGGGAGACTGCTTAATGAATCACTTAAAATTAAAAATTATTATACTTGTAAAAAAATACCAGAAACTAACTATCGTAGCTGATAAACTGGGTGTTAAGCAGCCGACCATTTCATTTCATATAAAAAGTTTGGAAAAAGAATTCGGAGTCCCTTTATTTGAAGTGAGATTAGGTCGATATTTTTTAACAGGAGCAGGTGAAGCATTGTATCATTATGCTTGTAAAATAGATGCGCTTATGAAAGAAGCAAAACGTGTAGTTGCAGAATTTGCGGAGTTTAATAGAGGTTCTCTCACAATTGGGGCAAGCTATGTTCCAGCAACATATGTGCTGCCACAAATTTTTTATCACTTTCATCATGAGTTTCCAAATGTAAACGTATCACTTATCGTAAAACCTGCCCCAGAGATCCGTACATTATTACGGAACCATGAAATTGATATTGGTGTTCTTTCAACCGAACCATTTGAAGAAGATACATTAAAACAAACAGTTATATTAGAAGATGCGCTTGTACTTGCTTTTTCTCCCAATCATGTATTCACAAAAAAATTGAACATATCACTGCAAGACATTTCGAAAGAACAAATTTTGCTTCATCGTCAGTCATCTACAACAAGACGTCTACTCACACAGTGGATGACAGAGCATAATATCGTGTTTCAATCTGAAATTGAACTCGATTCACTTGAAACAATGAAACAAATCTTAAAATACGGAAATGGAATTGCATTTATTTCGAAACTGGCCATTGAACAAGAAGTAGAAAGAAATGAACTCTGTTATTTGCCCATTCCCGATTTCGAATTACAACGGCATATTTATGCGATTTATCATGAAGACCGCTGGAATTCAAAATTAGTGACCTACTGGTTAGAAGCACTTGCATCTTTTCCAAAATAAAAAAATCAACCAACATTGTACAATAGCAATGTTTAGTTGATTCTTTCTACTCTTTATATAAGGTGAAACTTATTCAAAATATTGACTAGATTGTTTTTCAACAGCATGAGAGGTCATTGAACGATATGGTTCAATAACCTCTTTTCAGTTTTAACCGATAATCCCATCTACAATACCATATGTTTTCGCCTCTTCTGCGCTCATAAAGTAATCCCGTTCTGTATCTTTTGCTACTTTCTCAACTGGCTGCCCTGTTTTATCGGCAATAATTTGATTGATATGCTCTTTTAATTTCAAAATCCGTCTTGCTGAAATCTCAATTTCAGTTGCTTGCCCTTGCGTTCCACCGAGTGGCTGATGAATCATGATTTCACTATTTGGTAAAGCAAACCGCTTTCCTTCCGCTCCCGATAATAACAATAATGCTCCGAATGAAGCGGCTAAACCAATGCAAATGGTTTGTACATCCGGTTTGATATAATTCATCGTATCTAAAATAGCAAAACCTGCAGAAGTTGAACCTCCGGGACTGTTAATATAAATAGATATGTCTTTATTTGCATCTTCTGCTGATAAGAATAATAATTGGGCCACAACACTACTGGCAACTTGATCATTAATCTCTTGCCCAATCATAATAATTCTATCTTTTAGTAACCGAGAATAAATATCATACGAACGTTCGCCAAGTTTCGTTTGTTCTATTACATAAGGAATTACATTCATGAAAAATCCCTCCACTATTTTAGTTTAAGCAGCACATAAGAAGCAGTTGTAAGAAGATTTTTTGTGTAATAAAAGTAACGGTTGTTGTAGTGAGATTTTTGAAAATTGCAGTGCTGGTATGAGTTTTATTAATAATTCTGGTCTTTGTTGTTGAATTGATTTTACGAGTATTTCCATATCTTCTTCCATTTCTTTTGAAGTTACAAAACGTTCCTCTTCTTTTATCGTTTTCAGTTTGTTACGTGTTCGAAACAAGGATGCTTTCACTGCTCCTTCTGACATAGATGTAATAGTTGCAATATCAGCTAAGCTATATTCAAACACATCCTTTAATAAAAAAATTACAGTTTGCATTTCATTTAAGCAAGATAGCATCCTTTCGATTAAATCATATAATTCAGCGACGTTTTCATGTGGTTCATAAGACGCTTCTTTATTACCTTCTTTTTCAAATGCTTTTGTCCGCATTTGATCCAGCCATTGATTACGAGCTACTTTGTACAGCAACGTTAAACAAATACTTTGGTTCCATTCTGCATTCATATATTTTTTTAATACTTTACATATCGTTTCTTGCGCCAAATCTTCTCCATCCCATGTACTTTTTGTTAAAAATGTACAATAACGCTTCAGTTCCGCATAATGTTTAATAATGATAGATCTATTTAATTGTTGCATTTCTACATTAGATTGTGAAATCATCTTTCCTTCCATATTCAAAGTGATCACTCCTTTTAAGCGCGCTTATTTAATAAACGATTCAATAAAGAAAAAAGTTACGGGAGTTATGAATTTTTTATAATACATTTTATTTAGATTGCTACTCTTATGTTTACCTTTGACAGAGCACGGTGATAATTATGTTATTCATATTCTATCGAAGGAGAGTATAAAATGCCAAAAATAACTGTTTCAGGAAAAGGAACTTTTGAAGTGGTGGCAGGAACAAAATTAGTATTGGCGCTTGAAGATAATGGCGTGAACATTCTTCATCGCTGTGGTGGAAAAGTAAAATGTACAACTTGCCGTGTGGAAATTTTAGAGGGTGATTTTTGTGAACCTAATAATATTGAAAAATTTGTATGTGCGGAAAAAGGTGTAGAAGATCACTTACGTCTATCATGTCAAGTATACGTAAATAC
Organism: Bacillus sp. 491mf; assembly: GCF_900112415.1. Taxonomy (GTDB): domain Bacteria; phylum Bacillota; class Bacilli; order Bacillales; family Bacillaceae_G; genus Bacillus_A. The sequence continues at coordinate 26,586 of NZ_FOLV01000008.1, forward strand.
AGATATGACAGTTCGTCCTATTTTAACAGTAGAGACATCAGGGCTGGACGCTGGACCAAGACCGGTTGAGTAAACTTATTATTCATGTTGTTGTCGAAACGAAAAGCTTATGAAAAATAGCTATAACCCTAAAAGTACCATTAAACATAACGTACTTTCAGAGATATAGCTTTTTAATTTCATTTCCCTCTTAATTAATCATCGATCCTTTCTTCATACAGTTCTTTTGGAATTTGTTGAATTAAAGGAGAACATGTCCCCGAATAAAAAATCCATAAATCATGTAGGGAGCGAGTACAACCGACATATAACAATTTGGCATCTTGCTTTGTTTGTTGATAATGAGCTGCATCTACATCCATAAGCAGTACTGCGTCGAATTCTAATCCTTTCGCTAAATAAACAGGAACGACTGAAATACCGCCTTCATATTTACTTTGATTCGCTTCTATTATATTTGTTGAAATACCAGCTTCTATAAGTTTTCCATATATCTCACGGCATTCTTCCTCTGTACGTCCGATAATCGCGATCGTTTTTACATTTTGTTCTTGCATAGTCTTTACAGTCGATAAAATCGATTGCAATTGATCATTTGTTGAGACAACTTTTACACTTTCACCGCTACGAAACACAGGATTAGCAAGTCCTACTGGAATATTTGCTGTTTGAATCACTTCATTTGCAAAATAAATAATCTCTTTTGTTGAGCGATAACTTCTCGTTAATTCAAAGTACTGCGCATTGTGATCAAATACATCTTGAAACTGTTTCCAATCATCAATACCTTGATACTCATGAATAGCTTGTGATAAATCACCTAAAATAGTGAAAGAATTTCCAAGTGTTATTTCCTTTAAAATGGAAAGTTGAAATGGTGAGAAATCTTGCGCTTCATCAATTACGACATGATGAAATTTTTGCCCAATCTTTATACCTTCTAGATAGTGATGTATATAAATGAGCGGTGCTAAATCTTCTAGCGCCACTTCTTTTTTTCGGCAGTTTTTTGCTGTTTCTTTTACAAGCTCGGTTGGCAACACACTGCAAATGTCATCTTGTTTCATTAAATTACTGTAGTAGGATAGTGCAGTCAACTTTGGCCAACTTTTTAAATAACTATTCAGCCTTTGCGTCGCTTGTTTTTTTAGTTGTTTCTTTTTATTTGTATCAGAAACTATCTTGAGTTCCATTTCAATCCAACGCTTCATGCGTGCTACGATTCGCTCTCTTCGTCTTCCAACTGGATATTGTTTATATTCTGTTTCAAACCATTGCTGAATTACCTTTCCTTGTAAAAGTGAACCATCCCAAGGTTCAAAATCTTTCGTTAGTACTATACTTTTCTCATAGTCAGACAGACTTTTCTTTATAAATTGTTGAAACTCGATCGAGCCTTTTAATTTACCAGCCATGATATCATCTTTATTTTTATGAATGGAGAATGCTTGTTGTAGTTGTGTATCCGTATTTTTTGCAAAAACAGTATTTTCTAAAGTATGTAATGCCCAGTCTTGAAACGTAGTTTGATGAATATCCCCAACGCCAAGCTCTGGTAACACACTAGAAATATAATCGAGAAATATACTGTTTGGTGCAAAAACGATCATTTTCTCAGCCTTGAGCTGCTCATGATATTGATAAATTAAAAAAGCAAGACGATGCAAAGCAATCGTTGTTTTTCCACTCCCTGCAACACCTTGAATAATAAGAGGAACATTCTTCTCAGCACGGATAATATCATTTTGTTCTGCTTGGATCGTTGAAACAATATCTTTTAACTTGTTATCTTTATTTTCACCTAAACGATAGAGAAGAAAATCATCGGCTAATGAAAGATCCTCATTTCCCCTTACATATGTATCGACAACTCGTTCGAGAGTTTGCTTTCGAATAGCAATGTTTCGTTTTAAATGAACAATTCCTTCAACGATTCCTTCTGGAGAATCATAAAAAGCTGCATCTTCTCCTCCTGTAAATGAATAAAACATACTGGCAACAGGTGCCCGCCAATCAACAACGATCGGTTGCTGCGTTTCTTCATCAGAAGCACCCACTTTACCAATATAAACAGGTGCTGGCTGCGCGTGTCCCTCTTCTTGAAAATCTAATCGTCCAAAATAAGGTTCTTCACTGGCAATGCGAAGTCTTTGACGACTAGATTCTCGCATCGTTTCAAGCACTTGTTCTGTAAAATTTTCCCCATGATAAACCGGAATACTCTCTAACTTCTTCAATTGGTGATTAATTTGTGAAAGCGTATGATTTAATTTCTCTAGCTCTAGCTCATAAATGCCTTTCATTTTTGGAATCCCCTCCCATTCGTTGGAATTTTCAGTCGAAGTTTAATTGTATTAAAAATAAAGCTTATAAGTCAAGGGTTTAGAGGGGATTTTCTAAAAAATTCATATTAACTCCTTAATCCATGCTGATGAAGGAAATTGTTCTTTTAATGATCACCTTACATGCCCATCAACTAAAAAAATAGAAGGTCCCTTAAACGGTAAAAGTAAGCATTCCTCCATCAAAATGGAAACAAAATTTTCGTTATGGAAATGCCTCGAAATATTAGCTTGAATACCTTCCTATAAACTTGATAGTTATGGGATGGCAAGAAAAATTAGCTCTAGCTTTTCAGAAAATGTTTGAACTTAGGTTTTATGTCATTCGATCAGCAGGACCCTATCGTTATCAAGATAATAAAGTGAAACTTTAATCAGTGGGGGTTTTCTTCAGCCCTCACCAATCGGGCTTTTACGGGCAGTTTATCTCCCGCCTAACTTCTTAAGAAAAGCGGAAGCAGCTCGTTCAGAATCGCAGGACGTTGGAGCCCCTTTTTTGCCTCGTCCGAGGGGGCGAAACGGCCGAAGATTCTAGCCGCTAGAGCTGGACAATGCTTTCGCTGAATTTTGAGGTGGGAGTATTACTGCCCGTTAATGCGGGATAAAACAAAATCCACATTATCCAACACCTTAATCATTTTATGGGACAATTCCTGTCATAATAAATTAAATCTAATAGATACTCACGATATTTGAATACTTAAAAGTTTTAGACGTAAGGAAGAATTATATGATAATATATCTATATAAATTCCTATTTTTTGTATTTGTGTTTAATTTTGGGTGTTGTTTGTAAGAATATATAGCATCATTTAGTTAGAAATTAATGTTTTCTCCTTACAGGGTATACACCACACTATTTTATAATAAGAAAAAGTATAAATCTCTAAAATAAATTTACTCATAATTTAAAAATATTGGGGGATTCTTTTATGACTAATAATACGTATGATAATTCAATTTACAAAAAGCACTTTTATAATACTATTTGGTCAATTCCTTTAGTGGTTGTAGCTTTATTTATATTATCCTCTATAGAATTAGAATTATCTAATTTTTTACTAATTACTTTTGTTTCTATTGTTATATTACTTTTTCAATTAGTTTATTTTTACAAGAAGTGGAAATCGGATAGAAACCAGAAAAGATAACGTTAATTTTGATAAATCAATAGGGTAATTGTAATTTTATGTTAAAACGAATGTGGAAATTGAGAAGAAATGTACTTAGATTAATGAGGCAGTTATCTTGAACAAAGGGAGTGAGGAATTGGACGAAAAGAAACTATTAAAATTAGTTTTAGAAATTCAAGAGCTACAAGATTTTGGGAAAGATTTTGAACATAAACTTACTGTATTTGAAAATAGTGTTCCCTATCCATATGCAAAAGAATTATTTTTTGCTGACTACGGTGCAGAATACATTGTAAAAAGAGCTATTAACCATAAAACTATAAAGTTAGGTGAGTTAAATAAAGACGAGTTAGTTACCTTGGTTCAAAAACTTATGGATGGGGAAGGAGAAGAATGGGAGCTGACAATTTGGTTGGACATGGTTGAATCGTCTGTTGTTGACCCTAAAATAAGTGATTATATTTTCTGGAGTGATGAAGAATTAACCGCCAGAGAAATTATAGACAAAGCATTGGCTTATAAACCATTACAATTATAAAGTGTGTTGCTCCAAGTAGAGTTAACTCTCTTTTTTAAGAATGAATTGTGTAAAATCAATATGTTTAGAACTTTGTTTGAATTTGGTCTTTAATTTTAATTAAGCTAAAGGGTACTTTAATTGAATAAGACAATAAAAGACGCTCAGAGTTTTTTTAACTCTGGGCGTTTTCATATGCTAATTATAATGTGATTTTACAGGTCAATTCGGTTTCTAATTTTATTGTGAATTTATCTTCTAAATATAATTTTGTACTTCAAAACTGAACCCGTTACTCTAACCAGGATACGCCTTTTTTTATTCCATTGTGTATATAACATAAACAATTCCTTATCATTAATTACATTTAGAAAGCGCGAATTTAGTTGTAACATTCATTCTCTTCGTAAATGAAGAATTCACTATTGCTTGAAATTGTACAAAAATATTACCGTTTTTTTGTACTTTGAATACGCGTCCATAAGGTGAATTAGCATTGTATGTGCCAATTACTTGGTTGTCTGCATCAAAGACTGTATAAGAAATCGGGAATCTTAAATTTTCAAGGAGCTACGTTATTTTCAGGAGTTTACTAATTCTTTACTCCTGTATGTTCAATAATGCGCTTCATCGCTTGAATTTGTCCTAAGTGATTTGCTTCATGCATTAACGTGAGACCTGCTAATTCTCCAAAGGTTTCAAGTCCCATAAATGGTTTTTCCAGTGTTTCATTTAACCTTTCGGCAGGAATTTGTTGAAGACGAGCTAATTGATCTTTCAACTCTATAATGAGTTTATCCATGGTAGGTACATCATTTTTCCAGTCAGCCGGTTTTGTACCGTTTCCAAATAATTCGATATAATTTGCGGGAAGATGGGTTGTTTTATGCGGAAAGCCAAGCATAAACTGTTCAGCAACCGTTAATACATGGCCAATATGCCATTTGATCGTGTTGTTAAAACCATCTGGCTGCACATTTACTATTTCCTTCGAAAGTGATTCTACGTTTTTAATAAAATAACTTCTTGTCATCTTAAATTGTTTAAATAGTAGTTTATTCATACCTTATTCCCCTTTCAAATTCCTCTCATTCCTTTATATATGAAAAATCATGATACATTAGAATACACATAAAACAAATATTGATTCTATATAAAACCATTTTAATTTTCCGACCTATAAGGCAGAATACAACATGATCACTACTTGCTTTCTTATATTGTTTCCAAGGACGTGACCGCTTCTAAGCATGGCCAGATGCTCTCGTCCGCCTAAAAAGAAAGAGGGTTTTTATATCGATTTTTTAATTTGTATTTATATACCCCCCTACTATCACACTACTATTTCTTCATTTGAAAATAAGCACGAATCATAAAGTAACTTATATGATCAGGAAGTTGTTCTTTTATAGCTTTCAATCCACCTTCAGCTTTCTCAATTGCAGCTCTGATCATAGATTCATATTCTTTCGGAACAAAACCTGGCCAATCTACTTCCATTCCTTCTTCAAAACAACGAATTAAATGATTTTCTACCGTTTGCATAGACAACTCACGTGATTCAGCAATTTGAGAAAGTTCTTTCCCTTGCTTATACATTTCATATGTAGCATGATGAGAATTTTTCATTGTCTTTTTTGACTGCTTTCGTTCTGTTATAACTTCGGTCGTTATCATCGCTTCTATATCGGGATGCTGTTCGAGGAAGTTTGTGACAACTTGTAAAAATATACTACCGTATTTTTCAAGCTTATGTTCACCAATTCCCTTTACTCCTAGCATTTCCTCTCGTGTTTTCGGCAATTTTGCACACATATCTTTCAATGTTTGATCAGAGAAAATAACAAATGGCGGCACTCCTTCTCCTTGGGCGATTTCTTTACGCACATGACGCAACTCTTCAAATAGTGGATGATCTTTCACTATTTGTTTTGTTTCTACTCTTTCTTTCCGAAAAATTAGTTGGTTCCCGAGTAAAACATCTTTTCCTTTTGCTGTTACTTTTAATGTCGGATATGTGCCATGTTCAACTGCAATAAGTTCTTCTGAAATTAAAAACTCAATGAACTCACTTATTTCTTTAACACTCTGATTTGAAAGCAATCCGTACGTTGGTAACGTGTGAAAATTAAATTCCATCACCTTTTTATTTTTTGATCCTGATAATACTTGGGCAATCATTTGTTTTCCGAACCGTTGATTTGTTCGAATCATGCATGACAGCACCATTTGTGCTTCTTTTGTAACATTGACACTATTTCGATCGTCTGTACAATTGCCGCAGCGGCCACAATCTTGTTTTGGCTCTTCACCAAAATATTGTAGAATGAATGATTGTAAGCAATTCTCAGTATGGCAATAATCTGTCATATGTTGCAATTTTTCTAGTTCATTAGAAAATCGCGATGCTCCAGTTGACTGATCAATTAAATATCTCTGTACTTGTACATCTTGCGGTGAATATAACAAGATACATTCACTATCTAATCCGTCACGACCAGCACGCCCTGCTTCTTGATAGTAACTTTCCATGTTTTTTGGAAGCTGATAATGCACCACATACCGAATGTTTGATTTGTCGATTCCCATACCAAATGCAGATGTCGCAATCATTACATTTACTTCGTCCCGTAAAAAACGTTCTTGCTGTTCATTTCGGTCGTTATCATTCATACCAGCATGATAACGTGCGACAGAAACGTCTTCTTTATTCAATTTTTCATACAGCTGATCAACAACTTTGCGCGTCGCTGCATAAATAATTCCCGCTTCTTTTTTATTTTGACGAATATAACCTGATAAATAGGCGTCGCGGTCCTGTCCCTTCACTACAGAAAACGATAAATTTTCTCGTTCAAATGTCGTCATTATTGTATTCTGCTTTGCAATTCCTAAAGTGTCACAAATATCTTGTCGCACTTGCGGCGTTGCTGTTGCTGTCAATGCAAGTACAATTGGCTGAACTGGAAGATAATCAAGTACACGATGAATATGTAAATAACTCGGACGAAAATCATGCCCCCATTGCGATATACAGTGGGCTTCATCAATTGCAATTAACGGGATTTTCATATCAATGAGTTGATCAACGAAATCAATCGAATCAAGACGCTCTGGGGCAATATATAACAATTTATAATGCCCCTGTTTCGCTAACTGAATGCGCTGATTTGCTTCTGCAATTGAAATAGAACTGTTAATATATGTAGCTGGAATACCATTTTGGGTTAAAGTATCAACTTGATCTTTCATGAGAGAAATGAGCGGAGAAATAACTAATGTTGTTCCCTCTAACACTAATGCTGGAATTTGATAACATAAAGATTTCCCGCCGCCAGTTGGCATAATACAAACCGTATCCTTACCGTCCAATACATTTTTTATCGTTTCCTCTTGGCCGCGTCTAAATGACGTATATCCGAAAAAAGAAGATAACATTTGTTCTGCTTTTGTAAACAAAAAAGTTTCACCTGCTTTTCTTAGTATTTCATCTATTCGTATTATACCATTAGTCAAAAGTCATTGTACTCTCTACTTCTCTAATGCTTACGAATAATTATTACAACTCATATGATAGAGAAAACCGGTTTTAGAAATAAAATTAATAAAAAAATGACTAATAACAAAATAATCATTTGCTATTTGACATGATTATTTCCATTGTGATTTAAGTAATAACCATAACTTTTCAAAACAGATTACATGTATATAACCCAACATAATTAACAGATTCTTCTCTAAATCCACCTTACCTCTTTACATTTAACATATATCGATATATTTTATTAGTATCTTTTTTTATACTGGACTAATAGGCAGTAAGCCCCCACTGATGGAAGTTTTACTTTATATTTATAGGAGGCAATATATTGATTAACGCAATAGGTATCGCTTTTATTCTTTCTAATAAGCCTGAGAAGAAGAAAAAAGTTTATCTTAATGATAGATTTACACTAATAGACGTTTTTGAATCTAAAGATGTATATGATTCTGAAGGTAACCCACTTGTAGAGCTAACATGTAAATATAGCATTTATTTGGATGAAAAATATTATTGTAAATCTCTCGAAGACTATACTGGACAAATATTCCCTTTCCTAAAGGAAAAAATCGGAAAAGGCCTTGTTAGAAATTTAAATTATTACTCTTCACATATTGATGTATACGATAAAAAACCACCAGTGAAAGAGATAAGAAATCTAATGGAGCAGGTAATTAACTATTACTAACATTTAGAATGATAAAATAAAGGGGTATCGAAAATGCCCCTTTATTTTTCAATAACGAATTATTACTTTTCCTCATAAATCAGTTCCTGAATCTCGTTATGATTTTCAACTGCCTTCTTCAGCCTCTGTAACATATATCCAATCCCTTTACAGCCTTCTAATGGATAAGAAATGCACTCTCCTGGATATAACTTTGTCACTACATTTTTATGCTTCTTTCCTGCAAGCAGCACAATTTCATCAAAGTCTAGCAAGTCTTTATCCATCATCTGCTTTTTTAGTTGTTCTATATTAATAATCTCACTACTTTTCGAATGAAAAGCAAGATCATAGTTTTCTTCCACTATATCGGTTGGTAGTAAAAATCCATGCTTCGCGGATAAAATAACCCAGTGTGTAAAAAATTGAGAAGCATATGTTTGGCATGCTTTTCCGAATGGACTAATGTATACATCCTTTGCTTCTGTTGCTCCCTTATCAGGGTACGTATCCCAAATCTTCTTTTTCCCACATGGAATTATGCATAGTCTTTTCATTGTTACGTTCTTACCTCTTTTCTATTTCAATCCCATAACATCTACTTCATAAAAAAATCATACCAGTTTTCATCCATAAATAAAAATGTTAGTTTTTACTTTTCTTTCTATCCAAGTTTTATTTTTCCTAAATGAAATATGATAAGAACTGACCTTAATATTCGAAGTTTTATCTTTCCTAAAAACAAAAAAGAACAAGCAGACTATATATCTGCTTGTCCTTTTACATCCAAAGTCACTCTTATAGAGCTTGGAACGTTTCTGTTAATACAGGAACAATTTGTTTTTTACGAGATACAACACCTTTTAAAGTAGCTGTATTGTTTTCTAACGTTACGTTGTATGCTTTCTCAACAACTTGTGCTGCTTTACCGATTGCAAGGCCCACAGAGTCGTTTGTTAAAATGTCTGTTACAACGAATAAGAATAGGTCTAAACCTTTTTCTTCTACTACTGCAGAGATTACTTTTTCTAATTCTGCTTGGTGTACAAGAACGTCATTTGTATCAACAGCGTTTACTTGTGCGATTTCAACTTTTGCATCTCCCATTTGGAACTCTTTTGCATCAAGGGAAATTAATTGTTCCATTGTTTTACCGCTTAAATCTGCACCTGCTTTTAACATGTCTAAGCCGTAGCTTTCAGCATCTACACCAGCGATTTCAGCTAATTCACGAGCTGCTGCTACGTCTTGGTCTGTGCAAGTTGGAGATTTAAATAGTAACGAATCGGAAATGATTGCAGATAACATTAATCCTGCAACTTCTTTACGAATTGCAACGCCGTTTTCTTTGTACATTTTATTTAAAATTGTAGCTGTACAACCAACAGGCTCACAACGGTAGTATAAAGGATCGCTCGTTTCAAAGTTAGCAATACGATGGTGATCGATTACTTCCAATACACGAACAGATTCGATATCATTCGCACTTTGTTGACGCTCGTTATGGTCAACTAAAATAACATGGCCCACTTCGTTTGCTACTGTCTCAACAAAACGTGGTCCTTCTACTTTAAAATAATTTAAAGCAAATTGTGTTTCACCGCTGATTTCGCCTAAACGAACAGGCTCAGCGTTCATTCCTAATTCTTTTTTTAGCTCTGCATATGCAATTGCAGAACAAATTGCATCTGTATCTGGGTTTTTATGCCCGAAAATAAGTACTTTTTCCATGATTTCACCTCTCTACAAAAGGATATCTTAAAGAACAGGATATGACAATATTTTAGGCGAATTTTTTTAGAAATAATCAAAGTTTCTTTTAGATTTACGTGAAAAATAGAGACTTTGTACCGATGCTCCGTTTAAAAATGTCCCATATGAAAGATAGTATTGGATTTTATCCCACTATTCGTGGGCAGTAATACTCCCACCTCAAAATTCGGCGAAAACATTGTCCAGCTCCAGCGGCTAGAGTCTCCGGTCGTTTCGCCCCCTCGGACAAGGCAAAAAGCGCCTCTCTGTCAGGGGCGTGGGCGTCCTGCGATTCTGAGCGAGCCGCTTCCGCTTTTCTTAAGAAGTTAGGTGGGAGATAAACTGCCCGTAAAAGCCCGATTGGTGAGGGCTGATAATCAGTGGGGGATGAAGAAAACCCCCACTGATTAAAGTTTCACTTTATAAGAAGTTTTGAATACATAGTCGCAATAAAGCATATTTTCGAATATATAAACTTATTTTTTCTGTGAAAAGGAGGTTTATTTGCATGTCTTATATAAAACTTGATAATGACGTAAATATATATTATGAAGATCAAGGACAAGGAACCCCAATTATATTCGTACATGGGGTTTGGATGAGCAGCCGCTTTTTTCATAAACAACTACCGTATTTTAGTGAAAATTACCGCGCGATTTCACTGGATTTACGAGGTCATGGCCGTTCTTCACACGTTCAATCTGGGCATACCATTGCAAACTATGCTCGTGATTTACACGCTTTTATCGAAAAATTATCTCTTGAGAAGGTTGTATTAGTTGGCTGGTCTATGGGGGCATTTGTTGTTTGGGAATATTTAAAACAATTTGGTGAAAGTAACGTGAAAGCTTCTGTTATCGTAGATGAACTCGCTTCTGATTTTAAATGGGTTGACTTCCCAATTGGAGCTTTTGATTTTCCGGCCCTTATTCATATTATGCGAGAAATACAAATGAATCGAGTCGACTTCCTAAAAGAATTTATATCATTAATGTTCAAAAACCCTCTTTCTGAAGATGATTTTGAGTGGATATTAAAAGAAGTGACAACTATCCCAGAGTCTATCGCAAGTGCTATTTTGTTCGACCAGTCTGTTGTGGATTATCGAGACTACCTAGATCAAATTATCATCCCTACTTTACTTTGTTTCGGCAGAGAAGAGAAGCTCATTCCTGTTGCAGCAGGCGAACATTTACACAAGCATCTTCAAGACTCTCAGCTTATCACTTTTGAAGATAGCTGCCATTGTCCATTTTTAGAAGAAGCGGACCGTTTTAATAAAATAGTAGATACCTTTATTCAATCTATAGATAGTAATCAAACACCTTCTTGATGAAGGTGTTTGATTAACATGTTTGTTAACGCTATTCTTCCATGCATTGCTGCACAAGTGTAACAGCTTGACTCATCGCAACTCCGCCAGCAAATGCTGCTGCAACGCCACATACTTTTAAGAGCTCCTTATCAAAGCACCCTTAATCAATGCAACCTTTATACTCTTTTACAAACATAAAAAACAGCTGCTGAGATTGTTACATCTCAACAGCTGTTTTTTTATTACTCATATGATTTATTTATATTCGCAAATGCGATAATACCTTCTTCATCATGTAACTCAAGCTGTAATCTTGCAGCAAATGGATCAATGTTATATTCCATATCAAGCCATAAACGAAGGGCCTCGATTAAATTTGCTTGAATTAAAATTTGCTGACGACCGTTTACTTCTACTTCAGCTGAGAAACCGTAATCGTCATCGTACATCAATTCCACCAAGACTTGTTCCGGAGTAACTTGACGTTTTTGTGCAATATATACACAAAGTGCATTGATCAGCTCTTGTTCAGAGATTTTTATCGTTTCCATGCAGCCTCTTCCACCTGTTTCTTACGTTGATTTTTAAAATATTTGAATGCGCGAACCACTAGCATTACTATACCAGCCATTACTAGCATATTCACCATAAATGCTAATACAGAGCCAAGCGCTCCCATGTTAGCAAATAAACTTCCCATTAGCAAACCGCCAAGACCACCAAGTAAAAGACCTTTCATAAAGCTTCCTTTATTACTTTTTGGTGCTGTATTTGTTGCTTTTGTTTTTGAATCTGTTGTTTTATTTGCATTAACATTCGAATCTTTTTTATTCAAATCTACTTTTGATTTTTGTGTTTGACCTGAACTTGGAGTAAATGATTTTTTACCAGATTTGTAGCCTTTTGCATAAGCACTATCTACTGAAACGAAACTACCTGCAGCGAAGACAAACATAAATGCTGTCAATATTGTAATCATTTTTTTTAACATATTCAATTCATTCTCCTTCTACAATAAATATATCATCTCTATCTTTCTCTTAAATGATGAAAAGATAGATGATTTTTAAAGCGAATCAAAAAGTTCTTATGAACCTATTATATGAACTTTCTTAAGAATAATCAAGAATTATTTCTTAAGATTATTAACTTCTTCGACTACGGCAGAAATCATGAAAATACAATTGACTTTATATAGAACAATGCATAATATAAGTTCATAAGAACTTTTATATTATTGGAGGTGAAAAGATGGAAACATTTCATCTCACACGAAACGAAATGGCGATGCTCCTTCTCTCTCTTAGAGGATGGGATACAAAAAAGCCTCTTGCAATTTTACAAGAAGCCTGGGCAAAGTCACATAAAAAAGATATTGAGAGCGGTCAAAGTTTTACAGCTATTATTACAACAGCACTAGCACCTATTTTTGAAAAGTTGATTAAAATAGAAGAAACGGATATTGGATTCTCTTTAAATGAAATTGTAGCGCTTGGGAATCAAATTGAAAATACTAACTTTACTATTACGGCACTGCAAAATTGGGTGAAACGTGATATAAAAGAAATGATTGGTTCTCCGCAAAAAGGAAAAAAATATTCAATTGAACAAGCCGCCTTATTATTTATTGTAGAAGATTTAAAAACAGCGCTCGATTTTGACTCCATTCGAAAGTTGTTAAAACTTATCGTAAATGACCCAGCAGATCGTACTGATGATTTAATTAATCCGATTCAATTATATGTTTTTTACTCTTCTCTATTTGAAAAATTGAATCAACGAGGTTTCATTCAATTCACTGCAACGAATACGATTTATACAATTGAACAAACAATTAAAGAAAATGCCGATCAGTTGGCAGCTAAAATTGAACATATAAACAATGAACAACGCGAAGCTATTCGCAATGCCATTGTAATCGCAACCTTATCTGTTCATACTGCTTATGTACAAAGATTAGCGAAGCGCTACGTATCAGCTACGTTGTTTTTACAGCATTTAAATGTGAATTAAACGTTCGCAAACCACATATAACCGATAACAATTGTTATCGGTTATATGTGGTTTCGTTGTTTGTCCTGCAAAGTACAATACCACTTATCATATATAGTATAGAAGCGACATAAAAAATCGTTCCAATCGTTAAAAAATCAACTAAATACCCTGTTAAAATAATAGCGATTGCTGCCCCTAAAGATGTCCAAACGTGATATTTTCCAATTTCATACCCAGCTTCTTGACGTTCTACTTTTCGTGCTAGTGATGTTTTTTCTGCATTTTTCTGCATAGCCCCTAACAATCCCATTAAAATTTGCAAAATATATACATGCCAAACTTCTGTAGCGATTGGAAAACATAACATTAAAATAGCCATTGACCATGAATATATGATTAACAGTTTTTTATCACCAAACCGATCAGAAATTTTACCGATTAGAGGATAGACAAGCGCTGATGTTAATGCAAACAAACCATATGCCCAGCCAAATTGTGAAAAGCTGTTTCCTACGTTTCTTAGTAATAATACATAAAAAGGAAATACCATACTTCCTGCCATCATAATGAGACTTTGTGAAACTACAAATCTTGTATATGTCATTGACCATACTCCTTATAAAATAAATTAACAAACCGTTCTTGCGGGTCATACTCCCTCTTTTTTTGAAAAAACTCATCTGAACGAGAGTAAGCATTTTGAAACTGCTGTTTGTCTGGATAATGATAATACGGCAAATAGTAGCTTCCATCATGTTGTAAAGTAACGTTTATCATCTTCTGAATCACTTTTTTTGTTTTTTCTATCTCTTCTTCAGAACGTCCTTGATTGATAAGAAAGACAAGAGCAAACATATCCTCTTTCGCATAGGATAAAACCGCATTTTCATTTTTTGTCACATATCGAATGGTGATATTTAGTAGATTCAGTTCTTCTTGATTTAGTACGTTTCTCAGGTCATCTATATAAGGAGAAAAGCGATCAACTGGAATAAAGTACTCTTGTAAAATTTCTGTTTGATTCGGATTTTCATATTCCATAAATGCACTATCTGATCTCATGACGTTATTACGAGTTTCATGAGATCCATCTGTACGTTCAAAATACTTCTTTTGGATATTCCAAAACATTGTTTTTCCCCAATCACTGTACCTAGATAACCCAAGAAAAAACTTTGGCAGAGCAACATTTGTTTCTTCTTTTAAAGTACTATATTGCTCTCGCTTTTCTTGATTTGTAGCAAGAACGTAATTTGTCACATACATCTCCCGTAAAAATGAATTAGGTGCGACAGAAATACGCGCTAAATGCATACGCACGCCTTCATCACCTTCAACATGTTTCTTAAAATAAGAAGTATAATCATGATAATCTATAGTTTTAGTTCGTATTTGATATAATTCATCATCTGTTAATTTTAATGTTACATCTAGAATGACTCCAAATAGACCGTATCCACCTATAACAAGAGAGAATAACTCCGCATTTTCATTTCGACTTACATTTTTAATATTGCCGTCTGCCATTAATAATCGAAATGAATCAACTGTATCTATTAGTGCATCATGCCGAATATCTCGTCCGTGTACATTTGCACTTAATGAACCACCAATCGTAAAGATATTTTGTGATTGCATAACTTGAATCGCAAGACCATATGGATTAATTACTTTTTGAATATCATTCCACGTCGCACCACTCTGCACCCTAATTCTCTTTTGCTTTGGATTGAACTCCACTATTTTATTGTAACTTTTCATATCTAAAACAGTACCATTTGGATAATATGTATGGCCCCCTTGCGTATGCTGCATCCCAGCAATAGATAGCTTTTCATTTGAAACGTTTGCGTCCCGAACCAATTGTTGTAACTCTTTTTCATCTTCAACGCTCTCTATTCGTTTAACTTTTACCGGAAGTAACCGCCCTGCATCTGCTATAACAGGTTGAGCTAGTTGTTTTGTATAAGTATGTATAGATACAGTTAGTAAACTTGTGTATATTACTACAGAAACTATTATCTTACCAATTTTCAATATACCCTCTCCTTTCAACTGAAGTGTAATAATACACTTTAGTTGAAATTATATCATTTGTTTTCAAGTGTGAAAAGCTATATTTTCGTACTTAAAGGCAGCATTTTCGTTTTTTTATAATTTTGTAGTCGATTAATAGCTGAATAAATAGAAAATCAGCACTTATTATAAAGTACTGATTTTCCATAAATTTCATTTAGTTCTTCTCCATACCGTACATCTTTTTTCATACTCCAGTCTTTTTTCAACAGAATATGATAGATCCTTGTTTATAAAATAATGTTATTTGCTCTTTTATCACATAGATTTATAACAACAATAATTAATTATTGTTGTCGAATTCTCATACAGGATTTTAGTCAATCAATACCGAATTTTTAAAGGGCTATATTTTTGTTAAGGAGGAATTTATCATGATGAACTATTATTCTACAATTAGTGATTTAATTTTTATAGACCGTAAGCACTTGTTTACAGAAACAGACATTATGCTATATCATCCCGGTCATTTCCCAGAATTAAACGAACTTGTTGCAAAGCATTACCATCAAGAAGTTGTAAAATATATTTTCATTCCTTCTATTTTTAATACGTTTCTACAGGCGAATGAATTTGAATATCATAGAGAAAGATTAATTCAATTAGGTGTTCCTCACGAGAACATCCAACCGATTACGGGAGATTTTTCTAATGTAGAAGGTGTAGTTTAACATGATAAATAAACAAGAAGTAACGAATGTATTACTCGCTGGAAAAAGTTTTTTCTGTCGAAGATTTTTATTACTTGCTTCACTATATGCGGCTGAAGATAAAATATTAGATGTTCTTCCACTGCAAGATTTGCGACAAATTAATCGCGATACTTGGCATACAAGTGAACAAGGAAGACAAAGGATCACGAATGAACTTAAACAATATTACGAAATTACGGAAAGACACTCTATGCTTTTTATTCGAAATTCTAATACATAAAATTATTATGTAAACTATATACAGAGAAATAACATACTAAATATATCCAAATCAATTTAAACCTCCTATCTATCTTTATATAAAGCTTTGTACATTATAGGTATAATATCATTATTACTTATATAAAACCCTCTAATAAAGGAATCTGAAAGGTCGTTTTTTAGAGGGTTTGGATATTTTTGTATATTAAAAGACTTATCTGCCTACAGAATAAGTCTTTTAATATTTCATTATATACCGATCTAATTTTTCTTGAATTGCAGAAGTTATAAAATCCTCTATCGACATCTTTTCTTCATTTACTATATTTGAGATAGATTGATACTCTGATGAAGTTAGTATAATGCTTTTCGTAACACTATTGCTATCTAAGTAAATACTATTATTAGGGCGTTTTGCTAATTTCCCTTCTATTATATATGGTATAAGAGAATCGATCCACTCTTGTTGAATTTGTATGGGAACTTGAATAAGCGATTGACGAATTTCAATTATCCAGAAATTATGTTCTTCTGAAATTCGAATGTTTCTAGGTGATACATATTGCAATAAGGAATCCATCCGCTGAAAAATATCGCTTCGTAAATTGTGTGCTTTCAAAAAGCGAAACATCACAAATTTTTGATGGTGGCTTCTTGGTTTATCTGATAGTTGATATGCTGCAAAAAAGCCCGCTTCTTTCGCCTGTTGCAATGTCATCTCATTTCCAAATTCATCTGTTACGATAATATCTCCTCTTTTTGGAATAGAGGTTATTCGTGCAATTGTATTCCCTTGTATAAATTTTTGAAATAAAACTACATTATACTTTCGAGAATATGTATAAAGACTATTTGCATCATCTAAATTTTCGGCAAGATTCTTTACATCATCTTCTCTTACAAACTTTGTTTCTTTATTTCTATGCATTTGAATTGTATAGGATAACTCCCCTTCTTCAATCCATTTCAATAATTGATACATACTAATATGAAACTGTTTACTTGCTTGGTTTAAAGTCATTCCTTCTATATGTAACTGTGATTGTAATGAAATAACCTCATTTTTTCGAAACAAAAAACTTCCATCTAATCGCCACGTATCTTTATTAATTGGCGATAACTTATTTTCTTTCATCAATTTCTTAAATGTGAAACTTGAAATACGTAAAAATTCTTTAGCCGCATTTGTATCCATATATTGTTCGTATGTATGATCGTTCATAAAAATAAATCCTTTCTAATTAAAACTAAATATAATTTATATAAAAATAGAATTTAAAAAATAAGTAATATACATTATAAATTTATTATAGCACATATAATTACGAAACTATAATTATATTAGATACATACGTGATTTCTATTTGTTTTTAAATTAAATTTTATATTATTTTAATTCAACTAATAAAAACTTAAATTTATAAATAGATTCTAAACCATAGAAAATGCGTGATTTTCTATGGTTCACAATTCTTATTGTATTTTATGTACATGCACTTTAAAATAAATAGTAGATATAATTCATCTTCTTTTATTCATACTATAAAAGAAATTAATAAGGATTTGATATAACATGAAAATTAATTTAATGCCAATTCATAATTCGTTATTAAAGAATAAAGAAAAATTAGCAAATGCGATTGCGATATGGAACGAAGATTTTTTAAAGGAAGCTGAGAATCGAAAAGAACAAAATGAACGTCAACATACATATTCGTATGAAGGTTTTTCTGATGAAGAGATTTTGTACTATTATTTAAATCGACAAACGCATTTTGATAAAGAAAAACGAGTGAAAGATACATCTCGTCTTCTCTATGCTAGAGATTTATCACAATTTTATCTTTTTATTAAAGAGCATATTGAATTTTTACAAATGGATGTGGAACATTTCGTAGAAGGTAAAGTTTGGATAAATTTACGAAAACGACACATTCGTAATTATCAAAAGTGGCTCGCTGAAGAAGCTATTTCCTATCAATCAAATGAAACTTATAAGCCAGCAACAATAAGTAGAAAGTTACGCATTACACGTTCTTTTTTAAAGTGGTTATATGAAATTGAATATATTAAAGAGCCTTTATACATTGAGATACTAAGTACAACGATAACGAAAAAACATAAACCAAGAAGAGAGTTATCTTACGAAGAAGTAAAACAATTGCTTTCTTATTATAAAAATAATCCTATTAATTATGCCATGCTTTCCATATTAGCAACTACCGGGTTACGTGTTGCCGAAGTTGCTAATGCAAAATGGGAAGATTTAGAATACGACGCATTACGCGATCGTTATTATCTTTATGTAAATACAAAAGGAGATTCTGAGCGAATCGTCCCCATTAATAAAGCTGTCTTTGAACGGATCATTGGTTTTCGAATACGGCGCCGTTTACCAATTGAGTTAGGAATCAAAAATGGTGGTACAATTTTTCAAACAAAAAATCATACGGCATATAAAGAAAATTACCTGTCACAATACATTACCAAAATTATAAAAGAAACCGGTTTATCGTTTACAAAAAATGAAAAAATAACCCCGCACTTCTTTCGGCATTTTTATGTTCAATATTTATATGATTATAAGCAATTACCACCGCACATCATTGCAGCAGCTGTTGGGCATAAAGATGATAGAACGACAAAAGAAAATTATTTGAAGCAACGATTAATGAAAGATCATGACGCTGGGAATTTAATTCACGAGGATGAATTTTAATTCTAACAAGTTAAAAAACAGCATAAAAAACCTTTTCTTTTAGAGAAGGACGAGAGTATCTGGCTATGCATAAACACAGTCAGTTCCTTTTTCTGACACATGTGAGGTTTAAAACAAAGAGAGAAAATAATTCGCGGTTATGCTGTATTTTGCATAGCAGTGAATTATATAAAAGAGGAAGAGCTATCCAATATACTCTCCCTCTTTTAGTTTACGATAATCAAATTACATTAAACTATATCTATTTTGTCTGCGGCCTTTTCCACTCTCTTTGCTGACATACGACTTCATAACGAGTGTTGTTAGTGAATCTACTAATGTTTTATACGATAAATTCGATAATACTAGTAAATCATTTGTATATAGTATTCTATGTTTTTCTAATAGTAATAAAATAAGCCGTTCTGATGGCTTTAATATCTCATCACTTTCAAGTATAAAATCAACGTTTTTCATGAATATACATCCTTAACATGTTTTTTAAATGATCAAATATTAATATTTATTATGTGAAAATTATATAATAAAATCATTATTTTGTCCTGAAAAATATTACTTCTAGATACTATGCCACTTATTTTCTTTTTCAAAAGTACAGACGAAACAGTTGTATTCGTAATTTTATTAACGAAAAAAACAAGCCTCTTATTTTTCAAGAGACTTGTTTTTTTATATTTCATTTAAGAAAAAGACAGCTAAAGTTCCTGGACCAGCATGCGCTCCTACAGCCGCACCAATTGAATTTACTACAAATACTTTGCATCCAAATCTTTCGGTAATCATTTCTGATAATATGTTAACACTTTCTAAATCATCGCCATGTGAAATTCCAATTGTCTGATTTCCAAGGTCTTTACCCCTTGTTTCCATAATATCTAGTATACGTTGAAATACTTTCTTGCGGCCGCGAATTTTTTCGAGCGGAATAAGTTTTCCATCTTCTACATTTAAAATAGGCTTTATATTTAATAAGCCTCCTATAAAGCCCGCTACTTTACTTAACCGTCCGCCACGAACTAAATATTGTAAATCTGCAACCGTAAAGATGTGTTCCATATGCTTAGCCATAAAAGCAATACGGCTTAATATTTCCTCTTTTGTTGCTCCGCTTTGCGCCATTTTGGCAGCTTCTACTACGAGTAATCCTTGACCAGTTGATATGCATTTTGTATCAATGATTTCCAAAGAGGAATTAGGGTAGATTTCTTTTACTTCCTCTTTTACAATAACAGAGGATTGATATGTGCCAGAGAGTTCAGAAGAAAAAGCTAAATAAATACAGGTAACATCTTGTTTTGCGTATGTAGTAAATACTTCTTGGATTTTTTCTAAAGAAGGTAAAGATGTTTTATATACTTTTCCCTCTCTCATATTTCGTAGTAAGTCAATCGGATCTAGTGTTACCCCATCAATAAATTCATTTTCTTGTTCATCATATACACGAAGAGGAATAACCTCTATATCATAAGTATGAAGCAGCTCTTTCGGTAAATCTGCTGCACTATCTGTAATAATTTTTATTGTCATAGTTTGTTAAACCTCAATTCTTTTATAAATAAACAGTCTGATTCGTCTCTTCTAAATTATATAGCCAATACAAAGATTAAGAAAGTGAAAAAATTTTATACATCACATTACTACCATATTATATTCGCACAAAGATACAACAATGACTTTTTTCTCAATCATAACTAGAAAATCGATAAAAACTTAAAAAATATATCATTTTTTTCATTTACGGTGATGTTACTGTTTCATGTTTTTCATAAAAAAAGTTATAATAATATATAGCCTCTTAGAATAAGAAATAAAGGAGAATAAAACATGGCTAAAATTAAAGTATATCAACCGAAAGAAGAACATGTAGATGCTGTAAAAAATATCATTGATGTTGAGGAATTAAATCCATCAGCTATTGATTTACAAAATTTATATGCGTGTGTACTAGAAACTGAAGATATGTCTTTGCCTGAAACTTACATTGAAGAAGATATTTTAATCGACTCTGTTGAAGGAATGGTAAATGCTTCACCGAATAAAGTGAAAAACTTAGGAACATATGATGTAATTGAAGTACATAATAAAGGTAAGAAACTTCAAATTTTACTTTTAGCA
The DNA here is from genome assembly GCF_900112415.1 of Bacillus sp. 491mf. GTDB lineage: Bacteria > Bacillota > Bacilli > Bacillales > Bacillaceae_G > Bacillus_A. Next base: position 47,672 of record NZ_FOLV01000008.1, read on the forward strand.
GATGAAGAATACGAAATTATTGAAGAATAATTTCTGTAAAAGTTTCTCAATCATTAAAACAAAAGCACTCTCTTCATTTGAAGGGAGTGTTTTTCATCAATTTCTTTATTGAGGTAATCCGCTTAAAAGCGGCTCTTAAATCATGGTTTTCAGTATTCCTCTATATTTGTTTAAATTCTTTCACAATTGATTGATTGTCATTTTTATAAGTTTCGTGATATTCCAATACTCCTATTTCACACTCTGGACCAATCGTTACATTTTTCCCCCGAACAATATCAGCTTTTGTATATTCAAGATAAATTTCATCCCCTTCAATTACATTAGCATGGAGATAACCACAATGTTTCAAAAAAGGAACAAACGATGATTTTTTTCGAACAGTAATTTTGTCTCCTCCTATTTCTTCTACATTACTGTGCTCATATCTTAGATTAATATTAATATTTCCAGCGTTCAGCATACCTGCAATCGTAAAACCGCCATTTATTGTGAATTTTTCTGCTTCTAAGTTTCCTTTTGCGTTTATTCCACCTGTTATGTTGACCTCTTCACCAGTAAAACTTCCGCCTATATCAAACATCCCTCGCACTTTTGTATGTTTCACTTCTGCTGTACCACCAACTTCAAGACTACCGTTAACTTTTACATTCTCTGAATGCAAATCACCACGAAATTTTGTTTCGCCAAACACAGTTACCATTTGTGCTTTTATATTTCCTTGTACTTCACTCGCCCCATACGTTTTAAACACATCACAATCAATATCTTCCAAAATCGTTCCTTCACCGCGAATGTTAACATTTTTGTATATACCACCTGATGAATTACCAGATCCATTTAAACTAAGATTATACTGTTCTTTCACACCATTTGCCCCTTCCTATAAAAATTTAAATTTTTCGGATATCTTTTACGTTTGCATTTTTATCGATTTTACAAACTCCAGTATATTCAATAAGATTAATTTCACAATTAGGTCCAACTGTAACATTGTTACCTCGAATCGTATTCGTAATTGTATACTCAACTATAATATTGTCTCCTTCTATTAATTCCGTTTTCATTCGAGGAGGAAACATTGTTTCAAAAAGCCAACTTAAAGTGGATTTCTTATGTTTTATGTTAATCGTTTGACCGCCTATTTCTTTTACATTACATTCTCCGTGTATTTCAATGAAAATATCATCTGCACTCAATAAGCCACCCACGGTAAATTGTCCTTCTGATTTGAATGTATCTACTTCACAATTCCCATCAATAATTGCTTTACCGCAAATGTTCATGTCTTCACCAGATACATTTCCTCCGATTGTTCCTTTACCTGAAATTTTTATTTTCTTTACAACCGCATCCTGTTGTATATTGCCACTGCCTTCAATGCTCATTTGCTCGGCATCAATTTTTCCACTTATCTTTCCGGATCCACTTATTTTTACTTTCTCCGCTTTTAAATCCCCATTTATATGACCAGAGCCGTTACACTCGAAATCATCACATTCTACATCACCATTTACAGTCCCACTTCCATTTAATTGTACATTGTGAAACTGCCCTCCGTTCGACGTTCCATGTCCATTAATTAATAAGTCATTAGTTTTCACTACTTTCCCTCCATCATAATAACTTTGTTTTTAGTTCTTCTGTACAAATCATTAAAGGTAAACGTATCACGATTTTCGTACCTTGATCAAAATATAAATCCTCTACACTTGATAGTAAAAAACATGTTGAAATCCCTAGTTTTCGAATAAAAATAAGCTCAGCATGTTTATTCTTCATCGATTCATAGTGTTCATTTAAAACAAGTAACATCATCTTTCCTTCTTCAAGGCTAATCTCTCCAGACTGAAGTGCTTTTTCTAAAATATAAATAAAAAGGATTTTTCCAAACCGAAATTCAGTCATTTCTTGATTTTGCTCTATAAAAAAATTGACCACTGACTCTGAAGCAATTCCGCGTTGTATAATTCCTTCTTTTGATAAACTAATCTCATTCACATTTGGTGAGAACATATTCGCCAAATCATCAAGTGACAAATTTTCTTTCATCGTTTGAATTTTTTCGATTCTATCTAAAATCTTTTCTTTTGGAAAAAACGTCTCCTGCCCTGTAAACGTTGATTTTCGCACAAACCAATCTTCTGGTATTAAGTTTTTTCTTTTCCATCTGTATAACTGACCATAGGAGATTCCAGTAAGATCTAACAAATCTTTTTTCGAAATTAAGTCCTGACTCAAAATTTTGCTCTCCCTTCTTTTTATTCAATGTAACATAACATTGTTACGCTGTAAAGGTATGTTTTCCTGTTTTTATGAAAAATATACTAATATCATTACTAGGAATAGTGTAGCTTTATCCCGCCTATCTAGTGAGTAAACCCATCATTTCATTATATTACAATCAAAGAAATGATGGGTTATATGCACCCTGTTTTACTACTTTGTTACGTTAAGTAGTCGCTTAAACCATATGTGATAAAAATCAATCCAGCCCTGTGAGTTAATAGCTACATTTTGTATTGTCTCATGCGTATGTACCGTCATATTGTTACGATACAAAGGAATGATATGAATATTTTCTAAAAGCTCCTGTTCTGTTTCCCCTAACAATCGCATTCGCACACTCTGATTTTCTTCCTTAAATACTCGTTTCAGCTTTTCATTTAAATGAAAGGAACTATGCTGATGAAGAAAACTATTTGTCGTTAGTAATAAATACAGATAACTTAACTCTGCATTTTCGCTTATTGTAGCACTATCATGAATCAAATCCGCTTCTTGTATAACTCGAGGTGTAAGAAGCTCCTGTGCATCTAAAAAAGATAGTTCTATCTGAATACCGTACTTGGCACATTCATTTTGAATCCAATGTGAATCCTCAACATGATCCTGCTCTTGAAAGGTATATAAATATAATGTTTCTCCTTTATATCCGCTAATTTTCAATAACTCTTTCATTGAACTTTCTTTCTTGATTTCGATTGTTTTTCCTAATAACAGATTCGTTGCTACTTCTCCTCGTTCCCCTTTTAAATCATTTACTATTTTTTGGCCACTAATAATTTGTTGTAAAGCTTGCCGAAAAGCTATATGTTGCATCGGACCTTGCTTTTTTATATTAAGTGTTATGTATGTTACATTCGCTTCTAATTGAGATGTTTCTTTTTGAACGCTTTTTTTATCATGCTGTAAAGAGCCAGCTAATACTTCATAACCACTATAACTGCTTAAATATTGCGCATACCATAGCTCAATACGATCAAGAAATGGGCGCTCACGAAAATATATCGGATTAACTTCTAAAATAAGGACGGTATCATCATTTTTAACAAGTTTAAATGGACCTGTTCCATTTAATAAGCATTGATAATCCTCTGTTACAGGTGACTCAGAAATGATAGAACAATGTTCCCCTCCTAATATGTGTAAAAATAATTCATTTTCACTTTGTAAGTAAATTTCGATTGTATATTCATTTACGATATGTATTCTTTTAATATCTTGTAGCATCCAGCGATACGGATTGTCCTCTGTGCTTAAAAAACGGGTGAAAGTATATTTGACATCGTCTGCAGTAAACGATTTTTGATTATGAAAGTATACTCCTTTGCGAAGATAAAATGTCCATATTTTATGTGTATGATTGTATTCCCAATAAAAAGCGAGACGAGGCTCGATTTCATTTGTCAGTTCATTATAATGAACGAGCGTATCACAAACGTGTTTAACAATGTGACACTCAGAACGGAGTGTCACATACATAGGATCTAGACACGTAATTGGACGTATGCGCATGTTTAAACGTAAAATATCGATTCTTCCTTGCGGTGACTGTTCAATGTGGTATCCAAAAAGTGTGTCAATCCACGTTTGGAATTGTTCTAATATGTAGGGAAAATGTTTTGCATATGTTTGAATAAAAGTTTTTCCACTTTTGATTTCGCCTTGTTTTACTAGTGCTTTTCCTTTTTCATAAATAATCGCTGCGGGATCTTGTAAAAAAGCAATTTTCGAGCGATTACCTCTTCCCCGCCCTGGTATCCAACAAATCCATTGCATTTCTTCTAGTTTTTTTATTGTGAATTTACTATTTCGATCTGTACAATATAATGATTTTGAAATGTCTTGCAGCGATATTTCTATGTTTTCACCAAGATTTCTCCCATTTGCATACTGAAGCCAAAGCTGTATGTAATGATCCAAAATTATCATGCCTATCCCCCTAAAAGATGAAAAATTTCTTTGCTTCATTCTACTCTTTTTCCTCTTCCCTTTCCATCATAAAATTTCCATATAGAAAGGAGAGAATAAAATGATGACATTTGCAAAACGTTACAGTAAACCTATTTGGATTCGGTTATTTGGAGAACTATTAACTAGTATAACCGGAGCGATGCTCGCACTTATTTTTATCATATATGTAAACAAAGCATTAAATGGAAACGCCTTGTTTACTATGTTACTTTTTGGGCTACAACCGCTTAGTGAAATTCTCTTTACACTTTTCGGCGGTACTATTACAGATCGATATGGACGAAAAAGAATTATTTTAATTGGACTACTCTTACAAGCATGCGCTATGACTGGTTTCATTTTTGCCAAATCGGTTATACTGTTCGCTCTCTTCTACATTATGAATGGTCTAGGGCGTTCTCTTTATATTCCTGCACAACGAGCACAAATTGTAGATGTAACGGAGAAAGAAAAGCAGGCCGAAGTATTTGCTCTTATTCAAACAGTTGGAGCTATTGGGGCAATCATTGGCCCAGCCATTGGATACCTTTTTTATAATGATAATCCAACCATACTTTTTATCTTAGAAGCCGCTGCTTTATTTCTTTATTCGTTTATTGTATGGACACAACTTCCAGAAACAGCTCCAATCCTTCAACATGATGAACAAAAAAACACTTCAATAAAATGGAGAAATTTTCTCACGCAACATTATAGCGTGTTTGGACTTATGATTTTTATGTTACCAATTAGTTTTTTCTATGCACAAATAGAAACAAACTATCGACTATATGCCGAAAAGGAATTATTCACGAATTTTATGTTTGTTTTTACATTTATGGCTACTTGTAAAGGTATTATGGAGATTGTTTTGCAAGTGGGAGTCGTAAAATGGGCGGAGAAATTTTCTATGCAAAAAATTATTGTAATCTCTTATGTTTGTTATACGATTGCTGCAATTGGTTATGGCTACTCTAATACATTATGGTTACTATTTTTCACACTATTAATCTTAACAATTGGAGAAAGTATCGCTTTAAATCATCTGTTACGTTTTGTTTCAGAATTAGCGCCAACACATATGCGAGGAATTTATTTCTCCATTTACGGTACCCACTGGGATATCTCACGAATGCTCGGTCCAGCAGCCGGAGCGTTATTATTACAACACTTCAGCGGGAGTTTCTTATTTAATATGTGCGCCGTTATTCTGATCATTGGCGGCACGTGTCAATATCTGTTTATAAATTATATTCTTAAACAAGACAAATCAAAAAGGCTGTCCGCATAAGGAGCAGCCTTTCTTATGTAATTAAGCTTCAATAGCTTTACCATCTTCTACGATATGATATAGTAAATGTGCTAAATGATGAATTGGACCATATTCTTCCTCTTCTTCATCCGTTTCACCTTGGAATTCAAGATCATTTAAATACAAGGCTACAAATTGATAAAATAGTTTTAAATCAAAACCGTAGCACGCGCTTGGCTCTTCATGATCTCCTTCATATTGAAGCATTAAATATTGCTCATTACCTTCAGCATCTTCAGCATCGAAGAAGACAAAGAAACCTACGTTTGTATCTAAATCAAACAGATGACGTGTACCGCCTTCTGTTGCTTTATTAAAATCATCTTCATTTAATTTATAAACTGTCGTTGCTTTTGCATTATCTTCTTGATGGAAATTGACTGTAAATTCTTTCATGTTGACACCTCCAAATGTTATGTCTCTAGCATAACAGATTTATAAATATAACACAAAATTAACGAAAAAGGACTGCTTACGCGAGTAAACAGTCCAAATAATTTACTTTTTCATCAACCGAAGTAAAAAGCTAACGATAAATATAAGAATAATGGAACCAATTAAAGCTGGGATAATCGAAAATCCACCAATCACAGGACCGAAACTTCCAAGAAGCGATGTACCAATCCAAGATCCAATAACCCCCGCAATAATATTACCAATTACACCACCAGGAACATCTCTTCCGATAATTAAGCTAGCAAACCAGCCTAAAATGCCCCCAACAATTAATGACCATATAAATACCATTCATTATTCCTCCTTAAAAATGTAAACATATCAAAATGTGTAATTACTTATCTTTAGTTATGTTACATTTTTATGAAAAAATACACTAAAACGTTCATAGAATATTGCTATTTCGTTAAATCAATAACAATATTGTCTAAATCAAAATTTTTCTCACCACCAGATTTTTCTGGCACTGAAATCTTCTTCTCTTTCCCTCCTGTCATTTCTACTCCGCCGTGATTATTAGGAGTATGAATTCGCAAATTAATATGAGGGGTTATGATTAGTTTTGTTGCATTTTTATCAAGCTTTTGAAAAGTTTTACTCCAGCTAATATTATAAGGATCTTTTCCTGTCCCTCCGTTTCCTTCTCCTGAATACTGATTTCCTAAGTCATCTTTAATTTCTAACTCTACGTTCACGTCATCCCATTTCTTTCTAACTTCCTTATTAACCTCCTGGTTGTAGTAAACAATGAATGACATCGGTGTTACTGTTAACCTTTCCATATTTACTTTGACACCATCTTTTTCTGCACTACCGTTAATCGATTTTTCATTACTATCTATTGCTTTTAAAGTAAACGCGAAATTCCAATTTCCTTTAATCTCTTTTTTCTGATTTGGAATTGTAATACTTTCTATGTCACATCTTACCTTTATAGATTCTTTTTTCTTTGGACCTTGATGAGTAGCTGTCATCAACCCTACATACTTCCTATCAGCAACTTTTGATATTTGAGAGCTTCCTGTCATTCCATCTGGTCCTAAAAAATTTAAATTACCTAATACATCAGGTTTATCCCCCAAGTCTTGTTCACTTTCTATAGAATATGTTACTGATACTGTTTTCCCATCAAAAATCGCATCATTTATAGTAACCTTAATGCCATTACTTTCTTTTGTCATATTCATTTCGGTAGAAAACTCTTTATAACGATCATAAAGACCTGTTCTCCCATTATCTAAAAATCGAAAAATATCACCCATTATAGGTAAACTCCCCGCATAAGTGGGAAACGCTAATCCCAAAGTGGTAGCTGATAAACCAACAATAACTGTAGATGCCACAACTTTCATTTTCCAATTTTTCGTTTTTTTCTTTTTATGCATTGATTGTTTTAAAGAACGTTTCACCTTTGCCTTTTCTAGTTCACTTACTTCCATTTCTTTATATTCCGTTTCATCCATATCTACATCATTTAATAACTCATAAATATCTTTCATACTACACTACCTCCCAAATTAAGATTTGTAGCAGTTTTTTGCAGTTTCTTTTTCCCCCTATAAATCCGATTATCTACAGCTGCTCTAGTTAAACCAAATTTTTGTGCAATATCTTCCGTCTTTAAACCTAGAAAAAACTTCATAATAAAAATCTCTCTATCGACAGGCTCTAACTGATTAATTAACTTTATAAGTTCATTTCGGTCTTCTATTAAAATCAATTCATCTTCAGGTGATTTTTCTGCATTCAAATCCATATGATTTTGAGGAAGTTCTATATTATTAGTGGCCTTTCGGTAATAATCAATCGCTTTAAATTTCGCAATCGCACAAATCCATTTCTTAAAATCGGTTTGATCTCCATGAAACTTTCTCGAATTATTCCAAATGGATAAAAAAACATCATTTATACATTCTTCTATAACTCCTTTGTTTTCAATTGGAGCAAGGATTTTATAAGTAATTCCTTTTATTAATGGCAAATACATATCGACTATGAATTCCAGCGCGTCTTCTTTTTGCCGCTGTAATCGCCGAATAAAGTTTGTATCATTACACTTCATGTGACAACTCCCCTTACGTTTTGTAAAAGCTTTTACACTTTATATAACGTGTGAAAAAATTTTTTCTCTCACAATTATTAAAGATTTCAAATATAAATTTCATAGTAGTTTACAAAAAAAAATATATAAATACGGTATGTTAATGTTGCTCACTTGCTTTATCGTAAAATGTATGATGAAAGAAAAAGATCGCTAACATTAAACGTTAAGCGATCTCTGTATCCATTTCTATAGGATTTTCAAATTTTATAAGGAGTATATTGAGATTATTTATTAAAAAACTTCTCTCTTTCTGCAGAAATCCAAGGTTGTAAATTCTCCTCACTTTCCTGCATTAATCGATTTACTAATACATCATGCCATACGTAATTTTCTAATAGAGATACATGTACAGGATCGTCAGTATAAAAGGTGTTTCCATTTTGTTCTACAGGATGGCCGTAAATCATTTCTTTGCCATCAATAGAAATAATAAACCACTTTTTTTCACCGATGTTATCTACGTAATCGGTCTTACGATGAATCACTAAATTTGGTAATGGATTCTCAACTTGAAAGACAATTCCCTTTAGATTACAAGTTTTTTGCATCTCTTGTAAATCATCTTCAAGCTTTTCATACATTGTCCCCCACATCGATATAATAATTCTGCTTTGAGCTCGGCGAAGTAGAATTCGACAAAATGAAAGTATCGTTTCTTCCCCCTTTATCGTTGTAACACACGGAGCAGCTTTTGGTCTTTGACTCTCAAATATTTTTAATTCTTGTTGTACAGATGTATATGTATCTTCCCATTTTTGTTTAATTGATTCTAGAAATACATCAACAGGTAAAGGAGAATATTGTGTGGCCTCATTTATTTCTTCTTTCATCACTACACCCATTTTTTCTAATCCTTCTAACACTTCATAAATCCGCGCACGAGGAACACCCGATTGTTTACTTACTTGATAAGCGCTCGATGTCCCTAAATATACGAGGGCTACATACGCTTTCGCTTCGTATTGATTAAAACCTAACGACTGAATTTTTTGTAAGATTTCTTCCATATTAACCTTCCTATATAAGCGTTTAATAAAACTGTAAACATTTAACTACTAAAGCTAATAGTATCGTTAAACAACAGTTTAGTAAATGGTTTCTATGGTGTTATCAATTATATTAATATGAGTTGAAACACTGAAATAAAAAAACTTTCTTTTTAGATGGGCGAGTGCATCTGGCCATGCATGGGAGCGTTCAGTGCCTTTTTCTGCCACGGGCAAAGGTTAAAACAAAGGGAGAAAACAAGAGTCCTGCACCTCTTTTCTCCTTATCAGCGAATTATTTATTAAAAGTCAAGATGGGTTTAAATAATTAAATTTATTAACTTTCCTTATTAGTCGTTATTTTCGAATTTTTCATTCACAAATACTTATAATTTTGCTAACATATAATTAGTCACTACTAAGATAGTGACTAATTATCAAACCGTTTTGCTAGAAATTAATTTACATTATAGGGGTTGTTATTATGGAAGATATAAACATTTACACATTAGTTTTTTTAGTACTCTCTGGTTTTTTAGCTGCATTCATCGATTCAGTAGTTGGAGGAGGCGGTTTGATTTCTATCCCAGCCTTACTGTTTACCGGGCTTCCACCTTCAACAGCAATTGCTACAAATAAATTGGCAAGTTCAATGGGAGCTTTAACAAGTACAATTTCGTTTATTAAATCAGGAAAAGTAAATTTTCGACTTGTATCTAAATTGTTCCCATTGACTGTCATCGGTTCGTTTTTTGGTGCATATGTAGTAAAACACATTTCCTCACAAGTATTAAAACCATTAGTACTAGTATTACTAATTACAGTTGCGATCTATACCATTTTCAAAAAGGATTGGGGTAAGGATTCTAAATATGAAGGGATGGGATTGAAAAAAGGAGCCGCCTTTGCGGTAACAGTATTTATAATTGGATTTTATGATGGTTTCTTTGGAGCTGGAACTGGTTCGTTTTTGCTATTTTCCTTTTTAATAATTGGGTTTGATTTTATTCAGTCAGCCGGCAATGCAAAAGTCCTTAATTTTGGTAGTAACATTGCCGCTCTCATCATGTTTTTATACTTAGATATCGTGAATTTTTCATATGGAATTCCAATGGGGATTGCTATGATTTTAGGAGCTTTTGTAGGATCAAATTTTGCAATTAAAAAAGGGGTCTCGTACGTGAGAATATTGTTTATTGTGGTTACTCTTTTTTTAATTGGAAAAAATATTTTTGATTATGTACATCTCATTTAATTGAATCAAAAAAATCGCTGCCTCTCTCTTATTCAAAATAAAATAACCAAACCTAAATAGGCTTGGTTATTTTATTTCTTCTTTTTGCTTATATGTGAGATATGCTAAAACACTCTTGCTATTTGTATACTTCGGGTTATTGCCCTTTCGCGGTTCACGTGCATATGCTCTTTCATATCCAGGTACCTCAGGCATATCTTTTAAAAATTGCATAACTTCCGTTTCTGTTCCTTCAATACGTACACGAATCATTGTTATTGCTCCCTACTAAATATTCTATACTCTATCAAGTATATCGATTACTATGAAACTCACAAGTATAAATTATCGTTTTAACGTAGATGTTTTTCTTACAACAAACAATGCTACTTCTGTATTAAAAGACTTTACTTCATTGTTTTCGATTGTAATATGAAACCATTCTTGTATATTCTTAGAAGCATTTATCATATATTGAGTTAATTCATCCCTAACATTTTTAGGAACATCCATCATATCACACCACCAGCCAAAATTAAATTCTTTATCAAATGTGATATATGACTGTACCTGTAAACCATTTCGTTCTAATAAAGAGATCCATTCTGTTTTTTTATAAGCACGATAATGACTTGGATCTCGCTTCTTTTCTACGAAATTATAAAAATCATCATATTCTTCAAGTTCTGGAGCAACATTATCAACAAGAAAAAAGAATCCATCTCTCTCTAATGTACGATGCACCTCTGCAACAAACTGCTTAACATTTGTAAAATGATGTGCAGCGATGCGGCACGTAATTGTATCAAATGATTCATTTGGAAATGGTAATCTTTCTGCGTTTCCTTGTACAAACGAAGCATTTGAATGTCCATTTGATCGAATAAATTGCTCAGCTTTCTTTAACATGTTCTCCGTTAAATCAAATGCAACAATATCCTGAAATAAAGGCGCTAATGTATTTGCAACGTGACCTCCGCCCGTTGCTATATCAAGAAGCCGTTCGTTCTTTTTACCTCGAACAAATTCAATAAGACTGCGTAAATCTTTTCCATCTGCATGAATTTTACTCATTACATATTTCGCAGCATTTTGACCAAATTGATTTACAATTAACTCTTCATTATTCACTTCTATCCGCTTCTTTCATTACCATTTTATATTAATCTTATGATCAAGTTTAGGCTGTCTTCTTCATCAACAACCCCGTTGAAGTATAAAACTAGCATCATCTCACAACTATTTACTTCATTTTTAAAAAATAAAACCAGCACCTCAATTGGTGAACTTTTGATACCATCAGCTTATTACTAATTTGTCCTAACAGTTTCTTGAAGCTTTTCCATTACCTTTGATAAAGCTAAAATTGAATTTGTCGTTTCAAATTCTTCAGCATCTAAGGAGTGGTTTGCATTTTGGACAACATCAATCTTTAAATTTGATTTACTTAATTGGTCAATTTGATTTGAATTGTAATGAGGGTCTTTATTCCCGATAACTAAAAGCCCCTGATGATGACTATTCAAGATTGAGTCAAAAATCGAATCAAGCTTTAGCAAAGGGGTGAGTAAAATCATTTTTGAGTTTAAGAATTCCTCTCTCTTCATTAAGTCATTCACAATTGGAATTGTTCCGAGTGATTTTCCTAAAAAAATCGAATTGTTGTATTGCCCATTTTTTAAAACATCAAAAATCACTGGATTAATATCATCCATCATTATTTTCGTTAGTTCTTCAATCGGTTTTTTCATTGTTTGTTCATCATAGGAATAATGGATTTGCACAATATCGATTTTGTTTTGGAGCATTACCATCTTCGAATAATAAAACAAGGGTTTATCGTAATTGTAACCTGAACCTGAAAACATAAAGCAAATCATTTCAGAACCCTTTTCTAAATGTGTATAACGAATTGCTTTGTCGTTTGTTTGTATCTCCTTTATATTCCCTTTCATCATTTTCCCCCCGTTACTTTTATAACACCATAACATAAATCACCAATTTTTTATAAGGCTATGTTTGAAAAGATTGTTTCTATAAGTATTAAAAAAGGGTCTTCACAAGGAAGTCCTTTTTCTTCATTTCGTTATCCTATTCCATTAGTTGAAACGATTCTAACTTATATTTTCAAATTTTGAATCATTTCTACTCTATTGCCAAACGGGTCTCTAAATTCAAAACGTTCGAAGTTGGGAATCGGAACGGCATCTAGTATCTTTATATTTTCTTGCGATAATCTTAGTTTCCAATATGAGATATCTTCTACTTCATAAGCGATATGTGCTTTAGTTTTCATTCTGTCAAAATCATCTTCTGTTCCTATATGAACCTCTTTATCACCAATTTTCATCCAAAAACCTCCACGTCCTTTAAGGGATTCAGGTTTTTCAACTTCTTGTAAACCTAAAACACCACAGTAGAATTTTTTTCCTTCTTCTTCCTTCCCTTTTGGAATAGTTATCTGAACGTGATGTAATCCTTTAATCATATTATCGCCCCTTAAATATAAAATTTTACCAATTCATCTTCTAATCTAAGAATATCACACTTGTTTTATAAGTAAATTTTATATTTTTTATGAATAAAGATAAGCATCACTTATCAATGATTCGTGTTGTTATATCATTCCTTTTTACACTGACTTTGCAATTGGATTCATGTAGTTATCTCTTCACTTTACCCCTCCAAACTACTATCTATTTAAGTTCACTTCCATACCCATTTTAGATTTACTTTTGATTTACTTTCGGTATAAAATTCCATTTTACTTTCAAAAAAATAAGTCCGCTTAATATTTAGCGAACATTTCAATAACCTAATTTTCACAATTTCACTTAACTAATTTATACATAAGAATATCATCAACATATTCATTTTCATTAAATTTAAATTCTTTAATTTTACGACCTTCTTCAATGAACCCCATCTTTTTGTACAATGCTATTGCCTTATGATTGGTTGAAAAAACTCCTAAGCATACCCTTTCGATAAATGGATTGTTCTTTGCCCACTCTAATAAAGTTTTTAGTAGCATTTTTCCAATCCCCAGTTCTCTATAACCTTTTCTAATCAATATTCCAAAGGAACCTGTATGAGACAATCGTTTTCTATTTTTAGTAGTTTCAAATACGATCCAACCAACAACTTCGCCATCTTTTTCAGCTACAAATAATGTTTCATTTTCACTCTCTAATATGCCCTGTACCCATTCTTTTTGTTGAGATGACGTTTTATTAAACTCTTCAGGTACCGAAATTAAGAACTGGCCTTCGGAAACAACTGATTTCTGTATGTCTAAAATCGCTTCAGCATCTTCTATTTTTCCCGTCCGAACATTGTAACAATCATTATTTTTTGAATTTGACATCTATATTCCCTCTAATTAAATAATGTATGTATATTCAATAGCCCATAATAATATCCTTCATGAATTAACTTGCCTTCGTTATGTCAATAATCTCTAAATCAAATAAATTGAAAATCCTCTTTTAAACCTTTAATATAAACTCTGAATTAAAACATGAAGTTTATACTAGAGCATGAAAAGGGAGGTTTCATATACAGCTTTTACTACAATTAGAGACTGAGAGGTTATTGTATGTGGCGTAATAAAAATGTATGGGTTGTTCTCACCGGTGAATTTATTGCTGGGGTCGGATTATGGCTGGGGATTTTAGGGAATTTGGAATTCATGCAAAAGCATGTTCCATCTGATTTTATGAAGTCTGTTATTATGTTTATTGGCCTATTAGCTGGCGTACTTGTAGGGCCCATGGCTGGAAAGTGTATTGATCAATATTCCAAGAAAAAAGTACTTTTGTTTGCAGGATTGGGCCGTGTCGTAAGCGTTATTTTTATGTTTTTTGCTATTCATTACGAAAGCATTTCATTTATGATTTTATTTATGATTGCCATTCAAATTTCTGCGGCTTTTTACTTCCCTGCACTGCAATCTATTATCCCGCTTATCGTTCTGGAACATGAACTTTTACAAATGAACGGAATTCATATGAATATCGCTACCATCGCTCGTATTGTTGGTACATCGCTCGGCGGTGTTCTTCTCGTTATCATGAGTTTACAATATATGTACGCTGTTTCGATGGCTGCATATGCACTATTATTCTCTTCTACTTTTTTCTTGAAATTTGAAGATACAAAAACAAATGTAACAAATGAAAAAAAACGTCAAAACACAAGTTTTATGGAGGTATTTCGCATTTTAAAAGAAGTACCAATTGCGTTTCGCGCTTTAATTTTAAGTATAATTCCACTTATATTTATTGGTGGTTTTAATTTAATGGTAATTAATATTAGTGAAATGCAGCATGATACAACAATTAAAGGGTTTATTTATACAATTGAAGGTTTATCTTTTATGCTTGGAGCATTTGTTATTAAACGTTTATCCGAACGTGTTTCATCATATAAGTTACTGTATATCTTTTCATTTTGTATTGCTTTCTCCCACTTATCTCTCTTTTTCAGCGATATAAAATGGATGACACTTGTCTCTTTTGGAATGTTCGGTTTTAATGTTGGCTGCTTCTTTCCTGTTATGTCAACAATTTTCCAAACGAAAATTGATAAAAGCTACCATGGACGTATATTCTCATTCCGTAATATGTTTGAACGTGTAATGTTCCAAATTGTCTTACTCGGAACTGGATTTTTCTTGGATACAATTGGATTGCAATATATGGTGCTTATCTTTGGTGTTATTTCCTTATTTATTATTTTCATTTCAGTTTTACAGCAAAAACAAGTAAGCAAAAATACTTCTCAAACACCAAATATGTAGGAGCCATCTCATTTTTGAGATGGCTTTCATTATTATAAAATCAATTCACCGAAATCTCCTGTTTTTATATTTCCACTGTTTGCTTCATCAGTATCAATGTGCATGTCTAAAGCGTATGTATCCTTCACTCGGACTAACACTTGATTAAAAGTCAACCCTCTATCACCTTTAACTTTAACACTCACATATTGTCCATCACTCACTTGAAACTGAGCTGCATCTTGTGGTGTCATATGAATGTGCCGCTCAGCGACAATTACCCCTTTATTAATTTGAATTTCACCATTTGGACCAATTAAGGTAATACCAGGTGTTCCATCAATGTTTCCTGATGAGCGAAGCGGGGCATTTATACCAAGATTACGAGCATCTGTTTTCGAAATCTCTACTTGTGTAAATTTGCGAACAGGTCCAAGAATTCGTACTCTCACAATTTCTGCTTTATCTGTTTTGATTGTAAGTGTTTCTTCTGCTGCGAATTCTCCTGGCTGAGAAAGCTCTTTTGCTACCGTTAATTCATGACCATTTCCAAAAAGCTTTTCTAAATCTTCTTTTGTCACATGGATATGACGATTTGATACACCAATAGGAATTTGCTTCATTTTTATTTCTCCTTTTGTCAATATACACTCTCTATTATTTCCTGCTTTTTTTAAATTAGTTATAAAAATAGCAGATAACAAATATGCTTACAGCTTAAGTTTTTTGTATATGTATTGTTTATATTTTTTAAATACGGTAAGGGAAATTTTATAATTATCGCTATTTTTATAACATCACAAAAATGATAAAATGAATTTGTGTGAGTTTTCATAAAAACAAAATAATTCAAACACCAAGACGTGTTTGAATAACAACAATCGTATTTAAGGAGGCGTTATTCATGAATTACATGCTAGCAAATCGCATGGAAGCATTTCAATCATCAATTTTTAGTGAACTAGCAGCATATAAAAAGAAGAAAATGGCGGAAGGTCATGAAATTATTGATTTAAGCATCGGAAATCCAGATATGCCACCAGCTGATGTTGTAATAGAAACACTAGTAAGTGCGGCAAATGAAAAAAATAATTATGGATATACATTAACAGGTACACAAGAATTTCATGAAGCTGTAGCAGAATATTATGAGATGAATCACAATGTTACTTTAAATGCTGATAAAGAAATCTTATTATTAATGGGATCACAAGACGGAATAGTTCATTTACCAATGGTTTTTGCAAATCCAGATGATATTATCCTTGTTCCAGATCCAGGTTACACAGCATATGCAACAGGTCTTGCAATGGCAGGGGCAACGCCGTATTTTATGCCATTAAAAAAAGAAAATCATTTCCTACCTGATTTACATACAATCCCAAAAGAAGTTGCTCAAAAAGCAAAAATGATGATTTTAAACTTTCCTGGTAATCCTGTACCAGCAATGGCAACGGAATCATTTTTTACTGATGTGGTTGCTTTTGCTAAAGAATATAATATTATCGTCGTTCATGACTTTGCTTATTCTGAATTTTATTATGATAATCAAAAACCTATTAGTTTTCTATCAGTTCCTGGAGCAAAAGATGTTGGCGTCGAGATTAACTCTTTATCGAAAAGCTATAGCTTAGCTGGCAGTCGCATTGGCTACATAATTGGAAATGAAGAAATCGTCGGAGCGCTTAACCAATTTAAATCAAATACAGACTATGGCGTCTTTCTTCCAATTCAAAAAGCAGCAACTGTCGCTCTAAAAGAGGGTGCTACATATTGCGCAGCGAATCGGACGATATATCAAAAGCGACGAGACATACTTATTGATGGCTTAGCAGAATTGGGGTGGCATGTTGATAAGCCAGCGGGAAGCATGTTTATATGGGCAGAAATTCCAAATGGCTATACTTCTTTAAAATTTGCATATGCATTAATTGATCGTGCCAACGTCGTTGTTACACCTGGTCATGCATTCGGTCCCCATGGAGAAGGTTTTGTTCGTATTGCTCTTGTTCAAAATGAAGAAAAATTGAAACAAGTAGTTAACAACATTAAAAATAGTGGAGTCTTTTCTAATGAGGGGACTTTAATTGAAAATTAATTACATTCTCTCTGCTAATTTCTATATATACAAGTAAAAAAAGACATAACCCCCCTTTCCTTTTATGGGGGCGAGAGCATCTGGCCGTGCGTAGAAACGGTCAGGACCTATTTTTTCCACATGCGAGGTTTAAAACAAAGGTAGGAAGCGAGTACAGGTCATGATGTATTCAGTATAGCAGTGACTTATATGTTGAAAAATGAAAATGGATATATATAAGCAAGGGGTTTCGTTTTATAATAGGTATACGAGAACGCACTTACTGTTCTTCTCTCTTATCTAGGCCTAGTAACTACATAATAATATGTAATCAAGGAGATAATGCATGAGTAAAATTAATATTCAAGGCATATTGCCGCACCGGTACCCGTTTTTAATGATCGATGGCATCGTTGAAATGGAATCCGGCAAGTGGGTAAAAGGGTATAAAAATATAAGTTACAATGAATGGTTTCTAACAGAATCACAAATGACGATGCCACACATGTTAATTGTTGAAGCAATTGCGCAACTCGGAGCATTTGTCAGCACGGAAAATACTGATGGCTTAGGATTTCTCTCATCACTCGAAGGAGTAGAATTTTTAGGATCCGTTCAGCCTGGTGATCGATTAGACCTATATTATGAAGTGATTCGCAATAGACGGGGGTTCGTTCTCGGAAAGGGTCATGCCTCCGTAAATGAGAAAACCATTGTCAGTGTAGATAAATTATTAGTGTATATGGAGTCTTTGTAACAATGCAGCCAAAGTCAATTTTATAAAAATTAGAACAGTGATACTTGTGCTCACTGTTCTTTTCTCTTTCTAAAACGTCTCACTTTTATGATCCTTTAGCGCCATAACCTTTTATATGTATTTTCACAGTATATTTGATTGGAGCTTTACTAAATGTTTTATCCCAATCTTTTTTGACCTTTTCCCATACTTTTGGATACTTAATTCTTAATATGTTTCCAAAACCAGCAACATCGACTTGATATTCTTCTTGAATTTTTTTTAATGTATGATCCACTAGTCGATTCACTTCTTGTTCAGCTGCTTTTTCTGCTCTTGTTAGAAATTTATTTTTAAGAGACGTTCCTGAAGCAACCCAATTTTCAGATATCTGTCCCTCTGATTTGATATTTACATCAAAAGAAATTTTGTTTCCTTTAACGTGAGGAGTAATCGTGCTTTTCATAGATATAACTTCATACATAATGATTTGTCCTGTCTCTTTATCACGGCCTTTCACTAAACCGCCTTTCCCCTTCCCACTTATCCACGTTAAACCTTCCAATTCCTGTTCATTTAAAAAACCGTGCAGCTTTTTTGTCTTCCCTTTGATTATAGCAGCTCCCGAAAATTTTACTTCTCCATCTGACGAAATCACATTTTGCAAAAGAAAGCTGGATCCTGATTGCATTTTACCTGGTAATTTAGCAAGCGGCACAAAAGGTAGAATCCTTGATGTTCTATATTGATTATCTGCAATTCCATAAAGACGAAGTGCCGGAATTTCTCCTTTTTCCTTCATTTCTAACGTCTTGCTAGCTCGTTCTTTACTAATTAACACTAGACAGCTTGGTCGAATCTCATTATCACGAAGATAAAGATCAAGTAACTTTTTCAAACTATATGTACGTGCGAGATTTGCACTAATAACCATCACTTTCGTGTGGTGAAAGATTACGGGTCGATCCCTTCTTAATGAAACTTCACGAATCATTTGATGAAGAGAATCTCCGGTTTCAGAAACATTCGTATAAGCTTTTTGCCCCGATGTTCCGCCCTTCCCACCTCCACTTGAAGATTGTGGTTTAACGAATTGGTAAGTTGTTGTAATAATGTTCTTTTTCGAATATCCCTCAGCCTTTTCTTCTAGCGCTTTCTCAGCAGCTGATTCCTTCCCTTTATCAAATGCCAAACCTACCTCGAAACCTAGTTCTTCAATTTCATGACTGCTCCAGCAGCCCGTTAGAGAAAAAAGTAAAAGAACTGCCGGTAAAACTAGAAGGAATCGTATATTATTAAGACTTTGTTTCATACTTTCCCTTCCTCCATCTCACAATTATGAGGAGGAGAATTGGCAATATACCGAATAAGAACATAGCCGAATTACCAATCAAATCCCCAAGTTTGAATAAATCGTTAATATTTTTTGGAGTTAAAGCAATGAGGTATACGACTGGCAGTAATCCAAACAAAAATGAATGAATGTTCTTTTTAAAAAGTTGAGCCAATCCAAATGCAGCGGCATAGTAACAAATTGAATACGTTGAAAAGATTTGCATAGTCCATATCACGAGCAATAAAGATTCAAATCGTTCAAATATTAAACCTGGGATTTCAAAACTTCTCATAAGATCAATTGTTGGCCATGTTCTCGTGACTACTCCATCGACAGATAACGCTCCAATAACCATCACAACAGTAATTACATAAAAAACCAAGGGAATAGCAGTTCCAATTAGAACAACTTTTACAGCTTTGTTCGGTTGTTTCATAAACACCAATAGGAGTAACATGATTTCCGCGCCTGAATATGCAAGAGTTGTTGTTTTTAACCCTTTTAGTACAGGCATAAAACCTAATCCTAATACCGGACGGAGATTATCTATCTCAAATATTCCAATACTCATAAAGGCAGTGAGTAAAAAAATAAAGACGGTAATTGGGAATATAATTCCAAACATACGGGCCATTGGATTTATGCCACCCATCATCAAATAGAGACTCACCCACATAAATGTCATAATAATAGCCCAGTTGGGGGTTCCTTCAAGTAAAAAGAAACTTGTTACTTCCTCCAGTATTCTCACTTCATATGAGGCAAGAGTAAAAAAGTGAACGATAATAAATAGACTAAATAACCCGCCTATCCATTTTCCTACAATGTCTTGGCTATATTGATAAAATGTTTTTCCGGGAAATTGTTGGCTTAATTTGACTATGATTATCCCGGTAACCATCGCTATCAACCCGCCTAAAATAACAGTTATCCAAACATCTGGTGTTTTCATTTTCTCTGCAGCTGTTCTAGGCAAGGTGAGAATACCGGCTGCAAGTATATAATTAATGAGAATGACAGCTGCTTGTGAAGTCTCAATTCGATCTTTCGGATTGGTAATCATCACTGGTCACTTCCTTTTCAAAGTAAGCTATCCTTTTCGTATTGGATCTTTCGGATGTAGCATCTCCGGACGACGTTTCATCATCTGAAATGGAGCGCGCACGATAAAGTCTTTCCAATCACTTGCTTTATACGGAACCGCTGGACTAACGTAGGGTACACCAAAACTCTTTAGTTTCACCAAATGACTGCATAAGAAGAGAAAAAACAGAATGAGTCCGTACAATCCAAACAAAGCAGCGCAAAACATGCCTGCAAAACGAAGGATGCGAAGTGGAATTGCTGTACTATAAGGCGTGAGCGCAAATGAAGAAATGGCCGTGGCGGCTACTACGATAACCATAATAGGGCTAACAATCCCAGCTTCTACCGCTGCCTGCCCAATAATTAGTCCGCCCACGATTCCCATTGCTGAGCCAATTGGTTTCGGCAAACGGAGTCCGGCTTCTCGTAAAATTTCAATAGCTACTTCCATAAGCAGTGCTTCAATAATCGCCGGAAAAGGAACACCCATCTTTCCTCCTATGATAGAAATGGCTAACTTAGTTGGAATCAATCCAGGATGAAACGAGATAAAGGAGATATACAAGGCAGGTGTAAAAAGAGAAATGATGGCTGCTCCAAAACGTAATATGCGAAAGAGAGTGCCTGGAATCCAACGTTCATAATAATCTTCAGGCGATTGCATCATCATGCTAAATGTAACTGGAGCGATTAATGCAAACGGTGTTCCATCTAATAAAATGGCAACTCGCCCTTCCATCAATGCAGCAATGACACGATCAGGACGCTCCGTACTCTGTACTTGTGCAAAAAGACTGAAGTAATTATCTTCGATGAGCTGCTCTATATATCCTGATTCCGGTACATTATCAATATCAATTTTCTGAATCCTTCTCTTGACTTCTTCTATTAATTCCGAATCTGCAATTTCTTTCATATAAGCGACGACGAGTTCTTTTTTTGCCCGCTTCCCTACTTGGAATTTTACTAATGACAAGCCTGCATTTTCACCATGACGTCGTAAAAGAGCTGTATTATCACTTAAAACTTCTGTGAATCCTATCCGCGGACCTCTGACTGAAACCTCTGATATAGGTTCTTCAACGTTCCGGGTTCTCCCTTTCGTTGTACTAAGAATCAATACATCTGGTGAGCCATCAACCAAAAGCGCGGTAGAACCTGTCAATACTTTTGACATCAAATCGTTTATATCATGAGCTTCGCTTACTTCACTAATAGAAAGGACTTGCTCTTTAATAAACTCTTTTGAAACCGTCCCTTTCTTGTAAGATGAGTCATTCATGTATTCTTCATAAAAATCAACCATTAATGATTTCATAATATGTGTGTCAATGAGCTCTTTATCTGACAGTCCTTCTACAAAAATAATTGCCGCTTTAATACCTGTACGCCCAATGTTAAACTCCCGAAAGTGTACATCAGAGTTATCATTAATTTCTTTCTTTACAAGTTCCAAATCCAAAATGAAATCGCCTGTAAACTTTTCTTTTGAGTCTTGAATAAAACTAACGTTCTGCTCTCTCATTCTTATCACTCTTTCTTTTAAAAAGCTTCGTGTGCATCTAAATTTAGCGGTATCCTAATACCATAATTACTTCAGGAGCTATCAAAAGATTTTCGTTAGCATTGCAGCAAGTATCTACCAGACTGAGAGGAGTTTTTTTCTAAGGTTGACCCATGAATGAATACAGTTGTTCATTCATCCCTTTACTTTCCCTCTAATTTATGAATCCAACTAAAAATTTTTGCAATCATATACGGAATGAACAGTACAATAAAAGCCTGCCAAAAAACTTTCCACTCTGGAAGGTAGGAAACAATCGTTTTCCACATTTTAATCATCCTATTTCAGCAGTTGACACTGCATTTTTTTACTTTAATCTGAAATTCTTACGCATTATTATGTCTTAAGTACGGAAATTTAATCCAACAAAAAACCCCCTATTCTTCATAGGGGATTAATAATATTCCAACTAAATAATACACATATGTATGTTAATATTTTCTTTATTTGTTGCAATGAAAACTATTCAATTAAATGTAATGAATGGAAGACAATTTAACTGCTCATCTGCCATATCAAAATGTAAGCTAAAGAGGTTTCCCAAAAATTTCTCTTTTTGGTATGAATCAACTCAGCGAATCGATTATTTGTATATCGAATATTGCCGAAGGGTCTTTAAATCATGTCGAATCGCTGATATATTGCAAAGAACGGCCGATAACGGAAGAGAGCACTGACTCCAAAGGCACTTATGTGCATTTGGGGTCAGCTTCTTTCTTCTATTCATCCTGCATATAAGTATTTGCCTCAACTCTTATTAAAAACGGACTTAGTTCGTTTTTATAATAAATGTATAACTCATGCATAGCACGTGTGCAAGCTGTATAGAAAAGCTTACGTTCGCTTTCTTTTCTATATTGTTCGTTTGAAGCATTATAAATAATAACAGCGTCAAACTCTACACCTTTCGCTAAATATGAAGGTACAATAAGTACTCCCGAATCAAACGAAGCTGTTTCTTTTTCGATAAGGTGAATTTGTACATGTTGCTGTAGTATGTCAAATGCCACTTTGCTTTCCTCGGCAGTTTTACAAATAATCGCTATCGTTTTATGATTATTTTTTTTCAAATATTGAATCCGGTTTACAATTCTTTGATGTAATTCCTCATCTGTTTCTACTGCTGTTATAACTGGCTTTCTCCCCTCACGCTCAAATGGTTCAATACAGTTTCCTTCTGAAATAAGTTGCCGTGTGAATTCAATAATTTGTTTCGTTGAACGATAACTGCGTGTAAGTTCAATTCGCTTACTTTTTTCCTCTCCATACAAAGCATATAATTGCGAAAATCCATTTTCAGTCGCATGTACATGTATCGTTTGATTAAAATCACCAAGTACCGTCATTTTACTATGTGGAAATAATCGCTTTAAAAAGGTAAACTGAAAAACAGAATAATCTTGTGCTTCATCAATAAATATATGCCTTGCAGATGTATTTCGTTGTAATTCTTCCAGCTGATCTTTTAAATATAAATAAGGCGTCGTATCTTCATAAGCCATCTGAAAGTGCTGTATGCGTTCTACTGTTTCTTGGCATATTTCTTTCCAATATAGCGGTAATTCATTCTTGCTCGTAAATCTCTCTGCAAACAACGGATTTGCGAACAACTGAACATAAATCGCAGGTACATTAATGAATTGGAGCCCTTTCAATCTTTTACGAAGTGGTTTAAAATACTTTTTCACAATCATTGCAGCTAACATTTGTTGTTCACGTTCAAAATCATCGAATGTATTAGCGTCATATCGTTTCTCTTGTTGCAGTTTTTTATGAATTTTAGCATACGTTTCTTTATCTAATAGCTGTATTTCTTCTTCAACCCATGGTTCTTTTCGTTCTATCCGCTCTCTTTTCTTTATTTCTTTTAGTAACCACTCAGAAATTAACTTTATTCGATTTGGAATCCTCATCGACAAAGGAAAAGAATAAAACCTTTCTTTTATTTCCTCTTTTGAAATTAATACATTTCCGCGAAACTTCACATCTTTAAAAATCATTCCATCTTGTCTCAAATACGTTACATAGTTATCTACAACATTCAAAAAAGAGGCACTTGCCTTATATTGAATGCTTTTCATGCGTACTAAGTATTTTGAATCTTCTTTCCCCGCAAGTACATATTCGATTTGCGTAAACGGATCTTCAACATCAAATGTTTTCTCTATGTGCTCCTCTAAATAGTCTTGAAATGTCGTTTGTTTCATATTCTCTTCTCCTAATTCAGGAAGAACCGTTGATATATAACTATTAAACATTGAATTAGGAGAAAAAAGAATGATTTGATCTGCATGTAATGTATCTCGATATCGATATAGTAAATAGGCAACTCGTTGCAATGCAGCCGATGTTTTTCCGCTTCCTGCTGCTCCTTGCACAATAAGTAAACGACTCGTTTCATCGCGAATAATTAGATTTTGTTCTTTCTGAATCGTAGCAACAATACTTTTCATTTGTGTATTCGCATTTTTCCCTAACACATCTTGTAATAATTCATCACCAATTGTTACTCCGGTGTCAAACATACTTTCCATTTGACCGTTACGAATGATAAATTGTCTTTTTAAAGTTATTTCTCCTGTAATCATTTCATTTTGCGCTTTATAAACGGCAGATCCGAGCGAATAATCATAATACAAACTAGATATAGGTGCTCTCCAATCATAAACAAGAAATTGATCTGTACTCTCGTCAAAAAACGAATGAATGCCAAGATAAATTTGATCAGCACTTCTTTCACTTTCTTCTAAAAAATCAATTCTCCCAAAATACGGAGAATGCTCTAGCCGTTTTAACATGGTGAGCTGCTTATCTGCATGATAATGACTTCGTTCTCTTTCTGCTAATAACTCTGCTTGTTGCTTTATACTTGCTGCTGTTTCAATGGCCTCTTCAGCATTATCGAAGTTAGTTGTTACATCGTTCCAAAAGTTTTTCCGAATATGAACTACCTCTTTTTTTCCGCTGCTTACATATTGTTGAAGGCTATCTACTCGCTCTTTAATTTTCTTAACAACTACTTCTATTCGTTGTTGTTCTCTCTTCCAATCTTGTTCATACTGTTCCATATTGTCACTCCTTATCGAAAAAAATTTTGACCAAAAGTTTGACAAACACAGGTGATTCCTGTTACAATTATATTGGATATTTATCGGATAAAATAAAATTTTCCGACAGATCATTTTTTAATTTTAGCACACTCATATTTCTTAGTTCAACTATAATTCTAGACATTTTGTTTACAACGGATTTTTCACTTCAAAAAAACTCAGTTTTGCTGTACGTTAAGAACGTACCATGAACCGTTTTGGGTAATGAGTTTCATATCATAGATTAATTAATTGTAATCGTGTAATACACGATTTATTTTCTTTTAAATTCAGTTATTCTTGTAATAAATGGATAAATTTGTTATACTAAGAGTAATATTTTTTTCTTTTCAAAAGAGACGCAAGCGTGTGTCTCGTCATCGAGCTTTTATCTGAATAACAGAGATCATGGGTCTTTTGGACCACTTGAAGAACATTTTTCTTCAAGTGTGTCTAAAGACCTTTTTGTGTTGGTCTAAAACGAGAAAAGAAGACCCAAGAAAAGCAACCCCTCTAGAATCAGCAAGAAAGACAGCAAACAAGTGTCCAGAAAAAAATATTAATAAACTCCCTCGATTAGAGGGTAAGTAAAGGAGTTGACAATGGTTGTACCTATAATGCCATTTACTTTTAAATGAGCTCCTCACTTTTGCAATTTTAGAGCTAGAAAACTCGTATCTTTAAATTCATGATAACAATTACCTATTCTAGGAGATGATGGGATGGAAAGTTTGCCTTGTAAAGATTGTAAAGGAATGTGTTGCGGTCCTGTTCCAATTACAGAAAACGAGTTAAAAAAAATAAAAAAGAAGATAAAAGCAATGCCTACTAAAAAACGCCTAAATTTAAAGCAACAACAACGATATTTTGGGACCTGTATTTTTTATGACGAAATTAACGATCGGTGCGGCATTCACTCGGTACGTCCATTCATTTGTCGGGCATTTGGGAATTACAAAAATCTTGTTTGTATTCGCAAACCAGAATTAGCTTCTACAAAAAACTATATAGCCAATGAACAGCCTGTCGGTATTTTGAGTGTTGATTTTACTTGGAAAGACTTTTCTTAATAGAGTAAAAGTTTTTGAAGAATTGTTTATTGAAGTTACATCCAAATTTCAACAAAAATATACGTTAAGTAAATTTCGACATAAAACAAAGGTCATATTTGGAATTACAATCCAAACTATGACCCATTTTTGTTTTATACTAGTATTTCACCTTCGATTTACAATCCTTATTCCTTAATATCCCGTTTAAACCTACCACTTCTTATCCATGCACACCTTATGTCATTGAATTTCGATTACTCTACTATTTCCGTTCTTCGCAATTTGTACTTTTGCATATATCCCTTCCCCTTTTACGAGAGTAACAGGAACTTCACGTGTACTTCCAATCGTAACATATCCATAATTCATATATCCCTTTATCCAGATTCCTTTTTCTTTCGGATAGTCACCAACCTCTATTTGATCTATACGATAATTCTTGTCTTGTTCTTTTTTCAATTTTATAAACACTGGTGTTTTTGTTTCTTTTATTGTTTCGCGTTTCAACATCATCTCATTTGCTTCCACTTCTATTTTGAAAGAAAACCATACTTTTTTCATATCTCTCATTTCATTAACTGGATTTTCCAATTCCAGCAATACAATATTACTGTTATAATAGTTCCATTCTTGCCTTGCAACAGTACCTAGTAACATAAAAGCGGAAAGTACCCCTACTAACCATACGTGTTTTTTCTTGTATATTCCGTTATATTTACTAATTTTCTCTTGTTTTTGATGTTTTTTTGTTTGCAACAATACAATCCCTGCCAGAAACAGCATCAAGCTCAATCCATAGTTTCCAATGTAATTTGTTTCATACATTATAAGATTCGTAAACAAATAAATAACAATGCCAATCCGCTTTATTACGATATCCTTTACAAACAACATGCCCAGTACAAGGAGTAATATATATCCACCATGTGCACTCATAATAAACCAAGGATCTGCACCTTCATATTTCCCTAACAAATAGAAAAATACATATATCATTCCAAATCCAACGCTATTTCGTATTAAAAATTTATTTTTCCGCACAATCGCAAAAATGAAAAATCCGATATGAATGAGCACGAGATACCCCATACTTATTGTATATTCCGTATCTTTCATACACTCACTTACTATGACTCCTTCTAATAACCACCATAAACTATATTGTTCTGCCTTATGATTCGCAAATAGCCAATACAAAAAAATACAACTCGCATACAACACTCCCCATATGTAATGGTGATTTGTTACAATGGTTGTAATTCCTGCTGTGATAGCGAAAACAAATAAAAAAACCCGCAAAAATTTTGCTGTTATTTTTTTATATCCCCAAATTCCAAGCACACTTAGCATAGCGCTTACAATCATGATTACACTGCTTTCTCTTACTGTTTCCCATAATACGAAGTAAAGACTCGCAAGAAAAAGAACACTTCCTATTGAGCTCACTAAAACATATAGCACGTATTCTCCTATTTTCCGGGGATTTGCATTCGTTTGTTTCTTTTTTTCTTGCCAAGTGAAAAATACTTGCGAAATAAGAACAAACAAACCGACAAGCCCCATCAATATATAAGAGAGATTCATAGTTAAATTTACAAATAAATTCGTTATGTCTATTAATGCATACAACGACCAAGCCGTTAAGATTGCACCAGTTGTTATTTTATATAAATGTCCTTCTTGTATTTTTTTGAATATAACCATGTATGTGACTGTCATGATGATTGCACACAACACTTTTAGCCAATAGTTAGGCTCTCCTCCCTCATATAAACATTCAAGATATATCACCCATAACCCTAATAGACTAGCTGTATAAAATAAATAGCGGCCCAGCATTTTTCGTTCCAGGCAGTACCAAATAACTGAGGCCATTGTTATCATAATAGATTGCCATTTGTGCGAAACAACAAACCACGTCGTTTCATCTATATTTGATAAAAAGAAAAGCAATGCTCCGCCGCCAAGCACATACCACTCTGGTTTTCTGTCAGTAAAATAAAGATATAATACTGGAAGTAGCCAACTAATAGAAAGCCAAATTTTCTCATTTTCAATACCGTAAATATTCCGAAGCATCCAACATGACCACGCATAGGCGAGATATAAGGTTATACGCATTCCTCTTATAAACAACACATTTGCAAAAAGTACATTTCTTACCGCAAAATTCCAGTTGATTGCAATAATAGGTACTCCTAATACCACTAAACTTTGATACACCGTTAACCACGAATAACGCATCGACATTGTTAAAACGATATAAGCAGCAAGTAAAGACCATACTCCAAGTATTCTAAAAATATCATCTTTCCAGTACTTCATCCCCGATCCCCCCTTTCTACAAGTGTATTCTTTTTATTCATATTTTTCACTTGTAATTTATATATTTCCCATTTTCATTACGCAATCTATGAAAAACAGAAAGCTCAATGTTTCTACTTTTTTATAGAATCATTGAGCTTCTTAGACAAATAATTTTTAACTAACTAGATCTAAATAACTGCCCTAGCTTTTATAGGATTACCGCCACATGCCCACCAAGCTAACAAGAATACACTACCCCAAAACGATAAAACCAAATTATAAATTTTTCAATCTAATATAAAGTGAAACTTTAATCAGTGGGGGTTTTCTTCATCCCCCACTGATTATTAGTTGAACCAATCGGGCTTTTACGGGCAGTTTATCTCCCGCCTAACTTCTTTGCTTCCGCTGAATTTTGAGGCGGGAGTATTACTGCCCGTTAATGCGGGATAAATTTATTTTAGAATCCAATAGATTGCCTCTCAATTTAAGTGAAATTAAAGTGTTAATATTTACCTGATAATATTATAATTTCGTTATCTTGCTGTTACATTCCAAAATGCATACAATAACTTGTTTTCAGGGTTATACTGAAGCTAGAGGTGATTCAAAGTGACATATGATTGGAAAACAAATCCGAAACGAACTAATCAACACCCAGACTCTGACAAGCCAATTCTATCCGTCCCTGTTTCTGATAAACAATGGCAGGCTATTGTCAATAATGATGCTTCTTATGACGGACAATTTTTTTATGCAGTGAAAACAACGGGGATTTTTTGTCGCCCTTCTTGCAAATCAAGAATACCCAAAAGAGAAAACATTGGCTTTTTTGAAAATGCTGATCAAGCACTAGCTGCACATTTTCGTCCCTGCAAACGGTGCAAGCCAACCAGGAAAAGATTGCCCGATGAGGAGTGGATTGCTTTCATAACCGAATATGTGGATAGCCACTGCGATGAAACGTTGACGCTTGAAGTCCTTGCGCTTCTGAGTCACGGAACCCCTTATCACTTGCATAGAACCTTTAAAAAAATCAAAGGCATGACCCCGGTGGACTACATCCAGCATGTCCGTATAGAAAAGGCGAAAATGTTATTGACTACTTTTGATGACCCAATTGCTGAAGTCGGTGAGTCTGTCGGACTTTCCAATACACCTTATTTTATTACGCTGTTTAAGAGGAAAACCGGCCAAACGCCGGAGGCTTATCGTAGACAGCAAAAACAACACTTGAAGGAGGCATTTTCAAATGGCACCTAAAAAAAGCAGTTCTCTCTATTGGTCGTTGTTTTCTTATGAAAACTGGAAGGTGTACATTGCCGCAACAAAAAAAGGCTTATGTTTTGTCGGATCGCAAAATAAACCATTCGAAGAATTGGTGAAATGGGCAAATCATTACTTGCCTGAAAACGACCTGATTCGAGATGACGAAAAATTGCAACCTTTTGCAGATGAGCTTGTTCGTTATTTTCAAGGCAAGCTCAATCGGTTCACCATTCCAATCTTTTATCACGGCACACCTTTTCAGGAAGCCGTATGGAAGGCACTATGTGATATTCCGTACGGTCAAACTCGATCCTACTCGGATATTGCTCGACAAATTCTAAAACCAACTGCAGTTCGGACAGTTGGGAGGGCCATTGGAACCAATCCGATCCTGATTACTGTTCCATGCCATCGTGTTATCAGCAAAAATGGATCGCTGACGGGCTATCGCGGCGGAATGGAAATGAAAACGCAACTGTTGGAACTTGAACAAGGCTCCACAAACAATGAGAAGGAGCTACAACATGTCTGATCAGCATATAACATCTTTAGCCGAACTCTACTGGGCCAAGCTACATCAAATGCTTGATAAAGTGAAACTTTAATCAGTGGGGGTTTTCTTCATCCCCCACTGATTATTAGTTGAACCAATCGGGCTTTTACGGGCAGTTTATCTCCCACCTAACTTCTTAAGAAAAGCGGAAGCGGCTCGTTCAGAATCGCAGGACGTTGGAGCCCCTGACAGAGAGGCGCTTTTTGCCTCGTCCGGGGGGGCGAAACGGCCGGAGATTCTAGCCGCTAGAGCTGGACAATGCTTTCGCTGAATTTTGAGGTGGGAGTATTACTGCCCGTTAATGCGGGATAAACAGGACAACGCCAAACTGTCGCCTCTTCTAAATGCGGACTCATGTGCGTTCGCCTGATCTTACTTATATCGTAAACTAGGTAATTTATAAATATGAATGAAAGAAGGTGTATTATGAAAAATAAAAAATACTTTAATTTTTACAAGCTTTGGCTAGGACAGTCTATAAGTTTGTTAGGTACCCAGTTTACAGTAGTGGCTTTGCCTCTTTTTGCATTAAAGGTGCTAGAAACAAGTGAGGCGAATGCTGCCTTGCTTCGTGGGATTATATTCATACCCTACCTAATTTTCGGATTAGTAGCCGGTGCTTTGATAGACATCCTTCATAGAAAAAAGGTTTTGCTAATTTGTAGTATATGTCAAGGCGTTTTATTTTTATCAGTATTCATACTGACTGTAACAAATATAATAACATTCCCTTTATTAGTGTTTCTCATGTTTTTAAATGGAATATTTACCACGTTTTACAACATTGCAATTCCTTCTTTCTTACCGGAAATATTAACAGATAAAGACAACTTAAAAAAAGGAAATGCTCAACTAGCCCTTTCGGAGTCTCTTTCTATAGTAATTGGTCCTATGCTAGCAGGAATCGTTATTACTCTAGTTGGATTAACAGGCTCTTTCACTGTTGACGCAGTAACGTATTTTGTTTGTTTTGTGTGTGTATTATTTATTTCAAGGTTTAAACCGCATACAGAGGGCTCTTTTAGAAATGTAAACATAAAATCTATATATATAAACATATATGAAGGTTTAATATATTTTAAAAAACACCCTGTATTGGAACCAATTGTAAGCTGTGGCGCTGTGTATGGTTTTTTTAAATACATACTAAATAGCATTTTAGTAATATTCCTTTATAAGGTAATGGGTCTATCTGAACTTGACATAGGCTTTGTGGTAGGTTCGGCAGCGGTGGGATTTTTAATAGGCAATACGATACTCCTGAAAAAAAGTCAACAAATTAATAATACAAAAATGCTTATTTATAGCGCTACTGTATCAGTTATCGGTCTGTCCTTTATACCGATAATGGGATATTTGGGAACCGTTTACGGTATAGTAGCTGCAAGTATCATACATGGTATGGGAGAAGGGGTATTTGGCCCTTACGCTGCAACCATACGACAACTTGCCTCACCAAGTCACATGCTAGGCAGAGTAAATGCAATGCAGCGTACGCTTAATTGGGGTGCTTGGGCATTGGGAAGTTTTGCTAGTGCATTTTTAGTTTCTATATTTGGGCTTCAAACTACGTTATTTATAGGGGGATTCGGAACAACATTGTGTTTAGTGGTGTTGTTAAGACGAGGCGTATTAACAGGTACCAACATTGAATATACGAGTTCAATTTAGAGGAGATGATTATGATGTATAAAGTATCAAAAGGAACTGACATAGGAAATACACCACACGTTTTATTTATAGGGGGATGGACAAAGCCTATACAAGATGCTTTAGACAGGGGGTATACTGTTTCGTATATAGGGTCTTACACTAAACACATATATTTCGATGGAATTATCTTAGAAAAGTGTTTCTATAGAAAAGAAATAGACACAACAAACATACCCGTGTGTGTATACTATGCTGAAGAATTGTACAAAGAGAAACCGTTTGATGTGGTTGTATCTTTCAACGAAGCAGCTTTAGATACGGCTTGCACAATTGCAAAAATTTTTAATGTTAAAGGATCTTCTTACAACGCTAATATGATAACCCGCAATAAAGACATGATGCGTGAAATTCTAGCAGGCAAAGACTTTTCGATAGATTCGATAGTTTGCAATAACATAAAAGACATTGATGAATTTTTGAACAAAAAAGATAGTATTATAATAAAGCCCCCGAGTGGCGCAGGTGGTAAAGGAGTATCTAAGCTAGACATGGGAGATGACGTAGAGGTATTTATTAAAGATAACGGTATTCAACTACCTATTTTAGTGGAAGAGTACGTTGAAGGTGACGTAGTTTATACGGTCGAAGCCGTTTCTTATAACAAAAAACACTCTATACTAGCTATATCAGCTGAAGTATTTAAAGAAGATACGTTTATAATAAACTATACTATTATGCCGGCACCTATAGATGAATCTCAAAAAAAATTAATCATTGAGAAAGTAATGCTATTTTTGAACGACATGCAACTGGAAGACGGCATTACTCATACAGAAGTAAAGTTAGACAAACAAAATAAGCCAATAATCATAGAGTCTCAAGTCAGGATAGGTGGCGGTAATATTTGGAAAATGGTAGAACTAACAACCGGCATATCTCAATTTGGATACTATTATGATGCGTTAGCTACTGAGACTATAGATGAATTTAGATGTGTATCTTCAAAATGTCAAGCTATGTCTTTAAGCTTGATTCCAAAACCAGGTTGCTTAAAAGAAATCAAGTATAAAGGGTTAGATAACATATCCGAAGTGATATTAATTGATCTATTAGTAAAAGAGGGCGACACCATACCAACTATTGTAGACAGTACTCAGCGCAAAGGATCTATATTATTTACGGCTAATGATATAAAACATATGTACGAAGTTGCAGATAAAATATGTGACAATATAACGTTTGTTTATCAGGATTTGTCAGAATGGAAACCTTCTTTTAAAAAATATATTTAAAAAGGAATGTGTCACATGACTGGTCTATGTTAAGAAAAAGGACAATTTAAACCACGTGTGTCTATTAACCCAAAAATTGGGTTACCAGTACAACATGATCATTATGAGCTAAGGATACCTATAGAGTTAAATCACGATCTAATTTCAGGTACCATGCTAAATACTCTTACACTGTCTTATGAATTTAATGAAAAATATATAAACAAATGGAAGATACTTCAAGTCATTTTTTCTATTTCAGAAAATTGACTCTTTGTTTGTGAGTTTTTTAATTACATTCTTTAAACATTAAAGAGCCGATTTACTCTTAACAGGAAAAAATTCGGCTCTTTACTTATGATAATAATGCCTAGATTTACAATATCGTTTAATAAATACTTTATAAGTTTATAAAGGCGTAGCGAAAATTGCACCGGGCATTCGCGATTGATCAGTAAGAAAAGACCTGACATTATATATCAGGTCTTTTTCATGTCTTATTCTATACCAACTGCATTATAAGCCTTCGTTACAGCTTGTACTTCTTTAGAGTTTTTACCATATAAATCTTCTGCAGCTTGAAGTACAGCTTGGCGCATCATTTTAAAGTTAGAGTTTGCAGTTAAATATTTTGTAAGGGCACGATAGTAAATTTTTTCCGTAGCTTCGCGACCAACACCGTTTACTTCCACACCATAATGTCCGCCACCTTCAGACACTAAATATGCTGCTTTATTATTGATACTACTGTTAATAT
Source organism: Bacillus sp. 491mf (assembly GCF_900112415.1). GTDB lineage: Bacteria > Bacillota > Bacilli > Bacillales > Bacillaceae_G > Bacillus_A. The sequence goes on from NZ_FOLV01000008.1 coordinate 81,530, forward strand.
GAACACCGCCATTATCATATGGACCAGTGTAAAATTTTCTGTAATGATCTGGATAACCTTCAGTTGGTTCTAATGGGTTTGGAATAGAAGCAGGATTACTTAAGGAACGCATTGCATCTCCTGATATATCCGGTGTATAAATATCTTCTCCCGCCTCCCAATCGTCACGGTCCACCATCGCACCGAAAATATCCGAAAACGATTCGTTTAATGCACCAGACTCATCTTGATACTCTAAATTTGCTGTATGCTCTGTTACAGCATGTGTTAACTCATGGGCAACAACATCTAAGCTTGCAGAAAATGGAATAAATTCTTTTCCATCTCCATCACCATAACTCATATACACACCGTTCCACCCAGCATTATTCCAGTTTTCCCCTACGTGAACAACAGAACGTAACTTTGCTCCTTTGTTATCATAGGAATTACGATTAAATGTTTTCTTATAATAGTCGTATACTTTTTCTGCATTTACATGTGCATCAACACCTGCTTTATCTGCAAAGAACTTGAACTTACTTTCAATTTCATAACCTGTATATCCCAGTCCTTGTAATGGTGAATCATAAAAGTATTTATTCAAATTTCTCCAATCAAACGTATAAACACCGTTTCCACGTTTGCCATCAAATAAATGAAATGCACCTGTTTTTTCATTTTGAACAATTTCAAATGATTGTCTGTTTCCTAAAACACCATATCCAAAACCAGTAATATGATCGACCGCATTATATTTATTGATCACATTTCCATTTATTGCATCAATAAAATAATGCCAGTAGCCTGGTGCTGGTTTTGAAACAGATGCTTTTACAAGATAGGAAAGATAATATTGTCCATCTTTTTCATATACGTATAAATCCTTCTTAATACCATCATAGTTATCTACTTTTCCAATCTCTTTCTCAATACTAGCTTTCGCAATATTTACAGCCTCATCTTCTGAAATACTTGCAGTTGATGGGATATTTTTATTTTCTAAATTCGGGATAACTTGTCCAAAAAATGCTTTCACATTATTATTTTTATCAAGTGCTACTGTTTGATCAGAGCCATATACAGGAACACCATTATATTTTTCAATAAGCCTCACATGCGTTGTTTCTGCTTCTGCGTCTTTTTCTTCTCTAACGATTTCAAAATGTTTCTCCATATTTCCTGTTAATTGAAACATGTCTTTCTTACTCTTTAAATACTCGAACACAGTTTCTTTTTTATCTAGTCCTTCTGGTGCTTTCCACTCTTCCCCAATATAAGATGGTGTCTGAAATCCTTGGTTGTATTGAATTTTTTGCTCTGCTGCATATGTACGTGACGTGCCTAATGTCGCAAATGTCGCTAAAGCCATAGATAAAGCTAATGTTGAAGATAAAACCTTCTTTTTCAAAAATACCACTCCCCATCCCTATTTTTTTGACACATCTCTATGTTTTTTAACACTTTTATATAATTCTAGTGATAATAGTATACAACCTACTATCTGAAATTATAGAAAATTTAGACAGAAAATTCAGGCTGGATTAGACACCAAGCTAAACAATTACCACTCAATCCTGCATCTAAAATAACAGTAGGATTTCCATTCTCTTCACCAGAAATAATCGTATGAATGCTGCGACCATCCACATTCACAATACTTCCTGGTTCCTTCGTTTCATTCTTTTTTCTAATATACAGATTTGCCGCCGTAAATGGAAATAACACTGTACTTATTGCTGTTTTTAAAAAATAATCCGTTTGAAAACTCATGACAATGACTCTACCTCCGTCAAACTTTTTTAATTTTTTTGTACCTGCTATTAAATAAAGTTCACCCCTCAAGAATAAGAGAATTTCAGTTTATCCCTCCACACACTAAATATTCGCCGTTCATTAAGAAATCTATCTTAAAAATTGTACACTTTCATCAAAATTCAAAATTTTTGTCCTATTTTTAAATTTCAGGGTTTACAAATGTTACCTAATTGTATATACTTACTTACGTAAGAAAAAAATTCCAAAGGAGGTCGAATAATATGATGAAATTAACTGTATATGTAGCACTTGTTTCACAATTAAATAGATGTTCGACCACCCATATGGAGAATTGAAAATCGTATTTACTATGATTTGAATTATTCTGCCACAGGAGGTCGAATGCCTTCCTGTGGCTTTTTCATGCCATGCCGCAGGAACACTCTATCTTCCTGTGGCTTTTTTGTGCGATTTTCACATTCTCACAATTTTTTATATTTGAAAGGAGTAAAAACATATGACATTTCATGTATTCTTTTTAACGATTACGATTCAAAAAGCTCGTTTATCTGAAGTAGAACTTGAACAGAAACAACGTGTTCAACAAATCGTGGACGAAGTAAAAGATCGCCAAATATCGTTTTATAACCATCTGTAATTATGAATATCAAATAGCGATGAAAGGAGATATTTAAAATGATTTTATCTAAGTGGAAAATTATGATTTGGATTGTAGAGGTAGACTCCGCATAACAGAACTATATGAATACAAAGTAAAAAATCGACATAAAAACCCTCTTTCTTTTTAAGCAGGCGAGAGCATCTGGCCATGCATAGAAGCGGTCAGAGCCTCTTTCTGCCACAGGCAAAGTTTCAAACAAAAGGAGAAAGCAAGGAGCGGTCATGTTATATTCTGCATTGCACCGACTTAGATGTTGAAGAATGAAAATGGATTTATATATTATAAAAGTACTAAAAAGATAGTATAAAATCAGTGAAGACACTTCATTCTCCACTGATGAAAAACTCTTACAAAACGGACTTTTCTTGGATAAAGTGAAACTTTAATCAGTGGGGTTTTCTTCATCCCTCACTGATTATCAGCTCCCACCTAACTTCTGAACGAGCCGCTAGAGCTGGACAATGCTTTCGCTGAATTTTGAGGCGGAAGTATTACTGCCCACGAATAGCGGGATAAAATTTGACGGGCAAACAAAAACAAGGTTGTTATATAAAAATATAGGCAACCTTGTTCACTATTTTTATTTATTCCTTTTTAAAAATCTAGTGCATTTGCTTTATCTTTTACTGTATTCACTTTCTGAGGTTGATGAGAAAGGTGCTTGCATTCACGAAATGCAAAATGTTTACAGCCCATACATTTGTTCACATTCAAATGTTCTAAAGCGTAGTTAATTGCATCCCCTGTATGCTCAAAGAAGTTCTGCTTCTCAATTTCAGCATACAGTCCATTTCTAACTAAAGTCGTTTTTAGTTCAGGTTGAATTCCTGCAACTAGAAGTATTCCACCTTGTTGTTTAAACGAATGAACAATACTTCTAAAATAAGACTCTCCTGTCGTATCAATAAAAGGAACTTTTCCCATTCGTAAAATTAAAACTTTAGGTTTATAGTGAATAGTTGCTAAAATGCTTTGTTCAAATGTTTGAGCAGCACCAAAGAATAACGGACCTTCTATTGTATAAATACTAATTTGCGGACAATCATGAGTTTTATTCACCACATGTGGTAACAATTTTTCATTTTTTCTTGAATGATCTGGAAGCACTTTAGATATGACTAGCATGTTGCTCATACGTTTTGTAAATAAAATAATAGCTAAAATAAGACCAATTTCTACTGCTGTTGTTAAACTCGTAAATACAGTAAACAAAAATGTTACAACTAATACAAGAGAATCTCCACTCTTCATTTTAACGATGTGCGCAAAATGTTTTTGCTCACTCATGTTCCAAGCTACTACCATTAAAATAGGAGCCATACTTGCAAGTGGGATATGTGAAGCATATGGAGCTAGTAATAAAAGTGTTAATAAAACAAGAATCCCATGAATAATACCTGATATAGGTGAAGCAGCCCCGCTTTTAATATTAGTCGCTGTTCGAGCGATCGCTCCTGTTGCTGGAATACCTCCAAATAATGGCGTGACAATATTAGCAATTCCTTGACCAATCAGTTCTTTGTTGCTGTTATGTTTACTATTTGTCATTCCATCTGCCACGACAGCAGATAAAAGAGATTCAATACCACCGAGCATCGCAATTACAAATGCCGGACCTATCAGCAATTTGATACGTTCTAATGTGATTTCTGGTACATGAAACTGCGGAAGTGTATTGGGTATCGTACCGTACGCTGTACCAATAGTTGGTACATGACCCGAGAAAAATACCGTTGCAATTAAAGTTGAAATGATTATACCTACTAATGAACCAGGTACTTTTGGAAAAAGCTTTGGCGTTGCGAGTATAACAACAAAGCAGATAAAAGCTGTTATAATGCTGTAAAAATTGACGGTATCAATATGAATAAAGATTTCATTCAGATTTGCTATAAATGCCTCATGCTTTTTTATACCTGTTAAACCTAAAAAGCTAGCAATTTGTCCCGTAAAAATAGTAACAGCAATACCTGATGTAAAACCAACTGTTACAGGACGCGGGATAAACTTAATTAAAGATCCTAATTTAAAGATACCCATTAGACATAAAAGAATTCCGGCTAATAAACCTGCCAGTAACAAATTTTCATATCCATAGGCAATTACAATACTTAAAAGAATTGGAACAAAGGCACCTGTTGGTCCTCCAATTTGATACCTTGAACCACCAAATAGCGCAGTAAGAATTCCAGCAATACATGTTGTATAAATCCCATACTCTGGTTTAACTCCAGAAGCTATAGCAAAAGACATAGCAAGTGGAATCGCAACAACTCCGACAATCGTTCCTGAAAGAAGATCCTTTTGAAAGTGCCTCAATGAGTATCCTTCAAATCTTCCTGTAAATAACCCTTTCATTATAAACCCTTCTTTTCTATTATTAATAAATCTTGCTGTTTCTGAAAGATTAACTACCTCTTAATAAATTTAGATTGTAAATACATTTTTCATGCTCTTATTTAAGGAAAGCATAAGCTTAATATTGACTATACGTTTTGCTCAAATGACACTCTAATTCACCTATATCTCCGCTCTCTTGCACATAGATTTTCAACCTTTCTGCTAGAAGTTCCCCCTCTCGGCCATCTAACTTCTCTGTATCTATAAAGGATTTAATCCATACCTTATCTGGCGTACTATCTCTACGAAACTTTTGACCTGGAACCTCACTCCAAAAGCTCTTCCATCCATCCAATAATCCAATTTGATCAAATAAAAAACTTTGAATCCCACATAACCAAGCTGTACAAGCCGTATTTCTCTTTTGACACCCAACTTCATCTTGTAAATGCTGGCATGAAAAACAACAAGAATTCCCACTTTTAATACAAACATCACATACATGATGAGCTCCTACTGATCGAAATACTTCAATTCCATGTTGAATAATAACTTCTTTCTTAACTTCGATACTCAACCCCCTCCTTTACAATGGTTTTATCATCTTCTTCTAACATCGAAATCGTATCAATTAAATGGTTGTTAAAAATCGCTCGTGCAACTTCCAGTAAGTTCATAATCATTGGATCTCGTAGCGAATATAAAACTCGTTTCCCATCTTTTGTACCGACAACAATATTTTTTGCACGTAATACACTTAGTTGTTGTGAAACGGCAGAACCTTCCTTATTCAAAATGCTTTGAAGTTCATTTACACTTTTTTCACCCTCTGACAATAATTCAAGAATACGGATCCGTAAAGGATGTGATAAAGCTTTGAAAAAGTCAGCCTTAAACTGTTGCATTTCATTTCCCATTCAAACACCTCCATTACTTACTTATCATTTTAAATAATTTAGCAGTATTCTATACATCTTCAAATATTTGAATATGTATAGAATACTGCTATCGTGAATAATTTTCAATACAAATTTTTGACGACATGTAACGGCTAAAAGTCAAATCAGTCATACATATATTTTAATTATTTGTATTACATTTATACTGAGAACGAAAAAAAGCCAGTTACACTCTGTAACCAGCCTTCTTTCTATTTCTTATTTTTTTTCGATTCAAAAAGCCTTACTAAGTTTGAAATAATTGTTTTCAATACAGCATAGGTTGGTACAGCTAAAATCATTCCAATAATTCCAGCAAAATTTCCAACACCAAGAATTAAGATGATAATGGTTAAAGGGTGAATATTTAGTTTCTCACTCATAATTCGCGGTGATAAAATATTACTTTCAAATTGCTGAACAATCGTTACCACAACAATAACCCATACCGCCTGCATTGGCGATACAAATAGTCCAACAATAACCGCCGGCGCTGCTCCAATAAACGGACCTAAATTTGGAATGATATTCGTAAATGCTGCCACAATCCCTAAAATAAATGCATAAGGCAATCCAATAATTAAATAACCAACAAACGTGAAAGCTCCTACAAATAAACAAACAAGTGCTTGTCCTTGAATGTACGCCGCAAGTGTTTCATTCGTTTCTTTAAATAGACGAAGTCCATTTTCACGGTATGATTCTGGAAAAAAACGAACTGCTGCTCCAGGGAATTTATGACCATCTTTAAACATATAAAACAAAATAAATGGAACTGTGAAAACAACTAATGCAACATTTGTTATAATTCCAAATAAGGCAGTTGCACTCGCTGTAATTGTATTTGGTATTTCTTTCAAATACGAAAGAGCATTCTTTTCTAATGTCGCTAACGAAACATAATCTTGTGTTGTAAGCCATTGAAATAGCTTATGATTCGATAAATCTGCTATGTATTCTTTCCCTACTTTAATATACGTTGGCATGTTCGTTACTAAATCCATCAGCTGATGAGATACAACTGGAACTACAACGCCAACTGCAACAGCTATTAATGTAATAATAAAGACATACAATAACAAAATGGATAAACTTCGCGGCACCTTTTTGTTTTCTAAAAAAAGTAGGACAGGATTAAACATAAAATACAAAAATGCAGCAATTAAAATGGGAAAAAATAAAGTGGATATAAAAATACCAATTGGTTGAAATAAAAACGAAATTTTTGTACAGATAAAAATAATCGCTACAACCATCAATACTTCTAATGTCCAAAATTGAACTTTTGATTTCAAAAAAAGAGCCTCCTTTTAAATTTCTTTTATCATTGTAACAAATCGAAGCAAAAATTTATATGTTATTTCCTCTTTCTTTATTCCAAAACATTAATAAATAAACTACAATAAAAACATATAAGGTGAAACTTTTGTCAGTTGTGTTTTTATTTTCTACTGATGATAAATTGAACTAATCGGACTTTACGGGCAGTTATCCCCTACTTATCTCCTTTGTATTTCTCAAAGCCGTAAAATGGGAGATTATTGCCCGCAAATAACAAGATAAAAATTTGTAACTAAAAGGTGATAACTATGCCAATATGCAGTATATGTAGAGATGAAAAACAATGTACAGAACAATATGTAATTCCAGAAGTGTTATGTGGATATTACTATATCAACACAGTGTGTGAAACCTGCTATGAAAACGTAATAGCAAGTATAGATCGTATATTAATTAGCCATAAATTAATACAGTATAAAATAGATCAACTCAAACATCAAGTTGACTCTCCTCTTCTTCTAGACATATATGATGAAGAAAAATATACAAATGGAGAAACGGATATTGATGAGTTCCAATTCTCAAATTCTCTCATAATGAAACTATGTAAAAGAAACGATATATCACTTCATAATGAAATATGGAAAGAAGAACGAGTAACGAAAGTTGCGGGTTCTATTCAACGTGAATTACTTCTGGATAATCGCAAATATAAGATGAGCTTATTGAAAATGGCTTATTTATTCGCTATACATAATATAGATGGTTATATTAGTGATCCCGACGCAGTTGTAATTTCTAATATTTTATCAAACATCGATTTCATTGAATTAAAAGATAGAAATATTGTACGAGATTTAAGCAAAAGTTCATTGTGGAACACATTAAGTACCGACTGTGAAAACCATTATTTCATTTTGTTAAGTGACAAAGATGGATTATTTTGCTTTATTCGTTTCTTTGATGTGTTTGATGTCGTTGTTCATCTGTCTAAAAAAAGATACGACCTTCCGTCACCAATTGTCGGTGTAAATGATGCAAACAACCAAGTATTTTATAAAAAAAGTTTAAAAGAATATATGAATGGATTGTTTAAGCCAACAAACAGAATTAAATCTTAAAACTAATTGATTTGCTTTCAAAAAGAAGAACGTACGCTCTCCTTTTTTACATAAACAAGATTGTGCTATAATAATGAAAAGAACGATACAATCACATTAATAAACTAAATTAGCATATAAATAAAAAAAGACTAGCGTGCGGCAACACACTAGTCCCATATAACTCAGCAGAGTGGATTATTCATTATCCTATTTGTTTCTCATGAATTAAACAACCCACCTTCTATTGGCGTAGAGTGGGTTGTTATTTTTTGAGCTTGTCGATTAATAACACAACAAACGTTAGCAATGCAACGAGAAAAAGACCGCCTTGCAAAAGCAACGAAAGTTCGCTCAATTTATCACCTCCCAACATTAGAGAAGTGATAATAAAACAACCACTCTGACCATGAGTTACTCTTTCATTTTATCATAATTTTCATTTATTTACGATGAAAACCGGCAAGCTTTATATTTGCCGGTTATTTTGTTGTGTTGAGAAATAACAAATGTGACATACTAAGAAAAAAGAGGGTAGCCATATGCGTAAAGGGATAAGAAAAGGTATAAAACATATTAGTATTATCACTTTCATTGTTTTTGCTGGAGGAATAATTTGGTTATATGGTACAAATTCCGGCCATAAACTGCGTGAAATGATAGGAGGGTCTATTCTGTCATCACAGCATCCACAATTTGCAAGATTACTCCTGTCGAAAGAAGAAATTCATCAACTTCAAACTGCTATTTATGCACCGCCAACAAAAAAATCAAAGCTTCCTAATGGTTTATTTCCTCATAAAAAACAACCATTATCTGTAACTGTAGAGACCATTGAAGATCCGCATTTCACAGCAAAAGTAATGAAAGTAAATGACCCCACTACCATTCATTTAGTAAGTACGAAATATCATGATCAAGGACAACCGTTATCTGATCTCATTGAACAAAATGGAGCTATTGCAGGTATCAATGCAGGAGGCTTTATAGATCCCGGAGGTGTTGGGCGAGGTGGACAAATTATCGGAATCGCACTTTCTGATGGTATGATTCGTTCAGAGCCTGGTTTTAGTGAAGATACACGCAATCTTATTTGTGGATTCACCAAAAAAGGACAATTCATTACAGGTATGTATTCTATAAATGAGTTAAAGCGTATGAACGTAACGCAAGCCGTAGCGTTCGAACCGCAGTTGATTGTAGATGAAAAAAATATGGTGACAGATCAAATTGAAGAAGCGTTTGGCTGGGCACCACGAACAGGCATTGGTCAAGATGCCGAAGGGAATGTCTTCATGATTGTAACAGACGGAAGGTTTTATTGGAACAAAAACCATCGCGGTGCTTCCATGAGAGATATGGTTTCCCTTTTCAAAAAATACAAATGTATAGATGCGTTTGCCTTAGACGGTGGAGGTTCCGCAACGATGATTTATAAAGGAAAGCTACAATTAAAACCAGCAACCGAAACGTCTGTAGGGATGCGCTATCTTCCAAATGCATTTGTTATTATCCCAAAAGAATAGGCAATACGAAAGAATCCTTACAAACCGAGTATTTACGCTTTCGGCTAGTAAGGATTCATGTATAGACAGTATGTTATGAATGATGACTGTTTCTCTCTTGAACCTTATTCATAACGGTATCATAAAACGCTCCCTCATCATCGACATTGATGTGAACTTTTGTTACTGTTTTTTGAAACCCATAAAACATAGTTGCCCGCATTGGCTTTACTAATACGATTTCGAGTTTTGCTGGTTCTTTCATAAACTCGTTTACCGAGGCATCAAAAATTTGTTTTTGTTCAAATTTAGAAGGTAATGCTCCTTTATTATGATGGATGCTTTCGATATCACAAAATGGGACAACAAGCTGTTTCGTCAATCCAACTTGTAAAATAAGCTCTTTATCAGTTACAACATATGGACATAAACGAATTGCTTGTATTTCTGCTAAGAAAAATATTACAGCGTAAATATTTAAGATTAGCAGAATCCATGCTACAACCGGATTCCATTGATGAAGAAAATAATGAAAACCGATTGATTCAATTAAAGTTGCATGTATGAGCATAATATAAAATGCAATAGCACCTGTTTTTTTATGATACGTGAACACTTCTGAACCTGTACGTACTTTTTTACGCCAAGAAAATAACGCGTAGTAAAACAACTTACACTCAGATAAGAATACATTCACACCAACACTTTTGGAAACGGAATGATACACTGCCTTTTCGATTGCATATGAAAAAGATGGATATACGTTCCTATATTTTTTATATGAGCAAAAAATTGCAGGTAGTTTCCTTGCTATTTTGTAAAAAAGATAAAGCTCTAAGCAAAGAAATGCAATCTCCCCAGCCACTAATAAGTATGTGATAAACGGATAAGATTCAAAATACGGATCTGGAATAATAAATTTTGCAGCCACGTAACCTGCTAATATGACAGGAAAGATGTATTTTAGTGAATATCGTTTTCTAATAATAATAATGTAAGTGACGATTGGAATAGTAAGTATAAAATCAAACATAGAACCGAGTGCTACTCTGCTAGGTAAAGGTGACATTATTGGTAATGTATAAACTAGAATATTCGAAAGGACAATCAAACTCGTAATAGCAAGCCAGATTAACCATCGTTTCTGAGTTATAGCTTGATTCATGTAATCATTCCTTTTCAACTGAAAATTTCATTTAAATGTTCTTTATAAAATGTAATAGCTTTTTCAAATTCCTTTACACCTTCTGTCTTTACTACCACATCTAGCAGCAGTTTCATCGCATCTTCATGAGATTGTACATTGTATTTTGCTAATGATAAAAATACTTTCATGGCGTCATCATCTGGATAACGTTTCATTCCTGCTTCCAATGTAGCTATAGCCCTATCATAATCTCCAATACACCGATATGTACTTCCTAAACCGATATAAGCACCTCGCAAACTCTCCCCTTCTAATCCTAATTCAATCGCTTTCTCGTAATATGGCACAGCTTCCGTTTCCATTCCCATAGCGTCGTGTGTCCAGGCACATTGAAAGTAGATTTCTGGACTTTGCGAATAATTTGTTAAACGTAACAATATCTCTCTTGATTCAGTAAATTTTTTCTCATTACGCAATTGAATTGCCTTTTTTAATAGATTCTCCATCTTTTCACCCTATATTTGTATTCTTTCTTCATTCTCATGAATAAATAACAACTTGTTCTTTTTCAGAATGTATCGTTGCAAATTTATTGATAAGAGATCTTGCTGTATTTGTTTTACCCGGACATACTTGAACTTCACCATCTTTAGAAATAATATAGTGATTCGTTTCAGAGGTATAAAGCGCATTAGAAGTATTTGCAACCATAAAATCTGCTTGTGCACCTTCCATTCGGATTTGTGCTCTCGTTATTAACTCTTGTTGACTTATACCGCTCTCTAACTTAAATCCAACTAACAAAACACCTGGATCCCATTGTTTAATTTGTGCGAGTACTTTTGGAGCTTTCTTAAAATGAATAACAGGCGGCATATCGCTTGATAACTTTCCTGATTTATCTATTATATTTCCTTCTCGATCGACAATTTTATCAACAACCCAATCCGATCCAGCTGCCGCCATAATTACAATATCTATTTTTTCACTAGTAATAATTTGTTTCATTTTATCTTGTAAATCGATAATTCCTTCAAAAGAATGAGAGGAAAGATTATGAGCCGCGTCAGGTTTTTCTGCAAAGTAACCATGTATATATATAACAGAGGCACCAGTCTTCAGTGCTTCTTCTGCAAGAAGTTTCCCCATTCTTCCAGTCGATAAATTCGTATGCCCACGTACTTCATCCCATTTTTCTAAACAGCCGCCACTTGTTATCAGTACCTTTTTCCCCTTCATGTTCTCCATCCTTTAGTTACATATTTGCTTCGTGTGCTTTTGTGTTAAAAACCATTCCGTTCCAAAATCAACGGCTTCTCGCTGCTTCATTAATTTACATGATGCATTCCCTATATTTCCATATATAACCGATCCAGTTTCATCAAAGGCTTTTCCTAATGGTTCAAAATCATCAGAATCATAGTCAAATTCCTCATACTCTTTCCATGCGCGAACTCCATTTTCGATAATTGGTGCTCCAATTTGGACTTTTTCTCGATATTGCGAACGAACTTCAGATAAATGAAGTGATGTATTCGAATCATGATCCACTCCGATCAATAATATATATCCATCTAAATCATATATTTCCCCTAAAGGTGACTGTTCTCCAAAACTAGGAGCAAGGATATGTCCGTCAATAATTTGCTTTGCGTGTTTCCCCCACGCTGCAAAGCTATGTAACGGATGATTACTTCTTTTTGTATTCGGATATGTTCGAAAACATTCCACTACTTCCCCCATACTTCGCGTTGGCGTTGTTTCCGGATGAAACGGTGGTACATTGTCACGAATAATTTCCCACCAACTTTCTGGGACAGGTGGCATTTGCCAATTTTTTGGATCAGATAGATCACTCGTCTGAGTTGGCATAATAATTGTTCCTTCTTCTGTAACTATTTCCATTAAAGCCTCTACTACCGCCAAAGCCCCTCCACTTACCCAACCAATCGAACTAAGTGATGAATGTACAATAACGTTCATTCCTTCTGTAATACCTAGTTTTCGTAAATCGCTTACAATTGTATGAATTGTATTTGGCATTTTTGTTTTAGCAATTATATCGTTTATATTCATAACAAATCCCCTATAACCTTTAATAGATTTTCTTTTATCTTCCATTTATATATTATCATATTTTTCTTAATTTTTAATTTAAAAAGGACTACCTTCTATTATAAACAGAAAAAAGATGACCTTATAAGATCATCTTCTCATGCTGTTATTTTCTCCCCTTTTTTCTCCATAACGGCCGCAAAACTATGTAAAATCATCCCTACGACAACAAGACTCATTCCAATCCAAGATAAATTTGATGGAAATGGTACTGACAATAACATTAATTCACCAAATAGTGCGAATAATACTTCACCAAATTGCGTTGCTTCAACTGTTGCTAATTTTTGCGGATCATCTTTTACATGAATAGACTCATTAAGCAAACTTGAAAGAACCCGCTATATACAAGTTAAAAAACGACATAAAACCTCCTTTCTTTTCAGGGAGACGATGGCATTTGACCATGTATAGAAATAGTTAGGGCCTGTTTCCGCTAAAACAAAAGGAGAAAGTGGGTGTAGGTCATGTTACATTTTGCATTGCTGCGGCTTATATGTCGGAAAATTAAAATGGATATATACTTAAGTCAACGAAACGTATTTTTTAGTTCTTATAAAAATAAAACCATAAATTCTTCATCTCGATACATTTCATCAATTTTCAATGCCCTTTTTTCTACTCCATATGATTCAAACCCAATTGATTGATATAATTTTTTTGCTGCAATATTATCTGAAACAACTGATAAGCCAATTTGTTCTACATTTAACTTCTTTGCTTCTTTTACACTTTCATGTATTAGATTACGTGCATACCCTTTCCCTCTACTTTGAGAACTTACATACATTCCAACAATATGCCCTTTATGACGTAGTGCTGCTCGTAATTCTGTTAATAGTGTTACAATCCCTACTAACTTATTATTCTCATCAAAAGCACCAAATGTATAGCTATGTTCCCCTTGTAAATTTTTTATTACTTCCTGAATGGGTTCTTCCTTTTTGATTGCTTCTTCATATGTAGTAACATAAGCTTCTGGATTTTTTTGCAATGCTTCTAAGCGTAAATCCCAATAATTTTCTGCATCCACTCCAGTTAATTTTCTAATCATGAGGCCACATCCTTTCTTACATATATGTTTGTATGATAAACAAACATATAGTTTACATAACTATATTATATATAACTTTTAACTCTGTAATGAAAAAATACGAATTACCTCATCAATTTTATTCATAGTAGCATCATTTAATTGAACATTTTCAGTTCGATATAAGCAATATGCCTTCTGTAGACCAGTATGCAAATTTATTTGTGGCACGTATAAATGATATGCATTTAATTTTTCTATATTCATTGTGTAAGGAACATTACGAAACGGAAAATAGTTTCGTGTTGAAATGCCAGGATTTAATACGGTTTCATCTACTTCTACCGTATGCGCTTCTATTCCTACTATTTGGCTTGCTATATCGATAAGTGTCTTCCATTTTATATCTTCTGGATACGACAAATTATAAGCTTGTCCGTTAGATTGTTCTGAACCTATTACACTTTCCATAACCAAAGCGACATCATCTATGTGCACAAATTGCACTGGCCCCACATGTTTTGGAATAGGAATAGGAAGTTTTTTGGTTAAGCGATCGAATATATATGCTTCTCTATATAAATTATTGCCTTCACCATAAATATATGAAGGTCTAAAAATCGTAATTGGAAAACCTTCCTGTTTATATAAGGCGAATAAATAATCCTCTGCTCCCTTTTTATCGAGCCCATATTGTCCCCAATTATAATTTTCTGCTCGCTCAAATTCTTCAAATAGAGTTTGATTAGTAGGAGCATAAACTGCTCCTGAACTACACAATACATATCGCTTTAAATTACTTCTATCTACATAATCAAGCAATGTTTTTACATGATTCTTATGATAAGCTGTAATATCAAAAATATAGTCATACTGTTTATCTGAAATGTTTTTCTTTATGTCTAAAGGAACATTTCGATCTCCTATAAAATGTGTACGTACTCCTTGATATGTGACTTCCCGTGTTCCTCTCGTGAAAATATCTACTTCATATCCTTTAGAAATAAAAAACTTTGCTAACGCTTCACTAACAAACTGCGTACCACCCATTACTAATATTTGAACCATCTATGTATCCCCCATTTTCTAAAGAATCTATTTACACTATAAGTTTAAAACTCTAACCCATAGTTCTCCATAATAACCTCTAAGTTTAACTTTCTCATCATGAACTTCTCTGGCTCTGTAATTTTTTCAAATCCATATTGCTCATATAACGCATGTGCATCTTTCGTAACCAACATAAATCGTGTGCCATGAATCTTTGGATGCTTTACAATCGTCTCTATTAATCTCTTACTTACTCCCCTTCCTCTATAAGCTGGTAAAATAAAGACATCTGCTAACCAAGAGAAGCGAACAAAATCGGTAACAACTCTTGCAAACCCTATTTGTTGATCCGTTTCACTTTCATATACACCATAACAAAGCGATGAATTCTTAATTGCTTCGACAACTAATTCTTTAGGCATCCCTTTCGCCCAATAGGAGTCATTACAAAGAAACTCATGAATCGTATCGATTTGTAACAAATCTTTATTTGTTGAAATATAATAATTGTTATTTTCCTCTACGTATAAGGCAGCTTCCTTCATTTCAAGTTCCTCCTTATTTCACAAAGATAAAGGTAAATGTAATTGCTTCGGGATATTGTTTAGAAATCCCGGTGTATATTTCAACGTAATAGAATAAGAGTGCTGCTTAAAATGTAATGTATTTTCTTTTTTGTTTACGTTTTGAATAAACTCAAGATCTGGAGTTCCAAAGGTAACATTCATTTTGGGCATTAACGCCTTCATATCAATTGGAATCCACGGCCTTCCTTCTTTCACAACAACCGCATGTACAGTTCCTCCAATTACAAAATTAAATGTATCTTGGTCATGTATCGTCCTCATTTGCAATGTATTTTTTAGCCATTCTCGAAACAGAGGAACAGATGGAACTGGAAATCCAACTTCTCTTACATATATAACTTGCAAAGGACCACTTCTTTGTAAAACCTCTTCTTTTACATACTCATGTGAAATAATCTCAAGAATATTTCCATCACCGTCTTTGAAATATACAGCTTTACTTACATTAGAATGATGAGTAACCTTTTCTCCTTCTCTATCCTTTAAAATATGGACACCAGATTGTGTGAGCCACAATGCAATTTCATCAAACAGAGAGTACGGTACTTGAAATGCAAAATGAGTTGGCACAATTGGTTCTAATATTTCTTTGAAGCTAATGGTTGTAAAAGGAGTAATTTGAAATTGAATGTATGTTTCCGTTTGTTTTGCAATAGGAAATTGTAGTGTATCGGCATATACTTGTTTTGTACCCTCAATGGATAATGTTTGTAATTCTATATCTGAAAAATGTGTAATCATATAGCATCCCTCACAATATTTATTTACTACTAGTGTATAAGATATACATATTAAAAGAATCCACTTAAAGAGGGATAATCTACGTGCTACTTTTGTAGTATTTGCTTTCCAACTTCTTTATCAAATCTATATATTTTCAATAGGCTGCTCTCCTTTTCTATGTAAAATAAAACGACCACCTCGCTCTATAATATGCTCCCAATTACGCATAACTTGCTCTACCGTTATACATTGGTATGGATTAAACATCGTTTGGCCATCTTTATTAAATACGAGATTATCCGTTAATGAATAGCAAGCATGAACAATTAATCCAGCTTGCTCCCAAACGAGCACATCACCTTCCTGAATGATCTTTGTATCTATTTCTTCAAATTTTTTACTACGTAAAATTTGAAGGAATGTGTTTGGCTGCATCCATTCGTTTATGTATTCTGTAGCCTTCTTTTTATCTGTTTCAATCGCAGCCAAAGTAGCAACTAAGCAATTAGGTCCATTTTTATCAATTAATTGATTTATATAAGGCGAAATATTATTCTTCATGAAATCATCAATTAATACAGACTGTTCCTGCACAAACATTTCTGCAACATTTCAAAAAACTCTTCTCTTAACATGCTAAAACGATAACGATCAATAAATTCCCCGTGTCTCAGTCGATCTTTTCTCATTAATCCTTCACATACAAATCCAGCCCGTTCATAACTCTTCATCGCTTTCGTATTATCTGCATCTACTCGTAGCCAAATTTTTTCTAAATTGAACTGTTCAAAGCCAATTTGTAGCATTTCATATAAAGCAGCCATCCCGTAACCTTTTCCCCAGTATCGTTTATCTCCAATCGCAATTCCGAGCTCTGCATTTTTATTTGTTCTATCAAAATTTTTCAAATCTACCCAGCCAATATGCACACCATCTTCAGAACAAATCGCTCTTTGTTCATAACCATTTGTACGATTAACACACATTTCAATCCATTTTCTTGTCTCTTCACGTGTGAAAGGTGGATATTGATCTGGAACAACCAAATGCTTCGTTACTTCTTTATCTAAAGACCATTGATAGCGTTCTTCTATATCATTTAGTGATAATTCTCTTAATTGAACATTCGGTAAATTAAACATGTAATCATTCCTCATTTTTATATGTTTGTACAATTAGTTCTCCTATATTTTGCAGCACTTGTTCTAGTTGATACCACTCTGTATTTTCATCGCTTGCTTGAACAAATCCAATACAAAATAACACTCGATCTTCTAAATATAAATAACCAGCATCATTACAAACTGTTTCAAGCCCACCAGTCATATGTAACCATTCATGTTGATTTGAGAATCGGAAACCGTCTGGGTCTTCTAGTTCTTTTAAAGATTCGAAGATAAACATATTCTCTGTTTCATGCTTATATAAGAATTTCATGAATTGAAAAACACTAGCTGGTGTACCGTAATTTTTAGTTATACTCGTATTATCCTTATTAACGAGTATATCGAGTTTCATATGCTGTAATTCAATATTCATCTCTCTTATATTAATTTTTTCTAAAATAGAATCATATGCTTCTCTCGAATGTTTACGAATAGCCTCTTTAATTGTTATTGGTGCTATATGCTCGTTTTTCTGAAAAGCAATACTACCTACAATCCATTTTGCCAAACTTGCTAAAGGGAACTTTTTATTTTCATTTATACATAGCGTTTCCCTTGTTTTTGTGTCATACAAATACAGACCTATTTCAACAGAAGAAGGAATGAGTTGTTGGATATCCTTTATCAAAAGTTTATTAAGTCCCATTACTTTTCCACCTTCCCAATACAAAACCCCTCAAAAAGTCGACCTCCGTACTTATCTAAAATACCATTCACAAATACAATAACCTTCTCCTTCTCTCCTGTTTTATAAAACTGTTCAAATACAGATACAAACTCTGCAGCAAATCGTTCATCATATCTCTTTAACGTTTTCATGAACCACTTTGAATGTCCTGTCCAACAATTATTCATGCGCAATATAAATTCATGAACAAGATCCGCAAGATGATTTGCGATAAACAATTCATCTTCTCGTTTTGTTGCACCAATATAGTCATCTAATACATCCGTAATAAAATAAAGTTTCTGTTGTATCATTTCTTTTGTCCACGGTTCTGGTCCTTTTTCCAATAGTTGCTGCGCTTCTTTCTTAATAGCTGGTATGATGCCTTTTATATCTTTTAGCACAATTCCTTCTGTAACGAGCTGCGGTAAAGAAGGACGGCCACGTTTGCAATCACTCGCAAAAAAGTCTTTATAAGATGTAAAATTATGTACAAACACTTCAACAGGCCATCCATTTGCTATGAATGATTCACGGTACGCTGAAGAAAGCGTACTATCAAAAATGATAATGTCTAGATCAGAAGTTTTTGTTCCCTCTCCTCTTGCAATACTTCCACCTAAAAGGGCCGCGTCACAATTTGGAAATTGAGATGCAAGAACTTTTTTAGCTGCCACAACTGGTTCCATATGTATCTCCCCTATTAGTTTATTATTTATATATTCTTTACTATCTATTATTACTTATGATATATTCGACATTACTTTTGGATTTTCCTATTTTTAAATAAAAATACGGTATGTGAAATTTTAAAACTAATCCTTATTTATTCTTATATAACATTTTAATTTTTCACTATATAAATGTGAGCGTAAACAAGCAGAAAGTACACCAGATACGCAGGAAATTTGTGAACAGCTACAATTAGTGTAGATTCAAAAAGGAAAAATGAAGAAATTAGTTTTGATTAATAGGAAGGCTATCATCATTTCATGTGATGATAGCTTTTTGCATTTAGTAATGAGCTTCTCTATTTTTTTTGAAAGACTACACTACGCCCTCCACTTCGTATCGGCTGTGGCATAATAAATAAAGTGAAACTTTAATCAGTGGGGGATTTCTTCATCCCCCACTGATTATCAGCCCTCACCAATCGGGCTTTTACGGGCAGTTTATCTCCCGCCTAACTTCTTAAGAAAAGCGGAAGCGGCTCGTTCAGAATCGTAGAACGTTGGAGCACAGAGCAGAGAGGCGCTTTTGGCCTCGTCCGAGGGGGCCGAAACGACCGGAGATTCTAGCCGCTAGAGCTGGACTATGCTCTCGCCGAATTTTGAGGTGGAAGTATTACTGCCCGTTAATGCGGGATAAATCACAGCATTAGCTAATAAAATTCCTAATAAACTAAAGCTTCTTAAAGAGTCTATTATTTTAATTCTTTCTTTTTCCACATGAATGAACATACATAGACCAATTTAAATTGTTGTTAACTAAAATAATCCTCTTTTTCCTTTCTGTTTGATTAGGTAAGAGATACCTTCTATATGGTCGCCGATAATTTGTTTTGTTGCTGAAGAAAGTTCTCCTTTTTTAGCGAAATGTTTTTCTGGTCGTATACGATTCATTTTATCTACCTCAACAGAATGGACATTTTGAATGTTTAAACCCGATAGAATTGTTTTTACTTGCGCAATGACGGGGGAAACAAGTACATCAAATCCAATTTCATCAATACATTTTCGGCTAAAAGCATGAGGGATTGCAACTGATGAACCAACCCCTAAATCTTTTCGGTCACATGCCAGGTTAACAGCATATTTACAGGCTGTCACAATATAGACTGGAGCACGTTTCATAAGATATTCTAAATTATTTAATGCTAGGTCTGTACCATTTTGAATCGCGTGGACAAATGGTAGTAGATCTTGCGAAGGAATAATAATATCACCATCAATAAAAAGTAAAATATCACCTTTTGCGAAATATGCCCCTATAGCCCGTCCTGTATCATTTCCAAGTTTTTCATCATAAACAATGACAGTTGCTCCGCTCTTTTTTACAATTTCTTCTGTATGATCCGTCGTTCCATTAACTACTACGATGATTTCTAAGGGTTCTAGTTTTCGTACCTCCTGAATTACGGCTTCAATTGTTCTATCTTCATTATGGGCAGGAATGATAACTGATAATTGTTTTCCTGCATAAATATTAGAGTGCTTTCCCCAACCAGTAATGATTTTCGGCATAGGTTCTAGTTTGTTTGATTTTAAATTCTCAATAATATTTCTTCTTCTATTTTCATCAGAATAATTTAGCCTTGAGGCGTTAGTCTCATGTATCCAATCTGCAATTGTTTCAATATGATTCCCGATAATTCTTTTTTCACTAATGGAAAGAGTTGTAGGGGTATTTTTATGTTGTTTGGGGTGAACTCGATTAATAGTTACTACATCAATTGACATATGACGAGAGATGCGGAATTGATGTTGAATAATCTTTAATTGTGCATAAATCGGATTTTTTAAACTATCAGAATGAATTTTTTTGATGACTTCCTTTGTCATAGCATGAGGCACAGCAACAAGTGAATCTGAATTTAAATTCGGACAATGTAAGAAGTGATTCATAACTTGTTTCCAAATTGTGATTGAGTGAGGAGGGTACACTTTTTTAAAAATATAATCTAAGTTATTTAATACAACATCCGCAGTTCCTTCTACTAAAGGTTCAAGAAATTGATTTAATGTGGAAGAAGAAATAGTAAAATCGGCATCGATGAATAGTAAGATGTCGCCTTTTGCTTCTTTCGCTCCTATAGCTCGGCCAACATTGTGCCCTAATCGTTCTTTATATATAAGGACTTTACAATTATGATTTTTAGCAATCTCTATAGAACGATCTGTACATCCGTTAGCAACAGCAATAATTTCCATAGGATTCAATTGTTGACATGATTCTAAAACACTAGATAATGTTTTTTCCTCATTGTAAACAGGAATAATAATCGAAACAGTTTTTTTGTTCATATTCATGCTCCTTATTAAATTTTAATATTATCCTTCGATATACACAGTTTATGTAATATCAAGATAGATGGTTAGGATTATTTAAATAGGAATAGATATTTAGGCTAAATAATAGTTTTTGAATGAATTAAAGAATCTTTTTAATTTAATATCCGCATATACCGTTCCCCTCTTTTAGCTAATGCATATTGTATTAATTAGAAAGGGGGGAATAGATATGGCGTGTACTACTAACAATCTTTGTTTTGATATATGTCTTAAGATTGTAATTACTCCAGAAAATGGTGTAGTAACAAATGTGAATTGTGGTAATGTATGTGGGACAAGCCCTACCATTGAAATAACGCCTAATGGAGCAATTGTAATTACGTTACCATTAGTCGCATGTTTCTCTATCACATTGAATGATGATCTAAGTGTTTCTACCCTATTAACAAGCCTTTCTTTTCATACTTCTTAAATAGGGCATCTTTATTGAACATGAATTAGATGTATATGTAAGGAAATCAGAGGCTGATTCAAAAGACTAATACAAACAATAAATTCATATCTATGTAAGCGAATTTCACAAATAGTTGCAGCGAATAGACAAAGGTTTGTATAGGGAGAGATTCGGATAAAATCAAAGTATATTCCCAGTTTATTATTTTTGAACAGCCTCTATTAATTTGACACTTGTATAATCTATGAAGAATACAAAAAAATAAAATATTATTTGAGAAAGGAAGACGGGAATAAAAATGAATGATCGAAATATCATCACAATTATTGGGTTAGGTTATGTAGGGCTTCCTTTAGCAATCCATTTTGCAAAACGAGGATATATGATAACCGGACTTGATAAAGATAAAAAAAAAATTGAAATGCTCAAAAAAGGGGAGAGTTATATTTCAGATGTTTCTTCAATAGAATTGCAACAATTATTAGAAAATAAAAAACTAATTGTACGTACTCCTAGTGAAGGGATAAAAAATTTTCAAAATAGTAATTATGTGATTGTAACCGTTCCAACTCCTCTTGATTCAAAAAATGAACCTGATTTAAGTGCGCTTTTATCTGTATCACACTATATTAAGCAAAATCTTCAAAAAGGACAAACCTTCATTTTTGAAAGTTCCACCTATCCAGGTACATTAGAAGAAGCGATAATTCCAATCATTGCTGAAACAGGTAATAAGGTTGGAAAAGACTTCTACATTGGATACTCTCCTGAACGAATTGATCCATCCAATCAACAATACACAATACAATCTATTCCAAAAGTCATTAGTGGTCAAACGGAGATGTGTAAGCAAAAAGTACAACAATTATATAGCTCCGTCTTTAATACAATTGTCCCTGTTAGTTCACCAAAGGTTGCTGAGATGTGTAAGCTTTTTGAAAATATTCAGCGTTTAGTTAATATTTCTTTAGTAAATGAATTAAATATATTATGCAAAAAAACAAACATTGATTTTCATGAAGTGTTAGAAGCAGCAGCAACGAAACCATTTGGGTATACCCCATATTGGCCGGGGCCAGGAATCGGTGGACATTGTATCCCTGTCGATCCAATTTATTTTCAATGGAAAATGAAACAATATGGTTTAAAAAGTCAATTAATTGAAGCAGCTCATTTAATTAATGAAGAGATGCCAATAGAAGTTGTAAAGCAAGTAAAAGGAGCAACCAAACCTTCAGGAAATATTTTAGTTGTTGGAATTGCTTATAAGAAGGATGTAAATGATTCGAGGGAATCTCCTGCTCTTAAAATTATGCAGCTTTTAGTGGAAGAAGGGTTTAGCATCCAATATCACGACCCGTATATTTCTAATGTGAAAATCGGGAACAGAATTTATCATTCGATTCCTTTGGAAGAGATAACAGTAAAACAAGCGGATTCTGTATTAATTTTAACCGATCATTCCACTATTGATTGGGAAATTCTAAAATCAACAAATCATATTATAGATACACGTGGAATTATGAAGAAAGCAAGTGTATAAGCAAATACTGTTTGAGAGGATTGAATCTACGAAACTACGTAGCATATGAACAAAATGATGGTAATGTCATTAGAGGAAAATATGTGGAAAAACCCGGGGAATATTATTTATATGAATCAATTTCATAATTCATTCTTTTTTCTGGTTAGAGTGGCAGGATTTTAGAAGTATATTTTTTTGAAAATGCTAAGCGACTTGCTTCATTTCTTTCATTTTCTGATTGATGCGATCTACCGCTAACTTCGAGGTATTATAAACAAGCGTCACAGGGTCGAAATGTACTTTTGCTCGTTTTCCAGATCGATATCGGACATTTTTTAACTGAAAGAATTCTTTTAAGTATGCGTTCACTCGTTCGACAGCACTTCTTTGATTGTAAAGCTTTTTCCATGCTTCTGATCCACGACCTGGAGCGCTATATTTCCGAATATCTGTCTCCATTTTGATTTTAAAGAATTTTTGGCAAAGAGAATCTGTCGCTAATGAGCAAGTTTTACACTCATCTGGTTGTGTATATTTCAAGTTTTGATATTTCTCATCAAAACTGTCATAGTGATACGAATGTTTACGTACACAAGTAGGAGCGAAATATTCATCAAAACCAAGAAACTCTTCTTCATTGCGCTTATTATAGGCAATGATCATTTTCGCTTTCATACGATGAAGTTGTGTATAAATCGCTTTGTAATCATAACCCGCATCTAACACGCCATACCGAATTGTCAACGAAGAAAGCCGTTCTTGTATACCTTTTAGTAAAGGAATCGCGACTTTTCCTCATGTAAACTTGCGGAAGACATGAGAGATTGCAGAATATATTGGCTCTTAGAACCAACCGCCAAGTGGGCTTTGAAGCCAAACCAAAGGTGCTTTTCCTTTCACTCTTTTTCTTGATGCCCCAATTTGGATGCATAGGAATTTCTGTTCGTAAGGCTTCTAGACAGATATCTAGTTGATCTTCTATTGTTTTTTCGTAGATGTTTTTTTAATTTTTTCGTTCTTGTTTTTCTTGTTGAACGGCTTCTTGTTCAGCCTTCCGTTTACGACCACGTTTTTTTGGTTCTGGTTTTGGTTTCTTTTCTTGTGAAGTCGCCTGATCTCGAGATTCAAAATGTGTCGCATCAATAGAAACAACATCATCTGTAATAAACTCTTCTTGAATCGCTTGAAGAAGTATAGTTTCTTGAACGATTTCTAGTACATTGGATTCACTTAATTTCTGAGTGAACCGTGAAAAAGAAGCTTCGGAAGGGATGCGATCAGAAAATAAAAAACCGCACTCCAGATGAAACATAAAATCATGGCGTAACCGTTTCACAAGATCTTTAATTGTTGGAATTCGTTCCACAATACGAGCAACGAGGGCATAGATCATCGCTGTGTAATTTAATTCTGTTGGCGCACCATAGATTGATCGTTTCGAAACAGCGGCTAGGACAGGTTCAATTGTCAATGTCGAAAAAATTGCTTCGAATCGTCTCGTTGGTTCTAAATCATATAAATCTTTGATGTCAAATAGGCTTTCTTGTCGTATAATAGGCACAGGGAGTCAACCTCTTTTCTTGTTTTGGTTTGTGTCGTAACTACCATTATACAAGAATTTGGGGAGGTACTCCTTTTTTATGTTCTCAAAACCCTTGGTACATCAGGACCGAGAATTATGAAATTGATTCATTTATTAAACTTAAACTTCTTAATAATGTTGGTTGGGAAACATTATTGTGTCCCAGTGTTACACCAACCACTTCACTTATTTTTGGTGACCATCTTGAGGGATTTTCGCATTTATTTCAAGTTCAAAAAGAATAAATCAGACAAATTTGGAAAGGTGGATATTGTTGCTAAGTCAATATAAAAAAATAAAAATTTCATATGATGAATTAGATAAAATCTCACTGAATAGAATAGAGCCCTTTATATTGCATATCGAATGGAATAATGTGTGTTATGAATTTTTAATTCGTATTAAACAAAAGTCACCAAATGTCATTATATTAGGATCGGGGGCAAGTGAAAATCAGCATCCACCTATCTTTCAGAGGTACACATGGATGGAAGAATTCGATGATTCTTTAATTTTTTATAATGATCCTACTCTTTATTTAGGTAATATTAATTTAGGCTGGGGACAAGGAACTATTGAGCGATTCTACTTGAAAGAAATAGCCATCATTTTAGAGAAATTAATACAAAAGCTGAATGTAGCAAATGAAAATATACTGTTTTACGGAAGCTCCGGAGGGGGCTTCATGTCTTTAATATTAGCAGGGTATATAAGAGAGTCCTGTGCATTAGTAAATAATCCTCAAACCATCTTAACAAACTGGTATATAGATCCCCTCAAACAGGTATTTAATATTTCTTATCCCAATCTGTCTTTGGAGGAGATTAACCACTTATTTGCCGAAAGAATAAATGTTATAGCATTTTATAACCAAATAAAATATGTACCACGCATTTATTATTTACAAAATATAGCCGCAGAATTTGATATGAAGAATCATCTAGAGCCCTTTGTTGAGGGGTTACAACAAATAGATAAAAATTGCCATGTAAACCCAGTAAAGATAGATTTGTATTTTGATAAACATTCGGGTCATATTCCATTAGAGAAAAATAAAATTCTCCGTTATATAAATTTAATAAAACAATAATAGTAACTACAATTTGTATAATATTTTATTTGTTATTTTGAAAAGAAGTATAATCTAAACTCATTTAAAGAAGGAAATTTAGACAAGCAGGAGAATGAAAACCTCTCTTTCTTTTTCAAGAATAATAAAAAATACTATCTCCAAATTGGGAAGGTACTGAAAAAGTGATTGCTTTGAAAAAATAACACGCATTTTATCAATATGCTGAAAATAGAAAGGGATCCATCACCTGTATATGGTAGGTGATGGATCCCTTTTTCTTATGAAGTGGACTTTTTCAGTGGTCTCCAAATTGGAGGTAGTATTTTTTAAAACATTTTTATAGAAGTGTGGAATTACGTAATTTTTTATATCAACTTTGTTTCTTATTTGTTTACTTCCCTTCTCTCCCTTCCGTGAATCAGGTAAAGCTTTTAAGGCTTCATCAAACTTCCGTCTGGCATGCCCCACATCCCACAAGAGTGACATCCGGTACTTGATGATAACCACTTATATCCATCTACTTGTAAATACCCTTGAAAACCAGTTAAAAAACGCTTCGGATGTTCCCCTGCTCTTGCGGGCTGATAGTCATAGAGAACAGTAGGGATATCCTCTCATCCCGTACGGTATAACCACAGATAAGACTTGGAAGGTTGTTTCATCCGCATGAAGGATGGTTCGAGTAAGTAGATATTCATGCATCCTTTCATTACATTGTACATAGACCATAAACCGAACATGAATATAATTACATGTATCTCGATCAAATCCCTTGTTGAGAAATAAATTAATCCCTTACCAATAAAAGGGAAATAATTATACAATGAACTTGTACGTATTCTATTATAGGAGTGATAAATTCGAAACGTGTTATGGGTGATTAACTGGCACAATGTTGTTTGGTGTATCAAATACGGCGGCTTATGCAGATTCTTCTTCACAGCCATATAAAGTTGTAACACCGGGTGAATTGAATGAAAATCCTACAACAATTGGATTTGATAACAAAGCCGAATTTGAAACATACTTAAAGACACATCCAATTTTCTGAATGTTACAAAATCCCTACAATCTTCATCACAGATTTATTCTACTTTTTATTATGACATAGATTTAAAGGGAGCGCATCTTACTGTGAACTCAAGTAGAAACCCTGTTATTTTAGCTAACTTTGGTGGTTCAAATAACGATGCAGTTTCATCTATCCTTACACATCCATTTGGAGACTATACAACAATTTATGAACATAGTAATGCAAAAGGACGTGCGCTTGCTATTGTAAACAATGGGAAATATATTAATTTAACAACAGTTAGTATGGGAGATGGCGCAAAAACATGGAATGATCAAGCTTCCTCTGCTATTGTGAAGGCAAATTAATACTAAGCTAATAGAAACAACGAAGAGCCGACTCTTAAGAGTTGGCTCTTATTACTGCCGTAGCTTTGAAACAAAGTCGTAACGTTTTATCTCATTGACCAATACATTCATACAGGTTTACTTTTGATAAAACCTAAACTTAAATCTGCTGAAAAAGAATCCATTTTAATTGGAAGATATTCAAACTATAGTGCTTCGTAAAAAATAATAAAAAGTACGCTTTATATTTTTTTCATTGTGGTAAAACAAAATATAGT
The DNA here is from genome assembly GCF_900112415.1 of Bacillus sp. 491mf. GTDB lineage: Bacteria > Bacillota > Bacilli > Bacillales > Bacillaceae_G > Bacillus_A. Next base: position 108,882 of record NZ_FOLV01000008.1, read on the forward strand.
CCCATCTTTATCTGACTGTAAAGTATATTTGATATTGAGCAGTCTAGATATATCCTCAATTATTTTTAATCCAAGTCCCGTACTTTGACCATTCATATCAAAACCAATTCCATTATCCCTAATAGAAACAACACTATTTTCAATCGTTACCACAAGTTTTTTAGCTTTTGAGTGTTGTAATGTATTCTGAAAAATGTTATCAAATAATCTTTGAAGCCACAAATCGTTGCTAGTCCATATCAAATCTTTCTGTATTGGATTATATACTAATTCGATATCATGCATACTATACAGATAACTCCATTTTTTAACCATCGTTTCTAATATATTATGTATATTCACATCATCATTTACAATATAAGAATTCTCTAATGCATCTGTAGATTGTAATTTCAATTCATTTGTTAATTCAGCTATATACTGTATTTGTTGATATAATGATTCTAGTACTTGTTTTTGGCCATTATATTGATCTTCTAAATAAAACAATTGTAATCTCATAGCTGTTAAAGGTGTATTAATATCATGCCTTAATTTATTTAAAAGTTCCTTTTTCATTTCCTCTTGCTGTTTCAGTTCTAATTCCCGATATGTAGTTCTTTCAATTAATAAATTTACTGATTTAATTAATTCTCCTATTTCATCTTCACTTTCCACATCTAATGTATTTGGAACCTTTTTATCGCTAGCTAAATGTCGAATTGTCTTATTTAATATATTTATTTTATTTAATAGCGAGTTAATTGTTTTCGAAAATAAAAAGGCTAACAATAATAGTGATACAAAAAAGATAACTAGCATTGTAGGATATGCAAATGATTCATGGAAAGGAATGTACTTATTCTTCGCCTTAAAGACACTATCATAAATTACTGACATAAGCACACTAATCAGTAGCAATAACATTGGCACGCTAATTATAGCGGAAAATAATAATAACTGGTATTTCTTCTTTAATTTCATTTTTTCATATAGGTATTTAGTCGATACCCTTCTCCATATATATTTTGAATAATTTCACCGGTTTGATCATGAATCTTCGTTCTAATTTTTTTAATGTGTACATTCACAATATTGGGATTTCTGTCTTCCAGTTGCCATAAATAATCAAAGAAATGTTCTTTCGTTAAAATTCTATCCCTATTTTCATATAAATAGAAAAATATTTTACGCTCAATCATAGTAAAAGCGATTTCATTATGTAAGTTAGTATTAAAAACCTTTTTATGTTCTGTATCTATAAATAAATGTTTAATTTGCGTAAACGTACCATATTGATTATCTAGCATTTTCTGCATTCTTAGTAACAGCTCTCTAGGATCAAAAGGCTTTACCATATAATCCTCCCCAATTGTCAAACCTTGGAGTTTGCTATCCATATCACTTCGAGCAGATAGAAAGATAACTGGAATATTTAACCCGAGACTTTTTATTTTCTTTGTAATTTGATAGCCATCTTCACCTGGCAACATAATATCCATTATGACTAAATCTATCTCATGGATGATTTCAGTAATATCTTTTCCTTCTTTCTTCCAACATACATTGTACCCTTCGCGTTGCAAAATTTTTTGCAATAAATCACCAATCACCAAGTCATCTTCAACAATTAAAATGTTATATCCTTTCATCACGTAAAACCCTTCATTTTTTATCTTTCTTATTCATAAACTCCATTGTAAGATTGTAGATTTCATCTGGTTCGTATAAATAAATACTATGTGTACCATTAATTGTTATAACTTCTGAATTTGAGAGTTGTTTAGCAAAATGCTTATAATCTTTATTCTTCTGTTTTGTGATTTTCGAGTTTTTATATTGCTCAGCAACCGCATCTATAAACAAGATCGGTGTTTCTTTTGGGAACGGTAGATGAATTGATTTCTTTCCATTTTCATATACCTGTAAAAGCTCTTGCTCCATATCATCATTAAAGAATTGTTTAAATGCTAGTGCTTTATATACCTCTTTTTCCTGTTCAGTTAAAAAAGACTGTCGAATGACTTCAGGATTATAAGCTAAAGATGGTACCAATCTATGCAATCCGATTTTTGCAAAAATATTTATTCCTTTTACTTTTAGTGTATCAACTAGACTTCGTTTATATGTTGCATACTGCTGCGGCAGGCCAATATCTAAAGCTATGATTCCCTTTATCTCATTCGGATATTTTTGTGCCCAGTAGATAGCCTCTAGGCCTGATAAAGAGTGTGGCATTAATATATATGGTGGCTTATTTCCACTTTGAATAAGTGCTTTCCTAGTCTGTTCTAATATTACATCAATATCTCTGTTATCTTCAAAAGCATCGCTGTAACCATAACCCGCTCTTTCTACGACAGCTATTTTGTTCTCTTTTGAAAATTTGCTATACAAACTTTTCAATTCATAAACCGGAGCAGCTATCCCAGCACCAGACATAAATACATATGTATCCTCACCGCTTCCCTCATTATATACGTTCATTTTTTTGTTATTAAAATGAACTAACGTTCCCTTACTTTTAATTAACGCTGCTTCCTTGCTTAATTGGTAGTTATGGTATATACATACTGATACTGAAACAAGTAAAACAACCGCAATGAACGCAACAAATATATTTTTTAATACTTTAAACAATTTTCTCATAGAATTCTCCTTTCAAGCTATATTGAAAGGATACGAGATAAAAATAAATTTCTAATAAATTTTTATACCATTACTACTCCTTCACCGAGACAAAAAGGAGACCTTTTTTCTATCTTTAACAGCAGCTTTCTCCTCCATGGAAGACTAATCCCACTTCTTCGCCTTCCCCTTCAAAATCAAGAGTAAGCTTATCTACTACATCTAAAACCTTTTTATCTATTGCAACCTCTAGTCCATTAACTGTTTGTACAATGTCGTCTTCTTCTACCATAGCTAATGACATTCCCCAACTTGGTCCACAACATCCAGCACCTTCAAATGAAAAACGTAATGTAGACACACCATGTGCTTTCATAACCTCTTCAATATATGCTTTTGCTCCATCTGTAATAATCATGATATTATCTCCTCTACTTTTAAACGGTTAAATGTTTTAATTTGTTATATCCAACAAGATCTTGTGCTTTCCAAGGAATCACTACATATTGTCCATTCGATCTTTTTTCTACTTCACGCATCCATTCTATTTCTGACATCGCTCTGCCATATAAAATAGGGTCTTTCGTATGCGTTGCATATAAACTTTGATTAACGACCCACCAGGTTGGTGTGATATTTGCTCGTTTTAAATCCTCTTGCAAACGACTTGCTTCAAACACTGGTGTAGCTTCTGCTAATGTTACAATCACAACACCTGTTTCTTTTGGATTGCGAAGACGTGGTAATAATTGTTTTACGGAAACTGGAACTTCGCCAGCTGAACGCTCAATTTCTTTATGATACGAATGTGCTGCATCAAGCAATAATAATGTATGTCCCGTTGGTGCTGTATCAATGACTACAATTTCATTACTTGCCTTTTCTACAATATCGGCAAACGCACGAAAGATCGCAATTTCTTCTGTACAAGGAGACCGTAAATCCTCTTCCAAATATGCTAATCCTTCCTCATCTAACAACTCACTTGATTGATTTAGAATTTCTTCTCGGTAATTTTCCACTTCAATTTTTGGATCAATACGGCTTACCGATAGGTTTCCATGTAAAGATTCATGGTGCATGACATAATTCAAGTGTGCTGCTGGATCAGTAGTAGTTAAATGTACCTTGTGTCCTTTTTCAACTAGACCAACCGCAATAGCAGATGCGACAGTCGTTTTTCCCACGCCACCTTTCCCCATCGTGAAAATAACACGTTGACCAGTTTTGTGTATATCCTCAATCAACTCTTTTAAAGGCGCTGTTTTCATATCTTCGGATTCTAATAACACTATATCGGTTATAGCATTATTCATAAATAGCTTGCGAAGATTTTCAATACCAGTAAGATTAAACGAAGCTAAAGGAACATCATAAGTTGGAACCCGCTTTAACTCATTTGGCATTTGTTCTAATGCCTTCGTTTGTCTCTCATAAAAAGCTTGAGATACTTCATCCCCTTTCACATGATTTTGCATCATCCCATTGATAAGTAGTACTTGATTCTGTACCCCAATTTCCCCAAGTTCTTTTGAAGCCCTTGCAGCTTCTTGTAATGGAGATATGTCCGGACGTGTTACTAACACTAATGTTGTTTGTTCTCCACTAGACAGTTTGGCAACTGTTTCTTCATACAGTTTTTTCTTCTCACTTAATCCAGCAAGTGGCCCAAGACAAGAAGCACCATGTGTACTTTCTTCTAAGAATCCACTCCATGCTGTTGGAAGTTGAAGAAGGCGCAACGTATGTCCTGTTGGTGCTGTATCAAAAATAATATGATCGTACTGTTTTGTTAGTTCTTTATTTGTTAATAAAGATGAAAACTCATCGAATGCTGCAATTTCAACCGTACATGCCCCTGAAAGCTGTTCTTCCATTTGATTAATAACCGCTTCTGGAAGTTTTTCACGATAAGGTCCTACAACCCGTTCTTTATACTGGATTGCTGCTGTTTCAGGGTCTAAATTAGCTACGAATAAATTATTTACACTTTGACTTTCTACTGGTTGATTCGTTAGTTCCATACCAAACACATCTTGTAAATTCGATGCTGGGTCTGTACTTACAAGCAATACACGCTTTCCTTTATCAGCTAATGTGATTGCGGTTGCACATGCAGTTGATGTTTTTCCCACACCACCTTTTCCCGTAAAGAATAGAAATGGTGTAAATTCCATTGTCTGTGGATTATATAAACGAGTCATGTCTATTCCTTCTTTCTCTTTACTTTTTCACGTTTAATCCTAAACGTACACGAGGCTTTTGACTTAACTCTTCTTCTGTTAATCCTGTTAATGCAACAAATTCATCATTTGATAAGTATTCTTTTTCTTTTACCACTTCACCATCAACAAGAGTAACAGGAAGCACTTCAGGACCTTTTTCCATTAACAATTTACTAATGATTTCATTTGATGCAAACGCATCTGGTTCACTTGCTAAATTATAGCGTGTGATATCAAATCCTTTATTTTTTAAATTGTTAACAGCCACAGAAACTCGAATTAATTCTGGGTCTACACTTGGTCCACAAACACCTGTTGAACAACACATTGCCGGATCATAAATTTCAATTTTTTTCATTTTCTTTTCCCCCTATATACAAGAAGCCGAGAACTTCTTCTCGGCTATGTTTTTGATTACTCACCTGTTTCCGCAAATTTCTTAATGTGTGCACCAATCTCATCACGCACACGTTGAAACACTGACCAATCTTGCCCTGCTGGATCATCAAATCCCCAATGTTCATGTTTCACATGTGGAGGAATTGTCGGGCATATGTCTCTCGCATGTCCACATAATGTCACAACAAAGTCTGCTTTATTTAAAATGTCAAGGTCGATGATATCTGATGTTTGACCTATAATATCAATATTTACTTCATTCATTGCTTTAATTGCATTTGGATTCACGCCATGTGCTTCAATCCCTGCAGAGTAAACATTCCATGTATCACCCAAATACTTTTCCCCAAACCCTTCAGCTATCTGGCTACGACAAGAGTTACCTGTACACAAGAAATAGATTGTTTTCTTTGTCATGTCTGTTCATCTCCTATTATATCTTTTAGTTACAGCAGTTATCATCACAAGTAATTGCACCTTCAGGTAGGTCTACATGACGAATCACATCTTGAACCAATTCATAGTATTCACTTTCTGTATTCATGGAGTAATAAATCCATTGTCCACGTCTTTCTTCTGTTACAAGCCCTGCATCCTTTAGCTTGCGTACATGCTGACTAATAGAAGGTTGACTCATTTTAAATATATCTACAAAGTTACAAACACAATATTCTTGTTCATATACCATTCGCATCATCGCTAATCGCGTTTTATCTCCTAGCAATTTCAGGATACTTGATACCTTTTCCATTTCTAATATTGTTTTTTGCATATCTCAACCTCCTATTCTTAATAATAAGTATATAAGCATTCACTTATATGTTCAACTAAAAAATACTCATAAAACAAAAAAATATAAACAGAATCCTCTTTTCTCCTGCAGATTGTACATCCGTTTTCCAATAAGAAATTACACTTATTTTTTTCAAAAAATCCTCTTTCATTCAAAACACTTGAAAAATATATAACCAAACGCTAATATAAGTGTATACTTATATAAATGAACGATAATATATATCAAGGAGGAGAAGAAAGTGGAGAAAATCAGTAAAAACTTATCTTTTCTAGACCGCTATTTAACGTTGTGGATATTCCTAGCTATGGCATTAGGTGTATTCATTGGCTATGTATCACCTAATTTTGTTGATCATCTAAACTCTTTACAAGTAGGAACAACGTCTATTCCCATTGCCATAGGACTCATTATTATGATGTATCCACCACTAGCAAAAGTTCGCTACGAGGAAATGTGGCGCGTATTTAAAGGCTGGAAAGTGCTATTATTATCTTTATTTCAAAACTGGGTCATTGGACCAATTTTAATGTTCGTATTAGCAATCGTTTTTCTACAAGATTATCCAGAATATATGGTGGGTTTAATCATGATTGGTTTAGCTCGTTGTATTGCCATGGTTGTCGTATGGAATGATCTCGCACAAGGTGACCGTGAATACACTGCAGGTCTTGTTGCCTTTAATTCTATTTTTCAAATCTTACTGTACTCTGTATACACATATGTATTCGTCACAGTATTACCGAAATGGCTAGGTATGGAGAGCTTTGTTGTAGATATTTCAATGGGGGAAATCGCAAAAAGCGTGGGTATTTATCTCGGAATTCCTTTTGTTGCAGGTATGTTAACACGACTTACTTTTGTAAAAACAAAAGGACGTGAATGGTATGAGTCAACAATCGTTCCTCGTATTAGTCCATTAACGTTAATTGCATTACTTTTTACAATCATTGTGATGTTCTCTATTAAAGGCGAAATGATTGTTCAGCTACCAATGGATGTTGTACGAATTGCAATTCCATTACTTATTTACTTTATCTTAATGTTCTTTGTTTCGTTCTTCTTATCTAAGAAAATGGGAACAAGTTACCCTGTTGCAACTTCTTTATCATTCACAGCAGCAAGTAATAACTTTGAATTAGCTATCGCTGTTGCAGTTGGGGTATTTGGTATTCATTCAGGAGCAGCTTTTGCAGCAGTGATCGGTCCATTAGTAGAAGTGCCTGTTTTAATTGCACTTGTTAATGTTGCATTGAAACTACAAAAGAAATTTTCAAATACTACTGTAATCAAAGAGTAACAACAGGCTATTTACTTCAGTATCATTTAAATCATAATAACTCCAAGTACCCTGTGTTTCTTTAATTATCAAACGTCTTGTGAAATGAATAATATAACAAGTATGATAACAGCTACACAAAAAGAAAAATTTTATATTATCACCGTTAGATAACCTTGTTACTAATATAATGTGCTATATCCACCTCACTCCTTCAGCACGCATAATTTATCTGAAAATCTCTATTAAATTTGGAAATATCCTCTTTCATCGATTCACCTCAACTCCGCCCCCCCAAATATGATTCCCCCTTACACCGAGAGTGAAAAGGTTAGAATTTTCTTATTTAATAACGAAAGGATAAACCTTATGTATCATAGGGGCTCGTCCCCTCTAAAAAGGTTGGATGTCAATTTTTTTAACTTACATTTATATAAATTGATTTATAAACATTTTTCAGGATCGATTTCAATAAACTCCCATTGTCCTTTCGTATCCTTTTTATATTGCGCGGCCAAAATATCTGTGTCATTTGTTAGTTGAAAAAATACAAAGCGATATTTGTTCCCATCAGTTCCAATCACATCAATTTGTTTCGTATAGTCTTCTTGTTTTGTTGGAAGTCGTTCCTTTACAAGTTCACACCAATTTCCGAACATGATATCAACAACCGCCTCTGCATTATGTTGCCAAAGATGATAAGCAGCACATAAAAAGTCCTCACCATATAGGTCAATATCGGCAATTTTGTATGATTTACCTTCCTTTTCAATATAAATATAACCGTAATAATAAGCGAAATAAGTAATCCCTTTAGCTGAACCTTCAATTGTTTCAATTTCAAAGAAATAACGGCTTGCCTTTGGATATTTTTTATCTCGATGTAACGGTGCTAGTTTTATTAAATTGATATGTCCAATTCCTTCGAATGAACGAAAATAACTCTTATAGGAAACTCTTTTTTGATATTGACTTGTGAAAAAGTTATAAGCGATTGGATACGGAATTTTTGATAGTCCAACACTCCCGCAACCTCCCTTTTTATATTTCGTAAGATTTTCAGCTTCTCGTAAAACACTGAAATAATTTATAATTGTATTTTCCGGTGAATTCATAAGCGACGGTGGAAGAACGATTTGATAGTATTGTTTATCAATGAAGGAATCAAAAAATTGATAGTTAAATCGTTTATTCAGAACGGGAAAGCATGACGGCCGAAAGTACTTTTCTAAATTCTCTTCTCTATCATCACTTTGCCCGTTTCCTACTTTATATTTTTGTTTTTGAAACATGGCCCCCATAATAATTTCACATGTATTTAAGTTCTTCCTTTGTATAAATCGTTGAAAAAAAGCGAATTTCTTATCCTTTAAATGAAAGCCCTTCATAATTCCACTCCATCCTAAAAGCATATGTCTTTAAAATGTATGATTTCATTACACCTTTCATAAACGAAATCCCAAAAATCTTACATTGAGTTCAAAAAACATTGTTTACTTGTAAATATATTTTTTCAGTACTATACATAAAATTCCTAATATAATAGAATGAAAGAGAATGGAATTATTAGATACAGAAAGAAGGACATTTATGCGTAACAAATCATCACTCGTAACTTTATTTAAAAGATCTCTTATTATGTGTGTAGGAATTTCATGCATATGCGGAGCATCTATCGGGTCAAATCACATTGTAAAAGCTAGTACAGAGGATTCTTCACAAACTGTTCAACTAGTAAGTGAAATACAAACTGCATTAGCTCCAAAAGAGACCCCTCAACAATACAATGGTCAAGTTAGAAAAGTAGCATATCTTACTTTTGACGATGGACCTGGAAAATACACAGCTCAACTATTGGATACACTAAAGCAAAATGGTGCAAAAGCTACTTTTTTCCTTATTGGCTCAAACGTTAAAGAATATCCAAATTTAGTAAAACGCGAATTAGCAGAAGGTCACTATGTCGGCATGCATAGTATGTCACATGATTACACGAAGCTGTACAAGCAAGGCGGTTATGTGAACGAAATGAAAGAAGATCAAAAATTAATTTCTAATATTATTGGACAATCTCCAAAATTAACTCGTCCACCGTATGGTTCCATGCCAGGACTCAATGAAGCATTGCGAAATCAAGTCGCTGAAAATGATTTGCGCGTATGGGACTGGACGATCGATTCTTTAGATTGGAAATATAATAAAATGCCAGTGGATGCTGCTTCTGCTAAAATTGTAGAAAATGTAATTGCAGGTGCAAAAACAAACAGAGAGGTAATCCTGCTACATGATATTCACCCACAATCTGTTTCTGCCGTATCTGCTATTATTAAAGGGCTAAAAGATAAGGGCTATGAGTTTGAAAGTTATAATGAAAACGAACATTTCGACTTAAACTTCTGGCATGATAAACGAATTTAACATGAATAAAAGGACTAATTTCTATCTGATAGGAATCAGTCCTTTTCTAATTACAGGGTTTTTCTAACGCATTTTTAATCTGCGATATCTATATTAATATGGAAATGTTGTAACTTATCAGGATTTAAAATAATATAAATAGATTTAATTTTAACCCCTTCAAATTCAAAACTCATTATAGCTTGTATTCCTGTACGATTTCTAATTACAATTCCAGGACAACCATTTACTTCTGTTTGCAACATAAAGTATTCTTCTTGATTCGTAAGAAATTTTGTTGCTAACGTAGTAAGAAGTTGTTTTACACGCACTGCACCATAAATAGGTTTAGCTGCAGCGGTTACTTTGCCGCCGCCATCTGCATAATAAGTGATATCTTCCCAAAGAATTTCCATCAACTGATTTGTATTTCCCTTTTGAATAGCATTTATAAAACATGCGATGACTTGTTCATGATCTTCTTTTACACTTTCGACCGCAATTTTCTTTTCAAGTTCTGGAAGCGCCTTTTTTATTCTGCTTAAGATTTTACGGCAATTCGCTTCTTTTTTTTGCACAATTTCAGCAATCGTTTCATAGTCATATTCCAAAATTTCACGGAGTATAAAAACAGCTCTTTCTATAGGATTCAATTGCTCAAATAATACAAGCAAAGCATATGACATATCATTTTTCATCATTATTTCCTGTAATGGATCTGTTTCTATTACTGCAATTGGTTCTGGTAGCCATGTTCCAACATAAAGTTCTCTTTTTTTCTTTGAAGATTTCAATAAGTCTAAGCAACGATTCGTAACCAATTTACACAGAAATGCTTTTATGTTTAAGCTGTGCTTCATTTCATATTCATTCAACTTTATAAACACATCTTGAATAATATCTTCTGCATCCGCAATACTGCCCGTCATTTTATAAGCAAGTGAGAAAAGGAGCGGTTTATAATTGGTATATAATTGACTAAGTTCAGCGTTTTCCATATAAATAGTCCTCACTTTCTATTTCAGTTAGACAAGCAAACTAGCTTGATCCCATGTTCTTTCTCGAATACGAGCACCCATTTTCCCTGATAAAATAAAGTCCAGTCCCCATTTTTGAATCCAAACGAAGCCATTATGAGGTCCAAGACTTATACAATATAATTTTATCGGGTACGCTTTGTGAGTGACAGAGTTACATATTCCATGTATCTCATTCTTTAAAATTTTACTCAACCTCGTCGCCTGCGGAATCGCTTCTTTACACGTCATTCCATCTACTTGATTCGTTTTTTTGTCAACAATCCTTGCACAATCTCCAATTGCATATATATGTGAATGTCCTTCTATACTATACGTATTAGTGACTAATATTTGGTTCTCATTTGATAACGGAAGCTGAAATGATTGAATGATAGGATTCACTTTCACACCTAGTGTCCAAACACACTCACCCGCTGCATATGTTGTTCCGTTTGTACACAGTAATTGACCATTTTCAAATTTCATTACTTTCGTTTTACAGATGCATTTTATTCCGATCTTTTTAAGTTCATCTGTTAATCGTTCACTTACTTTTACTGGAACACCTCGTAATAAATGTTCTTTGGAATCAAACAAAATGACTTCTACCTCAGCTGGATTAAGGTCTGCCTTTTGAACTTCTTCTTTAAACCAAACACATATTTCTGCAGAAGTCTCAATACCAGTAATCCCTCCGCCAACAATAGCAGCGCGCAATAGTTCTCGTCTAACCTCTTTGTTTTCTTCCATTTTTGCTAATTGAATTAACGAAAGCAATTTTTGTCTTACTGTTGCAGCAGTCTGCACACTACTTAATGTTGTACCACCTAACGTACTGGGGATTTCTTGAATGACACTCCCTAAAGCAAATACAAGGTAATCATATTGCACGGTTCTTATTCTTTCATCTTCTAATTTTACCTCTATTTCTTTTTCAGAATGATTACACGCTATCACTTCCCCTTTTATACATTCCATTCCATCTGTACAATACCTTTTTAATGGAACTTTTAAATCTGCATCTTCAACAACTGACTTAAACAATAAGACCTTCCGAAAATGAAACGAGTTTTTATCAATTAACGTGATTTTCACTTCTTTTCCAAGTGAAGAACGTAATTCTTTTTTTAACCCGTTTAATAAATTAATACCAGCAAATCCTCCGCCTAAAATAATAATATGTTTCATCTTAATTCCCCCTTTCCCCTTAAAACGATTTAAGATCTTCATTTGTGACATATTGAAAGGGAAAATCAAAAAACTACCTGCTCCTTCAGTGAATATAGAAACAGGTAGTTTTTTATACATTTCATTTTAATTATTTATTTTACACAAACTACTTGACCCTTTGTCATTTGTACTAGTTCCTCAGGTGTCAGACGAAATATTGCTTTCGGATGCCCCGCAGCAACCCAAATCACATCATACTGCAAGAGATCTTCATCAATAAGTGTAATAATTGGCTCTGCATGTCCTAATGGCGGAACACCTCCGATTACAAATCCAGTATGTTCCCGTACAAAATCCGCATCAGCTTTTTTAAATTTTTCATGTAACTGGTTTGCGAGTTTCTTTTCATTAATCCGATTTATTCCACTAGCAACAATTAACAGTGGTCTATCGGAAGTTTCAAGTCTAAAAATAATCGATTTACCAATTTGCGCTACTTTACAGCCAATTGCCTCTGCTGCCTCTTGAGCAGTTCGTGCATTCTCTGGTAATTCGATTACTTGATTCGTATATCCTAGTTCTAATAATTTATTTTGTACTCGCTGCGCGCTCTCTTTTAAAGCTTTCATTGATTTCATTCCCCTCTATTTTCTAAAATATTTACTATCTATTCTTCCTAGAGCGCAAGGACTCCTCTTATTCGGCATCAACAAACACCTTTTTATGAAACAAAAAAACATCCCCTATATAAAGGGGATGTTAAATTTATTTAGCTTCTTTATACATAGCTTCTACTTGCTTTTGAAGCTCAACGTTTTCTAAATACTCATCATATGTCGATTGTTTATCAACTAAACCGCTTGGTGTTACTTCAATAATACGATTTGCGATTGTTTCAATAAACTGATGGTCATGTGAAGTGAATAAGATTGTTCCTTTAAACGCCATTAAACCATTGTTTAATGCTGTAATAGACTCAAGATCTAAGTGGTTCGTTGGATCATCAAATGATAATACGTTTGCACCGCTTAACATCATTTTAGAAAGCATACAGCGTACTTTCTCTCCTCCAGAAAGAACAGAAACGTTTTTCTTTACTTCTTCACCAGAGAACAGCATACGGCCTAAGAATCCGCGTAAGAAGCTTTCAGACTCATCTTGTGGTGAGAATTGACGTAACCATTCAACTAAATTCATCTCGCTATTATCGAAGTACTCAGAGTTATCTCTTGGGAAGTACGCCTGAGATGTTGTAACGCCCCATTTAAATGAACCGCTATCTGGCTCCATCTCACCTGATAAAATTTTAAATAAAGTTGTAATTGCAATTTCATTACGACCAACAAATGCAATTTTATCACCTTTATTAACAGTGAAGTACACGTTATCTAATACTTTTTCACCATCAATTGTTTTAGAAAGACCTTCCACTGATAACAAATCATTCCCTACTTCACGCTCTGGTGTAAAGCCAACGAACGGATAACGACGAGAAGATGGTCTAATATCATCTAATGTAATTTTGTCTAATAATTTTTTACGAGAAGTAGCTTGTTTCGCTTTTGAAGCGTTCGAGCTGAAACGAGCAATAAAGTTTTGTAACTCTTTTACTTTCTCTTCTTTTTTCTTATTCGCATCTTGTGTTAATTTTAACGCTAATTGACTAGATTCATACCAGAAATCATAGTTACCAACATAAAGTTGAATTTTACCAAAATCAAGATCCGCCATATGCGTACACACTTTATTTAAGAAGTGACGGTCATGGGATACAACGATTACTGTATTTTCAAAGTTCATTAAGAAGTTTTCTAACCATTGAATTGCTTTTAAGTCTAAATGGTTCGTAGGCTCATCTAGTAATAAAATATCCGGTTGACCAAATAGTGCTTGTGCAAGTAATACTTTTACTTTCTCCGCCCCTGTTAACTCAGACATTTTTTTCGCATGAAGGTCTTCACCGATGCCTAGTCCTTTTAGAAGAATTGCAGCTTCTGATTCTGCTTCCCAACCGTTTAACTCAGCAAATTCACCTTCTAGCTCAGCTGCGCGCATACCGTCTTCATCGCTGAAATCTTCTTTCATGTAAATCGCATTCTTTTCTTGCATTACTGCATAAAGACGTGTGTGTCCCATAATTACTGTTTCTAATACTGGGAATTCTTCATATTCAAAGTGGTTCTGTTTTAAAACAGCTAAACGCTCACCTGGTGTAATATGCACATCTCCAGTTGATGGATCAATTTCACCAGATAAAATTTTTAAAAATGTAGACTTACCAGCACCATTTGCTCCGATTAAACCATAACAGTTACCTGGTGTAAATTTTATGTTAACATCATCAAAAAGCTTACGATCTGCAAAACGTAAACTTACGTTACTTACTGTAATCATTTAGTTCCTCCTATTAATACCGCTGTTTTTTAACGAATTTTATCTAAAACACTCTTAACCTATATCTTACGACTCACGTATTTTAGGATATAGCCATTATATAGTAGCAAACATACATAGAGCAAGGAAAGTTTGTTAATTATATCCTAACATTTCATTTCTTCTCTATTTGTCACCATAACAAACTTAATAATCTATAGATTATGTAAAGACTTTGATTTGTGTTGCAATCTCCCCAAATGATACCTATCCTTATATGAAGTTCATGTTCCTCAGACCGGAGATTTACCGCTGACTTCCTTCAGATTTCGCGTCACCACGGACACCATTGTTTAAGCTAATCGCTATAACTCCCCTCACGATTGACACATGCCGAGCTCAGATATCGGTTTTTCGACGTACGATGAATTATAGTATTTAGTAACAATCGCATAAAATGAGGTGCATTTAGCTGAATTGATCTATTCTTTAACGAACTTTTCAACAGAACCCCTCAGCTACTACCAAGTCTTCAAGAACATTTAATTCTTCCATAGACAATCTAAAATTCCGATACTCTATAAAAAAATCCCGGATCTTTATACTATTATGGAGTCATTTATGAAATATAAAATGGCTCTATTAGCTTTGTAAGTATTTAACTGTTTACAATTTCTCCACCATTCACGTGCAGAATTTGTCCTGATATGTAAGATGCATCATCAGATGCCAAGAATACATAAGCGGGTGCTACTTCAAACGGTTGGCCAGCTCGCTTCATAGGTACATGGTCTCCAAATGTGGCAAGCCATTCTGGGGGTAAGGAAGATGGAATTAATGGAGTCCAAATTGGTCCTGGGGCAACACCATTAACTCGAATCCCTTGCGAAGCCAGTGACAATGACAAAGAACGTGTAAATGAAACAACGGCTCCTTTAGATGCTGCGTAGTCAATTGCATCTTGATCTCCATCATAGGCACTAAGAGATGTTGTATTTATTATGGAGCTCCCTGAATTCATGTACGGTAAAGCAGCTTTCGTTAAAATAAACTGTGAAAAAACATTTGTGTGAAAGGTGCTTGCCTGTTGATTTGAATCTACATCAAGTAGACTATTCCTTATGTATAGTACACCAGCATTATTAACCAAAATATCAATACGACCAAATTGCTGAATCGTTCGCATTACAACTTGTTGGCAATGCTGCTCATACCCAATATCACCTGGAATGCTAATACAACTACGACCATACTTTTTGACATAGAACTCTGTTTCTTTTGCATCGCTGTGTTCATTTAGGTATGAAATTACAATGTCCGCACCCTCTTTCGCGAAGGCTACAGCGACAGCTCTTCCAATTCCGCTATCCCCACCAGTTATAAGCGCTACCTTATTTATAAGCTTACCGGCTGGTTTGTAATTTGGGTTATCAAATATAGGTCTGGGGATCATTAATGATTCAATGCCAGGTTTACTTTGTTGTTGAGGCGGAAAACCCATGACATACACCCCTCTCGGCATTTTTCTATAATTTATTTTGATATTCAGGGAAATATATCCTTTTTAAAAAATTAAATAGAGGAAGTGAGGGCGTAAATTAGGATTTTTAACATTGTAAATCCGTATTTTTTGCTTGAAATAAAACAAAAGACAATCCTGCCGAGATACAGATAAGTACAGCGCCAAATATATACACCATTCTAATACCTAAATATTCAGCTATAACTCCGACTATAAAAATAGAAATACTCGAAACCGTTGACAATAGAACGTCGCGAGAAGCATATACTTTCGGAAGTAATGGCACATCTATGTTTGTTTGAAATGCAGTTTGCTGTGCTACATCCCGTATTTGATATGCTGGTCCCATCGCAATGCAGAGTATCAGTGATAAGACAGGTATACTACTCAGCCCATATAATAAAGTAAGAACGCTGAATAAAAAAGAGCCAGCTGCCATACTGATTATAAGATTTTTTTGAATCTTTTTCGCTAGGTATATCGTTATAAGTCCTCCTGCAATTGTACCGATATAATAACTAGCATTTATATAGCCCCACCATTGTTCTCCTTTGTGGAGTATTTCTTTTACATAAACCAATGTAATCGCCCCAACCCAAATTTGACCTGCAATTCCTTCGATTACATCCATTAATGTAACTAATCGTAAGGTTGAGTTACTCCAAATATGAATCCAACCTTCCTTCATAAGTGTCCATTTAGATGCCCCTTCATTTTCTCTTATCTCATTGTACAGAGAGCGAATGGCTATGTATAAACAAACGATAGAAATCCATAACAAGATAGTCGTTATTAGTAAAGTAGGAGTATATCCTATTTTTACGACAAAAAATCCTGTCAGCGTATAGCCACCAATTTGTACCGCTTGATTGGAAATCGAAAACAAGCTATTAACTTTTACAAGTTCTTCTTTTAAAACGATTTGGGGAACGATAGAGTTCAACAAGGGATTCCCCCATCCTTCAACAAAAGAAAGTATCATTATGTAAGTGAATAAAATATAAGTATGAGAAGTTAAGAATGTAAACCCTAATAATAATAAAGTAATCAAGATACCCTTCGTTATTTGCAAATTTACAAGTGCTTTTGACGTAGAAATATTTTGTAGAATGAGCGGTGCTGACAAACCAGCTAGTAATCTTGTAAGAGCCTTCAAAAAGGGAAATAAAGAAGCAAATAATACGGATTCCGTTTTCTGATAAATAAAAGTTGTAATGACCATAATATATACGACATCAGCTAATGAGATGGTTGTTTGAGCGATCCAGAACGAATAAAATCTATAATTTTTCATATTCACCTCCAGATAAGAAATATATTTTAATTGAAATTATTATAAAATAAATATTATTAAAAATAAATAGACTTTTGATGTTTGATACAAATATTCAAAAGTCTAAGCTATTTGATTTATACATAACACTTTTCAGAAATGAATGATAAACAATTGAATGGCTATTCTAGATTTGATATCACTTCTTAAAGACCTAAATTGTAAAACTCCTTAATAAATATAGGTATATACATATTAGCCATAACTAAAGTAAGCGTTAAAGTGTTCCCACCTACCAATTGAATCAGTTCCATGTCATAATCTCCTTACGTACAAGACGGAAAGGAGATTTTTTATAGCTAAAATAGATCAATCAATAGCGTGGAAGAATCGAGTGGACGCTTATCGTTCCAGTGGTTTAAGCATCCGAAGCTCGTAAGAAAAAGAAAGATGTGTATTTATGTCTTAATGCATTCACTTTTGCTGTTGGTTATGATTGGTAAGAACATTCTCCATTAATAATTCGTAGGAAAGAGATAAACATTAGAAAAACTGTCAATAAATATTCATGTAAACCCTCTAAAAAAGTCTTACAATCAAAGCAGAGAGACTTTGGAACGGGAGGCACTAGTCATGAATCGAATTGAACGTGAAGAAAAAACAATTAGCATTATGATTGATATGTATTGTAAAAACGAACATGAACAAGATACTATATGTGAAGAATGTCATAAGTTAAAAGAATATGCTTATTTTCGTTTATCAAAATGTCCATTTCAAGAGAAGAAGCCAGCATGTCAAAATTGCAAAATTCATTGTTATAAACCAGATATGAAAGATTTCGTTAAGGATGTTATGAAAAAGAGCGGACCGAAAATGATTTTAAAACATCCATATTTCGCGGTCATGCATGTTGTTGACACAATGAAGAAGGCTCCTGACTTACCGAAAAGAAAAAAAAGCTAAAAGAAAAAACGGGTTGTCTAACTGGTATGATCCCCTTTAGGTAGACAGTAAAAAAAGAGTCAATCTGGTATGATGGACTCAGTACTGTTTTACCTAAAGGGGATTTTTTATGGCGAAAAAAGGACAAACATTTCAAACATATACAGAAGAATTAAAACAAGAAACAATTCGTCTTCGGTTAGAGGAAGGAAGAGCATTACGAGAAATTCGTGAATTACTTGAAGTAAAAAGTGATAAGAAATTAATTTAACTTTGGCTTTGTTAAAGAACAATGTTGATAGTATACTATATTCTGCATTAATAACATAAGTTTTCATTAAAATACTTCAGGCACTCTTTAATATCCTCATGCGCATCCATATTTTGATTAATAAATATTACAAATCGTTCTATTTTCTCCTTTATAATGCACTCGATAGCCTGTGGTACATATTTTTGATTTTCCATTTGATAGGCGATACTACATAATACACACACTATATTCGTTAATAATGCCCACATATACGATTCTTCCTCTGTTATACCCTTCAAGTAACCAAATTCAACTATATCGTATCCATCCTGTGAATCCACAGTTTCGTATATATCATCAGCAGTAATTTCATTATTTGTTATCCATTCTTTACATATACCAATTACCCGTTGTCCTTCTTTGTACAACTCTTTATTCTTTACAATATCCTCATAGGCATGTAAGAGACTTTCTGCATTAGTTAATAACGTATCATATTGCTCCACTAATTTCATATTGTTATTCCACCTCTCTCTATTTATGATGTGTTTAATAATATTTCAGGTAGGTTTTGAATATCAACATTCACCCTTAACAGAGCCTTTATTTTAAAAATTCAACCAAGCATAACCCCGTTCTAAATTTAGGATGGACTTAAAATATAGTTATTTAACTTTTACTCTGTTCTTGAACTTATACACCTTTTTACTTTAAGAAGGAAAATATTCCATAGGTTCTGTACAATGGATGTACCCATTTTTCTTATAATAATTAATGCTATCATCACTTGGCCACACAATGATAAATTCGTAGCTATTTTCTTTCGTCCACTCATTTATTGTTGTAAGGAGCTTACTTTCAATACCTTTATTTCTATATTCTTTAATAGTAAATACGTTTGTCATATAAGCAAATGGATGTGTTATTCTACCAGGGCGGGGTACTTTTTGTATTAATGTTATATATATGTGTGATACAATTTTTCCATTTTCCTCCGCAACCCAAATATACCATTGATCACTATTAAGGGCATTCTCTAAAAAAGATTGACATTCCTTTTCAAAATCATTGAATGATTACCCCTCGTTTATTTTAAATGTAACACTCTTACGAATAGAGCCATTTTAATGAACATAAAAAGCGCTACTTTCAAATAGCGCTTTTTTTATGTTCTTTCCCAATAAATAATTAAAAGAAATCATAAATAAATGGTTGCTGGGAAGGAATCAATTTTTCAAATTGTTTTATGTCTTTTTCCGTTCCTGAAATGTTACCAATTTGATATAATTCCCATGGGCTTTTATAACCGAACAGTGCTGTAGACAGAGCATTGATGTTTACATGTATTCCCTTCCCCTTAAACACTGAAGCATCCTCTTCATTTACGATTACTGCTTCTTTCTCTCGTAAAACTACCGTTTGATTATTCCAATGTGCAAATGAATCAGAAATATGTAAAATAACCTCTTCTTCGTTATTCTCCCAAGCAAATGGATATTGCTTAATAAAACGTTCAACATCAACGATTCTAACCATAAAGTACGGTTTTATTTCCGCTTTAATGCGCGGCTCTTGTAGTGAAAATAACAATGGTTCTTTTTCATGAACAATCATCTCAAGTTCTTGAATCATTGAATCATGTTGGCAAATGAAATTCCATAAACCAGTTCTAGCTTCGCTGTTTAATGGCACAAATTCTTCTACTTTCATCTTAGAGCTTTCTACTTTATACAAAATATACCCCATCGGCTCATTTGCTTCATTATAATAAACGGCTGCATTTAGATCACCATAGACAAAATTTAACCAAATATCCCGAGTTCGAACTAACATACCAGAATATTTCTTTGCAAATTGCTCATATACGATTTCAATCTCTTTCAAATGAGAGTCCTTCTTACATCGTTTCATGCTTCCTGATACGTGTTCTTTCATAATTAAATCTGCTTTTGTTAATGAACATACAAGGCGATTCGCAAACAGCTCCCATCCATACTTCCTGTAAAAAGAAACAGAAAATGGATGTAGCATGGAAACGCTATAACCGTCTTGTTTCATCGTTTCTAAAACATATGTTAATAATTTTTTCACATAACCGTTTCGTCTAAATTCTGGGTATGTAGCCACGCCTGCAATCCCGCCCATTTTGAACTTTTCTTCACCTAAAAATATTTCAAACGGGATTAGGTGTAATTTTGCGGCAAGTTCTTTTTCTTCTAATATCCCAAAAATTTGGTGATATTTTTTCATAAGCTGAAGACGATTTTCAATTTGATCTTCTGCTACTTTATATTGAAAGGCATATTCAGATAGTCGAATTGCTTCCCGGTATTGTTCTTCTACTAATTGAATTACTTCCATGCTCCCATTCCCCCTCTAGCGCCTTTCGTAACTGCACATTAAAATATAACACAATAATCAAAAAATACAAAATTCACACAAAAAAACCCGATAGATTTTATGCAATCTATCGGGTTTCTAACCTCAATTTCTCAATCTCTTCAAAAAACCTTGGATATGATACGCCAACTGCTTCCGCATCTTGAATCAATGTCTCTCCCTCAGCAATACAACCAGCTATTGCAAGCATCATTCCAATTCGATGATCTCCATGACTATTTACAGTATTCCCCTTCAGTAGTGTTTTCCCATAAATAATCATCCCATCATCCGTCGCTTCTATACGTGCCCCTAGTTTTGTTAGTTCTTCTACAACTGTATCAATTCGATTCGTTTCCTTTACCTTTAGCTCATGGGCATCTTTAATAATCGTTATCCCATCTGCTTGCGTTGCTGCAAGAGCGATAATTGGAATTTCATCAATTAATCTCGGAATCATATCGCCGCCAATCTCAATTCCTTTTAACCTTGATGTTTCAATTGTAAGATTAGCAGCTGGTTCCGCAGCATCTCTATCATATTGTTCAATTGTTAATTTTGCACCCATTTTTATAAGAACATCGATAATTCCCGTTCTTGTTGGATTGATTCCAACGTTTTGTAATGTAAGTTTACTATTTGGAGTAATCGCTCCGCCTACTAAGAAAAACGCAGCCGATGAAATATCTCCCGGTACATGAATGTTCGTTCCTGTTAGCTGTTGTCCGCCTTCTATTGAAACTTTTGTTCCATCTCTCTTCACTTGGACGCCAAACGCTTGAAGCATTCGTTCTGTATGATCCCTTGATATATGAGGTTCTGTAACACTTGTTACACCTTTTGCTCTTAGACCTGCTAATAAAATAGCAGATTTCACCTGTGCACTTGCAACAGGCGAAAGATAATCGATTGCTTGAAGATTACCTCCTCGTATCGTTAAAGGTGTATATGTACCGTCTGCTCGTCCATCAATTGTTGCACCCATTAGACTAAGCGGTTTAGTAACACGTTTCATCGGTCGTTTTCCGATAGAATGGTCACCTTGTAAGCATAAGTGAAGGTTTATATTCGCTAATATGCCAAGTAATAAACGAATCGTCGTACCAGAATTCCCAACATCCAGTACATTCTCCGCTTCTTGTAAACCTTCCATTCCTTTTCCAATCACTTCTACTTCATCTCCATTTTGCGTGATCGATACCCCCATCTCACGAAAACAAGAGATCGTGCTTAAACAGTCTGCTCCTGGCAAAAAGCCCTTAATCGTTGTTTTTCCATGAGCGATTGCGCCAAATATGACAGAACGATGTGAAATTGATTTATCGCCTGGAATAACAATCGTTCCTCGCAACCCTTCTCTAGCTGGCTGGACAATTTTCATATATATAACACCTTCCTTTATATATTTTCAAATGTTTGATACTGTTCATCCTGTAAAGACTCCGTTGCTTTCATCCGATCTTCTTCTGTTTGAAAACTAATACGCAACACCCCAAGTAATCCTTCACGTGCTTCTAGTATTTGCAGGTTTGTAATACTAATCTCGTGCCTTGCAAGTATGCTTGTAATATGTGCTAATGCACCAACTTTATCTAAAACATCTACGTATAAATCATGATAAGCGGGAATCGCCCCACTTTTGCGAACAGGCATAGAATCACGATATTCTTTCGCCTTTGCGAAGTAATTGTGTAATACTTCGCCATCCCCTTCTGCCACTGTATGCTGCAATTGCTTCATGTCTGTAATCCATTCCTCTAATAGTTGCAATAAGTGAGAACGGTTTTGTCTTACAATATCGCTCCACATTTTGGGGCTACTAGAAGCAATACGGGTAATGTCTTTAAAACCACCAGCTGCTAACATATGAATTAACGGATTTTCTCCGGCATGCTTCTCCACTTGCTTCACTAACCCTGCCGCAATTAAATGGGGAAAATGACTAACAACACCTGTTACATAATCATGTTCCTCTGTATTTAACACAAGAAAATGCGAACGCGTTCCTTTTAACCAATCTTTTAATTGTTCAACCTTCTCTGTCTGGACATTACGCATCGGTGTTAAAATGTAATATGCATTTTCAAATAAATGCGCTTTTGCACTTTCTACTCCCGTTTTATGAGATCCCGCCATCGGATGTCCGCCAATAAACGTAACACCGCCTGGCAGCAATATTTCCGCTTCTTTCATAATTGTTCCTTTTGTACTTCCAACATCCGTCACGATGACATCTTCACGTAATTGATACGAAGCAAGTTGTTTTATTAGCTTAGTTGTTTCTTCAACAGGAGATGCAAAAATGATCAAATGTGCTTCTTCACATATTGTCTGCAAGTTCACTCCTGCCTCATCAATTACATTCAATCGTTTCGCACGTTCCACTTGCTCACTTTGAATGTCATAACCAGTAATCATTACATTGTGTTCTCGCTTTATTGCTAAAGCAAGTGAACCACCAATTAACCCTGTCCCAATTAATACGACTTTTTTACACATGCGCCTCATCTCGAGACCTACTATTATTAAAGTGTTGTGTTAACACTGTAATCACCCCTTCATTTTGTTCACTTGTACCAATTGTGATGCGAACGCCATTTAAAAATGGACGAACGATATATCCAGCGTGCGCACACAATTCGTATATTTCCTGTGCATTGTCTAACGGCATAAAGATAAAGTTCGTTTCAGATGAATAAAATGGAACCTCATTTTCTTTACAAAAGCGTTCATATCGCTGCAAGCCTTCTCGGTTTGCATGAATTGTTCTTTGTAAAAATGATTCATCATTCCACGCAAGTATTGCAGCTTTTTGCGCAAGTGATGACACGTTAAACGGAAGACGAACAACATTTAATTTCTCAATAATTGATTCATTTCCAATTGCATAACCAACTCGAAATGCCGCTAATCCGTATGCCTTTGAAAATGTTCTTAAGATCAAAAGGTTCTCATGCTCTTTCAATAATGGGATAGTATTTGGAAAGTCACTTGCTGTGACATATTCATAATACGCTTCATCAATTACAACTACTGTTTCGTTTTGAACTTGCTTCATAAATTCACTTAATTTTCGGTCATTCACATATGTGCCTGTTGGATTATTCGGATTACAAATCCAAACTATTTTTGTTTTTTCATTCATGACTGCCGCAATTTCATCTAAATTATAGACCCCGTTTTGAAGCGGAACTTCCTTCACCTCACACCCTTCAATTACTGCGTGATGACGGTATTGCGGAAATGTTTCCCCGGCGGTCACAATATTATCAGCTTGGCAAAGCATTGTGCGACTAATAATTTGAATGACTTCATCAAGACCGCTTCCACATAAAACTTCCTCTGTTTTAACATGCAATTTCTCAGCAATCATTTCACGAAGTTCTACCGATCCCCCGTCCGGGTATAAAGCATGTTCATTCCACTCTTTTCGTAATCCTTCCATTACACGAGGTGAACAGCCAAACGGATTTTCATTTGAAGCTAATTTGACAAATGACTGGACACCATAATCTGCTTGCATTTGTTTTGCTGATTTACCTGGTGTATATGGATGCAACTCCTGTAATTGCTCTTTTGCTTTCATAAAAACCCTCCTTTTTAAAATTCATTCGCGTACTTTTTATGCTGAGCAACATTTTGCTTAATAAGCTCCATACGATCTTGCCCAAATTGTTCTACTAACGCAGTTGCGAGTTCCCAAGCGACAACAGATTCTGCCACTACACTTGCCGCTGGTACTGCACAGCTATCAGAACGTTCAATACTTGCTTGAAACACTTCCTTCGTATCAATATCTACACTTGCAAGTGGTTTATATAATGTAGGGATTGGTTTCATAACACCTCTAATAACAATCGGCATTCCTGTTGTCATTCCGCCTTCTAATCCACCAGCGTTATTCGTTTTTCGTGTGTAACCCGTTTCTTCATCCCACAAAATTTCATCATGTACAGCACTTCCTGGTTGCCTAGCTGCTTCAAAACCAATGCCGATTTCAGCGCCTTTAAATGCATTAACACTCATGACAGCTGCTGCTAACTTTGCATCTAATTTTCGGTCATAATGAACGTAACTGCCAACACCAATTGGCATTCCTTCCGCAACCACTTCAACGATGCCACCAATAGAATCTCCGCTACTTTTCGCTGCATCAATTGCTTCCATCATTGCTTGCTCGGCTTCTTGATCTAAGCAGCGAACAGGCGAACATTCTGAAATCAGCTGCATCTCTTCTAATGATTTATCAAGAACTTGCTTCGCTTTTACACCACCAATTTCAAGGACATACCCTGCAACATTTACTCCTAACTCTGTTAAAATCTTTTTCGCAACAGCTCCTGCGGCTACTCTTACAGTTGTCTCCCTTGCAGAAGAACGTTCTAATACATTGCGTATATCACGATGACCATACTTAATTGCTCCGTTTAAATCAGCATGCCCTGGACGTGGTTTTGTAATTGTTCGTTTCATTTCTTTACTTTCTTGCTCAGAAATCGGCTGTGCCCCCATGACTTTTGTCCAATGTTTGAAATCATCATTTTTCACAACCAATGTAATCGGTGAACCAAGGGTATAGCCATGTCGTACGCCGCTTACAATTTCCACAGTATCTGTTTCAATTTGCATACGCCTCCCGCGTCCATATCCCTTTTGGCGTCTTAATAGCTCTTTATTTATATCTTCTGCATGTAATGAAAGACCTGCAGGAACACCTTCTAAAATAACTGTCAACTGCGGACCATGTGATTCTCCAGCTGTTATATATCTCATTTCTATTTCCCCTTTACAATTTTGTAAAAAAAAGCCCCTACTGATTCCGTTCAGTAGGGGCAGTGATAGTCGCGGTACCACCCTAATTTATAGACAAATATGTCTACCTCTCTTTATTGTTAACGATCATTTTGACCGTCTTTCTCTTCATAAAAACTTTCGTCTTTACTACGAAAAAGATGCTCCAGGGGTGTAATTCACACATATCTTTGTACTGATTTCCACCAACCATCAGCTCTCTGAAACAAGAAGATACATGCTACTGCTTCCCTATCAACGCAATAGTTATTTCATTATGATAGCTTATTTTTAAATCCTTTTAACTCTTCCATGAAGGCATGGAACTGCGGAATATCCATTTGCTGTGCGGAATCTGATAAAGCAACCGCTGGGTCTGGATGTACTTCAGCCATAACAGCATCTGCACCGATTGCGAGTGCTGCTTTCGCAGTTGGTAAAAGTAAATCTTTTCGTCCTGTTGAATGCGTTACATCTACAACAACCGGTAAATGTGTTTCTTTCTTTAAAATTGGCACTGCGGAAATATCAAGTGTATTACGCGTAGCTCTTTCATATGTGCGAATGCCGCGTTCACATAAAATGATTTGGTCATTTCCTTGTGCAATAATGTATTCTGCTGCATTCACAAATTCATCAATTGTCGCTGCTAAACCGCGTTTTAGTAATACTGGTTTATTCACTTTCCCAACTGCTCTTAACAAATCAAAGTTTTGCATATTTCGAGCGCCTACTTGAATGACATCAACGTAATCAAGTGCCAATTCAACATCATTTGGATTTAATATTTCACTAATAATCGCTAAATCAAATTCGTCTGCTACTTGGCGTAAAATTTTCAGCCCTTCTACTCCTAATCCTTGGAAATCATACGGAGATGTTCTCGGTTTGAACGCACCGCCGCGCATTAATTTGATTCCTTGTTTTTTCATCGCCTCAGCAACTTGGCGAACTTGCTCTAGACTTTCAACTGCGCATGGCCCCATAATAAACGTTTGTACGCCGCTTCCTAATAATTCACCTTTTACATCAACAACCGTATTTTCTTGTTTCTTTTTACGTGAAACTAATAATGCCTTACGATTATCGTCTTCTTGCAGTTCTAAACTTGCTTTAAAAATTGTTTTGAAAATATGTTGTATTGTGGATGTTTCAAATGGTCCTTCATTGTTCTCTGCAATCATATCAAGTACTTCACGCTCGCGAACAGGATCAAAGCGTTTCGTACCATGCAATTTCTTTTGCTGTCCGATTTCTTTCACAATCCTTGCACGCTCATTTAATAAGTCTAGAAGTTGTAAGTTAATCTCATCCACCTGTTTACGTAATTTCTCTAATTCATGATTTCCCATTAAAAATTCCTCCTTTTATCTTTTGGAAATTATATTGAGGGATTGAAAATTCCCTATTTTCCGAATCTTATTCTTATAACAAAACAAGGTTGGTAACGATTTCTTATGATGAAATATATAAAAAAATCCCTACTGATTCAAATCAGTAGGGACGATCATTATCGCGGTACCACCCTAGTTGTAGACACTTTTGTCTACCTCTCTTTATTGTTAACGATCATTTTGACCGTCTTTTCCTTCATAAAGACTTTTTGCCCTTACTACGAAAAAGATGCTCCAGGACTGTAATTCATGCTTGTTTATGTACTGGTTCGCACCAACCACCAGCTCTCTGTAACAGGGAAACAACCACTACTCTCTTTCCTATCATCGCGCTAATTATTTTATTTTCATTTAGGTCCGCATATATACAAAAAATCCCCTACTGATCCAATCAGTAGGGACGATTATTATCGCGGTACCACCCTAATTGTAGACACTTTTGTCTACCTCTCTTCATTGTTAACGATCATTTTGACCGTCTTTCCCTTCATAAAGACTTCTGCCTTTACTACGAAAAAGATGCTCCAGGACTGTAATTCATGTTTACCTCTGTACTGATTTTCACCAACCATCAGCTCTCTATTACAGGGGGATAAACACTACTCTGTTCCCTTCAATGCGTTGTTTTTTATTAATTATGAATTGTATTATAAAGTGTCATTTCAAAATATGTCAACACTTTTTCATTATTTTTTATATTTTTTTCTTTGCATCGTATGATTCATCATAACAAATGTGAATCATTTGCATGTTGATTCATCATTCCAATGCGCATCATCTCATTTCGAATCCCCTCAAGTAACGTATTTTCAAGCTTCATCTCATCAAACAATTGCCGAAGATGAATCACTTCATTTTCAATATACTCTGCATCATTTATCTTTGTTAATAAAACAAAAAATAATGTTGCATACACTTTCGGACATTGCTGGATCAACTCGCTTTTTTCCAGAAGCTGTTTTAATAAATACTTCAATGCTTGTTTTTCTTCTTGCAATGAAGATATAGAAAAATACGATAAAACAGTTTCAATTCCTTTTTCAGCAATAACATCCATATATAACACAAAACGCAAAAAGATGATATATTCTTTCTTAGATATTATACTCATCTTAGGACGTTCAACTAAAAAACCTGCAAGCCAATCTTCCCAAAATTTTTGTTGCTCTTTTAAGCTTAAAGTTTTTACATAATACGATACATTTTCTATAAACTTTACTTTCTCCATCTCTTCTCCCTGTATAAAAAGAGCGTACAACCAATCTATTTGTTCATCCCAATATAAAATACACTTTAGAAAAATGAGACTTAGCCATTTCCTAAAGACTTCTTGTGTTTGTGCATTCAACAAATGAAAATGCCGTACAGCAAAAGCAATATATTTCTTTGTTTGTATGAATAAAGGTAAATTAATTTGCGTATTTACAAATCCGGCCCATGCATACTTTGTTTCCTCTTTGTTTTTCTGCAAATCTAAGTAAGGAATTAAATGTTTTCTACACCAATGCTTCTCGATATGAAAGAGAAATGTTAAATCAGCTGTAAGCCTCGCAATCATAATATTGACATAGTATGATTTTTTCCGCATCTGCTCTTCAAATACATACAAATACGCATGGATATTTCGATCATATAAATGTTCATATGCAAGAAGCTTTAATAAAGTTGCTGTTATTTTCCCTACCGGATGTTGAACTGCCTCATTATAGTAATCTGTTTGCTCTTTATCTTTCCCTTGCCCTCCTTTCATAACATGAGGAAATAACGAAAATGCAAGTTGTTTTACTGCGCGAATTGTATCTTCTTGAAATTCTGCTAACTGATTGCTTTTTTCATATAGAAAACTACTTATGAGCCAATGATAAGTCGTATGCCTTACAAATTGATGCAACATTGGTAAAATCTCTTGTATATTCTTATCTGTTAATTGTCGATTATTGCGCCACTCTCTAATTAATACAAACCATACTTCTTTACTCACTTCTTTATATCCAACTAATTGATACGCAAGCGAAATACTCCATTGTACATTTGTTTTACAAGCCTTTGAAAGCATTTCTAAAAAATGATGCTTCTCTACCAATCCTTCCTGTGAATATTGAATAACTTGCCTTACCATTTCTACTTCTGTCATATGCAATAAACCATCTATTGTTAAATTGCATGTGATTGGTTGTAATGTCCGCTCCTCTTGTAAATCTGGAAACTGCCTTGATAAAAAATGAGGGAATTTCAGTTTCATGGATTCATATGTTTGCTTCGTAGATTCATGATTTGGTACGCACAAATAAAGCCAGTCAATTAAGTTACAAGCCACATAGCACGTCTTTTCTTCAAACTGTTTCACTATGGCTGTCAGTACTTTTTGTTTCGTATGTTCAGCTGCATGTTCATAATGATTCTTTAACAGTTGAAAGACTTCATGCTTACAAGTATCTTCGATAAGCAGTTGACACTGTAACAACCATTCTATTTTTTCATTTTGCGTTCGAAAAACAGTATGGTTCATACTGTGTACTGCAATTCGCTTTTGCAATGTATTCCCAAATTCCATCATAAAAGAAATATAAAAGTTTGCTTTATCCTCATAATGGACACAAACATAGTCCATACAATCTCTAACTATATTAATTAAAAACGAAAATTCACGTGGTTGGCTATCTTGCTCATGTGGTTCAATTGCACTTCGTGAATCACTAACTGAATCATGGATCTCAAGGGCCTGTTGTTTTAGCGTTAATCTCTGTAGTTTTTCTAATCCAATCTGTAATATTGGAATCGAAAAATAAGAAAGATGTGGCTTCAATTTCACTTCCCATATGTGCTGCAGCCTTAAAAAGCTTGTAGCTGATAGATGGTTTGTTTCCGCTAACTCTATCACATCTTGCATCTCATGTTCCCATTGCCGAAGTCGCTTCAATTTTAGTTTTCCATCTAATATACAAGTAAGTAAAAGAACCATAATTTCTTTATGTTCCGGATACGTACATTTGTTAAGCAACGAAGGCAGACTTTCAATGAAAAATTCATTTCTTTTCGCCTTTTCTAACAATAATAAAAGCCACTGCGCAAACGAAACGATATCTATGGGCTGTTCCGTATCTACTAAAAAGTTACATATCGTATTCCATAACAAAGTAGATATTTCTGTATTATTTTTATACATCAACTGAAATAATTCATTTTGGTGGCTTACTAAAAAATGATCAACAATCCACTGTGCAAGCAACTGATCTTTCTCAGAAGTCTCAGCTTCCTGTGAAAATAAATTCCGCAGTTGTCCTTCTTTTTCTAACCATTCCACCCATTCGTAGTCTCTTGCAAATTCTACAAAATAACGAAGTGTCTCAATTTTTTTTACAGATTGTTTAATATAAGACAGTTGTTCCTGCTCTAAAGATGGAGGAACAGTTACAATATCACGAATTCGTGTTCTTTTTGTAATATAATTATCTCCCATTAACTCTGCCCACCGCTGCACTGCTTTTGCTAATGATTGATGATTTTGCGCCTTATTTGGATAGACAATGGGCTTAATCCCTAAATGCTCCCAGTGATATGTATTATCTCCCCCCGCAACAAACGCATACCGCCTCGTACTTGGTGGTAATCCAGTTGCTAAATATTTCATAACAGGGTCATTATGACTATATCCAATAAACAAAACTGTATAATTAGAAAATAAATCAACCAAAAATCGTCTTGCCCATCCTTCTGTTAAGTAAGCCCTTCCAAAATCGCCATCTGTCAAAATTAAATTCTCTTCTTCTTGTTCCACATTACCATGAATATATGCCAATCCTTTAAACGTTCTTCCCGTTGGAAGTGCCGGAGCATAGTATATATTTACTTTACGTCTTGATCCCTCAAGTACCGTTGTAAAATGCTGATCGAAATTTGTAGTAACAATTCGAACATTCTCATCATTTGCAAATAATTGCAAAATAGAATAATGTAATGGATTTGGCATTGAATATGCTACATGGACAAGATTCTTCGCAATCTGATGAACATCTTTCGTTTTTGCAATTTTCCCAAGATAATAATCGTGCGGTTCATTTTCCTCACGTTTGTCTACATATAGAGCGCTCGCAATATCATCCACTAAATCATCAAAATTTGGTAAGTTTGAATTGCCTTTCATAGATACTCCAGCTCCAACAAATAAAACCAGTTTCCCTTGTTCGAGTTTATCAAATAGTTCATCTGGAATTTCTACTTCTGAAGTAATCCACACCCTGATCCCCCCTTACCTAAAAATGTTAATTTTCTCTTTCTAAATATAACATTTTTTGTTTATTTTTCAAACATTCAGATAAGTGGAATCTGAATAAATATTAAATGCATTTGATTTATAATCAGGTAGTTATCTTCCGTCTTTTTAGAAAACACCTTGCATGTTATAATTTTAAATTCCCATGTATAAAGTTCCCTTTTTCATTCAAACTAAATAGAAAAAGAGAGGTTCAAATGATGAATCATATTACGGTTTTGCTAATCAAATTTATATCCTGTATGATTGCTTTTGCGATTGGTTTGGATTTATTCTTTGATGCAACAATTGTGGACATCTTTTCTTTTAGTTTATTTGTTACAATCGCTTCATATATGCTAGGAGATCAAATTATTTTACCGCGAGAGGGAAATACCGCTGCACTCGTAGTTGATTTTCTTTTTACTTATATGAGTGTATGGATTTTTGGAAGCGTACTTTTAGGAAATTATATGCAAATTGCTTGGGGAAGTATTTTATCAGCAATTATCGTTACAGGAGCAGAAATTTTTGTTCACCGCTATTTAATGAATCGCATTGCTAATTATCAAACAGCAGAAAGAAAACCCCTTACTTTCAATAGATCATTAGCTTATGGAACAGAGTTTGCAGAAGAGCAAGATGTTACTGATGCGAAAAAACGGAAATGATGTAACAACTTTAAATATTTGAGTGAAATCATACTACATTCGTAATCGAATAGAAAAATCCTGAGAATTACTCTTTCTCAGGATTTTTTGTCAAATTGAGTTCATTATTGTTTCAAACTACAATCCACTTCACATGTCTTTTATGAAGAACGTGTTATGGTGAGGTAGTATTATCCGACTTTTCGTTTCAATATTTGAGATTTTCTCCAATACCCTCTATCTTTATGATACAAAATCAAAGCAATTACTAAAATTCCTGAAGCAATCCAAATAGCTCTGTACCCTAAATGAGTGGTAGTAAATGTGCCTAACAGTGTACCAAGTATAAAAGAAAAAATAATAACAAGAAATTCTTTAAATCGTATTTTCTCTTCCTGATTATGTTCTATAAATGCTAAATATGCTGCCTGCGTAACAGTTCGAAGATTCCCTGTTGTCATTGTTGAATTGTAAACCCACTTGTCAAGCTTATTAAAAGTAGAAATTTGTAAAGATGATACAAATGAAATGCATACGGTTACTACTATGTTAGGAATACTTTTTGGCAAGAACCCTACAATGATCAAAACAATACATTCTAAAATAAGAATAGAGCGTCTATAACTATGCAATGCATGTCTTATATGAGGAACCTTTACTACTTCTGATATTAAAACCCCTAACATAAAAGCTAAAATAGGCGGGATATATAGCAAAGCATTATACCATTCTCCATTAGCTGCTCTTATAGCGAGTAATACTACATTCCCTGTTTGTGCATTAGCGAATACTCCGTCCCTACTGATGAAAGTATAAGCATCTAAAAAGCCTCCAACTACAGCTAACAAAATACCTAAATAAACAGAGTTTGAAGATAATGAGGGGATTGTACCAAGTTTGTCTTTCATAATATTATCTCCTTGTACATTATATTGCATATATTATCCATTTATACAAATAAAAACATTATTTTGATACGATTCACAAGATATTCGTAATTTCTATCTTGATGTCGCTTCCTTTTACTTTTTCCTAATATGATATAATAACATACCAAGTTTTTTAACTACAATCAATACAATTATTGAACGGACTGTAGTTTAATTTCATTCACATTTATAGATTTCCCCTTTCTAATCGTGTATTTATTTAACGGAAAATTAGTCTATCTCAAATGCATCAAAAAGAAATTTCACCAAAATAACAAAAAAGGAGCGATAGCAAAAACTTATCTCTCCTGTTGTTAATCCAATTTCTATTAAAATATAATCAACCTAATTAGCAAAAATTCCAATTCCCTTTTTCAATACACTTCATTTATCACTTTTCACAAAACAACATATGTGGTTCGTACCATAACGGTCTTTTCATTTCAAAACCTTTATGATCCTCCAGTATATTATGTAGCCTTCCTATCATTTCATCTAATTGGTGCGGCGCAAAACGTAATGACCAGACTACTGATGAAAAGATAACCATTCCCGCGTAAATAGAATAAAGCATCCAAAAATCTTCAGGAACATTATGTTTAAAATATCCTTGAATTTGCCCTATTGAAAATGGAATGCTCTCATTTCTTTGAAATAAAGATACTTTTACAAAATCATGAATTGGGTCTCCCCAATCAAAATTATTGAAATCAATTACCCCAGCATACCTATTATTGTCTACAATAATATTTTGCAAATGAAAATCATCATGCTGAAATCGGTTCGGACGTCCTTTTAATACATACTTATTTTTTTCTATAAAATTAATAACCTTTTGATCATTTTCAATCTTTATTCCACTTTCCTTATATGCATCAAGGTATCGATAATGCTTTTGCATTGCCTGTTCATACCAAGATTTGATATTAACAGGGGCCTCAAGCAAATGCATTTTAAATAGCTGTCCTCCTGCTTCAGTACCAATTTTGTATTGCTCTTGATCAGTAAGAACGGTTAATGCCTCCTTCACATCAACGCCCTCAATAAAAGAATAAATTGTGTAGCAAAAATTCATTTCTTCTAAAATTCCGATTTCTATGGGCTTAGGGGATTTAACATGATATTCTTGCATTCTTTGTAATA
Source organism: Bacillus sp. 491mf (assembly GCF_900112415.1). Lineage (GTDB taxonomy): Bacteria > Bacillota > Bacilli > Bacillales > Bacillaceae_G > Bacillus_A. The sequence goes on from NZ_FOLV01000008.1 coordinate 142,675, forward strand.
TTTGAAACTCCGTCTTTTTTCTCCCATACCCTTCTAAACTTCCTATTCTTAGTAAGAATTTTTTTTCATCAGAATAGACTACATATTTTTCATCTGGAGAATATCCTTTAGATAACCTTTCAATTCTATTAGTACAATGTAAGAAATCAATTTTTTCTTGAAGAATTTGAGGAATATTCTCCATCGTTTACCTCCATTATGGATTTTTCAAATGCCTTTTTAATTCTTTCATTACATTACAATAGTTATAGTAATTATCGATTCTTTACATCAATCGGAAAAATCACGTCTATTCCTGCCTTACTTAATTCTTCCTGAATATAATAACAATGTTCTGCGCCATATCTACTTCAAATTCCACTCAAACCATCTACCATGTCCATCCGTCTCTCCAATTGTTTGATGGTATTCAACACCATCAAGATAATAATCAAGGTGTAGCTTTCGATCCCACATATTGTTGTAAAGATGGAAAACGTCTCGTTTCCTTCCGATCATTTTTATTTTGTCTAGCAGTTCATACTTAGAGTCTTCTGGTATTTGATTTGCAACGTGTGTATGAAAAATACAAATTGCAGTATCCTCCGGAAGGTTTTCTGCAACTTCTGAAAGCAATGCCACTCCATCGCCTTCTATAAGCTTTACTGGATTTTCAATTAAACATGTAGCTGCCTTTTCAAAAAGTGCCAACCTTTCTTCATGTTCAGGCCAAATAAGCGCTTTTAACCACAAATAATCTTCAAAATTATTTAAATCGCTAATATGCAAGTCTAAACCTACTTTTGAAGCTACTGGAGGACTAGTTAATAGGAATTGTGGTACACTATTTCCTTTTATTTCAGACGTTATATGAACATGTGAGTTTTTATCTCCATAACCCTCGTTTGTTCCATATGAGTAACTATACTTGTCCCACAACAATTGAAGACCAGCACTTGTTCCAATTTCTATTAGTGATAATGGTTTCTTGACAACGCTATAAATATAACAAAATATTGGATATAGATATGCGCAGCGCCTTACTTCATTAGTCTGTACTAACTTACTCTTTAGAAGAGAAATAATTTCGTCTTTATACACTTGGCAAAAATCTTTAAAATGAACAAAAGAATCTTCTACTTCCCTTGGATTCTTCGTAATACTCGGATAATACTCTTTTAAAACATGATCTTCCCCTTTTAACAAAAGATAATGAACAGCACCTAAAAGTAAATTAGGAACTGGTTGACCCTCTCGAAAATTCATGCATAGCTCTAATAATTCATCATCTTCAGAAATTTCGGTGGATAAATACTCATATAATTCACTTGAGCCATTGCATTCCAGTTTGGCGAAATTTTTAAATCGTTCAGATAATTGGGTAGTATTCAAAATAATCCTCCTTCATTAGTGGGAATTTTTCTAATTTTAAAAACAATTCAATTATAACTGAAATCGACGTTATGGTAAATTATTCTTGTTATAGAAATATATGAAATTCAAAAGAAATTCAAAAGAAATTCAAAAGAAATTCAAAAGAAATTCAAAAGAAATTCAAAAGAAACTTATAAAAAACAAAAAGTACACCACTTTAGATAAGCGATGTACTCTTACATATATATTAGAAAAAGATTGTTTATCCTTTTTGATAATATTCTTCCATAATGTGAGGTGGAACCATTCCCCCACCTGTTGCCCACATAATATGAGTTGCTTGTTTCATTTTCTCTTGCAGGTGATTTTCTTGCATATATTGCTGCCCTTTAAAGAGTTGAACTGGTCCGTATACACTTGCCAATGCTGACGGCTCTAATTTTATTCCTTCTGTATCAGCCAAAGCCTTTAGTAGTCTATATAACTCTTGGTCACTAACTGTGTAACAGCCGCTTAATAACGGTTCCATCACTTTCCCTACAAATCCTGATGCTCTTCCTACCGCAAGACCGTCAGCTTCCGTCACATTATCAATGCCAAAGTCTTGGACAGAAATTTTATCATGAAGACCTGTCAGCAAACCAATTAACATACAAGGAGAATGAGTTGGTTCCGCAAAGAAGCAATGTACATGATCACCAAACAATAATTTTAAACCGAATGCTACTCCGCCAGGGCCGCCGCCGACACCACATGGTAAATAAACAAATAACGGATGATCTGCATCAACAATAACGTTTTGATCTTGCAATTGCTTTTGTAAACGAGAAGCAGCTACAGCATATCCAAGGAATAGATTTTTTGAATTCTCATCATCAACGAAATAACACATAGGATCCGCTTCTGCTTGCCTTCTTCCTTCCTCTACTGCCTTACTATAGTCCGCTGCATATTCGATAACTGTAACATTTTTACTGCGTAGTAAATCTTTTTTCCACTGTTTTGCATCAGCAGACATATGAACCGTCACATTAAATCCGAGTTTAGCACTCATAATACCGATACTAAGTCCTAAATTTCCCGTTGAACCTACCGCGATTGAATATTGCGAAAAGAACGCGCGGAATGCATCACTATCTAAAATGGAATAATCATCTTGTTTATGTAATAAATGCTGCTCCAAAGCTAAGTCTTCTGCATGTTTTAGAACTTCATAAATCCCGCCTCTTGCTTTAATAGATCCTGATATCGGCAAATGGCTATCACATTTTAGTAATACATTACCTGCGATATGCTGATTATATTCTTGTTCTAAATGTTGTTTCATAGAAGGAGTTGCGACTAAAGGTGATTCAATGATTCCACCTGTATCTTTTGTTTCAGGAAAAGCTTTCGCAATATACGGCGCAAAACGTTTTAATCTTTCCTCCGCATCTTTTACATCGTCTTTCGTAAGAGAAGCTTTTTTCATTCCTGTTTCAAACTCTTCTTTATTCGGATTCACCCAAAATACTTCCTCTGTCAAAACCAGTTTATTTAATAAAGGGTGCTTTTCTTTTAACGTTTGTATAGTTGTACTGTCATACTTCTTCATTCGTATATTCTCCCTTCTTAATTCCTACCATGTTATCATTTTAAAATTTAACTTTATTTATTATAATTAAAATAAATTTAACACAAAAACGAAATGAATTAAATATATATTAATAAATTTTAATTAGATTTAATTTCAATTAGTAAAAGGAGCATAAAAATGAATGATATAAATGTAGGACAAAAAATAGCAGAATACCGAAAAGCACAAGGCTTAAGTAGTCGGGAACTAGCGACACTCGCCAATGTCACTCCTTCTATGTTAAGCCAAATTGAAAAGGGATCAGCAAACCCATCTCTGCAGACTCTTAAATTAATATCTAACGCTTTAAATATTCCTATGTTTAATTTCTTTTTGGAAGAAACGAATGCTCAAAGCTTAGTTGTAAGAGCTGACCAGCGAAAAAAAATTACCTTTCCCGAAAGTGAAAGCTTATCATATGAGTTACTATCTCCCGATTTAAGCGGAGCCCTCGAACTTGCTCTGATGACTTTATTGCCGCAATCCTCTTCTTCTGAAGAACCAATCGAGCATAAAGGTGAAGAAATCGCATTTGTTTTAGAGGGAACTGTGACACTACAATTAAATCAAGAGACAGTAACTTTATACAAAGGAGATAGTGTAAAAATCCCATCTTATATGAAACATAAATGGGAAAATCCCTATAAAAAGAAAGCGGTAGTCATTTTTGCAATTACTCCTCCTACTTTTTAAGTATTTATCAAATGCATGAATAAGACTTATATGAGGTACCGTCAGGAAGGTGCGGGTTTACAACGCTAAGGAAGTTTCAACCCATAAAAAAAGTCGATCTCTTAACCAAAAAATCGACTTTTTTTATTTGTTCTTATTCCCTCTTTTTGGGGATTTGAGCAAAATTACCCTATATTAATATTTTCTTAGTTATTTTAATCCTAACTTTGCACATAATTGATACAAAAAGTATAGTCCATGTAACTGTTCTTGATTACGTTTATTTAAATGCTGTTGGCACTCCCGGACAATGCTTTTTGCCCCTTCAATATTGTATTCCTCCAAATTTCTAATAGATTTTTTTAATTGAACAATTTCGTGTGAATACACAGCGTTTTGTGTAAGCTTCATTAACAAAATTTTAATAAACTGATATGAATTAAAGTAGCGATAATTATTTTTACCTCTCTTTGAATTAACATGTCTCTCTTTTTCCCAATATCGTATAGTAGAAGTAGAAATTTTTGTTTTATTTGCTACCTCTCCAATCGTCATTAGGTGATTTGCTATCGATTGAGAATCAACGATATTGTTTAGGTCTTTTATTATTCTAGTTGCTAACTCTTTTTCTTGATAGGTGACTGCTTGTATCTCGTTGATTATCCAGAGTGCAGAATTCAAATTTTTTTGTTGCAGTTTTTTTAATACAGCTGTTGTTATCTCCATTCCAAACCCGGGTGACATGGCTACTATACATTCAAAATATGCTAAATGTTCCTCCGTATAGATTCGATATCCTGTATCCAACCTTTCTGTGGGTGGGATAATCCCCCTTGTTTCGTAACTTCTTAAAGTGCTAGTACTTACATTTAACCTTTTCGCAATATCAATAGGCCTTATATTACTCTTCATTCTTCTTCATCCCTATCAACATTAAATTTATTATAAAGTTTATCATTTAATCCCCTTTAAAATAAGTATATACAATTGAAAACTTTATAATTGGCTTTAATGTTATAAGATTAAGGAGTAAGTAATAAAAAATGATGGAGGGATCTAAGTGTCAAAATTAAACATTCAACCCGAAATGTCAATTGAAGAGTTAGGACAAAAAGTATCTGGTTATCTAAAGGACCATTGGGAAGAAGTTCTTGCAAATACCATTGAGGAACTCCAAAAATTATTTCCGGAGTATGAAGATGCCACGTATGGTATGTACTTAGATAACCTACTTCCCCCAGCATGGAAAGAGCTTGAGAAAGCAGGTTTTCAGTCTGCTGAAAAAACAAAAGAAGATGACTTTATTATTGCTGGCTGCTTAAATTTTAGAAATTCTATTGAAAAAGCAAAATGGGGAACGCCTGATCATGAAAAACGTATCTTTTGGATTGTCATTGAAAACCAAAATAAACAATTAATTGGTACTTTTCTTTTTGAATTATCTCATTCTCATGTAAATTTCAACCTCCCTTCAGCTCCAAAACTAATGACTTTTACAAGTACTGAAAGAAATGAAATTACCAAAAAAATTCTAAGCCTAAACGAAAATTCTTGATTAATGTAACAAGAGACTGTCTAAAAAGGGCTTGATCCATCCAACAAGTAACAATATATGGAACTACCTACTATTTAAGTTCCCACATAATCTGTGAAAATGCACATACTTCAAAATGACGACGATTCATTTCTTCAGGTATTCCTTTTTTCTTCTTTGCTGGACTAACCCAACGCCACCAAGCATCTGGTATCCAGGATAAATCTAAGCGAGGGATCAGCTTTCTTTTCAGTACGAGCAACTGGAATCACTTCTTTTCGAGTAAATTGATGTGAGAATAAGAATGGAATCACTTCTTCCATAGACTTATCTTGGTTTGTAGAACGCAAAGATATTGAATTTAAAATCTTAAATAATGTTGCTCTATGACTGGCAAAAAAACGTCATAAAAACCCCTCTTTCTTTTTAGGGGGTGAGAGCATCTGGCCATGCATAGAAGTGGTCAGGTCCTATTTCTGCCACATGCAGGGTTTAAGACAAAAGGAGAAAGCTAGTAGCGTTCATGCCGTATTCTTCATAGCAGCGACTTATATGTCGAAAAATTAAAATGGATTTATAAAGTAAATAAGCCAGTATTTCTAGGAATTTCCCCTAAAAATGCTGGCTTGACTATCATACAATCAGTTTTATTTCTTTTACATCTACTATATCCGCAAACCAACCTAATACTTTGTTATGATGGTGAATGATATCCTCAGCACGTAATTGTTCTGAATCAAACGTACTATGCGCCCCTTGAATCAACGTTACCTTATACCCTTCACTAAACGCGCGGCGAACAGTTGTATCTACGCAATATTCTGTTTGCAATCCACAAATAAAAAGATGTTCGATTCCTTTTTCTCGCAAAACTTCACGAAGATTCGTTTTATAAAAAGAATCCGGTGTTTCTTTTTCCACTATCATCTCATTTGGCATTGGAGCAATTTTAGAATGAATGTGCCAACCTGCTGTACCTTTTTCTAACGGATGCCCCTTAGAACCATTATGCTGGACATAAATAACAGGAATATCATGCGCACGACATCTTTGAATGACTTCCTGTAAATTTCGCAATAATTCCGAGCCATTATGTACAGGTATACCTACTGTATACATACCTTCTTGCACGTCAATTACTATAAGCGCTTGTTTCATTGCAATTACTCCCTTTCCCAATATAGGAATCTACATATTCACTATAATATAAAACCTCAATGACATTGGACCAATTTAATACCGAACCAACAAAATCATTAATATTTAATCCTGGCATCTCATAAGTTTCTCCATCATTTACTGTACCAGTTGCATCTTCTATAACAGTAACTTTATATCCCTTTTCAAAAGCAGCAATAGACGTAAATAAGCAACAATATTCTGTATTAAATCCTACTACAACCACATGATTAACATTATTCTGACGTAATATATCATCTAAACTTGTATGTAAAAAAGCACTCGGCGTGGCTTTTTCAACTAAATAATCTATATATTTTACAAACTGATTTTCTATTTCACTGTCTTCCGATTGACTGTATATGCAACTCTCTGGATTTTCATCCTTGTGCTTCATAAAAATAACGGGATTACCTTGATCTTTAAAACGATTTATCATCTTTTTAATTAAATCTTTTTCAGAACTAAAATTCTTTTTTGCTAAAATTCCTTTTTGCATATCTAGAACTAGCAATGCTTTCATACCATTTCCCCTTTAACTCACGATTTGTATTCCATCATCCAACAATCTTCCCATACCCCTTCATGCAATTCATGTTCTTTTAACACTTTTACTTTTTGAAACCCACACTTCTCATAACAACGAATTGCTCGTTCATTACTTACTCTTGGATCCATCGCGATTGCGAATGCTCCTAATTCATTCTTAATATATGTAATTACAGCCAGTACAAGTTCTGTACCAATTCCTCGGTTCCAGTACGCTGTTTCTCCGATAAATTGATCCATTCCCCACACATTTTCTCTCTCATCATATCCATATAACGCTTTCCATTCTGGATCTAAAGGATAGATTTGTATATAACCGATAGATTTGTTTTTGTATTCTACAATACACCGTTTCTCTCCCGAACTACTTATATAGCGCTCTCGAACTTGCTGTAGTGATTGTGGTTTATCTCGTCCTTCATAAAAGCGTAAAACTTCAGGGTTTGATAGCCAATTTGATAAAGTTTGAACATCATTTTCTGTTACGTATCGAATGGATACATCTTTCTTCTGAAATAACATAATTCTCCTCCGTTCGCAATAGTTGCAATGTTCATTTTCATTAAATATTACAAAAACAAAGTTGACATAATGTTATTATTACATTTCATCCAAAGAAAGCATAGCTACTTTTTTGGCTTTCTCCCTTCTTTCCATATACATTTCGATCACTAAACTAAGCAACGCGAAAAGAAAAATAACCCCACCTATTTGGAAAGTTTGACTAAAACTATTCATAACCGCATGTTTATATTTTACTTGAATTTGTTTATAAAATTTATTATTTTCACTCGCATCCTTCATTACACTTTGCTGTGAAGTTATTAATTTTAACTCTTGTATCATTTTTTCTTTTTGCAAACTTGTTTGATTACTTTCATAAATGATTTTTTCCGCTTCCTTATTTACTTTTTCTTTTTCAATAGATAGTTGGTGATTTAAAATAACCACTAAAACAGCTACACCAACAATACTACCTACTGTTCTAGAAATATTTGATACACTTGATGCAATACCCGATTTTTCAGCTGGCACACTTAATACTGCAGTTGTTGTAAAAGGAGCGAGTGTACAACCTGTACCAATACCTACAATCATAAGCCTCCATACATGGTCCCAATCCGTATCGTTTAATGACATATGACCAAATGAATAAGAAGCAATTAAAAATGCAATCATTCCTATACAACCAATAGCAATACTTCCACGCTTAGCAGCAATTGGTGTCATAATTGCAGTCACCACCATTGAGACAATTGCTAATGTACTAATAATCGTTCCGGCCCGAAGTTCACTCATTCCTTCTACTTCTACTAGATAAAAAGCAAAAACAAATAAAAAGTTCATAATGCCCATCCCCACAAAAAACAAAGCGAGATTAGCAAATGAAAACTCCTTGTATCTGAATAAATGTAAAGGTAACATCGGATTTTCACTTTTCTTTTCAATGATAATAAATAATACGAAGCTTATAAAAGAAATGATAAACAGAAAACTCATAGTGGCGTAGTTTACACTTGATTTATTCACTTGTATAAGAGCATATACAAGTGTAACCAAAGCGAATGATGAAGTAATCATACCTGGCCAATCTATTTTACGGCTAGATGTAAGATCATAAGATTCTTGAATTAAAAAGAAAACGAAGAGTAAAGAAAGGATACCAATTGGAACATTAATAAAAAACACCCAATTCCAGCTCAATTTATCTGTTAAAACACCGCCAAGGGAAGGACCAATCGCAGCAGCTAAGCCGCCAAAGGCCCCCATAATTCCACTAATCATACCTTGTTTTCCTTTTGGAACAAGTTCTAATCCAAGTGGCATCGCAACTGGAACAATAATAGCAGCAGACATTCCTTGGAGTACACGAAAAATAACTAACATATGAAAAGAAGAGGCAAATCCACACATTAGTGAACTAATTGAAAATCCTAATAAACCAATAACAAACAACATCTTGCGACCAAATTGATCTGCAAGACGTGCCGCAATTAATAAACATGTAACAAACGCAACGTTATATCCATTTGCAATCCACGAAATATTGTCTATTGAAGTATGAAACGTTTTCGTCATTTCTGGAAGTGCAATACTCACAATATTTGAATCTAAGATCGCCATAAAAAATCCAGAAACTAATGCAAATAGTGCAAATAATTTTCTCATATCCTTATATCTCCCTATTTATCCCGCATTAACGGGCAGTAATACTCCCACCTCAAAATTCGGCGAAAGCAAAGAAGTTAGGTGGGAGATAAACTGCCCGTAAAAGCCCGATTGGTTCAACTAATAATCAGTGGGGGTTGAAGAAAACCCCCACTGATTAAAGTTTCACTTTATTTTCCTTATAAGAAACCCCGTTAACAAAAAGATTTACACTTGTCTCTATGTATTCTTCTAATTTAATATCCTCGTCAGTTAGGCTAACATTCATAATATATAAAAATAACTGACCATAAAACATGTTTGCTATTAATCGATAATTGCACGGTGCAATGTACCCTTTTTCACTAAGTTTTTGTAAATATGTTTCTAAGTGATCAACTAAATGTGAATTTAATTCATGAAGCAGTCGTTTCATCTCACTATTTTGTCTGGATTCAAGTAAAGCCGCCCAAATGTAATTTAACTTTGGAAGGTTAATCTGTATGTATGTTTCTGCAATTGTTGTAAGGTCTTTACTTAAATCACCAGTAAACTGTTCATCCAATCCTTCTAACAACGCAACTGGTGTTGTTCGTAAAATAATACTTTCTCGAAATAAATTTTCTTTATTTTTAAAGTTACGAAAAATGGTTAATTCGCTTACCTCTGCCTTTTCAGCAACTTCACGAATTGTCGTTGCTGTGTATCCTTTTTCACCAAATAATAAAACAGCTGCTTCAATAATCTTTTCTCTTGCTGATGTTTTTCTCATTTTATTTCCCTCCATTTAATATATAAGTAAGTGATTACTAACATATTACCATAAAGTAAAATGTTAGTAACTAATTACTTTCATTTTATGAAATATTCTTCCATTTAACAGAACGATATAATTTCATCAACTATTAACTTGTATTGCCTTAGAAGAAATAATGGCATTCATGTCCTAGATACGCTTTTAAAATACTTTCACCTATTTTTAAATAGAAAACATTTTTCAAATACTATTTATTCTCTACTTGCTTTATAGCACTGTATATCTTTTTCTTCATATCTAAAAATTATTTTTCTCAAGTAACTTCCAACTGCTAACGGTATAAATAAAAATATTTGTACATATGTTGAAGAGATGGAAATCATGATACAACTAAACTTTGAAGAAAACCTGTTAACAAAAACTACGTGGTGTTATTACAAAGATTATCTTCCCCAACAATAAATAGCCTCCTTACTACATATATCTAGAAATAAGGTTGTCCGTTTACTAGAAAAGGAGCGTGGGATATAATGACTGCTCTATTAGCTTATGATGCCGGAACCGGTAGTATCCGAGCTGTCTTATTTGATTTACAAGGGAAGCAACTTGCTGTAAGTCAACGAGAATGGGTTCATATGGAAGACTCACGATATCCAGGTTCAATGGATTTTGACGTAAAGGAAAACTGGAAGCTTATTCAAGGCTGTACAAAAGATGTACTACAAACAAGTCGTATTCCTTCTTCTACTATTCAAGGAATTAGTGCAACAAGTATGCGCGAAGGATTTGTTTTATATGACAAGGATGGTACTGAAATTTGGGCATGTGCCAATGTTGATAACCGTGCGACAGCTGAAGTTACACAACTTAAACAAATACGATCTCACCTTGAACATGATATATATACAATATCAGGGCAAACTTTCGCTCTAGGTGCATTACCAAGATTAAAATGGATTGCAAAACATCAACCTGACATTTATGAAAGAACACATTCTATTACAATGTTAAATGATTGGATTTTATATAAGTTGTGCGGCGTATTACAAATGGATCCTTCCAATGGATGTACGACGGGGATTTTTAATTTACATACTAGAAATTGGGCTCCAGAACTAATAGAGAAATGCAACCTCTCATCAGTACTCTCACCGAAAATAAATGAAGCTGGAACTATTATTGGAAACGTAACAAAACAATGCGCAGCAGAAACTGGATTATTCGAGGGAACGCCTGTTGTTACTGGAGGCGGAGATGCGCAAATGGCTTCTCTTGGTTCTGGAGTTGTCCAAAGCGGGCAAACTTTCATTTGCGGCGGAAGTTTTTGGCAACAAGAAGTGAACATAAGCAATCCTGTGCTAGATCCAAATGCTCGCATTCGTGTAAATTGTCACGTTCTTCCTACTCTTTGGCAATACGAAACAATTGCCTTTTTTCCCGGTCTTGTGATGCGCTGGTTTCGAGACGCTTTCTGCCTGGAAGAAAAACAACGAGCAAAAGAACTAGGTATCGATGCTTACGAATTATTAGAGGAACAAGCAAAGGATGTCCCAGTTGGATCACGCGGTATCATTCCAATTTTTTCTAATGTCATGAACTATATTTCTTGGCGTCATGCATCTCCCTCTTTTATAAATTTAAGCTTAGATCCTGAAAAGTGCGGGAAGAAAGAAATATTTCGAGCTATTGAAGAAAATGCAGCTTTCGTGACATATGGAAATTTAAAGTTAATTGAAGAATTAACAGGACGGTTCCCGAAAGAGGTAGTTTTTGCTGGAGGGGCTTCAAAGGGAAAATTATGGTGTCAAATTGTCGCTGATGTATTAGGTGTTCCTGTAAAAGTACCTGTAGTCAAAGAAGCAGCCGCTTTAGGAACAGCAATTGTAGCGGGGATTGGTGCCGGTATTTATCATTCAATGGAGTCTATTTCTGAACAATTTGTAAAATGGGAAACAACGTATTTACCGAACAATAAAAATCATGAACAATACCAAAAACTATATAAAAACTGGAAGGCTGTATATCAGCAGCAACTTCAATTAGCTGATCAAGGATTTACTTCTCATATGTGGATTGCACCTGGAGCTCTGTAAATTGTTATAAAAAGGAGTGAAAAGCATGCTAAAAGTAAATGAAGAAGATTTCTCCTATCGCTTCGGTGATAATGGACCAAAATATTTAGTAAAGGGCCCTAATATTGATATAGGTGTTGTTGTCATTAAACCAGGGCAAGATTTTCAAAACCATTATCATACAACTTGTGAAGAAATTTTCTATGCATTAGAAGGTGAGATAGATTTCTATATTAATCACGTAAAAGTTCCTATTAAACAAGGTGACGTCTTACAAGTTCGTCCTCATGAATCTCACTATCTCATCAATCGTTCTTCACAAAATTTTAAAGCGCTCTTTATTAAATCGCCTCATTTGCAAGAAAAAGATACTGTACAAACAGAAAATCCAAACTGTAATTAAGGAGTGATACCCTATGACTTGGGGATTTCAAAATCGCTTACATACTATTTTACCTGATGGAAAAGCAGTTATGTTAGCAATTGATCACGGTTATTTTTTAGGACCCATTCATGGATTGGAACAGCCTCTTGAAACAGTAAAAAGTTTACTTCCTTACACGGACTCCCTCTTTTTAACTCGAGGTGTACTTAACTCTTGTATACCAGAAGATTGTAAAACGCCTATGGTTCTTCGTGTATCTGGCGGGGCTACTGTAGTTGGAAAAGATCTTGCGAATGAAACAATTGTTACTCCAATAAAAGAAGCTTTGCGTCATAACGTAGCTGGCGTTGGCGTATCTGTCTTTGTTGGATCTGATTATGAAACACAAACTGTAACAAACCTTGCGAATGTTGTATCTGAAGCACACGATTATGGTTTACCTGTACTCGGAATAACTGCAGTAGCAAAGGAACTTCAAAAACGGGAAGCACGTTTTTTAGCGTTAGCTTCACGTGTATGTGTTGAAGTGGGTGCTGATATCATTAAAACGTATTACTGTGAAGGCTTTGAAAAAATCACAAGTACATGTCCGGCTCCAGTTGTGATTGCAGGGGGGCCAAAGTTAGACACAATTGAAGCAGTGCTTACAATTACATACAATGCACTGCAAGAAGGTGCAGTCGGTGTTGATATGGGACGAAATATTTGGCAATCCGAACATCCGGCTGCGATGATTCAATCGATTCATGGCATCGTAAAAAATGGATTGAATGTAAAAGAAGCTCTAGAATTATATAATACGATTACAAATTCGTGAATCATAATTATATAAAACTACATTTTTCACTTCCAGTAACACTGATTGTGTAAATATGAACACCCTCTAAACTTTGAGAATAGAGGGTGTTCACATTTACACTTACATTTCTTGTTCGCTTCTCAATTCACATATTTGTTAAAGTGAAAAAATTAATTTTTTTCTTTCTTCTCTAACAGCTCAATAACTCTATCTAATTTCTTCTCAATTTCACTTATAGAAGCTCTTTGTCTAGATTGATTGACGAGTCGTGATCGTATAAATGCGCCAAGCGAAATAAAAAATAGCAGTATTAAAGCGAAGAAAAGAGTAATTGAAACAATGTTTAAGATTGAAAAAATAGCCATTCTTACATCTATCCTTCCTGTTTCTTCTTTATTCCTATGTTATCTTGATTGGCATTGTTGAAATTCTATTTAAAAAGATTCTTAAGTTAAGAGGTTATTCCCTTACAAAACTTTAATGTTGAATCTAACTTTTCTTTCTCTTTCAACAAGTTCATTAATTGGCAAACAGTTACTGCAAACTCTGCAAACGCAGTACCTTTTGCAGTTATGATTGTGTCTTCCACTTCAATATCTGTTCCTGTATATACCGATGTTTCAAATAGGGCTTTGTTATTCTCATATGTATGCTGAAGACACGTAAATTTTCTACCGTTTAGTACCCCTGCTTTTGCTAGCAAAATGGCAGAAGCGCATATAGAAGCAATAGGAATATGTAAGTTATAGGCGTTCATTAATGTCTTACTAACCATTCCCTCATCTACTATTTCATGAACACCATCTCCTCCAGAAATAAGGATGAGATCAAATTCATTTACCTTAATTTCAGATAAAGAAGCTTCGACTTGAGTCCTTAATCCACCAATACTTTCTACTGGTTTACCATCTACGGAGACGGTAGTAATTTTGGCTTTACCTATTTTTCTAAGCAAAAATAATGCGTGGGCTATTTCAAAATCAGCGTATTGTGGATAAGCGAGAAACAATACTTTTTCCATACAATAATCATTCCCCTTTACATTTGTTATTCAATTACTTTTAAAACCTTAAACATTTCTATCCGGTACTTTTAGAATAAATCGAGAAGGTTTTCACTTCCAAATTGTTAGAATAATCAATATGGAATCTTGTATAATGAAAGCAGTAATAAAAATCTACAATAAACGGACGGTGTTATATATGAATGAGAATCTTTCCATACAAGAATACTCTTCTAATTATCAATCTCAAATTTTAGATTTAATCCTTTCCATCCAACAAGATGAATACAATATCCCTATTTCAAAAGAGAATCAACCTGATTTACTTAGCATAGAAAGCATTTACCAATTTGGTAACGGTAATTTTTGGGTCGCACTTTATCAAGGAGAAGTTGTAGGCACTATCGCTCTTTTAGATATTGGCAATCATCAATTAGCATTGAGAAAAATGTTTGTGAAAAAAGAGTATAGAGGCAAAATATTTCAAACAGCCGGTCTTTTATTACATAATGCGATTGCATGGGCAAAGACAAAAGAAGTGAAAGAAATATACTTAGGAACAACGCTGCAATTTGTAGCGGCCCATAAGTTTTACGAGAAAAATCATTTTAAAAATATAGAAATTGATAGATTACCTACAAATTTCCCTATTATGCAAGTAGACAAAAAATTCTATAAATATACTGTTCATAATTAGTAGTATCAGATGGTGAATAACCCCTCCTTATCCACCTTACGGATTGATTGAAGAAGGGGCTTCCTGTTTCATAGACCGTTGCGTAGTGGGGTGTCCCACTGCGTCTTACACAGTCTCCACAGGCGTAGATTATACTGTTCGGACATAACCTTGCCCTACAGTTTATAGGTTTTAATTTGTAGCAAGCAATTCTTCTAATCCTTTTTGTAAGATGTTCCGGCTCGCGTTATAGTCTCTATCCAATACCGTTCCACATTTTGTACAAATGTGAGTACGAATAGAGAGAGACTTCTTCACACGATTCCCACAAACAGAACAGTCTTGTGAAGTATACTTTGGTTCTACCTTAA
>NZ_FOLV01000025.1 GCF_900112415.1 Bacillus sp. 491mf
TTCTCACTATCTTCCGAACCTGATTCTTTTTCCTTTTCTTTCTGCTTTGCTAGTGCGGCCGCTTTCGCTTTTGCTGCTGCCGCTGCTTTTGCCTTTGCGGCGACGATTGCTTTCTCCTTCTCCTCATCTTCCGGCCCTGCTGCTTTTTCATCATCACCAGATGCCTTTTGTGCAGCTAGTTCCTTCGCCTTCGCTTTTGCTTCCTCTGCTGCGCGGCGCTTTGCTTCTACTATATCTATTTCACTCTCTTTTGATAGCGCTTTCTCTTTTTCTTCTACACGATGAACCTCATTTTCCTGACGTGCTGCGAGTCGCTTTTTTGCTTCTTCCTTTGCCCGTCTTGCCGCCTCTTTTTTCAGGTCATCTATATTTTTATCTTGATCGCTCATTTATTCGTCACCTGCTTTCCTGTCTTTGCTTCGTAACGAATTTTTTCTTTTAATTTATTAATCCCGTAGATTAAAGCTGCTGGATTCGGCGGACAACCAGGAATATACACATCCACCGGTACGATTTGATCTACCCCTTTTACAACAGCATATGAATTTACATACGGTCCACCCGCCGTTGCACACGATCCCATCGCAATGACCCACTTCGGTTCTGGCATTTGATCATATAAACGCCGAACAATTGGAGCCATTTTCTTCGTTACCGTCCCAGATACAATCATGACATCCGATTGACGCGGAGATGTACGGAAAAACGAGCCAAATCGATCTAAATCATAATGCGAAGAACCGACTCCCATCATCTCAATTGCACAGCATGCCAATCCAAATGTCATTGGCCATAATGAATTACTGCGTGCCCAACCTTTTACTTGCTCAAGCGTCGTAAAAAATATATTTCTTTCTAACTCAGCGCGTTCTTGCGGGTGAATATTTTCAAAATTTATAGCCACTGTAACACCTTCTTTTTCCAAGCATAGACAAGACCAATAAGTAGCATAATAACAAAAATGAGCATTTCCACTAATGCAAATAATCCCAGTTTGTCGTACGCTACCGCCCACGGATATAAAAACACAGTTTCTACATCAAAAATGACAAAAAGCAATGCAAAAATATAATAGCGGGCATGGAAGCGGACGTTTGCATCATGAAACGGCTCAATTCCACTTTCATATGTTGTTTTCTTCGCTGCACTTGGTTTATGTGGACGCAGTATTTTCCCCAAGGTGAGTGCTACAACCGGCAACAATATACCTAATAGCAAAAAAACACCGACAATCATATAACTATTTTCATATACATTTACCATCGTGAAACTCTCTCCCCCCTCATAAAAACAAGTTCACTTAGTACACGTTATGATTCATTTGCATCATTTATTATTTTTTAATTTTTCTAAATAATGCAATTATAGATATTATAGCAAATTTCAAATTCTTATGTCGATACATTGGGAAAAAGAAAAACCAAGTAACTAGAGAAAGACTTTCCCTTACGTTACTTGGTGTACAGTAATTGC
Organism: Bacillus sp. 491mf; assembly: GCF_900112415.1. Classification (GTDB taxonomy): domain Bacteria; phylum Bacillota; class Bacilli; order Bacillales; family Bacillaceae_G; genus Bacillus_A. The sequence continues at coordinate 1,474 of NZ_FOLV01000025.1, forward strand.
AACTAATTTTACTCTCATAAAAACTAGCATGAATAATTCATTTCATGCTAGTTGCTTTTTAAATAGTAGTCTCTTCTTTTTTATAATATCTCTTTGAAATCTCCTCATAAAACGCTGCAGATGTCGTGTAAAAATATGGAGTTGACCATAAGAAACCAATTCCTAAAGTAACGACACTTAATAAAAACCAACCTAGAAAACTTAAGCATAATAAGAAGTAGTCCATTTTATGTCCGTCCATCATACGGCGACTTTCAGTAATTGCTTGATTCGCTGTATACTCTGGGTGATCATTTAAAATGAAATACGTCATGGAATAAGAAAATGATTTAATAATTCCTGGAATAATAAGAAGGAACATCCATAAAACAAGGTACACATACATTAATAAGTATGTTAAAAATGATTTCATAAACGTATCGCCATCACCGAACCATTTAAATAAATAACCGATACGAACCTCTTTCCCACGAACTGCGTTTAAAACAAGATAATAAGCACCAAACGTTAACGGACCGATAATAAGCATCGCCACAACACTTACTGTAATAGAATCCTTTGCCTCTTCCCATCCCCAAAAGATTGAGAAAATACCTGTAATTGCTAAGTTCACAGCAAAAATAAGAATTCCGATTAATAAAGTCGCCCATGCCGCAAATCCCCATCTTCCTCTTAATGCATCAAGTGCTTCTCTTTTTAATTGACTAATCATATATAACCTCCCCCTAAATGGCATTATTTTATTGATATACCATTTATTTCATTATATACCTAAATTTAAGTTAAACACTATCCTTCTTTTAATATAAATAAGTCGTTGTTGTACTAAAGTATGGAGAAAGCTAAAGAAATAGTAGTAAAAGTTTTGTATTTTTCTTTAGCCAATTTGTTTAATATGGCTTTCGGTTAGTTGTTTTTCTATGCTACAGTGGAAATCAAGGTTTTTCGTTACATCCTCACAGCTTATATTTACGTAGTTGTTAAATGAGCAGCTTTCTTTCTATTCCCTTTTTCTAACTTCCGAACAACAAGATATTGAATCGCTGTAAGTGCTCTTAGTCCAATATAACCAATAAGAAAAGAAAAATAGTATTAATCAAAATCAACCGATAAACTGGATATCATAATCAGGACGAACAACATTTGAAAGATCATAAACATACGTTGATGCAAAATATCTTGTCCAAGCCCAACATATCGGGATAAATATAAGAATAAATTTTTAAAAATATTCTGGTTAAATATATCCATTTTCAACGTGAATTAAAACCTTAGTAGCAGTTGAGACCGCTGCTACTAATAGTAAGTCATAAAAAAGTTCCAACCACGTTACTTTTTTCTCTTCCATTTTTAACACTCCTTTTCACACAAAGTGTGATGGTAAACAAGTATAATATTGACATTTTATCAGTTTAGTTATAAATTGAATGTAAAAAAGAAAAATCAGGTGACCTAATGGAAAAAAAGGCAAACAACTCTTTATTATCTAAACAAGAGGAACGTCTCGGTTTAATGTTATGGTTCCGTCTCTCACGAGTATATAACCAGAGCATTCGCGAATCGAATCAATACTTAAAAAAATGGAATCTATCGGTAGCCCAGTTTGACGTCTTAGTTCAGGTCGGTTCCCATGAAAAATTGTCTCAACAGGAATTAGCAAATAAGCTTTTTGTTACAAAGGGAAATATCACGCAATTGTTAAGCAAAATGGAAGTATTGGGATTGGTTAAACGAGAGCAAGAGTGGAAAACAAAATACCTTTCATTGACAGAGGAAGGCAAAAAGTTATTTCATGAAGTGGTTCCAGACCAAGAACACTTTCAAGCTTCACAATTTTCCAATTTGAATCACGAGGAAAAAAAGCAGCTTTTAGATTTACTTCGAAAAATTCAAAAGTAAACGTTATGCAGGAAAAGATATTGCTGTCTTTTTCAACGCTGAAATCTACGCCCATGCCGCAAAATGCGTAAAAGGATTACCAGAGGTTTTTGATATAAATAAGAAGCCGTGGGTTAACGCTAATGGCGCAGAGGCTGACGAAATTGCAAAGGTTATTGATCAATGTCCAAGCGGTGCATTGAAATATGTAAAAAAAGATAGTAGTAAATAAGAATATGAAAAGAAACGGTTCCACATACGTGCATTACATAAAATCACTGTAACTACTCAGTCACTCTATGAAAAAAGGCAGAAAAGCATTTTTAAAATGGCCTGGGAGAGCCTGGCTATATATAGGAGCGGTTAGGGCCTTTTCCTGCCACGCGTATAGTTTTAAAACAAAGAAAGGTACAGCATTAAAAGGAGGGCATATAAAATGCTTGAAATAAAAAAAGATACCAATAGTTTTTATGTAGGAGAACCAAATAACAAAGAGGCAGAAATAACTTATGTTCCAACTGGAGAAGAAAAAATTATTGTAGACCATACATTTGTTTCAGACAACCTGAGAGGTCAAAGAGTCGGAGAAGCATTAGTGAAAAGAATCGTCGAGTTCGCTAGGGAAGAAGGGAAAGTTATTATCCCACTATGTCCTTTTGCGAAAAGCCAAATTGAACGTAATGAAGAGTACCATGATGTGTTAGCAAAATAATAAAGTGACGCATTCTACATTATCATCAAAACATTGATATTATAGTAAAAAAGTCTGATCTCCCTGTACTAAGGAAGAATCGGGCTTTTTTATTATATATATCCACTTTGATTTTTTAACATCTAAGTTGCTGGTATGTAAAACAAAAAGTGATATGCTACTTCCCTTTGTTTTCATATTGCCTGTGGCAGAAAAAGGACCTGACCGCTCCAAGCATGGCCAGGCGCTCTCGCACATCTAAAAATAGTGGTTTTTATGTTGGTTTTTCTCGTTTATATATAAACGAGAAAAAGCCACAAAGGTTCATCCCTTTGCGGCCTTGTCTTTACTTCATATTGGAAACGTCTAAACGGTTAATCGCACGTTTAAGTGCCATTTCTGCACGTTTGAAGTCAACATGTGCTTGTTTATCTTGCATACGTTGCTCAGCGCGGCGCTTCGCTTCGTTTGCGCGATGAATGTCGATATGATTTGCTGTTTCAGCAGATGGTGCTAATACTGTTACTTTATCAGGGCGAACTTCAATAAAGCCACCGCTAACTGCTACGTAATCTGTATGCCCACCATTTTTCAAGCGAATTGCACTAATTTTAAGTGGTGCAACAGTTGGAATGTGACCTGCTAAGATCCCCATTTCCCCGCTCTCTGCTCTTACACTTACCATTTCAACTTCGTTTTCGTAAACCGGTCCATCAGGAGTTACAATACTGACTGGAAATGTCTTCATAATTCGTCCCTCCTAAGGCCTTATGCCATCATTTTCTTCGCGTTTTCAACAACTTCTTCAATACCACCAACCAGACGGAATGCGTCTTCTGGAAGGTCATCATGTTTTCCTTCTAGAATTTCTTTGAATCCACGAACTGTTTCTTTTACAGGTACGTAAGATCCTTTTTGACCTGTAAACTGTTCTGCTACGTGGAAGTTCTGTGATAAGAAGAACTGAACGCGACGAGCGCGATGTACAACTAATTTATCTTCTTCAGATAACTCATCCATACCTAAGATAGCGATGATATCTTGAAGCTCTTTGTAACGTTGCAGTGTTTGCTGAATTTGACGAGCAATTGCATAATGCTCTTCTCCTACGATTTCTGGAGATAGTGCACGAGATGTAGATGCCAATGGATCTACCGCTGGGTAAATACCCATTTGTGTTAAACGACGCTCTAAGTTTGTTGTTGCATCTAAGTGAGCGAACGTTGTTGCTGGCGCTGGGTCAGTGTAGTCATCGGCTGGTACATATACCGCTTGGATAGACGTGATAGACCCTTTATTTGTTGATGTAATACGCTCTTGTAATTGACCCATTTCTGTTGCAAGTGTTGGTTGGTAACCTACCGCAGATGGCATACGACCAAGTAGGGCAGATACTTCAGAACCAGCTTGCGTGAAACGGAAGATATTATCGATGAACAGAAGTACGTCTTGTCCTTGCTCATCACGGAAATGTTCAGCCATTGTTAAACCTGTTAACGCAACACGTTGACGCGCTCCAGGTGGCTCGTTCATTTGTCCGAATACCATCGCTGTTTTCTTGATTACGCCAGAATCACTCATTTCGTGGTATAAGTCGTTACCTTCACGAGTACGCTCACCTACACCAGCGAATACAGAGATACCACCGTGCTCTTGTGCGATGTTGTTAATTAATTCTTGGATTAATACCGTTTTACCTACACCAGCACCACCGAATAGACCGATTTTACCACCTTTAATATAAGGAGCTAATAAGTCTACTACTTTAATACCAGTTTCAAGAATTTCTACTTTTGTAGATAACTCTTCGAATGCAGGTGCTTGGCGGTGAATTGGATCACGGCGTACATCCGCTGCTACTTCTTCACCTAAGTCAATTGCATCACCTAATACGTTAAATACACGACCAAGTGTTGCATCACCAACTGGAACAGAAATTGGTTTACCAGTGTCTTCTACTTCTGTACCACGAACAAGTCCATCAGTAGAAGACATTGCTACTGTACGAACTGTATTATCACCAAGATGAAGCGCAACTTCTAAAGTTAAGTCCATTGCTTCTTCTTTGATTCTAAGGGCATTGTAGATTTCAGGTAGCTTTCCGCCGTCAAACTTAACGTCTACAACCGGACCCATGATTTGCGTAACGCGCCCTTTATTCATCGGGTTCCCTCCTAGCTTTCTTTTAATTAACCGGCTTTTCTACGAACAGTCGGTTTTCGTTTTTTATATTTCATTTCGCTTTTGAGATTATCGCTTCCGCTTTTTCTCTCTACTCTAACGCAGCTGCACCGCCAACGATTTCCGTAATTTCTTGCGTAATCGCTGCTTGACGAGCGCGGTTGAAAGAAAGTGTAAGTGTATCGATAACTTCCATTGCGTTGTCTGTAGCACTTTTCATTGCTGTCATACGCGCTGCGTGTTCACTTGCTTTACCATCTAGCAATGCGCCGTAAACTAAGCTTTCTGCGTATTGTGGCAATAATACTTTTAAAATATCTTCTTCAGATGGTTCAAATTCATATGAAGTTGTTGCTTTGTCAGATGCCACATCCGTAAGCGGTAAAATTTTCTTCTCCGTTACTTCTTGTGAGATCTTACTTACATAATGATTGTAGTAAATATACAATTCATCATAAGCACCATCTGTAAACATAGAAATTGCTCTTGAAGCAATGTCTTTAATATCAGCGAATACTGGTTGATCCGATAATCCAAGTACTTCATCAATGATATTAAAGCCACGACGTTTTAAGTAATCACGTCCTAGACGTCCAAGTACAATAATTGCGTACTGACTTGCATCCATGTTGTGACGCTCTTTCACTACGTTACTTACTGCACGTAAAACGTTACTGTTATATCCACCTGCTAGTCCGCGATCCGATGTAATAACGATGTATCCTGTTCGCTTTACAGGACGCGCTGTTAGCATTGGATGATTTACCCCGCTACCTTGCGCTATGCTCGCTACTACTTCTTGAATCTTATCCATATACGGAACGAAAGATTTAGCATTTTGTTCTGCACGGTTTAACTTCGATGCAGATACCATCTCCATCGCTTTCGTAATTTGACTCGTTTTCTTTGTCGAGTTAATTTTCGCTTTTATATCGCGTAAAGATGCCACAGGTTTTCACCACCTTTTTTCCGGAAGTTGGCATGATCAGAAAGACTTCCATTTTGTCGGTCTTCCTAATCGTTATACTTGTTCATGATTGAAGGAAAAGAATAGGTGCACCTACTCTTTTCCTCTTCATATCCGTTAGCACTCTATGTAAGAGCCCTGTTTATATAGAAGTGGAGCGGCTTAACGAGCCGCTTCCGCCTTTTATTATTACTCAGATGCTACGAAAACTTTTTTGAAGCCGTTAATAGCAGTTGCCATTTTTTCGTCTTCAGGAAGTTTTGTTGTTGTACGAATTTCAGTTAATAATTCAGCAGCATTTGTATCTAACCAAGCATGCAACTCGTCTTCGAAACGAGTGATATCTACTACTGGGATATCATCTAAGAATCCGCGTGTTAATGCGTAAAGAATCATAACTTGCTTCTCTACTTTTAATGGCTTATGTAAGCCTTGTTTTAATACTTCTACTGTACGTGCACCACGGTTTAATTTCGCTTGTGTTGCTTTATCAAGGTCAGAACCGAACGCAGCGAACGCTTCTAATTCACGATAAGATGCAAGGTCAAGACGAAGTGTACCAGATACTTTGCTCATCGCTTTGATCTGAGCCGCACCACCAACACGAGATACAGAAGTACCTGCGTCGATCGCTGGACGTACACCAGAGAAGAATAGATCAGATTGTAAGAAGATCTGTCCATCTGTAATAGAGATTACGTTTGTTGGGATGTAAGCTGATACGTCCCCTGCTTGTGTTTCGATGAAAGGTAATGCTGTTAAAGAACCAGCGCCTTTTGCATCACTTAATTTCGCCGCACGCTCTAGTAAGCGGGAGTGTAAGTAGAATACATCCCCTGGATACGCTTCACGACCTGGAGGACGACGTAATAGTAATGATAATTCACGGTATGCAGCCGCTTGTTTTGATAAGTCATCATATACAACTAATACGTGTTTGCCGTTGTACATGAATTCCTCACCCATTGTTACACCAGCATATGCAGCTAAGTATAATAATGGAGCAGGTTGAGATGCAGATGCAGTTACAACGATTGTGTACTCTAATGCACCGTGCTTACGTAATGTTTCAACTACGTTACGAACTGTAGATTCTTTTTGTCCGATTGCTACATAGATACAAACCATATCTTGATCTTTTTGGTTCAAGATTGTATCAAGTGCTACAGCTGTTTTACCAGTTTGGCGGTCACCGATGATTAACTCACGTTGTCCGCGGCCAATTGGTACAAGAGCGTCAATCGCCTTAATACCAGTTTGAAGTGGCTCATGAACTGACTTACGATCCATTACGCCTGGTGCTGGGCTTTCGATTGGACGAGTTTTTGTTGTGTTAATTGGACCTAAACCGTCTACTGGTTGACCTAGTGGGTTTACAACACGACCGATTAACTCTTCCCCTACTGGTACTTGCATGATGCGACCTGTACGACGTACTTCGTCACCTTCACGAATTTCAGTATAAGGTCCTAAAATAATGATACCTACGTTATTTTCCTCTAAGTTTTGTGCTAGTCCCATAACGCCGTTAGCGAACTCAACAAGCTCACCAGCCATAACGTTATCAAGACCATGAGCACGTGCAATACCGTCACCAACTTGAATAACTGTACCAACATCGCTAACTTCGATCTCAGACTGATAGTTTTCAATTTGTTGCTTAATCAGTGCGCTAATTTCTTCAGCTCTGATGCTCATGCGCTTCACCCCTATCTATTCTTCATAAGTTCACGCTGAATACGTGCTAACTTTCCTTGTAAACTGCCGTCGTAAATGCGGTTTCCAATGCGTACTTTAATACCGCCTAGTAAATCTTCATCTACAACATTTTGAACGCGAATTGCATCTTTTCCTGTTTTCTTTGCAAATGCTTCTGCAATGCTAATCTTCTCATCTTCTGATAAAGGACGAATAGAGTAAACAGTTGCATCCGCTACGTTACGCTCTTCATTAGCAAGGGCAACATACACATCTACAATTTCAGGTAATAATGTTTCGCGATGATTATCGATTAAAATATATAACGTGCTTAAAATCGGCTGAGAAACAGTAGAAAACACGTTAGAAAGAAATTGTTTTTTCTTTTCAGCTGAAATGCTTGGTTGACCTAAAAATGTATGTAGTTCTTTACTACTTACAAAAGCACTTTGCACAAGGCGCAGTTCTTCTTCAAACATTTCTAGTACGTGTTTTTCTTTTGCGATTTGAAAAAGAGCGACGGCATAACGTTTAGCTACAATCTCATTGCTCATCGCGCTTCTCCTACCTCTTTAATATAATCACGAATTAATTGAACTTGGTCTTCTTCTTTTAGTTCTTTTTGCATTACTTTAGAAGCAATTTGGACAGATAAAGAAGCAACCTGTTCTTGAAGAGCAGCAATAGCTTGCTCTTTTTCGCGTTGAATTTCTTGTACAGCAGATTCTTTAATAGATACCGCTTCTTCTTTGGCAGCAGCAACAATAACATCTTTTTGATCCTCTGCTTGCTTTTTCGCTCTCTCGATTAATTCTTGCGCTTCAATGCGCGATTGTTTTAACATTTCACGTTGTTCTTCTACTAACTTTCTCGCCTCTGCATTGTTCTTTTCCGCAGCGTCAATTTCGTTAGAAATATGATTTTCACGGTCCTTCATAATTCCCATTAAAGGTCCAAATGCATATTTACGAAGTAATGCTAATAGAATTAAGAAAACAACGATTGTATAAAGCATCGTTCCGTATGGAACAGCAGCAGCTCCTAATAATAGAGTTGGCACAAGGATTCACTCCCTTCAAAAATCTAAATTAAACAAATGAAAAGACAAGTAATGTTTCATTCATAAAGCAATGGCGAAGAAGGTCCCAAAACGATCTTCGCCACTTATTGTAAGGGGAGCTATCCCTTATTTGTTTAATACGATAAACGCGATTACTACACCGATGATTGGAAGCGCCTCAACTAACGCTACCCCGATGAACATGATTGTTTGAAGTACACCACGTAATTCTGGTTGACGAGCAACACCCTCAACTGTGCGAGATACGATAAGACCATTACCAATACCAGCACCTAATGCAGATAAACCAATTGCAATTGCAGCTGCGATTACACCTAAACTCATTTTAAAAGTCCTCCTTTTTATCAATAAAAAATAAATTTTGTACTTACTTTAAATATATTAATGGTCGTGGCTTACTTTATGAGCCATGTACACCATCGTTAACATTGTAAAGATAAACGCCTGGATAGCGCCTACGAAAATACTGAAGCCCATCCATGCTAACATCGGCAGAACAGCACCTAATGCGCCGCCAAACGTACCGCTTGCTCCTAACTGAGCAAGTAACGTTAATAAAATCTCACCCGCATAAATGTTACCAAATAAACGCAGACCTAACGTCAATGTATTTGCAAATTCCTCAATTACCTTTAAAGGGAATAAGAATTTCATTGGTTGAATATAGCCTTTTAAATATTCTTTCGTACCCTTCATCTTAACTCCATAATAATGGGTAAGGGCAACTACCATCACGGCTAATGTTAGAGTAACTGCTGGGTCAGACGTTGGAGATCTCCACCATGCAATATGCTCTCCGCCTTCAGCTGTCGCAATCATGAACGGCAAACCGAGCATGTTTGCTACAAAGATATACATAATGAGTGTAACTCCAAGCGTTAAAAAGCGTCCGCCTGTTTTCCAATCCATCGTACTATCAATCATACCTTTTACAAAGTCCACAACCCATTCAAAGAAGTTTTGCATTCCTGTTGGGCGCAAGGCTAAGCGACGGGTACACATAATAGCAATGATAAATACGATTACTGCCGCAACAGTCGTCATCATAACTGAGGACAAGTCGAACGTTAAACCTAGAAATTCAACTAATTTACCGTGTTCCACTAGTAATTCACCTCTCTTCCCTGCTCTTATACTGTAGATAAAGAAAATCTATGATCATGACAAGATATCCTGTCAGCAATCCTAATCCTAAGCTCCACATCGCCATTAAATGTTGATATTTAGCTGCAAACAAAATTAATAGCCCTATCGTGGCTAATCTCGAATATGTACTCACTGCAGTCGCTTTATACTTCACTTCCTCACCTTGTGTAACACGATCTAACAGCTTGTTCGTCTTATGTGCAACGATGCGCAAACTAAGAAAACCGAAAATCGTTCCGATAATCAGTCCTAAAAAGACATCTTTGTATGAGGTAAAGCCCCATCCTAATACAAAGAGTGCGAGAAGGTTGTACATATATTTCTTTTGTCTTTGGACAAGTTCATGTACTTCTATCATCATTGCTCTCCCGAATAAAATTGTCGAATGAGTCGAATCATCGCATAAACCCCTGTTCCAAGTCCTAATAATAAACCGATTACTAGAAATAATGGAAACGTTCCAAGCTTACCATCTATCCATTGCCCGCCAAAAATCCCAACTAAAATAGCGCCAACGAGCTGAGAAAGAATTCCTGTCATTAAAGCATATGCCTTAAATGGACTACGCTTGTTTCCTTCCAAGGATTCATCCCTCCATGATATACAGCCTCATTCACTATGTGTGTAAAGAATGTGTTAATAATAACTCATTTATTTGCATAAATCCTAATTAAATAAGAAAGTTATTTTTTTTGTCAAAGAATAGACGAAAATTTGACAATGAAAACCCTACCATCTATCCCCGTAGTTAGCATACAATAGGGTATTAAACAGTGTCAACGTCAAATCGAAAAAAATCAAAAAATTTGAGCTTTAGGTATTTCCTTCCATATCTGAAAACGTTCTCCTTCAAAAAAATGTTAAAATACGTCTAATTTCTAGACCTTTTCTATTTATAATAGAAGAGAAAAGTTCACAAGTTTGTCACTATTATGTTTTTTGAATATATAATTTCCCTTCTATTATATAACTTTCTCAAGTAAGAAGTTTCTATATTATATGCAATTTCACCTCATATTATGTTATATGAAAAAACAGACGAGAAGGATATCTTCTCGTCTGTTGTCTTACTTCGTTCCAAATAAACGGTCGCCAGCATCTCCAAGACCTGGTACAACGTATCCGTGATCGTTTAATTTTTCATCTAATGCAGCCACATAAATATCTACATCAGGATGGTCTTCTTGAATAACTTTTACCCCTTCTGGAGCACCGACGATACACATTAATTTAATATGCTTCGCACCGCGCTTCTTTAAAGAAGTAATTGCTTCCGATGCAGAGCCGCCTGTCGCTAACATTGGATCAAGTACGATAAAATCACGTTCTTCTACATCAGTTGGAAGTTTCACATAGTATTCTACAGGTTGTAATGTTTCTGGATCACGGTATAAACCGATATGACCTACTTTTGCTGCTGGAATTAATTTTAAAATTCCATCTACCATTCCTAAGCCTGCACGTAAAATAGGAATTAAACCAAGCTTCTTACCTGCAATCACTTTTGTTTTCGCTTTACTTACAGGTGTTTCAATTTCAATTTCTTCAAGCGGAAGATCGCGTGTAATTTCAAACGCCATCAAGCTTGCTACTTCATCTACTAATTCACGAAATTCTTTCGTGCCTGTATTCTTATCGCGAATATATGTAATCTTATGTTGAATTAAAGGGTGATCAAAAACATACAGTTTTCCCATGTGAATCGCTCCTTCAGATGATATTGATGCGTGAGACCACGCTGTTTTTACACTATGTACGATTGTAAAGAAAACGCTTCTAATATTCAAGGGTGAATTTGGGATATAGATGTAAAACAGCTATCATTTCTATTTATTTTCCTTATTTAGACAAAATACATACTTTTCTCTTCTCGAAAGGAAATACATGTGCTCCATATAGGAACCTACTCAAAAACAAGCAAAGAACAAGCCTACATTATAAAAATAGAATTAGCCGAATTGTTATTCACAAAAAAGGTTGCCCCATACATCCGTTACTCATACCGATGAAATAACCCTTTTTATCTACTCGGGCGTTTGTTTTGAGCATTTACAATTGAAATGCTATGAGGTGTGTAGAGCTTTTAAACTAGTTATATTGTATGCAATATTGCATACCAAAATAAGTTGTAAAGTGCATTATGCAAAAGTATAATAAGAATATAGATAGATAATTAAATATTCAGAAAGCAAGGGATTGTTTATGCAAATCGCTATGGAAATTTTAAAATTTCTAGGTTCAGTAATTCCATTCGTAGCAGATCTTTTAAAAGCAGTAATGTAAATCATATTTATTGCCATTATATTATTTTACAATTATTTCGCAAATGATCTGTGTATAAAACAAATATTGTATTGATATACAGATTTTTTGTATGAATGAAAAACAAATCATCCGCCTAAAAATAACATAGAAAAGGCGACTTTCCGTTCAATGTTGAACAGAAAGTCGCCTTTTCGCTTTACATGCTTTTTGCGAAATGAAAAACGTATGTTTTTCCGTTCACAATTTTTTTCTATCTTACAGCCCTTTATACATTGGGAATTTATCTGTTAAAGCATTTACACGCTTACGTGCTTCTTCTAATGCTGCTTCATTATCATGATTTTTTAATGTGTAAGCAATGATAGATGCAATTTCATCCATCTCAGCAAATCCGAAATCTCTTGATGTTACAGCTGCAGTTCCGATACGAACGCCGCTTGTTACAAATGGGCTCGCTGGATCAAATGGAATTGTATTTTTGTTTACTGTAATACCCACTTCATCTAATACATGCTCTGCAACTTTTCCAGTAATATTTAAATTACGAACATCAATTAAAACTAAGTGGTTGTCCGTTCCACCAGAAACAAGGGTAATTCCTTCTTTTTGTAGACCTTCAGCTAAACGTTTTGCATTGTTAATAATGTTTTGTGCATATGTTTTGAAGTCATCCTGCAATGCTTCTCCAAATGCAACTGCTTTTGCTGCGATTACATGCATAAGCGGTCCGCCTTGAATACCAGGGAAAATGGATTTATCAATTTGCTTTCCAAATTGTTCTTTACATAAAATCATACCGCCGCGTGGTCCGCGTAATGTTTTATGAGTTGTTGTTGTTACAAAGTCAGCGTATGGTACTGGGTTTGGGTGTAAGCCTGCTGCTACAAGTCCGGCGATATGTGCCATATCTACCATTAAATATGCGCCAACCTCATCAGCGATTTCACGGAATTTCTTGAAATCAATCTCACGAGGATATGCACTTGCACCGGCAACGATTAATTTTGGTTTATGCTCTTTTGCTTTTTCTAATACATCTTCATAATTAATACAATGTGTATCAGGATCTACACCGTATTCAATGAAGTTATATTGTATACCACTAAAGTTAACAGGGCTTCCGTGTGTTAAGTGACCGCCGTGGGATAAGTTCATACCAAGCACTGTGTCACCTTGCTCTAGAATTGTGAAGTATACAGCCATATTTGCCTGTGCACCAGAGTGCGGTTGAACGTTTACGTACTCTGCGCCAAAAATTTCTTTTGCGCGATCGCGCGCGATATCTTCGACGATATCTACATGCTCACAACCACCGTAATAACGTTTCCCAGGATATCCTTCTGCATACTTGTTCGTTAATACAGAGCCTTGCGCTTCCATTACTGCTTCACTTACAAAGTTTTCAGATGCAATAAGCTCAATTTTTGAACGCTGTCTTCCTAATTCTAATTCAATTGCAGCAAACACCTTTTCATCTTGACGTTTTAAATGCTCCACCAAAATCCCCCTTTTTTTGAGCGAACTACACCTATTTTCGATATTTTCCCTTCATTTCCTAAGAAAAAACGAAAGTTCTAGTTGTAATCCTTTTAAATCTTCACATTTTCAACTACATTCTAACACGACTACACACATGATAAAAGAAAAAAAAGACCGAATTTGGTCTTTTTTCTTACTTAAATACAAGTAAACGTTTCCTCTTTTATTGCATATACTGCACGCGCTCCGCCGATTAACTTCGGACGTGTTTTCGCCATCGTTACATGAGCATGCCCAATCTCTTTCACTCGTGTGCGCACTGGAACAGCTACATGTTTTAAATGCATACCGATAAATGTATCTCCAATATCAATACCTGCATCCGCTTTTACGAACTCCACAATAACTGGATCTTTCATATTATGATATGCATATGTTGCAAGAGCCCCACCCGCTGATCTGACAGGCGTAACATTTACAATTTCGAACTGATGCTTTTCTGCGACTTCCCTTTCTACCACTAAAGCACGGTTTAAATGTTCACAGCACTGAAATGCTAGGGCAATACTACACTGCTCTTGAAAATGTGTTAACTCAGAAAAAATTGCCTCTGCTACTTCCATCGTTCCTGATGTTCCAATTCTTTCACCAAGCACTTCACTCGTACTGCAGCCCACAACAAAAAGGTTTCCGTTTCGCAGCGCGGCTTGCTCTTGAAATTCAAAAAGCGCCGTTTGCAACTGCTCTTTTAATTGTAATATTTCACTCATTACGCTCTTCCTTTCGCAGGTAGGTTCAACAAATTATATTACTTCTTACTAGAAGTTAGAATACAATTACTTCGCTTCGTATGCTTTAATTTTTCCAACACGATTTTCGTGACGGCCACCTTCATAGTCCGTAGTTAACCAAATTTTCGCGATGTCGCGTGCTAATCCAGCTCCAATTACACGCTCACCCATTGCTATCATGTTCGTATCATTGTGCTCTCTCGTTGCTTTTGCACTAAATGTATCATGCACTAATGCGCAGCGAATGCCGTGTACTTTATTTGCCGCAATTGACATACCAATTCCTGTTCCACAAATTAAAATACCGCGATCTACTTCTCCATTTGCAACCATTTCTGCTGCTGGGAATGCAAAATCAGGATAATCTACAGATCCTGCCTCGCACTCACAACCTAAATCAATATATTCAATGTTCAATTCTTCTAATAGACTTACGATTTCTTTGCGAATATTCATTCCGCCATGATCAGATGCTACAACTACTTTCATTGTAAACCCCTCCAAATATAAAATGAAACTTCTATTAGTGGAAATCTCTTCTTTCCATTAACTCCAATATCGTATTATACACGAAACATTAGCTTTCTGAGTGTTTTTTCACCAAAGTTTGCACAAGTTGTTCCATTTCTTCTAATGTTGCTTTATAAATAGCAAGCGAACCGCCAAAAGGATCAGAAATATCCTTATTTGTACCTTCTACAAATTTATAGAATGTATGCACTTTTTCACTTATTTCTGGATGGTGCGCTAATAAAAGTTGGCGATGTCCTGCTGTCATCGTCAATACAACATCCGACCACTCTAACAACTCTGCCGTCACCAGCTTTGAAGAATGGGCAATTGAAATCCCCTTTTCTTCTAGCGCATTTTTAGCATGAAGAGATGCATCAGTACCAACCTCCGCAAAAACACCGGCAGATTGCACGTCAAACTGCTCCTTACCATGATGATGTAATAACGCCTCTGCCATCGGGCTGCGGCACGTATTACCTGTACAAACGAATAATACTCGCTTCACCAAACACCACTCCTTATGATGAATATCTATTTTCATCATAACGCACAATGGTAGCGAAAAAAAGAAATGTATGTATAAGTTAAAAAAACGGACATAAAAAAGAATCCACTCCAATTATGAAATGGATTCCTTACTTATCAAAATGATTATTTCATTGTTACTTTCATTACTCCAGTTGAACCTTTTGTAGCTGTTACACCTACAGTTGTTTCAATAGATTCTGTTTCACCTGTGTTTGTAATAACGATTGGTGTAATTGTACTTTTCGCTTTTTCACGAATTAATTCTAAATCGAAAGAGATTAATTTATCACCAGCTTTAACAGCTTGTCCTTCAGAGACGTATGTTTCAAAACCTTCGCCTGCCATGTTTACAGTTTCTAATCCAACGTGGATTAAGATCTCCGCACCGTTTTTCGCTTTAATACCTACAGCATGTTTTGTGTGGAATAATTGTACAATCTCACCATCTACCGGAGATACTACCACACCTTCAGTTGGATCAATGGCAACACCATCTCCCATCATACGACCAGCAAATACTGGATCTGGTACTTCTTCAATATTTTTCACTTCTCCAGTTAATGGAGAGACAATTGTTTCTGCATTTGTTTTAGAACCAAAACCAAATAATTTTTTAAACATAGGTTAATCCTCCTTATCATTCATCGCTTTAGCGATATAAAAACGTTCCCATAAAATGAAATCGTTAACCAGACTTTTATTGTATCTTCTCAAAAAATTCCAGTCAATTCAGACTGTCTGAATTCAATTGAAAAAGAAGTGAACTTTCTCCATTTTCCCCCATAAATTGTATAAACCCCTTAACAACATCATTGTTTTTTCATCTATTATTTGTAAAATTTATTTTCGTTTTTTAGATAATTAGCTTGACTAAAGTAAGTAACTATTTTATTATTACTTACATAAGGTAAGTAAATAACTTTTTGGAGGTTTTATAAAATGATGAACATTGGTCTTCTTATTATCCGTCTTATTATTGGGATTACTTTCATGGGGCATGGCACACAAAAATTATTTGGCTGGTTCGGCGGTCACGGTTTAAAAGGAACTGGCGGCTGGATGGAATCAATCGGTTTACGACCAGGCGTATTTATGGCATTTATGGCCGGAGCAACTGAATTACTAGGCGGTTTCTTATTTGCTGCTGGTATTTTCACTTGGGTAGGTGCTCTATTTATTGTCGGCACAATGTTAGTAGCCATCATCACAGTTCACGGAAAAAATGGCTACTGGGTTACACAAAACGGTTTTGAATATAACCTTATTTTAATTACAGTTGCAGTTGGCGTTGCCCTTATCGGACCTGGCGCTTACACTTTAATTTAACTAAAAATCTTGAATTCGAGATTTTTTCAACCCATTAAAAAAGTCGATCTCTTAACCAAGAAATCGACTTTTTTTATTTGTCCTTATTCAACTAAAGCTCCTGTTAGCTTAATAAGGAAAAAAGGTTACTAGAAGAATAATGGCTTTTATGTTGATTAATACCTTCTTCTAAAATTTATTATGTCTATTCTTTTGAAATTACAGTAAACATCCCCGTCATGTTGGGTGAGTAATCTTTAAAATCATATTTTTCATAGAATGGTTCTTTACCTTGTGATGCAAACAAACCAACAAACGCTTTATCTGGGGCATTCCGATTTAAGTATTCGACCAAAATACTCATTATTTCCTTTCCAATACCATTCTTTTGATAATCTGGATGAACCACTATATCTTGAATATAGAAATAGATAGCCCCATCGCCAACAATTCTCCCCATACCCACAATTTGATCATTATCATGGACTGTGATGCAGTGAATAGAATTTTGAAGTGATGTCTCCACCACTTCAAAATTCATATAATTAGTCCATCCCACAGAGTCACATAAATATTTATATTCTTCCAATGTTGGAATGTTATTTTTAATCTCATATTTCTTCAAAATGGATCCTCCCAGCCTTCAATTTCACCAAATAAAGTATATTCGAAACAGTTTTATCTAATCCTCTTACTAACTGAACCTGCCCCGTTAGGTTTTCCGCTTAACATTGTAAATCCGCATAAACCTGACGCTACTCCATGCCCATCAAGCTAAGAAAGGCAAATACCCAAAAAAATAAAAAAACCTTCAGATAAGCCGATAAGTATCTTAAAATCACAATCTGTTATTCTGTTAGTTCCTTTAATCATTTGTTATTATTCTTTAGAATAGGTCTAAAAGATCATCAAATTTCTCTATAACTTGATCATATTCACTTACATTTCCAAAACCGTACTTTGCGTAAACAAAAGGGATACCCGCATACCTAGACGCCTTTAGATCACTCTCTGTATCCCCAACATAAACAGGTTTTGAAAGGTTGTTTCTTTCAATTATTAATTTGATATTGTCTCCTTTTGAGAGACCCGTTCTACCAGGGTTTTCATAATCTAAAAAGTAATTCTCAAGTTTATGATACCGATAAAATCCCTCAATATAACCCTGTTGACAATTGCTAACGATAAAAAGTTTATATTTCTTAGAAAGGTTATATAGTACATCTTCCACGTTTTCAAAAAGAACCCCACCGTGTTTCTCTATATATTTACCTTCGATCTCAAAGCACTGTTTAATGATTTGTGTTCGAGTGTTTAAATCTAAGTTTGGAAATAACTTGCTACTTATGTCTTCCATTTGAAGTCCCATAGTACCTTCGAAGTCTCTTCTTGTTAACTTCTTTTCTATTTGCTTATTTTCCTCAACTACACTATTCCATGCAAGTAGTACAGTGTTTATAGAATCCCAAATAGTTCCATCCAAATCAAAAATTATACTATCCATATGTATGCTCTCCCCATCATTTATAATATATACGTACGAAACTCAGCTAAACCGCCCCGAATTTCCTATATATGTAAATCATATCATAAACACAAAATTTTTGTGTAGGCCTATTTAAAGATAGTAACTTGATAGGGATATGACGCTATCCCCTTTACAAAAATATATTTTTTCAGCAGGAGTTTCCCCCTCTTATCTTGTAAACAAACAAAGAAGTGTTACACATATTAAGAAGGGAGATTACATATATGCGATCTATTAATCCAAATGAACAAACTGAGAAAGACAATTACAAATTACTAACGGGGAGTATCATTCCACGCCCAGTTGCATTCGTCACAACCGTTACAAATGATGGGGTACTAAACGGCGCTCCATTTAGCTACTTTAATATCGTTGCGGCAAATCCGCCTCTTATCTCAGTTTCCGTACAACGAAAAGACGGAAAGCCAAAAGATACAGCACGAAATGCGATGGAGAAAGAAGAATTTGTCGTTCATATTTCTGATGAATCTTATGCAGAAGCCATTAACGAAACAGCAGCTAATCTTCCTCCAAATGAAAGTGAAATCGAACTCGCAAAACTAACACCGATCGATAGTGATGTAATTTCTGTACCAGGAGTAAAAGAAGCAAGCATTCGTATGGAATGTATATTAGAGAGCGCTATTCAATTAGGCGGAACAGAAAACTCCCCAGCATGCGATCTACTAATCGGTCGCATCGTACGATTCCATATCGCTGAGCACCTATACGAAAATGGACGCATTAACGCTGAACAACTAAAACCAATAAGCCGATTAGCCGGACATAACTACGCAAAACTTGGAGAACAGTTTGAGCTTGTAAGGCCATAATTAAAAGCGGAGGCGGCTCGATCAGAACAAGAGGGGGATGGAGCTTCTGACATAGAGGCGCTTTTTGCCTCGGCGGAAGACGCGAAGCCACCGACTGTTCTAGTCGCCGATATATTATGTATACAACTATGAAAGCCCAGCTACTTATCACAGCTGGGCCTTTACGCTATTCTTCACGAAATGATTCTACTTCTTCTTTCTTCGGTTTTTCTAATTTCACAACAAAGAAATATAAAGAAATAAGGGTTACAATAAAGACAATTAAAAATGGGTACGGAGAATAGAAAATATGCGCTCCGCCTGTTTGGTCATCCATAAATTTTAGTGCATCTATATCAAAAAACTCTGCTAATCTTTGAACACCTAGCATACTAAACCAGAAAACAAAAAAGCTAACAATAATACCGAAAAATTGTTTAATTTTAATCATAGCTGTCATCCTTTCTAAGAAGTTGGCTACGTTCATACCGAAAATAATAATTTTATCCCAAATCCAACAAGTATAATACCGCCAAGCACTTCTCCATATGTCCCAAAAATACTTTGTGCCCTGCGGCCAATTAACAATCCGAACCAAGTAAGCATCATGCTCACGACACCAAATATGAGAATTGTGACAAACGTACGCGCTCCGTAAATACCGAGACTTAAGCCAACAGAAAAACTATCCATACTTACACTAAAAGCAAACAATAGTAAACTTGCCCCAGCCGGAACACTTCTATATTCATCATTGTGAGATATTGACGTATACACAATGTGAAATCCTAATCCCATTAATAAAACACTACCTATAAAAGTGGCAATGGAGCCAAATTGCTCTGATAAAAAACGGCCAAGTATCATACCGATAAAAGGCATAATTATATGAAATGTACCAATTGTAATGCCGATAAAAAAAATTTGACGCAGCTTAAGCGCAATCATTCCCATACCGAGACTAACCGAAAACGCATCAAGCCCTAGCGCAAATGCCATAATAAATAGCGGCAACAATTCGCTTATAATATGTTCAATTGTCATAATGTCCCCCCTCGGACTTGCTACTTCACAATATGCACGTCCGAGGAGAGTTAGAATTTATTTTTCGAATATGATGTGGTGACCCGCGGCTTTTGTTAAACGATTCATGATTGCACTACCTATTCCTTCACTTGGGAACGACTCACTAAAAATAATATCAACACCGCTTGCGTCAAATGTACGCAATACATCATAAAGCTTTGTCGCAACGGTTGCTAAGTCACTGCGCTGTCCGCAAGATAGAACAACGTCTGCTTGATAGACATGCTCATATTCCTCTGTTGTTAATACGCCTACTTTATAACCTTCTTGCTTTTTATTATCCACAAGTTGTTGAATAAATGTACGCGAACCCTCAACAATACTAAGCGGAGCTTTCGGTGCATAATGCGTATATTTCATCCCTGGCGATTTTGGTTTTTCTGTTTCATCCTTTAATGCCGGATCTAATAAAACAGGTCCAATTACTTCTTCTAATTGCTCCTTCGTAATACCACCCGGACGCAAAATCGTTGGTATTTCACTCGTACAATCTAGTACAGTTGATTCCACACCAACACCAGTTGCCCCGCCATCCACAATACCAGCAATTTTCCCATCTAAATCTTCGTATACATGAGAAGCGAGCGTTGGACTAGGGCGCCCGGAACGATTCGCACTTGGAGCCGCTACTGGTACACTTGCTGCTTCAATAAGCGCTAATGCTACTGGATGATCTGGCATGCGAACTGCTACCGTCTCCAACCCAGCTGTTACTTTTTCAGAGATCCCGTCTTTTTTCGGAAAAACAAGCGTTAATGGCCCTGGCCAGAAATGCTTCATTAATACATTTGCAATTGGCGGAACATGAGCTACAATACCATCTAATTGTTCTTCCGTACCAATATGTACAATAAGCGGATTATCACTTGGTCTTCCTTTTGCTTCGAAAATTTTTGCAACAGCTTCGTCACTTAATGCATTCGCACCAAGCCCGTAAACTGTTTCAGTCGGAAAGGCTACTGCTTCATTTTCTCGTAATAAATGCGCTGCTTCTTGTAATTGTGGATAATCTTTTTTTATTTCCACAACATTATCCACAGTCCACATTTTTGTATTCATTTTTTTCCACGTCCTTTTCTGCCATGAAATACTTGTTATTTGTAGTTTACTATGAGATTTATCCAAAAGACAAATAAGATTTATCCACAAAATGTGGATAAATCCATTTAATCAGTGGATAACTTTGTGAATAGCTGACAATTTAGTATAATTACATTCGGTTGTTTTATATTTTCACAAAAATGTTCTAATTCCTGAATCCCTTCTGATACAACGTCCTTTTCAACCGTTTCAAATTGAAAAAACTGAAATATCGTCACAGATTGTGGACTATTTGTGAGTAAAAATAATTGCTCAATATTTTTTTCTTTAATATATTGTAAAAACGTTTCAAAAAAATGCAAGAACATAGATTTATCCACAGCAAGTGTGAATAAACACGAGCGAAGAAGCGCATCACTTCCAGCTTGCTCATATCCAACAGCCGCTTGAATTTGGTCCTCTTCTTCTAATATCATAAAATTCCCATACAGTTGATCTAAACGTTCTTCGTTCATCCGAACTTGTCCAAAAAAGGTTTGTAGTCTTTCCACATCTGCTTTTGTAGCAAAACGTATGTGCTTCATACACAATCCCTCCTCATACTTTTATATATGAGGAGGGATTCTCTTTTAGAACCTATTTTGAAAATAAAGATGTAAATGCTTCTACGATAAACAATTTTACTTCCGGCTTTTCTTCCGTTTCTTCTACTACCTTCACTTGCTCTTCTTGTTTACTAACATCCGGTTCTTCTTGCTTACTTTCTTCTTGTAATTCTTTTTCAATACGTTTTTCTTGCGCATCCTTTGCTTTCACTTTTTGTTTCGGTGCGATGCGCGTCTCTTTCTTATCCTTAGGAGATTGTGTTATTTCTTCTTTTACAATTTCCTTTTGCACATAATTTTCTTCTATATCATCCTCATCAATCGTTTCGGCTTTCACAACAGGCTCTTCTCGTTTTACAGCTGTACCACTAGAGAAATCTAAGAAACACATAGGCGGAAATAACACGCACCACCAATTCGCCCCTTCACCTTTTCCAATTGTCACAAGTACTGCTTCATACTCTCCAGCTGGATAAATAAAATTCCCATATACTTTCGTTGGAAATTTGATATGTTTATTAAACTGAACCGTAAAAGTTTCCTTACTACCTTCTCGTTTCAATGTTTTTGCAACTGTTTGTTCAAGCTCTGGGATACGGCTTTGAATGACGCGACGTGCGTCTTCAAACGATTTTAACTCTGCCACCCAACCATCGATTTGCGCTTTCACTTCATCACGCACTTTACGTTTTAACTCTTGATCTTCCTTCGAATCACTATTAGCCAAAATACGTAATCGAATCGCCTCTTTCGGAATTACGACAGGTCCTTTCGCATCAACTTTCATATATCCAAAGTGCGCAATCATTTGTGCACCAATTAATAATAAAAGTAGATAAGCAATCGCTTGTTTTTTCATCTTATCTCCACCGTCCCTTCAGTAAAACAGTGTAGACAAGTTTTCTTCTTTCTAAACTACTAAATTTAGAATCTATTTATTTTTATCCAATCGTTCTTTTTATCGGCGCTTTTTAAAATATATCAGCGCTTCGGCACAATATACAGTGAAACTTCCATCAGTGACGCCTTTTTCACTGATGGTTAGCTCTCACCAATCGGGCTTTTACGGGCTGTTTTCTTCCCTGCTCTTCTCCAGCTTTTACTGCCCGTTAATGCGGGATAAAGACCCTTCAACACCGTTTGACACGCTAAATACACTACAGGGAGCTGACTCAGCTCCCTGTTAACATTACATTTCCGCGAAGACCATGCGATCTTTCCCGTTAATATCAAATACAACTTCTACATGCGCATGAGGGAATGTTTCTTGCAGTAAGGCACGCACATCTTCACCTTGTCCTACGCCTACTTCAAAAGCAACAATCGCCTCTTCTTGCAACACCTTTGGCAATTCCTCCATAAAGCGTCGATAGAAGTCCAGCCCATCTTCACCGCCAACGAGCGCACGCTTTGGCTCATGCTCTTTCACTACGGAAGAGAGCCCTCTCCAATCCTCTTCTGGAATGTAAGGAGGATTCGACACAACAACATCTAGCTTTTGCTTCGTTTCCTGAAACGGCGACAATAAATCACCGTGATAGAACGTTACATTCGCCTGTAATTCTGCTGCATTTTTCTGCGCCACTTCAATCGATTCTGGAGCAATATCGACTGTATATACATGTAAACGGGGATTTTCTAAAGAAAGTGTAATCGAAATTGCCCCGCTACCAGTGCCAATATCAGCCACATGTACACCCTTATCTCCAAATTTACGACGAATACGTGTTAATATTCCTAGCACAAGCTCCTCTGTTTCCGGTCTTGGAATAAGCACTTCTTCATTGACAAAAAATGAACGCCCATAAAACATTTCATATCCAATTAAGTACTGAACAGGCATGCCCGCTACATGCTTGTGGATAAAGTCTGCAAAAATGCGCTCTTGTTCTGCCGTTAATTCTTCACGCATGTTCATCATTAAACCTGTTCGATTCGTCTTTAATACATGACAAAGGACAATTTCTCCCGCATTTTCATCTCGCCCATTTTCTTGTAAAAAAGAAGAAGCCCATTTCAGGGCTTCATAGACACGCATTACTCAGCTGCCTCCATCTTTTGCGCCTGATCTTCCATCACTAAGGCATTGATGAAATCATCTAACTTACCTTGTAAGATTTGATCCAGCTTCTGAATCGTTAAACCGATTCGATGGTCTGTAACACGATTTTGCGGGAAGTTGTACGTACGAATACGCTCAGAACGGTCTCCCGTACCAACAGCTTGTTTACGGTTTTGATCGTACTCAGCTTGCGCTTCTTGTCTAAACTTATCATAAACACGCGCACGTAATACTTTCATTGCTTTTTCTTTATTCTTAATTTGTGACTTTTCATCCTGACAAGAAACAACTACACCAGTCGGTAAATGCGTTAAACGTACCGCTGACATCGTTGTATTAACACTTTGTCCACCAGGACCACTAGAAGCAAACGTATCCACACGAACATCTTTTTCATGAATATCGATTTCTACTTCTTCTGCTTCCGGTAATACAGCTACAGTTGCTGTAGAAGTATGGATACGTCCTCCAGATTCTGTTTCCGGAACACGTTGCACACGGTGCGCACCATTTTCAAATTTCAACTTTGCAAAAGCGCCTTTACCGTTGATCATAAAGATAATCTCTTTATATCCACCTAGTTCTGTATAGCTCGCTTCGATAATTTCAGTTTTCCAACCTTGCACCTCAGCATAACGGCTATACATACGGTATAAATCACCAGCAAATAATGCCGCTTCATCACCACCAGCAGCACCACGAACCTCTACGATAACGTTCTTATCATCATTCGGGTCCTTTGGAACAAGTAAAATTTTCAGACGCTCTGATAATTCCTTCTCTTGTCCCTCTAGCTCAGACACTTCTTCTTTTACCATTTCACGCATGTCAGCATCTAACTTCTCTTCTAACATCGATTTTGCATCTCTTAATTGTTCACGAGCATCTTTATACTCACGGTACACCTCTACCGTCTCTTGTATATCAGATTGTTCTTTTGAATACTCACGAAGTTTGTTCGGATCACTTATAATCTCTGGATCACTTAAAAGCTCGTTTAACTTTTCATAACGGTCCTCTACAGCTTGCAAACGATCTAACACAACATTCACCTCAACATCCTAGTCTCTAATCTAATACAAATAGTATATGGTACATAACAAAAAAAACGCAAATTATATTTAAAAGTGGCGACGGCTCATTCAGCCCCTACGCATTTTCTAAAAAAACCCGCCTTATGTAGCGAGTTTTTATCTCTGTTCAATTGGTACAGCATGACAATGACGACAACGTGGTTCATATGATTCTGATGCGCCAACTAAAATAATTGGATCATCAAAAGAAGCTGGTTCCCCATTGATTAAACGTTGCGTACGACTTGCAGGAGATCCGCATTCAGCACATACTGCTTGCAGTTTTGTTACATGCTCCGCAATTGCCATAAGCTGAGGAACTTGTCCAAATGGTAGACCACGGAAATCTTGGTCTAAACCGGCAACAATTACACGATAGCCGCGGCTTGCCAATTCTTGCACCACTTCCACAATGTCCCCATCAAAAAATTGTACTTCATCAATTGCTATAACATCAATATCCTCCGTTACGTGTTCAAATATCTCCTTTGAAGCCGCAACAGGAACTGCTCTTACTTTCAATCCATTATGCGACACAACGTCTTCTTCACTATAACGATTATCAATACACGGTTTAAAGACTATCGCATTTTGCTTTGCAAATTGCGTACGGCGCACACGGCGGATGAGTTCTTCTGATTTCCCGGAGAACATGCTTCCACAAATCACTTCAAGCCAACCGTGTTGATTTATTACGTACATAAAAGCCCCTCCGTTCACCTATATGAATCCATTTTGATTTTCTGACATATAAATTGGCCAGATGCCCTCGCCACCTAAAAAAGATGGTTTTATGTCGTTTTTTCATTTGGATTTATATGCTTATTCTCACTTTAAGTAGGTAAAGATTTATATTTTCGCAAAAAAAACAGACAAGCGGATATATACACTTGCCTGCTTTATGTTTGTTATTACTTAAGGCCGTATTTCTTGTTGAAGCGGTCAACACGTCCGTCTGCAGTAGCAAACTTCTGACGTCCTGTGTAGAATGGGTGAGAATCAGAACTGATCTCAACTTTTAGTAATGGATAAGTGTTACCATCTTCCCACTCAATAGTTTCGTTAGAACCTTTTGTAGATCCGCTTAAGAATTTGAAGCCTGTGTTTGTATCCATAAATACAACTTTCTTGTAATCTGGATGGATTCCTGCTTTCATTCTTTTCATCTCCTTCCGCCCTGAATCATTTTCGAAACAGAGTTTTTTCATCGTTAGCTGCAATCACAACTATAGTTGATGAAACGCACATGATGAAATTATAACAAGGCTATCTACATTTTGCAACTACCTGTTTTTAGCATTACTTCATCGTGACATATCTCTTTGAATCTGCAGGGATATTTTGCAAGAATTCTTCATTTGTCTTTGTTTGACGTAGCTTACGCAAGAAGCTTTCGATGAAGTCTGGCGTATCTCTCATTGTTTTACGAATACCCCATAACTTATCTAAATGTTCTTTTGGAATCAATAAATCTTCTTTACGTGTACCAGAACGACGAATATCAATAGCTGGGAAAATACGACGTTCTGCTAAAGAACGATCTAAGTGAAGCTCCATATTTCCTGTTCCTTTAAACTCTTCATAAATAACATCATCCATACGAGACCCTGTATCAACAAGAGCTGTTGCTAAAATTGTTAAGCTACCGCCCTCTTCGATATTACGAGCTGCTCCGAAAAAGCGCTTTGGTCTGTGGAATGCTGCCGGATCGATACCACCAGATAACGTACGGCCGCTTGGCGGAATCACAAGGTTGTACGCACGCGCTAAACGGGTAATACTATCCATTAAAATGACAACGTCTTTTTTATGTTCAACAAGACGCATCGCACGCTCTAATACAAGCTCAGCTACTTTAATATGATTTTCTGGTACCTCATCAAAAGTAGAACTTACAACATCACCTTTCACAGAACGTTCGATATCCGTTACTTCCTCTGGACGTTCGTCAATTAAAAGTACAATCAGTTCTGCTTCTGGATGATTTGTTGTAACGCTATGTGCAATTTCTTTTAACAGTATCGTTTTACCAGCCTTTGGCGGCGCAACGATTAGACCACGTTGCCCAAATCCAACTGGTGCAATTAAATCCATGATGCGTGTTGATAATTTCTTTGTTTCCGTTTCCAATTTCATTTGACGATTTGGATATAACGGTGTTAGCGCTGGGAAATGCACACGTTCTTTCGCTGACTCTGGATCATCTCCATTAACCGCCTCAACTTGTAGCAATCCAAAGTAGCGTTCATTTTCTTTCGGAGGTCGCACTTTACCAGAAACCTTATCTCCATTACGCAAATCAAAACGACGAATTTGCGAAGCTGAAATATAAATATCTTCAGAACTCGGAGAATAGTTGATTGGACGTAGGAAGCCAAATCCTTCTGATTGAATAATTTCCAGTACGCCTTCCATGAAAAAGAAACCTTCTTTTTCTGCTCGCGCTTTTAAAATTGCAAAAATTAACTCTTTCTTCGTTAATTTGCTGTAATAAGAAATCTTAAATTCTTTTGCAAGTTCATATAACTCTTTTAACTTCATGTTTTCTAATGCTGA
The DNA here is from genome assembly GCF_900112415.1 of Bacillus sp. 491mf. Taxonomy (GTDB): domain Bacteria; phylum Bacillota; class Bacilli; order Bacillales; family Bacillaceae_G; genus Bacillus_A. The sequence goes on from NZ_FOLV01000025.1 coordinate 28,760, forward strand.
AATTGTTAAATTCATTCGGACACCACACTTTAATATTATTCTCTTTTTTCATTGGGTAAGGGAAATTATGGAAGGTTAATGCATATTAATGAAAGGCAATAAGTACAAGTAGAGTAATATTCACTATTGTAACCCTTTTACCTCATTTTAATCAATACATTGCGAGACAAATACAAGAAGCGAAGACAACAAAATTTGTCTTCGCTCTATCTATCACTTTCACACTTCCTATTTTATAACTAAATTTGGTTTTTTATTTAAACTATGACGACCGTCAACAAAGCGAACTGTTCCCGATTTCGCGCGCATAACAAGAGAGTGTGTTGTACCAGTACTTCCTTTAAATTGAACACCGCGCAGTAATTCACCGTCAGTAACACCGGTTGCTGCAAAGATTGCATCGTCACCTTTTACTAAATCTTCCATATAAAGAACACGGTTAACATCATCGATGCCCATTTTTTTGCAGCGTTCTAGTTCTGCTTCATTTTGCGGAAGAAGCTTCCCTTGAATTTCTCCACCTAAACATTTTAATGCTACAGCAGCTAGAACTCCCTCCGGTGCACCACCAGATCCGAATAAAATATCAACACCCGTGCGATCAAATGCTGTGTTAATAGCACCAGCTACATCACCGTCGTTAATCAATTTAATGCGTGCTCCCGCTTTACGAATTTCCTCAATAATTGCTTGATGACGTGGTCTATTTAAAATAGTTGCTACAACATCTTCAATATTTTTATTTTTTGCTCTCGCAACTGCACGTAAGTTATCAATAACTGGTGCATTAATATCAACTGCACCAACTGCTTCTGGACCAACCGCAATTTTCTCCATATACATGTCAGGTGCATGTAATAAGTTTCCATGGTCTGCTACGGCAATGACTGCTAACGCATTCCATCCTCCTGCTGCAACGATATTTGTTCCTTCTAATGGATCAACTGCTACATCAACGCGCGGACCATATCCAGTCCCTAATTTTTCACCGATATATAGCATTGGTGCTTCATCCATTTCCCCTTCACCAATTACTACAGTTCCTTTCATCGGTACTGTGTCAAACACATCGCGCATCGCTGAAGTTGCTGCCCCATCTGCTTCATCTTTCTTACCAAGCCCCATCCAGCGTGCTGATGATAACGCTGCAGCCTCCGTTACACGTACTAATTCCATGGATAAACTTCTTTCCAATCTAATCCCTCTCCTTTAAACCTTAATATTTCTCCCATAATTAACATTCACCATGCGCCCTATTATAGACGCAAAGCTCTTTAGGCGTTTTTCATCTGTTCAATCTCTTGTCTTGTCATTTTTTCACGCCAAATTTTTGCGCCAAGACCTCGAAGCTTGTCCTCTAAATTTTCATAGCCGCGATCAATATGCTCCAGCCCTGTAATCTCAGTGATCCCTTCTGCCATTAAACCTGCAATAACAAGAGCAGCCCCGGCACGTAAGTCACTTGCTTTCACTTTCGCTCCTTGCAGCGAAATAGGCCCTGTCACGATAGCAGAACGACCTTCTACTTTAATTTGCGCATTCATTCTTCTTAATTCATCTATATGTTTAAATCGTGCGCCGTAAATTGTATCTGTTACAACTGCCGTTCCGCTTGCCTTTGTTAATAACGTCGTAAACGGTTGCTGTAAGTCAGTTGGAAACCCTGGATATACGAGCGTTTTTACATCTACCATTTTTAACTGGCGATCCCCACTTACCACAATTTGATCATCATGTGTTTCTACTCTGACACCCATTTCCCGAAGCTTAGCCGTTATAGATTCTAAGTGCTGCGGAATCACATTATCAACTACAACTTCACCGCCAGAAGCCGCACCCAGAATCATATATGTTCCAGCTTCAATGCGATCAGGAATAATAGAGTGATAACAGCCGTGAAGCGATTCAACACCATCGATACGAATTACGTCTGTTCCTGCTCCTTTAATGCGAGCTCCCATACTTGTAAGCAATGTGGCTACATCAATAATTTCAGGTTCTTTCGCTGCATTTTCAATGATTGTCCTACCTTTTGCACGCACGGCAGCAAGCATAATGTTAATTGTCGCACCTACACTGACAACATCTAAATAAATACGTGCTCCCCGCAGTTCCTCTGCACGTAAATATATTGCACCTTGCTCATTCGTGACATGTGCTCCAAGCGCTTCAAACCCCTTAATATGCTGGTCAATTGGCCTTGGTCCTAAATGACATCCACCAGGAAGTCCAATTACCGCTTGTTTAAAACGACCGAGCATTGCTCCCATTAAATAATAGGAAGCACGCAGCTTTTTTACCTTTCCATTCGGAAGAGGCATTGCTACCATCTTAGAAGGATCAATTGTCATTTCTTCATCTTGATGATATGTGACTGATCCACCAATTTCCTCTAACAAATCACCGAGTATTTTCACATCAGAAATATTAGGTACACCACCAATTGTAACGGGTGTTTCTGCTAAAATGGTCGCAGGAATAAGCGCAACAGCACTATTTTTTGCACCACTCACACGAATTGAACCATGTAAAGGTACACCGCCTTCAATCAGCAACTTATCCATCTTAAGCCCCCTTCTTGTGAATTCATTTCCCGATCCATTCCCTACTGTAACGGGTAAGTTCACTACTTCGGATACATTCTTACACTTGCGAGTATGTCCATGCTCTCTGTTCCCTTTATTTTTACATAATTACAAAAATAATTCTCTTAAAATGCCCTAACAAGCAGAAATTTGTCTATTCCGCAAAATGTTCACGCTTTCATTATACAACGAAACGAAACCGTCTAAAAGGCTAGACGGTTTCTAAAGTCATTTTTAAAATTATGCTTGACCGTTAGAACCAAACTCACGAATTTTACCGATTACAGTCGCTTTAATTGCTTCACGACCAGGCCCGATAAATTTACGAGGATCGTAAACTTCTTGGTCTTTATTTAACACTTCACGAACCGCTTTTGTAAACTCGATTTGGTTTTCAGTGTTTACGTTGATTTTAGAAGTACCTAAAGAGATAGATTTTTTGATGTCAGCTGTTGGGATACCAGTACCACCGTGAAGTACTAAAGGTACACCAGTTACGTCACGAACTTCTTCCATCTCTTTGAATCCTAAGTTAGGCTCACCTTTGTAAGGACCATGTACAGAACCTAATGCTGGAGCAAGGCAATCAATACCTGTTGCAGCTACTAGTTCTTTACACTCTTGAGGATCAGCGTAGATAACACCTTCAGCTACTACGTCATCTTCTTGTCCGCCAACTGTACCAAGCTCAGCTTCTACAGATACGTTACGAGCGTGTGCATATTCTACTACTTTTTTAGTAGTTTCGATATTTTCTTCAAATGGGTGGTGAGAAGCATCGATCATTACAGATGTGAAACCTGCATCAATTGCTTCTTTACATTTTTCGAAGCTTGAACCATGGTCAAGGTGAATCGCAACAGGAACAGTGATGTTCATTTCTTCGATTAAAGCTTTAACCATAGCTACAACTGTTTTGAAACCAGTCATATGACGAGCTGCACCTTCAGATACACCTAAAATTACAGGAGATTTTTCTTCTTCTGCAGCAGCTAAGATAGCTTGTGTCCACTCTAAGTTATTCATGTTGAATTGACCAACTGCATATTTTCCTTCTAGCGCTTTGTTTAGCATTTCTTTCATGGAAACTAAAGGCATGGTAAATCCTCCTAAAAACGTTTTTTTGTATCCGATAAGTTCTTATCGGTGGTAGTATGACCACAATAAGGAAAAATATGTATAATCACATACCGGACTTTTTTCTACACTCCATAGGATACCAACTTGTACTCAAAAACTCAACTGCATTCACCTGCTCATTAGTTTATGAAAACGCTTTTTTCCTATTTTTTAATAAAAAATTCACGATTATGCTTCTACAGCAATTTCTTTTCGCACAGCACTTCGAATTTCATCAATATCAAACGGCTTTGCAAAGTGCATTAACGCACCGAGTTCTTTCGCTTCTTGAATCATATCTAACTCGCCATAAGCCGTCATTAAAATCACTTTAATGTCTTGATTAATTTTTTTCACATGTTTTAAAATTTCAATTCCGTCCATACCCGGGATTTTCATATCTAAAATAACTAAATCTGGACAATCTTTTTTCACAATATCGAGGGCTTGAAAACCGTTTGCTGCTTGAAATGTTTCGTAACCTTCCTTTTGAAACACCTCATGTAATAAAACTCGAATGCCGTATTGATCATCAACGATTAAGATTTTCCCTTCCATATTCCCCAACCTTTCTATATAAATACAAAATTTGTATTTCTCGTATCCCTATAAATCCAAATTAAAAAACAGACATAAAAACCATTCTTTTTATATAGCCTGGGAGCATCTGACCATGCATAGAAGCGGTCAGAACTTTTTTCTACATAGCAACAATCTAGATGTCGAAAAATTAAAATGGATTCATATCTTTCGATTAATTTCGCTACTTTTTATCAAATTCCTTCCTATTCTTTCTTATTTTACTGCTTCCTATTTCCTAGCGCTAGCACCGTTATGAATAAATAAGCTATAATGAAAGCCGATAAGCATGCTAGAAAGGAGCATCACCATGTTTAAAATTTTTTCCACCCAGCTAGGTGGCTATTTCACAAAAATTGCTCAGAAAGAAGAGATGAATATAGAAGATAGTTCTCGTTTACTTGCACAAGCATTAATCGGAGATGGACACATTTACTTGCACGGTACGAAAGAGATGGAAGGTGTAATTTCCGAAGCTTTATACGGAGCCGAGCCTATGCAACATGCAAAACGATTATTTGCGGACGATAAACAAGAAGACGTAACCGTTGCCGATCGCATCCTACTGATTAGCCGTTTTTCTACAGATGAAGAGATTATTTCACTAGCGAAACAATTGCAAGAAAACGGTCATTTTATTGTTGGTATTTCCGCTAAACAAGAAGGCGAATTGTCATTAGAACAATTCACCGATGCACATATCGATACACAACTTATCAAGCCATTAATTCCAGATGATGACGGATCTCGGTATGGATTTCCAAGTTTAATGACAGCTTTATTTGCCTATCACGGATTAAAGTTTACAATTGATGACATTATGAATGAATATGAGTAACGCAAAAAGGCGCCCTATAATAGGACGCCTTTTTCTTATTACTTACCTTCTTTATTAATAATAGAAGCTTGTACAAAGTCACGGAACAACGGTTGTGGACGGTTTGGACGAGATACAAGTTCTGGGTGGAACTGTGCTGCCACGAACCAAGGATGTTCTTTCAATTCGATAATTTCTACTAAACGGCCATCTGGACTTGTACCAGAGAAGATGAACCCAGCGCCTTCCATATCTTTACGGAATTCATTGTTGAACTCATAACGATGACGATGACGTTCATATACAACTGGCTCATTATATGCACTATAAGCATTTGTTTCTGGCGTAAGCTTACATGGGTATAGACCAAGACGAAGTGTACCACCTAAGTCTTCTACGTCTTTTTGCTCTGGTAATAGGTCGATAATTGCATAAGGCGTGTCAGGATTAATTTCAGAAGAGTTCGCACCTTCTAATCCTAATACGTTACGTGCAAATTCGATTGATGCAAGTTGCATACCTAAGCAAATTCCTAAGAATGGAACTTTGTTTTCACGTGCATATTGAATTGCAGCGATTTTACCTTCAACGCCGCGGTCACCGAAACCACCTGGTACAAGGATACCATCTGTATCGCCAACTAATTCTTTCACGTTTTCTGCTGTTACGTGCTCAGCATTTACCCATTTCACTTCTACATCTGTATCAAATTTATAACCTGCATGACGAAGTGCTTCTACAACAGAAATGTATGCATCTTGAAGCTCTACATATTTACCAACAAGAGCAATTTTTGTTTTCTTAGACAGATTGCGTACTTTCTCAACTAATGCATTCCACTCTGTCATATCGGCAGCTGGATTGTCTAATTTTAAATGATCGCAAACGATTTGGTCCATGTTTTGCTCTTGAAGAGATAATGGAACTGCATATAATGTATCTGCATCGCGTGCTTCGATTACTGCTTTTGTATCAATGTCGCAGAATAAAGCAAGCTTATCTTTCATATCTTGAGAAACAGGAAGTTCTGTACGAACAACGATAATATTTGGCTGAATACCTAAGCTGCGAAGTTCTTTAACACTATGCTGTGTTGGTTTTGTTTTCATTTCGCCAGCTGCTTTTAAATAAGGGATTAACGTACAATGAATGTACATTACATTGTCACGGCCAATATCGCTCTTAATTTGGCGAATTGCTTCTAGGAACGGTAAAGACTCGATATCACCAACAGTTCCGCCGATTTCTGTAATCACAACGTCCGCATTAGTTTCGCGGCCTGAACGATATACACGCTCTTTAATTTCATTTGTAATGTGAGGAATAACTTGAACAGTTCCTCCTAAATATTCACCACGACGCTCTTTTTGAAGAACAGAAGAGTAAATTTTACCTGTTGTTACGTTGCTGTATTTATTTAAGTTGATGTCGATGAAACGCTCATAATGACCAAGGTCTAAATCTGTTTCTGCACCATCATCTGTAACGAATACCTCACCGTGTTGGTATGGGCTCATTGTTCCTGGGTCTACGTTAATATACGGATCAAACTTTTGAATCGTTACGTTTAAACCACGATTTTTTAATAATCTTCCAAGGGATGCTGCTGTGATCCCCTTTCCTAGAGATGATACTACACCGCCTGTTACAAAAATATACTTAGTCATGAATGTACTCCCTTCTACTTTGCTGTTATATAATTACCGCTGCAAATTGCAACGTATGTAGATAACACTTACCTTATCTTATCTTATTGTTAGACTCTTTCATTTTTCTAAACAAAAAACAAAAAAGAAAATTGCTCCCTTTATTACACAAAGTAATGAATAGGGAGCAATTTTCTTTTATATTTATAAGAAAAAATTATTATCGTCTTTTTTAAAGAGCCCAAAAATGATTCTACATGGACGATAATGAAAAGTCAAGAACTACAGCTCTTCCTCTTCTTCTTCTGATTCGTCGTATTCTAATTCATCTTCATCAGCGAAATCATCATCATCTTCTTCTTCATCTAAGTCATCAAGATCATCTTCTTCATCTTCTTCATCAAGAAGCTCATCAAGATCTTCTACGTCTTCTTCTTCATCTTCTTCGAAGTCGCCATCGTCTTCGAAATCATCTTCCGCTTCGATGTAGTCATCTTCTACTTCTTCAACTTTACGTTTCTTCTTAGGCTTCGCTTGAGGTAAAATTTCCTCATCAATTTGCTCGTACGGGTACCATCCACGTAGTCCCCAACGATTTTCTCCAAGATTGATAAAGCGGCCATCGATATTTAAATCTGTATAAAATTGCGCGATTCTCGCTGCAACTTGTTCTTCAGATAGTTCTAGTAATTGAGCGATTTCTTGAACTAGATCATGAAAAGGTGTTGCTTGTCCTTTTTCCTCTAACAAGCTATGTACAACTTCAATCATGGACAATTCTTTTAGCTCTTCTGGTGAAATTTGCTTTAAATTCACTTGTGCGGCACTTCCTTTCTTAAAATATATCCTAATTATATAAAGGCCTGTTCAAAAAAATCCATACTATTCATTATAAACAAAACTGCACCAAATATGCCACAAAAAAATAGGGAATCATCAAGTGATCCCCTCTGCATATGGAAGGTCATTTTCCTTTCATATGAACCCATTTTCATTTTTCGATATATAGACTGCTGCTAGGCAGAAAAAGACCCTAACCACTTCTATACATGACCAGACGCCCTCGCCCACCTAAAAAATGCTTTTATTTTATTTTTTTAATTTGGATCTATATAGCTCGGAATCATATGAGCACCATTTAATACATAACGAATTTGCATCTCTGTATACTCTTCCAATGTATAAAGTTTCTGCAACGCCCAGCGCCGAAATCCCCACATTTGTCCTTGAATAAAAATATTATGAGCAAGCAGTTGAATCTCATTTTTTGTTAAAGTAAATACTTTATTTTGAACACATTGCTGCAAAATATCTTCGAACATCCCTACCATTTGAAATTCTTTCTCTAGTACGTAAGGCAGCGATTCTTTTGGTAGAAAACGAACTTCTTGATACATAATAAGAACCTCTTCTTGCAATTCATCCATCACTTTAAAATAATTTGTAATCGCTGCTTTTAAACTATCAACATTTCCTTTTCCTTTGCAAAGCACTTGCTCTAAACGCTCTTTTACATGTTCATAAATACTATCACACACTAAATAAAGCACATCATCTTTCGTTCGAATATATTCATAGAGTGTCCCAATGCTAAAGCCTGCTGCCTTTGCAATTTCTCTCGTTGTTGTGCGCGGAAATCCTTTTTGTTTAAAGAGCTGCACAGCACCTTTAATCATTTGTTCACGCCGAAGTGCAATAAGTCTTTCATCTTTCACAGATGCTTGTACATTGTGCTTAACCATCTATATCCTTCACCCCTTTTCTATCATTTTGCAGGAAGAAGCGTAGGAGGCTCCTACGCTTCTAATCTCTTCTACTTTGTTAACATACGTGAAATAACAAGACGCTGAATTTCTTGCGTTCCTTCATAAATTTGCGTAATCTTTGCATCGCGCATAAAGCGTTCTACTGGATAATCTTTTGTATAACCGTATCCTCCAAATACTTGCACAGCCTCTGTCGTCACTTTCATTGCTGTATCTCCTGCAAATAATTTCGACATTGCTGATTCTTTTCCATACGGCAAACCTTCTGATTCAAGCCAAGCTGCTTGATATGTTAATAAGCGCGCCGCCTCTACTCCAGTTGCCATATCCGCTAGTTTAAAGCCAATTCCTTGCTGCGCGACAATTGGCTTCCCAAATTGCTGGCGTTCCTTCGCATAATCAGCCGCGGCATCAAGCGCGCCTTGTGCGATACCAACCGCTTGCGCCGCAATACCGTTACGGCCGCCATCTAACGTTTTCATTGCAATTTTAAATCCTTGCCCTTCCTCGCCAAGTAAGTTCTCAGCTGGAATGTGGCAGTCCTCAAATATAATCTCCGTCGTCGGTGAAGAACGAATACCAAGCTTGCTCTCTTTCTTTCCAACAGAGAATCCTAGCGCACTGCTTTCCACAATAAATGCACTTGTACCGCGCTGCTTTGATTCTGAATCTGTCAGTGCAAATACCACATAAATATCCGCAATGCCGCCGTTTGTAATGAAAATTTTCGAACCGTTTAAAATATAATGATCACCGTCACGCTTTGCCGTTGTTTTCATTCCGCCAGCATCTGATCCAGAACCCGGCTCCGTTAAGGCGTAAGCACCGATTTTCTTTCCTTCTGCCATTGGACGTAAATACTTCTGCTTTTGCTCTTCTGTACCGAATGTGAAAATTGGCCAACCTGCAAGCGATGTATGAGCTGATAATGTTACACCTGTAGAAGCACAAACACGTGACAACTCTTCCACCGCGATCACATAAGCTAAGTAATCGCTTCCAATTCCGCCGTACTCTTCAGGCCACGGAATACCAGTTAAGCCAAGTTCCGCCATTTGATCAAATAAAGCGCGGTCAAAGCGTTCCTCTTCATCACGCTCCGCTGCTGTGGGTGCGACTTCATTTCTCGCAAAATCACGAACCATTTTCCGAATCATTTCATGCTCTTCCGATAATTTAAAATGCATCTCTATTTCCCCCTTAAAGCGCTCTGCTAATAACTAAACGCTGAATCTCACTTGTTCCTTCATAAATCTCACATATTTTTGCATCGCGGAAGAATCGCTCTGCAGAATACTCTTTTGTATAACCATAACCACCTAACACTTGCACAGCTTCAATTGCCACTTCTACTGCTGTTTTGGAAGCAAATAATTTTGCAATTGACGCTTCCTTCCCGCACGGTAAACCTTGCGTTCTTAATGATGCAGCGCGGTATACAAGCAGACGAGCTGCTTCAACGGCTGTTGCCATATCCGCTAGCTTAAACCCTAATCCTTGCTGCGCGGCAATCGGTTTGCCAAACTGACGACGTTCTTTCGCATAATCAGTAGCACAATCTAGCGCTGCTTCAGCGATACCAAGTGACTGTGCCCCGATACCGATGCGACCAGCATCTAAATTTGCCATTGCCACTTTAAAACCTTGGCCCTCTTCGCCAAGCAAATTCTCAGCAGGAACTTTCATATCTTCAAACGTTAATTGCACTGTTCGAGAACCTAATAACCCCATTTTGTGCTCATCTTTTCCAATAACTAAACCTGGTGTATCTTTCGGGACAATAAATGCCGATATTCCGCGCGTACCCGCATCCGGATTCGTAGAAGCAAAGACAATATATGTATCTGCCTCGCCGCCGTTTGTAATAAATACTTTCGAACCGTTAATAACGTACTCATCGCCTTGCCTAACCGCCCTTGATTTCAGACTCCCAGCATCCGATCCTGCGCTTGGCTCTGTTAATGCAAATGCCCCTAAATATTCACCCGTTGCTAACTTTGGAATATATTTTTTCTTTTGCTCTTCTGTTCCAAAATATAAAATAGGATTCGTTCCAACAGAAGTATGTACTGATAAAATGACCCCTACCGTAGCGCTTACTTTTGAAATTTCATGAATGGCTAAAATATACGAAATAAAGTCCATTTCCGCCCCGCCGTATTTCGCTGGAATTGGTATCCCCATTAGTCCAAGCGCGCCCATTTTCTTTAGAACTTCTCTAGGAAACACCCCTTGTTCCATCATTGGAACAAAGGGAGCAATTTCCTTCTGAGCGAAGTCCCGAACCATTTTCCGCATCATTTGCTGCTCTTCTGTAAATTGAAAGTTCATCTACTTCACCTCAAATTGTTTTTTATTATGATTGAATGGCTTAGTAAGACCACTAGTACACCGGAAGAGGTATTAATTATTCATAAACGTAAAAACCGCGTCCTGTCTTACGTCCTAACCAGCCTGCATTTACATATTTACGTAGGAGCGGGCATGGTCGATATTTGCTATCCCCTAATCCTTCATGCAGCACTTCCATAATGTATAAACAAGTATCTAAACCGATAAAATCAGCAAGTGTCAATGGTCCCATCGGATGATTCATGCCAAGCTTCATAACCTCATCGATCGCTTCTTTTGTTGCAACGCCTTCATATAGCGTATAAATTGCTTCGTTAATCATTGGCAATAAAATACGGTTAGAAACAAACCCTGGGAAGTCATTTACTTCAACTGGGACTTTGCCGATTTTTTTTGTAATATCCTCAATCGTTTCATATACAGCGTCCTCCGTTGCTAAGCCGCGAATAATTTCGACAAGCTTCATAACCGGAACAGGGTTCATAAAGTGCATACCGATGACTTTTTCTGGACGATTCGTAACAGCTGCAATTTCAGTAATTGGCAGCGAAGATGTATTTGTTGCTAAAATCGTATGCTCCGGTGCTAATTCATCTAGTTTCGCAAAAATTTGCTTTTTAATGTCCATTCTTTCCACAGCTGCTTCGATGACAAGATCTGCTTCTTCTACACAATCTAGCGTAATCGTTGCGGTCAGACGCTGTAACGTTGCATCCTTATCATTTTCACTCATGCGGCCTTTCTCAACTTGCCGAGATAAATTTTTCGTAATAGTTGCGATTCCGCGGTTTAGCTGCTCTTGCTTTAAATCTTGTATATATACGTCATAGCCTGCCATCGCACACACCTGTGCAATTCCAGAACCCATTTGCCCCGAACCAATTACAACAATCTTTTGTACTGTCATGTTTATAGCCCCCTTTTTACTGAACCTCAATCATGATTGCGTCGCCTTGACCACCGCCGCTGCAAATAGATGCAATTCCAATTCCACCGCCGCGCTGCTTCAATGCATGGATAAGAGTAACGATAATGCGCGCCCCGCTTGCTCCAATTGGATGCCCCATCGCAACTGCTCCGCCGTTTACGTTAATCTTCTCGGGATTAATACCTGCAAGGTTTGCGCTTGCAATCGCTACAGCAGCAAACGCTTCATTAATCTCAAATAAATCAATGTCTTCCACTTTCTTGCCTGTTTTCTTTAATAACTCATTAATGGCATAGCCTGGTGTTCTCGGAAAATCCTTTGCTTCAACCGCGATCGCTGTATGCCCTAAAATCGTTGCAAGCGGCTTTCTTCCTTCTTCCTTCGCACGTTCTTCACTCATTAACACGAGCGCTGCTGCTCCATCATTTAAACCTGGTGCATTCCCAGCCGTAACCGTTGCATCCTTATCAAATACAGGTTTTAGCTTTGCTAATTTTTCAATTGTTGTATCTCCGCGCGGCGCTTCATCGTGCGCTACGACTACCGGCTCCCCTTTTCGATGCGGCACAGATACAGGAACAATTTCTTCTGCAAAGCGGCCTTCCTTTTGCGCTTCAATGGCAAGCATATGACTTCTGCATGCCCACTCATCTTGCATTTCACGAGAAATACCGTCTTCTTTGGCAACATCGCCGCCATACACACCCATATGCACGCCAGTAAATGTGCACGTTAAACCATCCGCCACGTTTAAGTCGGCAACTTCGTTATGCCCCATGCGATATCCCCAGCGCGCGCCGCGTAAAATATATGGACTATTGCTCATCGATTCCATGCCGCCTGCTACAAGCAACGAATGATCACCAGTGCGAATAATTTGATCCGCTAACGTTACAGCACGAAGTCCAGATGCACAAACTTTATTCACTGTTTCTGTGCGAGTCTCCCACGGAATCCCTGCTTCTCTAGCTGCTTGGCGCGATGGAATTTGCCCTTGTCCTCCTTGAATAACCGTCCCAAATACAACTTCTTCAATATCACTTGCTGCAACATTCGCACGCTCTAAAGCCGCTCCAATTGCAATTCCTCCAAGCTCTGTTGCCTTTACATCCTTTAAAGCTCCCCCAAACTTTCCAACAGGTGTTCTTGCAGCACTTAAAATTACTGTTCTTGTCAAAACATATTCCCCCATTTCTTCTTATTACGGCGTTGATTGAACGCTCGTTCAGTAGCGCTGTCGTGAGAAAGAGGTGCAAAATTTGCACCCCTTTTATCTAAAGTTGTACGGATTCTTATATTGCTTCTTTCTTCGGTCCAATGACAGAGCGCTCTAGAATCTCCGTTATATCAAGCGTTTGTACGCGCTCTTCTACTTCTTTCGCCTTCGTACCATCGCTGATCATCGTTAAGCAATACGGGCAACCCGTACCGATCATCGTCGGCGATGTCGAAAGTGCTTGTTCAGTACGTGCCACGTTAATACGCGAACCAGCCGTCTCTTCCATCCACATAAGACCGCCGCCCGCTCCGCAGCACATTCCTGTTTCACGGTTACGTTCCATTTCAACAAGCTTCACACCTGGAATCGCTTTTAAAATATTGCGCGGTGCTTCGTACACTTCGTTGTAACGTCCTAAATAACAAGAGTCGTGATACGTAATCGTTTCTTCGACGCGGTGAACTGGCTTTAAGCGCCCTTCTTTCACCCACTGTGCTAACAATTCTGTATGATGATAGACTTCTGCTTGTAAGCCAAAGTCTGGATACTCATTTTTAAACGTGTTATACGCATGCGGATCGATTGTAACAATCTTCTTCACGCCTGCTTTCTCAAACTCTTCAATATTTTTACTTGCCATCTCTTGGAAAACAAATTCATTTCCAAGGCGGCGCGGTGTATCTCCTGAGTTTTTCTCTTTATTTCCGAGGATCGCAAAGGAAATACCAGCTTCATTCATTAATTTCGCAAAAGATAACGCAATTTTCTGGCTACGGTTATCATAAGATCCCATAGAACCTACCCAGAATAAATATTCAAACTCTTCGCCTGCTTTTGCTTTTTCTTTCACAGTTGGAATGGAAACTTCCTCTTCCATCGTACGCCACGTTTCACGCTCTTTACGATTCAGTCCCCAAGGGTTTCCTTGACGCTCGATATTTGTCAGAGCACGCTGCGCTTCTGGATCCATTTTTCCTTCTGTTAAAACAAGGTAGCGGCGCAAATCAATAATTTTATCAACGTGTTCGTTCATAACTGGACATTGATCTTCACAGTTACGACACGTTGTACAAGCCCAAATTTCTGTTTCAGTAATGACATCTCCAATTAAACTTGGATCGTATGCGAGCGTTGCGGCAGATTCATTTTGTCCATCTCCAGCTGCCATCATCGCTAGTTGATTGCCTTTTGTTTTGTTAAATGCAACGGTTGGTACCCACGGTGCGCGCGACGTTACTGCTGCACCTTTATCCGTTAAATGGTCACGCAGCTTTAAAATTAAATCCATTGGCGATAGCATCTTACCAGTTCCTGTTGCCGGGCACATATTCGTACAGCGGCCGCACTCTACGCATGCATATAAATCAATAAGCTGTGTTTGTTTGAAGTCTTCAATTTTCCCAACGCCAAATGTTTCTTGCGTTTCATCTTCAAAATCAATTTTTTCTAATTTCCCTGGGTTTGTTAAACGGCTAAAGTATACATTTGCTGGTCCTGCAATTAAATGCGCATGTTTCGATTGTGGAACGTAAACTAAAAACGTTAACAAAATTAGTAAATGCAACCACCACGCAAAATAGAACACGACAATTGCGGCTGTTTCGCCAATCCCAGAAAATAAGTAAGCGATTGCAGAAGCGATCGGTTCACTCCATGATAATTCCTCGCCATGCCAAATGATGCCCATTCCATTACCAAGAAGAACAGATAACATTAAGCCTCCGATGAAAATTAAAACAAGCCCTGCTTTAAAGTTCCTCTTTAAGCGAACAAGCTTCTCAATATACCTTCTATAAAAAGCCCAAAAGACTGCGATTAAAATAACGAGTGTGACGATTTCTTGGAAGAATGTAAATGCAGAATATAGTGGTCCAAGTGGAAGATGCGATCCTGGCGCTAAGCCTTTCCATATGAAGTCAATTGCTCCAAATTGGACAAGAATAAATCCGTAAAAAAACATAACGTGCATAATGCCACTTTTTTTATCTTTGAGTAATTTCTTTTGTCCGAAGACATTCCCTTTAATAAGATCCCATCTTTCTTTGAAGCGGCGATCAAACTCTACTTTTTTTCCTAATCGTATGTAGGTAATCCGTGTTCGTATAAGATACACAAATAAATAAGCTGCATACGCAACGATGGCAATTGTCGCCAACCAATTTACAATTAATAAGCTGTTCATATTTCTGCCAACCCCTCTCCATGTAGTATACTTTTTTATTTTCGAATCTTCAAAAATAAATAATTTTCTGAATTCATTACCCCTACTCCCATTATATGATGAGTGAGCATTCAGTCAACAGTTTTTTGTTATACAACAATATATTTTTTCATAAAGCTTTTTATTTCGGTGAAACTATAAAGCGAAGCTTCCGTCAGTAGTTTTTTCATATCCCATTGATACTTAGAACGAATCCGGCGAATTGCAAGATAAAAATGAATATAGAGGAGGGAACTTCATGAACTTTTTATTTCTCATCCTTATCTTTCTCTTACTGTGGGCAGCTTTTGACTTCATCTATGGAAGAAAAATTCATTTAAACAATCTTAAACCACGTTCCTTTCCTATACGCCATAGTAATTTTAAACTTTATACATATGGGAAAGCATTATATAAGGAGCTATTTACTGATATACAACACGCTAAACATCATATACATATTTTGTTTTTTATCGTAAAAAATGATGAGATTAGCCATACATTTTTACAGCTTTTAATGGAAAAAGCAGCGCAAGGTATTGAAGTGCGTCTTCTTCTTGATCGAATCGGCAGCCATCGTTTATCAAAACAAACGATTCAGAAATTAAAACAACACGGTGTGCACTTTTCATTTTGTCATAAAATTCGTTTTCCCTTTCTCTTTTTCTCTGTTAACCAAAGAAACCATCGAAAAATTACTATTATTGATGGGAAAATTGGGTACATTGGAGGTTTCAACATCGGAGAAGAATATTTAGGACATAACCAAGAGCTAGGTCCTTGGCGTGACTATCACCTACGCCTTACCGAAGAAGGTGTACAAGATTTGCAAACGCAGTTTCTACATGATTGGCGCGATGATACAAACGAAGACTTATTGGATGAAAATTGTTATTTTCCAATACTAAAAAAAGGCGAAACTTCTCATCAATTCGTACCAACTGACGGCGCATATTTGCAGCAAACTTTTCTCGATCTCATTGAAAAGGCAACAAAAGAACTGTATATTGGCACGCCCTATTTTATTCCTGGAAAAGAACTAATGAACGCATTGCTGTGCGCGCGAAAAAGAGGAGTTCGTATTACTATACTCGTGCCTAAAAAAGCGGATCATCCATTTGTTCGCGAAGCAAAACTTCCGTATTGTCGGAAACTTATTAAAGCAGGTTGTCATATTTACGAATTTCTAGATGGTTTTTTTCACGCGAAAATTGTAATGGTAGATGGATGGATTTGTGATATTGGAACGGCCAATTTTGATAAACGAAGCTTATATATGAATCATGAAATCAATTGTATATTATATGATTCACCGTTTTTAGAACAAGTGAAAAAAGAAATCAATCAAGATCTAGAATCCTCCAATTTACTTTCTATGGAAGACGTTTCTTCTTTATCCCCTTTAGATAAAGGAAAAGAATGGATCGGAACATTATTTTCTTTTTTTCTATAAAGTGAAACCCGCATTGTTGGACTGTTCTTATGCAAAAAGGCCTAAAAAAAGAAACAACCGTCTTGACTAGACGGTTGTTTCTTTTTATTTTAATATTCAAATGGTAAATCTGAAGCTAATTGTACTACATCATTATGATTTGTTACTGCTTGATTTTGGTCTACTAGCGCACTGCCAAATGAAATACCTGCTAACATTGCTAATGTCAATAAACTACCAACAAGAAGTTTTTTCATATTCCATTCCCCCACGTCTTTTTTTCTAATATAACATGAAATTTTATCCATAAGACATGCAATTATGCATACCCTTTTTTTACCTGTTTAAATTTTCATTTTGTTTAACAGCGTATTTTTATAAGAATGTAGATCTAATAGTTCAAAAAAGAACAGCGCTTTTGCATAAGCAATTCTAATCTCATCTTCTGAATGCCCTAGCTTTTCAAGACATTCTCCTTTTTGATAGAATAACTGGCCAATGAGTGTCATGTTACTATTCTGGCATGATGTTTCAATTGTTTTTTCAACATTGTAAAGAGCTTCTTCATACCGGTCATCTAAATACAATGCCTTTGCATAATTATAGCCAACCTTTATAGCAAATTCCTCGTTACTATGTAATGATTTCAACTGTTTTAAAATATGTTTATAAACTTCAATGCTTTTTTGAATACATTCATTTTCCGCATAAATATTTGCAATTGAATTTTCGATATATAAACTTTGAAAGACATCCATACCCACTGATTGCTGGGTGATTAATTTTTTCAACTCTAAAATGCAGTATTCATAATTCACCTTTTTCAACATATACGCCGATAAATGATGATGCCAAAGAAGAAATTGCTGAAACTCTGGATGATCTTCTTCTTTCTTTAGCTCATCCCATGTTTTTTTATAAATTTCTTCATATTTCTTTTGTTTGCATAGCGATTGAATCAGATCTTTAAATTGTTTTTTTCGTTCAATATCAGAATAAGCCACTACTTCATAAAAATGAATAATCGGTACTTTTAACTTTGCTGCAATTCCTTGTAATATGTCCATACTCGGATATACTACTCCTGATTCAATTCTACTTATTTCCGACTGATGACATATGTTATCAGCTAAATGCTTTTGTGTTAAACCTCGCATCCTTCTAATCTTTTTAATTTCGTCTCCCAGCTTTTCCGCATGCACGTTAGTTCACCATCCATCCCATTTATTGCAATTTAGTTTTAAAAATGGTCATACCAATACAATACTGCCATTTCGACAATTTTCGATATGAAATATTGCATAATTTATATAAAATTCCGCAATTTTGTCTTACACTTAATCTCATACACTTGTGAGATTAAGTGTGTTAGAGAAAAATCACAAAAAATGACCAGTTCTCTTCTTTCGGCTTGCTCTGTCCTTAAGCAATTCGTATCCAAGAAATGAATAATAAACAAATAAAAGTTGCAGCTGCTCAGCCCGGGCTAACAATCGAAACATTAGCAGGATCTCAAAGTAGCACGAAAGAAAATATCGTGAAAAAGTACTTGAAAGGTGAAGTACAAGAAAAAAAAGTACAATAACCCAATCTTAATATAACAAATTTTTTGTCGAAAAATGAAGTGAAAATTTTCTTACGAAATGCTCTGCAAATTCCAAACGATATGTCAGAAAAAGAATTTACTAGTGAAATTGTCATTTGTAAAAAACGAGAAGGCGACTACATACGTTGATATTATTAAATTCATATATTAAAATTATAACCCAATTATTAGCGATTACACAATTATTGATGTAATTTCACTTGTTACACAGTTACCCGCAAAAAAAGATGTTTACCGATTCACATTGGTAAACACCTTTTTTCATATCCATCCTTTTTCTTCCGCAATCGTAATCGCCTCAATCCGATTTTTTGCATCCAGCTTCGTTAAAACATCCGAAATATAATTTCGAACGGTTCCAGATGAAAGATATAGTGTTTTGGCGATTTCATTTGTCGTCTTTCCTTCTTTCGCTAATAGAAGAACTTCTTTTTCCCGATCTGTTAATGGATTTTGTTCTTGCCAAAGTCCGAACATAAGCTCAGGGGAAATTTCTCGCTTTCCATTCATAACATTACGAATTGCCGCTGCGAGATCTTCACTCGGACTATCTTTTAATAAATACCCATGAACATTTGCTTTCATTGCGCGCTCGAAATAACCAGGTCGAGCAAATGTTGTTAAAATCATAACCCGGCACAATGATTGCTGCTTCCGCAATGTTTCAGCAACATCCAGACCGCTTTGAATCGGCATTTCAATGTCCATAATACTAATATCAGGCTGTACTGTTTCAATGAGCTTCAAAGCCTCTTCTCCATTTTCCGCTTGCCCAACAACTTCAATATCATCCTCTAAATCCAGCAAAGCCCCTAACGCCCCGCGAAGCATACGCTGATCTTCTGCAATGATGATTCGAATCATGCATGCGCACCTTCTTTCCCTGTTCTTATGACAATTGGAACATGTATCGTTAACATCGTTCCATTATGAATATCATCTAATTTAAGTACTCCATCAATGAGAGCTAATCGCTCCCTCATGCCAAGTATACCGTTCCCATCGTGATTGTTTTGTAATCCAACACCATTATCCTTTACTTGCACCATCAACTTCCCTTGCGCCTCAAGTAAAATAATTACGCACTCCGTTGCCTTACTATGCTTCACAACATTTGTCACCGCTTCACGTACACACATTCCGACAATGTTTTGTTCTAGCGGTGATAATACATTCGTACTTGTCTCCTGCTGCACCTCTAGCGATATGCTAGCAGCTTGAAGAATCACCTTCACTTGTTCTAGCTCTTCTTCGACAGTAATCATCCGCATATCAGAAATTAATTCCCGTAATTGTTTTAACGCCGTTCTGGATGTTTGCGTAATTTCCTTTGCCTCTAGACAAGCGCGTTCCGGATTTTTCACAATAAGCTTCTCAACAAGCTGGCTTTTTAATGTAATGAGCGATAACGTATGCCCTAACGTATCATGTAAATCCCTTGCAATGCGCTGCCGTTCTTCGCGTTTTACTAAATCACGAATTTGTTCATTTGCTTCAATTAATTGTGTTCTTAATACTTTTTTCTGGTTAAAATTCCGCATACCGAATGGTGTAACAATCATTAAAATAAACATCGGGATCACAGTTATAGCAGATGTGTTTGTAAACACGCGGATGTTCACCAACATAAACGAACAAATCATTACGATCAAAAGGAAAAATAATAAACGAAATTGTTTTTTTGTCTGTGCAAATGCTATTGCATTTGCTGTAAAAAATCCAAAGAAAATCATATATGGGTCATAAAACGTACTAAATAAGAATGTAATCACCAGTTGAATACAAGCCCACATAATAAAATTCTTTGGCACAAAATAAAGCTGGCGGTATGCAATAACAAAGAGTACAAGCATACCGCCTCCTAATATCAATTTCCATCCTGATTGCCCCATCAAATAGTAAAGAGGATACAACAAATATACGAGCCATATATAAGGGAAAAAACCCATCTGTTTCGGAAATAGTTCAAACTGCTTCTTTTCGATCATTTTATACCGCTTCCTGTCTTTTTCTTATATATATTGATAGTACAACAAAAGCGATAAAATAACCTCCTAAAATTGTCGCATTTTCCCAACCAATTGTCTTGCCAGCAACAATATCCCAAGCCCCGCTTCCGAAGTGATATGTCGGCGTCCATTCTCCAATGCTTCTTAACGTCTTTGGAAATATTTCAATCGGCATCCACAAGCCGCCTAGAACTGCTAAACACATATTTAATATATTCGCTAGTCCAGTAGCCGCATCCGCTTTCTTAATCGCACCGATAATCGTTCCAAGTGCTAAAAATGGCGTAACACCAACCAATAACCATAATCCAGCGCCAATCCACTGTCCTATTGTTAACTGTACATCATTAATGACTATACCCGCGATGAAAATAACAATGATTGAAAAAGCATTTACAACCGTTTGAGCAATAATTTTAGCTGTTAAATATACGCCTTCTGGTAGCGGTGTAATTTGTAAAAGCTGTGTCCATCCTTGCCCTTTTTCTTGTGAAAGACGAACACCAAAACTAAAGAGTGCCGTTCCTACAATACTAAACGTAGCCATTGAAATTAAATAATGTGCTTTCCATGCATCTCCGTTTTGCGGCACTGACACAACATTAGTAAAAATGTAGTAAAACATAACTGGCATTAATAATGAGAAAAAGATAAATAATTTATTGCGAAACGTACGTAATATTTCTATTTTACATTGCATCCAAAACGCTCTCATACGATTCCCTCCTTCTGATTTGCGACAAACTGTTCAAAAGCTTCATCCAAGCTACCGCGCTCAACAACAACATCCTTAACAGGCAAGTTTTTATGATAAATTTCTCGAAGCGTAGCGTCCGTATCATCTGTTGTCAGTACCACATGCTTTTCATTACATTGGACATTTGTAACATGAGATAGGCTGCGAAGCATACCCATCGGTACCTCTTCTTTTACATAAAACGAAATTGTTTTTTGAGAAATCGTTGCTTTCATTTCATCTGGCGTACCATCAGCGATGATTTTGCCGTTACCGAATAATAAAATTCGATCTGCTAGTGCATCTGCTTCTTCTAAGTAATGTGTTGTTAAAATGATTGTTTTCCCTTCAGCTGCCAATTTTCGAATTGTATCCCAAAAGCTTTTTCTAGACGTAATGTCCATCCCTACTGTTGGTTCATCTAAGAAAAGTAAATCGGGATTCCCAGCAAGTGCGAGCGCGAAATTTAAACGTCTTTTTTGGCCACCAGATAACTTTTCACATCTTTGCTTTCTTTCTGAAGCTAAATTGGATAGCTGAAGTAATGTTTCTTTTGCAACTGGATTCGTATAATAACTACGAAACAAGTCAATTGCTTCTTCTACTGACACACTATCAATGACGCTCACTTCTTGCAGCATTGCTCCAAGGCGATTGCGAACATCTCGGTGTTTTGGGCTCTTACCGAAGATAGAAACTTTTCCTTCTGAAGGATCCCTTAATCCAAGCATCATCGAAATTGTTGTCGTTTTACCAGCTCCGTTTGGTCCAAGTAATGCAACAATTTCCCCTTTCGCTACTGTAAATGAAACGTTATTTACTGCTTTTTTATGTTTAAATGTTTTTGAAACACCATTTACTTCAATTATCTGTTCCATTTCTCCACCCCCGTCGTTCTTATATTTATATTGTATAAATTGGAAGAGGTGGAAAACAGTATGAGACGTCATGACATGGATATGACAAATGTCATGAAATCTTGAAATGAGCGACTCCCTAGGTAAGTAGCAGGACAAAAATAAACATGATACAATCATGTGAGATGTACATTCGAGGAAGGACAGTGGTTTTCATGATTATTCGAAATGAACAAGATTTAGAAGGCTTACGCAAAGTCGGCCGCATCGTTGCGCTTGCTCGCGAGGAAATGAAAAAACAAGCGAAACCAGGCATGACAACGAGAGAGCTTGATTTAATCGGTAAGAAAGTATTAGATGAGCACGGTGCTATTTCTGCACCTGAAAAAGAATATAATTTTCCAGGTACAACTTGCATTAGCGTCAATGAAGAAGTTGCACACGGCATCCCAGGAGACCGCGTTCTAAAAGAAGGCGACTTAGTAAACGTAGACGTATCTGCGGCACTTGATGGTTACTATGCAGATACAGGTATTTCATTTGTTCTTGGACAAGACGAAGCAAAAGAAAAACTTTGTGCTGCTGCTGAAAGTGCATTTTGGGCAGCCATGAAAAAAGTAAAAGCTGGCGCAAAACAAAACCAAATTGGCCGTGCAGTTGCCAACGATGCTCGTAAAAATGGCTATACAGTCATTCAAAACTTAACAGGACATGGCATTGGCCTTAGCCTACACGAAGCACCAAATCATATTTTAAACTATTTCGATCCAATGGATAGCGCTCTCCTAAAAGACGGACTTGTCTTAGCAGTAGAACCATTCGTATCTATGCATGCAGATCATATTATCGAACGCGGTGATGATGAATGGACATTTGTCACACCAGATAAAAGCCTTGTTGCACAGTGCGAGCATACAATTGTTGTAACACGCGGTGAACCAATTATTTTAACAGCGCTATAAACAAAAACATACGGTTATAGTCATCTTAACAACATAAGAACTATAAAGCAGCGCGCATCGAACCTCAATTGATGCGCGCTATTTATTCTCCATTTGAAAACACTTCCTTTTTCCTATAAAAAAACCCTTTAGGTTTCATTCTTTTCTTCACCTGTCCATGAAGTTTTTTGAATGATTCCCTAAAGGAGTTATCAAATAATACTCTACAGCTTTTTATTGTTTCATTCGTTGACGAGCAAATAACATTCCACCTAAAACGAACAATACCATACCGCCAACAATTGAAATCATCTCCGCTGGTGCTCCTCCTGTTTTAGGAAGTAATACTGTCGTTTTATCGTTTTGTTTATTAGATGGAACTCTTGGATCGCTATTTGTGCTTGTATTTGT
>NZ_FOLV01000043.1 GCF_900112415.1 Bacillus sp. 491mf
GTAGCAGAACTATTAAAAGCAGTAATGTAAGTTCATGATTCCGCAATTATTTATAAAAATTATCATACAAATGACCTGTATAGCAAAGATGAATTGATGTGCAGGTCATTTGTGTGAGTAAAATTCATTATCATAATGTAAAACAGGAGCGATTAGAGTGCCAATTATATGGAAAGCTAATCGCTATTTTTCTGTTTTTCTCTACTATGTTTAACATGCGTCAACTTCGTTTGAAAAAAGTTCTGCTTTAAAAGGGTGTTTCTCCTAATATATAGGTTAAACATTATATTATTATAATAATGCCAATCATTTTATTTAAATAGCAACAACATTTATGAAAAAAGCCACTCTTCCATTTGAAAGAGTGGCTTTTTTCAATCTTACATAAATGTAAGGTTTATGTAAGAGAAATAGATAGCCTACTATTATTGGGAATGTTATAGTAGCAAGGTGATTTGGAAAGGAATTCTAATATAACTTTTTTATAGAGATAAGGTTTCTTATATAACAATTTTAATTGTGTAAGGAAGTGTGATCGTGGCAAGGATAATGATAAGGTAAAGCGAGGGATATAGTAATGAAGACAGTATTAAAAGCTAATGATATTAGAAAAGTATATAATACCGGTGGAAATACATACGAGGCGTTAAAAGGCATTAACTTGCGAGTGAAAGAAGGCGAGTTCGTTGGAATTATGGGGCCGTCTGGATCAGGGAAAACAACTTTATTGAATGTTCTTTCTACAATTGATAACGCAACGAGCGGTGAAGCTTTAATTGATGGAAATGATATTGTGAAAATGAATGATGATAAATTAGCGTTGTTCCGTCGTGATCACTTAGGGTTTATTTTTCAAGATTATAATTTATTAGATACGTTAACGGTGAAAGAAAATATTGCACTCCCACTTGCGCTATCAAAAGTAAAGGCAAGTGAAATTAACCGCCGCGTTCTTGAAATCGCGAAAAAATTTGGCATTGATCATATTTTAAATCAATATCCATACCAAGTATCCGGTGGACAAAAGCAGCGCTGTGCAGCTTCGCGTGCGATTGTTACAAACCCAAGGATCATTTTTGGAGATGAGCCAACAGGTGCGCTAGATTCTAAGTCTGCAACTGATTTATTGGAGAGTTTGAAATCATTAAATGAATATGACCAATCGACGATTTTAATGGTTACGCACGATGCGTTTGCTGCAAGTTATTGTAAGCGCGTTATTTTCATTAAGGATGGTGAGTTATTTAAAGAACTGCACAAAGGAGAATTTACACGTAAGCAATTTTTTGGGCGAGTATTAGATGTAATGTCTACGATCTCTGGAGGTGCAGTAGATGACGTTAGCTAGTATCGCCCTTCGCAATATAAAGCGTAACTTTAAAGATTATGCTTTATATTTTATGTCGATGATCTTTAGTATCGTCATTTATTTTACATTTGCATCGCTTCAATATAATACGCAAATAGAAAAAGCAGTGGAAGGGTCGAAAAAAATTAGCGGTGCCTTCCAAGTTTCTAGCGTGATGCTCATTATTTTCGTAGCGGTATTTATTATTTATTCCAATGGTTTCTTTACACGGAAACGAAAAAAAGAAGTTGGTTTATACTCTTTACTCGGAATTCGTAAACGCCAAATTGGGAAAATGCTGTTTTATGAAAATTTGTTAATGGGGTTAATGTCGCTAGTCATTGGGATTGTAATTGGCAGTGTACTATCTAAGTTCTTTCTTGAATTATTAGTAGGCTTAATGGGACTTGATTTACAAGTTCATTTTGAAGTACCGCTAGCGGCGATTATGAATACAGCAATTGTTTTCTTTATTATTATTTTATACACGTCGCTGCAAGGATATCGTTTAATCTATCGCTTTAAATTAATTGAACTATTCCGCGCTGAACGTGAAGGAGAAGGAATGCCGAAAGAATCTATTATTATGGCATGTATTGCAGTATTCTTAATTGCTTCTGGATATTTCTTATCACTTCTATTTATGAAAGCAATTCAATACGCAGATTTCATGATGATCGCATTTTATATTTTATGTGCGACCGTACTTGGTACGTATTTATTATTTATGTTCTTTACAGTTGTTGTTTTAAGAAGAGCAAGAAATCATAAAGCATCCTTTTATAATGGAATGAATATGGTAACAACATCTCAGCTTTTATACCGTATTAAAGGAAATGCCAAATCTTTGGCGACAATTTCTATTTTGAGCGCGCTAACATTAACGGCTGTTGGTACATCTGTTACGACGTATTATAATACATTTACACAAGCGAAGGATTTTGCCCCGTATAGTTTTTCTTATGAGAAAAAAGATGCCGCTTTTGAACAAAAGGTGAATGCAACCTTCGCAGAGGAGAAGAAGCACAATCCGATTACAGAGCAATTTGAAATTGAAATGGTGCCGGTGAAGGGGAAATTCGTAGGCAAAAAAGCAAATATAACTATGAATGATCATTATATAATGACAGAACGGTATCAGCTTGTGTCACAGTCAGGTTTCAATATAATTGCGAAAAAAATGAATGTAGATGCGGTAAGTTTAACAGCAGGAGAAGCATTTGTATTTGATGGTATGTATGTCGAAGGAAAAGAGTTTAGTACAGCATACAAAGGAAAGAAAGCAGTATTTCCTATTGGAAATAAAACGAAGGCATTAACAATTAAAGATGCTGAAGGTCTTAATGTTACGAATTTAGGAGAAGTAGTAGTTGTTGTGCCAGATGCCGTATATGAACAAGCAAAAAAGACATCTAAAACAAGAGTTGTCCAAAATGTAAATGTGAAAAATGAGAAAGACAGTAAAGTATTAACGGAGAAGCTAGTAAAGGTTATGCCGAGAGGTTCTGAATTTGCCCCGGTCTTTAAGGATTTCTATACCGGGTTTAAAGACGGTATGGAAGAAGCGGGTATGATGATGTTCATCGGTGTTTTCTTAGGGCTTGTATTTTTACTTGCAACAGGATCTATTATTTACTTCAAACAGTTAACGGAAGCAAATGCAGACCGCGAACGCTACGTTGTTCTTCGGAAAATTGGCGTAACGAAGCAAGAAATGAAGAGAGCAATTGCAAAGCAGATCCTCTTTATTTTTGCGATTCCTTTAGCGGTTGGCATTTTGCATAGCTTATTTGCGCTAAAAGGATTATCAAACTTATTGACGTTTGAAATTTTAATTCCGTTATTAATGATTATCGGCGTGTACAGTATAATTTATATTGGTTATTACTTCTTAACGGTTCGTTCTTATCTTAAGATTGTGAGCGGAGAGTAGTAGAAAGTTCTAGCGGGCGGACCTTTTATATGTCGAATATCACCGAAGGATCTTTAAATTCTGTCGAAGCGCCGATATATTGCAAAAAGCGCTGATAAATTCACCATTTCCGCCGATATATCGGTGAAAGCGTAAAAAAGGATTGATTTCAAAAGTAATGTACCTTTTGAGATCAATCCTTTTTTGCTAAGTATGTATGTCGTATTATTTATCAGTTGCAACTGACGCAATATAAGGTAAGTTACGATATTTCTCAGCACAGTCAATGCCGTAGCCAACGATGAATTCATCTGGAATCACGAAGCCAACATATTCCGCTTTTAAATCAACTTTACGGCGTTCTGGCTTATCAAGAAGCGTACAGAATTTTAACGTTTTCGGTTTATGCATCAAGAAGTGGTCTTTTAAGAAGTGAAGTGTTAGACCAGAATCGATAATATCTTCTACTACGATTACATTTTTACCAGTAATATTTACATCGATATCTTTTAGTAGTTTCACTTTTCCAGTTGTTGTTGTTTGGTTTCCGTAGCTAGATGCAGAAATGAAATCAATTGTTACATCATTTTTAATATGACGAATTAAATCTGCTGCAAATACGAAAGAACCTTTTAATACAGCAATAACAAAAATTTCTTCTCCCTCAAAATCACGTTCGATTTGCAGTGCTAATTCTTTTACTTTTTCTTGTAGCTGTTCTTGTGAGAATAAAGTATCTTTTAGTTGAATATCCATTGGAAGCCTCCTACATTGTCAAACTTATGCACAGTTTGACTGTAAAGGATTGATAGGAAAAAGTCAAAGAAGAGGGTTCTCACTTTAAAAAGAATATACATAATATTTGGAATGTAATGGAGTGAAACAAAAAAGGAGCTGACTCAAAAGTCACTCCTTTTTTCCGTTATCGACTGTTCTTTGCAATATATCGGCGCTTTTCACGATATATCGACCACTTTTTAGAATATATCAGCGCTTTTCACAATATATCGGCGCTTCGACACGATTTAAAGACCGTTCGACGATATTCGACATACAAGTAGTCGATTTGCTGATCTGAATCATACCGAAAAGTGAAACTTTTCGTACTGCCTAGCACCATTGTCTTGTAATAAATTACCTAATTGTGATTTTTTTATCTGCAATATTTTTCTCTTAAAGCTAGTATATAGTTTACAGATTGTTGAACACCTTTTTCTTGATCTTCAAGCATTTGTTCTAATAGATGTTCAGGTGGATAATAGTAATCTGCCGTCTTCAGAACATTTAATTCATATGGAGGATTTTCTACTTTGAATGCTCCCACGCCGACTTCATATACGCCTCCAGTTCCTTTTGGACGTTTAAATGGAGCTACATATGGAAAACACATTTCTACATTGATTCTTGTTAGTGTTGATTCATTCACTAATATTTTAAAGCATTCTTCTAAGTCGATATTTCCAGTTCCTGCTGGGACCCCACAAACTATATGGTCTTCACCGTCATGAATGACAATATGATCTTTAAAATGAGTTGTGTAGGCATACGGAGCTAACTTTCTTACTGCTTCAACTGGATCTTCCCATGCCATCATTCCATTTCCTAAATCACAATGTGCTCCAACCCATGGGCTATTCACTTCTTCAATAATTTTAATTACTTCAGCTGTTGTTTCTTCTTCGTGATTTTCAACACCAAGTTTAATTCGATATTTTTTTAATAATGGTACGACTTGTTTGAGTTCTTCAGGAGCTTTAGCCATTTTTTCAGCATCGTATTCACCTACACAAACGTAAGTACGAATGACATCTGCACCAATTTGATTTGCGATATCTATTACTTTTGTTAAATGCTCTATATCTGTACCTCTTGTATCAATTTCAGCGTATAAACCATATTTTTGAATTTCATCTCGAACCTTTTTCAAGTGATCAGGCTCGTTCCCGCCAAGCACTCCCCACTCTGGATGTAAATGTTTGTCTGCCTCATTTGTAATAATATTAATTTGTACTCCGTCTAATCCGAGTTCAGCAGTTTTTCTTATAAAGTCAAAAATATCCATACGTTTATTGTGGAAAAATAAATGGTAGCTTTCTGTTTCTAATCCAATTTTCATGATAATCTCACCTTTCCTATCTCCATGTTAGTAATCTCATGCTTCATTTAAAACTGAACTTTCCTCATTTACTTGTAAATTTTTTTTCTTTTTGACAATTCGAACTAAATAACTACTAATAATTAGACCAAGCACGGAAAAAGCAATCATTGTTAAAAATACATGTCTATAACCAGCCATTCCTGGTGCTCTATCTAACATGTTTCCGTATAGAGAAAATGCAAACATCGAAGGTGAATATCCTATTAAACAAGCAATGGAAACAGATGCACCACTGATTTCTCTTGGGATTCCCACCTCATCAATAGGAGCAAAAAATACTGCTCTTTGAGTGAAAATAATTGTGCCAAAGCTAAGTGTAAAGATCATTCCAGTATATACATTCATCGTCTCATGAGGTAAGAAGATAAAAATAGTCATTGCGATAATTGCGACTATAAAAGCAAGTCTCAAATATTTAGATGGAGACTTAAATTTTTTATCAGCTAAGAACCCTCCTAGCGGACCACCAACCATTTTTATAGCGTATTGATTGATAATTCCATAAGCGCCTACTAGTGCAACAGGCATACCATAAATATCTTTTAAAAACGGGATAAAATATGTTAAACCTATATAGACGGAATAAACAGAGAATATAGTAAATGCTACGGCCCATACTTCAGGCATCTTTAATGCTTGTAGAGCGCCGTCAAGTGCAGCTTTACTTTTGTTAATTTTATTACCTTGTTCATCAGTATCTATTATTTCATCATCTTCTACTAAGAAATAAGAAATGATACCAATAAAAATTGCTGCTGATGCAAGGAAAATGATTGCACCTCTAAAGCCAGCTGCTCCTGATCCTAACCAACTAAAAATGGCAAGGGCACCAAAAGCGATAACTGTATCAACCACGCCTCTTCCTGCTTCAAGGAAACCGAAAACTCTACCTTGTTCATCTTTATCTCCTAATAACCTTACAGCTTTAATTAACGCAGGCCAATATGCAGTCTCTGCAAATAAAGCGAAAACAATCCAAACGGTTAAAACGCCATAATAACCAGGAAATGTTGTTAAATACAACCCTGATACGCCAACACCAATTAAGCTGAACGGTATGATTTTCTTCTTGGAAAACCTGTCCACTATGTACATCGATGCGATATAACCAAATGCTTGGATAATTCCATAAACTGATAAGATTACACCTATTTGAGTATGAGATAAGTGAAAATATTCCATCATGGGAATATAAAAAGCATCTTTTAAAAACGGAAGTTTAAAAATTGTTCCTCCACCTAAAATCAGTACGACAAGTGCAAACCACTTATTTTTTTTTGGAGTATCCATCCTTTTCCCCCCCTCAGAGGTTAATTTTTTAAAAAAAGATAACGCTTTCATAAAACTTAAAACTTGTCATCCCATCACTATAAAGATTAAGTATTTTAATCGTTTCATAATAAGGGAATGTTATCTCATTTTTCCTATTTAATTTTTCTGCATGAAAAATTTATAAAGTTGCAATCATTCTTTTCCTTTTCAGAGATTAATTTTTTATAAAAGATAGCGCTTTCATAAGGCCTGGAAATTTATCACTCCATTACTATAAAGATTAAGTATTTTAATCGTTTCATAGTAAGGGAATGTTATCTTATTTTTCCTATTCAATTTTTCAGTATGAAAAATTTATAAAGTTGCAATCACTTCGATCTCAACAAGTGCATCTTTTGGTAATCGTGCGATTTGAATGGCACTTCGAGCAGGGAAATTTTCTGTAAAGTAAGTAGTGTAAACTTCATTCATTTGTGCAAAATGATTCATATCTTTTAAAAATACGGTTGTTTTAACAACTTTACTTAAATCGCTTCCTGCTTCTTCTAGGATGGCTTTTACATTCTCTAATGACAGTATTGTTTGCTCTTTAATTGTTTCAGGCATTTCTCCGTTTTTAGGATCAATCGGCAGTTGCCCAGAAGTAAAGATAAAATTGCCCGCTTTCATTGCTTGTGAATAAGGACCAATTGCACCTGGTGCACGTTCAGTAGAAATAACCGTGTTCATTCAAAAAACCCCCTGTGATAATAATTTTTTTTTATTATAATAATTTCTTAGCACAAGTTTATTTTAATGCTATATTTTTAATATTTCAATAGATATTTTGAAAAAAGTTAAAAAATAATAATAAATTTTCGTTGTGATAATAATTTATTATTTGGTAAATTATTATAGAAAGGAAAAATCAAGAAAAACTGGGTGGAAGTCATCTTATTATCTTCTAAGGAAGGATTGTGTAGTAAAATAGTAGTGGTTAGAGTCATTAAGCCAGCCTTCTCTATGTCTTGTTAAGAGATGTAGGAGATTATGTTGTATACTATAAAAGGAAGAAAGCAAAGTGTTGGTACGAAATTTTATACTTTCTTCTTATCTTAAAAAGAGGTGCGATATCAATGGAAAATAAAGAAAAGTTAA
The DNA here is from genome assembly GCF_900112415.1 of Bacillus sp. 491mf. Lineage (GTDB taxonomy): Bacteria > Bacillota > Bacilli > Bacillales > Bacillaceae_G > Bacillus_A. The sequence continues at coordinate 7,828 of NZ_FOLV01000043.1, forward strand.
AGCGGTATATTCCTCTTGTCCATTTCATTGCAGAAGTAATTGGAGAAAATTGTGAAGTTGTTTTGCATGATGTTACGAATCCAGACGAATCTATAATAGAGGCTGTGAACGGACATCTTAGTGGAAGAAACGTTGGTGGACATTTAACAGATCTAGCTTTAAAGATTCTACAAGAAAAAAAATATATAGATAAACATTATATTTCTAATTACAAAGGAAACTCAAAAAATAATCAGACGTTTCGTTCGTCAAGCTATTTTATTAAAGATGAAAACAACAGCATAATTGGAATGCTGTGTGTGAACATTGATATTAGTAATGTGATAAAGGCAAGGGACTGGTTAGACAATATAATTATGAGTAATACTAGCGTGAATGTAGAGGAAGAGAAGGCTCATCCTAATCTTGAATTAGACCTTTCTGAGAACTTAGAAGAAAATCTAGATAGTCTTCTTTCATCACTTATTACAGGAGTTTTATTAGAATGTGAAGTTTCGCCTGAGAGAATGTCTCCTGATGAAAAAATGGAAGTGATAAAAAAACTTAATGATAAAGGGGTATTTTTACTTAAAGGCGGCGTAAGTGAAGTAGCTAAACATTTAAAGGCATCAGAAGCAACGATCTATCGGTATTTAAACAAGGTAAAGTAAATGGCACATTTACTTTACCTTACTTTACTTTGTTCCATTAACGGTACTGTCATATGAAGCGAATTTGTATCTCTTATTTAATTAGGTCTTGCGAAGTGAAATAGCATTATATTAAGATTTACAAAGAACCTTACAAAAGTGTAAGGTTCTTTGTAAGGTAAATCGATAGTTTAGCAGCATTATTTTGAATAAACTTATCTATGAAAAGCACACACATTTTAGAGAAGTAAGACGTTAGGCACTACAATTGAAAGGAGAGAGAGAATGGAGAAGCGCTCAGAGGCTCTTGCTTTATTATTAGAAAATGATGCGATTATGTTAGCTAATAATAAAGATCATACAACTGTCATTGATCAGCGAGAAATACTAGTAGATTCAAGCGATAAAATCGTATGGTACAAATGGAATGAGAATTACAAAGAGAACATAAATGAGCAATATCACATAGGGTATGATGTGCATAGAGTTGTTTTATGGAATGAGATGAAATCTTGGATTCATAGGCAAAACGGTAAGAATGAATTTGAGAGCAGCCGCGCACTCCATTCTCTTTCTCCAAAAGTGGTAAGAAACAGAGAGTCACATTAGGAAAGTAACTAAGAAAACTGAGACACAAAAAAAGATTGCTGATTAAGCAATCTTTTTTTGGTTGTTGCTAGATAAATAGGATTTAGGATTGGATTCCATGTTTTTTGTTGTATTCTAGCTCTTTTGCTCCACGATGAGCCAATATACAGCAGATGATACAGCAAACAGTTGCTGCTAGTAATACATAGAAACCACCATTCCATCCTACCTTGTCGACCATTACTCCAAAGAGAGTCGTACCTAAAGATGCACCTAGAATGTAACTCATAAAACCTCGCAAACCAACTGCAGAGCCAACAGCGAAAGCTGGAACTACCTCCATAGTTTGTACTGAAGCTAGAAACTGTGGAATGTAAATCAAGCAACCAATAATAGCAGCGAAGATCGTTACCCAATGTAAAGATGTACTTTGCCAGTAACCGATGATGCAGACAAGTATCATTGACATAGCAATGATTGCTGGCGGCATGCGGCGCCCTTTGAATAATTTATCTGATACATAACCAGCCAGAAGGGTAGAAGGAATAGCTGCCCATTCAAAGAATAAAAAGGCCACACTCATCTCTTCTTTAGTGAAATGTTTCACATGTAATAAATAAATAGGTAACCAGCTTATAATGCCGAAACGAACCATGTAAACGAAAACATCTACGAAGGAAACGAACCATGCATTTTTGTTAAATAAAACATAATTCTTGAAAATCTGCCAAGCACTCATGTCTGTTGGTGGTTTTGAATCAACACTTTGTTTTGTTTTCGAATCGGATTCGTCTTTGACGATTTCGTTTAACGGAGGTAATCCCTCACTTACCGGTGAGCCTTTAATAAGAGCTAATATTACTAGAGCAATAACAATAGCTATAGCAGCAGGGACTTGGTAGCTTGCCGCTTGCCAGTGATTGGAGCCTAACATAGCAAAACTCATACCGACGATAGGTGCTACGATACCTCCGCCTATATTGTGAGAAATATTCCATATCGCACCGACAGTTCCTCTTTCCTTACGAGGAAACCAATTTGCGATGGTAATAAAGCTAGGTCCAACTCCCATTCCTTGGAAGAACCCATTGAAAACAACAAGAATTGCAAACATCCAAAATGCCGTGCTGAATCCCATCATAATATTGACCATAGCACAAAGAAGCAAACCAAGCGCCATATAACTTTTAGGATTCGCTTTGTCGGCTAAACTACTCATCAAACCTTTACTAACTCCATAAGCGATAAGCATGCAACTGCTTAATAATCCTATTTCTGTAGCACTAAGGTTAAGGTGTTCCTTCAAATAAGGAGTAGATAAGGCAAAGTTGTTACGTACTATATAGTAAGCTATGTAACCTAAGAACACCCCTAATAAAGATTGTATCCGGAAAAGCTTATAGGTTTTTTGAACCTGATCTGGTGCTATTTTTGTAGTAGCAATTTTAGGTTTCAAAAATGAGAACATATTATCTACCTCGATTTCTTTACTTTGATTTACAAAAAACTTAGACTAGCATGAAATTTAGTATATAAATAGAATGCCAATTTGGTGAAGACGTTTTCACAAATACTTGCGTTATATCATACCTCCTTTGTTACATTATCTTATATGCCAATTCGTTAAAATATCAGTAAATATCTGATTTTATGTAGGATAAAATAGTAGAGTCTGTCAGAATTTATCCTACAAGCAATATTCATGGCTATATAAATCTGTTTTGTAACTACTCAGTCACTCTATGAAAAAAAGGCAGAAAAGCACTTTTTTAATGGCCTGGGAGGAATGGGCTCTGTATAGGAGCGGTCAGGGGAGATATAAATAGAAAGTATTTATATATTTTTTGTCACAACTCTGACATGAAAAGGAGTGATGGATACATTCTTTCATAGATTTCGCATATTGTCCTGAAGTAATATATGAATATAAACTGCAAAAATCCTAAATTAAGTAGGATTCAATTAGGGGATTTTCACATCATACATAAAGTGAAACTTCTATTAGTGGGTGATAGTGATATTCATCTTTCACTGATGGACAACGCAGCTCTCTCAATCGTGATTTGGGGAGCTAGTAATAAGGAGATAAAGTGAAACTTTAATCAGTGGGGGTTTTCTTCATTCCCCACTGATTATCAGCCCTCACCAATCGGGCTTTTACGGGCAGTTTATCTCCCGCCTAACTTCTTAGGAAAAGCGGAAGCGGCTCGCTCAGAATCGCAGGACGCCCACGCCCCTGACAGAGAGGCGCTTTTTGCCTCGTCCGAGGGGGCGAAACGGCTGGAAATTCTAGCCGCTAGAGCTGGACGATGCTTTTGCTGAATTTTGAGGCGGGAGTATTACTGCCCACGAATAGCGGGATAAATTCCTCGCCTGTAAGAACGGAGGAAAGTATGACAAATTGGTTGAGGATTTTTTTAATATTGCTTACTACTTTACCTGCAATAGGATGTCAGCATGAGCGTTCGAACCCTCAAATTGTTTTCTCCGAATTTGACACCATGCCTGTTGGTTACCAAGACGACAATCCCGCTCCTGTACGAATCGCAATTTCAAGTGTGTTATCAAAGACTGATACCATTATGCACTATAGGAAAATAGCTAACTATATTGGAGAGAAGCTCCATAGACCTGCAATTCTAATTCAGCGCAAGAGTTATAATGAGATTAGTATGTTGATGATGAATGGAGGTGCTGACATAGCTATACTTTCAACAGGAGCATATATCACTTACAGACATGTTGAGGGACTTGAAGCAATTGCTATGCAAGAGCGAATGGGAGTTCCATATTATTATGGTTATGTCGTCGTACACCGCAAAAATGAAATATCCAGTATACATGATTTGAGAGGGAAAAACGTTGCTTTTAGCGATCCAACTAGTTATTCCGGATATATTTTTGTGAGGAAAAAATTAGCTGAATTAAGTGAAACACCAGAGCATTTCTTCGGGCGTTATGTTTTTACATATAATCATGAAGACTCCTTAAGTGCTGTAATAAATGGAGTTGTTGATGCTGCAGCTGTTGATAGCCTAGTCTTTGAGCGTACGAAACTTAAAAATCCAGAACGAATTAAGGATTTAAAAATTATTGCAAAAACGGAACCGATTGGTACCGGTCCTGTCGTCATCAATAGTAATTTACCTGATGAGGAGAAGCGAATTATTAAAGAAAGTTTCATTACTATGCACGAACAAGAAATAATAAAACCAGCGTTTCAAGGGTTGTTCATTGATCGTTTTGTTCCATTTGAATCAAGGTTATATGAGGGTCATCTATGAAGTGGCTGAATAAATTACAAATAAACCAAAAAATATTTGGAGCTATATTCATTTCGCTACTCTTTCTCGCCCTAGTATTAGGATGTATCATTTGGGAATCACTCACAAAAATCATGACAGAAGACCTAAAGAAACGTGGTGAAAATATTGCTGAAAATATTGCAGCATTGTCCTCGGATTACATTTTGACTGACGACTATTATTCAATCCATCTTCTCATTACACGTGCACAGGAAACGAACAAAGATGTTCGTTATATACTGGTCGTTAACAATAATAATGTTCTTGTCGGTAATACATTCTCTAAGCACCTGCCGAAAGGAATATTAAACGCACATAAGCCTGATGGTGTTAATACTAAAAATTACGCGATCCTAACTTCTGATGAAGGAAATATTCATGACATACTTGTTCCGATTGAAGAGGGAGATGTAGGGTTCGTTAGAGTTGGAATGGCAGAAAAACAGGCGAAAAGCTATATTTTTACTAAAATAATAGAGTTGGTTGTTGCTACATTTTTGGTCTGCATGGGAGCAGCAGGGATCGCTTATTATGTGACCCGTATCATTACCCGGCCAATTAATAGTTTAGTTGATACAGCAGCAGGCATATCAGCTGGTAATTTATCCTTAAGAGCTAAAGCAGTAGGTGATGATGAAGTTGGAAAACTTGCACAGGCTTTTAATGAAATGGCTGACAATCTGATTAGTTCTAGGACTGCAGTAGAGAAATTATTGAAGGAACTTCAAGAAAAGGATGCCCTTCGAGATACGTTGATTTTGAAACTACTATCCGCTCATGAGGAGGAGAGAAAAAGAATTTCTCGTGAACTTCATGATGAAACAAGCCAAGCCCTAACTTTTTTAATGGTTACAATGCGTATTTTGGCTAATGAAGCTAAAGATGACGAGCAACTGGAGCTACTTCATGCAAGTCGAGAGACAGCAGCCGGTATTTTACGAGAAATTAGAGATTTAGCAGTAGAATTAAGGCCACCGATCCTTGATGATATGGGATTAATTCCTGCATTAAGGAAATACGTAAGAAAGTTTGAAGAAAAATGCGCTCTTACGGTAACTCTACACGTTCCTGATGATGACGCCTTCGTCATAGATAGTCATATTGCTGTAGCACTATACCGAATTGTTCAAGAAAGTCTTACCAATGTAGTGAAACATACAGTAGCGACTGAGATTACGATTAATATGGAGATAAGAGATTGTTCGATCTTGTTGAACATCCATGATAACGGTCACGGTATAAATGAGGATGATTTTGAAAAAGCTCGCCAGCAAAATCGAATCGGAATATATGGAATGAAGGAAAGAGCAGAATTATTAGGAGGTTCATTTTTGATTAGAACTCACAATAACGGTGGAACGGAAGTTAGTGTGTCTATCCCATTAAAACAGAGAGAAGGGGATCAAGATGGAAAAGACAATCAGCATAATGTTAGTTGATGACCACGCTTTGATGAGAGCTGGTTTAAAACTATTATTACAAAAAAGGCCATCATTAAAGGTTGTAGGTGAAGCTGCTGATGGATTTGAAGCACTAAGGCTTTACGACAATTTAAGGCCCGATATTTTGATATTAGATATATCTTTGCCACGCATAGATGGAATTCAAGTTTTAACAGAAATTAAATTACGCTATGAACAAGCGAAAGTCATCGTGCTTACCATGCATGAAGATGAGGATTATATAACATCAATCATGAACGCGGGAGCTTCAGGTTACGTCCCTAAAGCGGCTGTCGATGAAGAATTATACAATGCGATTGATTCTGTTATGGATGGGTACATATACCTCCGTCCAAAGGAAATTTCAACTATGTTAAAAAAAATGCAAAACGAAACGGATTCTCGAAATCCATATGTAATTTTAAGTCCACGTGAACGAGAGGTATTGAAATTTCTTGTTCAAGGTTTTTCAATGTCTGAAATCGCTGGGGAATTAACGATCAGTATAAAAACGGTTGATACCCATAAGACGAGAATGTTGAACAAACTTAATCTTTCTAAGAAAAGTGAACTTGTTCAATATGCCATAAAGTATAATTTAATACATATAATATGACGGGATAATGCTTGTTATAAAAGATTTTTTTCTTTCGCTGATTTGAAACAACACAAAAATCCCACTTTAGAAAAATGGGATTTTTGTTTCGTTATATTATAGTTATTTCCGAAATACTTAGAGACTCTAAAGATTGCTGATTAAGCAATCTTTTTTTTGCTTGTATTTATACTCGCGCTCATAAATAAGCGCGGTGCTGTTGTAAATAAAACGACAAGTAGAACCGCACACATTGCGAAAGAACCAATCATTGTGATGCCGTTAAAGATAAAGGAATATAAAACAGCTGATTGTCCTTTTGGTGCATATTGTCCAAAGAAAATAAAGCCAGCAATGAAGTGCCAAAAATAACGAGCTAGGCTACCAATAAACGCAGCGATAATGACATACATGATTGCTTTTGCTTTTTGTTTATTAGCAATTGCTTGTTGAATTGGTGCATGAAATAATCCAGAAAAGCCAATAAAGGCAAAGGCGATGAAGTATTCAATAAACGCTTGTACCGGCGTAAAAATAGATGCATCTCCTGCGACAATTTGTAATAATCCCCAAACGAGACCACTTAAGAAACTCGCTTTAAATCCCCAGCGGTAAGCAACAATAAAAATTGGAATCATCGCAAACGAGATAGAACCGCCTGTTGGAAGTTTAATAGATAATGGCAAAATGTCGATGACTAACGCAAATGCTGCAAGAATCGCCGCCTCTATCATCGCTTGTAAATTTGTATTACGCATGTAAAAATCCCCCTACATCCAAGTTACAAAAGAAGAATCTTTATCATAGGGGGATGAAAATACACAAATTGAAAATCACTACTTATGTATATATGTTTGCACAATTCCTACGTTAGCATTAACTAACAGGTTCTAAGGGTCGGAACAAAGTGTTCCCTCTCAGCGACGTGGCTCCCCCTGTGACAACGAGATTCTTAGATTGTTACTACCATTGTAATAACAATGGATAAGAATGGCAAATTTAATTTATATATAAGTTGAAATAAAAACCCCTTTCTTTTTAGGGAGGGGCGACTGGCCATGCATAACAACGATTTTTATGTTAAATAAGATGGAATTGTACAAAAAATAGTAATAAATTCACGGTATATTGTATAGTGTTTTTTCAGAGAGTCATGTTATAATTGGTATTGATAATAATTATCGTTATCTTTTGAGGGGGATAATTTATGAACTTAGTTGATATGAGTATAGATGAAAAAGTACGTGTAAAAGATTTACAATCTCTTGATAAATTGTTAAAACGCCGTTTGGCTTCATTTGGATTTTCTGAGGGCTGCGAGCTTTGTTTAAAACAAAAGGCAATGCTTAATGGTCCATGTACATTAGAATGCCGTGGACAATTAATCTCTATTCGTCATTGTGATGCGAAAATGATAAAGGTGGAATTAGCGTGAACAAGGTTGCTTTGCTAGGAAATCCGAATACGGGAAAAACATCATTGTTTAATGCGCTTACTGGTTCTTATGAATACGTTGGGAACTGGAGCGGAGTAACCGTAGAAAAAAAGATTGGTAAGTTAAAAGATAAGCAAGGAATGTTAATAGATTTACCAGGTATATACGATTTAAATCCTGTATCCCGTGATGAGGGAGTTGTTACACAATTTTTATTAACAGAAGAATTTCATCATATGTTAAATATTGTGGACTCTTCTCAATTTGAACGTAATATGCATTTAACATTACAATTGTTAGAATTCGGAAAACCGCTTTCTATCGGTTTAAATATGATTGATGTGGCAAAACAACGCGGGATTACGATTGATGTTAAGAAGCTATCTGAAACGCTAGGTGTAACAGTTATTCCTGTTATCGCAAGAAGTGGAAAAGGATGCGAGGAGTTATTAGCTGCTCTTCATAAAGGCGATAAGGCGGGGCAGAAACCGTTTGTTCTTTCATATGGTAAAGCGGTCGAGACAGGAATCCAGCGCGTTATGGAGAAATTGCAGCGCGAAAATGATGAGCATGCAAGATGGCTTGCGCTTCAATTTTTAGGAAATAACGAAGTGGTAGAGAAAGAAATTGCCAAGTCGCATGTATATAACGAACTTGTAGCAATTCGCTCTGCAGTAGAAGAAGAATTAGATGTTACGCTAGAACAGCATATATACGGAGTACGTGCAGCGTATATTGAAAAGTTGAAAACAAGTGTGATTCGTAATGAAAAAGAAGGAAGTATTCCTTTTTCGGAAAGAATTGATAAATTAATTACGCATAAAATTTTGGGACTACCAATCTTTTTAGGAATCATGTTTTTAATTTTTCAAGTTACGTTTTCGTGGATTGGAACGCCTTTATCGGATCAATTTGATGCGTTTGTTGGCGGGCCATTTACAGATTGGGTAACAGCAGGACTTACGAATATTGGTGCGTCTGAGTTTATTCAAGCGCTCGTTACAGATGGAATTATTGCAGGAGTTGGTGCGGTATTAGTATTCGTGCCGCAAATTTTCGTATTGTTCTTCTTCATTTCATTACTAGAAGATTCCGGATATATGGCGCGTATTGCCGTTGTAATGGATCGTGTGATGGAGTTTTTTGGACTAAACGGAAAAGCGTTTATTCCTATGATTATCGGTTTTGGTTGTAATGTACCAGGCATTATGGCTGCGAGGACGATTGAACAGGAGAAAGAGAGGCTGCTTACGATTTTAGTGACACCGTTTATGTCATGCTCAGCCCGTTTACCTGTATATGCACTATTTGCAGGGGTCTTTTTCCCGAATAGTCAAGCAGCTGTTGTATTTTCTTTATATCTCATTGGTATTATTCTGGCATTACTTGTTACAAAAATTATGTCTATTACGGTTTTAAAAGAAGAGAAGTCTATTTTTGTCATTGAACTTCCGCCTTACCGTGTGCCGCAACTAAAAACGTTATGGCGCAGTACGTGGGAAAAAGGAAAAGGATTTGTACGTAAAGCAGGTACATTTATCTTTGGTGGTTCTGTTGTAATTTGGTTATTAAATTATGCTGGGCCATCTGGACTCGATGTAGGGATGGGAGATAGTTTCTTAGCGATGATCGGTGGATTATTTGCTCCAATTCTTGCGCCGCTTGGTTTTGGAACATGGCAAGCAGCTGCATCTCTGTTAACAGGATTTTTAGCAAAAGAAGTTGTTGTTTCTACAATGGCAATTATTTATTCTGTGAAAGAAGATGTATTAGGAAACGTAATCGGTACGCATTTCACAACATTATCAGCATATTCGTTTATGTTCTTTATTTTACTGTATGTACCATGTTTAGCGACAGTTGCGGTTATTCGCCGTGAAACAGGATCTCTAAAGTGGACGATTTTCTCTGTTGTGTATCCACTTGTGGTTGCATACGTATTAACACTAGTAATATACCAAGTTGGATCCATGCTCGGATTCTAAAAGGAGATGTATCATAATGATAGTCAATATTGTAATTGGAGCTGTCATTTTTGGATATGCAGGATATACGCTAATGAACTTCGTAAAGCGAAGCAAAAAAGGGAAATGTGCAGCATGTTCTCTGAATAAATCATGTCAGTCAAAGGTTTGTAGTCCGAATATGGAACAAGTTGTGAATAAGTAGAAAAAAGCTTTGCGGATCTCGCAAAGCTTTTTTAATATATTTTTTATAAGTTATGATGGGAATGTCATATTATCGCTTGTATATTTGCAAAACAAGATGTGAGTGCACTTTATTTTTGATATAATGTATACATAGGTTTAAAGAATGAATATTCTTACTGTAAAGGAAGATTTTTGAGTTTTCCGAGTACTGAATTTGAAATATGAAGCAATTTATTAGGAGGAATTAGAATGTCTGTATTTAAGCGATTAAGAGATTTAACGATGTCAAATGTATATTCATTAATTGAAAAAGCGGAAGATCCAGTTAAAATGACGGATCAGTATTTACGTGATATGCAAGAGGATGTACAAGAAGCTGAGAAAAGTGTAGCAGCACAAATTGCACTTGAGAAAAAATTTAAATTGTTGTTTGAAGAGCAAGAAGCACTTGTAAAGAAACGTGAAGAACAAGCGCATATGGCTGTTCAAGCAAATAACATTGATCTTGCACGTCGTGCTTTAGAAGAAAAGCAAACTGCAGAACAAAAAATGAACGAATATAAAGCGAGCTATGAGCAAAATAAAGCTGCTGCAGATAATCTTCGCATGAAATTAGAAGAGATGCGTAAGCAATTAACAGAATTAAAAAATAAACGTGAAACGCTTGTAGCGCGTGTAAACGCAGCGAAAGCACAAAAGAATATTAATCAGGCAATGTCTGGTTTTGATGCGAATACAGCAAAAGCAGGTTTAAGCCGCATGGAAGAAAAAGCTCTTCAATTAGAAGCGGAAGCAGAAGCGAGCGGAGAAATTTATAAAAAAGAAAAATCATTAGATGATGAATTTGCGAGCTTAAACAAAAACTCAGTTGTAGATGATGAATTAGCTCGTATTATGAAGCAGTACGAGAAATAATCTATATGAAATACAAGTTAAAAAACTGACATGAAAACCGTTTTCTTTTTAAGGTGGGCGAGAGTAACTAGCCGTGCGTAGAAGCGGTCAGGGCCTTTTCCTGCCACTTGCAAAGTTTCAAACAAAGGGAGAAAGCGAGAGCAGGTTATGCTGCACTGCTGCATAGCTGCGATTTATATGTTAGGAATAGAAAATAGACAAGAGAACCGACATGTGATAGAAGGAAGTCATGTCGGTTTTCTATTATTTTTTCAGAGGTGGTTCTTTAATGACAGGGATAAATATTTTAGCCATGCTCGTATGGACTGGCGCAGGTGCTCTTCTTTTATTTATACTAATGTGGATTGATTCACTTTTTACTAAATATAAAGATTTAGAAGAAATTAAAAAAGGAAATATGGCGGTTACGACACGCTTTGCGATGAAGTTGTTTGCGCAAGGATATATTTTATCGCAGTCGATTGCAAAATCAAACGATCTATGGCAAGCATTACTTACATCAGCGATCTCTTTTGTAATTTTATTAGTTGTAGAAATGTTTGTTGAACTTGTTTTGCGAAAAACAGTTAATTTAGATTTAGATGAGGGAACGAAGCAAGGATTTGTGGCGCATGCTGTATTAGCAGGTTCGTTGCACATTGTCGGCGCCCTTATTTTATCAGCATGTCTATAACGAGAAAAGGATGGGTAGGTCAATGAGTTTATTTAAACGTATTAAAAATATAATAAAAAGTCCGGAACCTGCTAAACCTGAGAAGACGGTACTCACGTTAGCCCCTGGGGACATGATTGAAGTTTCATTAGTCATGTATGAAGTGATTGGAAAAACAAGCATGCACTCTCGAAATGAAATGATTTTAACATTACAAGATGGAAGAACCATTCGGTATTTAAAAATTGAAAATCGTGAAAATACGTATTATAAACTATATGCGCCTATTGATGGACGATTAGATTCAATCGATGAAATTCCAACGACAATTGAAATGGACGATATTGAATATCATCTGGAAGAGCGATATGAAGGGCGTGTTGTCGTCATGGGGAAAACACCATTTGCAGCATCTGATGAACAATACGTATGGGAGTTCCAATCGGATAATCGAAAGCTGCTTCGCGTTGAGTGGCAAGATGGACGTACAATGATGTATGAAGGAGAATCAATCCTTTCAGCTGATGTACAAATCATAAGAGCAACGTAAGGGGGGGCACAATCATGTCAAACCGATTGTTTTCCATGATTAAATCGTTCGCAATCCCTATACTTGCTATTGTTATGTTACTTGGAATTGCAGGTTTTGCTTTATCGGGATGTCAAAATGAAAAGTCGATTCAAGATCGTTACCCGTTGGAATCAGTTGCGAGAGACGGTAAGCAAGAATCTTATGTGTACCGGGCCGCCAATAAATCAGTTCCTCAAGTTGCTAAAGAATTAATTGATGAACAGGAACCAAAACAAGCGTCTAAAGAAGACGAAAATCAGATGTTCCTTGTGTATTCTGATAAAATCTATAACCTTCAGAAGGATAAAGAGAAGCCATCTGACACATTAATTGAAATCAGCAATAAAGAGTTTGTCCGTCAAAATTATCAGCCATCCTTTTTAGAAGGATATATTTTGGCAAGTATATTAAATGATATATTCGATTCGCGAAGATCGTATCATGGCGACTACCGCGGGTATACGGACAGACAAAATCATAAACCGATTATTACGCAACGACCACCTACAAAAGAAGAAAAGAAAACACCGCCGCCGATTACGAAACAAGGTAAAGGCTCTATCATTAAAAGAAGTGATAAAGTAGAGCAAAAACCATCAGTAGGTGATTCGGGAAGTATTACGGAAAAAGGCACGCAAAATACGCCGCCTTCTACAGAGAATAAAGGGAAGATTATTAAATCACCAGGGGATTCTAGCGGGGCAGATGTGAAGCCTAAATCATCGATTAAAAGCCCGCCAAAGAATACATCTCCCCCTAAAACGAAGGTTGGCGGTTCTGGGAAAATTACGAAGAGAAGATAAAGAAATCCCAAGGAGCGGAGTAGATGCTTCTTGGGATTTTTTCTTATGACTAATCATTTAGTGAGGTTCCCGCACGTTTACAATTTTCTTATCTATAAAAAGGAGTTGTCCTCCTATAGCTAAAAGCGATATACCGGCTATTATATAAGGCAAAGTGATAGGTTCTATTCCTTTTTCTAAAAATATTCCATTTGTCATTGTCCCTATGGAACCCGAAAAATAATTAATAGAGCTAAGTAAAGCGATTGAAATAGTAGCATGATCTGGACTAATTTCTAAAAGTGTTTTTTGCTGGGTAGCTACTGCCGCCCATCCTGTACTACCCCAAAGAATTAAAAAAATGGCTAACAATAACGCATTTTTATGGAAAATTCCCATACATATAAATGAGAAAAACATGATTCCCATTAAGTATAGTAATATGATCTTTGGCTTTTTATAGAAATCTATTATAAATCCAATTGTAAAGCTTCCAGCAATTCCACCGACTCCCCACATCCAAATAAACATGATGGATTTTTGAAATCCATATGCAATAATGATGGAATCTAAGTATGTATACAGGCCTAAGCTACAAAAGCTTAATATCATTGTAATAAACATGACAAGAGAAATTTTTTTGTTTTTGAACATACCTAGTCGCTCTTTTAATGTTGGTAAAGGGCTAGATTCTATCATAGGGAACTTAGTGAAGAGAGCGAATATCCCGATTGCCCCAATTGCAACGATAAACCACATCGCTATGCGCCATTTATAAATTGAAGCAATATATATACCAAACGGAACGCCAATTACGGTTCCGGCACTCATTCCAAGCAAAACGGTGCTTAGTGCTCTTCCTCGTCGTTTCTCAGAAACTAATGTAACAGCAGCAGCTGACGCTAATGGTGAATATAGCCCAGCACCGATGCCGGCTAGGCCTCTAGAAATTAATAAAATAATAAAATGATGAGTCACAGCGGTTAGGAAGTTAGAGACTGTGAAAAGGAATAGTGCTGCTAGTAATGTATGTTTCGTATTTGTTCTTCTCATACCTGCAGCGAATAACGGTGCAGCAATGGCATAGCAGATTGTGAAGATGCTTACGGTTTGACCAGCAGTTCCTATTGAAACATGAAAATCATCAGCGATTTGAGGTAAGATTCCTGCCATTATATAAGCATCTACTCCTAGTGCGAACATCCCGAATGTTAATAAAAATATTTTATTCAATGCGAATCCTCCTTTTGATGAATTATTCTTTTTTTATCGTAACGGGTATAATAAAATTAAGGAAATTCATATTTTACATGAGAGGTATGAGTAAAATTCATGACGATAGCTAGATATGAGATTTTTCAAAAGGTAGTAGAGTTAGGTAATTTTACTAGAGCGGCAGAACAATTGAATATGACACAATCAGCTGTTAGCCATGCGATTGCTAGTTTAGAAAAAGAGTTAGGCTATCCTTTGTTACATCGGAATAAGCAATCTGAAATTAGAAAAACTGAGTTTGCAAATCGTATTTTCCCCCATATTCAAAATGTATTAAAGAGTGAAGCTTCTATTAAACAAGAAGTATCTATACAAAATAATCGATTAGAGGGAACATTGAAAATAGGAGCATTTACAAGTGCAGCTGCACAAATATTACCGTCTATGTTATTAGAACTTAAACAGAGTTATGCAGGTATTAAAGTTTTATTATTTGAGGGGACATATGGAGAAGTAGTCGAATGGATTAATAATGGTACAGTTGATATAGGATTTGTTTTAGAATCAAATGTAAATAAACAAATAAAATCAATCCCAGTTAGCAAAGATGAAATTGTATTAGGGTTACCGAAAAATCATCCGTTGACGAATCAAAAAATGGTGGATGTTCAGCAAATTGATGAAATGGACTTTATCATGCCAAAGGGCCCGTATCAGCCATTAGTGATGAAAATTTTAGCTGATTATCAAGTACGTCCCAATATTATATTAGAGGTGCTGAGTTGTGAAACGATTGTGAACATGGTTTCGCAAAATATTGGAATTACAATGGGGCCTGAGCTATTCTTTAAATCACATAAAAATATTGAAATAAAAAAATTAAAGCAAAAACAATATCGCCATATTCATTTAGCGTTTAAAGAACGCTCGCCTATAATTGATGCTTTTTTAAATCAAGAAATACCAATGGGTTACAGATAGAAAACAAACAAAAAAGGAGTGTCACATAGTCAAAAATTCGACTTATGGAACAGCTCCTTTTCTCATATAATTCAACTAAATAAAAAGTTAAGAACTGTTAAGAAGACAGCGAAGCCTAAGATAACTCCTACGATCTTAGTATGACGCTTACGCTCCATAACAATGATTGCAATATATTCCCGAATCATTGCATTTGGCCAGTAGTAGAAAGCGGTTTTTGAACCAATTCCTTGGCTGTTGAGGCCAGCTTGTTTTGCGTATAAGCCAGCACGGAACAGGTGGAAATTGTTCGTTGTAAAGATACTATTGTATGTATCACTTTTTAATGAATCCATAATTTGTTTTGAGAAGAGCATGTTCTGATATGTGTTTACAGAACGATTTTCCTGCACGGTATGCCGGGTAGGAATTCCTTTTTTAACAGCATATTTTTGCATCGCCTCCGCTTCAGGAAGATTTTCATCCGGTCCTTGTCCACCAGAGAAAATGATTGTAGGCGGAGAAGCAACAGCCGCTTGCTTCCAATAAAAATCAATCGCTTTATTAATCCTGCTTGCTAAAAGTGGCGGCACTTTATCATGAATTAATCCACTGCCAAGAACGATAATGAAATCTTGATTGCGTCTTGGTTTATTGAACTGATACAGAAAATAAGCTGTTAAGAAGTTGAATAAATGGAAAAAGAAATATATTACAATGAAAAATACGCCTGTAAAAATCGGCTGGAAATGAGGAGATAAAAGTCGAGTCGGATCAAATAGTAAGAATAATATACTGAATAAAATACCTAGACCAGCTAATAAAGTTAAACAATTTGAAAAGCGTCGCCCTTCTTTTCTCATTAAAATTCTTGCATTAAGAAATAGTCCGATCATTAAAGCGAATATACCAAAGGTTAACATAAAGGCAATGATAAAAAGAGGTATAACTGCAATTATTTTAAGTATCTCATTATTTGAGCTAAGACCTAAATAAAGACAAAGGATAAGGAATGAGCAAAAAAACAGGTTAAATAAAAAGCCAATTATTAATCTTCTTGGATCTCTTAAATAAAAGATTAGAAAAATAATAAGTAAAATAAACGTAATGATTTCTAAAAACATAACTTTTGTGAATACCTCAACTTTCTAATAAATTCCTTTTTCATTATATATCAAGGAGTAAAGAAAGGAATAGAAAAACCATCCCGGATAAAGGATGGTTTTTCATTTTAGTGATACCCTTTTGCAGAGTCTTTATGAATTTTCTCTTTAAAGATTGTGTAGCTCCATAATTGATAGCCGATAACGATTGGTACCATTACCATGGCAACAAAGAACATAATTTTTAAGTTTAATTCACTACCTGCTGCTTGGAATAATGTTGTGCTGTATGCATCGTTAATACGAGATGGTAGCATTCTTGGGTACATACCAGCAAAACCAGTTGCCATAAACGTAGCGATTGTTAAGCAAACAAATGTGAAAGCTAAGCCAATTTTACGTTTGAAAACCATTACTATCATGATGACACTCAGTAACATCGCAAGTGCTGGGATTAAAAACAGTACAGGATATTCCGTGAAGTTCTGGAATAAGTTTGTACGATTTGCAGTTGCAACGTAGAAGATAGCCAGAATGATTGCTGCTGCCATTGAAAATGGTTTCGCAATTTTATAAGCACGATCTGATACTTCACCAGTCGCTTTAATCATAACCCAAAGTGCACCGGATACGACAAAGATTGCTGTGAAGAATAGGCCGCCTAAAATGCCATAAGGGTGTAATAAGCTAAGTAAATTTCCTTCATAGCCATTTTTACCAATTTGTAATCCGTAGTACAAGTTAGCGAATGTAACACCGAATAAGAAAGCAATTAAGAAACTACCAACGGCATATGTCCATTTACAAATAGTTTGCCAAACTGGTGAATCATCTTTATGCATGAATTCTAGTCCTGCTGCACGAGCAAATAGAGCAAGTAATACTAAGAATAACGGTGTATATAAGTAACTGAACATGTTTGCATATGTGATTGGGAAAGCAGCGAATGTTGCTCCCCCAGCTGTAATTAACCATACTTCGTTCCCGCCCCAGAACGGTCCAATTGCTTCTTGCAGCTGATTGCGTTCTTGGCGATCTTTCGTAACGAATGGGAAAATCATTCCGTTACCAAGTGCATAACCATCGAGAATAAAGTAAACTGTCCAAATCACGCCCCATAAGCCGAACCAAATAATTGCAAGTGTATCATGAGACATGAGCTGCACCTCCCTCTGTAGTCTCTTCTAAAGCTGCAGGTCCCTTTTTCGCAAATTTTAACATAAGGTACACATCAGCAATTAATAGTAAAGTGTAGAATAAGATTAAGCTAATTAAAGAGAACCAAATTTGCGGTACAGAAATTGGTGAAACTGATTCTGCTGTTCGCATTAGTTTGTATACTGTCCAAGGTTGACGTCCCGCTTCTGCAACAATCCAACCTGCGTTAATTGCTACATATGGAAGTAATACAGACCATATTGTAAGTTTTAAGAAACGTTTTGAGTTTTCTAGTTTTCCTTTGCGGCTTAAATAGAAACCAAACCATGTAAGGGCCATAAAGAATGTACCAAGCGCAACCATTAAACGGAAGCTGTAATAAACAAGATTTACGTTTGGACGTTCGTCTTCCGGAATATCTTTTAAACCGACAATTTTTCCATCAAATGAATTTGTGTAGAAGAAACTGCCGAGTTTTGGAATTGTTAATGCTTCGAAGTTTTTCTCATTTTTCACATCAGGGATTTGAATAATTGAGAAACCTTGTCCTTCTCCAGTTTCCCAAACAGCTTCCATTGCTGCACCTTTTGCAGGTTGCATTTTCGCTGCGAAAGCACCGGATTCGTGACCGATGAATGGCGTTGCAGTTGCTGCAAATAAACCGAATATTAAACCAAACTTAAATGATTTTTTAAAGAATTCAACGTCGTTTTTACGTAGTAAGTGATACGCACTAATTGCCATAACGAAGAATGCACCAACGATATAACAACCAACAACAGTGTGGAAGAACATATGCCATGCATATGGATTTGTAACAAGTGCCCAAAAGTCATTTAATTCAGCGCGGCCATTTCGGACTACATAACCAACTGGGTTTTGCATAAAGCCATTCGCTGTGATGATCCAAAGTGCAGAAATGTTTGTTCCAAGTGCAACCATCCACATAGAGAAAGCACGGAACTTTGGTGAAATTTTATCTTTACCGAACAACCAAATTCCCATGAAAGTAGATTCTAAGAAGAAGGCAACAAGTGCTTCTATTGCTAGTGGAGATCCGAAGATATCTCCCATATATTTAGAGTACTCAGACCAGTTTGTTCCGAACTGGAACTCCATCGTAATCCCGGTGATAATTCCCATTACGAAGTTAATCGTAAATAACTTACCCCAGAAATTTGCCATTTTTCGATATGTCGGATTTAATGTACGTGCATATTGTGTTTCCATGAACGCTACTAAAATAACAAGTCCGAGTGTTAACGGTACAAATAAGAAATGATAAAAAATTGTAATTGCAAATTGAAAACGACTCAGTAACAAAACGTCGGACATAATAAAGCTCACTCCCTCTTTTCATTATCTACATTTAGTTTATAGTGAAAATGTGAGCAAAGTCCGAGGTAGTTGTTACAGAACTGTGTGGAAATTATGGAAGAATTATGACTGTTGTCTGAAAAATTATATTCTTAGGATATAGCAATACATTTTTGGTTTTTTTGGTTCTTTGGTACACTTACATTATAGTTACACAAAGAAAGAGGGGATTGACTATGAAAGCTCTAGAAGAGATTTTGCAATATAATAAAGAATTTGTCGAGAGTAAAAAATATGAGGAATATGAAACAGGAAAATTTCCAAATAAAAAAATGGTAATCATCTCATGTATGGATACACGTCTTGTGGAACTATTACCAAAAGCGATGAACATGCGTAACGGTGATGTGAAAATTATTAAAGTAGCTGGCGCTGTTATTTCACATCCATTTGGAAGTATTATGCGTAGCATTTTAGTTGCGATTTATGAACTTGGTGCAGATGAGGTGTGCGTAGTCGGCCATCATGATTGCGGTATGGCGAAAATTCAAGCGAGCAGCACAATTGAAAAGATGAAAGAGCGCGGCATTTCATCAGAGAAACTAGACACACTTCGTTATTCGGGAATCGATTTAGAGAAGTTTTTACGTGGATTCTCAAGTGTAGAAGAAAGCGTAGAGCACAGTGTTTCCATACTTCACAACCATCCGCTTATGCCGATAGAAGTGCCTGTACACGGACTTGTTATTCATCCGGACACTGGAAAGTTAGATATCGTTGTGAATGGTTACGAAGGTTAATTTTCCTTCTGCTTTTTCTCTGGGACAGGATCGAATCCGCCGGGATGAAATGGGTGACACTTTAAAATACGTTTCACTGTAAGCCAACTCCCTTTTAATGCACCGTGAGTTTGAATCGCTTCGAGCCCGTAGTGAGAACACGTTGGATGAAAGCGGCACGTTGGCGGTGTCATCGGAGAAATAAACTTTTGATAAAAGCGAATAATACCGATGAAAATGTGTTTCATAATAGTCTCCTTTCCTGCATATGCTGTAAGTATTATAGCACGGTCTGTACATATATATATACACATTGAAAATGAGGATCTTTTCTGCCACATGTAAGGATCAAAACGAAAGGTAGAAAGTGAGTACAGGTCATATTTTTTCTGCATGGCAGCAATTTATAAAACAAAGCGGAAGCGGCTCGATCAGAACAAGAGGGGGATGGAGCTTCTGACATAGAGGCGCTTTTTGCCTCGGCGGAAGACGCGAAGCCACCGACTGTTCTAGCTGCTGGAGCTAGACAAAGATGTTGGGAAATTAAAATGTTACATAATGCTTTACTAATTTATAATTCCGTTATATCATATTGGATATATAGGAATTAAAAATGAAAGCGGGAGAGATGAATATGCCATCAGTAGAAAGCTTTGAATTAGATCATACAATTGTAAAAGCGCCTTACGTAAGACATTGCGGCGTTCATCAAGTAGGAAGAGACGGTATCGTAAATAAATTTGATATCCGTTTTTGCCAACCAAATAAACAAGCGATGAAACCAGATGTGATTCATACGCTAGAGCATTTATTAGCATTTAATTTACGTAAATATATCGATCGTTATCCACACTTTGACATTATTGATATTTCGCCAATGGGCTGCCAAACAGGATACTACCTTGTCGTAAGCGGTACGCCAACAGTACGCGAAATCATCGACTTATTAGAGTTAACATTGCAAGACGCAATACAAATTACAGAAATTCCTGCGGCAAACGAAACGCAGTGCGGCCAAGCAAAACTTCATGACTTAGAAGGCGCAAAACGCTTAATGAATTTCTGGTTAAGCCAAGATAAAGACGAACTTGAGAAAGTGTTTGGATAATACGTGGGAAAGCTGCCTGGGAAGGGCAGCTTTTTTATTTGTAAATAACGAAAAAGCCAATTTCATTGAGGAGAAATAAGTATGCTACACTAATAATAAGATAACCAGGCGGTTGTAATGAACTGGTCAGAAGTAAGAAGGAAATATCCGCATACATTTTTACCTATAGAGGCTGTTTCTGTATATTCAAAAGACAATAAGCGCATGATTCAAGAAATGTCTGTGGTAGATGAGTACAAAAATACAAGCGATGCATGGAATGCTTATAAGAAATTACATCGCGAGTTTCCTAAAAGAGAGTTTTATATATTCCATACGAGTAAAGAAGAAATTGAAGTGGAAGAGCAACAGTTTATTGGCGTGCGAGGACGAGTATGAATATTAGGTCTTCCAATTGCATCGTTTACAGTGCATTACGATGGGAATACACTTTTGCTAGATAATGTATTACTTGATACAGGATGTGCAACTACTATTTTTGGTACAGAAACATATCGAAATTTGTCGAAGAGTCTTTATTTCGTGTCGAAGCGCCGATATATTGCAAAAAGCGCTGATAAATATGTCATTTCGGTCGATATATCGTAAAAAGCGCCGATATACGAGAGTATTACCGGAGCATTTTTACGAAGGCGACAAACAACATAAAGATAGCAACACAAATGAATAAAATCCCCATTGATTTGCGCTGTTCTTTAATTTCCGATATTCCCAACGTTATAAAGGTAAGACTGAGGAAGATTTGTATATAAAGAAGTAACTGATCGTTTTCCGAAGAAAAGGAATAAACCGCAAGAATTACAACAATTGTACTAAATAGAATGCGAAGTATCTTAAGCATCGTAATCCCCCTTATCATTTTTTGTGGTAGTTTTTAGCGAAAGACCTCCCAGAGCGGAATATATAACGCAAATGCACCAGCAAGAAACAGTAAAATTCCAGTAGATGCTTGCTGTTTTTGGAATTCTGCAATACCAGAAAAGAAACACATGAGTCCTAAAGAGAGAAACATATAAGGTAAAAATAGTGCGTTATGTGTCAAAAGTCCCAATGTTGCTAAAAGTAGTGCGATGATGGAAAAAGTAATTCGTACTATTTTGAGCATATTCATGCCCTCCTCAACTTAATCCTTTTAAATAAGATGGAGAAATTCGTTTTTTATTTCAGAAACCCACTACTAAAAGGGTGAGACTGAATACAGTATCCGTTTAGAGAAGGAACATTGATATAACAACGAAGAAAAGGAATCCAGCAACGAAAAAGGATGTCATGCCCATGTCTTTTCGCCCAGCTTTTCTTTCGGAAATACCGATGATGATAAACATAAGAGCGAGAGACAATTGTATGTAAGGCATAAGTGAAACATTATTGGTAGACAAGCTGTATATACTGATAGCGGCTGTAAGCAGTCCAAAGAAAATACGTAATCCTGTTAGCATCTAATATCTCTCCTTTATGACCGTTTTCTTAATAGTTGAATCCACAAAAGATTTATTATTCAGAATACTAAGAATTGCCTCTTGTGTTTATTTTATCACTAAACTAATTATGTTTTTACATATTTTTGTAAAAGATGAAAACAATAGAAAGTAAAGTAGGTGAAAGAAGGGACGTTCTATGGATAAGAAAACATACTATATTTCGGTTGCAAATGGCGAAATTTCACAAGTGAAAATGGCCAATACATATAGTTTTACGATTGAAGCGACGGATGAAGAAATTCTAAGGCTGCGAGAGTATTTTGATAACGCGTATCGTGAAGATCTTGGGACGTTTGTCCGTTCGCATGTGCCGTTTGTAGAATATCATCATGATTCCAATAATGATCGGTATGATGAACAATTGCAAAAAGCATATCGAATGATTTACGAACTTGGAGATAATGAGGCGAAAGAGTTAATAGCACAGATGGGGATTATCGATGGACTATGATAGGATAAGATTAGTCATACTAGTCAGAATGTGCTACAATTTATGGTAAGAAACTTGTAACCATCAATAGGGGAGTAGGGCATGTACACATTTAAAGATTACTATCATAACATTGTACAATTATCGTTTGAACGTTACCCATTTTCTCCTGAACCAAAGCATGTTTGGGTTGTGTGCCGGTACGGAGATCAGTGGTTATTAACCCATCATTTGCGCCGTGGTCTTGAATTTCCAGGTGGAAAGGTAGAAGAGGGGGAAACACCGGAAGATGCAGCAGTTCGTGAAGTTCATGAAGAAACGGGCGGCATTGTGTCGAGCTTAATGTATATTGGACAATATAAAGTATCCGGAAAAGACAAAATAATCATTAAAAACATTTATTTTGCAACAATTAGTGCCGTAGAACAACATACGCACTATGAAGAAACGAAGGGATCTGTATTATTGACACAAATTCCAGAGGACATTAAAGAAAATAGACGCTTCAGTTTCATTATGCGTGATGACGTACTAGCGCGCACAATGCGACATATAGAAGAAATCGGCTGTTTTACAAAGTAGAGCAACCGATTTCTTTTTTATTTTTACGGAAGTAGGTTTGTTAGTACGGGATAAAGTGAAACTTTAATCAGTGGGGGTTTTCTTCATCCCCCACTGATTATCAGCCCTCACCAATCGGGCTTTTACGGGCAGTTTATCTTCCACCTAACTTCTTAAGAAAAGCGGAAACGGCCGGAGATTCTAGCCGCTAGAGCTGGACAATGCTTTCGCTGAATTTTGAGGTGGGAGTATTACTGCCCGTTAATGCGGGATAAACCACTACTATGCAGAACACAACATGCTCGCTACTTTCTCCCTTTGTTTTAAACCTCGCCCGAGGCAGAAACAGGCCCTGCCGCTTCTATGCATGGCTAGACGCTCTCGTCCCCCAAAAAAAGAAAAGTTCTTTATATCTGTTTTTCAACTTGTATATAGTTATTGCATCTCTTACCAAAATTGCTTATGATTTCAATGGAATAATAGAATGCAGGAGGAAGTTAT
>NZ_FOLV01000045.1 GCF_900112415.1 Bacillus sp. 491mf
CTACAGCGAAACGGACGAAAATCCCACAGATATGAGAAAAAAACGGTCTTTGATATTTTGGGTGTTGTTTATGAGTATACCACTTCCATTCATCAGGTAGCATAATTATAGTGAAAAAATTGTAACCCGTCAGGGTTTATTTGATATGCCTACTTTTAGGATATCTATAAAAGATAATAAAAAACTACATGGAAAGATTAGCCTTTGTATAAACATATACCTTAAGTTGATGGATGTGTGACGTGACCCCATGGCCATCAACTTAAGAAATTGAGTGTTCTCTAAAACGAAAAAAACGAGCTAAATTCTCATAAATAACTGTAAAAAAGGTATTTTTGCCCATCCCTCGAAAAAAGAAAACAAGACAAAATATACCAATGTGGAAAAGTAACTCTAAAATCAACCTTTGTTGTATATTTTGCGTTTACTTTTCTACGGAAAAGTGACACTTTTATTCTATGCCTAAAGGCGGACTGAATTCCTGCATAGGCTTTCCAGTATCACTGAATTTGTAATGAAAAGTTGTGAACAATTGAAAAAAATTATAGTTGAAATAATGAAAGGTGAGAAGGAGTTTATTTCTAATAAGCGAAATATTGTATTGTTTTATCCTAAATTATTTGTAAAGGTGGATACATAATGACAGTAAAGAAACTTTATTTCATCCCAGCAGGTCGTTGTATGTTGGATCATTCTTCAGTTAATAGTACACTTACACCAGGTAAACTGTTAAACTTACCTGTTTGGTGTTATCTTTTGGAGACAGAAGAAGGACCTATTTTAGTAGATACAGGTATGCCAGAAAGTGCGCTTAATAATGAGAATCTTTTTAAAGGTACATTTGTTGAAGGACAAATTTTACCTAAAATGAATGAGAACGATAGGATCGTAAATATTTTAAAGCGTGCCGGATATGAGCCAGAAGATCTTCTTTATATCATTAGTTCTCACTTGCATTTTGATCATGCAGGAGGAAATGGCGTTTTTACAAATACACCAATTATTGTACAGCGTGCTGAATATGAGGCAGCACTTCACAGAGAAGAATATTTGAAAGAATGTATATTGCCGAATTTAAACTATAAAATCATTGAAGGCGATTATGAAGTAGTGCCAGGTGTTCAATTAATATATACACCGGGACATTCGCCAGGGCATCAGTCATTATTAATTGAGACGGAAAAATCAGGTCCCGTGTTACTAACTATTGATGCATCATATACGAAAGAAAACTTTGAAGATGAAGTACCGTTTGCTGGATTTGATCCGGATTTAGCTTTATCTTCAATAAAACGTTTAAAAGATGTTGTTAGGAAAGCAAATCCGATTCTTTTCTTTGGACATGATATGGAGCAAGAAAAGGTCTGTAAAGTGTTCCCAGATTATTTGTGATATTGCATATAAAAAGTCATGGGCTCGTTAGCTGTAAATTTATAATAAAGTCTGACCGTTTATAAAAAAGATTGATCAAAAGTCCTGTATTGATGCAGGATTTTTTTGTTCTGCAATTGGACCATATTTTGGAATAAGGAAGGGGATTGGATTGTTCACTTTGAAATAGTAATTTATTCCAGAAAAGAGCAAGGTTGTTGTATAAAGATAAACATACTAAATTTATAGAAATGGAGGAAGTCAATTGGAACAAATCACACAAAATATTTATTCACCGCCAAAACATATAGTTTCAGCAGCGACTATTGTAATCAATGAACAAAAAGAAATTCTATTGATCAAGGGACCTAGAAGAGGTTGGGAAATGCCAGGTGGACAAGTTGAAGAAGGAGAATCTTTGAAAGATGCTGCAATAAGGGAAACTAAAGAGGAAACAGGTATTGATATTGAGGTTTTAAAATTTTGTGGAGTATTCCAAAATGTGAACCATTCAATATGTAATACGTTGTTCTTAGCTAAACCAGTTGGAGGCAAATTAACGACTACACCAGAAAGTTTGGAAGTAGGGTTCTATCCTATTGAGCAAGCTTTAGAAATGGTAACTTTTATGAATTTCAGACAAAGAATTGAATACAGTTTGGATGAAAACAAACAACCTTTTTATATAGAATTTTAAGAAACGATCTTCCATTATAATCTGAACTTAATAGGCATGTGACGTGACCACATGCCCATAAACTTAAGAACTTTATAACACCCCAAAACAAAAAAATTGTACATTTTCACATAAAGATGGCAATTTTCGCGTTTTGGGGGTATTTGTACATCACCAAAGTCTCGTTCTATTTAATCATATTTTTCACATGACCAATTCGTATTTCACCTTCAGGATAGATAAATAGCATACCCTGCATCTAGGTAAATATATCCATTCGCCAAAACTTACAACTGTAACATCCCTATTAGAATGCATATCAAAACATTCATACAAACAAGATTTTATTTGACTTACCTTATATATAACCGTACTTTTGAATACCGAA
Source organism: Bacillus sp. 491mf (assembly GCF_900112415.1). Lineage (GTDB taxonomy): Bacteria > Bacillota > Bacilli > Bacillales > Bacillaceae_G > Bacillus_A. The sequence continues at coordinate 2,436 of NZ_FOLV01000045.1, forward strand.
CCAGTCAATTCTTACTTCTTCCCTAAAACAATCTAAGTATTAGATTTCCCCTATATTTTTAATAACCCTATTAAGTTTTTTGTAAAATTCACCTTTTGTTTTTACATGTTTAAACTGATTTGGATTCATATGAGCTTTTTGAGAGAGTGCTACAATCTCTTCTTTTGTAATTGAATCTTTCGTATTGATAGATGCTATATTTGTATATTTTCCATCTTCTGTTTTTGGAATTTCTAAAATTCCTTTATTTACGAGATTCACTACAGCCTTATGCTCTGAAGAATGTGTGTCTACACCGGTAATTTTCCAATTATGCATAACTTTTGGCGTGTATACACCATTCTTTACTTCTTTTAAATATGTAATAGCAAGATTACGAATGGTTCCACCTGTTTCGCCAAATGCATTCTCTTGTTTAGATGACCAAATCTGTTCAAACTTGCGTCCCTCTAAAGCCCCTCCTTTTGCTTGAAGAGCCTCCATTCTATATGCATTCATTCCCAGAGTCATAACATCGCTCATTTTGATTGGTTTATTTGTACGAATAGATCGCAAATTTGTAATTCGACTTCCATATGGTTTTGTTAAGTCAATTTCGTATTTCACGCCTCCAAAGAAGTCGTTCGTACTGTATTTAGACGCACGGCGTGTTTTATCAAAGCTAACTGTTACATCTCCGGCACGAGATGTGTTAAAATATCCCGCCGCCCATTCCATATAATCTTTTAAATCTTTTCCAGTTATCTTATATACTGTAATTTCGCCCAAAGCATATTGGTAATTATACGCAATATCTTTCTTCTTAATAGGGCCTACATCTAAACGAGCATAATCGTTATCAATTTGATGGGCTACTACATCTGCTTTGCTGTAATAGAGCATGACTTCATGAAAAAAATCTGATAAAGGTGTCTCTTGAATTTGCACGCTTGGAATACCATTTATTTCATTTTTAGGAACAAGATTTCTCCCCTTTAATTGAGCGACTACAACATTCGCATCTCCCCTCGCATACTCGTGAAAAGGTGTTAATGTTTCTTCAAGTGCAGGATCGGATAATACCGTTGTTCCATCAGCATTTTTTACAGGTAAAGCGGTAGCTGTTTTATCTTTTAAAACCAGCTTTCCATCTTGCTTTGTAAAAGTAAGATCAATACGTGAAATATGCGTGCCATATTTATCTGGTTCTGTAATAATCACACCATTTACAACTTCTTTTTTAACAAGTTTATGCATATGAGCTGCAAAAATAGCGCTTAGTTCTGGACAGGCATTTGCAATATCTTGAACCCCGGTACCAGGGATGCCATTCTCATTTTCTAGTCCCATATGCATAACCCCTACCATTACATCTACTTTACCTTCTAATTCTTTAATTGCCTTTTTTGTCTCTTCTACTGGATTTTTCACCACTAAACCAGCCAAATGATCTGTCCCTTTTTCAAAATCACTAATCATTGGTGTATCCATGCCAATAACCCCAACTTTGATGCCACCTTTTTCAACGATCGTATATGCAGGAAGAAAACGCTCTCCATTCTCCTTGTAAATATTCCCTGCTAACGTCTTTCCTTTATATTGCCCACTAACTTTTTTCAATGTATCTAATCCAAAATTGAATTCATGATTTCCAAATGCCCAAGCATCATATCCCATTTCGTTCATTGCTACCATCATCGGAGACTGTGGCTTATCATTGAATAACTCTACTGAGTTCCCTTGAATTGTATCTCCAGCATCTAATAATACGGTATTTGGATTTTCTTGGCGTACCTTCTTTATAACCGTATAAAGCTGCGTTAAACTTCCACTCATATTAGCACCATCAAGTGCATAATCCCAAGGCATAAATCTACCGTGAATATCTGCAGTACCTAATAATGTAATATTAACATCAGATTCCTCTGCTTTAGAGATCACTGGTTTGATTGTTATTGCTGCTCCAAGCAGTATAAAAATAACAAAATAACATACACGGCTCTTCCATCTCATTTTTGACATCATAACAATGTTTCTCCCCTTTTTGTACTGTCATATAGTGTCTTGAACGTTAAAAATGTAACTTATTATTTGGAAAACTTCAAGCCAATTGCAAGTAATCTATAAATGTTAGACATACTGATACTATTACTCTATAAAGGTGTGTGATCAGTATGGAAAAACAAAATTCATGATCAGCCTGACATTGCATAATAACTACCCCAAACTTTACTCATCATTACCAACTATCTCATCATAAGCGAAATGCTCTGCTTTTTTTATATCATGAATAATAACAATCTTATCGGAAATATTATGGGTAAGTTCGCCCTGAAAATTTTTCAAAAACCAAAATACTTCTTCTAGATTATTATTAGTTTAATCCATGCTACTTAGTGAGTTGCTAAAATAATTCTAGTTTTTTAACTGAATATCAGATATAAGTCGTTCAATACTATCTGATATAACTTCATACTTTCCAGTTTCAAAATCTTCTAATTTTACAATGCCCGTATTATTATCAATTACTACCAAGAAACTACTTCCGCCTTCTACGCCTAGCGGTATGTTATCTAACTTATCTTCGTGAACCTCTTTATAACCTATTAATTGAACAACAAAATTATTTAATTCAATTCCTGGTAACACTGGTTCAAGTATTATATTATATGACTTGTAAAAGCCCGCTAATTCTGCGAACCAGTAAGTATTAAAATAATCTTTTATAGATTCATGAAAAATGATTCCTAATACTTGCTCTATATCTCTAAAATCATGAATAACATTTTTTTCAACAGGTTTCCAACATATATATTCGTTTTGATCAACTTCACCTTCATATATAGTTGGTATAATCGCATCATTCCATGGCACTTTAGGAAATGAGTTATTAAATCCACTCCACGCTTCTATAAGTTGGTCAAAATATTTTCCCATCTCATCTTTCATAATAGTTCCCCTCATTTCAAGAAATGTGATCTGGTATTTTTCATCCTATTCTAGTTTCAAATTAAACTTCGTCAGCCAAAGCATCATCGTAATCCTGTAATTCTTCCATAATTTCTTTTAATCGGTTCATATGATTCATAAATTCTTGGTGAGAAATTTCTTGATAATCAAAACTCCCCTCTCCACATTCATCACTTTCAAATATTTTTACTTTTGTGCCTAACTTCAACAAATTATCAACTAACCCTTTCAAATTCTGCATATCGTCAATATCGTTCGCATCCGTTTTGGCAAAACACTCTTCGTTTTCAATTTTATTTTTTATGTCTGTAATTCCCAAACCAGTATACTTTCTCAAAGGAACTATATATGTATGAAGCGTATCATTATGGCTTATTTTAATTGCAATTTGATTCATCTATTTTTCTCCTTTCTGCTAAAATTCTTACTCCTATCGTTTCAACACATCACTGATTTCATTGCGAAAAAGAACACTAGTAAATAATATACAATATTTTCCGAATAACCTATGTTATATTTTATGAATCATTATAAATTTTCACACTTTAAGGAGGGTTTTTTATGTATACACCTAAATATTTTGAAGTGCAAGATTCAGAGCTTATTTTAGAATTTATCAAAAACCATTCATTTGGAACATTACTATCTAGTACGAAAGACTTTCCAATTGCAACACACCTTCCGCTAGATGTATATACTGAACAGGGACATACTTATTTATCGGGGCATTTCGCTTATGCCAATCCTCATTGGAAATTGTTAATAGAAAATCCTCAAGTATTAGTTACATTTCTAGGGCCACATGCTTATGTGTCTTCTTCCTGGTATGCGCAAGAAAATGTACCCACATGGAATTATGTATCAGTCCATGTATATGGTACAGCTCAACTTGTAGAAGGCGAAGAATTAGCGCTTATGTTAGCAAAAATGCTAAAGAAATATGAGCAAGGTAGAAATAATGGCGTATTATGGGATACTTTAGATCCAAAGTTTTTAAAACAAGAGATGAAAGGGATTGTAGGCTTCAAAGTAAAAATCGAGAAAATTGAAGCTTCCTTTAAGTTAAGTCAAAACCGAAATAATGATGACTACAAATCAATTATTAATAATCTTGAGAATGAAAAAGATGTCTCTGCAATAGAAGTGGCGAACTGGATGGAAAAAATGAGACCAATGAATGAAAATTAAGTTCAGAACCAAATCACGGGGATGGCAAAAAGAAAAACATACAAAAAGCGAAAATTCCTGTATTGTACGAATTGCCAGGACAATACAGGAATTTTCACTTTGCTTATTCATACTAATAATATGTTTATTAATGAAACAGCTATCAAAGTAAGCAATAGATATGGTTTCATCTTTATGATATTAGTAGTATCTGCTACCCTATCTATAAATGCAACATTTCAACCTTCACAACTTGAATATATTCCTGCAACTTACAAAACGCTTCTGTGAGCTTGCTTGTTTCTTCTTTATGAAGGAAGCGTGCTTTGTTTCGCTCTTCCTCTATGATAAGCAGCTGCGCGGTAGCATAAGTGAGACCATACTGTTCGCATTCTCGTTTCATATCATGAAAAAAAGAAAGAGGTACAGTACCTGCTCCCGAGATTAGCATCTCATCTAGAAATTGTTCCAATTCATCGATTATGCGCACTAACTCTATCATAGAATGCTTCTCCTTCATTGAGTGTTATATTTAAAATCTCTCCTGATTCTGTATATAAGATGACAGGTGTGACAACGAGCTTTGCACCTTCCTGATAGGAATGGACAAGCATTCGCTTTACGTTCAACGGGCCCATATACATGTTTACAAGTCTAATCATCCGTTCGTTTTCTGGTCGTTTCATCATTTGCATTTGCAATGTTTTACCGGCCTTATCGATGAGAGGAATGATCCATTTTTGTTCCTTTTCCTGAAGCAGCCATTCTCCTGTTTCAGCAAATTCTATACAAAATACGCCTCGCTTATTTGTCTCTATTTGCTTTACTTTTTCTAGCAATTCTTCCCATGAGGTCAGAAAGAGTGATTGCCACTCTGCTACATTTGTTTTTCCTTCCGCTTCTCCTACTGTTTGTGAGCTAGATGACAATTGAAAATCGGCGTTAAGTTTTGCCTGCTTCAATCGGAAAGATGAACGAGACAGTTCGTATCCTTTCCCCGCAATTCCCCATGGAGCTTGCTTTTCATGAAGTACTTCAGGAGTTGCGCTGCTTCCTTCATAAAACATCGGACGCGACTGCGTGTATGTCATCCACTTTTCCTGCTCCTCGTTATAGAAATAATACGTTACACCAACATAACCGGACTTCGTTTGCCAGCCGGATGCACCGAAAGCAGACAAAGTAAGCGGCGGTACTTCATAATATTCCGAGCGATACGGACTCTCTTGCAAGCGCTGCTTTTCTAACAACATAATGTGTTCATAAATCGCAGACAGCGTTTGCCGATAGGATGCCATTTGAAAAGACGCATGCTTCATCCGATATAGTCCAATGTCCGTTGCTAGCTTACGAAATAAGTTCTCTAACTTTGCTAGTTTCAAAGAACGAGCTTTTACAGAAAGTTGTTCTATTTCATTAATTGTGTTTTCAGTAAGCCTCGTTAATCCAAAATGAACAACTTGTTCAATCATCTCTTTGAAAATAGATAGCTTTTCCGGAGCAACGATAAGAGGATTCATCTGTTTTGTTTCATGCAAGATCCCTTTTTCTTTTTGATACCAATATACCGCTTCTGCCTTATGACGGCATATCCCATCTGCTTTACACGTACAGATCGCATCAGCTACCGATTCAGCTGTTAGAAAGCGAACAATTATATTCTCTTCTGGAAAGGATGCAATTAAAGCTGCCTCTTCTTCGAAAACGAACTTCGGCTGAAATGTTTCACGGAACATCATTTCAGCCCATATCTTTTCGGAAACAACGCTGCGTACGTTCACATTCAAAAGAGGGGAAAAATCAACCTTCGTTTCCGCTTCTCCTTCGTACATCTTCTTAGCTTCGAGCAGAGCCATAATGACATGCTTGCAAATGGAGCGGGCATCACAAGTACAGGAGTAACTACGGATATCTCCTGTAAACGTTACAGTAATTTCGTCATCAAATTGTATGTGCGCTGCATTTTCTTCTACGTCCATTTTGACATTTGATACAGCAGCCAAATCTTTGATCGCCCTCTTATATGTTCCTTTGTTGGACATTGCGATCAAATATGTTTCATCAATAGAGGAAAGAACATTTAAGAAATGATTGCTGCGATCCACTGTGCCAACCTCCCTGGTGTTAGCGCTGCTACATGAGCACCGAGCGCTGCCATTTTTTTCGCTGCCTGTTTATCATAAAAAGGCTGTGCAGTCGGATCAAGAGAAGTAAGCACGATAAGCTTTGCTCCTGATTCCACAATCTTTATCGCTTCTCGGTACATTTCAGCGTAACTGCCGCCTTCATATAAATCCGTTACAAGTACGACAATTGTTTTATGCGGCATTTCTATTTTATTCGTTGCATAGCGCAGCGCCTGGGCAATATATGTTCCGCCCCCAAGCTGTACGCTCATAAGCGTTTCGACTGGATCGTCAATACGATCTGTTAAATCGACAACGGATGTATCGAAGATGAACAAATCTGTCTTAATCGTCGGTAAACTTGCAAAAATGCCAGCCATAACTGCACTATGAATAACCGAATCAAGCATGCTTCCGCTCTCGTCTACTGCAAGAATCACACGCCATGGGTTAACGTGCTTCGTTGCCGCATAGAAGTACGGTTTTTCAATATGAATGGTGTTCGTTTCCTTGTCAAAATGCTTCATGTTCTTTCGAATCGTTTTCTTAAAATCAAAGTTGCGCATCGTGCGTACACGACTTGCACGGTTTCGATCCGGTCTACCACTTAAAGCGAGCTTCACTTCCTGCTCTAAATTCAGGCGCAGCTCCTCAGCTACTTTTGCCACAATACGCTTAGCGGTATCCAATACATCCGGATTTACATGATCCTTAAATTGTAAGATGCATTTTAACAAATTCATATTCGGTTCCATTTTTTCAAGCGTTTGCTTATCCTGCAGCAAAGCAGTTAATTCATACTTTTCCAGCGCATGTTTTTCCATAATTTCAATTGTTTCTTTCGGAAACAACTCACGCACTTTAGAAACCCAAGTGGGCACTGTTAGCTGCGAAGGATCCAGCGACCCGCCGCGTTCTTCCCCGCGCTCCCGTTCATACAAAAACTCCAGCGCCTCGTCCATCTCCCTGTACACAGGGCTTTCTTCCTGAAATGAGATTTGATCATCCGCATATTTTCCAAGAACAAGACGCCATCGATTCAAAGAAATCTTATTCTCCATCTTCTAGCCCCCGTCTTATCAAAATCTCCCGTGCCTTCCGATCTAACTGCATCGCATACATCAACACAGCTTCCGAAACCACTTCTTCTTTTACCGCTTCTTCCGTTGTGTCATATAACCGAGCAATCTGTCTGGCGATCGTATCGACTTCAAGCGGAGTGAATTGACTGAACAAGAGGCGTAAATGCGGCAGCACTTGCAAAAATGTCTCCTCATCAAGTTCTTGCAGGACATGAGACATCCCGCCAAGCAGCGACTCGTTATATAGGAAAATATCTTTTGCACCAGCAAACAAACCATTCAAAAATAGAGGTGCTTGCTTTTGCATATCGCCGCTCCCATAAAAGTATCCTTCTGCCACTCGAATGACATCATCAACCGTCCTCTTCGTTAAGGAAGTTAACAGTCCAAATACTGCCCCTTCTACTTGACTTTCCCGTTTTTCTTTTTGCAAATAAAACTCTAACGCTTCAATAAACTGCTGATCTGCAGGCTGCAATGTATACAAATCGATAAGCTTTTCCGCAATGATTACCGGCTCGCCGCCATCTAAAACAGAGAATAGCGAAAGTGCTTTGCTTCGGGCACTTTCCGCCTGGTGATTCGTTTTCTCTATTTGCGATAAATAGTAAGCGCAATCTGCTATAGACACGAAGTCTCCATCCTCTTGTATCGCCTCATCCATTAACGGGATGTACATGGCAAAATCAGAAAATAGCCCGCTTAAGTAGGCTTCCATCAATAAAAGAGCTACCTCTCCAGCACGCCCTTTTGCCTTATACAGCTTTGCTCGCAGCACTTCCTGAGCGGCTTCCCTTACCGTTCCACCATACACAGATAAATCAATAAGAGCACTTTCCACCTGCGCTGAAAAACGATATTTCCAAGTTTCTCGCATAAGATTGATGTTCTGTTTTCTAGCAAGGTTTGGACCGCGCAGCTTCTCGCAAAACGGAATCTCTAAAAAGGCAAGGCAATGAAAGAATTGACTTAAATGCTGATGCCGTTCTTTCTTATATATATCAAGAATCGTTTCATGCGGTACAGTAGAGCGAGCTGGAAGACGGAATGAACGAACAGAGGCCCGAAAATCATGCACAAGCGGCGGTACATCCGCGGATTTTGACAATTTCCCTCGCTTCGTCCCTTGCAGACTCTTCTGAAGCAGCGTCAAAGGTTTATCTGCCGAGGATATCTCTCCCTTAACAAATGCACTGCGCACCGCATCCATCAGCTCATACAATCCAGGCCGCATCTTGCCCCGAAGCAGTGCAAGTTCACGGATCATTCGCGCAGCCTCAATCTCATCTGCTATTGATATCCCGTCTGTTTTTAATTGCCGGGCAATCCGTATCATAAATTGCTCTGCTGCTGCTTCATCCCTATTCTCCCAAACGTGTTGATAAAAAGCAGGTGCAGGCATACCGCTCTCATAACCGCGCGTTTGGTCACTTTCCAAAAAGGAATACGGCATAAGATACGTTTTTGAATATGTAGTAGACAACGGACTTTTAGACAGTTTTTTCTTTTCTCCTTCCAATTCAAGAAGTCCCTTCACATGAAAGCCTCCGGTAATTACGAGCACCTTATCATATGCTTTACGCGCTTTTTCAATTTCCTTTGCCATATGTATTTCTCTAGCCATACAGCCGTCTTCTATCAACATCTCCTGCGTATAGTCCGCGCGTGTGTAATAACAATAATCAAAGAGCTGCTGGATAAACTCCTCGCTTGTCATATGAAAACCTTGCAATTCAAAGTATTTCTCCCAAAATTCATGAAAGCTTCGGCAACCCGTTCTTTCTGAGAGCATACGGACATATTGACTATGCCGGAAGTATTGTTCATCATACTTCCCCTGCTCTTCCTCGTTTTTCGTTACATACAAATATTCCTTATAGGGAAGATCAATAAATGAAACCGGAATGTTACGCGCAGCTCCTTCCCGAAGTGCGACAAGTTCCGGTGAATAGTCGAGAAAGGGATAGTACGCACGGTACTTTCCGCTCTCTCCTTTTTCAAGCACATCCGGTTTATCATCATAACTGCAATAAATACAAATCGGAGCCTCACTCTCAGCACTCACGATATGCGGAATAAGCGGATTACAATCAATCGGTCCCTCTATAAGAATTGCATCCGGTTTATATAATTCAACTATTTTTTGGACATGAAAAGAGCATGCAGGACTATGATGGCGAATAGGCACGTATACGACGTTGTTGTTTACATTGTAAGCTCTTTGAAATAATGTGTTTACTTCAGCTGATTGCGAGCTTCGAAAAACGACTTCCATGCCTCTCCTCCTACTTGACTTCGCGCTTTGACGATGCTTGTAAAGTAACTGCGCAGCTTTTCTAAGTCTTCCTTGTTTTCTTTCGCAATCGTTCCAGATAAATATCGAACAAGTGCATCCATCTTCACCTGTCCACTTCCATAATAATACGCATCCATTGCACTTTGATAATATACCGATACTGCCTCTGCAGTACTCATAACAGAAGAAGGCTGATCAATTCGTTTTCCTTCAGCTGTCACGCCTTCCCGGAGTTCATGGAAAACAGTCGCCAATAGCTGAACAACCGTCTGGTCCACTTCTGGTACGATGCCAGAAGCTCCTAATAAGCGCGTCACTTGCGACTCTATAATTTTCGCTTCAAGCTTTACATCTTTAATTGGATGCACTGTTTCAAAATTAAAACGACGCTTCAATGCACTACTCATTTCATTCACGCCGCGATCGCGCGTGTTGGCAGTCGCAATAATATTGAATCCAGGCTTTGCCGCAAGAATTCCTTGCTCTCCAAACTCCGGAATGTTCAGCACCTTATCGCTCAGAACGCTGATCAACGAATCTTGTACTTCCTGCGGGCAGCGCGTCAACTCTTCAAATCTAGTTAATATCCCTTGTTCCATACCAACGAAAAGGGGCCCTGGCACAAGGGCCTCTCTTACAGGCCCTTTCGCAAGAAGAAGTGCATAGTTCCATGAGTACTTAATCGTATCTTCCATCGTAGCGGCTGTTCCTTGTACAGTGTTACGACTATTTCTGCATATCGCAGCAGAAAGCAACTCACTTAACATCGTCTTTGCTGTTCCCGGCTCTCCGATTAGCATAAGTCCGCGATTCCCGGCTAATGTGACAATAGCTCGTTCCACAAGCGCATCATTACCGTAAAATTTACGACTAATTTCTACTTCTTGCCCCTGCCAAAGAAGCGGCTCTTCTTGTCCGATAATAAACGTACGAACCGCGCGTGGTGACAACCGCCAGTTAGCTGGTTTTGGAAACGAATCATTCGCTTCTAAAGCATTCAATTCTACTTCATATAACTCTTCCATTAACGGTTTAATAGACTGCATATGTCATTTCCTTTCTTATCGCTTACTGCGCCAGTTTTCATCACGGCCGAGATTCGATTCTGTCGTCCGTTTTATATCATATAAAATTTCGCTGAAAAAACGTTCAGGTACTTGCTTTGGTACAATGCGTCTCGCATCATCAACTTCGTCATAGGAGTATGAACCGCGGTTCACTGTGCCTGCTTTATAAAATTGAATTTCAAATAAACATACATCGTCCTCTTCTTCATATCCAACAGGGGCACCTTCAAATGCAAGCTCCGCTCCTAATCCTGTGCGAGTGTCTTCCTTATAGAAAGTATGGTACACACCAGCATCTTCAACCGGTCCGCGATTCCAGCCGTACTTCGTCAACTTACCAAACAGCGAACGACCATTTATTTGAATGCCAGCAAACCTTTCCACAGTTACTTCCTCATCTTCCTTCACCCGAAATACTTCGCGGGAAATTTGCGGGAATGGCTGGACAACCTCATAATCTTCTAGTTGTTCCTTCCATAATTCCCGTTCCTCTTCGGACAATTCTAGTGGATGGATCAGACCGATAACAGTGTCTGGCGTAAGTTCATGCTCTTCTTCTTCAATCGTATTGAACGTGCCGTCCTCCATATAACGGAACATCGCAAACAATTTTCCTTCTTTATACTCGCCCCAAATAAGCGAGATAGCAAATTGCTGCATAATTGGATTTTCCACAAACAGAGACTTCCACGTATGTTGCGACCAATAGCGATTAAGAGAAAGTGCCATTTCAAGACGCAGCGTTTGCATACTAATGATGCTACGAAGCTGTTTCTTTATAGACGATAACTCCGCCTTAGCCTCTTCTGCCTTTTCCGTATGATCTTTTGCATTTGGTTTCGGAAGCGACTTTATTCGTTTTCCTTCTTCTGTTTTTAGCTCAATTTTCAAGTTTGGAGTTAAATAAGCAGTAAACGTCCTGCTTCCGTAATCAATTGTCTTTTCACCGCGTTTATTAAAACCAAGGTCCGGAACAAGCTGATCTTCTAGCTCTTCTTCTGTTATACCGCGTGTTTTAGCAGCGAGACTCAACGCTTCTTTCGCAGCATTACGCACCTGTTTATGTTTATATTTGAATGCCATAGTATTAATCGTCATAAGTGCAAGATGTGACGCAGACAACGCCAACGCCTGAACAGCTGCAGCAGCAATAGCTCCGCGCATGCCAACAGCCCACTCATCAATCTGCTTTTTGAGCAGCAGCGCCATTTCATCATCACTATGAATGCCGTACATCGAAAGAATACCGCGCTTTTTCGCCTCCGCCCCTTGAGAAATCCACAGCTGATAGATCGCTTGTATATTTTCTTTCAAATCTTGTTCATTCAAAGCGGCACCTATTGCTTCCGCCGCTTCCTTTTTCTCAATTACAGACTCCGATACATACTGCTGAAAATAAGCAAGCGGAAGCGTTGCATCTGCTATTGCATCGGAATCACGAAGACGAATTTGTGGTTCAAATCCGAGCCACTGCACGAGTGCGTTTCTTTTTTGCGGCGTTAATATACGCATACAAAGGGCTTCCACACTTCCTGGTGCTCCGTCTAATTCTGCACCGCTAAGTAAATGAGCAAATTCCTCCATCAAGGAAGCATTCTTCTTTTCTTGTAAAGCTTGCTCCACAAGTTGTGTATATTTCTCAGATTTATAGAATAGAAGTATGCGCATTGCCTGTTCTCGTATGGTTTTCTTTTTATTACTTAGTTCCTTTGCTACATCCTCTGCTGCTTCTTCATCCTTCGTAAGAAGCTCGACTACAGCGGTACGTACTTTTTTAGAGGAATCTCCAAGACTTTGAATAAGAAGAAGACGCGTTTTAACAACATCATCTTTTGCCAGCTCATCCAAAATAAAAATTCGTTCCTCTATACTATATTCAGCAAACTTTTCTGTCACATATGCCCGTTCTTTTACAAAAAAACGAATAAGTGCTTCCTTCGCTTCTTTCCCCTTCTCACCGTGCCCTAAAGCTTGTACCACTGAATAGGAAACGAGCCTCTCCTTAGGTAATCCATAAGAAAGAATATCCTTCAACATTTGTTCTGGCGAATGTCCCGTCAGAGAATATCGCCATAGAAGTTCATATAAACTACGGCTATAGCTATTTGCAAACTGAAGACTAAGCACTGCTTCCCTCTTCGCAGCTTCCTCTGTATCCCAAAGGGTCGCCATTTCTAAAACAGGCATTCTCCAACGCTTATGTTTATATTTCGGCTCTTGGAACACTTGCATCATATCTTCAAGCGACGCTTTACCAACTAAATAGTCGCGATATAGATTGCGTATCTCAGATGCTTTCGACTCTAAGGCAACCGTCAAAAACTCTTCGCGCACTTTATTCTTATTTAATTCGTATCCTTTTTCCTCCAAAAGTGCTGACACGAAAATATAATGACTCTTACTCAAATATTGCAATATGCGCTGGATAAATTCTGGTTGCTCTTCCAACATACGAAACAGTAATTGATATTCATAGCTTTTCTTAAAATCAGCATATTCTAGATTATGATGAGAAAGATGGTAGGCAAGGATTCTTTCCTCTGACACACCAAATTGTTCGCATAAGCTTCGAAGCGTTTCATACGATGGTTTACTTAGAACCGTTCTTCTCATATAGTACCAGGACTGTTTGAGAACACCGCACGCATGATCCGTCGCATAAAAGATAAAATTCTTAACAGAATATTTCGCCAACAAGTCAATATACCGTCTTGCAACATCAGAATACTGCTGCACACTAAATAAGAGCCACCAAGTTAAATCCGGTAACGATGAACCGATAGCAACCTTGCTGACGGTTTCCCCTTGAACATATCTTTTAACTGCTTCTATCTGCTGTTGCTCTACGTCTATCTGTTCTTGTGCTATATCTATCTGCTTTTGTACTTCTTCCATCTGCTCTCGCGTTCTGCCAAAATGCAATATAAATTTCGCATGCTCCTGTAATTCTTCCTCCAATAAAGGCTGGTAGGCATGAAATCTCTCATAGTCTGTATCAAACATAAGTAGGAGCAAAAGCAGTTTTGACTGCCCTGTTAGTACTTGTAATCGTTCTTCTATGTACGCTGGATTCTCCTTGATTAACTCTCTAAGAAATACATCTGCATCGTTAACGGAGCCTGAAAGCTTTGTTAACTGCTTACAAGCAGCAGCTACAAGAAGATCAAGTGAAAGACTGCTTTTTTCTAAATACACCTTCATTTTGGGAAAGCTCACTTCTGAAAAACGAACAATAAGAACATTCAATAATTGATCCTCAAGCAAATGATAAAATAACCTAAAAAAGACTGGATCTTGCTTATACGTTTTCTCAAAATCATTCATGAACTGCCGAGCAAAATCATTTCGCTTCTTGTCACGAATGGTCGCTCGTTCTATATCTTTTAAAACTTCCTCGTCTCTCGTCTGCAAGTAACGCATTGCCAAATCCTCTTGTGCCCCTGTCATATTAAGGTGCTGAAACAACTGATATGTACTGACTGCCATCTTCTCTGCCTCCCTAGTTCTTTTATAAGCTCATCACTGCAACTTATAGTTAATTACATAATATAAAAATGATAACGCTTATTTTTTCATATATCTGAAATTTATAATTCTAAAACACTTAATTGCGATAAACCGTTTTGTACAATATACGGAATATATTTACATTACTAGTATAGCATATTAACCTAAATACGAACATACGTTTCTGCAAAGTGTATAATATATAACATCATCAGATTTCTATACTTGCGATTTATAACTATATGTTCCGGTATATATCATTATATTTTTTTGTAAAGTTTAATTGTTGTAACACTTATAGGATCACTGTAACAAGTCTTGTGTGTTTGTTTAGCACCATAAGTAAAATCATTCTATTTGACATTAACTTATTCCCTAGCTAACAGTTAAAATATTCTTTTAAAAACACATAAAATGTTGACCAAGTTTCCTTTAACTCTCCACTTAAAAGCAGCTCATCTCCCCCTTCAAAATGAACCGAATAAACTTTATCAGTTACACTATCAAGCACTAGTACGGCATTTGCTGACATCTCACTTAAAACGAGATACTTTTTAGGGAATCCATGCTCATTTCGAGCAATCATTGTATTTGATTGAATATTGTTCTCTTCCTCTACAATATCTAACAACTCGTAGGGAACGTGCTCTTCCCAAAAAGGGCCAGCATACCGATCATAAAATTCACTAAATGTATCAGAGACTTCTACACCTAAGCTAATTAAGGCCTCTTTCACATTTTTCTTATCTTCACGTTTATAAATGTCTTCTCCAAGAACTTGGTCTAATTTATCAGGCAAAACATTCACTTTCATTCCCTCCTAAAGCTTCTTTCCCTCTAGTTTTTTCATAATTTACAAAATCCTCTTTTTCGCTAAACGTATCATCTTTTTATAATACTTTCTACCTTTAAGACCAAAAGCTTTAGATGCGCTAACTTCAGATTTCATATAAATCTTTTATTTTAAATATCATTCAAAAATAAAAAAAGACCTACTCCCTCTCAAATTTCGAGTTAGAATAAGCCCTCTACGTATAATCAATCAAGTTTTACACAAGATTCAAAGTAAATTTCTTATATCATTTTTAATACTTGTTCCTTAACATTTTCATCAAACTTAGCGCCTTCTACATTTGCTCCCTTCCAAACTACATTGTCAAGTTTCGCACCGGTAAAATCCGCTCCCGTAAAATTCCCATTCAAAAGAGTTGCTCCTGTTAAATCTGCATTTGTAAAGTCTGCATTTCTAGCATCTACTTCTGATAAATTTGCATTTTCCAAATCTGTCTTTTCAAATTTACCGTCTGTAAGAGTAGCACTGCTGAAATCTGCTCCAAAACAATTTGCTTGTGTAGCATCTATTCCAGATAAATTCGCACGACGAAATGTTGCATGATTTAAAATTGTTCCAACTAGTTCTCCATATGAAAAATCAACTTCGTCAAAACAAGTTTCGAAGCAACTACTTATATTTATCTTTGCATATTTCATATTCGCTTTAGAAAAATCCGCTTCGCCAAACCTACAATCTGCAATGTGTATTTCCTCTAAATTACAACTTCTGAAATCAGCCAACTCAAAATCGCAATCATGAAACGATGCTCTCATTAATGAAGAAGCCCTTAACATGACCCGTTTTGCCATAATACGATCTCCCATTACCTCTGACAAATCTGAAAAAGCAAGGTCCAAATCACTTATATCTAGCTGATCTATAACCTCATCATTGTATTGAGATCTATTTAATATTTCCATGACTCTTATTCTATCATTACTCTTCTCATTCATTATTACTCTCTCCTTTCATTTAGCTTTCAAGGTAATCCTTCCAAGCAACATTTGGAGAATAGGTTACACCCATCCGATCATCATCAAAACTTGGTATAGCCATTACTTGAGCTGGTTCCAAATATTTCATTACATGTAACCAACTATCAAGTAATATGTCACCATCAGCCTCTAATGGATTCTTTAAAAGATCTATGCAAATGCCATCCCAACTCAGTTCTGATGCAACTCCTGGGCTATTTAGCAACAAATCTCTACCAAACATTTCTAAAATATGGCCACCAAAGTAGGTTCTAGCTCCCATCCCTAATGGACCGTTGCGAAGAAACCGAACCGGTATAGGTTGGGAAGATATATTCATCCCCATAAGTAAACATTCACGTTCCGTATTCCACGGATAGGGTACTGGCCAACAAATTTGAGCTACTCCAAAACGAGGTTTCGCAATTTCTGCGATTTGGTCAGATAGCTCAAAAAAATCCGGCCACAATTTTTGAGGTATAGATTTTTGAAACTCAAACTCCAAAAATGAGCCATGGCTCAAGTTAACTTCAAAACGCCCTCTATAATTAACAGATTTATCACGATAGAGGTGAACTTCAGATACCCTACGCTCCGAAATCACTTTTTCAATAATTTCCTCACGATTATATTCTACCCGTACCGTTTCACAGTTACCCCAATGAGTAGGAGCAAATTTTTCATTTGACTCAAACACATCCAAAAGACGTCCTAGTATCTCTTCATCGTTAAAAGATACTGTGGGATACATTGCAATTGAAAAATAATTAGGTTTCATTTATATCCTCCTTAATGCTAAAAGTTAATTTACATAACAATTTCCCTGTACAGTTTTATCCATTCATTTTCATTAGGTGAATCCAGATTAAACACCTATTTATAGGTTATTTTACCACTATTTAGATAAGCACAGTGAATGTTACCCCTTAATCTCATCATCTATAATCTTACCTCTCTCTGGATGATGCTGCCCTTTCTTTGATTCGCTATCATTGTACCGTCTCTAGTTAGTTCAAAGCCTCTGAATGTAGCTGCTATATTGGGGATTTTGATCAATTTTACATAAACTAGCTATCAGCTTGCTTATATGAATCTTTTATTTAAAATATCGGTTAAACAAATCATTTTCTTCTAAAACAAAGGCTTTGTTACATTTTAATGTTGATAATTGAATCAAAAGAAGGGCGAACACCTTTATTGTGAGAGATTCCCTTTTTTTAGTGTTCCCAACCAAACTTCCCCAACATTAACCTTATAAAGAACGTCATCTCCATCACTGAGCTTAATCTTCTGGGTTTTATAGGCCTTATTTATTATTTCATTTACCTCGTCTTTTGTTCTAAACTCTATTACTATATCTTCTTTTAGTTCCTCATCCCAGTACATTTCGGTATCAATGTGAGCTTCCCAATCAAACAAAGCTAATTTATCCTTTAATGATTCATATTTATGAAATGGAAATTTCTTTGCAGTAAGGTTTTTGTCAAAGGTATCATTGTAAGTATTTATACAATCTTTGTAAGAAACGACAATTTGAGAACTTATAAAGTCTGGTTCATATAACCAAATTTTCAGGTAAAAATTTTCATCCTCCATTGTCATTTTTTCATACCAGTTTAGATATACATCTATCATTTCATTTAATAATAAACGGTTATACCAATTAGGAGGATTTCTACGGACTAAAGAATAAAAGGGATGAATCCACAACTTTGCATAATCTCTTTGATGCTCACGAATGTAATTCATATCTATGTCGATTACATTTTGCTTCCATCTTTCTATCTTTCTCTTATGTCGTTTCCACCCTCGTATTTTCTTCTTTTTAGAGTGATAAAACTCTTTCATTCACACACATCCCTTAACAATTGTAGAAACACTTACATATTTATTTTTGACAAACGCAAACGATCATAAGTATCTGTCACCTTTTGTTTTAACTATCATGAATCATAAAATTTTTTTAAAAACTCAGTGAAAGTACTTGCCACATAAAATACGTTTTCTCTTGCTACTTCCTCTGCTTCTTCTACTGTAATCCCTTCACTTTCCATCAGTTCTTCTTTTTCCCATGCACCTTCATTCTCCCAAAAGATAACAATGGGATTTGCGTTATAATTTTTATAATCAAAACATATTAAATTCCCCGCTGGATCAATGCCAAAAGGAATTACACCATTAGGTAAAGTAGCACGATAGTTATCATAATCTGTTACGATGTAATCACTACTTCCCTCATCAAACGAAAGTAATGAACCAAAGACTCTTTCTATTCCTTCAACATCAAAACAATATGGTACTACATTAGCCCCATGATTCACCTTTACACACTCGATATAATCTTTCGGAAACTTAATCCCCATTGATTGACCTATTTTTTCAACAATTTCTTCAGTAATCGGATCATCCGCATACTTCCATTCTAAATCTTTCATCTAATACCACCTCCCCATAATCTATTTCCGCCTAAATGATTTATACTATGAACCTATACTCATCTCCTGGAAAATCATCTGGGAAAGCGAAACATTCTACTTCCTTTGTTAGAATTTTATATAGAAACTCAGCTAAGCCCATATTATATTCATAATAGCTTGCTGACCTTGATTCATATACAACTATATGCCATTCATCACCTATATTAGATGTTAACCAGTAAATTTCGTCCCCATTATCTGTTATTGCACATGGCAATAATCCACCCTCAGTTGGAAAAACATTATGCGTAAAATCTTCTGGAAACGCATTCTTTGATACAATATATGCTTCTCTAATTTCTTTACCTTTTTCAATTAGATTTAAATTCATATTTTGGATAAATGGATTTAGAACCCATAAAAATTCACCTATACTTCCAACTCCATATGTATTTATAAATTCTTTATAATCTGTTGGTAGCTTGATTCCTAATATGAATTCAATCTCATCCCATTTTTCTTTAGTGTATGTATCTAATAAGTCATTATTGGGTTTAATTATATTTTTTAATTTACTTATATACATTCTATCTTCCTCACTTTCTACTTCATTCAGTTACACCTGCTGCGCTATCTTTCATCTTATAATGCTCGCAATGATTGTATTGAGTCGTTTCATACCATTTTAAAGTTGGTTTCTTCAGTGGTGGTACAAACACATTTGATACAGATATCACGTGTCAAAAAAGACAACAAAAAACCGAAATGACACTAATTTATCAAATCGGTTTTTATTCTATATGAAAGAATTTTCATCAGCCTCTTTTAATTTACTAAGAATTTCATTAGCAACGCCCTCGAATCTTTTAGGATCGTCAGAAATAATTTCATTAAGCAAATTGATTACTGTTAATTTTATATCACTATTCATTCCTACAAGAATTTTAGCATACTCACTTCTATATAAATCATTATTTAAAATTCTTATGTTTAGTAGCATTGCCCACTCTTTTGCACTCTCAACCATTTTTGGTAAAGCTCTAGGCATCTCTGTTAGATATTTTTCCATTTCAAAACTTTCAATAAAATGAACTAGACCAAACATAACTTCTTCCTCTTGTGTTTCATCATCAAATATCATACACAAGTCTTTAATAAGCTTCTCATCATCATAATCTGCTAAGCTTTCTAACGCACCGTCAAACTCTTCACATTCTGATTGATTTTTTAAAAATCTACAATTATATAATCTCTTGATTTCAGACCTAGTATCCATATGAAAACTCCCCCTTTTAAAAAATTAACGAAGTCAGATATTATTGAAAAACATAAGACACATGAAATGACAAACTATAATGTTCTACGAAATCAATAGCCTTCATTTTAAAGTCAATCGCAAAAGATCTTCTTTTTCCCATAAAAAAATCCCCTCCATAATAAACACAGTACAGTAACTTTCTCTCAACTATCTACCATAGGGGGAATACCACAATACAAAAGGCATCTTTTTAAAACTGCCTAACTTTTTGAATGTCCTTTACAAAGGACATATTTCACAAAATTATTAAGTATCTTTATTCATTTGTTATCAAAGATTTTCTATTCAGTGTCTTCTAATATTCTATCATCTAAGTCTTCTCTTTCTCTCGCTATTTCTCTATACGTTTCAATTAAGTTGCTCAACAGTTCAAGAGAGATCTGTCTATCTTCTTCCTCAAGAATTCTTACTTCTGCACCCAATTCGTTCAAATTAACAACAACATTTTTAAGTTTAATCAATTCTTCTGTATCATAATAACTAAACTTTAAAACTGGAGTTTCATCTTCTATATTTCTTTTCAGCTCACGAATTGGTTTATGACTAAATTTTCTTAAAGAAGTAATGTACTTAACAATATTCTTATCTGGTCTAACTATTAAGGACATACAATGCACCTTAAAACCCTCCTTAAAAAAAGAAAACATCTAGTATCGGCTCTCCTGATAAACTATTCCCCCCGTACCATCCATACAAATCATTAAGCGTAGCATGGAAAATTCCTAGAAATACTAAATGTTATACCGAATGATTTATTCGCTGAGGAATTTAAAGTTCGTTATCAAACGGGAAACGAACTTATAAAATTTATTAAAAAAGGAGAAACCTAGAATGCTAAAATGAAATAGAAAGAAAGAGTTATTTACCCTTCAACCACTTAGCTCTAAACAATTCTTTATCTTCAAGTGAGTTGTTCCTAGCTAGTTCATGACACACTAACCAAAAATCTTTTTCCCACTTTGTACAATCTTCCTCGTAATCCATAAGCATCTCAAGCACAAAATACGAATCAGAAGGTTCAAAATGAATCATGTCATTTTTAAAAAATAAAGCTATAAGACCATGTTCAATAGATAACAAGCAACCTTCATCATGAAATGAAATTGCAAAGTAAGCATAGTTGTCCTTCGTATAGTTAGGTAAAATCTCAAATGTAGGAGTCCCTAAATAAGGATGAATTTCTTCCATACTATTAAAAGTAATAGGACTAAAGGAATAATCATTTTCATTATATATCTCGTAACTCATGAAACCTTTCAATTGCAATTCAAATAGACCCTTTAGTATATTTTCATAAACAATATCAAAGTGTTCCTTTACATAACATAGCGTATTATAAGCTTCTTTTGTTAAAGGTTGATTACTTTCTAAATACCCACCTAACTCAATTTTAGTTTGTCCAAAAAACGAAGCAGAACAATTTACGTTTATAGATCCATCCCAACAATCATATTTTTCAGAGAAGCAAAAATCATCCACTTTATCTACCATCATTCACACCTACCTAATTAAATTTTGTTATTCATAATTAATGCCCTAGGGCGTAGTATAAATACTAAATCCAGATGGTACAACGGTGCAACTTTTTTAGAAACGGTTAATCTTTCTTATAAGCGATTAAATTTTATTTCAGATCCCCCTCGTTTCATCCGTCAAATTTTCCTTTTCCTCCTTTGTTTTTGGCCATAAAAAAGGCTTATTCCTCCTCATTATTCAAGTTGGAATAAGCCTGTTTGTCAGTTACCTTTAAAAACATCTCTTAGATTTTTTCTCAATTTATACCTTCTTTTTCTGTTAATTCCTATTAACAAATTCCCTATTCAAATCGCAACATCCTGGTAACCTACTTCAGTTACTATTTCATTTAATAAAGTGAAACTTTAATCAGTGGGGGTTTTCATTTTCTGACATCGGTTTAAGGAAATTTGAATCCACGACAATAGCATGCATCTGTTGTTGTACATTGACGCAAACAGGACAAACTCCATTCATTAGCTCGGTTTCATAACCCATCTGAAAATGATATGATTACAGTGGCAATAGCATTAATTATTACCTAATTATTGAAATACAAAATGAGAAAATGACAACGTGGAGGGGAAATTATGGGCTTTTTTAGTAGATTTTTCAAAAAAGTAGAACAAGCAAACAATGGAGAGGTAACCCTCAATGAATTAAATGAAGAATTATATGTTGAATCTCCAATAGAAGAAGCTAATAGTTTTTGGGTATCAATGGCACAAAATTTAATTGTCAGTACTGTAAAAGCCGCCGACAATAATGTGGAACGCGCTTTTGTTTTGGTTAATTTTAAAAAAGGAGAGGCTTCTTTTGATATTTTTTATCAAATTAACGGGCAATTGTATTTCTGGAATCAGCTAGAAAATCAGACGATTAAAAATAGAATTAAGAATGAGTTGTTACCACAAGCTTCGGAAGTTTCAGATGCAGTAAACCTGCAATTTCACGAAGCGGACCATCCTACAATCTCGTTTGCAGAACTGCAATTTGAATGGGAAACAAAGGCCTGGTTTTCACATATCATTTGGGAAGACGACCCCGCCTCACAATTACCAAAATCTCAAATATTAAACGAATGGTTCAGCCTAATTAAAAAGGAAACTCAGAATAAACCACTTGATAGTGATACAAAATTTTCTTGGTATCCATCAATCCCTTAAAGTTGATGAGCATGGGTGCTGCCTAAACAAAATATACAATAAAAGTGACACAAATCTACCTACTCGATAACTCCATATAAAATAACTAAATGATAGTAAGACACAAAGTTCCCAACTTAATATTAAAATAAAATATATAAAAATAGATGCTTTTATATATTTTACTTGACCTTTGTAAAAAGATTGATCGTTTAGTTTAAAACAAAGTTTGATAACTTAAAATAGGGATTGATAGTGTAGAGTAGAAAATTGAAACAGAAAAGAGATGGCTTTACCATTTCTTTTCTTGTTCCAAAAAAAGATTGAGTCGCTCTAGAACGTACCAATCTTTTTTGCCAAGCCACCTCTGTCCAATTGGTGATAGGTTATAATAGTTCTTGAATCCTTGTAAGATTCGATTTAAACCTTTCACCATATCATCCAACTGTAAATACAAATTATTCTATCTAATCAACTTTTTTATTACTTGAAATTCCCCTGATTGATCCACGCTAAACACAATAATACTTGAATCACCATCTAATATTTCTTCAGGATTTCTAGGTTGAAGCTCTATACTATAAATCCCTTCTGTTAAAACATTACTCTTTTCATAATCATTCATAATACTCTGGATATCAGGAATATTCCCTTTACCTTTTTCAACTTCATAATCAAAATGAAAATTTATAACGCCTTCATAATGGGTATTGATTTTAGATTCACTAATGTTTAAAGTTTTAATTATTTTTTTTGTGTTTAATTTTTGTTTTTGTTTAAATTCTATAAGCAATTCTTTCGCTTGTTGCTCGTCTATTGTAAACTTTAAATAATAATAGAAATTTTTTCTACTTATTTGATATGCATCGGGGGATTCGCTCAACAACTTATATTTTTTAATTATTTTCTCTGATTGTTTCAAAACATCACTATGTTGTTGAATATAAGCCCCTTTGAATATGTCTAAAAAAACCTCCTTACCTTCCTCTTCATCTATCTCATATGAATTCGGATCCACTCCTACATGAGTAGTCGTGTGATACGGTTGTTTTATTTCTATATAAGTTTCAATATCCACACCTGCAAGCAAATTTTCATAAGCAGAAAGAATTTTAAAATCTCCATCTTTTATCCCATAATGCTCCGATAAATAATTGCCAACTGGTTTTTTTACTTTTATTTTTGTAAAAAAATCAGTGAATAAATATAGTAGTATTATGCTAAACCCTACTATAAATACAGCCGCTATTATTTTCTTCATCCCGAGTTCACCTGCTTCCTATAACAAATTATACATTTAACGAGTGCGGAAGTTACTTTTTTTCGGAGGCATTGTTTAACCCCTTAAGCTCATCGAAATCTGCCGGTCTACAAACCAAAATTCTAATTATAATTTCCAATCAGCTAATTTTCTTTACCTACCTGACGAAAGCTGCCCTTCAGGAATCTCCTGTAATGTTTCAGTATGAACGAACATATTTGCTGCAGGCATTTGCACTTGATTCTTATGGAAGATAGACATTAGTTCAAACCTTACTTGCCTGGAAGTTTCAAAATACTCTTCAGGTTTAACCAAACCTACAATACAAAATTCGTACCCAACATATTTAAGATTTGGATTTAGGTCTGTAACACCAATATACCGAAATGGTTCAACAACCTCGTTCTCTATCCTATATAGGCTTTGATCCAATTTTTCATTGCAGATAACACATACATTTTCTAACAATTCCTTTATTTTTGTAGGATCTTCCTGATAACTTACCGTAATCCGTTCAATAATCCGCATCCAGCCTTTATTAAAATTTTGTATCGTTCTAATCTCTCCATGTGGGATTGTAAGGAGTTTTCCCGACCATTCACGAATTTGCATAAAGCGAATACCAATTTCCTCAATGGTACCTGAGCTTGTTCCGTTAAAAGTAACAAAATCGCCGACACGAAATTCTTTGTCCGTTAATCTTGCGAACCCTAATATAACATCTTTTAGCATCTGTTGTGCAGCAAAACCGACGGCAACTCCGGCAATCCCTGCACCTGCAAGAATACCTTTTATATCTACAAATTGACTAATTAGATAAAAAACAAGACTGATTACAATTCCATACCTAAGAATTGATCGAATTACACTTTGAATCGTCTGTTCTACTTCTTCATCAAAAAAGCTTGACTTCTTAAAGAACCAATCAATAATACGGTTTATGACAAAGGAAAAAGTCATGAGGACCAAAGCAAATAGTATAAATCTTAAAAGTAAAAACTCCCTTACATAATTAAAAAATTCCTCAGTAACAGTTAATAAATTCATCCATCCACTTCCTTAACTATGTATTTTGATTTTTATTCCCAGTTCATCTTCAAAAATATGACCCTTTAACGAAATAGCTTATTGTCACTCAACAGTTCCTTAATCTACCTTTCAATTTCAGAAGTTTTTTTCCTTTTTACTATAAATATACCCCTTTAGATTATCTAAAGGGGTATAAAGGTGCAATTTTTTTATAAACGGTACGACTTTATTTCAAAGCAACAGAATAAAGTGAAACTTTAATCAGTGGGGGTTTTCTTCATCCCCCACTGATTATTAGTTGAACCAATCGGGCTTTTACGGGCAGTTTATCTCCCACCTAACTTCTT